>CAXTSS010000015.1:0-92794 GCA_964247075.1 uncultured Rhizobacter sp. | reverse complement strand
TCAGCAGCGAGGAGTGGAACCAGCCGCGGTGCTGGTCGTGGCCTTCGAGGTAGAGATCGGCCTCGGGGCCGTGCTCGCCGTCGAGGAAGCCGCTGGTCGTGCCGGGGTGGCTGCCGCGCAGCACATGGAAGAAGGTCGAGCCGGAGTCGAACCAGACGTCTAGGATGTCGTTGCTCTTCGTGTACTGCGCCGCCTCGGCGCCGAGCACCTCCTCGACGGTGAGGCGCGACCAGGCCTCGACGCCGCCTTGCTCGACGATGCCCGCCGCGCGGTCGATCAGCGCCATCGTGTCCGGGTGCAACTCGCCGCTGTCCTTGTGCAGGAAGAACGGCAGGGGCACGCCCCAGTTGCGCTGGCGGCTGATGCACCAGTCGGGCCGGTTCGCGATCATGTCGTGCAGGCGCGCCTTGCCGTTCTCGGGATAGAAGCTGGTCTGCTCGATCGCGGCGAGCGCGATCTGGCGCAGCGTCTGCGGCGGTGCGTCCTTCGCCAACACGCCCGCGCCTTCGTCCATGCGCACGAACCACTGCGCCGCGGCGCGGTAGATCACCGGCGTCTTGTGGCGCCAGCAGTGCGGGTAGCTGTGCACCAGCGTCGATGTGGCGAACAAGCGGCCGGCATCGCGCAGCGCATCGGCGACCAGCGGCGCGGCCTTCCAGATGTTGAGACCGCCGAACAGCGGCAGGCTCGCTTCGTAGCGGCCGTCGCCCTGCACCGGGTTCAGGATGTCCTCGACCGCCAGCCCGTGCGCGCGGCAGGAGTTGAAGTCCTCGATGCCGTAGGCGGGCGACGAGTGGACGATGCCGGTGCCGTCGTCGGCCGTCGCGTAGTCGGCGACATAGACCGGCGAGAGCCGGTCATAGCCCTTGTCGACGTGCGCGAGCGGGTGGTGGAACGTCAGGTCGGCGAGCGCCGCGCCCTTCGTCGTGGCGATCACCGTGCCGGTCAGGTCGTAGCGCGCGAGGCACTTCTCGACCAGCGCGCTCGCGAGCACGAGCAGGCCGCGTTCGGTGTCCACGAGCGAATACTCGATCTCCGGGCCGACGTTGAGCGCCTGGTTCGCAGGGAGCGTCCATGCCGTCGTGGTCCAGATGACGATGAACGCATCCTTCGTCAGCGCCGGCAGGCCGAACGCAGCTGCGAGCTTGGCGGGCTCGGCGGCGAGAAAGCCCACGTCCACGGTCTGCGATTTCTTGTCGGCGTACTCGATCTCGAACTCGGCCAACGAACTGCCGCAATCGAAACACCAGTACACGGGTTTGAGGCCACGGTAGACGAAGCCGCGCTCGATGATCCGTTTCAGCGCGCGGATCTCGTTCGCCTCGTTGCCGAAGTCCATCGTCAGGTACGGGTGCTCCCAATCGCCGAGCACGCCGACTCTTTGAAAGTCCGCCATCTGCTGTGCGATCTGCTCGGTAGCGTAGGCGCGGCTCTTGGCCTGCACCTCGGCGCGGCTCAGCGTTCGGCCGTAGGTCTTCTCGATCTGGTTCTCGATCGGCAACCCGTGGCAGTCCCAGCCCGGCGTGTAGCGCGCGTCGAAGCCGGCGAGCTGGCGCGCCTTGACGATCATGTCCTTCAGGATCTTGTTGGCCGCGTGGCCGACGTGCAGCACGCCGTTGGCATACGGCGGGCCGTCGTGCAGCACGAAGCGCGGCTTGTCGTGGCGTGCATCGCGCAGCTGCTTGTAGACGCCTTGATCGGCCCACTCCTTGACCCAGCCCGGCTCGCGCTTGGGCAGGTCGCCGCGCATCGGGAACGGGGTGTCGGGCAGGTTCAGTGTCGAACGGTAGTCGGTGGTGGACATGGCAAGAGCTCGGTGAATTCGGTTCCGCGGCGCATCGGGCGCGAGGGGCTCCCGCTCAGGCGGCAGGGGCGGCGCTTGCAGGGCAGGCCAGCGTGGCCCGTCAAATAATTCGGTCGCGGCTGGTCTGGCGGTGTTGTGCGGCGTGCGACGCGAGGAAGGCGCGCGCATTCGCGGTGTCCTGCCGGATCGCGGCCGTCAGCGCCTCAAGCCCGTCGTAGCGGGCCTCGTCGCGAAGTTTGTGCAGCAGTTCCACGCGCACGAGTTTACCGTAGCCCCCCTCCGCGCCGAGCGCGGCGGGCCAGTCGAGGCAGTAGACCTCCAGCAGCACACGGCCGCTATCGTCCACCGTGGGGCGCCTGCCGAGGCTGGCGACGCCGTCGAGCGGCGCATCGGTCAGGCCGTACACCTGCACGGCGTAGATGCCGAGCGCAGCGGGTTTGGGGTGGGAGAAGCGCAGGTTCAGGGTACGGAAGCCGAGGTTGCGGCCGAGCTTGCGGCCGTGCACCACGTGGCCGCTGATGCTGTACGGCCGGCCGAGCAGCGTGGCGGCCTGTGCCATGTCGCCAGCCTCCAGCGCCTCGCGCACTGCCGAGCTGGAAACGCGCAGCCCGCGCACCTCGTAGCTGTTCATGCGGGCCACGTCGAAGCCGGCGCGCTGACCCGCGGCGTCGAGCATCGCGTAGTCGCCGGCGCGTTTCGCGCCGAAGCGGAAGTCGTCGCCGACGAGTACGTAGCGCGTGCCCAGGCCGCGCACCAGCACATCATCGACGAAGGCCTGCGGCGACTGGCTGGCGAGCGCGCGGTCGAAGCGCAGCACGATGGTCTGATCGATGCCGCAGCGCTCCAGCTCGCTGAGCTTGTCGCGCAGCGTGGCGATGCGCGCCGGCGCGAGTTCGGGCTTGTTCGCGATGAGCGCGAAGTAGTCGCGCGGGTGCGGCTCGAAGGTCATCACGCACGACGGCAGACCGCGGTGCTGGGCCTCGGATCGCAACAGCGCCAGCATCGCCTGGTGGCCACGGTGCACGCCGTCGAAGTTGCCGATGGTGAGCGCGCAGGCCGGCGCGATACCAGGATGATGAAAGCCGCGAAACACTTGCATGCGCGGCATTATCAGTGGTGCTTCAGTCGGGCGAGGCCTTCTTGAGATGCCGATAGACCAGCCCGCGCGAGACCCTGAGCTGCCGCGCCGCTTTGGAGACATTGCCGCCGCAGGCCGCCACGGTGCGCGCGATCAGGTCGCGGTCGCTGTCGCGCAGCGTGGCGGCCGGCGATGGCAGCGCGGTGAGCGGCTGCGTCGGCGTGTGCGGCAGCTGGAACAGCGCGCGCGAGAGGCCGTCGCGCGCTTGCAAGCGCGCCGTCAGCCAGACGTTCAGCCCGTTCGGCAAGCGATGCGCCGCAGGGGCGGTTTCGCGCGTGAGCGCGGTGAGGTGATTCGCGTCGAGGCCGAAGACCTCGCCGGCCAGCAACCCGGCCGCGCCCTGCGAGATGCCGAGCAAGCGTGCCGCGACGTTGTTGAGCCAGGCGATGCGGCCGCTCGCGTCGATGCCGGCCAGGCCTTCCATCGGCGTGCGGAGCAGTGCCGCCGAGGTCTGCAGATGCACCACCAGATGCTCGGTCGATTGCGCGCGCAGCAGCTGGTTCTCGATCGTCGTTGCATACAGGCCGACGACGGCCGCGGCGTCGAAGCCGAACGACCGGCCTTCGCAGGTCATGTCGAGCACCGCGGCAAGCTGGCCGTGCACGTCGCGGATCGGTGCCGCCGCGCAATGCAGCATGTGCATGTGGCCGAAGAAGTGCTCGCCACCGAGCACCAGGCACGGCTGGCCGGTGCGGATCGTGACACCCGGCGCGCCGGTGCCGATGTGCTCTTCGGCGATGTTGACGCCGATGCGCTTGGCCAGCGGCAGCAGCACTTCGCCGTGATCGGCGGCCGACTGCGTCGCGTGCACGACCACGCCTTGCGGGTCGGTCAGGATCGCGGTGCAGGTGGTGCCGGCGAGCGTGTGTTCGAGCTGCGCGAGGTCGTCCGCCGCGGCCCGCAGCATCAGCTGGCTGCGCGCCAGCGCCGAGTGAATGCGGCTCGGAGTGACCGGATTGAACGCGATGCGCTCCGAGGGATCGCGGTGCGCCTGCACACAGCGCGACCACGACTGGATCACGCCTTCGCTGACCAGGCCGGACGGCCGCGTGCCCTCGTCGAAATAGCGCTGCCGCGCCAGCGCGAGGCGCTGCATCGGAGTCGAGAAGAACGGTTGGGCCTGGAATGCGGCGAACGCTGAATCCGGTTTCATGCGGGCTCCATGAGGGGCGCGGGGCGAAGGGTACACCGTGCCGTGGTGCCGAACCGCGGGTGCATCCGATGGTCTCCCAGCCGCCGAGTCACCGCGCCGGCGCTCAGCGGATCGCCACGCCCCAGGGCAGCTTGCCCACGGGCACGTCGGCGAGTTTCAGATGGCGTTCGGTGTCGATCACCGACACCGCGCCGGAACGCCCGCAGGCCACGTACAGCTTCTTGCCGTCGGGCGTGAGGGCCATGTTCCACGGCCGCTGGCCGACCGGGATGGTTGCCACGATCGTGTTGCTGTCGGTGTCGAGCACCGACACGCTCGCGTCTCCACCGTTGGAGATGAACACCCGCTTGCCGTCCGGGTGCGCGGTGATGCCGTTGCTGCGCAGCCCGGCCTTAACCTTGGCGAGCACGTTGAAGGTGAGCGCGTCCATCACATAGACCTCGCTCGAGTTTTCGGTCGCCACGTAGGCGCGTCGGCTGTCGGGCGAGAAGCCGATGCCGCGCGGCCGGTCGCCGACCGGAATCTGCGCCACTTCCTTGCGCATCGCGAAGTCGATCACATTCACCGCCTGGCCTTCCTCGGCGCTGACGAAAACGTACTTGCCGTTGGGCGTGAACACAGCGTGCTCCGGGTTCTTGCCGCCCACCTTCACGACGAATTTCTTGCGGTTGGTGCGCGTGTCGACGAAGGCCACATCGTTGCTTTCTTCCACCGCGACGGCCAGCCAGCGGCCGTCGGGCGAGATGCCCACACCTTCAGGCGACTCACCCAACGCGATCACGCCACGCTGCTTGCGCTTCAGCAGATCGATCATGACCAGGCGGTTGTTCGGCTGGTCGCTCACGTACGCGGTGCGGCCATCGAGGCTGACCACCGTGCCGCGCGGCTTCGTGCCGGCCGGGATGTCGGCCACGACCTGATCGGTGGCGGTGTCGATCACGCTCAGCGTGCTCGAACCCTCGTTCGGCACGTAGGCGAAGGGAGCGGCCCAGGCAGTGGCGGGCAAGATCATCGCCGCGGCGCAGGCGGCAAGAAGGGTTGACATCGACATGGAGCTTGGACCCTGAAGTGTGAGAAGACCGATAGCGTTAACAGGCCCTAGCGAAAGGGCTTCGGCCAGATGCGGGAGAAGACCTCGTCGCGATCGACGAGCAGGTGCTTGAATGCGGCCACGACGTGCACCGCGATGAGCGCACAAAACAGGGACGCCATGATGACATGCAAGCCGTTGAAGAAGTCGTACACGGCCGGCAAATCCGGCCCCCAGGGCCGCCATGCGAAGCCGAAGAACTTGACGCCGTGCTTGCTGAAGTTGGAGGCGACATAGCCTGACAACGGCATCAGGAGCATGCAGGCGTACAGCGCACGGTGGCCGAGCAGCGCAGCGCTGCGCTGCCAGGCCGACATCGACATCGGCCAGGCCGGCGGCCGATGCGTCAGCCGCCAGACCAGTCGCCCCACGATCAGCAGCGCCAGCACGATGCCGAACGACTTGTGCAGGTTGATGGTGGCCGCGCGTGCCGGCGTGCCGCGCGGCGCGATGTCGTCGATCAGGAAGCCGAAGACGATCTGCGCGAGCAGCGCGGCGCCGATCAGCCAGTGCAGCGCGATCGCCACGCCGGCGTAGCGCGCGGATGGGTGCGAGGGTTCGGTCCGGTCCATGGCGACGAGTTTACTCACGCACCCATCCCGTCAGTCCGAATTCCCCCTCCGCCTCGCGGGCCCGAATGCGCGCGTTCGACGATCGAATTGTTCCCAAACGGAACACCGTTGTATTGCGCGACACAGGGCAAACATCGAGGTCATTTCAGATGGTGATGGTCAAGAATGCGCGACGTCTTCCCTTGAGCACCGTTCGGAGAGAAACGGATGAGCCTGAATTTGTCCGCCCCATTGCAGGCCCGGCCTCACGCGCTCAGGTCGGCGTCCGCGCCGACCGAACCGCTGTGGCTCGAATGGCTGGCGCTGACGGGCCTGTTCGTGTTCGCCGCCTGGCTGCTCGGCGTGCGCGGGGTGTGGGCGCTGTTGCTGCGTTCCGACCCGACCGGCATCACGCTCGTGATCATCGTCGTGTTCGTCGTCGCCACGTTGTGGAGCGGCATGCGCGCCCGCGAGCTGGCGCGCGAACGCGAGGCCATGACGGCGCGTGCGCCGGGCTGGGCAAGCGACTACTGGGCCGCGCTCGGCGCCGCGCCGATCGACGAGGCGGCGCCGCTCGACGTGCTGCTGGAGCGCACCCACGGCCCGCACGCCACCGCCTGGTGGGTCAACGCCATTCAACTCAAGCTGGGGCTGCTCGGCAAGGTGATCGGCTTTTCGATCCTGGCGTTGGAGATCGGCCAGATCCAGAACTTCGACCCGGCGCAGGCGCAGGACCTGCTCAAAAGCCTGACCACCGGCCTGGGCGTGGCGCTGCTGACGACGATGGTCGGGTTGGTGGGCAACATCCTGCTCGGCGTGCAGTTGACGAGGCTCGATCGCTTCGCCGACGAACTCGTTGCCGCTGCCCAGCAGCACGGCCTGTCGATTCGCGCGCGCGGCGAAGGGTGAGCCGCGATGCGCCAGCGCCGCCATGCCCGCGAACCGGAAGTCGATCCGTTCTACGACATGCTGTTCAACATGTTGATCGCGTTCGTGTTCTGTTTCATCGTCGCACTGCTCGCGATGAACCCGACGAAGTCCAAGGCCGGCGACGTCCCGGCCAAGGCCGAGTACATCATCACCTTGTCGTGGCCCGACTTCGACCCGAACGACATCGACACCTGGGTGCGCAACCCGGCCGGCGAGGTGGTCTGGTTCCGCAACCGCGAGGCCGGGCTGATGGTGCTGGACCGGGACGACCGCGGCGCGTCGAACAACTCGATCGTTGTCAATGGCAGGCGCATCGTGACCCAGTTTCGCCAGGAGGTGGTGACGATCCGCGGCGTCGTGCCGGGCGAGTACGTGGTCAACGCGCACTACTACGAATCGAAGGACGTCGAGGCGAGCGATCCGAAGGCCGGCCGACCCGTCGATGTGACGCTGTCGGTCGTGAAGGTGAACCCACGTGCCGAGGTCGTTTTCAACGGTCAGCATCGGTTGGCCAAGCGCGGCGACGAAGCCACCATGGTGCGCTTTTCGGTTCGCGCCGATGGCAGCGTGAGCGGGATCAATACATTGCCAGCGCGCCTGGTGGAGCGTCTCTGAATCATGGGTCTGGCGCTTGTTCTCTCGTTCGCGGCGCTGCTGCTGTTGGTCCTGCTGGCCCTTTTGTGGTCGCGCTGGCCGGGCTGGCTGAAGGGCGTGCTGGTGCTCGGCGTGACCGGGCTGTATTTCTTCGGCAACGACGCGGTGCACCAGATCTGGGGTGTGCCGAGCGTCGATGCGCTGCCCGAGCGTTTCGTGATGCTCGCGGCGGCGGTCGACGAGCCGGCGGGCAAGACGCCCGGCTCGATCTTCATGTGGGTCAGCGAGTTGCGCGAGGGCGTCAAGAAGCTGGAGCCGCGCGCCTACCGCGTGCCGTACACGAAGGAGTTGCACGGCCAGATCGACGCGGGCGTGCGCAAAGGGCGCGACGGCATCAGCCAGATGGGCACGGCCGAGGCCAAGGCCGGCAACGCGCGCGGCGCGGGTTGGCTCAAGCCCGGCAGCGACGAGCAGGAGATCAAGATCCGCGACATGCCCTCACCGCAACTGCCGGAGAAGTGAGATGCGCGCGGCGGCTCTCCTGACGATATCGACGTGGCTGCTCGCGGCCTGCGGCGCCGCGCCGGGCGACGATGCGCTGTTCCCGCTCGCCGAAGGCCGACGCTGGACGTATCGGGTATCGACCGTGATCGACGAAGCCGAAGCTACCGCACGCGAGACGCTGGTGCTGGCGAACCGCGGCGCCGACACCATCGATGGCGCGGTGTCGTGGCGCCGGCGCAGCGACAGCGGCATCGAATACTGGCTGCGCAGCGACGCCACCGGTATCTATCGCATCGCCAGCCGCAACCCGCTCGAACGCGAACCGCAGCTCGACAAGCCGCGCCGCTATGTGCTGCAAAAGCCCTATGCGGTAGGCACCGAGTGGGAGGCGCCGACCACCGCCTACGTACTGGCGCGCAAGAACGAAGTGCCGCTGGAAGTGCGCTACACGCACAAGCCGTTTCCCATGCACTACCGGATCGAGGCGCTGGCCGAGAAGATCGAAACGCCGGCCGGAAAGTTCGAGGGCTGCCTGCGCGTCGCGGGCCGGGCCGAAGTCCGGCTCTACGTGGACGCGCTGTTCCAGTGGCGCGAGATTCCGCTCGCCACGCTTGAATGGTATTGCCCGAGCGTGGGGCTCGTCCGCCTCGAGCGCAAGGAGCCGTCGCCGACGCGGTTCATGGTCGGTGGCAGCGTCACGATGGAACTCACGTCGTGGCAATGAAACGTCAGAGCCCTGTCAGCGAATTGATGAACATTCGCATCAGCGTCAAAGAAGTCGCCAGAGCACCGCCGCGGTCGGACCGTACCGCAACCTGTTCCAAAAACCATAGGAGACATCAGATGAAAAGATTTTCGATCCCTGTCGCGCTCGGGCTGACGCTCGGGCTGGCGGCCACGGCGCAAGCGCAGAACTGGCCGGTGTACGGTGGCGACGCCGGCAACACGCGCTACAGCGCGTCGAAGAAGGTCAACACCGGCAACGTCGGCAAGCTGAACGTCGAATGGGCGCTTCAGCTCGGTTCGCTGCGCTCGCAGGAATCGACGCCGATCCTGGTCGGCGACACCTTGTTCGTGACTTCGTCGTTCGGCCCGAAGAACACTTACGCGGTCAACGCCAAGACCGGCGAGATCAAGTGGACGTACCAGCCCGAGATCCCCAAGGGCATCGACCAGTACGCCTGCTGCGACGTGAACAACCGCGGCGTGGCCTACAACGACGGCAAGATCTTCCTCGGCCGCCTGGACGCGAACATCGTCGCCCTCGACTCGAAGACCGGCAAGGAGCTCTGGAAGACGCCGATCATCGACTACACCGGCGGCTCGGTCATCACCTCGCCGCCCACGCTGGTGAAGAACCTCGTCATCACCGGCTACGGCGGCGGTGAGTACGGCGTGCGCGGCTCGATCGTCGCGCTCGACCAGGCCACCGGCAAGGAAGTCTGGCGCACCTACACCGTGCCGACCGGCACCGAGCCCGGCGCCGACACCTGGAAGGGCGATTCCGGCAAGAACGGCGGCGGCGTGGCCTGGCACATCGGCTCCTACGATCCGAAGCTCAACCTCGTCTACTACGGCACCAGCAACCCGGCGCCGTGGTCGGCAGCGGTGCGCGGCAACGACAGTTCCGACATCGGCAAGTTCAGCAACCTGTACACCGCGTCGATCCTGGCACTCAACGCCGACACCGGCAAGATCACCTGGCACTACCAGACCACGCCGCACGACGCGTGGGACTACGACGGTGTGAACGAACTGGTGTTCGCTGATCTGCCGTTCGACGGCAAGAAGACGCCGGTGCTGATGCAGGCCAACCGCAACGGCTTCTTCTACGTGATCGACCGCGCCAACGGCAAGCTGCTGTCTGCCAAGCAGTACATCGACGGCGTCAACTGGGCCACCGGCATCGACATGAAGACCGGCGCACCGATCGAGGCGGCCGGCAACGTCAAGCGCCCCGGCATGAAGCGCAAGGCCAGCAACATCTGCCCGAACCTGATCGGCGCCAAGAACTGGATGCCGATGAGCTACGACCAGCAGACCGGCCTGGTCTACATCCCGACGATGAACCTGTGCATGGACCTCGAAGGCATCGATCCCGAGTACAAGCGCGGCACGATGTTCCTAGGCGTCAACTTCGACCTCGGCAAGATGGGCCCGGGCGGCCATGGCGGCGGCGTCAAGGCCTGGGATCCGGTGAAGGGCAAGGAAGTCTGGTTCAACAAGGACGAACTGCCGTACACCGGCGCCATGCTGAGCACCGCCGGCGGGCTGGTATTCCACGGCGACATCAAGGGCTGGTTCAAGGCGCTCGACGCCAAGACCGGCAAGACGCTCTGGAAGTTCAACGCCGGCTCGGGCATCACCGCCGCGCCGATGACCTACGAGCTCGACGGCAAGCAGTACATCGCCGTGGTGTCGGGTCGCACCTTGTCGATCCCCGCGTTCTTCGGTGCGCTGGGCGAGAAGATGGTCGCGGCCAGCCCCGAGGGTGGCACGCTCTACGTGTTTGCGGTGAAATGAACGGAGTGATCTGACATGACGATCCGCGGCAACATGAAGGCGTTTGCCTTCGCCGCGGCTCTTGCCGCCGGCGCCCTCGTGGCACCGGCGGCAAGCGCCGACCCCTTGCGTGTGTGCGCCGACCCGGACAACCTGCCTTTCAGCAAGTCCGAAGGCCCCGAGCGCGGCATGTATGTCGAACTGGCCGAACTGGTGGGCAAGCAGCTCAACCAGCCGGTCGAATACACGTGGTACTACACCCAGATGCAACGGCGCGCGCTGCGCAACACGATCCTGCAGGATGCGTGCGACGCCGTTTTTGCGCTGCCGGCAAACGCCGAGTACAAGGCGCGCGGGCTGAAGCGTTCGCAACCTTTCCTGCAAGTGAGTTACGCCATCGTCGCCGCGCCTGACTTCACTTTCGGCAGCTTCGATGACCTGAAGAGCAAACGGATCGGGGTGCAATACAGCACCACTCCGCACATCCTGCTGTCCACCTTCGACGGCTTCAAGACCACGACCTACCGCAGTGCTGAAGAAGCGCTCGGCGCGCTCGAGAAGGGCGAAGTCGACGCGGCGTTCCTGTGGGGGCCGGTGGCGGGCTACGAGAACAAGAAGCGCTGGAACAACCGCTGGCGGGTGACGCCGGTGGCCGGGCACGACCTCTCGGGCGCAGTGGCCGTCGCCGTGCGCGCTGGCAAGGACGCGCTTTCCGAGAACATCGATCGTGCGCTCGTCGCGCTCAAGCCGCAGATCGCCGAGCTGGCCGACAAATACGGCTTCCCGCGCCAGGCGCCGGTGAACCTGGCCGTCGCGCGAGCGACCTTGCCCGCGGTGGTGACGGTGCCGTCCTCGCTCGTGCACACCGTGAGCGAGACGACCCCTGTCAAACGTGCCAAGCCGGCTGCCAAAGCGGCCTCGGCCGCGGCGCCGAAGGTTGAGGCTGCGGCGCCCGCCTCGCCGGCATTGTCGGAAGCCGCCCAGGCCGGCCGCGTCCAGTTCAACGACCGGTGCTCGCACTGCCACGGCTCGGACGGTTACAGCCCGGTGCGCGAACGCGACGTGCGCTACCTGAAGATGCGCTACAGCGAAAAGTGGCAGGAGACCGCCGTCGCGACGATCAAGAACGGCCGCCCCGACGCCGGCATGCCGACCTGGAAGGACATCCTGAAGGAGTCCGACGTCCAGCAAATCATCAGCTTCTTCGTGACGATCCAAAAATAGGTGCGGTAGCGCCTGTCGGTGCTCGCGCTCTGGGAGAGCTCGGCGCAGTGGGTTCCTGTACCCTCAGCGACCCGAAGCCACTTGAGCGATTCCATGAAAGACTTCCCCGCCCGCGAAAAGCTCGACATCACCGAGAAGGTGGCGCGCTACCTGGTGATCGCCGGCACGCTCGACAAGAACTCCGCCGGCGAAGACTACGACCTGGCCAACGAGTTGAGCCTGGAGCTCGCGATGATCTTGCCTGTGGCGATCTACCGCGCGATGGTCGAAGCGGCCGCGAATCCCGATGGCAAGATCAACCCCGGCGTCGTCGCGGTGATGATGCGCAAAGAGCTGCTCGCGGGCGCCGATGCGGAGTTGCATCCAGAACAGGTCGCCTTCCACACGCACGGCGTGACGCCGAAGCCGCGCAGCAAGGCGCACTGAACCCTTTCAGGCGGGCGGCCCCAACACCGCGGCCGGCCCTGGCAGCCAGCGCCAATGCCCGGGCTTCAGGTCGTCGGGCAAGGCGAGGATGCCGTAGCGGCTGCGGTGCAGCGCCGACACCGTGTTGCCGGTGGCCGCCACCATGCGCTTGACCTGGTGGTACTTGCCTTCGAGCAGGGTCATGCGCAGCGCGCGCGCGCCGGTCTGCTCGCACGCGGCGGCGCGCACCGGCAGCGGGTCGTCGTGCAGCACGACGCCGCGGCGCAGTTCATCGACCTGCGCCGCGGTGACCGCATCGACGGTCTCGATCTCGTAGACCTTCGGCACGTGCTTCTTCGGCGACGTGAGGCGGTGGATCAGCGCGCCGTCGTCCGTCATCAGCAACAAGCCGGTCGTGTCTTCGTCGAGCCGGCCCACCGGCTGCAGGCCACGCACCCGCAGCGGCGGCGGCAGCAGGCTCATCACGCTCGGGTGGTGCTTGGGCTTTTGCGAGCATTCGTAGCCGGCCGGCTTGTGCAGCAGCACCAGCGCCTTCGCGTGGAACGGCCAGGCCTGGCCGCGCACCCCGAAGATCAGGCCCTCAGGTTCGACCTCGGCGTGCGGGTCGTCGCACACGGCACCGTCCAGCGTGACGTGTCCGCCGAGCACCAGCCCTTCGCACTCGCGGCGTGCACCGAAGCCTTGCGAGTACAGCACTTGGGCGAGTTTCATTGGGGTTGGCCGGGGCCTGTTATCAAAACCCAGGTGGTCGTGGCACGAGCGGGCATTCTCGGCCAAGCCGTTACTGCGTCACGAATGGAGTGCTCAAGTCCGCAGGCGTGTTGCCGGGGCGCAAATCGACTGCATTTCGTGCCAACAAAGTCCGCCCAATGGATCACGCTTGTAAGCGAGGACCCCTAGTTGTTTCCGAATGTTCCTGGGATGCTTCGTCCATCGTTTGACGCCACCGATCGGCCCAGCGGCCTGTCACCGGAGCTTCCCATGAATCTGCTGACCTCTTACATCATCCTGATCGAAAGTCGCCGTTGGCGACGCGCCGTTGGCGCCGGGCTGGCCAGCCTCGCACTGCTGGTCAACCCGGCCGGCCTGCAACTCGCCCATGCCGCGCCGCACGGCCAGGACAAGCGCGTCAAGGTGGCCCGCGATCTCGACGACGAATTGCTGGCAACCGGCGCCGCGCGCTCGCCCTGGGCCCGCAACGTGAACGGCGTGCGCCACATCCAGGCGGTCGTTGTGAGCGATTCCTCCGACCCGCAGATGACCGACTTGCGGCAGCACGTCGAGCGCCTCGGCGGCACGGTGCACGCGGTGCACCCGGCGGTGCACGCAATGACCGTGCAGATCCGCGCGAGCCAGGTGCGTGCGCTGGCCGAGCGCAGCGATGTCGTCAGCGTCTCGCCGAACCGTGCCACGCACCGCACCGCGAGCACGCTCGAATCGATCTCGGGCGCGCTGACGAGCAACGTGCGCAGCGCCAGCACGAAGACCACCTACACCGGCATCGACGGCACCGGCGTCGGCATCGCCGTGCTCGACTCGGGCGTGATGAGGGAGCACTGGGCCTTCGCCGACGCGAGCGGCGGTTACCGCATCAAGCGCAACGTCACCATGCTGAATGCGACGCTGGCCAACTGGACCACGCCGACCGGCACCGCGACCTCGCTGACGCCGAACAGTGCCGCGCTCACGACCTACGAGAACTCGATCGCCAACGACACAAACCTGACGCAGGACGCCTACGGCCACGGCACGCACGTGGCATCGGTCGCCCTCGGCCGCGCCAAGTTCTACAGCGCCGGCACGCCCGACACCACCGGTGTGGCGCCGAACGCCAACGTGTACGACGTGCAAGTGCTCGGCAGCCTCGGCGCCGGCACCCTCAGCGATGCGCTCGAAGGCATCCAGTGGGTCATCTTCCACGCCAAGGAATACAACATCCGGGTGATGAACCTGAGCCTGGCCACCGACTCGACCGAGACCTGGCAGACCGACCCGCTGTGCGTGGCAGTGCGCAGCGCCAGCGCCGCGGGCATCACGGTGGTGGTGGCGGCCGGCAACTTCGGCCTGAACCTGCAGGCCAAGGAGGTCTACGGTCGCATCAGCTCGCCGGGCAACGACCCGTCGGTGATCACCGTCGGCGCGGTCAACTTCAAGAACACGACCGCACGCGGCGACGACAGCGTGAACCTGTTCAGCTCGCGCGGGCCGACGCGCGGCTCGTATGTCAATGCCAGCGGTGTGCGCGTTGTCGACAACCTGCTCAAGCCCGACCTCGTCGCGCCGGGCAACAAGATCGTCGGCGCCGCGGCGACGAAGGCCTCGGTCACGACGCCGACCTGGAACTTTCTCGGCAACACCTTCGGCAGCCTGCTCGTGACGCCGCTGGGGATCACCCAGGTCTACGGTGAAACCCAGATGCTGATGAGTGGCACCTCGATCGCCGCGCCCGCCGTGGCCGGCGCCGCGGCGCTGATGCTGCAGGTCAACCCGGGCCTCACACCGCCGCTGGTCAAGGCGATCCTGCAATACAGCGCGCAGCCGTTGGCTGGTGCCAGCCTGCTGCAGCAAGGCGCGGGCATGCTCAACGTCGATGGTGCGGTGGCACTTGCGAAGGCCTTGCGCACCGACGTCGCCACCGTCGTTGGTGCCGGAACGATCGCCGCGGGCGCCAACATGCTCGCCACGGGCAAGACCATGCCGGCGGCCACGTCCACCGTGAACGGCGTGGCGTTCAACTGGTCGCGCATCGTCTTCGCCGGCGGCTCGCACGTGGTCAGCGGCAGTGCCCTGTTCACCAAATACCAGCCGATCTGGGATCCGCGCCTGACCTGGGCCAGCGGCGTGGTGCGCAAGCGCCAGGCCGTCTACTGGTCGGGCACCGGCATCGCCGCGAACACCTTCCCGAAATCGTTCACCGACGCCGCAGCGCCGAACGGCACGATGCTGACCGCCGGCGTGGTCGGCGCCGACGCGCTCGCCGGCGCCAGCTCGCTGACCGGCAAGACCGGTGTCTTCTTGCCGACGGCCACGCTCTCGGGCTGGCTCGTCAGCGGCAGCGGCCTCGTGATGAGCACCGGCCTCGTCCTCAGCGAGGGGCTGGTGCTCAGCGAAGGCCTCGTGCTCAGCGAAGGGCTGGTGCTCAGCGAAGGCCTCGTGCTCAGCGAAGGGCTGATCCTCAGCGAAGGCCTGGTTTTGAGCGAAGGTCTGGTGCTCAGCGAAGGCACGGTGATCGGCGAACCCTGACCACCGCGCTTCGGAGCGACGTTGGCGAGGCTTACTTCGCCATCGCCTTGTCCCACACGGCGTGGGTCCAGGCGGCGGCGCCGGGGTCTTTCTTGATCACTGGATCGCTGCCGCCGGCCAGCAGCACTTTCACCGTGCGCGCGTAAGCGGCCGGCTCGAGCTTGCCCATGCCGGGGCCGGTGTTGGTGATGAGCTTGGCGACGTTCTCGAGCTGGCGCTTCTGCACCGCGGCAGTCGAGCCGCCCGAGGTGTCGGCGGCGAGCACGATCTTCACCGCTTCGTCCTGGTTCTTCAGCGCGTAATCCCAGCCCTTGATCGTGGCCTTCACGAACTTCGCGAGCTTGGCCACGTAGGCCGCGTCTTTCAGGTCCGGCTCGCGCGCGTACAGGCCGTCTTCGAGCGTGGCCACGCCCTGGTCTTCATACGGGAAGGTGACGAGGTCGCTCGCCTTCACGCCCGCATCGATCACCTGCCAGTACTCGTTGTAGATCATCGTCGAGATGCACGCGGCCTGGTTCTGCAGCAGCGGGTCGACGTTGAAGCCTTGCTTGAGCACTTTCACGTCGGGTGAGGCGCCACTGGTCTTGAGGCCCAGCGTGCCCATCCACGAGAGGAACGGGTATTCGTTGCCACCGAACCAGACGCCGAGCGTCTTGCCCTTGAAGTCTTTCGCCGTGTTCACGCCGCTGGCCTTCTTGCAGGTCAGCATCATCCCGGAGCGGTTGAAGATCTGCGCCACGTTGACCATCGGCACCCCGGCCTCGCGTGCGGCCAGCGCGCTGGGCATCCAGTCGACCGTCAGGTCGGCGCCCTTCGCGGCCAGCACTTGGGCCGGGGCGATGTCGGGGCCGCCGGGCTTGATGGTGACGTCGAGGTCGGCCTCCTTGTAGAAGCCTTTCGCGGCGGCGACGTAGTAGCCAGCGAACTGGGCCTGCGGCAGCCACTTGAGCTGCACCGTGACCTTGTCGGCCGCGGCCGCCGAAGTGGCCGATGTGGCGGCCAGACCCGCCAGCAGGAGCGAGAGCGCGAGAGTTGTTTTACGCATGTCGAGAACTCCGGAGGTTGTTGCCTTGCGGCGTGGTTGAAATTGAATTGGAACCGATTCACACGTGGCTGCGAATCGAGGGATGCCAGAAGGTCGCACGCCGCTCGACCCAGCCGAGCGCGCCGTAGAGCACCGAGCCGGCCAGCGCGGCGACGAGGATCGCGGCCCACACCAGGCCCATGTTGAGCCGCGCCGCTTCGGTCGAGATGCGAAAGCCCAGGCCGGCGACCGGCGAGCCGAAGAACTCGGCGACGATCGCGCCGATCATCGCCAGCGTCGAGTTGATCTTCAGCGCGTTGAAGACGAAGGGCAGGGCGACCGGGATGCGCAGCGAGAACAGCGTGCGCCAATAGCTGGCGCCATACGAGCGCATCAGATCGCGCTCCATGTAGCCGCTCTCGGCCAGGCCGGCGAGCGTGTTCACGAGCATTGGGAAGAAGGTCATGATGACGACCACGGCGGCCTTGGATTCCCAGTCGAAGCCGAACCACATCACCATGATCGGCGCGATGCCGATCAGCGGCACGGCGCTGGCGAGCGACGCGAGCGGCAGCAGGCCGCGCTGCAGGAACGGGCTGCGGTCGATCAGCACGCCGGTGACGAAGCCGAGCGCGCAGCCGGCGACGAGGCCGATCAGCGCCGAGTGCAGAACGGTCTGCGCGAAGTCGCCGGCAAGCACCGGCAGGCTGGTCAGCAGCGCGTGGCCGATGAGGCTGGGCGCGGGCAACAGCACGCGCGGCACGTCGAAGGCTTCGACGCCGAGCTGCCAGAACACCAGCACCCAGGCGCCGAACAGCAGTGGCGTGCCGAAGCGGCCAATCAAGCTGCGCTCGTCGAAGGCGGCGAGCCAGCGGATGCTCAAGGCGGCGAGCGCCAGCAGTGCCAGGCCGACGGTGATCGTCAGCGCGGTGCTCACTTGCGGCCCCCCGGCGTGAGCAGGCGTTCGGCCAGCGCGACCGCGCCGGTCAACACCAGCCCGAGCAGCGCCGACATCACCAGCGCCGACCAGATCTGCACCGTGTTGCCGTAGTACGAGCCGGTAAGCAGCCGCGCGCCGAGCCCGGCCTGCGCGCCGGTCGGCAGCTCGCCGACGATCGCGCCGACGAGGCCCGCCGCGATGCCGACGCGCAGGGAAGGGAACAGGAATGGCAGCGAGGCCGGCACGCGCAACTTCCAGAACGTATCGTTGCGGCTCGCCGCATAGGTGTGCAGCAGCTCCAGCTCCATCACGCCGGGCGAACGCAGGCCCTTGACGAGTGCGACCGCGACCGGGAAGAAGCATAGGTACATCGAGATGATCGATTTCGGGAACAGCCCGGTGAGCCCGACGCTGCCGAGGATCACGATCACGATCGGCGCGATCGCGAGCACCGGCACCGTCTGGGACGCGATGATCCACGGGAAGATGCTGCGCTCCAGAGTGCGCGAGTGCACGATCACGACCGCGAGCAGCGCACCCAGCAGCGTGCCCATCACGAAGCCGAGCAGCGTCGCCGAGCTCGTCACGGCGGCGTGATAGAGCAGGTTGCGTGGCGAGTCGAGCGGCCAGCCGAAGATCGAATCGAACAGGCCGAGCGCGATCTGATGCGGCGCGGGCAGCACCGGGCGGTCCATGTTGAGCGTGAGGCGGATCAGGTCTGTCGCGCCCCAGCCGGGTTGCGACGAGAGCGTGCGTTCGATGACCTGGGCAGCGTTCAGCCACACGGCCGCTGCGTACCAGATCACCAGGATGATGGTCGCGACCGTGATGACCGGCCCGACGCGCCACCACAGGCTCTTGCCCTCAGTGCTCACCGCCATGCCCGTCCTGCAAGGCGACGCGCACGCGGTGCGCGATCTCGGTGAACTGCGGTGTGTCGCGGATGTCGAGCGTGCGGTCGGCCGGCAGGCCGGACTCGATCACGTCGACGATGCGCCCCGGCCGCGGCGACATCACGACGATGCGCGACGACAGGAACACCGCCTCGGGGATCGAGTGCGTGACGAACACGACGGTGCGCTTCTCGCCTCCTTGGTCAGCGCGCCACAGCCGCAGCAGCTGCTCGTTCAGCCGATCGCGCGTGATCTCGTCGAGCGCGCCGAAGGGCTCGTCCATCATCAAGAGCTTGGGCTCGAACCCGAGCGCGCGCGCGATCGAGACGCGCTGCTGCATGCCGCCCGAGAGCTGCCACGGGTACTTGCCCTCGAAGCCTTTCAGGCCGACGCGTTCCAGATGCGCCATCGCCGTCTGGTGCGCCTGCTCCCTGGGTGTGCCGTGGATCTCCAGCGGCAGACAGACGTTGGCCAGCACGGTGCGCCACGGGAACAGGGCCGGCGCCTGGAAGACGTAGCCGTAGGCGCGCGCCATGCGCGCCTCGCGCGAGCTCATGCCGTTGACGCGCACCGTGCCGGCGCTGACCTGTTCCAGATCGGCGATGACGCGCAGCAGCGTCGTCTTGCCGCAGCCCGACGGGCCGATCAGCGAGACGAACTCGCCCGGCGCGATGCTCAGGCTGACCCGATCGAGCGCGGTGACCGTGTGTTCCTTGGCGGGATAGACGACCGAGACGTCCCGGACTTCGACGGTGGGATCAGACACGGGCAGGGTTGTTCGGGTGCGTCGTCCAGTTGGCGTAGCTGCCCGGCACGGCCTGGCCGGTGCGCGCATCGATCTCGCCCGGCTGCAACGCGTGCATCGTGATGCATTCGGGCACCGGGCACACCGAGACGCACAGGTTGCAGCCGACGCATTCGTTGTCCATCACCTCGAAGTGGCGTTGGCCGTTCTTCGTGGCGGTGATGGCCTGGTGCGAGGTGTCTTCGCAAACGACGTGGCAGCGACCGCACTGGATGCACGCGTTCTGGTCGATGCGCGCCTTCTCGATGTGGTTGAGGTTGAGCTGGTTCCAGTTGACAATGCTGGGCACGGCGCGGCCGCGAAAGCTCTCGATGCTGGCGAAGCCCTTCTCGTCCATGTAGTTCGAGAGGCCGCTGCACATCTCTTGCACGATCTTGAAACCGTAGGTCATCGCCGCGGTGCAGACCTGCACGTTGCCGCACCCGAGCGCGATGAACTCGGCCGCGTCTTTCCAGGTCGTGATACCGCCGATGCCCGAGATCGGTAGCGTTGCCATCTCCGGCGTGCGCGCGATCTCGGCCACCATGTTCTGCGCGATCGGCCTGACCGCCGGGCCGCAGTAGCCACCGTGCGAGCCGGTGCCGCCGGTGTTCGGGTAGATCAGCAGCGAGTCGAGATCGACGCCCATCACCGAGTTGATCGTGTTGATCAGCGAGACCGCATCGGCGCCGCCACGGTGCGCGGCGAGTGCCGGTGGCTTGATGTCGGCGATGTTCGGCGTGAGCTTCACGATCACCGGCAAGCGCGTGTACTGCTTGCACCAGCGCGTGACCATCTCGATGTACTCGGGCACCTGGCCCACGGCCGAGCCCATGCCGCGCTCGCTCATGCCGTGCGGGCAGCCGAAGTTCAGCTCGATGCCGTCGCAGCCGGTGTCTTCGACGCGCGGCAGGATCGCGCGCCACGCGTGCTCTTCGCACGGCACCATGATCGAGACGATCATCGCGCGGTCCGGCCAGTTGCGCTTCACGCGCGTGATCTCTTCCAAGTTGACCTCGAGCGGCCGGTCGGTGATCAGCTCGATGTTGTTGAAGCCGATCAGGCGCCGATCCTGCGAATACAGCGCCGCGTAGCGCGGGCCGTTGACGTTGACGACCGGCGGGCCGGCTTCGCCCAGCGTCTTCCAGACGACGCCCCCCCAGCCGGCCTCGAAGGCGCGGACGACGTTGAATTCCTTGTCGGTCGGCGGCGCCGAGGCGAGCCAGAACGGGTTGGGGCTGCGGATGCCCGCGAAGTTGGTGCTCAGATCGGCCATCGGGTGCTTTCCAGTGAATCAGGCCACGGCGCGGCGACGCTTCGAGCCGGCGTCGTGCCGCATGAAGCCGAGCGAACGGTCGATCGAGTACGCCGCGATCCTGCCGTGCTCGACGGCCTCGACGGTGAGGTCGCGCCCGCCGTAAGTGCAGTCGCCGCCGGCCCAGACCTTCTCCCACGACGTGCGGCCCTCGGCATCGACGGCGATGCGGCCCGAGCGCAGGCCCAGCGTCACGGCGGTCGGGTCGGCGAGCAGCAGCGTCTGGCCGATCGCCTTTAGCACGGTGTCGGCTTCGAGCTCCCAGTGCTTGCCCGTCATCTCGAGCCGGCCACCCACGTCGTGCACTTCCGCGAAGGTCGCGCCCTGCACATGACCCATCGGGGTGTCCAGCGACTTCAGCACGCTCCAGGTGCGGATGCTCACGCCGTTGCGCTGCGCCCACTCCTGCTCGTAGCCCGAGGCCGGCATGCGCGGCTGGTCGCGGCGGTAGACGATGGTTACCTCCTTCGCGCCCAGCTTGCGCGACTGCACCGCGGCATCGACGGCGGTCATGCCGCCGCCGATCACCACGACGCGGCGGCCGACCGGCACCGCGGCCACGTCGCTCGCCTGGCGCAGGCCGGCGATGAACTCGACGGCGTTGCCCACGCCGCGCGCGGTCTCGCTCGCCAGACCCAGCGCATTGACGCCCCCGAGGCCGATGCCGAGGAACACCGCGTCGTACTGCGCCTGCAGGCCGTTGAGCACGACCTGCTCGCCGAGCGCCTGGCCGTAGCGGATCTCGATCCCGCCGATCGAGAGCAGCCAGGCAATCTCCTTCTGCGCGAAGTCGTCGGTGGTCTTGTAGGTCGCCAGACCGTATTCGTTCAGGCCGCCGGGTTTGGGTCGGGCCTCGAACACCGTCACCTCGTGGCCGAGCATCGCCGCGCGGTGCGCGCACGACAGCCCGGCCGGCCCCGCACCGACGACGGCGATGCGCTTGCCGGTGGGCGCGAGCCGCGTGAACATCGGCACGCCGGGCGCCTTGAAGTACGCGTCGGTCGCATGCCGCTGCAGCAGGCCGATCTCGACCGGCTTGTCCTCGTTGGTGTTGCGCACGCAGGCCTGCTCGCACAGCAGCTCGGTCGGGCAGACGCGCGCGCACATGCCGCCGAACACGTTCGCGTCGAGGATCGCCTTGGCGGCGCCGCGCAGGTTGTCTTCACCGATGCGGCGGATGAACGACGGGATGTCGATGCCGGTCGGGCAGGCGTTGATGCAGGGCGCGTCGTAGCAGTAATAGCAGCGCTCCGCCTCGATCAGCGCCTGAACGTGCGTCAGCGGCGGGTGCGCGTCGCTGAAGTTGTCTGTGTACTGGCAGGCGGAGAGGCGGCCGGCCTGGATGTCGGGCAGCGGCATCGGTGCGCTTCCCGGTCAGGCCGCCACACGCGAGACGGCGTGCGGCGTGTGCAGGCTGGCCTGGCGTTTCGCGGCCTCGAACATCGGCGCGAACGGCGGGCGGTTCACGTAACGGCCGGCACCGCGCTCGGTGCGCAGCTCGCCGTTCATCCAGACGATCCTGCCTTGCGAGAGCGTGACGACAGGCAGGCCCATCACCTGCCGACCCTCGAACACGTTGTAGCCGACCTTGCTGATGCTGCCGGCGGTCGTGATGGTCTTCGTTGCGTTCGGATCCCACACGACGAGGTCGGCATCGCTGCCGACGGCGACCGCGCCCTTGCGCGGGTAGAGGTTGAAGATCTGCGCGCAGTTGGTGGACGTGACCTTCACGAACTCGTTCGGCGTGAGGCGGCCGGTGTTCACGCCCGCGCTCCACAGCACCGACATGCGGTCTTCGACGCCGGCGCAGCCGTTCGGGATCTTGCTGAAGTCGGCGCGGCCCATGCCTTTCTGATCGCCGCAGAACGCGCAGTGGTCGGTCGCGGTCGTGTGCAGGTGGCCGGCGGCGAGCGCGCCCCACAACGCATCCTGATGATGCTTGGCGCGGAACGGCGGGCTCATCACGTGGGCCGCGGCCACGTTCCAGTCTTCGTTGCGATAGACCGACTCGTCGATCGTCAGGTGGCCCGCGAGCGCTTCGCCATAGACGCGCTGGCCGTGGCTGCGCGCGCGGATGATCGCGTTGACCGAATCCTCGCACGAGACGTGCACGATGTAGAGCGGCACGCCCAGCACCTCGGCGATGCGGATCGCACGCTCGGCGGCTTCGGCCTCGACGGCGGGCGGGCGCGACAGCGGGTGGCCTTCGGGCCCGGTGATGCCGGCCTTCACCAGCCGCTGCTGCATCTGGAACACGAGTTCGCCGTTCTCGGCGTGCACGGTCGGCAGCGCGCCGAGTTCGAGCGCGCGGGTGAAGCTGTTCACCAGCACCTCGTCGTCGGCCATGATGGCGTTCTTGTAGGCCATGAAGTGCTTGAAGCTGTTCACGCCGTGGTCGCGCACCAGCGTGCCCATGTCGTCGTGCACGCTCTGATCCCACCACGTCACCGCCACATGGAAGCTGTAGTCGGCGGCCGATTTCTCGGCCCAGCCGCGCCAGTTCTTGAAGGCCTCCATCAGCGGCTGCTTCGGATCCGGGATCACGAAGTCGATGATCATCGTGGTGCCGCCCGAGACGCCCGCCGAGGTGCCGGTGTAGAAATCGTCCTTGGTCACCGTGCCCATGAAGGGCAGCTCCATGTGGGTGTGCGGGTCGATGCCGCCTGGCATCACGAACGCGCCACCGGCATCGACGATCGTCGCGCCAGCAGGTGCCTTCAGGTCGGGGCCGACGGCAACGATCAGGCCGTCTTGCGTCAGCACATCGGCCTTGACGCTGGCTTCGGCATTGATGACGGTGCCGCCGCGGATGAGGATGCTGGTCATGGAGGTACTTCCTTTTCCGGTCAGGCGACGGCAACGGTGGCGTTGCTCTTGAAGGTCTCGGGCAGTTCGTTCGCCTTCGCCAGCATCGCGCGGAACAGCACGTTGCCGCCGGCTGCGATCCACTCGGGCTTGGCGTCCTCGATCTCGTTGTGGCTGATGCCGCCGATGCAGGGCACGAAGATCATCGCGGTCGGCGTCACCTTGCTCATGTAGCAGGCGTCGTGGCCCGCGCCCGAGACGATGTCGCGCGTGACGTAGCCAAGATCGTGCGCGCCGTTGCGCACCATCGCGACGCAGCTCTCGTCGAAATGCACGCAGTCGTACTGGAAGATCTGCGCCAGTGAGTGTTCGAGCTTGGCCGCGGCGGCGATGCGCGCCACCCCGGCTTTCAGTTCGGCATCCATCTTGGTCAGCTCGTCGTTGACCGGGCAGCGGAAATCCACCGTCAAAAACACCCGGCCCGGGATCACGTTGCGCGAGTTCGGATAGCTGTTGATCATGCCGACCGTCGAGACCGCCAGCGGTGCGTGCGCCAGGCCGATCTCGTTGACGAGCTGGATCACCTTGGCCGCGCCGAGCAGGGCGTCGCGCCGCACCGGCATCGGCGTCGGGCCGGCGTGCGACTCTTGGCCGGTCAGCGTGAGCTCGTACCAGCGCTGGCCTTGCGCGTCGGTGACCACGCCGATCGTCTGGCCTTCGGCTTCGAGGATCGGGCCCTGCTCGATGTGCGTCTCGAAGAAGGCATGCACCGGCCGGTTGCCCATCGGTTCAGTGCCGAGGTAGCCGATCCGTTTCAGTTCCTCGCCGATCGTCTTGCCCTGCTGGTCGGTGCGGGAGTGGCCGTAGTCGAGCGAGAACACGCCCGCGTAGACACCGGAGCCGACCATCGCCGGTGCGAAGCGCGAGCCTTCCTCGTTGGTCCACACCGATGCCTCGACCGGGCGCTCGGTCTCGATACCGTGGTCGTTCAGCGTGCGAATCACTTCGAGGCCCGCGAGCACGCCGTAGACGCCGTCGAAGCGCCCGCCGGTCGGCTGGCTGTCGAGGTGGCTGCCGGTGCCCACCGGGGCGAGGCTGTTGTTGCGGCCGGGTCGGCGCGCAAAGATGTTGCCCATCTGGTCTATCTTGACGGTGCAGCCGGCGTCCTTGCACCATTGGATGAACAGGTCGCGGCTTTGCTTGTCGAGGTCGGTCAGCGTCAGGCGGCAAACACCGCCCTTGGGTGTGGCGCCGATCTTGGCCATCTCCATCAGGCTGCCCCACAAACGATCGCCGTTGATCTTCATCTCAGCCATGGTTCGCTCCTGCGCGGTTCAACGAGACCCGATTTATGCACCCTTGCGTGGCGTGCGTCTACCGATCTCTTGCCAGCATGCAACCGGCGTGCCAGTTTGACCATATGGACAAATACCGAGGCGCGGGCGAGACTGGGCCCTCGATCATCCCAGAGAGGCCGCCGAGTGACCCGCAAGAAAGCCGCCGCGCCGGTCGCGGACAAGCGCAGCGCCGTGCTGCACGCGGGGCTCGGCCTGTTCTCGCGCTTCGGCCTGCACGGCACCAGCGTCGACCAGGTCGCGGCGCGTGCCGGCGTCTCGAAGAGCAACCTGCTGTACTACTTCGCGAACAAGGAAGAGCTCTACGTCTGCGTGCTGCGCGATCTGCTGGAGGTCTGGCTCGCGCCGCTGCGCTTGTTTCACGCCGAGCAGGATCCGCAGCAGGTGATCGGCGACTACATCCGACGCAAGCTTGCCGTGTCGCGCGACAGCCCGGACGCCTCGCGCCTGTTCTGCCTCGAGATCATCCAGGGCGCGCCGCTGCTGCGCGACGAGCTGGCCCGCGAGCTGCGCGATCTGGTGCTGCAGAAATCCGCCGTCATCCAGGCTTGGGTCGATGCCGGCCGCTTGGCGCCGGTGGACCCGCAGCACCTGCTGTTCATGCTCTGGGCCACGACCCAGCACTACGCCGATTTCGCGGTGCAGGTGCAGGCGCTGACCGGGCAGACGCTGGCGAACCCGGCGTTCTTCGAGCAGACGGTGGCGAACGTGCAGGCGGTGGTGTTGAGGGGGGTGGGGCCAAGGTAAGTGGGGAGTGAGGAGTGGGGATGGTCGCGTCGGTTTGCGGACCTTCAGGATGGACGTGTCGCTGCTCGCGGTATCTCGCCCATTCGCGCGCGCACCAGCAACTCATCGGCGGCGCGCAGTCGCCTGCACACCTCGCGCCCGATGTTCATCTGGATCAGCGTGAACTGCTCGGCGTCGTGCTCGAACAGGTGCAGCAAGTCGGCGGTGGTGAGTTCGATGGCACGGCAGGCTTCTTCGGCGCGAACCGATGCGCTGCGCGGCAGCAGATCCATCAGCGCCATCTCGCCAAAACAGTCGCCGGCCCCCAGGCCGTGCAGCACGAAGTCGCGCTCCTGCCAACGCTTGATCACCGACACGCGGCCGGACTCGAGCACGAACATCGAACGGGCCTCGTCGTGCTCGCGGAAGAAGAATTCACCGGATTGACGCTCAACCGCATGCGCATGCTCCAGCAGCAAGCGCAGCATGTCTTCGCGGATCGCGCCGAAAATCGGCATCCGCTGCAGAAGGTCGATTCGGGCCAGCTGCATGGTTCTCCTCCGAGCGTTGCACAGGCGAGGATAGGTGGTTCACACGCCGCGTGATAGCCCTCCCACTTTCTCCTTCTTCGTCAGGCGACCGGAGCCGTGTGCGGCAACGCGCGACCGGTTTCGAGGAAGGTCTTGAGATTCGACAGAACCTTCGGCCAGCCGCCGGAGACGCCCTTGAGCATGTCGGGGTCGCGCTCGAGGTCGTCGTGTGTGACGGTCAAACGGATGAGCGCGTCGCCATACGACTCGACCTCGAACGTGACGCGCGAATGCTTCGAATCGTCCTCGGCGTCCGCCGGTCGGGCCCAGGTAAACACCAGGCGCCGCGGCGGCGTGCATTCGACGACCTTGCCCAGGATGTCCACCGTGCCCGTGCCGTCGGCGCGCGTGTGCTCCCATCGCGAGCCGGGCTTCCAGTCCGATACGTTCACGCGCGCGCAGCCCGCCATCGGATCGAGCCACCACTCGCGCATCAGATCGGTCTCGATCAACGCGCGCCACGCCTTCTCGGGCGTCGTCGCGATGTAGGTCACGTACACGTAGTCAGGCTTTTTCATCGTCATCACCTTCCAGTTTTTTCTTCAGGTTGCGCAACGCGCCGAGGCGGTTGTGCTCGAACTTTTCGATCCAGCGCGCGTAGATCTCGTGCAGTGGCACCGGGTTCAGGTAGTGGAGCTTCTCGCGCCCTTGCCAAACGATGGCGACGAGGTTGGCTTCCTCCAGCAGTTGCAAGTGCTGTGTCACGGCCTGGCGCGACATGTCCATGTGCTCGCAGAGGGCGGTGAGCGTCTGGCCGCTCTCCCCGTGCAGTTGGTCGAGCAGGCGCCTGCGGGTCGGGTCGGCCAGCGCTTTGAAAACCTTGTCGATGTCCAATGGCCGCGCCTTACTCCCAGCTGTCGAGCTTGATGTCGTTCGGCGCGGGGGCACCTTTTCCGGTTTCGAGAAACGACTTCAGGCTCAGCAAAAAGACACCCCACTTGGTGCTGCAATGGTGCATGAACTCCACCGGCTCTTTCCAACCCTGGTGTTTGAAGAGGACGATGGTCCAGTCGCCCTCTTGTCTGAGATCGAAGCTGACTGTTGTGCCGATCCATTCGACCGGCCCCGCCACCACCTGCCACAGCACACGCTCGGCGCGTTGAAGCTCGAGAACGTTCATGTCGATGCCGCCGGCGCCGAATCGGAACTGGATCACGCCGCCGACTTGGGTCTGCCCTTGCGTGGTGTTCGTCCACCAGCCGGAAAGACCTTCGAGCGTGGTCAATGCCTTGTAGACCTCATCCAGGGACGACGACTTGATTCCGACTTTGTGCAAGATGTCCACGATGATTTCTCCCGACCGGTTGATCGAAACGACCGCATGCGTCGCTATCGAAAAGCGTGCTGAATTATATGCAAGTATTTGATTGCATGTCAAGACACCGGCACCAGCTCCGCGTCGGCGACGACATAGCGGACGTGGCGGTAGTCGTGAATGAAGCTGATGCGGGCGTCGCGCCACTCGAGCCACATCAGATAGGCGGGCTTGGCATCGTCGCGGTCTTCAAAGATCGCGATCACCTCTCTGCCCTCGAGCCACGCTGGAGCGAGCCACACACTTTCGGTCTTGGCGTAGATGGTGAAGAACAGGCCGACGTCCGCAGAGCCGACGCGCAGCGGATGCGAGGACTGATTGAGTTTCACGTCGTCGGCCAACAGCGCCCGCAGGCCGTCCCAGTCCCGCAGGTTGAAGAGCGCGACGTAGCGCAACAGGACAGGTGACGCTGTCCGCCCGATCGGAAGCGGGCTGGCTTGTGCGTTGATCTCCCTCAGCCGCGCGCGCCCTCGTGCCAGATGGCCCTTCACGGCGTCGACCGTGAGGTCGAGTAGCGTGGCGATCTCCATCAACGACTCGTCGAGTATGTCTTTCAGGATGACGACGCTGCGCTGGAGGAGGGGGAGTTCCACAAACCGCGACACTGCGGTCTCGACGGCTTCCTGGCGCATCAGCATCTCCATGGGGTCCGGGCTGGCCGGGTCGGCCACTTCCGGGGCGGCGTCAATGGGTTCGGCACTGCGCACCACTCGGCTGCGCAGCAGATCGAGGGCGCGGTTGTGAGCGATACGGAACAGCCGAGGTCGAAACGGCGTCGTCTCTTCCAGCTCCGGCAAGGCCACGAAAGCGCGGACGAGCGTGTCCTGCACGATGTCCTCGCCATCGATGACCGAACCCATCAGCCGCGCGCAATAGCGATGCAGTTCGGGCCGCACTTCGCCGGCCACGGCGAGCAGCCGTTGTCGGCGATCGTGGTTCGGTGCGGTCTGTTCTGCGCTCAAGCAGTCGCGCCTTCAAGAATGGCGATTCCCGTGTCGCCCTTGAGCCCGAAGGCGAGTCCCTCGGCATACTGCAGACCGTCCAGCACGGCGACGACTTTCTCGCCGAAGTCACGCGGCAACATCGGCGCGCCGAAGCGGGCCACAAACGCTTCGGGCTCGATGTTCAGGGCGCGCGCATACGCGTTGGCGCCTGCGTCGCCGATCCCGGTGCCCAGGACCATCTGCTGCGGCACGATCACTTGGAAGCGGATCCCGAGGTTCTTCTGTTTCGAGACGCCGTTGGCGTAGCTGGCCATGAACCAGAGCATGCGCTTGGCGCCGCCGTAGCCACCCGACATCGGCGATCCGCCCACGGCCGCGCCGCTCGACACCACCAGGACCCGGCTTGCGGTCTTGAGCGGCAGGTTGAGCGCCGCCTGCAGCCAATAGAGCCCGGCCTTGACGTCGGTCTCCCAGGGCGCGGCGAAATCCGCCCAGCTCAGCTGATCCAGTCGCGCCATCCGCGGCGGCGTGCCGGCGTTCAGGACGAGGATGTCCGGACGCACCTCGGCCACGATGCGCTGGGCGGCGCTTTCGTCCGTCACGTCGGCGGAGATGGTCGCGACGCCGAGCCGGGCGCGCGCGGCGTCGAGCGCATCGGCACTGCGGGCGACGACCGTGACCTTGGCGCCGTGCGCGACCAGGGCCTCGACGAGGCCCAGGCCCAGGCCACGGCTTCCGCCGGTGACGACGACATTCTTGTCTTTGAGGCTCATCGGTTTTGCTCCGCTGTGTAGGTACAGCCAAGACGATCGAGGCCAGCGAAAGGAGTCAACGCGCCGTTGCCAGCACCCCTGCACACACCGCCTCGACCAGGTCGAGCACCACCTCGAACCCGTCCGCATCACCGTAGTACGGATCCGGCACACCGCCCGCCGGTACGCGGTCGCTGAAGTCGGCGGCGCGGCGCAGCTTGTGGATCTGGTGTGGCGGGCAGAGGCGGCGCAGTTGCTCGTGGTGACCGGTGTCCATCGCGATCACCCAGTCGAAGCGCTCGAAGTCGCGCCGCGTGAAGTGCCGCGCGCGTTGCGCGGCGAGGTCGTAGCCGCGGCGTTGTGCGTGCGCCTGGCTGCGTGCGTCGGGCGGCGCGCCCACGTGCCAGTCTTCCAGCCCGGCCGAGGCCACCTCGATCTGGTCGGCGAGGCCTTGCGCGGCGGCCATCTGGCGCAGCACGCCTTCGGCGGTGGGGCTGCGGCAGATGTTGCCGGTGCAGACGAAGACGACGCGCCAGGTCATGGCCGGGTCCGCTGCGTCAGTACGTCAATTCGAGCAGCACGATCTCGTTGCTCGCCACCGGCCAGGCGCGGCCGACGATGCGTTCGTCGTTGAACACGCCAACCACTGCGCGGCCTGCTGCATCGGTGACGCGCAGCTTCGAGGCCGACACGCCCGCCGTGCCCGGCGGCACGCCGGGCGGCGGGCTCTGGCCGTCGAGGCTGATCTGGTCGCGCGGCAGGCCGTAGTAGCCACGCGGGCGCGCCAGCGTGACGACGGCCAGCGCGGTCTTGTCGGCATCTGCCATGCGTTCGGCGCGCAGGTTCACGATGGCGGACGAGCGCGGGAACGGCGAGCGGTAGATGTGCGTGATCGCGTAGCCCGGCGCTCCGGAGATGACGAACTCGTGGTTCGTTTGCGCGTCACCGGCGAACGGCCCCCACAGGCCGTCGGCGCCGATCGTCTTGCGGTGAACGGCCGCGCCGACGCGCTCGCCGGTGGCCGCATCGACGGCGTAGACCTCGACCGTCGCGCCCACCAGCGGCAGGTTGCTCGGCGCGGTGCCGGCCGTGTTGTTGACGCCGTAGCCACTGAGCTTGCCATCGAGCACGACGCGCGCTTCCGGCGTGATCGCCAGTGTGGCCGGCGACTTGCCGGTGATGAAGCGGAACATCGCCTCGAACGCCTTCGGGCTGAACGCCGTCTCGCGGTGGTCGATGCCGGCGATCGCGACGTTCTCGGCGCCCTTCAGCGCCGGGCCCTCGAACGTGACATTGGTCGGGGTGCCCTTCGCGCCGATCCACACGCCGTCGGGCTGCGCGTACTTGTCGTTGCTGTCGGAGCGGATCGTCATCCACCTCGGGCCGGGTGTGACCTCGTTGCCGTTCGGCCCCTTGGGTGCGTTCAGCCCCATCAGGAACGGCCCGGCGCCGTTGAACTCGTTGCCGGTGCGGCTGTTCGGGTCGGCCCACACGCCGTGATTCGGCGTGCCGCAAAGGATCGCATGCGAGACCGAGGACGCGCCGCCACCGTTCTCGATGTAGTGGCGCACCGCATAGCCGCCGCGGGAGTTGGCGATCAGCACGACGCGGCTGGCGCCGGTGGCGCGCAGCACCTTGTCCACCTCGGCCTTGAGGAACTGCATGCTCTCGGCCGTGCCGCTGCGGCCCTCCTGCGGCGTGGCATCGACGTCGCGCGAGAGCGGGTAGGGCATGTCCACCGCACGCAGCCGCTCGCGCGGCCAGCCGTTCGACTCGAAGCGCCACAGCGTGGTGAGCCACAGCCCGGCGGTGTCGCCGTTGCCATGGACGAAGACGATGGGCGGCATCGGGTCGGCCGGAGGATTCGTCGCGCAGGCGGCAAGCATGGTGGTGGCGGCAGCGCCGAGCACGAGGCTGCGGCGGGTGAGTGAGGGGGTCATCAGGAAACCTCCGTGCTGTGCACTGCGGTATTCGCCTTGGGGGCGGCCCGGCGGCTCATGGAACGAGTCTCCAATGCTGGTGATCGCCGGCGCACGGCAACTCGGGGACACCCGGTCCGCTGAGCCGTGTTGCCGCGCGCACCGCGCGCAGCACCGCGGTGGCCATCATCTCGGCGCCGAGCGCACCGATCAGCGTGACGTTCGCAGTCTGGCCGCTGGCGCCGGTGGCGAGCGCGAAGATCGTGTCGCCATCGGTCATCGTGTGGACCGGGTTGATGCTGCGGGCCAGGCCGTCGTGCGCCATCTGCGCGACCTTGTTGGCCTGCGCCTTGGTCAGCACCGCGTCGGTCGCGACCACGCCGAGCGTGGTGGCGCTGCCAGGCTGCATCGGTGCCGTCAACTCGCCGCGCAGCATCGAGCGCATCGTGCCTTGCAAACTCTCGCCGTCCGCGCTGCGCGCGCCGGCGATCGGCTCACCGGTCGCGGGGTCGATCACGTCGCCGATCGCGTTGACGGCGACCAGCGCGGCCACCGTGATGCCGCCGACCGTGATCGAGGCGCTGCCGAGCCCGCCGCGCATCGCGCGATGGATGCCGAACAGCTTGCCGACCGACGCGCCGGTGCCGGCGCCGACATTGCCCTCGGCGACCGGCTCGGTGGTCGCGGCTTTGCACGCCGCGTAACCCGAGGCCGCATCCGGTCGGATCGACGCATCGCCGACCCACAGGTCGAACAGGATCGCCGCCGGCACGATGGGCACCCGGATCGCGTTGCGGTCCGGTTCCTGGCCTTGCGCAGGCCCCACCTGCACGCCGATGCCATGCTCTTCGAGCCAGCGCATCACACCGCCTGCGGCGTCGAGCCCGAACGCGCTGCCGCCGGCCAGCAGCACCGCATGCACCTGGTCGATCGCGTTCAGCGGCGAGAGCAACTCGGTCTCGCGCGTGCCGGGCGCCGCGCCGCGCACATCGACACCAGCGACGGCGCCGTCAGGCGCGAGGATCACGGTGCAGCCCGTGGGTCGCCGCGTCTCGGTGAAGTGGCCGACGCGCAGGCCGCGGACATCGGTCAGGCTGCCGGCGCGGGCCGACGCGCTCACGGGTGGCGTCACTCGCAGAGTCACTTGCGGGAGGCGACGTAGGCGTTGCGCGCGGTCAGGGCCAGGTCGCTGTAGTTGCTGAACATGCCGTCCACGCCCATCTCCAGGAAGGCCTTGTACTCGCTCGCGGCGGACGCGGCCTCGGCTATCGCGAAGGTCCAGCCGTGCACCGCCAGACCGGCGGCGTGTGCTTGATCGACGAAGCCCTTCGTCAGCGGGTATTTCGGGTTCGCGATCGCCACACCCACGCCGTTCGCGAAGGCCGCGACCTCGCGCAGGCTCAGCGTGCGATCGCCCGGCACGGCCAAGGTCGCGGTGCCGTCGGGCAGCATGACCGCGTGGCCGAGCAGGATCAGCGGTATCTTCAGGCCGAGCGCGCGCTGCTTCGCGTCCAGGCTTTTCACGGTCGCATCGCTGAACGACTGGATGAACACACTGTCGGCGGCGCTCGCATAGCGTTGCTGCACGAGCGCCGCGAGGATCTTGTCTTCCATCACCGGGTCGGCCTGCTTGGCTTCCGGGTAGATGCCGATCGTGCGGCCGGCGGCCACGCTCTGTGTTTTCGCGAGCGCGATCACCTCGTCGAAGGTCGGCACGCGCAGTTCCTTGGCGCCCGGCACGAAACCGGCGTAGCTGGTCTTGCCAGTGCCGGTCGGCTTGACGGTGAGCGTCCTGATCTCGGCGAGCGTGAAGTCGCTGACCTTGTAGCCGCCGTTGCGCGGCGCGAACAACTCGGCCGCGTTGGTGGTGCGCGGCAGCGTGTCGTCATGCATCGCGACGAGCACGCCGTCGCTGGTGAGCTGCAGGTCGGGCTCGATGTAGTCGGCGCCCAGGCGCACCGCGAGCTCATAGCCGGCGAGCGTGTGCTCGGGCAGGTAGCCGCTCGCGCCGCGGTGGGCGATCACCAGCGGCGCAGCGGGCAACGGCTCGGCGGCGTGCGCCAGTGCGCCGCACAGAAAGCCCGCGAGCAACAGCGCCGCCGTGCGCATCACGCCGACACGCCTGCCGCACGAATCATGAAAAAACACCGGCGGTGTCTTGCATCCGCGCCGACACCTCGCCGAGCTGGTGCATCGTGTCGCCGTAGCTCATCTCCATCACCGTGAGGCGCTTGAAGTAGTGGCTGGCGATGTACTCGTCGGTCACGCCGATGCCGCCGTGCAGCTGGATGCACTGCTGGCCGACGAAGCGCATCGAGGCCCCGAGCTGCAGCTTGGCCTGCGCGAGCGCGCGGCGGCGCGCCGGCGCCGGCTCGTTCAGCTTGAGGCTCGCGAAGTAGCTCATCGAGCGCGCCAGTTCGAGCTGCATCTTGACGTCGGCGATGCGGTGCTTCAGCGCCTGGAAGCTGCTGATCGCGACGCCGAACTGCTTGCGCGTGTTCATGTACTCGACCGTGACCGCAACCAGCTTGTCCATCGCGCCGACCGCTTCGGCGCACAGTGCGGCGATGCCGATATCGATCGCATGCTCCAGCACCGCGAAGGCCTCGCCGGCCGGCAGCAGCTCGATCGCGTCGGCCTCAAGCAACATCACGTCGGCGGCGCAGGCGCCGTCCTGCGTCGGATAACCCTTCACCTTGACGCCGGCCTCGCCGCGCGAGACCAGGAAGAGCGCAATGCCGGACGCGTCATCGACCGCGCCGCTGACCCGCGCCGGCACGATGAACGCACCGGCGTGCGTGCCCGCGGGCACCATCGTCTTCATGCCGCTCAATTGCCAGGTGCCGGCGGTGTTCTTCGCGGTCGTCTCGACGTGTGCGAGGCGATGCCGCGCGGCGCGCTCCTGATGTGCGAGCACGACCAGCTCCTTGCCCTCGGCGATGCCTTGCAGCCAGAGTTCGGCCGACGGTGCGCGGCCGGCCGTCAGCAGGCTCGCGCCGATCAGCGACACCGCCGCATACGGCTCCAGCACGATGCCGCGGCCGAGTTCCTCCATCACCACCATCGCATCGACCGGGCCGAAGCCCATGCCGCCCTGCGCCTCGGGCACGTAAAGGCCGGTCAAGCCGAGTTCGGCGAGCTGGCCCCAAGCTTCCTTCGAGAAGCCGCCGGCCTTGACGATCTCGCGGCGGCGCTCGAAGGTGTAGGCCTTGTCGACCCACTTGCGCACCGAGTCGCGCAGCATCTCCTGGTCGTCTGAGAAGTCGAAGTCCATGTGAGTTCCTTGTCAGTTCAACCGAGCACGGTCTGGGCCACGATGTTGCGTTGCACTTCGTTGCTGCCGCCGTAGATCGTCGTCTTGCGCATGTTGAAGTAGGTGCCGGCGAGTGGTGCGACGAAGGTGGCGCCGGCCGCCATGTCGCCTTGCCAGCCGGCCTCCATCGCCTCCTTGATGAAGGGCACGGCGGCCGGGCCGGCGGCGAGCATCATCAGCTCGCTGTAGCGTTGCTGGATCTCGCTGCCGCGGATCTTCAGCAGGCCGGCCACGTCGAGAGCGGCCTTGCCGCTCTTCTCGGCCGAGAGCACGCGCAGCACCATCATCTCGAGCGCGACCACATCGACTTCCAGCTTGGCGATCTCGTCGCGGAAGCGCATGTCGTCGTAGACGCCTTCGGCCTTGGCGATGCGCTTCAGGCGCTCGAGCTCACGCTTGGCGCGGTTTACATCGGCGATGTTGGTGCGTTCGTGCGCGAGCAGGTGCTTGGCATACGTCCAGCCCTTGTTCTCCTCGCCGACGAGCTGGTCGACCGGCACCTCGACGTTGTCGAACCAGACCTCGTTGACCTCGTGCTCGCCGTCCATCGTGATGATCGGGCGCACCGTCACGCCGGGGCTCTTCATGTCGATCAGCAGGAAGCTGATGCCGGTCTGCGGCTTGCCTTCGTTGCTGGTGCGCACGAGGCAGAAGATCCAGTCGCCATACTGGCCGAGCGTGGTCCAGGTCTTCTGGCCGTTGACGAGGTAGTAGTCGCCCTTGCGCTCGGCCTTGGTCTTGACAGAGGCGAGGTCGGAGCCTGAACCCGGTTCGCTGTAGCCCTGGCTCCACCAGACCTTGCCGCTCATGATGTCAGGCAGGAAGCGCTGCTGCTGCGCAGCGGTGCCGAACGCCATGATCACCGGCGCCACCATCACCGGGCCGAACGGGATCACGCGCGGCGCGCCGGCGAGCGCGCATTCCTCTTCGAACAGGTGTTTCTGGATCGCGTTCCAGCCCGGCCCGCCGAACTCCTTGGGCCACGCCCAGCCGTGCCAGCCTTTCGCGCCGAGGATGCGCGCCCAGCGCTGCAGATCTTCCTTGCTCAGGCGCAACGCGTTGTGCACCTTGTGGCTGATGTCCTTCGGCAGGTTCTCGGCCACCCAGGCGCGGGTCTGCTCGCGGAAGGCTTGTTCTTCGGGCGTGAAATTCAGGTCCATCGAGCGACTCCAGTCTTCGGGTATTTCGCCTTTTAGCACGATCGTGCGATTTTTTGCTGTCCCTGTCGTGACAAGGCGTGCTCCCGGGGCGCCTGGCGATCGGGCCGCACCTTCCGGCGGCTCCTCTCAATAGCGCTTCGTCAGCGTCATTGTGTCGTTCTCGCGCTTCATCTGGAAGCGCGTCAGGAAGCTGTTGCCGAGCAGCACGGCGGGCATCGGCTGCTGGCCGACCAGGCCGTCGACATCGTAGAGCTGGACATCGCCGATCCGCACCGACGCGAGCTTGACACGGTAGACCGATATCTGGCCGTTCGCGGTGCTGCTGAAGCCGCGCTCGCCCTTGGTGTAGTCCAGCCCCAGCGCCTTGGCCTGATCGGCGCCCATCGAGACGAAGGTGGCGCCGGTGTCGACGACGAAGCGCACCGATTTGCCGTTGACCGAGCCGCCGGTGAAGAAGTGCCCGCCGCTGTCGGCCGTCAGCACGATTTGCGAGCCGCCACCGTCGCTGGCCGCGCCGCCGAGGTTGACCTGTGCGCCCCCCATCGCCAGCGTGACGCGCTTGCCTTTGACCTCGACGACCGCGCCACTGCCGCTCACCGAGACGAGCTTCACGCCTTGCACCGTGGCGCCGGCGGCGACCGTGCGCGGCGCGCCGTCGATCAGCAGCAGCGCCTTGTCGCCGAGGCTGCCGCTCATCGAGACGGATTGGGCGAAGGCGGGCGCTGCGGCGAGCAACGCGAAGGTCAGGACGAGACTGCGCACGTCAATCACGAAAGTTCGTGAACGACAGGGGCGCATCCGCGATCTCGTGGCGGATCTGTGCCATCGCCGCCTGCAGATCGTCGCGTTTCGCGCCGGTGACGCGCACCACGTCGCCCTGAATCGCGGCCTGCACCTTCAGCTTGCTCTGCTTCACGAAGTTCTGGATCTTCTTCGCGGTGTCGGAGTCGATGCCGCTCTTCACGACGATCAACTGCTTGACCTTGTCGCCGCCGATCTTCTCGACCTTCGCGCTGCGGTCGAGAAAGCGGATGTCGACGTTTCGCTTGGTGAGCTTGGCGAACAGGATGTCGAGCACCTGGCCGATCTGGAAGTCGCTGTCAGCCCAGATCGTGAGCTCCTTCTCCTTCAGCTCGACCTTGGCCGACGACCCCTTGAAATCGAAGCGCGTGCCGATTTCCTTCGCCGTCTGATCGGCGGCGTTCCGGACCTCGACGAGGTTCGGTTCGAGCACGGTGTCGAAGCTTGGCATGGAGTCGTCCGCAAGGCAGTCAGATAAGCGAAAATTGTGGCATGCAAATCGAGTCGGGCGTCAGCCTCAAACCCTACAACAGCTTCAGCCTGCCGGCAGTTGCGCACACGCTGGTGCGCATTGCCGGCGATGCCGACGTGCGCCGCGTCGTCGATCATCCCCAACTCGGCCTCGCGCACAAGTTCGTGCTCGGCGGCGGCAGCAACATCATCCTGACGCGCGACATGCCGCAGGTCGTCCTCAAGGTCGAGGTGCGCGGCATGCGGCTGGTGGCCGAGCACGATGCCGCCTGGATCGTCGAGGCCGGCGCCGGCGAGTCGTGGCACGAGTTCGTGGCCTGGACGCTGGCCCATGGCTGGCCCGGGCTCGAGAACCTGGCGCTGATCCCCGGCACGGTGGGCGCTGCCCCGGTGCAGAACATCGGCGCCTACGGCGTCGAGCTGAAAGACCGCTTCGAGTCGCTCGATGCGGTCGATCTGTTGACCGGGCGCAGCGTCACCCTGCAGGCCGGCATCTGCGCGTTCGGCTACCGCGACAGCGTGTTCAAGCATTCGCTCGCCAACCGCAGCGTGATCACGCGCGTGCGCTTCCGGTTGCCGCGGCCGTGGCAACCGGTGCTCGGCTACCTCGATCTCGAACGCAAGATGCACGACACCGGCATCAGGGCCCCGACGCCCAAGCAGGTTTTCGACTGGGTCTGCGCGATCCGTCGTGCCAAGCTGCCCGACCCGCAGGTCATCGGCAACGCCGGCAGCTTCTTCAAGAACCCTGTGGTCACACCGGAGCAATGCCGCGACATCATCGGCCGCGATCCCGAGATCGTGCATTACCCGATGCCCGACGGCAGCATCAAGCTCGCCGCCGGCTGGCTCATCGACGCCTGCGGCTGGAAGGGCAAGAGCATGGGCCAGGCCGGTGTCTACGAGAAGCAGGCACTCGTGCTCGTGAATCGCGGCCACGCGATCGGCTCGGAGGTGATGCTGCTTGCCGGCGCGATCCAGGAGAGCGTCTACGGCCGCTTCGGGATCAGGCTGGAGCCCGAACCGCTGGTGGTGTGATCAAGCCCGTGGCGGCGCACTCGGCGCGGCTGAGTTCGAACGCGGTGTCGAGCCGATCCAGCAGGTGCGCGATCTCAACCGGCCGGGTGCCCGCCGAGCTGGTCTGCAGCTGCTGCGCCAGCGCCGCGACGGCGCGCAGGCCGAGGCCGGCCGCTGCCCCCTTGAGCGAATGGGCACGCGCGTGCAGATCGGCCTGCGAGGCGTCGGCCAGGGCCGCGCGCAGACCGGCGAGCAAGGTGCTGCGCTCGTCGAAGAATCGGTCGAGCAGCTCGGCGTACTTGCGTTCGGTCAGCGCCTGCATCACGTCGTTGACGGTCGGCATGTCCAGCAGCGTGGCCGGGCCGGCCACGCTCGCCCCGTCGGACGCGTCGTCGGCGGGCTCGAACGAGAGCGGTGCTGCTCCGGCGCCGTAGCGGTGCAGCGCATCACGCAGCTGCGGCAGGTGCGCGGGCTTCGTCAGAAAGCCCTCCATGCCGGCCTCGCGGGCGAGTTCGCGCGAGGTCTGGAAGGCATCGGCGGTGAGCGCCACGATCGGCACGCGGCCTTGCGGCGGCGGCATCGCGCGGATGGTGCGCGCGGCGGTGAAGCCGTCCATGTCGGGCATGTGCAGATCCATCAAGACGACATCGAACGGTTCGTCCGCGGGCTGCGTCTGTACTGCCAGCACGGCGCCATGGCCGTCGCCGACGAACACGCCGTGGTGGCCGAGCTTTTCGAGCACCGCTTCGAGGTAGGCGCGGTTCACCGCGTGATCTTCGGCGACGAGCACGCGCAGCGGCCGGGCAGGGGCGGCGGTGGCGGGCGCGCCGGCCTCGGGGTCGAGTGCGGGCGCGCCGACCGACATCAGCGGCAGCGAGACGGTGAAGGTGCTGCCCTCGCCGGGGGCGCTCTTCACGGTGATGTCGCCGCCCATCAGGCGCGCCAGGTCGCGCGAAATCTGCAGCCCGAGGCCGGTGCCGCTGGTGCGCCGCGAGGGCCGTTCGTCGCCCTGCATGAAGCGCCGGAACAGCCGCGCCTGCGTCATGTCGTCCATGCCGATGCCTGAGTCGGTGACGCTGAAGTCGATGCGGCCCTCGCTGCCGTTGCCGACTGCCAGCACGATCTCGCCGGCGCTCGTGAACTTCAGCGCGTTGCTGAGCAGGTTGAACACGATCTGGCGCAGCCGCGTCGGGTCGGCACGCACCCAGCGCGGCACGTCGGGCGCCACGTTGATGCGCAGCACGAGGCCTTTGGCCATGGCCTGCGCGCGCATCAACGCATCGACCTGGTTCAGCAGTTGCATCAGGTCCACCGTTTGCGGCGCCACCTGCAGCTTGCCCGACTCGAGCTGCGAGATGTCGAGGATGTCGTTCAGGATCGCCAACAGGTGGTGCGCCGACTCGCGCGCCGTGTCGAGGTAGACCGCCTGCTTCGGGCTCAGCCGGCTGTCCTGCAGCAGCGACATCATGCCCAGCATGCCGTGGAACGGCGTGCGGATCTCGTGGCTCATGTTGGCCAGGAAGGCGCTCTTGGCGCGGTTCGCGGCCTCGGCACCGTGGCGCGCCGCCCTCAGGCTCTCGGCCAAGGCCTCGAGGCGGCGCCGGCGCTCGTGCAAGGTGCGCAGCTGGCGAATCAGGATGAAGGCCAGCGCGACCAGCAGCACCACCTGGAACACCGTCAGCGCGACGCCCAGCTCGCTCTGCTGGCGCACCGCGGCGTTGCGCTCGGTGGCGCGTTCGTAGAGCAGGTGCGAGGCGCCGAGCGAGAGGTCGTGCAGCGGCGCGTTGAGCTTGTCCAGCATCGCCATCAGCGCGCGCGCACCGGCCGCGTCAAAAGGCTGCGCGGGTTTCACGCCGAGGAGCTGGTCGGCCTGTGCAACGAACGCGCGCACCTGGGCCATCGCCGGCTGGTAGGCCGCTTGATCGCGCATGATGCCGGCGGCGCGCTCGTGATCGACCAGGCCGACGCGGCTGACGAAGATGTCGTAGCGCAGCTGAACGGCGCTGCCGTTCGCGTGCTGGGGGTCGGCGAGGTAGCGTTGCATCTCGTCGCGCAGGCGAAGTTGCTCGGTCTCGAGTTGCGAGAAGCTCCAGCCGAGCGCGTCGTTCTGGTAACGCCCAGCGGCATCGAGCAGCTTGTACTGGCGCCACTGCACATACGCGACCGCGAACACCACCAGCGTCAGCACACCGATCAACGCGAACAGCCAGCCGCGCCGCAGCTGTGGGCCGCGCTCGGCGGGAGTGTCGAGGCTCATCTCAGTTCGAGGCTCTTCAGTTGCCACACGGCACGGCTGTAGTGCACCGCGGTGCGCAGTTCGGGGCGGTCGCTGAAAGGGAAGATGATGACGAGCGGGCCCTTTTCGCGCACCGGCATCGGCTGGTCATCGAGCAGGTACGCGATCATGGCGCCGTGCTGCACGAGTTCGTCGGTGGGCATGTCGGCGCGGTAGTCGTTCAGCGCCACCGCCCGCGCCGTGCTGCCCTTGGCGCCGACCGTACCGAGCAGGTCGCGCACCAGCACGCCGGTGAACTTGCGCGGTTGCGGGTACCAGGGCGTCTTGGTCGAGAAGCTGTGCTGGGGCAGCGCGGCAAGCAGCGCCATGTCGAACGACGCGGCGCCGTTGTCGTTGGTGTGCGTCAGCGCGCCGCTGACCGACAGCAACACCGGCCCTGTGGGCGCTTCCAGCGCCCGCGCCGGGAACAGCGGCAGCGCGGCTCCGGCGAGCGCAACCGCAGCGAGAAGGCAATGGCGACGGGTCCGGCGCAGGGTGTTCATCCCTCTCATTTTCGCACGCACCGGCTCAGAAAGTGAACGGCTTGCTCAGCGACAGATACAGGGTGCGCCGCGGCGCGAACTGCGGCGCGCCGACGCCGATGCCGCTGCCGTCGCGCAGCTCGTAGCTGCGGTCGAACAGGTTGATCGCCGAGACGCGCACGTCGAACTTGCCGAATCCACCGAGCTCGAAGCTGCGCGACGCGGCGGCGTTCACCTGCACGAAGCCGGGCAGGTGTTCGGTGTTGGCAAAGCCGTTGCGCAGGCCGCTGCCGTAGAGCAGGTCGGCACCGAGCACGGTGCTGTCGGCGAACTTGTATGACACGCCGGCCGAGGCCGCGAACTTCTGCTCGTGATCCAGATGCACCCAATGGCTCTGGATGTAGGCGAGCTCGTCGGCGCCGAAGTTGAACTGGCCGGTCTCGAGCCCCGAGCCGCGCGCCGATGTGAAGCCCACATTGGCGTAGGCCGAGAGTTGCGCGTCCTTGTACGAGGCCGACAGCTCCAGCCCGTAGATGCGACCGCGCTCGAAGTTGAACGCCGAGTAGATCAGCGCGTTGCCGAACTGGCCTTCGTCCTGCAGGTGCGCGACCCGTCGGTAGTAGGCATCGACGCCGAGCGAGACGGCCGGTGTGAGCTGGTGCGAGATGCCTGCGTCGAAGTAGTTCGAGCGCTCCGAGCGCACGGCCGTGTTCGCGTCCGACGGCAGCGCGTTGGTCGTGCCGAGGAATTTCGCGACCGAGGTGGTGTCGATCTTCTCGGTCGGCGGCGGCGTGAAGTAGCGCGCGTAGCCGGCGTGGATGCGGGTGTCTTTGTCGATCTCGTAGACCGCGCCGAGCCGCGGGCTGAGCTGAGACTCAACCACGACGGTCGAGACCCGGTCGTAGCGCAGGCCGTAGTTCACCGTCAGCGCCTTGGTCGGCTGCCATTCGTCCTGCAAATAGACCCCGACCAGGTGGCCGCCGATCCTGCTGTCGTCGGTGATCGTCAGCGGCACGTCGCTGGTCTGGTTGCCGTCGGCATCGGCAGGGAACACCGTCGAGCGATTCGCCACCGAGCCGCGCTCGCGCTGCAGGTAGAGCCCGGCACGCAGCGTGTGCTGGGCGTTCAGCGTGCGGCTGAGATCGACTTGCAGGCCGCTCGCGACGTTGCGACGCGTCACGTCCGCCGCGATGCCGTTGTAGGCGAGGTCGCCGACCGGATCGGGCAGGTAGTGCACACTGCTGCTGCGGTTGAACAGCGAGACTTGGTAGTCGGTCGCGTCGTCCAGGCTGGACTGGAAGGTCAGCACCTGGAAGGCGTTGCGCTCTCGCTGGTGGGCATCGAGCGCGGTCGAATCCGGCGGCGTGGCGCCGGCGAGCGTGAAGCTGGGCGATTCGCCCGGCACGTTCGGGATCTGAAATTTGCTCTGTGCGGTGGCCAGCATCAGGCTCACCCGGCTGCGATCGCCGAGCAGGGTGCTGAGGTAGGCGAAGCCTTTGCCCTGGCGCGTGTCGTCGTGCAGCGCATCGTTCGAGGGCGTCGGGTTCTCGATGCCAATGCGGTTGCGCAACAGCGAGCCGGTCACGAAATACTGGAAGTTGCCTTCGGTGCCGCCGATTTCGGCGCTCGTCTCCACATGCCCGCGGCTCCCGATGACCACATCGACGCTGCCCGCGTTCGGCAGGTCCGCGCCCTTGGTGCGTATATCGACCACGCCCGCGGTGCGGTAGCCGTACTGCGCCGGCAGCGCGCCGGTGAGCACGTTGACCTGGTCGGCGAAGCGCGTGTCCAGTGCCTGGCCGAAGCCGCTGATCGATTCGGGGATGACGACGCCGTTGATGCGGTACTGCAGGTTCGCGTGGTCGCCGCGCACGTGCAGCTGGCCGGCCGAATCGCCGACCACGCCGGGCGCGCGCAGCAGCACCTGGTTCAGTGGCGTGGCGTCGCCGAGCGGCAGCCTGTCGATGTCGGTCTTGTCGAAGCGGTAGATCGTGCTCCCGGTCTCGGGCGAAAGCGAGCTGCGCGCTTCGTCCAGTCGCTGGCGCTGGGCCTTGACCTCGACGCGGTCGAGTTGGGTGGTCGGCGGCGGCGAGGCGGGTGCGGAGTCGGCGGCGTGCGCCTGCGCAACGGCGCCCGCCAGGGGGGTCAACTTGGACATGGTGTTCCTGTCTGAAAACGGAGAACACGCGCTCACGCGCGTGGCCGCGGCGTTGCTTCAGGACAGGATCGGCGGGGCTCTCGAATGAAACGCCAGCCGCAACGGCGCGGGTGCATCGGCCGTCGGCAGGGGTGAGGTCAGTGTGTGCCGTGCGAGCGGCGCCGGCAGCAGCGCAGTGGAAGATGTGGCCGCAGCGCCGAGGCCGGCGACGGCCAGGCAATCGTCGCAATGTTGCTCCGGTGCCGGCGCGCCTGCCTTCGCCTGCGTCGACTCGACCGCGTGCGACAGCCAGTGCAGGGCCGCATGCTGCTGCCCGAACAGCAGCACCAGCGCGAGCAGGCCGCGGCCGAGCAGGGTGTTCAATGTCAGCCCTTGCCCGCCAGCCGCAGCATCTCTGCCGACGCGTCGCCCGTCAGCAGGCCGGCCGCGGCGTAGATGCCGAGCTTCTCGCGCGTGTCGGCGATGTCGAGGTTGCGCATCGTCAGCTGGCCGATGCGGTCCTGCGGGGAAAAGGTCGATTCGCCTTTCTCCATCGTCAGGCGCTCGGGTTGGTAGGTGAGGTTGTTCGACACCGTGTTCAGGATCGAGTAATCGTTGCCGCGGCGCAGCTCGACCGTCACCTCGCCGGTGATCGCGCGTGCGACCCAGCGCTGCGCGGTCTCGCGCAGCATGATCGCCTGCGGGTCGAACCACCGCCCTTGATAGAGCAGCCGACCGAGGCGGCGGCCGCTGTCGCGGTACTGCTCGATCGTGTCCTCGTTGTGGATGCCGGTGACGAGCCGCTCGTAGGCGATGAACAGCAGCGCGAGGCCCGGCGCCTCGTAGATGCCGCGGCTCTTGGCCTCGATGATGCGGTTCTCGATCTGGTCGCTCATGCCCAGGCCATGGCGGCCGCCGATGCGGTTCGCTTCCATGATCAGATCGACCAGGCTCGCGTACTCGACGCCGTTGAGCGCGACCGGCCGGCCTTCCTCGAATCGCACGCTGACGGTCTCGGCCTTCACGACCACGTCGTCGCGCCAGAACGCGACGCCCATGATCGGCTGCACGATCTTCATGCCGCTGCTCAAGTGCTCGAGGTCCTTCGCCTCGTGCGTCGCGCCGAGCATGTTGGAGTCGGTCGAATACGCCTTCTCGGCCGACATCTTGTAGGCGAAGCCGGCCTGCGTCATGAACGCCGACATCTCGGCGCGACCGCCGAGTTCGTCGATGAAGAGCTGGTCGAGCCACGGCTTGTAGATCTTCAGCGAAGGATTGGCGAGCAGGCCGTAGCGGTAGAAGCGCTCGATGTCGTTGCCCTTGTAGGTGCTGCCGTCGCCCCAGATGTTGACGTCGTCGTCCTTCATCGCCGCGACCAGCATCGTGCCCGTGACGGCCCGGCCCAGCGGCGTGGTGTTGAAGTAGGTGATGCCGGCGGTCGAGATGTGGAACGCGCCGCTCTGCAATGCGGCCAGGCCCTCGGCCGCGAGCTGGGCGCGGCAATCGACGAGGCGCGCCTTCTCGGCGCCATAGAGCATCGCCTTGCGCGGGATCTCGTCGTAGTCGGGCTCGTCGGGCTGGCCGAGGTTGGCGGTGTAGGCGTAGGGCACGGCGCCCTTGAGCTTCATCCAGTGCAGCGCGGCGCTGGTGTCCAGGCCGCCCGAGAACGCGATGCCGACTTTCTGCCCGGCGGGCAGGTGCTGAAGAATGGTTGCCATGGTGCGATTGGGGTGCGGAACGACCGCGACGGGTCGAGTGTCGACTGGGTCAACCCACGATTTTAGGTGCAAGCCGGGCTTACACTGGCGCGCTTGCGTCCCGGCGAGGTGCCATCACGACTCATGAGCGACGACTCGAAACGCCCCAACCCTTCCGCATCGCGCACCCACGACGCGCTGCCACACGGCACGCGCTTCGGCGAGTTCGAGATCATCCGGGTGCTTGGCGTCGGCGGTTTTGGCGTCGTCTACCTCGCCAACGACTACTCGCTCGAACGCCAGGTCGCGCTGAAGGAGTACATGCCGGCCTCGCTGGCGGTGCGCGGCGAGGGCGCGCTCATCACGGTTCGCTCCGAATCGCTGGCCGAGACCTACGCCATCGGGCTGCGCTCGTTCGTCAACGAGGCGCGGCTGCTGGCGCGCTTCGATCATCCGTCGCTGGTCAAGGTCTACCGCTTCTGGGAAGACAACGACACCGCCTACATGGTGATGCCGTATCTGCAAGGAGTGAACCTGCGCGACACGCGCCGCGCGATGCTGATGCCGCCCGACGAAACCTGGATCCGCGGCGTGCTCGACCCGATGCTCGACGCGCTCGAGCAACTTCACGGCGAAGGCGTGTTCCACCGTGACGTGGCGCCCGACAACATCCTGCTGCCGCCGAACGGCGCGCCGATCCTGCTCGATTTCGGCGCCGCGCGGCGGGTCATCAGCGACCGCACCCAATCGCTGACCGCGATCCTGAAGCCGAGCTACGCGCCGATCGAGCAATACGCCGAGATGGCCGGCATGCGCCAGGGCCCGTGGACCGACATTTACGCGCTCGGTGCCGTGATGCACTTCCTGCTGTTCGGCGTGCCGCCCGCGCCATCGACCGCCCGCGCGGTGCAGAACGATGCGGTGGCGATCGAGAACCGGGTCATCCCCGGCGTATCGAAGCGCTTCATGGGTGTGGTCGCGTGGATGCTCGGCGTGCGGCCGCTGGAGCGGCCGCAAAGCGTGGCCCAACTGCGCGCCGCGTTGCGCGGCGAGATCCTCGTTCCGACCGGCACCCGCGAGGACGTGACGGTGCCAGGCGACACCGCGCTGCTGTCGGTCGCCGCGCAAGTGCCGTTGCCGCCGATGCAACTTGCGACGCAGTTCGAGCCGACCATGCGCGTCGAGAGCATGCACACCGCGCCGACCCTGCTCGACACCGCGCACCAACCGACGCGCCTGGACACGGTCTACCAGCCGACGATGCTGATGAACCGGCCGGATGCGCAGCCGGCTGAATCCGCGCCGCCGGTGACGCAGAGCCATACGCGCGTCGCCGCCGATCCGTCGATGGTCACGCACATCGTCGCGCCGTCCGCGCGGCGCAGCGCGCCTCCGCCGGCGGCCACGCGTGCCGAGCCGGTTGCGACCAAGGCATCGGGCAACACGGGCCTGGTGATCGCCGGGTTGGCGGTCGTGGTGATCGCCGCCGGCGTGGCCGTGTGGCAGTTCGGCGGACCCGCCCGCCCACCGGCAGCGCGGCCGGCGGCGCAGGTCACGGCGCCGACGCCGCCGGTCGCCACGACGCCCGACGTCGGACCCTCGATCGCGAACGTCGCGAGCGTGCCGCAGTGGGGCAACGGCGCGTCGGTGCCGAAACCAGGGCGTTGATCGGCGCGGGCCGCGCGCTACCCCCGTGTCCGAGCAAAGCCCCCTCTTGATCCGGAGACTGTCTTGAACCTGAACGCCGTACCCAACCGCCCGCACCACACGATCTGGCCCAAGCGGCTGCCGCGCCAGCTGGTCGTGCCGGCGACCACGCTGTGGTTCAACCTCGAAGTCGCCGCCGCGCGCTTTCCGGACAAGGCGGCCTACCTGTTCTTCGGCCAGCCACTGAGCTTCGGCGAGCTGAAGCGCCAGGCCGAGGCCATCGCCGGCTGGCTGCAGAGCGTCGGCGTGAAGGCCGGCGACCGGGTCGCCGTCTTCATGCAGAACTGCCCGCAGTACGCCGCCGCGTACTACGGCATCCTGCGCGCCAACGCGGTCGTGGTGCCGGTCAACCCGATGAACCGCGCCGAGGAGTTCAAGCACTTCATCACCGATCCGCAGACCAAGGTCGTGATCTGCACTGCCGACCTCGCGGCGATCGTCGCCAGCGCCAACGCCGAGGTGCCCGAGGCGCAACGACTCGGGCAAGTGCTCGTGACGCGCTATACCGATGCGATGCCCGCGAACGCGCTCGACCCGGCCGACGCGCCGCCACCCGCGATGGACGCCTGGCTGCGCAGCGACCCCGCGCTGCCCGCCGGTCACCTGCGCTGGACGGACGTGCTCGCGCTGAAGCTGCCGCCCGGCCCGCACACCGCGCAGCCCGACGACCTCGCGCTGCTGCCCTACACCTCGGGCACCACCGGCCTGCCCAAGGGCTGCATGCACACCCACCGCACGCTGATGGCCAATGCGGTGGGCGGCGGCCTGTGGAGCCACGCCAGCCCCGAATCGATGAGCCTCGCGGTGGTGCCGATGTTCCACATCACCGGGATGATGTACGGCGTGGTCGGCAACGTCTACATGGGCACGACCAGCGTGCTGCTGCCGCGCTGGGATCGCGAGCTCGCCGGGCGCCTGATCTCGAAGTACCGGATCACGCACTGGACCTGCATCCCGACGATGATCATCGACCTGTTCGGCAGCCCGAACTACAAGAACTTCGACCTCACCAGCCTGACCTACCTCAGCGGCGGCGGCGCGGCGATGCCGCAGGCGGTGGCGCAGCGCCTGCTCGACGAATTCGGCCTGACGTTCGCGGAAGGCTACGGCCTGACCGAGACCGCCGCGCCCACCCACGCCAACCCGCCCGAGCGTGCCAAGCTGCAGTGCCTGGGCATCCCGATCTACGGCGTCGATTCGCGCGTGGTGGATCCGCTCACCTTGCAGGAGCTGCCGGTCGGCGAGGTCGGCGAGATCATCAGCCGCGGGCCGATGCTCTTCAAAGGTTACTGGGGCCACCCGGAGGAGACGAAGAACGCCTTCGTCGAAGTCGATGGCCAGACCTTCTTCCGCACCGGCGACCTCGGCCGCATGGACGAGGAAGGCTACTTCTTCATGACCGACCGCCTGAAGCGCATGATCAATGCGAGCGGCTACAAGATCTGGCCCGCCGAAGTCGAGATGCTGCTCTACAAGCACCCGGCCGTGCAGGAGGCCTGCATCATCTCCGCGCGCGACGCCTACCGCGGCGAGACCGTCAAGGCCGTCGTCGTGCTGCGCGCCGAGGCGAAGGGCAAGACGACCGGTGAAGACATCACGAATTGGGCACGCGAGAACATGGCCGCGTACAAGGTGCCCAAGATCGTGCAGTTCGTCGATGCGCTGCCCAAGTCGGGCTCGGGCAAGGTGATGTGGCGGCTCTTGCAGGACCAGGAAGCCGCCGCGTGAACCTTCCGCCGGGCGTTCGCGCGCGCTTCGTTGACAACCGCAACGGCCTGCGCATGCAGGTGCTGGAGGCTGGCTTCGAAGGCGCCGACCGGCCGGCCGTGCTGCTGCTGCACGGCTTTCCCGAGCTCGCCTACAGCTGGCGCAAGGTGATGCTGCCGCTGGCCGAGGCCGGCTTCCATGTGATCGCGCCGGATCAGCGCGGCTACGGCGGCACCACGGGCTGGGATGCCGACTACGACGGCGACCTCGCATCGTTTCGCCTGCTCAACCTGGTTCGGGATGCGCTCGGGCTGCTCGCGGCGATGGGCCGCCGTTCGGTCGTGGCCGTGATCGGGCACGATTTCGGGTCGCCGGTGGCGGCGTGGTGCGCACTCGCGCGGCCGGATGTGTTCCGCTCGGTCGTGCTGATGAGCGCGCCGTTCGCCGGGCTGCCCGCGCTGCCGTTGGGCGAGGTGCCTGCCGATGAACCCGAGCCCGATCTGCACGCCGAGCTGGCCCGGCTCGCGCGGCCGCGCAAGCACTACCAGTGGTACTACTCGAGCCGCGCCGCTGCCGCCGAGATGCGTACCGCGCCGCAGGGCCTGCACGCCTTTCTGCGCGCCTACTACCACTTCAAGAGCGCCGACTGGCCCGGCAATCGGCCGTTCCGCTTGAGCGCGCGCGTCGCCGGCGAGATGGCGAAGCTGCCCGACTACTACGTGATGGATCTGCACAAGGGCATGGCCGAGACCGTCGCACCGCAAATGCCGTCCCCAGCGCAGATCGCGGCCTGTCGCTGGCTGCCCGACGACGAGCTCGCGGTCTACGCCGCCGAGTTCGCGCGCACCGGCTTCCAGGGTGGCTTGCAGTGGTACCGATGCGCGACCGACGGAATCACCAACGCCGACCTGCAGCTGTTCGCGGGCCGCAGCATCGACGTCCCCGCATGCTTCATCGCCGGCCGCAGCGACTGGGGTGCGTGGCAGGTGCCCGGTGCCTTGCAAGCGATGCAGGCGAGTGCCTGCGCGCAATTCCAAGGCTGCCACTGGGTCGATGGCGCCGGCCACTGGGTGCAGCAGGAGCAGCCAGACGAAGTCGCGCGGCTGTTGTTGGCGTTTCTGCGCGAGAGTTGAATTCACGGCGTTCGCTTTCGTAGGCAAGGTCGGCGGGTCGCGGCAGGCGGTGCCCGGTGGCGGCTCATGCTGTAGCGGTCTGCGCTGCGCGCCGACTGCACTGCGGTGCTCGGTCCGAGGTCGCGCCGCTGAACTCACTGCGCTTCGCTCCGTTCAAACAGACGCGGCGAGAGCGCAGCGAGCGCAGGGAGTTCAGCGACGGGCCATGAGCCCGAGCATCGCAGGGCAGTCGGAGCGCAGCGCAGACCGCTCCAGCGAAGCGCGCAAGCCTGCCCGGACGCGCCTTTGCCGCTTTGCGTCTCAGCGCCGCGCCAGGTGAACGCCCGCGAGCATGCAGCGCACCGAGCCGCCGGCAAGTTCGATCGTCGGCACTGCGAGCGGCAGCAAGCGTGCGCTGCGTTCGATGACGGCGCGCTGCGCTGGCCGCAGGCTCGCCGCGGCGCGTGCCGAGAGCGCGAGCACGCGGCCGTGCGCGCCCGACAACTCCAGCGCGTTGGCGGCGAACTCGCCGATCTGCGCGGCATCGAGCGCGATCACCTCGCGGCCGCTCTCCTCAAGCCGCGCGCGCACCTCGTCGCGCCGCTTCGCGTCGTTCATCAGCCCGAAGCCGACGAGCGCGAACTCGGTCGCGACGCACATCATCACGTTGGTGTGGTAGATCGCGGCGCCATTCGCATCCGCGGTCGTGAACGCCATCGGCTCGAAGTTGAAGTGGGTGCAGAAGCGCTCCAGCGCGACCGGGTCGGCGCGTTGCGAGCGCGCGGTGTAGGCCACGTTCGCGAGGTGATCGAGCACCATCGCGCCGGTGCCTTCGAGGAACAGGCCGTCGTGTTCGAGGCCCGAATAGTCGATCACGTCCTGCACGCGGTATTCCGCCTTCAGCATCTCGATGACATCGCTGCGGCGCCCGCGGCGGCGGCTGCTCAACGCCATCGGGAACAGCGCGACGTGGCCGCCGCGGTGCGTCGAGAACCAGTTGTTCGGGAACACCGAATCGGGCGTCTCGTGCTCGCCGAAATCGTCGAACACGTGCACGCGCACGCCGGCCTCTTCGAGCGCTGCGGCAGCCGCCGTGACCTCGTCACGCGCCGCCTGGCTGACGGCGGCCGAGGCATCGCCGCTGCTGCGCTGGAAGGCGTTGTCGGCGGCGGTCTCCGGGTTCGGGTGGAAGCGGTGCGGCCGGATCATCACGACCGCGCCCGGGGCCTGGATCGATCTCATGCCGCTTGCACCGCACGCAGCACGCTCGGCGTCGCAATGTGCCCGAACAGATCCTTCGGGTTCGCGCCCGGCGGTACGAGCGCCACGTCCTCGCCGATGCCGCGCTCCAGCGCCAGCTCGTACACGTAGCGCAACGCCGAATAGTCTTCGAGCGCGAAGCCGACCGAGTCGAACACCGTCACTTGATCGGCATGCTCGCGGCCCGCGGCGAGGCCCGAGAGCATGCGCCACAGCTCGGTCACGGGGAAGTCCGCCGGCAGCTGCTGGATGTCGCCCTCGATGCGCGTCTGCGGCTCGTACTCGACGATCACGCGGGCGCGCTTCAGCACGTCCGCGTGCAGCTCGGTCTTGCCCGGGCAATCGCCGCCGACGGCGTTGATGTGCATGCCGGGCTCGATCATCTCGGGCGTCAGGATCGTCGCGAGTGTCTTGTCGGCGGTGACGGTGGTGACTATCTGCGCGCCGCGCACCGCCTCGGCCGTCGAGGCCGCGCGGATCACGCGCAGCGCGGGCCAGCGGGCGAGGTTGCGGATCAGCTTGTCGGTGGCGGCCGGATCGACGTCGAAGACGCGGATCTCGTCGATGCCGACGAGCGTGTGGAAGGCCAGCGCCTGGAACTCGCTCTGCGCGCCGTTGCCGATCAGCGCCATGCGCCGGCTGCCCGGGTTGGCGAGCTTACGCGCGACCAGCGCCGAGGTGGCGGCCGTGCGCAGCGCGGTCGTCAAGGTGAGCTCGGAGAGCAGCAGCGGGTAGCCGGTCTCGACCTCGGCGAGCACGCCGAACGCCATCACGGTGAACATGCCGCGTGCGGTGTTCTGCGGGTGGCCATTGACGTACTTGAATGCGAAGCGCTGCGCGTCGGCGACCGGCATCAGCTCGATCACGCCGACCGCCGAATGGCAGGCCAGGCGGGCCGATTTGTCGAACTCGTTCCAGCGCAGGTAGTCGTCGGTGATCGTTTGCGCCAGTTCGGTCAGGAAGCGCGGCACACCGACCTCGCGGACGAGGCGGGTCATGGCAGGAACGTCGAGGAATCGCGTCATCGGGGTCTCCGGTATGAAGAGAATCTTCCCGGGCTTCGTGGCCAACGAAAAGACAACACACTGATCGATATGATTCGTACTTGAGGCAAATTGTTCTGAGGTGCTGAGCGATATGAACAATCTCGACGACACCGACCGAGAACTGCTCGCGCTGCTGCGGGTGGACGCGCGCATGCCTGTGGCGACGTTGGCGACGAAGCTGAAGGTCGCGCGCGGCACGGTGCAAAACCGCATGAAGCGGCTAGAACGCGATGGCGTGATCGTCGGCTACACCGTGCGCGTGAAGCCGCAGGCAGAGGCGCACCGCATCCGCGCGCTGATGACGATCGTGGTCGAGGGCAACCGCGGCGCCGAGGTGCTGCGCGCGCTGCGCGGGCACCCGAACGTGACCGGCCTGCACAGCACCAACGGCCGCTGGGATCTGGTGGCCGAGCTGCGCGCCGATTCGCTCGAGGCCTTCGATCGCGCGCTCGGCAACATCCGCCTGATCGACGGCATCGCAAGCACCGAGACGAGCTTGCTGCTGTCGACGCACAAGGTCTGAGTTAGATTCGCGCACACATGAGCGCCGTAGCCACCACACTCGCCAAGCACTTCGACCTTCGAGGCTTGAGCGACGCGTTCTACGACGACCCGTACCCCACGTTCCACGCGCTGCGCACGCACGAGCCCGTCAAGCGCATGCCCGATGGCAGCATGCTGCTCACGCGCTACGCCGACGTCATCGCGGTCTACAAGGACCCGAAGACCTTCAGCTCCGACAAGCACGAGGAGTTCGGCCCGAAGTACGGTGTCGATTCACCCTTGTTCGAACACCACACCACCAGCCTCGTCTTCAACGACCCGCCGCTGCACACGCGCGTGCGCCGCCTGATCGCCGGTGCGCTGACGCCGAAGCACATTGCGGCAATGGAGGACGGGCTGGTGCGCCTCGTCGATGGCCTGCTCGAGGCGATGCAGGCGCGTGCCGAACGCGGCGAGACGATCGACCTGATCGAATCGTTCGCCGCCGCCATTCCGGTCGAGATCATCGGCAACCTGCTCGGTGTGCCGCATGACGAACGCGGCCCGCTGCGCGACTGGTCGCTGGCGATCCTCGGTGCGCTCGAACCCGCGCTCAGCGCCGAGCAGCACGCGCGTGGCAACGCGGCGGTGCGTGACATGCTCGGTTACCTCGAAGGGCTGGTCGCGCGCCGCGCGGCCGCGCCACGCGATCCGGAAACCGATGTGCTGACGCGGCTGATCCAGGGCGAGGTGGTCGGAGCCGACGGGGCGACCGAGAAGCTGCTGGCGAAGGAACTCCTGCACAACTGCATCTTCCTGCTCAACGCCGGCCACGAGACCACGACCAACCTGATCGGCAACGGCCTCAAATGCCTGCTCGATGCACCGGCGCAGAAACAGCGCCTGATGAACGAGCCCGACCTGATCCGCACCGCGATCGAGGAGTTCCTGCGCATCGAGAGTTCGAACCAGCTCGGCAACCGCATCACGACGGTCGAGACGCGCATCGGCGACGTGCTGCTGGCGCCGCGAACCCAGGTCACGCTGTGCATCGCCGCGGCGAACCGCGACCCGGCACAGTTCCTCGACCCCGATGCGCTCGACATCGCACGTTCGCCGAACCGCCACGTTGCGTTCGGCTCCGGCATCCACCAGTGCGTCGGCATGGGGCTCGGCCGGCTGGAGGGCCGGATCGCCATCGGCCGGTTTCTCGCGCGCTTCCCGAACTACCGACTCGCGGGCGCCGCCGTGCGCTCTCGACGCGTGCGTTTTCGTGGCCACCTGGCCCTGCCTTGCAAACTGCTGGAGTCCTCTCGATGAAGAAGCTGCTCGCCCTGTCACTGCTCGCTGTCATGAGTGCGTCCGCGTTCGCACAGATCAAGATCGGCGTCACGCTGTCAACCACCGGCCCGGCCGTCTCGCTCGGCATCCCCGAGAAGAACACGATCGCGCTGCTGCCGAAGACGATCGCCGGCAAGACCGTGGAGTACATCGTGCTTGACGACGCCAGCGATTCGAGCGCGGCCGTGGTCAACACGCGCCGCCTCACGCTCGAGGACAAGGTCGACGCGATCATCGGCTCGACCACCACGCCGAACTCGCTGGCGATGACCGACGTGGTCGCCGAGAGCGCGACGCCGACTATATCGCTCGCGTCCAGCGCCCGCATCATCGAGCCGATGACGCCGAAGAAGGCGTGGATCTTCAAGACGCCGCAGACCGACACGATGATGGTGCTGGCCATCCTCGAACACGCCGCCAAGCGCGGCATGAAGACGATGGGCTACATCGGCTTCAACGACGCGCTCGGCGAGGCCTTCTACGCCGAGTTCGAGAAGTTCGCCGAGGTGCGCAAGATCAAGATCGTCGCGAACGAGCGCTTCGCGCCGCGCGACACCAGCGTCACGTCGCAGGTGCTGAAACTTTCGGCCGCCAACCCCGACATGATCGTGATCGGCGCCTCGGGCACGCCCGCGGTGCTGCCGGCGCGCGCGCTGGTCGAGCGCGGCTACAAGGGCAGCGTCTACTTCAACCACGGCGTGGCCAACCCTGACTTCCTGCGCGTCGGCGGCAAGGACATCGAAGGCATGTTCGTGCCGACCAGCCCGGTCGTCGTCGCCGCCGCGCTGCCGGCCGATCACCCGGCCAAGGCGCAGGCGATGGACTACGTGAAGCGCTATGAGGTGCTGAACGGCGCTGGGAGCGTCTCCGCCTTCGGTGCCTACACCTGGGACGCCGGGCTGCTGCTGAGCAGCGCGATTCCAGTGGCGCTCAAGACAGCGCAGCCTGGCACCAAGGAGTTCCGCACCGCGCTGCGCGACGCCATCGAGAACACGCGCGATCTGCGCGTCTCGAACGGCGTGATGAACATGTCGAAGAACGACCACCTCGGGCTCGACCAGCGCGCCCGGGTGATCGTCAAGGTCGACGGCGGAAAGTGGAAGCTGGATTGAATCAATGGGGCACCCGGCTGCGGAGTACCGCAGCCACCCGCCGAGCGGGTGCGCAGGCCGCTTGGGAGCGGCCCGGCGCTGGCCCGCGCTATTTCAGCATGAGCTGACCGCGGATCTCGCCGCCGGGGTTGGCGGCGGTGTGCACGTTCGCGTACCACTTGCCGGCCAGCAGGTCTGCGGCCTGCGCGGGCGTCAACGTGGCCTTGCCTTCGAGCGGGCTGACGGCGCTGGCGAACGGCACCACGACGCCGGCGTTCGCGCCGGGCATCGCCGGGCCGTGGAAGTGCGCCATCGTTGCCGGGCCGGTCAGGCCGACGAAGGTCGCCTTCCAGGTGAGCGTGTTGCTGCCCTTGTCGAGCGTGGCGTCGAGCGTTCCGGTGCCGGCGCTGGTGTTGGCCGGCACCTCGGCCGCGCCGCTCAGCGTGGCGCTGAAGGTCGCGGTGTCGGCGGCCGAGGCGATCATCGGCGCGGTCGAGGTCCAGGCGAGGATGGCCGTGAGGATCGATTGGCGAAGCAGCTTCGAGGGGATGAGGTTCATGGCGGGTCTCCGTGGGTGGCCGCAAGGGCAGAGTGCCAGCTTACGCTGCAGCGACCCGGAAACGGTGTCGGACGGCGCGCCGCCCGTCAATAGGTCGCGCGGCCGCCTGACAGGTCGAACACCGCGCCGGTGCTGAACGAGCACTCCTCCGACGCCAGCCACGCGATCATCGCCGCAGCCTCGCCGACTTCCAGCAAGCGGGCCATCGGGATCTTCGAGAGCATGAACGCGATGTGCTCTTTCGACATCGAATCGAGGATTGTGGTCTTCGCCGCGGCCGGTGTGACGGCGTTGACGAGCACGCCTTTCGTGGCGAGCTCCTTCGCGAGCGACTTGGTCAATGCGATCAGCCCGGCCTTCGAGGCGCTGTAATGCGAGGCGTTCGGGTTGCCTTCCTTGCCCGCGATCGAGGCGATGTTGACGATGCGGCCGTAGCCCTGTTTGATCATCTGCGGCACGACGGTGCGGCAGGTCAGGAACGGCGCGATCAGGTTGACCTCGATGACCTGGCGCCAGACGGCGGGGTCGAGTTCCCAGGTCGTGCCGTTGCCGCCGGTGATGCCGGCGTTGTTGACGAGGATGTCGATGCGGCCGTGCGCCTTGATCGCATCCGCCGTGGCAGCCTCCACATCGGCCTGCATGCTGAGCTCGACGATAGCAGCGCTGACCTTGCCGAGCTTGCCCAGCGCGGTCTCCGCGTCGTTCAGCTTGGCGGCGTCGATATCCCACAGCACCACGCTCGCGCCCGACGCCAGCATGCGCTCGGCCGCGGCGTAGCCGATGCCTTGCGCGCCGCCGGTGATCACGGCCACGCGGCCTTTCAGGTCGATCTGGTTCATCAACGCATCCCCTTCAGCGTCTGGTCGGCATTCGGCGCGGCGGCGCAATCGTCGATGTACTGGCGGATGATCTCGGCGAACGTCGCGTGCGGCTTCAACCCGAGCCGGGCGGCACGCGCCGAACTCGCGCCGCTCGGCCAGTTGGCGACGATGCCGGCTATTGCGGAGTCGCGCTCGAAGCGCACGCGCTCGCGCACCTTGATGCCGGCGACCTGGCCGAGCGCGTCCAGCATGTCGGCCACCCGCACGTTGAGTGCCGGCAGGTTCAACGCGGTGCGGCCACCGAAGGCCTCGCGGCTCGCCTCGAACACTGCGATCAGGCCATCGACGGTGCGCGAAGGCGAAGACACCGGGTGCGAGACCGTGTCCGACACCGGGCAGACCGATTCGACGCCGGCAAGTGGCTCGCGGATGATGCCGCTGAAGAACGACGAGGCCGCGCCGTTCGGCTTGCCCGGCCGCACCGTGACCGTCATCAAGCGCGCCGCGCGGCCGTCGATGTAGCCCTTGCGCGTGTAGTCGGCGACGAGGTGTTCGCACACGAGCTTGTGCATGCCGTAGGAGGTTTGCGGCGTCGGCAGCGTGTCGTCGGCGACGATCGCGGGCAGCGGCACCATCGGGTCCGGGCCGAACACCGCGACCGAGCTCGAGAACACGACGCGCGCCTCGGCGCCGCCGGCATTCACGTTCGCGCGCAGCGCATCGAGCAGCGCGCGCGTGCTGTCGATGTTGGAGCGCAGGCCGAGGTCGAAGTCGGCCTCGCACTCGCCCGACACGGCCGAGGCGAGGTGGAACACGCCGTCGAACGGCTCCGCGCGCAGCGCCTCGGTGTGCGCGAGCAGCGGGCCGGTGCGGGCCGAGACGCGCGCATCGGCGAGCAGGTCGGCCGGCGGCGGTGCGATGTCGGTCAGCACCATCTGCGTGATGTCGCGGCCGTTCAGGTGGCCGCGCGCGAGCAGCGTGCGCGCGAGGCGTGCGCCGAGAAAGCCCCCGCCCCCGGTGATCAGCAATTTCATGGTGTGTCTCCTTTGTGGTTCAAGGCGCGCAGCCAGCCCAGGCCGGCCGACGTGCCGCCGCGCGGACGGTACTCGCAACCGACGTGGCCAGCCCAGCCGAGTTCGTCGATCACGGCGAACAGGTAGGGGTAGTGCAGCTCGCCGAGGTCGGGCTCGTGCCGATCCGGCACACCGGCGATCTGCAGGTGGCCGACCCGGCCGGTGGGCAGGTACTTGTGCAGCTTCATCGCCACGTCGCCTTCGACGATCTGGCAGTGGTACAGGTCCATCTGCACGCGCAGGTTCGGCGCGTTCACGTCGTCGAGAATTTCATGCGCGTCGTCCTGCCGGTTCAGCAGGTAGCCGGGGATGTCGCGCTTGTTGATCGGCTCGATCAGCAGCTCGATGCCGGCCGACGCGGCTTCGTGCGCGGCCCAGGCGAGGTTCTCGACGAAGGTGGCGCGCATCGGTGCGCGCTCGGCGCCGGCGGGCATCCTGCCGGCCATCACATGCACGCGCGGGCAGCGCAGCGCTTGCGCATACGGCAGCGCCTGCTCGCTGAAGCCGCGGCGGAATTCATCGCGCCGCGAGTGCAATGCGGCGAGGCCGCGATCGCCGGCCGCCGCATCGCCGGGCGGGGCGTTGAACAGCACCTGCATCAAGCCATGTTCGGTCAGGCGGCTCGCGATCTCGGCGGCGGCGTGGTCGTAAGGGAACGCGAACTCGACGGCGCGAAAGCCATCCCGGGCGGCGGCCCCGAAGCGATCGAGGAACGCGTGCTCCGCATACATCATCGACAGGTTGGCGGCGAACTGCGGCATTCACGCCCCCTTGCGACGCGGCCTCGAGACCACGCCGCTCGCCACCAGCCGCGCCTCGCCGCGAAGCATGTGCGCCCGCGCCGCGCGCCGCGCCGCCGCCGGATCGCCCGCCGCGATGGCCGCGACGATCGCGTGGTGCTCGCGCCGCACCGCCGCCATGAAACTCTCGTGGCGCGTATCGTTTTGGCGCGTGATGCGCATCGCCTCGAACAGGTATTGCTCCAGAAAACTCAGCAGCAGCCTGAATTGCGGGTTGCCGGTGGCCTCGCCGATCGCACGGTGCAGGGCCAGATCTTCGGCAACGCCGTCGCGCCCGCTTGCCACGGCTTCGTCGATCGCCTTCAGCGCGCGCCGCATCGTCGCCACCTGGGCGCGGGTGGCGCGCTCGGCGGCGAGGCCCGCCATCTCGCCTTCGAGCACGCGCCGCACTTCGACGACATGCACCACCGCGTGCGTCGACGCGAGCACGCTCGGGTCGAACGCCAGCGGCTGATTGGGTGACGGCTCGGCCACGAACACGCCCGAGCCCTGGCGCGAGACGACAAGCTGGCGCGACTTCAGCTGGTGCACCGCCTCGCGAACGACGGTGCGCGACACGCCGTGCGCGAGCGCGAGGCGCGCTTCGGTCGGCAGGCGGTCACCGGGCCGCAACTCGCCGGCGTCGATCTGTTGCCCCAGCAACGCGGCGAGGCGATCCGACAGGCGCTCGGTGATGAGGCGGATGGGCGGCGTGCGAAGGGTAGACGTTGAGGAAAGCATGGTGATCGGATCATCATACAAATTGTCAAGCGCCCCAGTCTTGCGGTTTGCCCTGATGCGACGCGGCTGCGCAATGCCGATACTGCGCCGTCCCCATCCCCAAAAGCGCAGCAGCATGGCCAGCGTCACGATCCAGGCAGTCAAGAAGAATTTCGGCGACGTGCCCATCCTGCATGGCGTGGACATCGACATCCCGGACGGTTCGTTCACGGTGCTGGTCGGCCCCTCGGGCTGCGGCAAATCGACCCTGCTGCGCATGATCGCCGGGCTGGAGCAGATCAGCGGCGGCGAAGTCCGCATTGGCGAACGGCGCGTCAACGAGCTGCAGCCGAAGGAACGCGACATCGCGATGGTGTTCCAGAATTACGCGCTCTACCCGCACATGACCGTGCGCGAGAACATGGCGTTCTCGCTCGCGCTGGCCAAGCAGAGCCAGAGCGAGATCACAGCCAAGGTCGGCCGCGCCGCCGAGATCCTCGCGCTCACCCCTCTGCTCGACCGCTACCCGCGCCAGCTCTCGGGCGGGCAGCGCCAGCGCGTCGCGATGGGGCGTGCGATCGTGCGCGATCCGCAGGTGTTCCTGTTCGACGAGCCGCTCTCCAACCTCGATGCGAAGCTGCGCGTGGCGATGCGCAGCGAGATCAAGGAACTGCATCAGCGCCTGAAGACGACCTCGATCTATGTCACCCACGACCAGATCGAGGCGATGACGATGGGCGACAAGATCGTCGTGATGCGCGATGGCCGCATCGAGCAGACCGGCAGCCCGCTCGACCTCTACGATCAGCCGGCGAACCAGTTCGTCGCCGGCTTCATCGGCTCGCCGGCGATGAACTTCCTGCCCGGCACGTTGCGGCGCGGCGCAGGCGCCGCGAGCGTCGAGCTGCCCGACGGCACGCGGCTGGATGCACCGCTTCGCGCCGGTGGCACCGACGGGCAGAAGGTCATCTTCGGCACCCGGCCCGAGCACCTGACTCTGGCCGATGCCGGCGGTATCGCGGCCACGGTCGCGGTCATGGAGCCGACCGGGATGGACACCTTCGTCGCGTGTCGCCACGCCGGCGTCGAACTCTCGGCGGTGTTCCGCGAGCGCCACGATTTCGCGCCCGGCAGCACGGTCCACCTGATTCCCGATCCGCAACGCGCCCACCTCTTCGACGCCGGCACGGGCCAGCGTCTGGCGGCCTGAACACCAAAAGGAGACACACCATGAGCAGATTCAATCGTCGTCAATTTCTGGAAGGTTCCGCCGGCGTCGTCGCGACGCTCGGCACCAGTGCCGCGGTGTTCGCGCCGGCGGTGCACGCGCAGACGCTCAACCTCAAGCCCGAGAAGGACGCCAAGCTGCGCGTGCTGCGCTGGAGCCGCTTCGTGCAGGGCGACATCGACCAGTACATGCTCAACGTCAAGAAGTTCACCGAGAAGACCGGCGTCGAGGTGCGCGTCGACAACGAGGGCTGGGAGGACGTGCGCCCGAAGGCCGCGGTGGCTGCGAACACCGGCGCCGGCCCCGACATCATCCTGTCGACCAACGACGATGCGAACCTCTACCCCGACAAGCTGCTCGACGTGACCGACGTGGCCGAGTACCTCGGCAAGAAGTACGGCGGCTGGTACCCGGCCTGCGAGGCCTACCTGCGCCCGGACGGCAAGCGGTGGCTGGGCATCGCGCTCGGCGCGTCCGGCGCGATGCTCGTCTACCGCCAAAGCCAGGTGAAGGCGGCCGGCTTCGACGCGATCCCGAAAGACACGGCAGGCTTCCTGAACCTGCTCAAGGCCCTGAAAGAAAAGGGCACGCCGCCTGGTTTCGCGCTGGGCAACGCCACCGGCGACAGCCTGTGGACCAACTGGCTGATCTGGTCGCACGGCGGTCAGCTCGTCGACAAGAACAACAAGGTCGTGATCGACAGCCCCGAGACGCTGAAGGCGCTCGAGTATGCGAAGGAGATGTACGCGACCTTCATCCCCGGCACGCTGTCGTGGCTCGACCCGAACAACAACAAGGCCTTCCTCGACAGCCAGATCAGCCTGACGAACAACGGCATCTCGATCTACTACGCCGCGAAGAATTCGACCGACCCGAAGGTCAAGGAACTCGCCGCCGACATCAACCACGCACCGTACCCGATCGGCCCGGTGGGCGTGCCGACCGAGTCGCACCTGTTCTTCAACCAGATGGTGATGAAGTACACCAAGTACCCGAACGCGGCGAAGGAGTACCTGCGCTTCATGATGGAGCAGGAGCAGTTCGACCCGTGGCTCACGGCGGCGGGCGGCTACATTGCGCAGCCGCTGGTGGCCTACGAGAAGACCGCGATCTGGACCGTGGACCCGAAGAACACGCCCTACCGCGACTGCGTGAAGAACCTGCGCCCGGCCGGCTACGCGGGCAAGCTCGGGTACGCGTCAGCGGGGGCGTCGGCCGACTTCATCGTGGCGAACATGGTGGCCGAGGCGGCGAGCGGGAGCAAGACGCCGAAGGAAGCGGCTGAGAGGGCACAGAAGCGCGCCGAGCGCTATTACAAAGTCTGATATTCGGTACACCTCCGGTGACCGAATATCTCGCCTCGTTCGAGCGTGAGGCACGTCGCCTCCACGACGCGCCCGACGCTCAACTCGTCGGCCTCACTCTCCCTCTCCCGCTGGGAGAGGGTTGGGGTGAGGGCCGTTGGTGCACGGCCTCATGACCACACTTGAACGATTCCAGAACAACAAGAACGCCCTTGGCTGGACGTTCATGCTGCCGGCCACGGTGCTGCTGCTGCTCTTCCTCACCTACCCGCTGGGGCTGGGCACGTGGCTGGGTTTCACCGACGCCAAGATCGGCCGCGACGGCGCCTGGGTCGGCCTGGAGAACTTCAGCTTTCTCGTCGGCGACAACGTCACGCAGCTCGCGCTCTTCAACACCCTGTTCTATACCGTCGTCGCCAGCATCGCGAAGTTCGGTCTCGGCCTGTGGCTGGCGATCCTGCTGAACAAGAACCTGCCGTTCCAGAGCTTCTTCCGCGCCGTCGTGCTGCTGCCGTGGATCGTGCCGACGGCGCTCTCGGCGATCGCGTTCTGGTGGATCTTCGACGCGCAGTTCTCGATCATCAGCTGGGTGCTGCTCAAGCTCGGCTTGATCGACAAATACATCGATTTCCTCGGCGAACCGTGGAACGCGCGCATCTCGACCATCGTCGCCAACGTCTGGCGCGGCATCCCGTTCGTCGCGATCTCGCTGCTCGCCGGCCTGCAGACGATTTCGCCGTCGTACTACGAAGCCTCGGCAATCGACGGCGCCACGCCATGGCAGCAGTTCCGCCACATCACCTTGCCGCTGCTGACGCCGATCATCGCGGTCGTGATGACGTTCTCGGTGCTGTTCACCTTCACCGACTTCCAGCTGATCTATGTGCTGACGCGCGGCGGCCCGCTGAACGCGACGCACCTGATGGCCACGCTCGCGTTCCAGCGTGCGATCTCGGGCGGCGCGCTCGCCGAGGGCGCTGCGATCGCAACCTTGATGGTGCCATTCCTGCTCGCCGCGATCATGTTCAGCTACTTCGGGCTGCAGCGCCGCGCCTGGCAGCAGGGCGGTGACAAATGAGCACCGACGCGAAGAACAACGACTCGGCGCAGGGCATGGACTACCTGCAGTCCGTGCCGCGGCGCTGGGTTACGGTCTACATCCCGATCGTGCTGTTCGTGATCGTGCTGCTGTTCCCGTTCTACTGGATGGCGATCACCTCGTTCAAGCCCGACAACGAGCTGCTCTCGCGCGACGGCAACCCGTTCTGGATCGTCGGGCCGACCCTGGCGCACTTTCAGAAGCTGCTGTTCAAGACCGAGTACCCGGCTTGGCTGTGGAATACCGTGATCGTGTCCGTCGTCTCGACCGCGATCTCGCTGGCCGCCTCCGTGCTCGCGGCCTACGCGATCGAGCGGCTGCGCTTCCAGGGCTCCAAGCCGGCCGGCGGCGCGATCTTTCTGGCGTATCTGGTGCCGCCGTCGATCCTGTTCATCCCGCTCGCGGCGATCGTCGTCAAGCTCGGGCTGTTCGATTCGCGGATGGCGCTGATCCTGACCTACCCGACCTTCCTGATCCCGTTCTCGACCTGGCTGCTGATGGGCTACTTCCGTTCGATCCCCTACGAGCTCGAAGAGTGCGCGCTGATCGACGGCGCGACGCGTTGGCAGATCCTGATCAAGATCGTGCTGCCGCTGGCGGTGCCGGGGCTGATCTCGGCCGGCATCTTCGCGTTCACGCTGAGCTGGAACGAGTTCATCTACGCGCTCACGTTCGTCTCATCGAGCGAGAACAAGACCGTGCCGGTCGGCGTCGTCACCGAGCTGGTCGAGGGCGATGTCTATCACTGGGGCCCGCTGATGGCCGGTGCGCTGCTCGGCTCGCTGCCGGTGGCGTTCGTGTACTCGTTCTTCGTCGAGTACTACGTGTCGGGGATGACGGGGTCGGTGAAGGAGTGAGACCCAGGTCTCGGAACCTCAGAACCTCAGCGTGGCCGACATGCTCGCCAGCCAGGTGCGACCGGGTGCAGGCTCGAAGAAGCGACCGTTGCCGTCGTTGACGATCACCGAGCCGGCGTAGCGGCGGGCGAACAGGTTGTCGCCGCGGACGAATCCACCGAGTTCCCACGCGCCGGCCGTCACGACGTAGCCCAGGTTCGCGGCGACGATGGCGTAGCGCGGTGCCGCGTCGCTGTTGGCATCGTTGACCTGCACGCCGGTCAGGTAACGTGCTTCGACACCGCCGCGCCAACCGGCGGGAGGCGCCCAGTTCAGGGCGCCGTACAGCGAACCGCGCGCGATGCCGGGAATGCGGTTGCCGGCCGGAATCTGCACGTTCGCTGCGGCGCAGGGGGTGGCCGTGCAGGTCAGAAACGCATCGCGGTAGGTGGCGTTCAGCAGCGTCGCCGCGAGTTGCGCGCGCAGGTGTTCGGCCCAGGTGTTGGACCAGGCCAGTTCGACCCCGGTGCGCCGCGTGGCGCCTGCGTTCTGAAAGGTCGCGCGGCCACCGCTGTTGGTCTGGGTCACGATCTCGTTCTCGGTGCCGGTACGAAACGCGGCCGCCGCCAGTTCGCCCCATCCGGCCACTCGCGCTTTCACACCAAGCTCGATGCTGGTGCTGCGCGCGGCCTCGAGGCCGAAGTTCAGGCCGGTGCCGCCGCCGGCGCGGTAGGCCAGTTCGTTCAGGGTCGGCGTCTCGAAGCCGCGCCCGGCGGTCGCGTACAGGTGCAAGTCGCTGCTCAACGCGAACATCGTGCCGAACACCGGCAGCGTGGCGCCGTAGCTCGCGCTGCCGCTGTCGTTCGGATTGACGCCGACGACATAGGCGTCGGTCGACACGAAGCGGACCTTGCTGTGACGCAGCCCTGCGTTGAGCGACCATTGCGGCGTGACCTGCCACGCCGATTGCACGTACTGGTCGAAGCTCGACACGTCGTTGACCTCGTCGCGACGCAATGCGCCGCGCACGCCGAGGGTCGTGCCGATGAAGTTCTGGTAGCCCATCCGGTGCTCGGCCAAGACGTCATAGGCGAGGCCGCTGACCAGCGTGAACGGCGCGCCCAGCAGCTGTGTCTTCAAGGTCCAGCGCAGGTCGGTGCCGCTGTAGTTGCGGCCGAGCGAGATCACGCCGCCGGGGTTCAGCGCCCCCCCCTGCGTGCTCTTCGGGATCGATTGGAATTGCTCGGTGCCGCGGTGCCCGGCGTAGGCCAGCACCTGCAGTGAATTCGCGGCGTTGATGCGGCGCTCGGCGATCAGCCCGAACTGGGTCTGGTTCACCGTCTTGCGCGTGTCGTAATCGATCGCCGCGGCGTCGACCCCGCGCGGGTCGGCCTCGAACTGGGCGCGCGTCAAACCCAGCGGATCCTGTGCCGTCGGCAAGGACATGCTGTTGCCAACCAAGGTGATCTTCGTCTCGGCGTCGGGGCGCAGCGTCAACTTCAGGTTGCCAAGCGTTCGCTCGGTGGTGCTGTGATCGCGATAGCCATCGGTGCGAAAGTGGCTCGCGCTGACGTTGTAGGCGAGACTGTCGTTGGCCGAGCCGCTGGCCTGGGCACCGAATCGCAACACGCCGTCGCTGCCGCCGGAGACACCGAAGCCGAGCTTCGGCGCGCCCTCGCCGTCGTCGGTGAAGACCTGGATCACGCCACCGGAGGAGTTGCCGTACAGCGCCGAAAACGGCCCGCGCAGCACCTCGATGCGGCCCACCGAACCGAGTTCGACATGCGAGATCTGGCCCTGACCATCGGGCAGCGTCGCCGGGATTCCGTCCACGTACAGCCGCACACCGCGGATGCCGAAGGAAGAGCGGGCACCGAAGCCACGCACCGAAATCTGCACGTCCTGAGCGTAGTTCTGCCGGTCGCGGGCGAGCAGGCCGGGCACGCCGCCCAGGCTCTCGGAGATGTTGACCTGGGCGCGGCCGTTGCGCACCGCGGCGCCGTCGATGCGGTCGATCGACGCCGGGACGTCGAAGGCGGGCGTGTCGATGCGCGTCCCGGTCACGACCACCGGGCCGAGGTCGGTGTTCGCAGGGGCGGTCTGCGCGGATGCGGCGAGCGCGTGGAGCAGCGCCGCGGCGAGGGTGCTCTTCAGCAGCGGTGTTTTCATCGGGTCATGATTCCGGAACGATGGGAAGCGCATCATCGCCGAGCGCAGTCCGCGCGCCGGCGGGGGGCATGCATTCAGGGCACCGGTTGTACCTGAATCTTCAGCGAAGCGTACCAACTCGCGAGATTGTCGATGTCGGCATCGCTCAGCGGCTTGGCCATCAACGACATGACCTCGTGCCGACGCGCGCCGTCGCGGTAGGCCTTCAACTGGGCCGCCACATAGATCGCCGACTGCCCCGCCAGATGCGGCGCATCCGGCAGGGTGGCCAGGCCGAGTGGCCCGTGGCACACCACGCAGGCGGCTGCCCGCTCGCGGCCAGCCGCCGCATCGCCCGCGACCGCCGAGGTGGCCAGGCACGCGCTGGCCACCAGCCCCAGGGCGCGACGCAATGTCACGGTGCCGTGTAGGTGATGCGGTAGAGGGCGCCCGCGTAGTCGTCGGAGACGAGCAGCGAGCCGTCCTTCATCACCGCTACATCGACCGGCCGGCCGCGGTAGGTGCCGGTGGCGTCGTCGAGCCAGCCGTCGGCGAAGACCTCGGTCTTGTCGGCATGGCCGTCAGGCTTCAGGGTGGTGACCATCACGCGCGCACCGATCGGCTTGGTGCGGTTCCATGAGCCGTGCTGCGCCGAGAAGATCGCCCCCTGGTACTTGGCCGGAAACTGCTTGCCGGTGTAGAAGGTCATGCCCAGGTCAGCGGCATGTGCCTCCATCAGCACCTCCGCGTTCGTGGTGTTGGCGGGCACCGGGTCCTTGTCGTAGCCGTGCTCGGTGATGCGCGTCTTGCCCTGGATGTAGGGGTAGCCGAAGAACATGCCGGGTTTGTCCGCGCGGTTGATCTCGCCGGCCGGGATGTCGTCGCCCATGCCGTCGGTCTGGTTGTCGGTGAACCAGAGCGATTTGTCCTTCGGATTGAAGTCCTGCCCGACCGAGTTGCGCACGCCGGTGGCGTAGACCTCGCGCTTGCTGCCGTCGAACGCGTTCATGCGCACGATGCCGCCGATGCCGAGCTTGGTGTACAGCGCGAGCTTGTCGCGCGGCTGCACGTTGTGCGGCTGGCCGAGGGTGATGTAGAGCAGGCTGTCGGGCCCGATGCGGCAGGTGCGCGCGCCGTGGTTGTACGACTCCTCCTCCACGGGCACCAGCCCGCCCTGGGGCACGACCTCGATCACCGCCACGTCCGGCCCTTCGTAGAAGAACTCGGCGGCCGGGAAGTTGAGCACGCGGTTGTGCTCGGCGACGACCAGGAAGCCGTCCTTGGTCCAGCACACGCCGTTCGGGTTGCTGAACTTGAGAGACGGCGCGAACGACTTGACCTCGGTCGCGGTGTCACCGCTGTTGCGGTTCGTGACCGCCCAGACGGTGGTCTTGCGCGTGCCGACGAACAGCATGTTCGTGCTCGGCGCGATCGCCATGTGGCGCGCGTCGGGCACGACGGCGTACAGGTCGATCTTGAAGCCCGGCGGCAGCTTCACGCGCTTCAGGTTCTCGCGCAGCTGATCGGCATTCTTGCCGGTCTGCGGCACCAGCGGAATGTTCAGGTCGGTGGTGGCGACCTTCATCTGCTTGAGCTTCTCGATGTTCTGCTGGGCCTGGGCGGGCAAAGCCGCACCCAGCGCGACGAGCGACGCGACGGTGGCTGCGAACGATGGGAGCGTTGCCTTGTGCATGCTGATGATCCTCGTGTTGTTGGGTATGGGGCCGGCCCGCGGCTGTGCCGGCTCAGGGTCTTCGCAATCCGCGTACCACTCGGTAGTTGCCCTAGCCTTTCGATGCTGCAACGGGCCGCGACGGGCTGTAACGGCGCGGCGGCCGTCCAGCTCCGGAACGCTTGAACGTTCAGCTGTCCAGAAGCTGTGCAGTTGCCGCTCGCGCACGGCCCTGTTAAGTTAGCCTCTCAGCTTCGCACCGTAGACAAAAAACATGCCGACCGCGGTCGCCGGGCGGCAATCAGGAGACTGCTTGATGACACCCGCCGACGAGCGCTCGCTTGCGCATGCCCGGGCCGTGCGTGCGCGCGGCGCAGCCATGCCACCCGAAGGAGTGCCGCCCGCCATTCTGGACAGCTGGGTGCGCTGCGCCCGTGCCCAGCTCGATTTCGCCGCGCCGCCGCCCCCGATGGTCGTCGATGCGGGCGAACTGGCGCGACGTCGGCAGCGTGTCGATCCTGTGCGCCGCTTGGCGCTGGCCGAGATCGAAACGCTGTTGCCGCAGATCGCGGGGTCGAATTTTCTACTTGCGTTTGCCGACCAGGAGGGCGTGATCCTCGATCTGTTCTCCGACAACCGCTTCCAGATGAACGCCTCGGATGCGGCGATCGTGGCCGGCAGTTGCTGGTCCGAGGCGCTGTGCGGCACCAACGGCCTGGGAACGGCTCTTGCGACGGGCCGCAGCATCGCAGTCAACGGGCTCGAGCACTTCTTTGTCAAGCACGGCGACATTTCCTGTGCCGCCTCCCCGATACGCGATTCCCAGGGACAAGTGGTCGGCGTGCTCGACGCGTCGTCTTACGTCGGCTCGCGACAGCAGCACACGCAGGCGCTGGTGCAGATGGCCGCGACGCATGTTGAGAACCTGTTGCTGACCCTGCAGATGCGCGGCCACCTGGTGATTGCGGTTCATCCGCGGCCGGAGTTCCTGGCCACACTCAGCTGCGGTTTGATTGCCTTCGATGCCGAAGGCCGGGTCAGCGCGTTCAACGCGCGTGCGCAGGGGCTCTTGACAGGGCTGATGCTGCGGCGCGGGACGCCGTTTGAGGATGTTTTCGACGACACCTTCGACCGCTTCACGGCGCACGCGGCAGTCGATGCCGAAATGCGGCTGCGCGATGTACTCGGCAGCGCACTCGTGGCCCGCTGTGTTCGAGCGCCGCTGGCGCCGAGCCCGCATCGACTGCTCGCCCCTGCGCCCGCTTCGGCCGCCGCACCGCGCCAGCGCAGCCCGACGACTCGCCCGCGCACAGTGGCCGGTGAGCGCATGCCGCGTACGCCCCAAATGATCGCGGACGACCCGGCGGTGGCCGAGGCCTTGCGCATGGCCGAAGCCGCCGTCAGGCTGCGCGTGCCCCTGATGATCCTGGGCGAAACCGGCACCGGCAAGGAGCTCCTCGCGCAGCACGCCCACACCAGCAGCGATCGCAGCGGGGCGTTCGTCGCGGTCAATTGCGGCGCGCTGCCGGCCGAGTTGTTCGAGGCCGAACTCTTCGGCTATGCCGGGGGCGCCTTCACGGGCGCCCGACGCGAAGGCAGCGTCGGGTTGATCGAGGCGGCGCACCGCGGGACCTTGCTGCTGGACGAGATCGGCGAGTTGCCGCTGTCGTTGCAAACGGCGTTGCTGCGCTTTCTCGACGACCAACTGGTGCGCCCGGTTGGTGGCACTCACTCGCGCCGCGTCGATGTGCAGTTGCTCGCCGCTACCCACTGCGATCTGGAGGCCGATGTCGCCGCGCGGCGCTTCCGCGCCGACTTGTGGCATCGCCTCAACGTGGTCACTCTGCGTCTGCCACCGCTGCGCGAGCGCAGTGATTTCGCGGCGCTGGCGCGCGGTGTTCTGAGCGCGATCGAGCCATCGGCCCGGCTCGACGACGCGGCGCTCGCGCGCCTGTCCTCCCATCCGTGGCGCGGCAACATGCGCGAGCTCCGGGCGGTGCTGACCCGGGCCCTGCTGATGCACTCGACCGGTCAACTCAAGGCTACCGATTTCGAGGCGCTCTTGCCGCTACAAGCCACCGCCGGCGGCGCGCATTCCGTGCTGCAGCACACCGCCATGCAGCGCGTTCTCAGTGAATTCGAACGCACCGGCAGAAGCGTCAGCCAGACCTCCCGAAACCTCGACATATCGCGCACCACCGTGTACCGCTACCTGCGCGAGAGCGGGGTACGCCCGAAGCGCGCCGACCCGCCGACGATGGCGGCAAGGGTCTGCTGACATCTACCGTGTCTCGACACCGGATCGCGTCCGCGGCGCCGATGCCGACTCACCGCAGCACGGCTCTTGCGGGTGCCTTCAGCCTCGGCGCCGGCACGCCGAGCGACGGCAGCTTTCTGCGCGACGCCAGCACCGCCTCGATGTCACCGTTTGCGCCATCGATCAGCACGATGATGGCGCGCTCGGCCTTCTGCGGCGAGCGCGCGATCACGGCGTCGAGCACCGCGCGGTGCAGCGGCAGCGACAACGCCGGGCCGTCGGGCCGGGAGGTCGAGATCTCGAAGCTGGTGCGCAACAGCGCGCCCAGCGCCTTGCTCATCTGCCCGACCATGCGGTTGTGGCAGGCGCGCAGCAGACCCTGGTGAAAGCGCAGATCGTGGGCGACGTAGTCGCCGCCTTCCTCGATCGAACGCTTCATGCCGGCGTAGGCGGTTTCGATCTCGGCGATGTCTTGCGTGGTCGCGCGTTCGGCCGCCAGCCGCACGGCCGCGGGCTCGACGAGGCGGCGCAGCTCCTGCAGGTCGCGCAGGAACTCCCGCGACAGGCCGGCGCGCGATTGCCAGGCCACCACGTCGGGGTCGAACCAGTTCCACTGCTCCTCAGCGAGCACGCGTGTGCCGACCTTCGGGCCGGTGACCAGCAGGCCTTTCGCAATCAGCGACTTGACGGCTTCGCGGATGACGGTGCGGCTGACGCCGAGCTCCTCGCACAGCACCGGTTCGGGCGGCAGCGTGCTGCCCACCGGATAGCGGCCGGTGACGATGCCTTCACCCAGCAGATCGACCGTGCCGCCATGGACGTTCTTGATCATCGGGCGGCGTCAGGACCGGACGAACGCCGTGACGAGCGGCTGATCGCCGAGCTGTCGGCTCCAGTGGCCGTGCACGTTGGCGTCGAAGGTCGCGCCTGCGGGCAGCGTGTCGTCGGAGTAGAAGTGCTGGCCCGGCCCGAACACGCGCGCGCTGCCGTCCTGCAAATTGATCTCCATCTGGCCGCTCAGGATGAACACCCACTGCGATGTGATCGTGACGTGAAAATCACTGCGGAACCCGACCGGGCTGTGGCGCAGCTGCAAGCCGCCGCTGGGCATCAGCGCCGAGAGCATCGCCGCTGGTGTGCCGCCGGTGAGCGCCATGGCGTGCTCGCGAAAACGCGCTCGCCCATCGGCGTCGGTGAAGAGCGTGACTTGCGTGAAAGCGGTCATCGGGTGTCGATCATCGTCTGGCCTTGGCGCCGGGAGGTGGCAGCTTGGCCAACCACGCGGCGGCCTGCTCCGCGATCTGTTCGGCAGGCAGCGCGGCGTCGAACGTCAGCGCGCGTTCGTCCGCGCCGGGGGGTTCGAGCGTTTCCAGCTGGCTCGCCAGCAGCGAGGCCGGCATGAAGTGGCCGGGGCGCCCTTGCATGCGCGCGGCCAACACAGCGGGGTCGGCATGCAGGTGCACGAAGGCGAGGTGGTTCGACGCGGCGCGCAGCTTGTCGCGATAGCTGCGCTTCAGCGCGGAACACGACACGACGAGCGCGTGCTGGCTGGCGTGCGCATCGGCGAGCTGTTGCGCGATCTCGAGCAGCCAGTCGCGCCGGTCGTTGTCGGTCAGCGCGATGCCCGACGCCATGCGCTCGACGTTGCGTTGCGGATGCAGCAGGTCGCCCTCGAGAAATTCCCCGTGAATTCGCCGCGCGAGCAGCTGGCCGACCGTGCTCTTGCCGCAGCCGCTGACGCCCATCACGACGACGAGTGGTGTCGGTTTCATCTCAACCCAGCCGGTTGCCGCTGGTGCTGTCGAAGACGTGCGCCTTGTCGGCGTCGATCGCGAGGTAGATCGTCTCGTCGGGCTGCGCCGACGTGCGCCCGTGGATCACCGCGATGATCTGCGCATCGCCGACTTGCAGCAGCAGCTCGGTTTCGGCGCCGGTCGGCTCGACGACGATGACCTTCGCTGCGATGCCGGAGCCGGCCGGTGCGAGGTGGATGTCACCCGGGCGGATGCCGTAGTGCACAGCTTGGCCGTCGCTGCCGCCGACCTGCGCGGGCACGGGCCAGCGTGTGCCGGCGGCCTCGACCTCGGTGCCGCGGCCGGAACCACGCAGCTTGCCGGCGATCACGTTCATCGACGGCGAGCCGATGAACTGCGCCACGAACAGGTTGCCCGGCCGGTCGTACAGCTCCAGCGGCGTGCCGATCTGCTCGATGATGCCGTCGTGCATCACGACGATGCGGTCAGCCATCGTCATCGCCTCGATCTGGTCGTGCGTGACGTAGACGGTCGTGGTCTTGAGGCGCTGGTGCAGCGCCTTGATCTCGGCGCGCATCGCGACGCGCAGCTTCGCGTCGAGGTTGGAGAGCGGCTCGTCGAACAGGAAGACCTTCGGGTCGCGCACGATCGCGCGGCCCATCGCGACGCGCTGGCGCTGGCCGCCGGAGAGCTCGCGCGGGTGGCGGTCGAGCAGGGCGTCGAGGTTGAGGATCTTCGCCGCTTTGGCGACGCGCTCGTTGGTGAGCGCGACATCGGCGTTGCGCAGCTTCAGGCTGAACGCCATGTTTTCGCCGACCGTCATGTGCGGGTAGAGCGCGTAGCTCTGGAACACCATCGCGATGTCGCGGTCCTTCGATTCGAGATCGTTGACGACCTTGCCGTCGATCGTGATCTCGCCACCGGTGATGTCCTCCAGGCCCGCGAGCATGCGCAGCAAGGTGGACTTGCCGCAGCCCGACGGGCCGACCAGCACGACGAACTCGCCCTCTGCGATGTCGAAGCTGACGCCGTGCAGGACCTTGACCTTGTTGCCGTACGTCTTCTGGACGTTGCGAAACCCTACGGTGGCCATGTTTTCTTGTTCCCTTCTCGTCAGCGCGGTGTCAACTTTTCACGGCGCCGGCCGTCAGGCCACCCACCATGTAGCGCTTGAATGCGTAATAGATCGCCGCCGGCGGCAGCGCGTAGATCAGGCCGGTGGCCATCAGCAGCTCCCACGGCGAATCGTCGGCGGCGAGGAAGTTGCCGAGCGCGACCGCCAGCGTCACGCTCTTGTCGTTCGAGAGCAGCAGGAAGGCGTAGAGGTATTCGTTCCACGCCAGCAGCAGCGCGTAGGTGCCGACCGCCACCAGCGAGGGCACCATCAACGGCAGGTAGACGAGGCGGAAGAGCTGCAACGGCGAAGCGCCGTCCATGCGCGCGGCCTCGTCGAGCTCGACGGGCAGCTTGTCGGAGGCCTGCTTCAGCACCCAGATGCAGTACGGCGAGGCGATCGTCACCATCGCCAGGATCAGCGCCCACTGGCTGTTGAGCAGCCCGTAGTTACCCATCGTCTTGTACATCGGCACCGCGAGAAACGCGGCCGGGATGAAGTACGTGAACAGCGCGAGGTTCATCACCGTGCGGCCGCCGCGCACCTTGAGCCGGCTGATCGCGAACGCGGCCGAGGTCGCGACGAACAGCGTGAACGCGGCCACCGCCACCGCGATCACGACCGAGTTGCCGAGCTGGACCCAGAAGTGATCGAGGTAGAAGTGCTTCTGCCCGAACACGTTCTCGAAGTTCTTCAGCGTCGGGTTCTTCGGCCAGAGCGCGCCGGTGGTGGCCTGGTCCTTCGGCGAGATCGCGAACAGGAACAGGTGGTAGACCGGGATGATGGTCCACAGGAACAGCGGGATGCCGATCAGCAGCAGCTTCGCTTCGGTCGCGACCGCCTTCCAGCTCATCTTCTTGCTCATATGCGAGCCCGGCGCCCGGCCGCCCGAAGGCGGGCGAGGCCCCCTCGGGGGGCAGTGAGCGGTATTCCGCGAGCAGGGGTCGTCATTTCGACAGCCGCTTCATCATGAAGTAGACCAGCGGCAGCACGAGCGGCATCGCCACGACGATCGACGCCATCGACAGATCGACCTGATCCAGCCGCAGGTAGCGGATGCCCAAGGTGGCGAGCACGTGCGTCAAGTCGGCCGGGCCGCCGCCGGTGAGCAGGTACACGCTGTTGAAGTCGCCCAGCGTCCAGATCATCGACAGGATCAGCGAGGTCACGTAGAGCGTGCGCAGCGAAGGCCAGGTGATGAACTTGAACTTCTGCCAGTTGGTGGCGCCGTCAACCGACGCCGCCTCGTATTGCTCGGTCGGAATCGCCAGCCGGCCGGCAATCAGGATCAGGGTCCAGAACGGCAGTGACTTCCAGACGTGCATCAGCATCGAGAAGGCGAGCGCGAGCGGCGGGTGGTTGAGCCAGTTCGGGCCATCCAGCCCGGTGAGCTTGAAGATCAGCGTGTTGATCACGCCCCACTCGGGGTTGAGCATGAAGCGCACCGAGAGGATCGTCGGGATCGACGGCAGCGCCCACGGCAGGATGAAGATCAGCGACATGATCTTGATCCACCAGCGCTCGGTCACGAAGAACCCCGAGAGGATCATCGCGATCACCATCTTGACGTTGATCGCGACGATCAGGAACACCAACGTGTTGAGCACGCTGCGGAAAAAGATCGGGTCTTCGAAGAGCTTGACGTAGCTGTCAGGATGCCGCGCCAGCCACAGCCCGTAGCCCACCGGGTAGAGCACGAACACCAGAAAGACCAGCACGTAGGGCAGCACCAGCATGCGGCCCCAGAACTGCCAGCGGTCGGGGGCCTTCTTGGGGCGCACGCTTGGGGTGGTGAGGACGGCGCTCATCTTGGTCCCTCGCCTGCGGCTGGTGCGAGGTCGGCGCGAGCAAAGGCGCGTGCCGGCAGGCCGCGGCGCTTCGCTGAGGCGGTCTGCGCTTCGCTCCGACTGCTCTGCGATGCTCGGGCTCCCGGTCCGTCGCCGAACTCACTGCGTTCGCTCCGCTCAAACAGACGCGACGAGTCAGATCTGGATGCGCGCTGCGCGCGCGGCCAGAAGCCCTGCGCTTCTCGACGCCTCACAGGCGCGCCGCAGCCTGCCCGCACGCGCCTTTGCAGCTGGAGTGGCGGTGTTCGCGCCGAACTCGCAACCGAGAAGAGTCGCAGCTGCTTCATCCGGAAAGCCTACTGCGGCTGCGCCGCAACCGTCTTGATGCGCGCGATCATTTCGTCCACGGCCTTGTCCACCGGCACCTTCTCGTTCAGGATGCGGTTCATCGCCTTGGCCCAGACGTTCTCGTTGTTCAGCACGGTGAACTTGTAGTTCTTCGTGAATTCGAACGTGACGGTGCCCGACTTGAACTGGTTGTAGACCGATTGCCGGTGCGGATCGGCCTTCCAGAAGGCACTCTCCTGGCCGACCTTGGTGACCGGGAACCAGCGGCCCAGCGAGCCCTCGACGTACGGCGTCAGGTTGGCCTCTTCGAGCAGGAAGGCGACGAACTGCTTCGCCGCGACCTTGTTCTTCGCGTCCTTGAACACCACGCCGGTCTTCACCGCGGCGCGGTAGACCATCTTGCTGCCGTCGGGCTTGCTCGGGAAGCCGGCGGTGCGGATCAGCTGCGTGTAGTTCTTCTTCGCGGTGGCGCGCTGTTCGTCGTTGAGCGTGGCGTTGTTCATGTCGTCGAGCCACTTGGCGGCGATCGAGATGGTCGCGTTGTGCGTCATCACGGTGGTGCGGTTGTGGAACGCGACGTTGTTGTCCGGGTCCTTCCAGCTCGTGCTCGACGGCGGCGAGCAGCCCTTGGTGTAGACCTGCGTGTAGTCGGTCAGCGCGTTGATCAGGCCCTGGCGCACGGCCGGGTCATCGACCAGCAGCTTGCCGCTGTCGTTGACGAGCTTGACGTTGTAGGCGTCCATGAAGGTCAGGAACGAATAGAACGAGTCGCTCGAATCGACGCCCAGCGGCATGCCGATGCCGAACGCGCGCGAGCCGCTCTTGGCGCGGTACGCGGGCTGTACCTTGTCGCACCAGAAGCTCCAGTACTCCTTCCAGGTGGTCGGGATGTCCGACTCCTTGAACCCGGCATCGGCGAGCATGTCGATCCAGTACTCGATGTGCATCGTCTGCTGCTTGATCGGGAACGCGTAGTACGCGCGCTTCTTGTCCTTGTCGTTGTACAGGAAGGTGGTCTCGATCGTGTTCGGCGCGAAGCGCGCGCGGATCGGGTCGATCACGCTGCTGATGTCTTCGAGCTTGCCGTCGGAAGCCCACTTGGCAGTCACCTGGAAGTCGTAGACGTCGGCATAGGCCACGTCCGGCGGGTTGCCGGAATCGAGCGCGGACACGGTCTTGGGGATCATGTCCTGCACGGGGTACTGCGAGAGCTCGATCTTCACGCCCTTGTGCTTCTCCTCGAACTTCTTGATCGCGGCGAAGAGCGCGTCGTCCTCCGCCTTGTAGAAGCCCTTGACCCACCAGACGGTGAGCTTCTCTTGGGCCATCACCGGGGCAGCGCCCAGCAAGGCGGCACCGGCGAGGGCGCCGGCGATCCAGGTCTTCAACTTCATGCGCATGTCTCCTTCGACAAGATCGAAACCAGTTCTTATGATGTGATCGTATGATGTTTGAGGCGACGGCGCCCCGGGGGGTTTCCCGAGGCAAAAGTTACGACGCAGTTACCGCGACCAGCTCTCGGACGTCACCCGCACTCGGGCACGGGCGTGAGCAGCGGCTGCCCGGTGAGCTGCGCATTCAGGTTCGCGAACGCGAGCTCGGCCATGGCCCGCCGCGTCTGCGCGGTGGCGCTGCCGATGTGCGGCGTGAGCACGACGTTGTCCATCGCGCGCAGCGCTTCGGGCACGTTCGGCTCGGCCTCGAACACATCGAGCCCGGCGCCAGCGATGGTCCCCGAGCGCAAGGCCTCGATCAATGCGGATTCATCGACCACTGAGCCGCGCGCGACGTTGATCAGGCAGCCTTGGGCCCCAAGCGCCTTCAGGACCACGGCGTCGATCAGCTTGCGCGTGCCGGCGCCCCCAGGCGTGATCACGACGAGGAAGTCGCTGCTCGCGGCCAGCGCCGCCGGTGACGGATGGTAGTCATAGGGCAGCTCGGTCTTCGCGCTGCGCGCGGTGTAGGCGATGCGCATGTCGAAGGCCTCGGCGCGGTGTGCGATCGCCTGGCCGATCCGGCCCATGCCGACAATGCCGAGCCGCGCGCCCGAGACCTTGCGGCCGAGCGGCAGCGGTCCGCCCGCCCACTCGCCGGCGCGCACGAAGCGGTCGGCGCGCGCGATCTGGCGCGAGAGCGCGAGCATCAGCGCAAGGGCGAGGTCGGCCACGTCGTCGTTCAGCACGCCGGGCGTGTGGGTGACGACCACGCCGCGCGCCTTCGCGGCGGCCACGTCGATGCCGTCGTAGCCGACGCCCATCACGGCGATGATCTTCAGCGCCGGCAGCTGGTCCATCAGCTCGGCCGTGACCTTCGATTCGCCGCTCGCCGCGATCGCCGCGATGCGCGGCGCGGCGATCGCGAACGCGGCCGGGTCGGTCTCGTTCAGGCGCTGGTGGACGGTGTAGGCCGCGCGCATCGGGTCGAGGTAGAACGGCGACAGGTTGGCGACGGCAAGGACTTCGTGTGGTGACAAGGGGTGCTCCCGGGTTTTCTACGCTTGGCAGGATCAATCGTCTTACCATAGTATGACTGACCGACTCCAATCAACGACCCCGGGAAACCGAGCAAGCCATGACCCAAGCGCCCGACAAGAAGCCCAAGAAAAAGCCCGAAGACCTTCGCAGCCAGCAGTGGTTCGGCCGCCAGGACCGCGATGGCTTCGCCTACCGCAGCTGGGTCAAGGGCAAGGGCGTGCCGCACGACCAGTTCGACGGCCGGCCGGTGATCGGCATCTGCAACACCTTCAGCGAATTGACGCCGTGCAACTCGCACTTCCGCACGTTGGCAGAGCAAGTGAAGATCGGCGTCTACGAAGCCGGCGGCTTCCCGCTCGAGTTCCCGGTGATGTCGCTCGGCGAGACGCTGCTGCGGCCGACCGCCATGCTGTACCGCAACCTTGCGAGCATGGACGTGGAAGAGAGCATCCGCGGCAACCCGATCGATGGCGTGGTGCTGCTGATGGGCTGCGACAAGACCACGCCGTCGCTGGTGATGGGCGCGGCCAGCGTCGATCTGCCGACCATCGGCGTGAGCGGCGGGCCGATGCTCAACGGCAAGTGGCGCGGCCAGGAGCTGGGCTCGGGCACCGGCGTGTGGAGCATGAGCGAGCAGGTGCGCGCCGGCACCTTGAAGCTCGCCGATTTCTTCGAGGCCGAGAGCTGCATGCACCGCAGCCACGGCCACTGCATGACGATGGGCACGGCCAGCACGATGGCGAGCATGGTCGAGGCGCTGGGCATCGGCCTGCCGGGCAACGCGGCGTATCCGGCGGTCGATGGCCGGCGCAACGTGCTGGCACGCAACGCCGGCCGGCGCATCGTGCAGATGGTGCACGACGACCAGCTGCTCTCGACGATCCTGACGCGCGAAGCGTTCGAGAACGCGATCAAGACGCTGGCCGCGATCGGCGGTTCGACCAACGCGGTGATCCACCTGATCGCGATCGCCGGGCGCGTCGGCGTGAAGCTCGGCATCGAGGACTTCGACCGCCTCGCCAGCGAGCTGCCGTGTCTCGTGAACCTGCAACCCTCGGGCAAGTTCCTGATGGAAGACTTCTGCTACGCCGGCGGTCTGCCGGTGGTGATGAAGGAGATCGCGCAGCACCTGCATCTGGGCGCGATGACGGCGAGCGGCCTGACCATGGGCGAGAACATTGCCGATGCGCAGAACTACAACGCCGAGGTGATTCAGCCGTTGGCGAAGCCGTTCAAGGAGAAGGCCGGTATCGCCGTGTTGCGCGGCAATCTCGCGCCGCGCGGTGCGGTCATCAAGCCCAGCGCGGCCACGCCCGAGCTGATGGTCCACAAGGGCCGCGCGGTCGTGTTCGAGGACATCGAAGATTTTCACAAGCGCATCGACGACGAAGACCTCGACATCGACGAGACCTGCGTGATGGTGCTGAAGAACTGCGGCCCGAAGGGCTACCCCGGCATGGCCGAGGTCGGCAACATGCCGCTGCCGCCGAAGGTGCTGCGCAAGGGCATCACCGACATGGTCCGCATCAGCGATGCGCGCATGAGCGGCACCGCCTACGGCACGGTCGTGCTGCACACCGCGCCCGAAGCCGCGGCCGGCGGCCCGCTGGCGGTGGTGCGCAACGGCGACATCGTCGAACTCAACGTGCCGGAGCGGCGCCTGCAATTGCACATCAGCGATGCCGAACTGGCCAAACGCCTGGCCGACTGGAAGGCACCACCACCGCCACTGGCCAGCGGCTACTGGCGGCTGTATGTCGATCATGTGCTGCAGGCCGATGAGGGCGTCGACCTCGACTTTCTCGTTGGCAAGCGTGGGGCGTTCGTGCCACGGGACAACCACTGATGGCGTGGATCGGGCTGGATTGGGGCACCTCGTCGCTGCGCGGCGCGCGCTTCGATGACGGCGGTGCGGTGTTGGAGGAGCGCTCGTTCGCACGCGGCATCCTGACGGTGCCGAAAGGCGGATTCACTGCCGTCTTCGACGAGCTCTTCGGCGACTGGATGAGGCCCGCCGGCACGCGCTGCCTGATCAGCGGCATGGCGGGCAGCCAGCAGGGTTGGCAGGAGGCGCCGTACTGTGCCTGCCCGGCGAATCTCGACGATGTGGCCGCGCGCCTCGCCTGGATCGAGCCCGGCCGCATTGCGATCGTGCCCGGCCTGAGCTGCGAGCACACTGGCGTGCCCGACGTGATGCGTGGCGAGGAGACGCAGGTGTTCGGCGCGCTGCGGCTGCTCGGCGTCGAGCGCGGCACCTTCGTGATGCCGGGGACGCACAGCAAATGGATCCGCGTCGAGGCCGGCCGCGTCCAGGACTTCGCGACGCTGATGACCGGCGAGTTCTACGCGCTGCTGCGCCAACATTCGATCCTCGCGCGCACGCTGCCCACAGATGACGCAGAACTGATCGAGACCGCGTTCGATGCCGGCCTCGCGCACGCGCGGCGCAGCCCCGGCTTGCTGCAGTCGGCGTTCAGCGTGCGCACCCTGTCGCTGTTCGATCGGTTGCCATTGAACGAGCGCCCGAGCTACCTCTCGGGCCTGGTGATCGGCGAGGAACTGCGCACTCGCGCGTTGCGCGGCGGCGAAGAGGTCGTCGTGATCGGGGCCGATGCGCTGACGCGGCGCTATACCCGTGCGTTCGCGCAGCAAGAGGTGCGCGTGAGCAGCGTCGGTTCCGAGGCCACCTGGAACGGCCTGTTCAGCATTGCGTCGAGAATCACCGCATGAAACCACATGACCGTTTTGCGCACGCGCTGCGCACGCTGCCGCTGGTCGCGATCCTGCGCGGCTTGCGTCACACCGAGGCCGTGACCATCGGCACCGCGCTCGTCGGCGAGGGCTGGGAGCTGATCGAGGTGCCGCTCAACTCGCCGCATCCGCTCGCCAGCATCGAGGCGATGACGGCGACCTTGCCTTCGGCCCTCGTCGGCGCCGGCACGGTGCTCACGGTCGCGCAGGTGCGCGAGGTGCACGCCGCCGGCGGCCGGCTCATCGTGTCGCCGAACTTCGATGTGGCGGTGGTGCGTGCGGCCGTCGAGCTCGGCATGGTCAGCCTGCCCGGCGTGGCGACGGTCAGCGAAGCCTTCGCGGCGCTCGCGGCCGGCGCCCACGCGCTCAAGCTGTTCCCGGCCGAGATGCTGACGCCGCCGGTCGTCAAGGCATGGCGCGCAGTGCTCGACCCGAACACTGCGCTGCTCCCCGTCGGTGGCATCACGCCCGAGGGCATGGAGGCCTACCGCGCTGCGGGTGCGAACGGCTTCGGCCTCGGTTCGGCGCTCTACAAGCCGGGGCAGGACGCCGCCACCGTTGGCGCGCAGGCGCGCGCGTTCATCTCGGCCTGGGGTCGCTGAACGCGGTGAACACACCGAGGCCGACGTAAACGGCCGCGGTCGCGTAGCGCCCCAACGAACGCACGCGCGTCAGTCCCGGCGCGACCGCGCCCGCGGCCAGCACATAGGCCGTGTCGGTGCAGGCCGCGATCGCGACGAAGGCGGCGCCGAACAAGCCGCTCTGCCATGCCGCCGAGCCCGCCGGGTCGATGAACTGCGGCAGGAACGCGGCGAAGAACAGCGCCGTCTTCGGGTTCAGCAGCGCGACCCAAAAACCGTCGCGTGCGATGCGGCCGTGCTGCGACGCTTCGAAGTGCGCGGCGGGCATGTCGGCTCGCGTTTCGCGCAGCGCCTGGATGCCCAACCACACCAGATACGCCGCGCCGGCGAACTTGACGACCGTGAACGCGAGCGCCGACACCGCGAGCAGCGCCGCGAGCCCGAGCGACGCCCCCAGTGCATTGCCCAGGTTGCCCGCCGCGACACCCGCCACCGACGCGAGCCCGGCGCGCCGGCCTTGCGCGAGCGTGCGCGTGACGATGTACAGCACGCCCGGCCCCGGCGTGGCGGCCAGCACCAGGCTGGCGAGGCCGAACGCGGCGAGCAGCGGCCCGTTTGGAACGACGCTCACTCGGCGCCTGCCATGCCGACCACGAACGCGATCACGAAGACGAGCGCGAAGAACCCGATCACCGCGCCGATGGCCCACAACAGCGGCTGGGCCCAGCCCCTGCGCGGGTAGCTCTTGCCAAATCGCTGCTTCACGAGCAGGGCCTGCGCGCGCCCGGCCGAGACATACCACGCGACCAGCAGCACGAGGCCGAAGCTGCGCGTGGCCGAGTCCAACCCCTTGGAGTCGGGCATCAGCCCCGATGCGAGCGACAACGCGAGGATCAACACCAGGCTGACGACGATCCAGGTCTTCGCCGCCTTTGCCTTCTGCGGCTCGCCCAGCGCCTGCCAGTTCTTCATGTGCAGCCAGGCGCCGAAGGCCGGGCTGAAGAGCAGGCTCCAATTGACGGCGGCGTTCGGGTTCCACAACCGGGGCGCCGCCTCGGTGGCGGGAGTGATGACGTCATCGACGCGGGCGGTGGGCGGGGCGTAGGGGTTGGTCATGTCAGCGTGCAGTGGAGGAGGGCGTGGCGGCGGGGTTCGACGATTTTGCCGCGGGCGGCGCAGGCACCGGGCACTCCGTGTCGAGCCGCAACGGGCCGAACAAGATCTGGCTGCCGGCGAAGCCGCCGACCTGCACCACGTAGCCCGAGTTGCTCGGGCCGTGCAGCATCAGCATGTAGTTGTAGCCGTCGTTGACCAGCATGCCCGTGAACGGCAGCAGCACGCCGGCGATCATTTCCGACTGCGGCGGCAGCGTCGCGACCTCGGGGAACTTGACGCGCGGGCCGAGCGCCGTGAAGCAGGTGCTCATGCGCTTCGTCACACCCTCGACCCACGCACGCTGGGCGGGGTCGCGCGGCACGAAGAGGGCGGGCTGGGCACTTGCCGCAGTCGCGAGCATCAGCGCGACAGCGCAGGGCAGACGACGTCGATGCAATGATTTCATGGGCCTCGATCGCGCGGATGACGCGGCAGGGGTCGCGGTGGCAGCTGGAGCGCATTATCCCGGTTGAAGAACGGCGCGCGCACATTGACCGACGGCGGACCTGCTGACGCCCGCCGTGGTGCCCTTAGACTCGAAGGCAGATGATCGCCACACTTTCCGCCGTCACGCGCGAACGACTGCGGCGCTTCATGCGCATCATGCGCATGGTCGCGGTCATCGGTGCGGGCGTCGGTGCACTCTACGCCGGCGCGATTGCCGGACCGGGCGCTCGCCCGCTGCTCGTTTCCCTGCTGATCTCCATACCGATTGGCGTCATCGACGCTCTGTTCACGGCGGCATGGATCGCCGGTATCGAGATCTTCCTGCTGCCTCGCGCTTCGATGCGGTGGCTCGACGCGCTGCCGTTCGCCGCGGTGTTCATCCTGAAGACGCTGGTCTACGGCGCAATCGCCGGGGCGGCCCTCGCCGGCCAGCCCGGACAGCGCTTGTTGGGCGTCGTTACCGTCTACAGCGCGCGCACCGGGCTGATTGCGGTTTGCCTCTCGCTCGTGGCCGTTGCCGTCGTGGTGATGGTCTTTCAGGCCGCGGGCCTGGTCGGCTACCGCACGTTCATGGCTCTTTTGCTCGGAAAGTATCGCCGGCCCTACGCCGAGCGACGCTTCTTCCTCTTCGTCGACGTGGTGGGCTCGACCGCGATCGCCGAGCGGCTCGGAGCGCTGGAGGCACATCGCTTTCTCGCCGCGGTGTTTTCGGCAGTTGCCGAACCGATCGAGTTGTGCCGCGGCGAAATCCACCAATACGTCGGTGACGAGATCGTCATCACCTGGGTCGAGGCCGACGGCGTTGCCGATGCGCGGGCGTTGCGCTGCTTCTTCGCGATGCGGGCAGCGCTCGCCGCGGACGCGAACCGGTTTGTCCAACGCTTTGGCGTGCAACCGGAGCTGCGTGCAGCCCTGCATCTGGGCGAGGTCATCGCCGGCGAGGTTGGACAGGTGCGCCGTGCAATCGTCTTCCACGGCGACGTCATGAACACGACCGGGCGCCTCGAGCAGGCGACCCGCGAAGTCGGATGCTTCTTCATCGCATCGGCGCAAGCGCTCGCCTCCCAGGGTCCGCCGCCCGACATCCGTACCCGCGACCTTGGCGCGCTGGCGCTGCGCGGGCGAGTCGAGCCGATCCATGCGTTCTGCGTCGAACAGTCGGACGGGGGCGCTTCGTGACCATCGATCACTGGCGGAGACGGTGAGATTCGAACTCACGGACGGGTTACCCCGTCGGCAGTTTTCAAGACTGCAGCCTTAAACCGCTCGGCCACGTCTCCGGAGAAAAACCTGAGCCGCGATTGTAAAGGTGGCCTGCGCGTTCAGAAGTTCGCGATCAGCGAGACGCGCAAGCTGCGCGGCTCGACCGGGTGGAAGTGGATGTCGTTCACGCCGCCCGCCGGCTCGCCCTTCAGGCGCGAGGCGTAGGCGTAGTCGATGTCGCTGCCCTGGCGGTTGAACAGGTTGAACACATCGAGCGCGACGCGCACGTTCTTGTTGATCTTGTAGCCGGCGCGCAGGTAGGCGAGCGTGGTCGCCTTCGAGCGCTGGTCGTTGTTCTCGTCGAGCGCGCGCGGGCCGAAGTAGCGCAGTTGGAATTGGCCGAACCACGGGCCGAGGTCTGTCACTGTCGCGCCCACCGAGGCCACCGTCTGGATCGATCCGGGGATGCGGTTGCCCAAGCTCGGGTCGGCCGGATCGGGCTCGGTGAAGCGCGCGCGCGAGACGGCGAGGTCGGCGTCGAGCAGCAGCCATTTCGTTGCGAGATAGTGGTTGTTCCATTCGACGCCGTAGCGCTTGCTCGCGCGGCTGGGCTCGGTCTCGCCGGCATCGCCGACGAACAGCAGCTCCGAGTCGAGCTTCAGCGCCCACAACGAGAGTGAGCTCTGCAGGCCCGGGACGATCTCGGTTCGCAGCCCGACCTCGCCGCCTTTCGAACGCACCAGCGGGTTGACCGGATCGATCGCCGGGCCGTTCGGGACTTTTGCGGCGACGGTGGCGACCGTGCCGCGCGCGTCGTTGCTGTGGAAGCCATAGCCGTAGTTCACGAAGTATTCGGTCTTCACCCACGGCCCGAAGATCAGCGAGAGCTTGGGCGACGCGATGCTCGCGCTCTTCGCTCCGCCATTCGCCGCGATCGAGCTCGCGACCTTGAAGTCGAAGCGGTCGGCGCGCACGCCGACCACGCTGCGCAGCCACGACGTCCACTGCGTCGCGTTCTCGGCGTAGAGGCCGACGCTGGTCTGGCGCACCGTGCTCTCCTGCGTCGTCGCGACGCGCTCGCGCGCGACCGTGCTGTAGAGGCCGACCGGGTCGAGGCGGTCGTGGCGCAGCTGCACGCCCAGGGTGTTGCTGCCGTCGCGCCCGCCGATCTGCGTGTTCCAGCGGCGGCTCGCGGCGAGGCCGAACACGCGGCGGTGCTCCGCTTGCTCGAACTGGTCGCCGTTGCTCTCGGCCGGGTCGAGATCGATCGGGTGTTCCTGGAAGAAAGTGAAATTGGAATACAGGTCGAGGGTCGACTGGATCGCACAGGCGTTGAGCTTGAAGTTGCCGTCGTTCAGCGTGCGCTCGAATTCGTAGGACAGGCTGTAGCGCGACGTGGATCCGCCGTCGGTCGGGTCGATCGCGCCGAAGCGGCCGATCAGGCCCTGATCGACCGCGCGCTGCGGGATCTGGTCGGTCGCGTTCCAGCCGGCCGAGTAGCCCATCGCCGTGATCGACTGGCGCGTGTCGCTCTCGCCAAAGCTGTAGCGCAGCACGCCGTTCAGGCGGTGGAACTTCTCCGGGTTGTCCCACGGGCCGTTGTTGTGCGCGGCCTCGATCGCGTACAGCAGCTTGCCGGGCCCGAGCGCGCTGGAGTTGGCGATCAGCGCGCGCCCGTAGCTGTTCTCGCCCAGCGTGAGCGAGGCGATGCCTTGCGGCAGGCCATCGAACAAGCTGATGTGCGCCGCTCCGGCCGATGAAAAGTCGCCCTCGTCGGCGAAGTACGGTCCCTTCTTGTAGCTGATGCGGTTGACGAGCTCGGGGATCAGCCAGTTCAGGTCGCTGTAGCCGTGGCCGTGCGCATGCGTCGGCATGTTGACGGGCATGCCGCCGACGAAGGTCGCGAAGTCGGTGCCGTGGTCGAGGTTGAAGCCGCGCAGGAAGTATTGGTTCGCCTTGCCGTCGCCGCTGTGCTGCGTGACGATCACGCCCGGCACGAACTCGAGCACCTCGGCCGGGCGCAGCGTCGGCCGCGCCTCGATCAGCTTCGAGGTGACGGTGCCCTGGCTCGCAGCATCCGAGCTGCCGACCGCGTTGTTGTAGTTGCCCTGCACGGTCACCGGCTCGAGTTGCACGGTGGCGGCGGCCACGGGGATGGCCTGCTGCGCGCAGGCGTTGTTGCCGAGCGCGAGCAGTGCCGCGATGGCCACGGGCGCGCGTGCGCGGCGCGCGAAGGCGGGATGTCGAATCATGGTCCGGCTCCATCGGGAACGGTGGTGGGCGCGCGCATCGCGCGTCGGCGCCGATGGCGGCGACGATCAGCGTGCGCGGCGGCAGCGAGAGCGATGCGCACCGCTCGGGCAACGCGTGCCCGAAACGATGCGACGAGGGCTAAGCGCGCCGAGGAGGTCGTTCGAGCCGGCCGGTGAAGCCGGTGCGCGGGGCCCACAGCGGGCCCGCGTCAAGAGAGGCCACCGCCTGCGGCGCCACCCACGCCATCACGGCGGGAATCAACGCGAGCACCGACACCGCGGCCGCGCTCAGAGCTTCATCGGCGTCCGGTGCATTCGCCTCAGTGCGAACGACGCTCTCGTCGTCGACGTCGTGGTAGTGCCGTTGCGACGCCGCGCCCGCGTGGAAATGCCCGAGCGCCGCGAAGACGTGCGCTTGCGCCACCGGGGTCGGCTTCCAGCGGCGAAAGTCGCTCAGCACCAGTGGTGGCGCTTCTGCCGCCCGGTGGGTGTGAGCCGGCCCCATCGCCGTGAACACGCCCACGGCCGCGCCCTGCAAAGGCAGGACGAGCGCGAGCAGCCACAGCACAATGGTGCGGGTGAGGTTGGCGGCGAAGGGCCTGTGCATGAACATCTGAGGAACGTGGCGATCTCGCAAACGTCTACGCGGTGTGGGAAGACTTGGATTCATCCTCGCCGCAATCGACCTGCGCGAGTTCGCGGCGCCCGCCGTCGATGCGCATCGCGCTGAGCTGCCGGCCCCAGACGCAGCCGGTGTCGAGCGCGATCAGGTCGGGCCGGCTGATGAGGCCGAGCGAGGCCCAGTGGCCGAACGCGATCGGCGTGCCCTCGGTGCGGCGCCGCGGCGCCTCGAACCACGGCGTGAAGCCGGCGGGTGCGCTGTCGGCGCCCTCCTTGGCGACGAAGTCGAGCGTGCCGTCGGCGCCGACGAAGCGGATGCGCGTCAGCGCGTTGATGACGAAGCGCCAGCGCGCCGCGCCGCTCAGCGCGTCGTCCCAGCGCGCGGGCTGGTCGCCGAACATCTGCGGCAGGAACGCGGCCAGGCCGTCGCCTTGCAACAGCGCCTCGACCTCGGCGGCGAGCGCCAGCGTCTGCGCCGCGTCCCACTGCGGCACGACGCCGGCGTGCACCATCAACCAGCCGTCCTCGAACACCGCCATGCGGCGCTGGCGCAGCCAGGACAGCCACTCGGCGCGGTCGGGCGCGGCCAGGATGTCGCCAGTGGTGTCGCCGCGGTGCGGCTGGCGCACGCCTTGCGCCACCGCGAGCAGGTTCAGATCGTGGTTGCCGAGCAGGCAGGTCGCCGAGGCGCCGAAGCCGCGCAGCCGGCGCAGCGTTTCGAGCGACTTCGGGCCGCGATTGACGAGGTCGCCGAGCACGACGACGCGATCTCGCGAGGGCGAGAAGTCGATCTTGACGAGCAACTGGTCGAGGGCATCGCAGCAGCCTTGCACATCCCCGATCAGGTAGTTCATGGATCGATCCTACAGGGCGCCGGTATGGATTCTGCTAACCTGCCCATCCCACATTGCCGCGCGCGCTGCATGGACGTTGCCCTTCTGTTCTTCCTGATCCTGTTGAACGCGCTGTTTGCGATGTCCGAGATGGCGTTGACGGCGAGCCGCAAGGCGCGGCTGCAGGTGATGGTCGAAACCGGCGACGCCGGCGCGCAGGCGGCACTCGACCTGCACGACAACCCGACCAAGTTCCTCTCGGTGGTGCAGGTCGGCATCACCTCGATCAGCATCCTGAACGGCATCGTCGGCGACGCCGCGTTCTCGGCGCCGTTCGCCCATTGGTTGCATGAGCGCTTCGGCATGGCCGAGCGCGCCTCCGAGATCGCCGCGACCGCGATGGTGGTGATCACGGTCACCTTCATCACGATCATCTTCGGCGAGCTCGTGCCCAAGCGTTTCGGCCTGATGTACCCCGAGGCGGTGGCGCGGCTGGTGGCGCGGCCGATGGAGTGGATTTCGCTGGTCGTGCGGCCGTTCATCAAGCTGCTGTCGTGGTGCACCGAGGGCACGCTGCGGCTGCTCGGCGTGCGCGGCAACCCGGACCGCAGCGTGACGGAAGAAGAAATCGCCGCCAGCCTCGAAGAAGGCCTGGACGCCGGCGTCATCGAGGCGCAGGAGCACCAGATGGTGCGCAACGTGTTCCGCCTCGACGACCGGCAGGTCGGCTCGATGATGATCCCGCGCGCCGAGATCGTCTGGCTCGACGTCGCCGGCTCGCCCGACGACGTGCTCGGCGTCATCGGCGACGAGGAGCATTCGCGCTACCCGGTGTGCCGCGGCGGGCTCGACGACGTGGTCGGCATCATCTCGGCGCAGACGCTGTTGCAGCAGCTGATGAAGGGCGGGCAGATGTCGCTCACCCTCGGCCTGCAGTCGCCGGTGTTCGTGCCCGAGACGCTCTCGGGCATGGAACTGCTGGAGCAGTTTCGGGCGTCGAGCGCGCAGCTCGTGTTCGTCGTCGACGAGTACGGCGAGGTGCAGGGGATGATCACGGTGCGCGACGTGCTCGAGGCCATCACCGGCGAGTTCTCGACGCCGACCGACGAGGATTCGTGGGCGGTGCAGCGCACCGACGGCAGCTGGCTGTTCGACGGCCTGATCCCGGTGCCCGAGTTGAAGGACCGGCTCGCGCTGAAGGAGTTGCCCGAGGAGGATCGCGGCCGCTACAACACGCTCGCCGGCATGATCATGCTGCTGCTCGGCCGGCTGCCGCGCACCACCGATTCGGTGGAGTGGGATCATTGGCGCTTCGAGGTCGTCGACCTCGACGGCAAGCGTGTCGACAAGGTGCTGGCGAGCCGCGTCGCGGAAGTTCCAATGGAGAAATTGCTTGAGTGACTACGCGCTGTACCGCGAGCCGACGGTGCTCGAATCCGTCAAACACCGTGGCCTGAAGCTCAGGCCGCTGGTCGATCATGCGGTGGCCGGCCGGATGCAGGCGAGCTTTCTCGCGGCGGCCGAGTTCACCCACGCCGCGCGCGAATACGTGATCGTGTTCGTGCGCAGCCAGGTCGAGGGCGAGACACAGGTCCATCCGATCGTGATGCTGGGCCTGGCTGCCGGCGAGAACCTCTTCGTCGAGGCCGCCGAGGGCTCGGCCTGGGACGCGCGCTACCTGCCGGCCTACGTCCGCCGCTATCCGTTCTGGACCACGCAGGTGGACGACACCAAGACCCAGGCCGTGCTGATCGACGCCTGGTGGCGCGGCTTCTCGGAGACCGAAGGCGAGCCGCTGTACGAGCCCGACGGCCAGCCGGCGAAGCGGTTGCTCGAAGCCGTCGACTTCTTGAAGCGCTTCGATCTCGAGGCCGAACGCACGCTGGCGTTCTGCGCCCGGCTGGTCGAGCTCGATCTGCTGCAGGACATGACGGTCACCGCGACCCTGCCGGGCGAGACGCCGCTCGCGCTCGATGGCTTCCTCGCGGTGGACGACCGCAAGCTGCTGGCGCTGCCCGAGGCGCAGGTCGTCGAGATGCATCGCAACGGCATGCTCGGGCTGGTGCACGCGCACCTCGCGTCGCTCGGCAACCTGCAGGCGCTGCTCGACCGCAAGGCGAAGCGCATGACTGTTGGGGCGCCAGGAGGCGGGCGATGACGGCGTTGGTTTTCGAGCAGTTCCTCGCCACGCCTGAAATCGGCGCGGTGTTCAGCGACGCAGCCATCGTTCAGGGCATGCTCGATTTCGAGGCCGCCTTGGCACGCGCGCAGGCGGCCGAAGGCGTGATCCCGGCGCGCGTGGCGCCGCTGATCGCCGACGCCTGCCGTGTCGAGCGTTTCGAGCTGGCACCGATCATTGCCGCGAGTTCGGTCGCCGGCACGCTCGCGATTCCACTCGTCAAGCGACTCACCGCCGAAGTCGCGAAGAGCGATGCCGAGGCCGCCGGCTATGTGCACTGGGGCAGCACCAGCCAGGACGTGATCGACACCGCGATGGTGCTCGCCACGAAGCGCGCGCTGGCGCTGATCGATGCGCGACTGGCCGACTTGATCCGGGCCGTGAGCGCGCTCGCGCAGCGCGACGGCGACGCGCCGATGCTCGGCCGCACGCTGCTGCAACCGGCGCTCGTGATCAGCGTCGGCTTCAAGCTCGTGAGCTGGGCCGCACCGCTGCTGCGTTGCCGCGAACGCCTGCGCGTCGCCGCGCCGCATGCGCTGAAGCTGCAACTCGGTGGCGCGGTCGGCACCTTGTCGGTGATGGGCGACAAGGGCCCGGCCGTGGCGCAGCGCATGGCCGCCGATCTGAGGCTGACGCTGGCGCCGGGCAACTGGCACACGCAGCGCGACGAGTGGGTTGCGCTCGGCTGCGAGGTCGGTGTGCTGTGCGGTGCGCTCGGCAAGATCGCGAAGGACATTTCCTTGCTCGCGCAGGGCGAGGTCGGCGAGGTGGCCGAGCCCAGCGGCGGCGCGAATGGTGAACAGAGAGGCGGCTCGTCGGCGATGCCGCACAAGCGCAACCCGGTCGCCTCGATGATCGCATTGGCCTCGGCGATGCGAGCGCCGCACCGCGTGGCGGCACTGCTCGCCGCGATGCCGCAAGAGCACGAACGCGGTCTGGGCAACTGGCAGGCCGAGCTGGCCGAATGGCCGGGCCTGTTCATGTCGGCACACGGCGCGGTGCACGCGCTCGCCGATGCCGTGGCCGGCTTGAGCGTCGATACGCCGCGCATGCGCCGCAACATCGATGCGCTGCAAGGGCTGGTGTTCGCCGAGGGCGTCTCGATGCTGCTCGCAGCGCACATCGGCAAGTCGCGCGCGCACGCGCTGCTCGAAGCGTGCTCGCGTCGGGCCGTGGCCGAGCAGCGTCAGCTGCTCGAGGTGGCGCTGGAGGCGGTGGCGGGCGATGCCGAGCTGCGCGACAAGGTTCGGCCGGAAGCGATTCGCGCCGTGTTCGACGCCGACGCCGTTGCGCGCCGCGCGAGCGCGCTGGCGCGGCCGCAGTGGGACCACATCAACAAGGCGATGTCATGACGACGAATCAACAAGACGATTTCGACCGCGGCTTGAAGAACCGCCGCGCGGTGCTCGGCGATGCCTGGGTCGACAAGTCGCTGAACAACGCCACCGAGTTCAACGCCGAGTTCCAGAGCCTGATCACGCGTTACGCGTGGCACGACATCTGGGGCCGCCCCGGCCTCGACCACACGACGCGCCGCCTGCTCGTGCTCGGCATGACGATGGGGCTGGCGCGCTGGGAGGAGTTCGAGCTGCACTGCAAGGCCGCCATCCGCGGCGGCGTGCCCCTGGGCCTGATCAAGGAAACGTTGATGCAGGGCGCGATCTACTGTGGCGTGCCTGCTGCCAACACCGCATTCAAGCTGACGATGGACGCGCTGCGCGAAGAAGGCCTGCTGCCCGCACCGCAGCCGCTCTCGGCCGCGGCGCGCATCGCGACGCACCACACCTTCAGCCAGCCGCAGCTCAAGGTGGCGGTGCAGGGCGCGACCGCCGCCGGTGTGCCGATCGTGATGAGCCACGCGCTCGGCCTCGACCTGCACATGTGGGACGAGCTCGCCGCGCACCTGGCGGCCGGGCATCCGGTGCTGCGCTACGACCATCGCGGCCACGGCGGCTCGGCCGTGCCGGCCGGGCCGTACACGATGGACGACCTGGTGGACGACGCCGCGCGCCTGATCCGCGAATGGGGCCGCGGCCCGGTCGTGTGGGTCGGCCTCTCGATGGGCGGCATGGTCGGGCAGGGCCTGGCGGTGCGCTACCCCGAGCTCGTCAAGGCGGTGGTGCTCGCGAACACGAGTTCGAAGTACCCCGAGGCGGCCGCGGCGGTGTTCGCCCAGCGCGTGACGGCGGTGCAGACCGGCGGCCTGGCCGCGATCGTCGATTCGGTGCTCGAGCGCTACTTCAGCGCGGCGTTCCGCGCGTCGCAGCCGGAGGCCGTCGCGGTGACGCGGGGCACGGTGCTGCGCTCCGATCCGGTGGGCTACGCGGCGTGTTGCCAGGCCGTCGGCGGCGTGAACTGGCTGGACCGTTTGGGCACGGTGACCTGCCCGACGCTGATCATCGCCGGCGCGCTCGACGTCGGCGCGCCGGTGGCGATGTCGCAGGCAATGGCCGAGCGCATCCCCGGCGCTCAACTCGTCGTGCTCGACGAGGCCTCGCACCTCAGCGTGGCCGAGCAGCCGGCGCTGTTCGAGCAGCACCTGACTGCGTTCCTCGCGCGCGTGCGCTGACGCTAAGGCAGCAGGTCCCGGGCATAACGCGCCAGCGAACGGTTATAGCGCGGCAGGTACTGCGACAGCGCAGTCAGGCTGATCGACACGGCCTCGCGCTCGCGGCCCAGCTCGACGAATGCGAGCGCGAGGAAGGCACGAACCGCGCCGTCGAGCTCGTCGCTCGGCTGCTTCAGCTCAGCGCTCAGCAGCGCGGCCGCTTGCGCCGCATCGCCCAGATTGCGCAACGAACTCGCCATCTGAATCACCGCCCTGCGCCGACGCAGCCCGCCGAGCCCGGCATCGAGCGCGGCCTGATAGAGCGGCACCGCGAGATCGGGATGGCCCGTGGAGTCTTGGGCCGCGCCGCGCTCGAACAACCCGACGGCGCTGCCGGGCACCAACTCGGCGGACAAGGCTTCGATGCGCCCGACGAACGCTTCCGGCGCGTGCTCGTCGATGCGCTTCCACAGGTCTGTCGCTCGTGCTTCCCAGGCGGCGCCGGGGGTTTGCGTCGGCGATCGGTCAGCGCCCACGCTGCTTCAGCGCGTTCGCGTGTGCCACCGCCAGCGCCGTCATGTTGACGACGCGCCGCACCGTCGCCGCCGGTGTCAGGACGTGCGCGGGCGCTTTCACGCCGAGCAGGATCGGGCCGACCGTGACGCCCTGGCCGCCGGTCATCTTCAGCACGTTGTAGAGGATGTTCGCGGCGTCGAGGTTGGGCAGCACCAGCACGTTGGCGGTGCCGGTGAGCGTGGAGTCGGGCATCAACGATTCGCGCAGCGCCTCGTCGAGCGCGAGGTCGCCGTGCATCTCGCCATCGGCCGGCACATCCGGCATGCGTTTGACGAACAGGTCGCGCGCCGCGCGCATCTTGCGCGCCGCCGGCCGCTTGCTGCTGCCGTAGGCGGAGTGCGACAGGAAGGCCACCCGCGGCGGCAGGCCAAAGTGCCGCACCGCCTCGACCGCCATCGCCGCGATGTCGGCCAACTGCTCGGCGCTCGGGTCTTCGTTGACGTAGGCGTCGGTGATGAACAGCGTGTGCTTGGGCAGCATCAGCGCGTTCAGCGCGGCATAGACATGCGCGCCGTCGCGCTTGCCGATGACTTCCTCGATGTGGTCGAGGTGGTTCTCGAAGCGCCCGACCAGGCCGCAGAGCATGCCTTCGGCGTCGCCGAGGCGCACCATCAGCGCGGCGATGGTGGTGTTCGAGCGCCGCACCACGGCCTTCGCCATGTCGGGGGTGACGCCGTCGCGCGCATTGAGCTTGTAGTACGCCTCCCAATACTGGCGAAAGCGCGCGTCGTCCTCCGGGTTCACGACCTCGAAATCGCGCCCGGCCTGGAGCCGCAAACCGGCGCGCTCGATGCGCGCCGCGATCACTGCCGGCCGGCCGATCAGGATCGGCTTGACGAGCTTCTCGTCGAGCGCGATCTGCACCGCGCGCAGCACGCGCTCGTCCTCGCCTTCGGCGTAGGCCACACGCTGCGGGTTCGCGCGCGCAGCGCCGAACACCGGCCGCATGAACATGCCGGTGTGGGTGACGAAGCGCGTCAGCGACTGGCGGTACGCCTCCATGTCCTTGATCGGGCGCGCGGCCACACCCGAGGCCTCGGCAGCGGCGGCGACCGCCGGCGCGATGCGCAGGATCAGGCGCGAGTCGAACGGCGTCGGGATCAGGTAGTCCGCCCCGAAGCGCAGCTCGCGGCCGGCGTAGGCCGAGGCGACTTCGGCGCTGATCTCGGCCTTGGCCAGGTCGGCGATCTCGCGCACGCAGGCGACCTTCATCGCCTCGGTGATGCTGGTGGCGCCGCTGTCGAGCGCGCCGCGGAAGATGTACGGAAAGCACAGGACGTTGTTGACCTGGTTCGGGTAATCCGACCGCCCGGTGGCGATGATGCAATCGGGCCGCACCTGCTTCGCGAGCTCGGGGCGGATCTCGGGCTCGGGGTTGGCGAGCGCGAGGATGATGGGCTTGTCGGCCATCGAGACCACCATCTCGGCGGTGACGGCGCCGGCGGCCGAGCAGCCGAGCATCACGTCGGCGCTCTTCATCACGTCGGCCAGCGTGCGCGCCGCGGTCTTCTGAACGAAGCGCTTCTTCGAGTCGTCGAGCTTGTCCTCGCGCCGGTCGTGGATCACGCCCTTCGAGTCGCAGACGAACACGTTCTCGCGCTTCACACCGAGTTCGATCATCAGGTCGAGACACGCGATCGCCGCGGCGCCTGCGCCGGAGACGGCGACCTTGACCTCGCCGATCTTCTTGCCGACGAGCTCGAGCCCGTTCAGCAGCGCGGCCGACGAGATGATCGCGGTGCCGTGCTGGTCGTCGTGGAAGACCGGGATCTTCATGCGCTCGCGCAGCTTCTTCTCGATGTAGAAGCACTCCGGCGCCTTGATGTCCTCGAGGTTGACGCCACCGAGCGTGGGCTCGAGCGCGGCGATGATGTCGACGAGCTTGTCGGGGTCGCGTTCGGCGAGTTCGATGTCGAACACGTCGATGCCGGCGAATTTCTGGAACAGGCAGCCCTTGCCCTCCATCACCGGCTTGCCGGCCAGCGGGCCGATGTCGCCGAGGCCGAGCACCGCGGTGCCGTTGGTGACGACGCCGACGAGGTTGCCGCGCGAGG
>CAXTSS010000014.1:0-96421 GCA_964247075.1 uncultured Rhizobacter sp. | reverse complement strand
TGCTGATGCCGGCGCGGCCGCCGCGAAAGTGCAGCATCGTCGGCGACGGGATCGTGACCTTGGGCGTAAGGCCCGCGCTGACTTGCGACTTGAGGTACTCGAAGTCGGCGCGCTGGATGTCTTTCACGTGCTCGACCTTGCCGACGACGCGCATCACCGGCGGAGCCAGCTCTTCGCTGCCGTCGGGCCGGATGATCGTGACAGGGATGTCGGTCTTCACGCCGCCGAGCTGCTCCAGAAAGTCGATGTGGAAGTAGGTGCGTCGGAACTCGCCGTCGGTGATCGATTGCAGGCCCACGTCTTCCTGGAACTTGACGATCTCGGTGATCGCCTTGTCTTCGACGGCACGCAGTTGCTCGGCCGTGATCTCGCCCTTGGCGCGCTGCTCGCGCGCTTCGAGCAGGAATTTCGGGCGCAGAAAGCTGCCGACGTGGTCGGCGCGGAACGGTGGGGTGGGGCGCAAGCTCATCGAATGTCTCCGGAGTTCTGTTCGACTCATTGTTGGATACAGAAAACGCAGATTGACTAGGGATAACCCGCTATTGAGAGGCTCCATGGCGCTGTGAAACTCGATCGCTGTATACAACTAGCATCCGAGTTCGCCACCATGAGCACATTCCCGCTGAACGCCTGGTACGCCTGCGCCTACGACGTCGAGGTCAAGAAGGAGCTGATGGCGCGCACCGTCTGCAACCAGAAGCTGGTGATGTTCCGCAAGCAGGACGGCTCGGTCGCGATCCTCGAAGACGCCTGCTGGCACCGCCTGCTGCCGCTCTCGAAGGGCCGACTGGATGGCGACGCGGTGACCTGCGGCTACCACGGCCTGGTCTACAACGCCGATGGCCGCTGCACCCACATGCCGTCGCAGGAAACCATCAACCCGTCTGCCTGCGTGCGCAGCTATCCGGTGGCCGAGAAGCACCGCTTCGTCTGGGTCTGGCCGGGCGACCCGGCGCGCGCCGACGCGGCGCTGATCCCCGACATCCACTGGAACGACGACCCGGCCTGGGCGGGCGACGGCAAGATGATCCGCGTCGCCTGCGACTACCGTCTCGTGCTCGACAACCTGATGGACCTGACGCACGAGACCTTCGTGCACGGCTCCAGCATCGGCCAGCAGGCTGTCGCCGAGGCACCCTTCGTCGCGACGCACGGTGACCGCACCGCGACCGTCACGCGCTGGATGGAGAACATCGACGCGCCGCCGTTCTGGGCCGGCCAGATCGGCCACGCGACCGGTTATTCGGGCAAGGTCGATCGCTGGCAGATCATCCGATTCGAGGCGCCGGCCACGATCAACATCGATGTCGGCGTGGCGCAGACCGGCACCGGCGCGCCGCAAGGTGACCGAAGCCGCGGCGTGAACGGCTACGTCCTCAACACCATCACGCCCGAGACCGACAAGAGCTGCCTGTACTTCTGGGCTTTTGCGCGCAACTACTGCCTCGCCGAGCAGCGCCTGACGCACGAGCTGCGCGAAGGCGTGGCGAGTATCTTCCGCGAGGACGAGTTGATCCTCGAAGCACAGCAGCAGGCGATCGACGACCATCCCGGCTACAGCTTCTACAACCTCAACATCGACGCGGGCTCGATGTGGATGCGCCGGTTGATCGACAAGATGATCGCGGCCGAGAGCGGCGGCCCGGGCGCGTCGCGCGTGATCCCGCTGCGCTCGGTGGCGGGATGAGCGCGGTGGCGGATGTGGTGGCCGAGGCGGTGCCGAATGTCTCGCAAACGGTCAAGGCGCAGCTCGCCTTGCGCGAGCTGATCCTCGGTGGCGAGCTGAAAGCCGGCGCGCGCATCGCCGAGCTGTGGCTGGTGGAGCGGCTGAACGTCTCGCGCACGCCGGTGCGGCTCGCGCTGGTGCGGCTCGCCGAGGAAGGGCTGCTCGATGCGTTGCCTTCGGGCGGCTACGCGGTGAAGGACTTCTCCGAAGGCGACATCGTCGATGCGATCGAGCTGCGCGGCACGCTGGAAGGCCTCGCCGCGCGCCTCGCAGCCGAACGCGGCGTGAGTTCGGTGCTCCTGGCCGAGGCGCGCGACTGCCTGGAGCGCATCGACGCGGCGCTGGCCACGCCCGAACTCACCGACGAGACCTTTTCCGTCTACGTGCAGCAGAACGCGCGCTTCCACGCGCTGCTGTCGGAGATGTCGGGCAGCGCGCTGGTGTCGCGCCAGCTCGAGAAGGCGAAGGCGCTGCCGTTCGCCTCGCCCAACGGCTTCGTGATGGCGCAGGCCGTGGGCCCGCACGCGCGCGACATCCTCGTCGTCGCGCAGGCCCAGCACCGCATGGTGATCGAGGCGATCGTGCAGCGCGAGGGCGGTCGCGCCGAGGCGCTGATGCGCGAGCACGCGCGCATCGCGCGGCACAACCTGCAGGCCGCGCTGCGCAGCCACCAGACGCTGCAGCTGGTGCCGGGCGCGAGCCTGATCCGGCGCCGCCCGGCGCGCTGACGTTCAAGGACCGATCCGATGCGCAATCCGCTGCAATGGCACCCCGCCGCCGTGCGTGCCCACCGCGACCTGAGCCCGACGGTGCGCGAGTTCGAGATTCGCCCCGAAGGCGGTGTGCGGCCCTGGACGGTCGGCAGCCACCTGAACGTGCTGGTGATGATCGAGGGACGCGCCGAGACGCGCTCGTACTCGCTGGTCGACCTGCCGGGTGATGCGGAGGTGTATCGCATCGCCGTCAAGCTCGCCGCACCGAGCCGGGGCGGCTCGCGCCACCTGTGGTCGCTGGAGACCGGTGCCGAGCTGAACGTGGGCGAGCCGAACAACCATTTCGAGTTGCCGCTCACCGCGAAGCAATACCTGCTCGTGGCCGGCGGCATCGGCATCACGCCGATCGTCGGCATGGCGCAGATGCTGAGCGAGCGCGGCGCCGACGTGCGCATGCTGTACGCGGCACGCAGCGCGGCCGAGTTCGCGCTGAAGGACGTACTGGACGCCGCGCTCGGGGATCGCTTGAAGACCTTCGCCGACGACGCCGACCAGCGCATCGCTTTCGCCGACGAGATCGCGCGTCTGCACCCCGAGGCGCTGTTGCTGATGTGCGGCCCGCTGCCCATGCTCGACGCCGTGCGCGCGGCCTGGGCACACTTGGGCCGCCCGCCCGCCAACCTGCGCTTCGAGACCTTTGGCAACAGCGGCGCGGTCGCGAACGAGGCCTTCTGGGTCAAGCTGCCGCGCCACGGCGCCCTGTTGCAGGTGCCGGCCGATCGCACGCTGCTCGATGTGCTGAACGATGCCGGCATCGACACCTTGTTCGACTGCCGCCGCGGCGAATGCGGCCTGTGCGCCGTCGACGTGGTCGAGGCGCACGGCCGCATCGACCACCGCGACGTGTTCCTCAGCGCCCACGAAAAGCAGGCCAACCGGCGCCTGTGTGCCTGCGTGTCGCGGGTCAGCGGCGGCGGTCTCGTGCTGGATTCTGCCTATCGGCCCGACTGACCCGCGCAGCTACAGTTGCGGACACCTCGAATTGCCATTCCCCGGAGACACAATGATCACCAAGCGCCTCGCCCTGAAAACTGCCCTGAGCCTGATCGCTGCCGCCTGCGGTACCGGCGTGCTCGCGGCCGACACGGGCCCGATCAAGATCGGCCTGATCCTGCCGATGACCGGCCAGCAGGCGTCCACCGGCCGGCAGATCGAGGCGGCCGTGAAGCTGTGGATGGCGCAGAACGGCAACAAGATCGCCGGCCGCACCGTCGAGGTCGTTCTGAAAGACGACGGCGCCGTGCCCGACGCCACCAAGCGCATCGCGCAGGAGTTGATCGTCAACGACAAGGTCGCGGTGATCGCCGGCTTCGGCATCACGCCGACCGCGCTCGCGACCGCGCCGCTGGCGACGCAGAGCAAGACGCCGCTGGTCGTGATGGCGGCGGCCACGTCGAGCATCACCGAAGCCTCGCCCTACATCGTGCGCACCAGCTTCACCTTGCCGCAGGTCACGGTCGCCATCGCCGACTGGGCGGCGAAGAACAAGATCAAGAAGGCCGTGACCTTGGTCGCCGACTACGGCCCGGGCTTCGACGCCGAGAAGTTCTTCGACAGCCAGTTCCGCCTCGACGGCGGGCAGATCCTCGACAAGCTGCGCACGCCGCTGAAGGCGCCCGATTTCGCGCCGGTGCTGCAGAAGGTCGTCGATGCGAAGCCCGATGCGCTGTTCGTCTTCCTGCCCTCGGGCCAGGGCGCGACCTTCATGAAGCAGTTCGCCGAGCGCGGGCTCGACAAGAGCGGCGTCCGGCTGATCGCCACCGGCGACGTGACCGACGACGACCAGCTCGCCGACATGGGCGATGTGGCGCTCGGCGTCGTCAACTCGCACCACTACTCGGCGGCACACCCATCGGCCACGAACAAGAAGTTCGTCGAGGCCTTCCAGGCCGCGAACAAGTTCCGCCCGAACTTCATGGCCGTCGGCGGCTACGACGGCATGCGTGTGATCTACAAGGCACTCGAGGCGACCAAGGGCGCCGGCGGTGAAGCGCTGCTGAACGCAATGAAGGGCCAGATCTTCGAGAGCCCGCGCGGCCCGGTGCTGATCGACGCCCAGACGCGCGACATCGTGCAGGATGTGTACATCCGCAAGGTCGAGCGCGTGCCGGCGATGGGCAATGGCCTCTACAACGTCGAGTTCGACGTGATCAAGGCGGTCAAGGATCCGGGCAAGGCCAAGTGAGCTGAACGAGCCGCCGAACCGCCCGCATGCTGACCCTCCTGTTCGACGGCATCGCCTACGGCATGCTGCTGTTCGTGCTGGCCGTCGGGCTGGCGGTGACGCTGGGCTTGATGAACTTCATCAACCTGGCGCACGGCGCGTTCGCGATGGCGGGCGGCTACATCACCGTGCTCGCGATGAACAAGCTCGGCGTGCCGTTCCTCGCGACGCTGCCGCTCGCGTTCATCGGCACCGCGCTGATCGGCGCGGTGCTGGAGCCGCTGCTGTATCGCCGCCTCTACGGCAAGCCGCACCTCGACCAGGTGCTGTTCTCGATCGGCATGGTGTTGATGGCGGTTACCGGGGTCGACTACATCATCGGCTCGACGCAGCAGAACATCACGCTGCCGGCGTGGCTGCAAGGCCGCTTCGACATCGCCTGGATCGGCATCGGCAAGTACCGGCTCTTCATCATCGTCGTCTGCGCCACGCTCGCGCTCGGCCTGCAATGGGTGTTGACGAACACACGCTTCGGCAGCCAGCTGCGCGCATCGGTCGATGACCCGCGCGTCGCCGGTGGGTTGGGCCTGAACGTGAACCGCATCTTCCTGTTCACCTTCGCGATGGGCTCGGGCCTGGCCGGGCTCGGCGGTGCGCTCGGCGCCGAGATCCTCGGGCTGGACCCGAGCTTCCCGCTCAAGTTCATGATCTATTTCCTGATCGTTTGCGCGGTCGGCGGCACGACCACGCTGACCGGCCCGCTGCTCGCCGCGCTGCTGCTCGGCATCGCCGATGTGGCCGGCAAATACTACGTGCCCAAGCTCGGCGCGTTCATCGTCTACACGCTGATGATCGTGATCTTGCTGGTGCGCCCGCAGGGCTTGTTCGCGCGCGCGGGGGCTGGCAAGTGAGGGCCGAGCGCCGGGCCGTTCCCAAGCCGGCCCGCATCCCCCAGGGGGATCGCCGAACGTACTCGTTCGGCGAGGGGTTGTCATGAAAGCCGTGGCGCAGTCGCTGCGCGCCGCAGTGACGTGGCATTGGTGGGAGCTGGCGCTGCTGGCCGTGCTCGTGATGTCGTGGTTGCTGTTGCCGGGCCAGTCGCTGCTGCTCAACGAGATCGCGATCCTGGCGCTGTTCGCCGTCTCGCTCGATCTGATCCTCGGCTACGCCGGCGTCGTGTCGCTCGGCCACGCGGCGTTCTTCGGCATCGGCTCGTACGCGGCGGCGCTGTTCGCCAAGCTCGTGATGCCCGATCCGTGGGTCGGCTTGGGCGTAGCGATCGCGGTGGCCGCACTGCTCGGCGCGCTGTGCAGCGTGCTGATCCTGCGCGGCTCCGATCTGACGCGGCTGATGGTCACGCTCGGCGTCGCGTCGATCCTGTACGAGCTCGCGAACAAGCTCGACTGGCTGACCGGTGGCGCCGACGGCCTGCAAGGCGTCGTGATGGGCCCGCTGCTGACGCCACTCGGCGCGCTCGAGTTCGACATCGGCGGCCGCACCGCGTATGCCTACACGCTGGTCGTGCTGATCGTCTGCCTGCTGCTCGCGCGCAAGCTCGTGCACTCGCCGTTCGGCTACTCGCTGCAGGCGCTGCGCGACAACCGGCTGCGCGCCGCGAGTATCGGCCTGTCGGTGAACGCGCGCCTGGTGGTGGTCTACACCGTGGCCGCGGCCATGGCCGGCGCGGCCGGCGCGCTGCTCGCGCAGACCACCGGCTTTGCCTCGCTCGACGTGTTCGACTTCCACCGCAGCGCCGATGTGCTGCTCGTGCTCGTGATCGGCGGCACCGGCTACCTCTATGGCGGTATCTTCGGCGCGATCGTGTTCAAGCTGCTGCACGACCTGATCTCGGCCTGGACGCCGCAGTACTGGAACTTCTGGCTCGGCTTGTTCCTCGTCGTGCTGGTGCTCGTCGGGCGCGAGCGTCTGCTGAAGCCGCGCCTCTGGTTCGGAGGCCGCCCATGACGACCGTCCTCGAAACCCGCGGCCTGCTCAAACGCTTCGGCGGCATCACGCCGACCAACGACGTCTCGATCCAGGTCGAGAAGGGCGCGCGCCGCGCATTGATCGGCCCGAACGGTGCAGGCAAGACGACGCTGATCAACCTTCTGACCGGCGTGCTGGAGCCGACCGCCGGCTCGATCTGGCTCGACGGCGCGGACATCACGCAACTCGCGCCGCACCAGCGAGTGCGCCGCGGCATCGTGCGCACCTTCCAGATCAACCAGCTGTTCGGCGAGCTGACGCCGTTGCAGTCGCTCGCGCTGACGGTGTCGTCGCGTCTGGGCCTGAGCGGCGGCTGGTGGAAGCCGCTCGGCAACGACCCGCGCGTGACAAAGGCCTGCGAGAAGCTGCTCGCGCAGTTCCACCTCGCCGATGAGATGAACCAGAAGGTCGGGCTGCTCGCCTACGGCAAGCGTCGGCTGCTCGAGATCGCCACGGCGCTCGCCTGCGAGCCGCGCGTGCTGCTGCTCGACGAGCCGGTCGCCGGCGTGCCCGAAGGCGAGTGCGAGGAGATCTTCGACATCATCAACGCGCTGCCGGCGGACGTGTCGGTGCTGCTGATCGAGCACGACATGGACCTGGTCTTCAACTTCGCCACCAGCGTGACGGTGCTCGTCAACGGCGCCGTGTTTGCCGAGGGCTCGGTGGACGCGATCGCCAACGACCCGCGCGTGAAGGCGGTCTACCTGGGCGAGGGCGAGGCCACGCATGGCTGAGCTGCTCAACGTGCAAGGCCTGCGCTCCGGCTACGGCGAGGCCGTGGTGGTGCAGGGCATTGACCTCACGCTCGAGCAAGGCCAGTCGCTCGCGCTGCTGGGCCGCAACGGCACCGGCAAGACGACCTTGCTGAACACGCTGGTCGGCGTGACGCGCCGCCACGCCGGCCGCATCACGCTGGCTGGGGTGGACATCACCGCACTGCCACCGCACCAGCGCGCCGCGGCCGGCATCGGCTGGGTGCCGCAGGAGCGCAACATCTTCAAGTCGCTGACGGTGGACGAGAACCTCACGGCGGTCGCGCGGCTCGGTCCGTGGACGGTGGCGCGTGCCTATGAGATGTTCCCGCGGCTGGCCGAGCGCAAGTCGAACATGGGCAACCAGCTTTCGGGTGGTGAACAGCAAATGCTCGCGGTGGCGCGCGCGCTGGTGCTGAACCCCAAGCTGCTGCTGCTCGACGAACCGCTCGAAGGCCTTGCGCCGATCATCGTCGAAGAGCTGCTGCGCTCGATCGCGCGCGTGGTCCGCGACGAAGGCATGAGCGCGATCATCGTCGAGCAGAACCCGCGCATGATCTTGCCGATCACGCAGCGCGCGGTGGTGCTGGACCGCGGCGCGGTGGTGCACGAGGGCCTGAGCGCGGAGCTGCTGGCGGATCGCGAGCAGCTCGATCGCTGGCTCGGGGTCGCGAAGGCTTGACGCTCAGCGCTTCGAGCGTTTCGCCCAGTACCCGAACTCGTCCTCGTGGCACTCGATGTCGACCTCGGTGACGCGGCCGATCAGCCGCTCCTGCACTGCGGCGACGGCCTGGTTGTAGATGCTCGGGCCGATCTCTTCGAGGAAGAAGTTCAGCAGCGCCGCGGCGCGGATGTTGCCGATCTTCTCGCCCTGCTCGTCCTTGAAGTAGCGCTCGATCGAGGCCACGGCGGTGGCGCGCGCCTCTTTGTTGAGGGTGATCGTCATGATGGTTCGCCCACGTTGACCCCTTCCCAGTAGTCCATCGTCGCCGATTGCCGGTAGCGCTCGCCCGCGAGCTTGACGCTGACCACGCCGCTGTCGGTGTGCACCGCGACATCGTGCGGGTTCGGGTTGCCGATCACCAGATAGCGGCACGGCTCGGCGGTGTGGTTGATCAACGCGTGGCCTTGCTTCTGGCCGGCGGGAAAGCACACGTAGTGGCCCGCGCCGAGCTCGTAGATCTTCTCGCCCAGGCGCAACGTGAGGCTGCCTTCGAGCACGAACACATGCTCCTCTTCCAGCAGGTGGTAGTGCGCCTGGTTGGCCTGCCGGCCCGGCGGCAGGATCTCCATCGAGATGCTGATCTGCGAGCCGCCGCCGAAGCTGCTGAGGTGCTGGTAGCGCATGCCGAAGCGGGTGCCGCGCGAGAATTCTTCCCACGGCACGCGGCTGATCTCGAACGGCTCGAACACGCCGTCGGCGTTGACGGAGGTGGGGTGGTCGCTCACGGTGGTTCTCCGGTGCAGGGGTTCATCGGGTCGGCGGTTGCCCAGGCCGCGAGCAACGCGGCCTCGCGCTCGCGCGTGAGCCGGCCGGCGCGGCGTGGGTCGTCGGGCGGCGGCGCGCCTTCGTTCATCACCGCGGCCAGGGTCTCGCGCAGCGGCCGCGTGCGCAGCCCATGCGCGATGGCGCGCTCCACCGAGACGCGCATGAAGCCGCGGTGGTCGGTATCGGCGCAGGGCAGCCACAGCGGCAGTTCGCTCCACGGCTGCACGCCGTGCCCGGTCAGGAAGGCCTCGCCGACCCGCATTGCGCGGGCGGGCGTGACGCTGCGCGCGGTCAACTCCGCAGCGCAGGCGCTGACGAGCGCGCCCCAGTTGCCGGCCGCGTCCACCGGCCCGGTCGCGTTGAACGCGCCGCCGGCCTGCTGCTCGACGAGCGCGATCAGCCAGTCGCCCAGATCGCGCACGTCGATGAACTGGAGCGGCGCACCGGCCGGCGCGTCGGGCAGCAGCATCGTGCCGCCTTCCAGCATGCGCCAGGGCCAGTGGCTGAAGCGGCCGGTCGGGTCGCCCGGCCCGACGATCAGCCCCGGCCGCACGATCAGCGCGCGCGCGCCGAATGCGCGCATCACCTCGGCCTCGCACGCCGCCTTCTGCGCGCCGTAATGCAGCGGGTTGCGGTCGTCGCGCGCGATGCCGGTGCTCGTGGCGAGCGGGTCGGTTTCGCGGATCGGCACCTGGTGCGTCGTCGCGTAGGCCGAGATGCTGGAGACGAACAGGTAGCGCCCGCTGTCGCGCAAGGCCTCGGTGCTGCGTTGCACGTCGGCGGGCGTGTAGCCGCAGGTGTCGATGACGGCATCCCAGCGGTGGCTCGAAAGCGCCGACAGATCGGTGCCGCGGTCGCCGATGAGCGCCTCGACGCCGGCCGGCCACACGCTGCGCGAGAGGCCGCGGTTGAACACCGTGACGCGGTGGCCGCGCGCCAGCGCCGACTGCAGTGCGGCAGCGCCGAGGAAGACGCCGCCGCCGAGGATCAGGAGGTTCATGCGGGCGCCGGGTCGGCCAACGTGGCCGGATCGACATTCGCGCCGCAGACGATCAGGCACACGCGCTCGCCGGCGGCGGGCCGGACGGCGCCCGATTGCAACGCCGCCAGCGGCAGGGCCGCGGCCGGTTCGACCGCGAGCCGGAACTCGCGCCACATGAAGCGCTGCGCATCGCGGATCGCGTCGTCGGTCAGCAGCGCCGATTCGGCGACGTGGCGCTCCGCGATCTCCCACGCGATCGCGCCGATGCGGCGCGCGCCGAGCGAATCGGCGGCGATGCCGCCGACGGCCACGTCCACCGGTGCGCTCGCGGCGCGCGCGCTGTGCAAGGTCGGCGCGCCTTCGGGTTCGAGCCCGATCACGCGGCCGCGGCTCGCGAACCAGGCCGCGATGCCGCCGATCAAGCCGCCACCGCCGACGCTCACCAGCACGGTGTCGGGCACCCCGGCTTCGAGCTCGATCTCGCGCGCCAGCGTGCCGGCGCCGGCGACGACTTCGATCTGGTCGTAGGCGTGCGTCATCAACGCACCGGTCTCGCGCTGGCGCGCTTCGCAGGCCGCGAGCGCGTCGGCATAGGTCTCGCCGCCGACCACCACGCTCGCGCCCAGCGCGGCGAGCCGTTGGCGCTTGGCCAACGGGCTGGTCGCCGGCACGAAGATCTCGGCCGGTACGCCCAGGCTCTGCGCGGCCAATGCGGTCGCGATGCCGGCGTTGCCGCCCGAGGCCGCGATCACACCCGCGGCGGGGATCTCGTGCGAGAGCAAGCGGTTGAACATGCCGCGCGCCTTGAACGTGCCCGAGCGCTGCAGGTGCTCCAGCTTCAGCCAGGCCTCGAACGCCGGCGTGCCGGCGGGCAGGCCGAGCGCGCTGCTCGGCAGCCGCCACAGCGGCGTCTGGCGCACATGCGGGGCGATGCGGGCCGCGGCGCGCGCGATGTCGTCGGGGGTGATTGCCATGATCGAATCGGTGAGTCGGTCGGCGCAGCATACGATGCGCGAACCCTGGACACGGAGCGATGCATGCAACTCGGGATGATCGGCCTCGGCCGCATGGGCGCGAACATGGTTCGGCGCCTGATGAAGGGCGGCCACGACTGCGTTGCGTTCGACCACGCCGCGGCGGCGGTGCAGGCGATGGTGGGCGAGGGCGCGACCGGCGCCGACTCGCTCGCCGCCTTTGTCGAACGACTCGCCACGCCGCGCGCGGTCTGGCTGATGGTGCCGGCTGGCGCCGTCGATGCGACGCTTGCCGAACTGATGCCGCTGCTGGCGGCGGGTGACACGGTCATCGACGGCGGCAACTCGTACTACGTCGACGACATCCGCCGCGCCAACGAGTTCGCCGCGCATCGATTGCATTACATGGACGTCGGCACCAGCGGCGGCGTCTGGGGGCTGGAGCGCGGCTACTGCATGATGATCGGCGGCGATGCCGAGACCGCGAAACGCCTGGACCCGATCTTCGCGACGCTCGCGCCCGGCATCGGCAGCATCGTCAGAACGGCCGGCCGCGTTGCGGGCCAAGGCACCGCCGAACTCGGCTATCTGTACTGCGGCGCCAGCGGGGCCGGCCACTTCGTGAAGATGGTGCACAACGGCATCGAGTACGGAATGATGGCGGCGTTCGCCGAAGGCTTCGCCATCCTGCGCGGCGCGAATGTCGGCGCGGGCGACCACGCGCACGATGCCGAGACCACGCCGATGCGCGCGCCCGAGCATTACCGGTACGACATGAAGCTCGAAGACATCGCCGAGGTTTGGCGCCGCGGCAGCGTCGTCAGCTCGTGGTTGCTCGACCTCAGCGCCAACGCGCTCGCCGCCGACCCGCAGCTCGCGGCGTTCGAGGGCCGCGTTTCCGATTCCGGCGAGGGCCGCTGGACGATCCAGGCCGCGATCGACGAAGCCGTGCCGGCGCCGGTACTGACGGCCGCGCTGTACGCGCGCTTCAGTTCGCGCGGCGAGGCCGATTTCCAGAACAAGCTGCTGTCGGCGATGCGCCAGCAGTTCGGCGGGCATGCGGAGAAGAAGGGCGCCTGATGCCGGAATCCCGCAAGCCGAATCGCCGCGCCGCCACGGCTGCCGCCGCCGTCAGCGCGACCGACCGCAAGCGTCTGCAGATGGCGGACATCGCCCGCTTGGCCGGCGTCTCGGTCTCGACGGTGTCGCGCGCGCTCAACGGCAGCGCCCTGATCAGCAAGGAAACGCGCGACCGGGTCGAGCAGCTCGCGCGCTCGCTCGACTACTCGATCAACGTCGGCGCGCAGAACCTGCGCCTCAAGCACAACCGGACGATCGCCGTCGTGATTCCCTACGACCGGGTTTCGCGCCAGCACATCTCCGACCCGTTCTTCCTGGCGATGGTGGGCAGCCTGGCCGACGCATTGACCGAGCGCGGCTTCGACATGCTGCTATCGCGCGTCGATGCCGACAGCCTCGAATCGGCGGCGCGCGTCATCAGCTCCGGCGTGGCGATCGGCGTGATCCTGATCGGCCAGTGGCGGCATCACGACCAGCTCAACCAGATGGCGGCGCGCCATGTGCCGATCGTGGTCTGGGGCGCGCAGGTCGCGCAGCAGCTGTACTGCTCGGTCGGCGGCGACAACCTGGCCGGCGGCGCGCTCGCCACGCAGCATCTGATCGACCTCGGCATGCGCCGCATCGTGTTCGTCGGCGACCCGCAGCTGCCCGAGGTGGCGCATCGGCATCGCGGCTACGTCGAGCGCCTGAAGGCTGCCGGCATCGCGCCCGATTCGCGGCTGCTGCTGAAGGTGCCCTTCGATGCCGACGCCGCGCGCGCCAGCATCACGCGGCTGTGTGAGAGCGGCGTGGCCTTCGATGCCCTGTTCGCATGCAGCGATGTGCTGGCCAGTGCGGCGATGCAGGTGCTGCATTTGTACGCACGGCCGGTGCCCGGCAAGGTGTCGGTCGTCGGCTACGACGACATCGAATGGGCGAGTCATTCCAACCCACCGCTGACGACCGTGCGCCAGCCGATCGCACGGGCCGGCGTCGAGCTCGTCGATGCCTTGCTGCGCATCATCGACGGCGCCGTCGTGCCGCCGCGCACGCTGCCGGTCGAACTCGTGGTGCGCTCCAGCACGCGGCACCGGTAGCGCTCGAAATCGTTTGCAGATTTTCGCCAACTTGTAGTGGTAAATACTGGTGTGCAATCGATTGCACAAAAAGTGCAACCTCACTAGAGTCCAGCCCACGCACCAGCCGGGCGAACCTTCTGCACCGGTCGGGCGCGACGCCACGAGCTACTGCGTCGGAGCAGGCCCCGATTGCCTCGGGCACCACGAAACCAATGGAGACGACATGAACCGCAAACCGATCCCGACCCGCATCGCTGTCGCCGCCGCGATCGCGCTGTTGCCGCTGGCTGCTGCGCAAGCGCAGACCAGCACCGACGCGACCGCAACCGCAGCCCCCGCCCCCGCCCCCGCGGAAGCCAAGTCGGACGACGCGCTGAAGCTCGACAGCGTCATCGTGACCGGAACCTCCACAAAGCTGTCGAAGATGAAGCAAAGCGTGTCGGTCAGCACGATCGACTCCACCCAGATCGAGAAGTCGGGAGCCACCAGTGCGGCCGAACTGCTGCGCGCGATCCCGGGCATCCGGTCCGAGTCGTCCGGCGGCGAGGGCAATGCCAACATCACCGTGCGCGGCGTGCCGATCTCGGCCGGCGGCGCGCGCTATGTGCAGGTCCAGGAAGACGGGCTGCCGGTGCTGCTGTTCGGCGACATCGCGTTCGGCACGGCAGACCAGTTCGTGCGCGCCGACTACAGCATCGACCGGCTCGAAGTGGTGCGCGGCGGTTCGGCCTCCACGCTGGCGACCAACTCGCCGGGCGGCATCATCAACTTCATCAGCAAGACCGGCGACGAAGCCGGCGGCGCGTTCGGCCTGAGCGGCGGCGTGCACCCGCGCGAGTTCCGCCTCGACGCCGACTACGGCGGATCGATCGGCCCGAAGACCACGTTTCACATCGGTGGCTTCGAGCGCTTCGGCGAAGGCGGCCGACCCAGCGGCTACAACGCATCGAACGGCGGACAGATCCGCGCCAACGTGACGCAGCAGTTCGACAGCGGCTATGTGCGCATCAACCTGAAGGCGCTCGACGATCGCACACCGACCTTCCTGCCGGTGCCGGTGACCGTGAACAACGGCCAGATCGACAAGATCCCCGGCATCGACCCGCGCACTGCCTTCTTCATCAGCCCGAGCCTGACGCGCGACAGCACGCTGAACAAGGACGGCAGCTTCACCACCAGCAATGCGCACGACGGCTTGCACGTCAAGAGCACCGCAGTCGGTGCCGAAGCCTCGTTCAAGCTCGGTGACGGCTGGACCGTGGACGACAAGTTCCGCAAGTCGCTCAACTCGGGCCGCTTCATCGGCCTGTTCCCCAGCGACAACGGCAGCAACGGCACCGCGAAATCGTTCACTGGCGTGCTCTTCAACACCTCGCTCGACAACTTCGACAACCTGTTCAACGAGATCAAGGTCAGCAAGGCGTTGAACCTGGGCGGCAGCAAGGCCACCGTGACGGCGGGCCTGTTCACCGGCATTCAAAACGTCGCCGAGACCTGGTTCTGGAACCGCTACAACATCACGCTGGACGGCAAGAACTCGCATGTGGTCGATGCCACCGGCGCGCCGACGAGCGCACCGGCCGGCGACGGCTTCACCACCTTCGGCGGCTGCTGCGTCAGAAGCTGGGACGTGCAGTACACGCAGCTCGCGCCGTTCGCCGCGGTGACGTATGAGCTCGGCGGCCTGAACCTCGATGCGAGTCTGCGCCACGACATCCAGAAGGCGAGCGGCTACACCGTGCAAGGCAGCGCGACCACGCGCACCTGGGATCCGGCGACGCAGAAGAACGTGAACTACAAGGTCGCGCACACCTCGTACTCGGTCGGCGCGAACTACGCACTGAACCGCGACCTCTCGCTGTTCGCACGCACCAGCGACGGCGTCTCGTTCAGCGCCGACCGCCTGCTGTACGGCAACCCGCTCGACGGCTCGGTGCCGATCTCGCTGAACAAGGTGCAGCAGACCGAGGCCGGTGCCAAGTGGCGCAGCGGTTCGTTCAGCGTCTTCGCGACGCTGTTCAACGCCCGCACCAACGAGAGCAACTACGAGGTCACGACGCAATCGTTCACGTCCAACAAGTACGCCGCGAACGGCCTCGAACTCGAGGCGGCCTACCGGGCAGGCGACTTCCACATCGGCGGTGGCGGCACCTTCACGAAGGCGAAGATCAAGGCTTCGAACGACGCCACGGTGGTGGGCAACAAGCCGCGCCGCCAGGCCGACTTCGTCTGGCAGCTGACACCGGGCTACACGATCGCGAGCTTCGATGTGGGCGCGGCGATCGTCGGCACGACCAAGTCGTTCGGCGATGACCAGAACACGATCACGATGCCCGGCTTCACGGTCGTGAACCCGTATGTGAGCTATCGCTTCAACGACAGGACCACGGTGTCGCTGGCCGCGAACAACGTCTTCAACACCTTGGGCTACACCGAGATCGAAGGCGACGGCCACGCCGCGCGTTCGATCAACGGCCGCAGCTTCAAGGCGACGCTGAAGTACCAGTTCTAAAAAGCGGCCCTCTGCGCGCACGAGGCGCCCGCCTTGCGGGTGAGCCTCGGCGCGCGAGAAAAGGAATCGAATGAGCTTTGTCCAGCCGCAGCGAAACACGGCCCGGCACTCGGCCGGAATCGGTGTCGCCATCCTCTTTCACGTCGTGCTGATCTGGGCGCTGATGAACGGCCTGGCGCACAAGGTCATGCAGGTGATCAATGCGCCGATCGAGACCAAGATCATCGAGGAGGTCAAACCCCCGCCGCCGCCACCCAAGGTGATCGAGTTGCCGCCACCGCCGAAGTTCGCACCGCCGCCACCGGTCTATGCGCCTCCGCCCGAAGTGCAGGTTCAAGTGACCCCGCCACCGCAGGCCACGATCACCGCCACGACGGCCGTCGCGCCGACCGAGCCGCCACCACCGGCTGCGCTTCGCGTCGAGGCGCCGGCCCCCGCGGCACCGAAGCCCGCACCCGCGCCGGTCTCCGCGTCGGTCGTCTGCTCCAACTACAACCGGGTCATGGGCGATGCGGCCTTCCCGCGCGCAGCCACCCGGCTCGGGCTGGAAGAGGGCGACGCCTTGATCCAGTTCACGCTCGGCGTGAACGGCGACATCAGGGACGTCAAGGCGATCCGTGCGTCGCACCAGGCGTTCGCCGAGAACAGCATTCGTCTGGTCGGCAGCTTCAAGTGCACCGGACGAGGCAGCGATGTCACGGTTCAGGTGCCGTTTGCCTACAAGAGCGAATGAGGCCGCCCCGGCGGCCAGTGCTACCCACTCACTTTTTACCAGGACGATAGGAACTGACATGTCCATGATTCAACATCTGATCGGGCGACTGACCACGTTGCCGGCCTCCCTCGTGCTGTGCGTCGGTCTGACGCTGGCGACCGCCCCGGCGGTCCAGGCGCAGACCCAGGCAGAACCCGCCGCTGCAACCGCAACGGCCAAACCGGCGGGCGAGTCGCTCGACAATCCCTACGGGCTGAAAGCCATCGTCGATCACGGCGACGTGGTGTCCAAGGGCGTGCTGGGCCTGCTGATGATCATGTCGCTGGGCACCTGGTACGTGCTCATCTCCAAGCTGCTCGAACAGCGCAAGCTGCTGCGCGAGGCCAAGGCGGTCGGGGCGGGCACCAAGTTCTGGGCCGCCGGTTCGCTGCAGAAGGGCTCCGAAGGGCTGGCCCAGGACGGTGCCTTCCGGTTCATGGCGGAGACCGCGCTCGAAGCCGGCAAGCACCACGAAGGCATGTTGGCCGGTGTCGATCTCAGCTCCTGGCTCACGACCTCGCTCGACGAAGCCGGCGAAGAAGTCGGGCACCGCATGCAGAAGGGCCTGGGCTTTCTCGCCACGGTCGGCTCGACCAGCCCGTTCATCGGCCTGTTCGGCACCGTGTGGGGCATCCTCAACGCGCTCACCGCGATCGGCGTGGCGGGCCAGGCGAGCATCGACAAGGTGGCCGGCCCCGTCGGCGAGGCGCTGATCATGACTGCGATCGGCCTGGCCGTGGCGGTGCCGGCAGTGCTGGGCTACAACTGGCTGGTCGGGCGCAACACCGCCGCGCTGCACTACGTGACGACCTTCAGTTCGAAGCTGCGCGCCACGCTGCTCGGCGCGCCGGCCCGCGCCTGAGGATCGCGCCATGAGCATGAGCATGGGTGGCTCCGGGGGCCTGGGCAAGGTCAACGCGGAAATCAACACCACGCCGCTGGTCGACGTGATGCTGGTGCTGCTGATCATCTTCCTGATCACCATCCCGGTGGTCGTGACCTCGATTCCGGTGAAGCTGCCGAAGGAGACCAACCAGCCGCGCACGAGCAAGCCCGAGAACATCGTGCTGTCGGTGAACAAGGATGGCGACATCTACTGGAACGAGCTCCTGGTCCCGAGTGCGAACGCGCTGGTGGAGCGGCTGAAGAAGGAGTCGGTCAAGGACCCGCAGCCCGAGGTGCACATCCGCGGTGACGGTGCGGCGCGCTACGAGTCGGTGGGCCGAACCATCTTCGCGTGCCAGCGCGCCGGCATCACCAAGATCTCGTTCGTGACGGAGCCGCCTGCGCGGCAGTGAGGAGACAAGCATGGGAATGAGCATCGGTGCCCGTGGCGGCAAGAAGGGTCGGCCGCAGGTCATGGGCGAGATGAACACCACGCCGTTGATCGACGTGATGCTGGTGTTGCTGGTGATGCTGATCATCACGATTCCGATCCAGCTGCATTCGGTCGATCTGAACCTGCCGACGGGCAAGTCGCCGCCGGCGACGACGGAGCCCGAGATCGTCCGCATCGACGTCGACTTCGACGGCACGGTGCTGTGGAACGGCGAGGTGGTGGCGGATGGCGCCGCGCTGGAAACCCGGATGAAAGAGAAGGCCGCGCAGGCCGTGCAGCCCGAAGTGCATCTGCGCCCGAACAAGCTGGTGCGCTACGAGCGCGTCGCCGCCGTGATGGCCGCGGCACAGCGCCTCGGGCTCAAGAAGCTCGGCATGGTCGGCAACGAACAGTTCATCAAATGATCGCCATGAACAAGAGCACCCCCAGACGCCTCGCGACAACGCTGCTGCTCGCCGCTGGCCTGGCCTGCGCGCAGGAGACCGTGCGCCCCGAGATCGGCAAGCCGCTGCAGGCGGCGCAAGAGCTGATGAAGGCGGGCAAGTACAAGGACGCGCTGACCAAGCTGCGCGAAACCGATGGCGTGGCCAACCGAACGCCGTACGAGAACTACTTTCTCGACCGCATGCGCGGCAGCGCTGCTGCCGGGGCCGGCGACGAAGCCACGGCCATGAAGTCCTTCGAGGCCGTGCTCGCCGGCGGCCGGCTGCAGGCGGCCGAGCGGCTGCAGATGATCGAAGCGGTGGCCAGCTCGGCCTACCGTGCGAAGGACTATGCGAAAGCAATCGACTGGTCGCAGCGCTACTTCAAGGAAGGTGGCAGCAGCGCCCAGATGCGCAGCCTGCAGGTCAGCGCACATTATCTGAGCGGCGACTTCGCGGGCGTGGTTCGCGACATGCAGCAAAAGGTGCAGGCCGCCGAGCAGGCCGTGCCGCTCATCGACGAGCCCACGCTGCGCCTGCTGGCAGCGAGCCAGCTCAAGCTCGGCGACGAGGCGGGCTACGCCAACACGCTGGAGAAGCTGCTCGTCCACCACCCGAAGAAGGACTACTGGGCCGACCTGCTCGCACGCGTACAGAACAAGCCCGGCTTCGCCGACCGCCTGGCCCTCGATGTGTTCCGGTTGCAGATGGCCACCGACACGCTGGACGAATCCGCGCAGTTCCTCGAGATGGCGCAGCTGGCGCTGCAAAGCGGGCTGCCCGCCGAAGCCAAGACGGTGGTCGACAGCGGATACGCCGCGGGCAAGCTCGGCACCGGCGCGGAGGCGGAGCGCCACAAGCGGCTGCGGGACCTGGCGAACAAGCAGACCCTCGAAGACCAGAAGGCGCTCAACGCCGAAGTGATCGGTCGCAATGCCGAGGCCCTGGTGAACACTGGTCAGGCGCTGGTGAGTGCGGGCCAGGTCGACAAGGGCATCGAGTTGATCGAGCATGGCATCGTCAAGGGCGGGCTCAAGCGGCCCGACGATGCCAGACTGCACCTGGCGCAGGCCTATCTGAAGAGCGGCAACAAGGACAAGGCGATCGAGACCTTCAAATCGGTGCGCGGAACCGATGGCACCGCCGACCTGGCCCGACTCTGGGTCATACGCGCCGGGCGTTCATAGCGCGGCGATCTGGACAACGCCCGACGCAACATGTGGAGAAACCGATGAAGCACCACCCCACCGCGATCTTCGCCGCGCTGGCCGCGGCCCTGGCGACCGCAGCCACGGCCCAGGCGCAAACCGCCATCACCCTGTGGGTGCATGCCGGTCCCGGCCCGGAGGCCAACGCCTATGTCGCGGCGGCGCAGGCCTTCAACGACAAGAGCAAAGACATCAAGCTCGAACTCGTGAAGCTGCCCGAAGGCAGCTACAGCGACCAGGTGAACGCCGCGGCCCTGGCGCGCAAGCTGCCGTGCCTGCTCGACTTCGACGGCCCCAACGTCTACAACTATGCGTGGACGAAGAAGATCGTCGCACTCGACGGCTTCCCCGAACTCGCCGCGTTGAAGCCCGAGTTGCTGCCTTCGCTGTTGCGCCAGGGCACCTACAACGGCAAGCTCTACAGCCTGGGCCAGTTCGACTCGGGCCTGGCGATCTGGGGCAACAAGAAGCTGCTCGCCAAGGCCGGCGTGCGCATCCCTGCTGGGCTGAGCGACACCTGGGCGCTGCCCGAGTTCGAGGCCGCGCTGAAGAAGCTGAAAGACAGCGGCGTCGCCACGCCGCTCGACATGAAGTTCAACTACGGTGTGGGCGAGTGGTTCAGCTACGGCTTCTCGCCGATCGTGCAGAGCTTCGGCGGCGACCTGATCGACCGCAACGGATTCAAGTCGTCCAAAGGCGTGATCAACGGCGACGCTTCGGTGAAGGCGCTGACGGCCTTGCAAGGCTGGATCAAGGCCGGCTACGTGAACGCCGCGAGCAAGGACGATGGCGACTTCATCAAGGGCAAGGCGGCGTTGTCTTACGTCGGCCACTGGACTTACAAGGACTACCGCAAGGCGCTCGGCGACGACCTGGTGCTGATCCCGATGCCGGCGTTCGGCGCGAAGGCCGTGACCGGCGCGGGCTCGTGGAACTTCGGCATCTCGGCGGACTGCAAAGACCCGAAGGCCGCGGCCAACGTGCTCGCTCATCTGATGAGCACGCCCGAGATCCTGCGCGTCACCGAAGCCAACGGCGCGATGCCCGGCACCAACGCGGCGCTCGCTCAGAGCAAGGACTACGGCGCGGGTGGCGCGCTCGGCGTCTACGTGCAGCAGGCCAGGCAAGGTGTCGCTCGCGTGCGGCCCGAGACGCCGGCCTACCCCGCCATCAGCACGGCCTTCGCCGAGGCCGTGAACAACATCGTGGCGGGCGCCGATGTGAAGAAGGAACTCGACCGCGCGGCGAAGAAGATCGACCAGACGATCGAAGACAACAACGGCTACCCGGTGAAGTGAGCGCGTTCCCGTGAGCCTCAGCCCAGCGCGCGATCGAGTGCGACGACAACGCCTGGCCGGCCCCGCGCTCACCCCGTGGCTCTTCGCCGCGCCGGGCCTCGCGCTGCTGCTCGTGTTCCTGATCCTGCCGTTCGCGCTCGCGTTCGTGTTCTCGTTCACCGACCAGCGTCTCGTGAGCAGCGACGAGCTCGGCACGCGCTTCGTCGGCGCGCGCAACTACCTGCGCCTGTTCGACGACGACAGCTTCTGGGCTGCGCTGCGGAACAACTTCTTCTTCGTCGTCGTGGTCGCGCCGCTGCAATCGGCGCTCGCGCTCGGACTCGCGCTGCTCGTCGACAAGAAGCTCGCCGGCACGCGCTTCTTCCGCACGATCTACTTCATGCCCGTGGCGACGACGATGGCGGTCGTCGCGGTGATCTGGTCGCTGCTGTACAGCCCCGACGCGGGCGTGATCAACCGGCTCGTCGGCGCGCTCACGTTCGGCCTCGTCGGCCCGCAAGACTGGCTGCGCGACCCGGCGCTCGTGCTGCCCGCGGTGATGGTGTTGTCGATCTGGCAGGGCGTGGGCTTTCAGATGCTCGTCTTCCTCGCCGGGTTGCAGTCGATCCCCGGCGACCTGTACGAAGCCTCGACGCTCGACGGTGCCACACCGTGGCGGCAGTTTCGCTACATCACGTTGCCGCTCCTGAAGAACACCACGATCTTCGTGCTCGTGACGACGACGATCTACGCCTTCCAGCTCTTCACGCAGGTGCAGATCATCGCCGCCAGCGGCGCGTCGGCGCCGGTGGACAGCTTCCGCACGATGGTGATGCTGATGGTCCACGAGGGCTTTCGCAACGGCAAGATCGGCTACGCGTCGGCGTTGTCGGTCGTGTTCTTTGCGATCGTGCTGGCGATCTCGCTGGTGCAGCGGCTGGTGCTGCGTGAAGAGCGGGTCGTGCAATGAATGCGGTGAAAGACCCGTCGCAGAAGCAGCGGACGCTTGCGGCCAAGGCCGCGCAGTACGCGATCCATGCGCTGCTGGTCGCGTTCTTCCTGCTGCCGCTCGTCTTCATGTTCGTCTCGGCCTTCAAGGGCGACGAGCTGCAGCTGCTGCGCGACATGGGCAGCCTCCTCGCCTTCGTGCCGCACGGCGACATCTCGTGGCAGAACTTTCGCGACGTGTTCGAGCGCACGCCGTTCGCGCAGGCCTTCTTCAACTCGGTGCTGACCGTCGGGCTGACGGTGGCACTGGGCTTGCTCGTCAACAGCATGCTTGCCTACGCCCTCGCGCGCTTTCGCTTTCGCGGGCGCGACCTGCTGCTCGCGATGGTGGTGGCGCTGATCATCATTCCGTTCGAAGCGGTCGCAGTGCCGCTCTTGCTGCTCGTCAACGAGCTGCCGTGGTTCGGCCCCGGCGGCATCGCCTCGGGCTGGCTCGACAGCTACCACGTGCAGGTGATTCCGTTCATCGCGAATGCGTTCTCGGTCTACCTGTTCTATCAGTTCTTCATCGCGCTGCCGAAGGACCTGGAGGAAGCCGCGCTGATGGACGGCGCGTCGCGCTGGCGCATCTACTGGAGCATCGTGCTGCCGCTCTCGAAGCCGGTGATCGCGACGGTTGCGGTGCTGCAGTTCCTGGCGCGCTGGGGCGATCTGCTGTGGCCGGTGATGGTGGTGCGCGGCGACCGCTACGCGACGCTGCCGCTGGCGATGCAGACCTTCTTCGGCCAGTACCCGCGCCAGTGGGGCGACGTGATGGCCTTCGCCGCGATGGCCACGCTGCCCACGCTGCTGCTGTTCATCGTGTTCCAGCGCTGGTTCGTCAGCAGCGCGATCTCGAGCGGCATCAAGGGGTGAAACGAATCATGAAGAACGGAGCCCTCTGATGGCCAGCGTCACCCTGCGCGGTATTCGCAAGCGCTACGACACCGCGGTCGAGGTCATCAAGGGCATCGACCTCGACATCCGTGACGGCGAGTTCATGGTCTTCGTCGGCCCGTCGGGCTGCGGCAAGAGCACGATGATGCGCATGATCGCCGGCCTCGAGGAGATCAGCGACGGCGAGTTGCGCATCGGCGATCGCGTGGCCAACGACATCCCGCCCGCGCTGCGCGGTGTTGCGATGGTGTTCCAGAGCTACGCGCTGTACCCGCACATGACGGTGGCCGAAAACATGGGCTTCAGCCTGAAGATGTCCGGCTTGGCGAAGGAAGAGATTCGCGCGCAGGTCGGCCGCGCCGCCGAGATCTTGCAGATCACGCACCTGCTCGATCGAACGCCCAAGGCGCTGTCGGGCGGCCAGCGCCAGCGCGTCGCGATCGGCCGCGCGATCGTGCGCAAGCCCGAAGTCTTCCTGTTCGACGAGCCACTCTCCAATCTCGACGCCGGCCTGCGCGTGCAGATGCGCGTCGAGCTGACGCGGCTGCACAAGGAGTTGGGCAGCACGATGATCTACGTGACGCACGACCAGACCGAGGCGATGACGATGGGCGACCGCATCGCCGTGTTCAACCAGGGCGTGGTCGAGCAGGTGGGCGCGCCGATGAGCCTGTACCAGCAGCCCGACAACCGTTTCGTCGCGCAGTTTCTCGGCTCGCCACGGATGAACCTGCTCGGCGCGCGCATCGAGCCGCAGGGCGATGGCCACGTGCTCCAGGTGCCCGGCCTCGGCGCGCTGGCTGTCGCGCTGCCGGCGGGCATCGCCGCTGCGCGCTGCGCGCAGATCGGCGTGCGGCCCGAGTCGATCGAGGTCGGTGACGCGGGGACCGAAGGCTGGTCTGCGCAGATCGACTTCATCGAGCGCCTCGGCGACACCACCCTGCTGTACGCGCGCGTGCCCGGCGTCGCCGAGCCGCTGTGCGTCAAGCTGGCTGCCGCGGCGGTGCCCTGGGCGGCAGGCGCGGTCGTTGCGCTGCGCCCGGCGCGCGGCGCGCTCCATCTCTTCGATGCGACCGGCGCGTGCATCGGCGCGATCTGAATTCCGCAGCGCCCCTCGAATGAAAAACGCAGTCCAACTCATCACCTACGCCGACCGCCTCGGCGGCGGCTCGCTGCAAGACCTGCGCGCGTTGCTCGCCGGCCCGCTGGCCGGCGTGTTCGGCGCCGTGCACATCCTGCCGTTCTATCACCCGATCGACGGCGCCGATGCCGGCTTCGACCCGATAGACCACACGCTCGTCGATGCGCGGCTGGGCGACTGGTCCGACATTTCCGCGCTTGCGCAAGATCTGGATGTGATGGCCGACGTGATCGTCAACCACATGTCGAGCGATTCACCGCAGTTCCAGGACTTCTCGCAGCACGGCAGCGCGTCGGCATTCAACGGCCTGTTCCTGACGCAGGACGCGGTGTTCCCGAACGGCATCACCGACGCCGAGCAGGCGGCGATCTACCGCCCGCGGCCGGGCTCGCCGTTCACGCCGGTCGTGCTCGCCAACGGCGAGCGGCGCACGCTGTGGACCACCTTCACGCCGCAGCAGCTCGACATCGACGTGCAGCACCCGCAAGGCCGCGCCTACCTGGAGGCGATCCTGCGCACGCTCGCGGCCAATGGCGTGACGATGATCCGCCTCGACGCGGTCGGCTACGCGATCAAGAAGGCCGGCACCAGCTGCTTCATGATGCCGGAGACGTTCGCGTTCATCGACGAGTTCGCGGGTCTGGCGCGCTCGTTGGGGCTAGAGGTTCTGGTCGAGGTTCACTCCTACTATCGCAAGCAAATCGAGATCGCCAAGCGGGTCGATTGGGTCTACGACTTCGCGCTGCCGCCGCTGGTGCTGCACGCGCTGTTCTTCAAGACCGCGCGCCATCTTAAAGACTGGATCGCGATGCGGCCGACGAACGCGCTGACCGTGCTCGACACCCACGACGGCATCGGCATCATCGACATCGGCGCCGACGCGAGCGACCGTGCCGCGCGGCCCGGCCTCGTGCCCGCGGCCGAGCTCGACCGGCTGGTCGAGATCATCCACGCGAACAGCCGCGACCAAAGCCGCGAAGCGACCGGCGCCGCGGCCTCGAACCTCGATCTGTACCAGGTCAACTGCAGCTTCTACGACGCGGTGGGCCGCGACGACAACGCCTACCTGATCGCCCGCGCGATCCAGTTCTTCCTACCCGGCGTGCCGCAGGTCTACTACGTCGGCCTGCTCGCCGGTGAGAACGACATGGCGCTGCTCGCGCGCACCCACGTCGGCCGCGACATCAACCGTCACCACTACAGCGCGACCGAGGTCGGCGTCGCGATGCGCAAGCCGGTGGTCCGCGACCTGATCGATCTGATCCGCCGGCGCAACACGCACCCGGCATTCGGTGGACGCTTCACGCTCGAAGCGGACGCTGACGATCGGCGGCTGGCGATGGGCTGGGTGTCGGGCGAGCATGCAGCGCGGCTGAGCGTTGACTTCATGACGCTGACGTACGACGTCGATTTCAGCGGTTGAAGGCAGCACAAGTTGCCGTCGGCGATGGGCAAGCAGTCCGGGGGCATGCGGCGAGGAACAGTTGATGTGATAGCATCTGATGCAAATGCACCAATGCGAGTCTGCCATGCGCACCACCCTCGACCTCGACGACGACGTGCTCGCCAGCGCGAAGGAGATCGCGCGGCGCGAAAAGAAGACCGCCGGGCAGGTGCTCTCCGAGCTGGCGCGAAAAGGCCTGACCCAAGGTGATCAAGGCGCCGGGCGTGGCAAGGCCACGAGCTTCGGCTTCACGCCGTTCGCCTCGCGCGGGATCAAGGTCACGAACGAGTTGATCCGCAAGCTGCGCGACGAGTCGGACGAGTGACGCGCAAGCCTGAGGTGCGCGAGCCGCGCGCGAAGTATCTCGTTGCCTCGGCGCAGAAAGCCTTGCAGCCGCGCGCCCTGCTCGACGTGAACATGCTGATCGCGTTGCTCGACGCCGACCACCTCCATCACCGCCGCGCGACGCAGTGGCTGGCCGAGAACATCGCCTTCGGCTGGGCCTCGTGCGCGATCACGCAGAACGGCTGCGTGTGCATCATGTCGCAGCCCGGTTATCCCAACCCCTTGCCCACCGCGCGTGTCGCCGAGCGGCTGCGCGATGCGGCGAGCACGCCGCACCATCTGTTCGTGAGCGATGCGCCGAGCTTGCTGGACGAGAAGCGGTTCGACTCGGAGCAATTGCTCGGCCACCGGCAGGTCACCGATGCGTACCTGCTCGCGCTCGCCGTCGCGCATCGGCTGCGGCTGGTGACCTTCGACGTGAACATGCCGTTGCGCGTGGTGCGCGGCGCGACCGCCGCGCATGTGGTCGTCCTGTAGCACGACGCCTTCAATCAAAGCACCGCGTGGTCGCTGCGCTCCGGCGCGGCACTGCTGCTGACCAGCCGCTCGCAGAAGTCGAACAGTGTCTCGCTGCCTGTCGAAGGCGTGGCGGCGGCGTCGTTGCGGCCCGCGATCGGGTCGGGCACCGGCATCGACCGACCTTGGACGCCCTGCGTGGTCGTCCGTCCAATCCAAGATCCCCCAAGAAGAGGACGCGCAGCATTCCCACCGCGCGCGAAAATGGGGCGGCACGACAGTCGAGGGCCGGAAAAGTGCTTGAGTCACTTCCGCTGCGACTTGCGCGCCATGGCAATCGTCAGTGCGTGACTTTGGCTGGGACAACATGAGCAGCGACGACCCTCAGGACCCTCCTGACGATGCAACCGACGCGGTGGTGGCGTTCATCAACGCTCGTACCCGGGTTGCGAGCCGTCAAGTCTTGCGCGAGCGCACGGATGCGCTGTTCACGCCGCGCGCAGACACCGTTTTTGCCAGGTTGATCGAACAATACGAGCCCGAGCCCGCCGCCGCTCAGCACATCAGCGAGTTGCGTGTGCGGGTTCAGGAAGCGCGCGAACGCGGCATCGACGCCGCCTTTGCATCGTCGATCACGCCGGCCTACGCGGCGTCGCTCGAGCAGGAACTCGCGCAGTCGCCGCTCGACGGCAGCCGCCGCCTCGAGGTCGCAAGTGCGTTGCTGACACTCGCCGAGGATACCGAAGACGCACCGCGCATCGCGACCTTTCGTCACGAGCTCGGCCGCTCACTCGCGCGCGCCGCGCTGCGCAGCCCGCCCGAGCGCAGCCTGGCCTGGCTCGAAGCGGCGATCGGTCTGATCGATCGCGACCGGGCACCCGTCGAATGGGCGAAGGCGCAACACAACCTGGGCGAGACGCTGCGGCAGCGCATCGACGAAGCTGGCGCAGTCGAACGGGCAATCCATTGCTTCGAGCAAGCGCTCCAGGTCTTCAACGCGCGGACCGCACCGGTGGACTGCGGGCTTGCCGAAAACTCGCTCGGCGGCGCTTACCTGAACCGCACCGAAGGCACGCGTGCACAGAACATCGAGCTGGCGGTCGTGCACCTCGAGGCGGCCCTCGCGCTGCGTCCGCGCGAGAGTCAACCGGTGTTCTGGTGCAAGACCAGCCTGAATCTCGGGATCGCGTATTCATTGCGCGCATCCGGCGATTCCGCGGCCAACGCCAGCACCGCGATGCGGCACCTCGAAGCCGCCCTGGGGCCCGAAGCCGCGAAGCTCGACTCGCTGCCAGTCACGCAGGGGCGCTGGATGCTCGCCGACCTGCTCGCCAAGCGCGCCGCCAGCCCCGGCCACGGCGCCGACGCGGCGCGGGCGATCGAGGTGGCCGAGCAGGCACTCGCCGAGGCGGGCCCCACCGCCAGCGCGCATGACATTGCATCGCTCCACGCGCTGGTCGCCGAACTGCTGGACCACGGCGCACCGGACTCGGAGCCTGATGCCGAGCGCGCGATCGAGTGTTACCACATGGCCCTCGAGGCCGGCCGCGGCAACCCGCGCTGGGCGCTCGGCGAGGCCCTCGCCGAGCAGAGCCTGGGCCAACTCTACGAGTTTCGCAAAGCGAGCAACCGCGCCGCCGATCTCGCCGCAGCGGTCGAACACTACGAAGCGGCGGCCGCCCTGCACGACGCCGCAGGCGTGGCGCAGGCGGCGGCGGCTTGCCGCTACTTCGCCGGCAGAAGCTGGTTCAAGCGCCGCGATGTCCCGATCGAGGCGGCAGCCGAACAGGCCGCCCGCCGTGTTCGCGCCGCGCTGGCGCAATACCCCGATGCGGCGTCAGCGCCGCTGCGCGTCGCGATGCACGCGGAACTGGGCGACGCACTGTGCACCCTCGCCGCTGGCGACCGCGGTGAGCGCATCGAAGACGCGATCGGCCACTACGAAGCCGCGCTGGTCGAGCTTTCGCCGCAGCGGGCACGTGACGATTGGATGCGCGTGCACAGCGCTCTAGGCGTCGCGATGCTCGAGCGGCCCGGAGGTGAACGCGCGGACAACCTCGAGCGGGCAATCGATCACCAGCGCGAGGTGCTTGCCGTCTGCTCACGCGATTCGGACCCGCGCGACTGGGCGCTGGCCCAGCACAACCTCGGTAACACCTACGCCGAGCGAACCCGCGGCAGCAAGCGCGACAATCTCGAGCAGGCCATTGCCTGCTTCGACGCTGCGCTGACTGTCTGGACGCGCAAAGACACGCCGGATGAATGGGCGATGTCGCTCAACTCCAGCGCGGGCGCACTCGTAGCACGCATCAGCGGCGACCGCGCCGACAACATCGAGCGCGGCCTGGCCCGCTACCACCAGGCGCTCGAGGCGTACACGCGCGAAGCCTATCCGGCCGACTGGGCGATGACCCTCCACAACCTCGCACTCGGCTACCTGCAGCGCATCGAAGGCGATCGCGATGTGAACACCGATCGGGCCATCGACGCGCTGACCCGTTCGCTTGAGGTGCGCACGCGCGACGCGCAACCGTACTTCTGGGCGATGACGCAGGGCAACCTGGGCACCGCATGGTCGAAGCGCCAAGTCGGCGAGGCGGCGGAGAACGCCCGGCGTGCCGTCGAACACTTCCGGCTCGCCCAGCAGGTCTACACGCGCGAGGCCTATCCGAACGATTGGGCGGGGGTCGAACTCTCGCTCGGCGCCTCACGGCTGCTGACGGACGCACGCGCCCAAATCGACAGCCTCGAGCGCGCCTTGCAGGTCTACACACCGGAGCAGCACCCGGAGCGCTGGGCGTTGAGCGAGCTGGCGCTGGGCCAGGCCTGGGCGGCGCTCGACCCGGGTGACCCGAACGCCGCCGCCGCCTCGGTTCGGCATTTCGAGGCTGCGCTGCAAGGCTTGTCGCCACTCGGGCAGCCTTTGCATCGTCGCGCGGCGCTGGCCGGCCTCGCCGATCAATGCGAGCGACGTGCGCAGTGGCGTCGCGCGCTCGAGTGGTACGACGAGGCCATCGCGCTCGGTGAACAGGCGTTTGCCGACTCGCACACGACGGACGGCCTGCTCGCTGCCACCGGCGCGATGGTGGCGCTCTATCGGCAATCGGCCGACTGTCTGTTCGAACTCGGGCGGCACGCCGACAGCCTGCTTCGACTCGAGGCCGGCCGCACCCGCTTGCTCGCGATGGACCCGGCCCGCGACGACGCCGACCTGGCGCCGCTGCCGGATGAGTTGCGGACGCGGCTGCGCGACGCACGCCGCGAAGTGCGCCTGCTCGCCGCCGAAACCCGCGAAAGCGACGAGGACGCGCCGCGCCAGGAGCCGGTTGACTGGAGCCGCCTCGACAAGACCTTTCCGGACGCGCCGCGTCAGGTCATCGACGGGACGGCGCTGTATTCGCTTTCGCTGCGCGAAGCCCGCGCCGCGCTCGCCGGCAGCGGGCTCCAGATCGACGTGGCGGCCCGCCTGCGCGACGCACGGGCCGAGCTGGCGGCCGCCGAGGCCGCGGCCTACGCTGCCTGCCCTGGCATGCGGCCGCTGCCGATCGACGAAGCGCAGCTGCTCGCGTTGATCCCGCCCGGCGGCGCGCTGATCACCTTCATGCTCGGGTCGAATCCCGTGGCCTGGGTGCTGCCGTACGGCGCCGATCGCGTGGACCTGTCGCATGTGGTGAGGCTGACCGACGACACCGTCGAGCGGCTGCAGCAGCACGTCGGCGGAAGCAACGACGAGCCGGGCTGGATCGAGCTGCTCGGCAGGACGCGGCGCGCGGGCGAAGCCGAGCTCGATGACGATCAGCGCCATGAACGCATGGAGTCGCTCACCGGCGAGCTCTGGGATTTGTTGATGGGCCCGGTGCAAGCGCGCCTCGAGGCGCTCGGGCTCGGCGCAGAGACGCCGGTGCTGCTGATCCAGCAGGGTGCCCTGGCGCTGCTGCCGCTGCACGCGGCCTGGCGCTTGCTCGATGGGCACCCGCGCTGGTTTGTCGATGACCATGACGTGACCTGCGCGCCGAGCTTCGTTGCCGCGCGAACCAGCCGCGCACGCGCTGCGGAGCCGGCCCGCCAGCGGCGCTTGCTGCTCGCCATCGCCGATCCGAGCGGTGACCTGCCTCACGCGCTCGAAGAGTGCGCAGCGGTTGCGGGCCGGTTCGGCGCCGCGGCCTCGCGCGCGCTGATCGGCCCGCAAGCCACCGAGGCGGCCGTCACCGCCGCGATCGGCGGCCGCAGCCATGTGCACTTCGCCACGCACGGCCGCTACCACGGCTACGACCTGATGCGTTCGCACCTCGTGCTGGCGGCGGACACCAAACTGACGCTGGCGCGCGTCGTGTCGCCGCTGATCGACCTGTCGCACGCGTTGCTGGTCGTGCTCTCGGCCTGCGACAGCGGCCTGAGCGAGGCGAGCCGCACGCCGGACGAGTTTCTCGGCATGCCGGGCGGGTTTCTCGAGGGCGGCGCAGCCGGTGTGCTGAGTGCGCTCTGGTCGATCAACGATGCCTCGAGCGCGCTGCTGCTCAACGTCTTCTATCGCCTGCATCTCGATGGCGGCATGCCAGTTGCCGGCGCGTTGCGCGGCGCGCAGCGTTGGCTGCGCGACGCGACGGTAGAAGAACTCGGGCTGGCGCAGCGCTGGGAAGCGGCCTATCGCGCATCGCTGCCCGACGCGCCAGACGCAGGTGCCTACGGCATGATGCGCTGGTGCCGCGCGAACCCGCAGGCCCGTCCGTACGCTTCGCCCTACTTCTGGGCCGCGTTCGTGTTCAACGGAGGCTGAACAGCCAAGGACCGCCATGACAACGCTTTTACCCACGGCCACGGTCGCGCTGCAAGGCGTCATGTCGCGCAAGTTCGTCCTGATCAGCAGCCGCTGGTCGAGCGCGCAGGCACTCACGTTTCTGCGCGGTGTACGCAGCTCACATGTCGTGGTCCTGCGCGTCGAAGACAACGGTGAGCGCTACGTCTACCTGCACCTGCGCCGCGAGCTGGTCGCTCGGCTGAAGGCCGCCCGGCCGCAGGCGACCGTGCACGAGGTGCTCGACCTGCACGAGTATCGAGCCACCGAGCAGGCCGAACAAGGCTCGGACGCCGACGCGGCACCCGAGGTCGCGGTGGTCACCGACGGCGACAGCATCGTCGGGTTCGTGGATGCGCGCGTGGCGCCCGACACGGCACTGCGTGAGCGCAGCGTGATTGAAGTGGCGGCCGGGGCGGCGGACGCGGTGCGAGCGGAGCGACCGTTCCGTGCCTATCCGGCGCTGACCGCACCCGACGAGGTCGCGGTCGGTCAACCGTTCGATTTGTTCGTCGGCTTTCGTTCGACCCCTGACCTCGCACTTGGCGACGCCAAGGCGATCGAGGTACCGACACCCGACCCCGCCAAGCAGTGCCTGGTGCTGCTCAGTGGCGACGGCGTTACGCTCGACCGCGAGCACGACCTCGTACCCCTGCGCGAAAACGCGGTCGTGCACTTCACCGGCACGCTGAAAGTCGGCGTCACGGTCGGCAGCGTCAAGGTGCACTACGTCTACGACCAGCAGGTGATCGGCGGAGCGCGGCGCGAGATCCGTGCGGTCGAAGCAAGGCTTCCCGAGCCACTGCTGGCGCGCCCGAATCCTTGCCGGATGGCGCTGCCCGACGCGGCAGCGGCCGTCGACCTGACCGTCAGCCTGAGTCATCAGAGCGACGGCACGCTCGAGTGGCGATTCATCGCGCCGGCCTGCCCGCGCCACGACACCACGCTGAAGTTAAGGACGAAGCTCCCGGGAACCTCCGAGTTCGCGGCGACCCTCATGCACGACCTGGGCGCGCTGAAGTTTCGCGGGCCGCTCGCGCGCAACGTCCTTGACACGATCGGGCGCGACGTCGCGGCGCTGATTCCGTCGCCCTTCTTCAACATCCTCTCTGACGTTCACGATGCGCTCGGCCGCCTTCCCACGCTGCTCTGGCTCACCGACGAGGCCTACGTGCCCTGGGAGCTCGCCACGCTCGATCGGCCACTCGATGCGACCGCGCCGCCGTTTCTGGCAGCGCAGACCTTGATGGGTCGCTGGCTCGACGACGAGCGCGTGATGCTACCGCCGCCGCTCAGCGTCGACGTCAAGCGGGTCAGCGTGGTGGCTTCGGAGTACGGCATCGCTTCGGGCCAGCGCAAACTGACCGAGGCCATTGCCGAACGCGAGACGCTGTGCAAGCGTTGGGATGGGCTCCCGTTCGAGGCGACGAACACCGACCTGACGACCCTGGCCGGCGGCATCAAGCTTCCCGGCCACCTGCTGCACTTCGCAGTGCACGGTTTCAGCGACCCGGCGGCCAATGTGCAATCGCTGGTGCTGGCCGACAAGACCGAACTCCCGGCCAAAGCACTGATCGGCGCGCATCGTTGCGGCGAGTTGCCGCGCTTTTCTTTCGTGTTCCTGAACGCCTGCCAGGTCGGCACGCCGGGGCGTTCGCTCGGCCAGGCCGGCGGCTTCCCCGGCGAGCTTCTGCGCGGCGGCGCGAACGGCTTCGTCGCGCCGCTCTGGGATGTGGACGACGCGGCCGCGCGCAGCCTGGCCGAGAGCTTCTACGATGACGTGTTCTCGAACGGCCACAGTGTCGGTGCGGCCTTGCACGCGCGGCGCCGCGACTACATCGGCGACTCGACGACACCGGTCGCCTACCTTTACTACGGCCACCCGGCGTTGTCGCTGCGCCGCGGCGCCTGAACCAGGAGTCACACGATGGGCAAGCAGACTGCACTGACAGGCTCATCGGCCTGGGTCGAGATCGCGCCAGGCGGCTACTCGTTGCGCGCGCCGGCCTTGCATGCAACGGTCAAGGAACTCGAGGCCACCGAAAGTGCGACGCGTTCCGACAGCGGTACGCACGAGGCGCCGTTGCTGGCCGCGCTGACGCGCGCTGACGTGACGACCGTGAAGGTCTTCGAGATCGAGCCCAGACGCATCGACGGGGGTGCGGGCGGCAACACCCGCGCCGACAGCTTGAGCACGCCGGACGGTGAGCCCGCCGTGCTGCTGCGCGCACCCCCGTTGGGCGAGGGCATCGAGCATGCGGTGCTCTACACCGACGAAGCCGGTGTGTCGCGCTGGATCTTCCCGGTCGTGCCGGGCCCGGCCACCGACGCGCAAAGCGGCCCCGAGTTCCTGCTGCCGCTCGAGGCCGCGCCGCGACCTGCCGCCGGAGGCCCGGCGTCGCGCGGCGAGCTGACGAAGCTCGGCCGTCGCCTCGTGCGTGTGCTCGCATGGGCCACCGAAGACGTCGTCGGCAAGGGCGCGCTCGCGGTCGCTTCTGCATGGGAGCAAAACCACCGACCCTACGGCTTGCGGCGCTTTCCGTTCGACGACGACCGCCCGATCGACTGGGCGACGATGCAAGGCGGTCGGGCGTTGCTGCTGGTACACGGCACCTTCAGCTGCGCGGCCGATGCGTTCGCGCTGATGCCGCGCCCCACCATCGAGGCGCTGGGCCGCCTGTACGGCGGCCGGATGTTTGCGTTCGACCACCCGAGCCTGCACCATTCTCCGGCCGACAACGTGCAGCAGTTGCTGGCCATGCTGCCGCCCGGTACGAACGTTGAGCTGGACGTGATCACGCACAGTCGTGGCGGGCTCGTTGCGCGCGAGCTGATCGAGCGGCAGCCCCCTTCTGGTGTGGCCGGGATGCGCGTGCGGCAAACGATCTTCGTCGCGGCGCCGAACCGCGGCACGGTGTTGGCCGACAGCGAGCACGGCATCAAGATGCTCGACCGCTACACCAACCTGTTCACCGAGCTGCCCGACAACGCCTTCACGATCGGTGCGGAGGCGCTGTTCATGTTTGCGAAGCTGGCCTATCACGGCGCGGTGCGCGGCCTGCCGGGGCTCAGCAGCATGCACCCGAGTGGCGCCTACCTCGGCACGCTCAACGGCAGCGTCGCCCACGCCGCGAGTTATCACGCGATCTCGTCGGACTTCAAGCCCCAGGGCGCGAGCCTGCTCGCTCGCTTCGGTTGGAGCGTGGCCGATGCCCTGGTCGACGGCATCTTCGGGGAGGGCAACGACGGCGTCGTGCCGACCGCCGGCGGCCACGATCTGCGTCGCAGTGCGCCGGGCTTTCCGATCGCCGACTCGCAGCGCCTGCAGTACAGCCAGGCCGACGGCGTGCACCACCTCAATTTCTTCGCGAACGAGCGCACGGGTCGCCAGCTCCTGGATTGGCTCGGCCGATAGACCATCAGACCCATGCAAGCCGGTCGTCGCCTCCTGCCTCACCCCCGCGCCACCGGTGCCGCGCAGTTCGAGCAGAAGCGCGCGCCGCCGGCGATCTCGGTGCCGCAGGCGCTGCAATAGCGCTTGCTGATCATCGGCACGGTGGAGTGCCCGGATGGCACACCACCCACCGACGCGATCGCCGCCGCGGCGCTCAGGTGGTGCTGCACCTGCGCCGCCGCACCGGCGTCGTTCGCAGGTGCGATGGCGCGCTCGCCGGCGTTCAGCGCGCTGATGCGCGCCTGGTCCTCGTTGCTGAACGGCGCGACGAGCACGCTCTGGCTGCGGGCGAAGGAGGTCAGGTCGGCGCTCAGCGCGAGTGCTTCCTGCTCGGTCGAGAACATCGCGGTGACCTGGCGCGCGTCGTCCTTGCCGAACACCACCGATTCGATGCGCGCGCGCCAGACGCGCAGGGTCATCGCCTCGGTGCGCACCACGTCGTTCTCGGTGTTCATGCGGCTGCTGAAGTTGTTGCCGGTGCCGATGCGCGAGGTCTGGTAGCTGCCGACCATCTCGACCCAGGTCAGCACCGACTCGAAATTGAAACGCCCCCACAGCCGCGCCGCGGCCTGGAAGCAGAACGCCGCCATCACCGCCAGGATCGCCGAGGTGCCGACCAGCGCGAAGCGGTTGTCGCGCCACGGCGCGCTCACGTCGAAGGCGCGCACGAAGGTCAGCGACATCGCGACCGCGGCGATCACGAGGATCGTGCCGTAGAGGTCGAGCAGCAGCAGCGCGCGGTGCCGCGGCGCGGCGAGCGCGCTGGCCAGGCTCGGCGCCTGCGTGCCGGTCACCGGCAGCGGCTGGCTCTCTTCGAACAACTCGCCGGCGAAGCTGCCGCTGGGCGTGCCGGCGGTGGTGACCGGGTCGATGCGCGCATAGCGGCGGTTCGGGATCTGCTCGGTCCAGCTCGATTGCATCAGCCGGTCGAGCTCGTCCATCAGGCTGCCCGGCGGCGAGTTCATCGACAGGCGCGATTGCTCGACGCTGGCGCGCGTCTGCGGCGCCGGGTCGACCTGCGCGAGGATCGCCCACACCGCGAGCGCGCACGCGACGAGCGAGCCGATCAGCATCACGAACGTTTGCGCGGTGACCTCGAAACCGTACAACGACGGCAGCTTCGCACCGACCAGACCGACGCCGACCGGCGCGAGGATGGCTGCGGCGATCAGCACCACGAGCGTGGCGCGCGAGAATTTCGCGCGACCGTTCGAAACCACCGGCTTGAGCAGCACGAACAGGCCGAACACGAAGTACAGCAGGCCGATCCACGGCCGCGTCGTCTCGTTGCCGAACAGCGCCCACGAGACGACGAAGCTCACCAGCGTGGCGCCGATCGCGCACAGGTTGAACACATAGCGCTGCGCCTGGAACTGCACCTCGCGTGGTGCGGTGATCAGCTTCGGCGCCCAGTGGTACAGCATGCCCTCGATCGCGCCCTGCGGCTCGGGGTAGGTGATGCCGCCCTGGCGCAGGATCTCCTTGACCGCGTCGGCCGCCTTCGAGCCGCCGTTGGCACCGACCGGGATCTCCGGCGCGAGCGACGCCGGCCGGCCGCGGCCGAAGAAGAAGCGCATGCGGCGCGCGGCCGTGGTCGCGCACAGCAAGCCAGCGGCGACCATCGCGAGGCCGGCGATCAGCGGGCCGGCAACGAGGCGCAGCGCGCTCTCCTGCATCGCGCCGCGGGCCCAGAACAGGCTCGTCACGCCGGCCAGCAGCAGGATCGCGCCGCAGATCCACAGCAGCCGGTTTTGCAACTGGTATGGATTCGGCAGCTCGAGGAGCTTGGACTCCGAGCTGTAGTCGTAGGACATGAACTTCCCCCTGCGCTGATGTATTGCCGCGCAGTTTAGTGGGGTGGGCGCTCAGAACACCGTGTGGTCGCCGCGCTCCGGCGCGGCGGCGCCACTGACCAGCCGCGCATAGAAGTCCAGCAGTGTCTCGGTGCCGGTCGAGGGCGTGGCGGCAGCGTCGTAGCGGCCGGTCGCGGCGTCGAGCACCAGCATCGATTCGGTGGCGTAGTAGCGGCCGATGCGCGCGAGCTCCGCCTTGGCCGCCAGCGCCGGCACGACGCGCCCGGCCGCGCCGAGCACGCCGATGATCGCGTCCAGCAGCGCGACGGGTACCTGCTTGAAGCGCGGCGGGCGCCCGAGCAGTGCGAACAGGTGCTCGCCCTGTTGCCGCGGCGTGATCGCGTTGCCCGGCCCGCCGATCGGCAGCACGCGGTCGACGCGGCCCTCGTCATCGAGGCAATCCGCCAGGTAGGCGGCGAGATCGTCGTCGCTGATGGGTTTGCACGCCGTCAGCGTGCCGTCGCCGAAGACGAGAAAGGGCTTGCCCCGCTTGACTCGTTCGACCTGGCCCGAGAGCGACTTGAAGAACGCCGTCGGCCGCACGATCGAGTAACTCAGGCCCGACCCGATCAGCGCACGCTCGAACGCCAGCTTGGCCTGCTGAAACGCGAGCAGCGGCTTCTGCACGCAGATCGCCGACAGCAACACGACCTGAGAGATGCCCGCGTTCCGCGCGGCATCGAGCGCGTGCACGTGCGCCTGGTGATCGATGGCCCACGCCTCCTTCGGCGCGCCGGTGCGCGAGGCCAGGCACGACACGAGCGCGTCGAAGCGCTCGCCGCGAAAGCCGTCGCGCGCGAGCGAGGCCGGGTCGCCCGCGTCGCCGAGCCGCACCGTGGCCCCGGTGAGCAGCCGCGTGCTGTCGTCGGACGAAAGCGCGCCGCCGACGCCGGCGCGCGGGCGGATCAAACACACGACCTCGTGACCGCGCCGCACGAGCGCACGCACGGTCGCGCGGCCGATGGTGCCCGTGGCGCCGAGGACGAAGACGCGCCGCGGATGCGGCGAGCGCCGTGGTGTGGCGTCGAGGAGCGGCGAAGGGAGGATCATGGCGGCGCGAGGTCGTGCGAGGATAGAGGATCACGGCATCTTGCCAAGGAGACGCTGCCATGAACGTGCACCCGCTCAACACCATCCCCGACGCCGACGTCGATGCCTTCTGGCGCGACGGCGTGATCTGCCTGCGCGGCCTGTTCGATGCCGACTGGATCGAACACATGCGCGAGGCGGTCGAGGATGACCTCGCGCACCCCGGCCCGCTGGCGCGCGAATACGCGACGAAAGCCGGTCAACGCTTCCTCGGCGACATCGGCGCCTGGGCCGTGAAGCCGGGGCTGCGCAAGTACGTGGAGGAATCGCCCGCGGCCGAGATCGCGGCGCGCATGCTGAAGAGCCGCAAGGTCAACTTTCTCTACGACCAGCTGTTTGTCAAGGAGCCCGGTACCTCCGCCGTCACGCCGTGGCACCAGGACGGGCCGTACTGGCCGGTCAAGGGCGATCAGATCCTCTCGATCTGGCTCGCGCTCGACGACGTGACGGTCGAGTCCAGCGGCGTCGAGTACATCAAGGGTTCGCACCGCTGGGGCCGCGAGTTCCGGCCGGTCCATTTCGGCGGCGACACCGAGGCCTACAAGATGCTGCCGGGCGAGATCCTGCCGGACATCGACGCGCTGCGCCGGGAACCCGGCAACACGCTGGACATCGTCAACTGGGACATGTTGGCCGGCGACTGCCTGCTGCACCACTGCATGACGGTGCACGGCGCACCCGGCAACGCCAGTTCGACGCGGCGTCGCCGTGCCTACGCGACGCGCTGGACGGGCGATGACGTGGTCTATGCGCCGCGCGTCGGCCAGGCCAACATCACCATCGACCCGCCGACCATCCAGCCCGGTGAGCCGATCGACTGCGCGGTGTTTCCCCGCTTGTGGCCGCGTTGACGGGGCGGTGCAATCCGACTCGAACAATCAACCCATCGAAAGACTGCCGATGCTCCGCTTCAAATCACTCGCCGCCGCGCTCTGCCTGCTCATCGTCACTGTCGCGGCGAATGCCGACGTCAACATCGGCGTGATCGTCTCGCTGACCGGCCCGGGCGCCTCGCTCGGCATCCCGGCCGAGAACACGATCAAGCTGTGGCCGGGTGAGCTCGGCGGCCAGAAGATCAACGTGATCCTGCTCAACGACGCGACCGACCCGACGACCGCGGTCAAGAACGCGACCAAGCTGATCACCGAGGACAAGGTCGACATCATCGTCGGGCCCTCGCTGACGCCGACCTCGCTTGCGGTGATCGAGGTGGCGGCGCGCACCGGCGTGCCGGTGATCTCGCTCGCCGGCGGAGGCGCGATCGTCGAACCGCAGGACGGGCCGCGCCGCTGGGCCTTCAAGATGGCGCCGACCGAGACGATCTCGATCAATGCCGTGCTCGATCACATGCTTCAGCGCAAGGCGACGACGGTGGCCACGATCGGCATCACCACCGCGTATGGCGAAGGCTTTCTGAAGGCGATCGAGAAGCTCGCGCCGGCCAAGGGCGTGAAGATCGTCGCGACCGAAAAGTACGCGCAGGCCGACACCAGCGCCACGCCGCAGGTGCTCAAGCTGCTGGCCGCGAACCCTGACGCCGTCTACATCTTCAGTGCCGGCACGCCGGGCGCGCTGCCGCACGTCGAGCTTGTCAAGCGCGGCTACAAGGGCTTGATCTACCAGACGCAGGGCGTGGCGAACGCCGACTTCCTGCGCGTCGGTGGCAAGGATCTGGACGGCAGCTTCATGACGGTGGCGCCGGTGCTGGTGGCCGAGCAACTGCCCGACACCAACCCCGTCAAGGCGCCAGGGGTGGACTACGTGAAACGCTACGAAGCCAAGTACGGCGCCGGTTCGCGCTCGCTGTTCGGATCGACGGCGTGGGACGCGCAGCTGTGGCTGAACAGCGCGATCCCGGTCGCGTTGAAGAAGGGCAAGCCGGGCACCGAAGAGTTCCGCGTCGCGCTGCGCGACGCGATCGAGGGGCTCAAGGAGTTCGTCGGCGCGCAAGGCGTGTTCAACCTCAGTGCCACCGATCACAACGGCGTGGACGCGCGCAGCCAGGTGATGGTGAAGGTCGAGGGCGGCGCCTGGAAGCTGGTGAAGTGACAGGAAGCGATCCGCTCGCCGCGCCCGGGCTGGCGCGCTTCGCCGACCTGTCGGTGCAGGTCGCCGCGCCGATCGAAATCGGCGCGGTCGGTCACGGCACGCGGCGCGTGATCCCGATCATCGGCGGCACCTGCGTGGCGCGCGACTGGTCGGCGCGGGTGCTGGCGGGTGGTGCGGATTTTCAGCTGATCGTCAACGAGCGCATGGCGCGGCTCGAAGCGCGTTATGTGCTCGAGACCGATGGCGGCGATCGCATCTACGTGCACAACGATGCGGTGCGCACGGCCGCGCCCGAGGTGATGGCGCGGCTGCTGCGCGGCGAGCCGGTCGAGCCGGCGGAGGTGTACTTCCGCTGCGCGCCACGCTTCGAGGCGAGCGCGCCGGCGCTGGCGTGGATGATGGAGCGCGTGTTCCTCGGCACCGGGCTGCGGCGGCCGAGCGAGGTGGTGATGCGGTTCTTCGAGGTGCTGTAGCGTCCCCTCCATGGTGGAGGCGCGTGCGGCGGGTTTGCACTAAGCTGGCGCTCCCTCAACGCTCGGGAGACGCGTCATGGCAACCTTCGGTGAAGCGCTCGAAGCACTCGAGGAATTCCGGGCCGAGCTGGTCGAGCACCAGATGAATGCGACCGTTCCGCAGGCCCAGGCGATGGCGTTCCGCGCGACGGCCGGCGAGGCGGGCAACACGCCGCTGGCGAACGTGCATGCCACCGGCGTGGGCGTTCGCGACGACGGGCAGTTCGTCGTCAAGGTCTACATGTTCGACGCCGCATCGGTTCGATCCGCGCGCGCCGAATCGCTGTTCACGAAGTCGATCCAGCGCGTCAACATCGATGTCGAACACCTGCCGGTCCAGGTGGCGTTTGCCCGGACGCCCGCGAAGAAGGTCGCGAGTGCCGCCAGCGCCAACCCGGCTCAGCACCAGGCGCGCCGCCGGCCGGTGCCGGGTGGCGTGGAGATCGGGCCGCTCGGCGGCAACTACGTCGGCACGCTGGGTTGCTTCGTGCGCCGCGGCGGCGACGACAACGGGCCGCTGTTCGTGCTGAGCAACAACCACGTGCTCGCGGACGTGAACCGGTTTCCGATCGGCAAGCCGTTCACTCAGCCGTTCTCTGCCAACCCGGCCGACACGATCGCCACGTTGAGCGCCTTCGAGCCCATCCTGTTCCCGGCGCCGGGCTCCCAGCCGCGCAACGTGATCGATGCGGGCATCGCGGCGGTGACGGACACGCGCCAGGTCGTGACCGGCAAGATTCTGAACATCAGCAAGTACGCGCCGCAGTTGCTGGCCGCGCGCCCGGGCATGACCGTCACCAAATCGGGCCGAACCACCGGCGTCACCACCGGCACGATCCGGGCGATCCGGGTTCGCGGTGTGCAGGTGAACTACGGCACGCGCCAGAACCCGATCATCGCGACCTTCGACAACGCCATCACGATCACCGGCAGCAACGGTTTGCCGTTCAGCAATCCCGGCGACTCGGGTTCGGTCATCCTGGACAAGCCTTCCGGCCGGCCCGTGGCGTTGCTGTTCGCTGGCGATGGCAGCACCACGACGGCGTGCGACGTGTCAGCGGTCTGTTCGCGCTTCAACGTGCATCCGGTGTAGGAGTAGGATGGATTTTTCAGCCTCGCGTGGGTTCGTCGATGAAGCCGGTTCGCATGCACGTCCCGGGGTCGCCCGCCACGGACGAACCTCCCGAGCAACTCCTGGCACTTGCAGACGAGGTCACCGACCCGCTGGTGTCGCAGTGCGGGATCACCACGACCACTGACGGGCGCTGGGCGCTCTACGTCACGGTTCCCGCGGACGCCAACGTGCCGATTGCCAGTGTGGAGCGGCGCGCCGCCGGGTTCCCGGTGGTTTACGAAGCCGAACTGGACGTGCCCGTGCGCGCGGGGCCTGCGCGGCCTCCCGCAGCGCGCAAATGACGCCTTACCTGCCGCCCGCTTGCGGCACGCGCTGGATCTTGGCCGTGTCGTAACCCTGCGCGCCGACGAACGCGATCAGCTTCGCCAGATCGGCCTCTGAAATCGCCGGCGTGCGCGCCATGATCCAGACGTAGTCGCGCTTCTCGCGCGCGATCACGGTCTGCGTGTAGTCGGGCGACAGGTAGGCGATGCGGTAGTCGGCCTTGATCGGCCAGATGTACTGCTGGCCCCAGACGGCGTTGGCACCGCCGTCCATCACGAAGCCCTTCGAGCCGTAGCTTTTGCGCGGGCCGTCGAAGCCGTCGGCGTTGAAGCTGAAGGTGGTCGGGATCGTGCCGTCCGGCGCGAGCGTGTAGCTGTCTTTCGCGTTGTGCGCGCCCTTCTCGAGAAAGGTCGGGATGTTCGCGATCACGTACCAGTCGCCCATGAAGCGCGACAGCTCGACTTTCTCGACCAGCGTGACGGGCTTCATGCCCGCCTCAGGGCCGCTGGCGCAGCCGGCGAGCGTGGCGAGCGCGAGCGCGCCGATGAGGGGTAAACGCATGGGGACTTCCTTTCGTGACGACGCTTCATTGCAGTCGGTAGCTCAGCTTGCGGCCGCCGGCCAGCGTCGAGTCGAGCCCGATCCACTCGCCTTGCGCCGAGTACCAGACGTCGATCGGGTTCGTCGGGCCGGTGATGCGCCAGCGCGTCGCCGGCGTCGGCGTGCCGCGCACGTCGAGGGAGCCGGCGCCGGCAGGCGTGACCTGCACCTTCTCGAACAGGCCGGTCTGCGCATTGAGCAGCCGCAGCTGGGTGCGGATGGCCGGGTTCCAGTAGGCGAAGCTCATCGCGCAGCCTTTCAGCGGCTCGCCGATGACCTCGACGGTGGTCGCCTTGCCATCGTCGTCGGTCGCGGCGCTCAGCCCGGCCAGGCAGTCGCCACGCCAGAGTTCGGTTGCGCGGTGCTGGTAGCGGTACGCGGTGATGCCGATGAACTTGACCGCGAATGCGGCCTCGCTGAGCAGCTTGCGTTCATCGCCCTGCGTGCTGAGCGTGAAGCGGTGCGTGCCGATCGGCTGGTCGTCGAGCAGCGCGCGGAAGTTCCACTCGGCGGCGTGCGCCGAGGTGGCGAGCAGGCCGGCCAGCAGCAGCGCGGCCTTCACACCGATTCCTTGCGCCGCGGCCATGCCGGGATGAACGCGCTGGTGCGCGCGATGTAGTCGCGGTAGGCCGGGCGGCGCTCGGTGATGTCGGCTTCGAGCAGGCTGACGCCCGAGACCTTCAGCAGCAGAAACGTCATCAGCAGCGGCGAGACGATGCTCCACCAGGCGCCGCCGGCGGCCAGCGCGATCAGATACAGGCCCCACCAGGTGCAGCATTCGCCGAAGTAGTTCGGGTGCCGCGTGTAGCGCCACAGGCCGCGGTCCATCACCTGGCCCTTGTTGGCGGCGTCGCCCTTGAAGCTGGCCATCTGCTGATCGCCAACGGCCTCGAAGACGATGCCGAAAGCGGCCAGTGCGGCGCCGACACAGTCGAGCGCGTTCAGCGGGTTCTGCCCGCTGACGCCGGCGAGGAATGGCGCAGAGACGATCCACGCCAGCAGCGCCTGCAAGACGAAGATCAGATAGAGGCTCTTGAGCTCGAAGTTCGGCTGGTTGCGCGCGCGGATCTGCTGGTAGCGCCGGTCTTCGGGCTGACCATGGTTGCGCCAGCTGATGTAGATCGACAGGCGCAGCGCCCAGACCACGGCTAGCGCGAGCATCAGCACGGCGCGGCCGTTCGACGAGGGCAGCATCAGCGCGTAGACGATGCCGGCGGTGGTGATGAAGAGCGACCACAGGCTGTCCACCACGCTCACGTCGTGGCGCACGAGGCTGAACAGCCACGCCAGCACCGCACCCGCGACGACGACGCCGAGGCCAGCGAACGCGGCGCGCAGCTCAGGCACGAGCGACCCCGTCGAAGCGGTCCGAGAGCCACATCATCAGCGGCATCAGCAGTGCCCAGGCGATCGCCAGCGTGGCGATGGCCGCGGTGGCGTGGATGAAGGTGGCCGCTCCGAGCCGCACGCCGGCCGCATACGACATCGGGCCGGCGATCGCGCCGAGTACCGCGGCGAGCAGCCAGCGGCGCTTCATCCAGCGCATCGTCACGTTCAGCGCGATCGCGAGCAGGCCCCACATCGCGACCATCCAGTACGGCGGCAGGTAGGGCTCGGGCTGGCCGGAGGTGAAGGCGACCTGGCCGAGCTGCGCGCAGAAGGTCTCGAAGACCGCGCCGATCAGCAGCGCCGCGCCGACCAGCTTGGCCTCGGTCATCGGCCGCGCCGACACCGCGACATGCCATGCGATCACCGCCAGCACCACCAGCGTGCCGAGCAGCGGCAGGCCGTGCGCCGCGCCGAGCACGCCGGCGAACCACGCGGCCTGGAACAGCACGAAGTTCAGCACTTGCATCGTGCGGGTGGGCCGGGGATTCGTCATCCGCCCCGGCGCTCGAACAGATAGTGGCTGACCCACCACTGCTGCCCGTCCTCGAAGCCGAACAGCTCGGCGACGGACATGAAGAACAGCCGCCAGCGCTGCCACCACACGCCCGCATCACCGCCGTAGGTGCGCTCGAACAGCGGCCAGAGCACGGCTCGCTGCTCGTCCATGTTGCGCAGCCAGGCCTCGGACGTGCGCTGGTAGTGCGTGCCGTTCCAGCGCCAGCGGTTCAGCAGGCGCAGGTCGTCCTGGCATTGCAGCGCCAGATCGTCGCTGGGCATCATCCCGCCGGAGAAGAAGTGCCGGCTCATCCAGTCGCTCGCGTCGCGCTCGACGAACGGGTACGGCGCGCCGTTGTGCGCGAACACGTGCATGAAGAAGCGCCCGCGCGGGTTCAGCCAGCGCGCGACGCGCGCGAACGCCTGCGGCCAGTTGCGCAGGTGCTCGAACATCTCGACCGAGACGATGCGGTCGAAGCGCTCGGCGGTGTCGAAGTCGTTCATGTCGCGTGTGATCACGCGCACATTCGTCAGGCCGCGCTGCGCGGCCTGCGCCTCGATGTGCTGGCGCTGCGAGTTGGAGTTCGACAGCGCCGTGATGCGGCTGTTCGGAAAGCGCTCGGCCATCCACAGGGTGAGCGAGCCCCAGCCGCAGCCGAGTTCGAGCACCTGCTGGCCATCGGCCAGGCCGGCGCGCTCGCAGGTGGCTTGCAGCGAGGCGGCTTCGGCCTGTGCCAGGGTATCCGTGCCCTCGGGCCAGTAGCAGCTGCTGTACTTGCGGTGCGGGCCCAGCACCGCGCCGAAGAAGGCGGCCGGCACCTCGTAGTGCTGCTCGTTGGCCTTCTCGGGCAGCAGCGCCAGCGGCGCGGCGCGCAATTCGTCGAGGAAGGCCTGCGACAGCGCCGCGGTCGCTTCAATGTCGCCATCGCGCATCTCGACGAGACGAGCCTTCAGCAGCCGGCGGATGCCGAGCCGCACGACGCGGTCCGGCACCAGACCTTGTTCTACCCAATGGACGGCGGCGGCGGTGTTGTCGGCCATGTCAGCGCTTCCTGTTCAGCGGGGCAAAGTTGCCCGCTTCGACTCACTACGCTAACTGTAAGTCATTGGATGCACTGATCGGTCACAAAATGACCTTATTGGTTTAGGCTGCGCGGGCCAACGCCTCCATCGCGTAGACGTGGCCGAAGCGGTTGGCCAGGAACGAGGCCAGCGGCACCTCTTCCTGTCGGACGAATCCGCGCTGCGGCAGCGTGCCGGCCACCAGCAGATCGAGCATCGCGCACAGGCTCGACGCGGTCGTGATCTGGATCGCGCTGCGCATCTGGCCGGCCAGCACATGGCTGTAGATCTTGCGGGCGTAGGTTTCCTGCTGCAACCGTCCGCCGCGCTGGCCGGCGACGGTGACGAAGACGATGACCACATCTTGCATCGTCGCGGGCAGGGCTTGCTCGAGGATGTCTTTCAGCACGTCGCGCCGGTCCTTCAGGCGCAGATCGTGCAGCAACGCCTTCATGATCGCGGCGTGGCCGGGGTAGCGGATGGTGCGGTAGTTCAGCGTGCGCACCTTGCCGGCGAGCGTTTCGCACAGCGTGCCGAGGCCGCCGCTGGTGTTGAAGGCTTCGTAGAGCACGCCATCGAGCGAGAACTCCTCGCGTTCCTCGAGGGCAGGCACTTCGCGGGCAACGCCATCGACGATGGCCTCGCAGGGCTCGCAGTATTCGTTGATGACGCCCTCGGTGCTCCAGGTCAGGTTGTAGTTCAGCGCGTTGCTCGGGTAGGCGGGCAGGGCGCCGACGCGCATGCGGACCGAGTCGAGCGAATCGAAGCTGCGCGCCAGATCGGCCGCGACGATCGAGATGAAGCCCGGCGCCAGGCCGCATTGCGGGATGAAGGCCGTCGTCGCGCCCTGGGCCAGTGCGCGAATCGCGCGCGTGCTGGCGACGTCTTCGGTCAGGTCGAGGTAGTGCACGCCGGCATCGCGCGCGGCCTGCGCCACCTGCAAGGTGAGGTGATACGGCGCGGCGCTGAGCACTGCGAAGCGGCCTTGCAGCGCGTCGCGCAACTGGGCCGGGTCGGCCACGTCGAGCAGCAGCGTGTTCAGGCGCGCGTTGCCGCCGGTGGTGATCTGCGCCAGCGTCGCAGCCGAGCGATCGGCCACGGTGACGCGGTAGCCGCTCACTTCGGGCGTGTCGACGAGGAGCGCCGCCACGACCGAGCCGATCTTGCCGCCGCCGATGACGAGGATGTCTTTCATGGGGGTCTCCTGAGGTGCCCGGGGCGATTTTCCAAGGGACGAGCGCAAATTGCATCTTCAATTCAGACGAAACGAAGTCCATACTTCGGCAAATCGACTAATAAATTTGGCCGAAATGCCCGACCTGACGCTCGACACGACCGACCGCGCCCTGCTTGCGCTGCTGCGCGACGACGCGCGCACGCCCACAGCAGTGCTGGCGCGCAAGCTCAAGCTCTCGCGCACCACGGTGCAGAGCCGCATGGAGCGGCTGCAACGCCAGCGCGTGATCTCCGGCTTCACGATCACCGTGCCCGACGAACTCGAAGCGAGTCTGGTGCGCGCCCATGTGCTGATCACGCTGGCCGCCAAGCGCAGCGGCGCGATCGAGGTCGCGCTGCGCAAAATTCCCGAAGTGCGCGTGTTGCATTCGGTCAGCGGGCCGTTCGACCTGATCGCGATCGTCGCGGCGTCGTCGATCGGCGAACTCGATGCGCTGATCGACCGCATCGGCGGGCTCGATGGCGTCGAGCGCACGACCTCGGCGATCGTGCTGTCGACGCGGATTCAGCGCTGAAGCCGGCGGCTTCCGCTCCGACTCAAGTCCGCACGCTCCCCGCCGATATTCCCACCAAGCCGCGCCGGCCTCTTGCCTGCGCGCCGTCATCGGGATGAACGCAGCAGTCGCCACCAGGGAATTGATCGAGGTCGGGGACCTGCGCATCGGCATGTTCATCCACCTCGACATGAGCTGGATGTCACACCCCTTCCCGCTCGGCAACTTCAAGATCGCCAACACCGAGCAGATCGCGACGATCCGTTCGCTGGGGGTGCAGCGCGTGCGCTGGAGCCCGGGGCAGAGCGACGTTCAGGTCGAGACCACCGGTTGGGGCCGCGCCACCGATTTCGACCGTCTCGGCGCCGCCATCGAGCCCGCCGCCGCAGCGGCTGCACCCACGACCGAGCCCGAGCCCGTTCTCGAACCCGCGCCGACCGCGGCCGAGTCGCCCGAGGTCATCGCACGGCATCGGCACAAGCGTGCACTGGCCGCACAGCGCGCCGCGCAGCAGCTGTGCGAGCGCCAGTTCGGCGAGGCCGCGCGCGACTGCGGGCACCTGACCGAGCTCGTGCAACACAAGCCCAAGGAGGCGCGCGCCCAGGCCGAGCAGCTCGCGAAGGCGCTGGTGGACAAGATGCTCGGCGACCAGGACGTGTGCATCCGGCTGCTGTCGGACGCCGCCGGCGACAAGGCCTCGATGCACGCCATGAACGTGACCGTGATTTCGCTTCTGATGGGCCGCAGCTTCGGCCTGTCGGAGCCCGACATGGCGGACCTGGGTGTCGGCGCGCTGCTGCACGACATCGGCAAGCTCGAGCTGCCCGATCGCGTGCGGCATCGCGATGACCAGTTCAGCGGCTCGGAAGTGCGCTTCTATGAAGAACATGTGGCGCACGGCGTCAGCCACGCACGCAAGATGAGCCTCTCGCCCGGCGCGACGCTGGTGATCGCGCAGCACCATGAGCACGCCGATGGCAGTGGTTTCCCGCTGCGCGTGAACACCGACCGGATGACGGCCGCATCGCGCATCGTCGCGCTCGTGAACCGCTACGACAACCTATGCAACCCGCACCTTGCGGCCAAGGCGCTGACACCGCACGAGGCGCTGTCGCTGATGTTCGCGCAGGGCCGGGCCAAGTTCGACACCTCGATCCTCGGCGCCTTCATCCGCATGATGGGTGTCTACCCGGCCGGCTCGACGGTTCAGCTCACCGACGACCGCTACGCGATGGTCATGAGCGTGAATTCGTCGCGCCCGCTGAAGCCGCGCGTGCTGGTGCACGAGACGAAGGTGTCGCGCGACGAGGCCGTGATCGTCGATCTCGAATCCGTGCCGGGGCTGGGCATCCGGCGCGGCATCAAGCCGCTGCAACTGCCGCCGGCCACGCTCGAGTACCTGGCGCCGCGACCGCGCGTGGCGTACTTCTTCGAAGCAGTGACGGCGGCGCAACCCTGCGCCGTGGAGGCCTGATGAACGCGCCGGTCATGCGCTCGAGTGGCCTGATCGAGGCCATGCTGGATGCCGTCTGGCTGGTCGACGTGCGCACCCAGGCGATCGTGCTCGCGAACCGTGCCGCCGGCCGCCTGATGGCCATGACGCCGGAGGCGCTCGTCGGCAAGACCATGACCGAGCTCGCCGCCACGCCGGAAGATCTGTGCTTCTGGGGCGAGGCGGCCGGCGGGTTGGTCGAGGGCATCGAATCCGACGCGATGATCGCGCGCGCCGATGGCGAAATCGTCCCGGTCACGCGCCGGGTCAGCCGCATCCTGCTGGACGGTGAGGCGTTTTACGTCGTGACCCTGCACGACCGCAGCGAGCAGGTGCGCATCGAACGCGAGCTCGAAAGCGCGGCGGCCGATCTGCGCGCGACGCTCGAATCGACGCAGGACGGCATCCTCGTCACCGACCTCGCCGGCCGCATCCGCAACTTCAACCAGCGCTTCGCGCGGCTCTGGCAGATCCCGGACGACCTGCTCGTGCAGCGCGACGACGACGCAGTGCTCGAGTGGATGCGCCGCAGCGTCACCGACCCGGTCGCCTACATGCGGCGCCTGGCGACGATGGACGATGCGACGATGCTGCGGGCCAGCGACGAACTGCGCCTGCACTCGGGCAGGGCGATCGAGCGCGTCACGATGCCGCAGTGCGCGCAGGGGCTGCCGATCGGCCGCGTGTTCTCGTTCCGCGACATCACCGACAAGCTCGAAGCCGACCGGCGCATCGAGACGCTGTCGTACACCGACGCGCTGACCGGCCTGCCGAACCGCCGCCTGCTCGCCGACCGCACCGAGGTGGCGCTGGCCGCGGCCAAGCGCGATGGCACGCCGTTCGCCGTGCTGTTCCTGAACCTCGACCGCTTCAACCACATCAACGAAACGCTCGGGCGTGTGTTCGGCGATCACGTGCTGCTGGACGTGGCCGAGCGCATCAAGGCCTGCGTGCGTGGCGTGGACACGATCGCGCGCCTGGGTAGTGACGAGTTCGTCGTGCTCGCGCACCAGGCCGACGACAGCGGCGCGCACGCCACCGCCACGCGACTGATCGACGCGATGAAGCGCCCGTTCGAGCAGGCCGGCACCAGCTTCACTGTGACGGCGAGCATCGGTGTGGCGCTCTACCCGAGCGACGGCGCGACCCTGGACGAGCTGATGCGGCGTGCCGATGCGGCGATGCGCGAGGTCAAGCACGCCGGCCGCGCCGGCTACCGCTTTCATCGCTCGCGGCCGGGCGCGACCGACACCCGCTCGCGCTCGCGCATGCGGCTCGATCACGCGATGCGCATGGCGCTGGTGCAAGGGCGCTTCCGCCTGCACTACCAGCCGCAGATCGATCTGGCGAGCGGCGCGGTCGTCGGCGCCGAGGCCTTGATCCGCTGGCGCGATCCGGAGTTGGGCGAGATCGCGCCGGGCGAGTTCATTCCGGTGGCCGAGGAGAGCGGCTTCATCGTCGCCATCGGCGAGTGGGTGCTCAAGCGCGCGGTGGCTCAGGCGGCCTCCTGGAACGCCGCGGGCATGGACATGACGGTGTCGGTCAACGTCTCGGCGTTGCAGTTCCAGCAACCGGGTTTTGTGGATGGCGTCGCCGACGCGCTGCGCGAGGCCGGCCTGCCGCCACGCTTGCTCGAACTCGAACTCACCGAATCGATCCTGATCAAGGACGCGAAGGACGCGATGCTGCGCCTGCAGGCGCTCGCGCAACTCGGCGTCAAGCTGGCGATCGATGACTTCGGCACCGGCTACTCCAGCCTGGCGTACCTGAAGCGTTTCCCGATCGGCAAGCTCAAGATCGACCGCACGTTCATCAGCGGCCTGCCGAACGAGGAGAGCGACGCCGCGATCGTCCAGGCGATCGTCCACATGGGCCGCGCGCTGCGGCTGGAGATCATCGCCGAAGGTGTCGAGACCGATGCCCAGCGGCGCTTTCTCGAGCAGGCCGGCTGCGACTCGTATCAGGGTTTCCTGTTCGCCCCGGCGCTCGACGCGGCCGCATTCGAGGCGCGCCTCGGGCTCGCACTCGACACCACGGGCTGAAGGGATACAGTCGCTGCGAGAAGATCTCGCGATGGCAATCGTCGATGCAATCCTGGAGCGCAAGCTCGAACAACTGACGCTGCCGCTGGCCCTGGTGCTGCCGGACGGGCGCAGAGTCGGCCCGCCGAACGCCGCAGTGACGATCCGGCTCAAGCAGTTGTCCTCGCTGATCCACATCGCCGCCGGCGAGGTCGGCAAGGTGGCGCAGGACTATGTCGAAGATCGGCTGGATTTCGACGGCAGCGTGCGCGACCTGATGCAGATCGCCTCGCAGCTGATCGCCACCGACCCCACGCAGGACATGGGCGGCGGCGCAACGCTGGGCTGGTGGCGCGAGATCCGCCTGAACGCGCGCTCGCGGGCGCGCCACGACGCGCAGGCCGACGCCGAGCAGGTGCAGTTCCACTACGACGTCTCCGACGCCTTCTACGCACTCTGGCTCGATCCGCTGCGGCTCTATTCGTGTGCCTACTTCCGCGAGCCCGACATGACGCTTGCGCAGGCGCAGCAGGCCAAGCTCGACCACATCTGCCGCAAGCTGATGCTGCAACCCGGCGAGCGCTTCCTGGACATCGGCGCCGGTTGGGGCGGCCTGCTGCTGTGGGCGGCGCAGCACTACGGCGTGCGCGGCCACGGGATCACGCTGAGCCGCAACCAGCATGAGCACGTCAACCGCCTGATTGGCGTGCGCGGCCTGACCGGCCGCGTCACGATGCAGCTGCTCGACTACCGCGAGCTGTCCGAGCGCGAGCCTTACGACAAGATCGCCTCGGTGGGCATGTTCGAGCACGTCGGGCGCGCGCTGCTGCCGGACTACTTCGCGAAGATTCACCGGCTGCTCAGGCCCGGCGGGCTGCTGATGAACCACGGCATCACCGCCGGCGGCACGCGCAACCACCAGCTCGGCGCCGGCATGGGCGATTTCATCGAGCGCTACATCTTCCCGGGCGGGGAGCTCTCGCACGTCTCGAAGGTGACCGAGCTGATGAGCGAGGCGCAGTTCGAGCCGCTCGACCTGGAGAACCTGCGCCCGCATTACGCCCGCACGTTGTGGGCCTGGAGCGATGCGCTCGAAGCCCAGCTGGCCGATGCGCGCGGCCTGACCAGCGAGCGCGTGGTGCGCGCCTACCGCGTCTACCTGGCCGGCAGTGCGATGGGCTTCGAGCAGGGCTGGATGGCGCTGTTCCAGATGCTCGCCGCCAGGCCCAGCGGCGAGGTCGCCGACGGCCCGATGCGCGGGGCACAATCGGGCTATCCGTTCAATCGCGGCCACGTCTACCGCTGAACCCCTCGCGCTGGAACCCCATGATCTACAAGTTCAAATCCAAGGCCGCCGGCGACGTGATCATGATGGGCCCGGCCGGCGATGACGTGCTGCGCGTGATCGGCAAGGCGCCCGCGGCCACCGGCATCATCGAGGTCGCGGCGATGCCGGCGGCGATCGCGGCCCTCGAACAGGCCATCGCCGCCGACGAGGCGATGCGGGCGCAGGCCGAGAAGGACGCCGCTGCCGAAGGCACGAAGCTTGGCGCCCGCGATGGCGTCACGTTGCGTCAGCGTGCCTGGCCGCTGGTGGACATGATGAAGCGTTCGATCGGCGAGAAGGCCGATGTGGTCTGGGGCGTCTGAGATGACGGCCCCCACGTCACTTCGTTCCTGCCCCCCGAGGGGGCGCTCAGCCACCTTGGGGCGGCCCTGCGGCGTCTGAGGAGTCATCGATGAAACTGTGGAGTGACAGCTGGATCAACGGCGAGCGCATCCCGACGCGCTTTGCCGCAGGCAAACCCGACCCGCAGAGCGGCGTGACCTTCTCCGACAACCTGAGCCCGCATCTGGCCTGGAGCGAGGTGCCGGCCGGCACCCAATCGTTCGCGCTGATCTGCCACGACTTCGATGTGCCGAGCCGCGGCGACGATGTCAACCAGGCCGATCGCGAAGTGCCGGCCGATCTGCCGCGCGTCGACTTCTTCCACTGGGTCATGGTCGATCTGCCCGCTGGCACCGCCGAGCTGAAGGAGGGCGAGTTCAGCCGCGGCTTCACCGCGCGCGGCAAGCCCGGGCCGGCCGTCGGCGCCAGCGGTGCGCGCCACGGGCTCAACGATTACACCGGCTGGTTCGCCGCCAACCCCGAGATGGCCGGCAACTACTTCGGCTACGACGGGCCGTTCCCGCCCTTCAACGATTCGCTGATCCACCACTATGTGTTCACCGTCTACGCGCTGAAGGTCGCGCGCGCGCCGGTCGAAGGCCATTTCACCGGGCCGCAGGTGCGCAAGGCGATCTACGAGCACGTCCTCGCCGAGGCCACGCACTCGGGCACGTACACGCTGAACAAGCGATTGCTCGAATGAACGCGCGGGCCGAGCGCCGGGCCGCTCCCAAGCCGGCCCGCCCGCCCTCGGGGGGTCGGTTGCCGTACTCGGCAAACGGGGGGCTCCGTTGATCCAGCCAACGCGTGTGCTCGCGATCCGCCACGGCGAGACCGCGTGGAACGTCGATGGCCGCATCCAGGGTCAGCTCGATGTGCCGCTGAACGACACTGGCCGCTGGCAAGTGCACCGCCTGGCCTTGGCGGTGTCCGACGAAAACATCAGCGCGATCCACGCCAGCGACCTGCTGAGGGCGTTCGAGACCGCGCAGGCGGTGGCACGCGGCTGCGGCGAGCCGATCAGCACCGACGTCGGCTTGCGTGAACGCGGCTTCGGCATCTTCGAGGGCCTGAGCTACGCCGAGGTCACTCAGCGCTGGCCCGATCAAGCCGAGCGCTGGCGCCGGCGCGATCCCGATTTCAGCCCCGAGGGCGGGGAGTCGCTGCGCCAGTTCTCCGAGCGCGCCGTCAGCAGCGTCGCGCGCATCGCCGCGTTGTACCCAGGCCAGACGATCGCCGTCGTGTCGCACGGCGGCGTGATGGACTGCCTCTACCGCGCCGCGACGCGCCTCGCGCTCGATGCGCCGCGCTCGTGGCAGCTCGGTAATGCCAGCATCAACCGGCTGCTGTACACGCCGCAAGGTTTCACGCTGATCGGCTGGAGCGACGACCACCACCTCGACGACAGCGCGCTCGACGAGTTCACCGACACCGATGCGCCGGCGAGGCGCACCGCCTGAGCCAACAAGCATGACCGGCCCGCAGATCATCGTTCTCGCGACGCCGGTGTTCCTGCTGCTGATCGGCATCGAATTCCTGGTCGGACTCCGGCGCGGCCGCAACACCTACCGCCTGAGCGACGCCCTCAACAGCATCGGCCTGGGGGTGATGAGCCAGATCGTCGGCGTGTTCAGTGCGCTGCTCACGGTCGCGATCTACGTCTTCGTGTTCGAGCACGTGTCGCTGTGGAAGCTGTCGGTGCGCGAGCCGGGGGTCTGGGCCGCCGGCCTGGTGCTCTACGACTTCTGCTATTACTGGGTGCACCGCTTCGGTCACACCGTGGCACTGATGTGGGCCGCGCATGTGGTGCACCACCAGAGCGAGGACTACAACCTCTCGACCGCGCTGCGCCAGACCAGCAGCGGCTGGATCGTCTCGTGGATCTTCTACCTGCCGATGGCGATCCTCGGCTTCTCCCCGCTGGTGTTCGGCGTCGTCGCGCTGATCGATCTGCTGTACCAGTACTGGGTTCACACGCAGCAGATCGGCAAGTTGGGCTGGTTCGATCGCTGGTTCTGCGCGCCCAGCAATCACCGCGTGCACCACGCGGTGAATGACAAATACCTGGACCGCAACTACGGCGGCATCTTCATCGTCTGGGATCGGCTGTTCGGCAGCTTCGAGCCCGAGGACGATGCCGAGCCCTGCGTCTACGGCACGCGCGGCCCGCTGCGCAGCTGGAACCCGCTGTGGGCGAATCTGCACAACTATGTCGACTTGGCACAAGACAGCTGGCGCGCGCGTTCCTGGGCCGACAAGTGGCGGGTCTGGTTCAAGCACCCCGGCTGGCGCCCGGCCGACGTGGCGCAGCGCTGGCCGAAGCCCGCGTTCGACCTCGCGCGCGTCGAGCGCTTCGATCCGCCGATGACGCGCGGCGCGCAATGGCTCGCCGTCGCGCTGTTTCTCGCCGTGCTCGGCGCGACGACGCTGTTCCTGTGGTTTGCGCATCGCCTGACGCTGATCGAACAGGCGACGGCCGCGGTCGCGATCTTCGCCGCGCTGTGGGGAGTGGGGCGGGTTTGCGAGCGCACTGATCGCGCCTCGGTGTTTTCCCGCAAAACGTCGCTCCGGGGCTTGCGGTCGGGACAGGACTGAATAGACTGCGCGCCTGATCCACTGAACCGCGTTCAACCCGCTGAACGTGGCGGTGGGGTCTCTCGGAGCCCCGTCTGCACACCACCGCTTCATCGCCGCGAACACCGCCCGCCGGCCGCGCATCGCCCGCTGCCGCGCCGCTGGTGCCGGCCGTGACGCGCGCGCTGGCGCTGCTGGACCACCTCGCGCGGCAGCGCGAGCCGATGAGTCTGGCGCAGCTGACGAGCGAACTCGCGCTTCCCAAGAGCAGCGTGCACGGCCTGTGCAATACGCTGATGTCGTTCGGCTACCTGCGCCGCCAGCCCGACGGCGCGTTCCTGATCGGGCCGCGCGTGATGGGCCTGGCCGAGGCCTTCGTTTCAGGCACCGACGTGGCGCAGGAGTTCAATGCGCTGTGGGCCGATGCCGGTGCCGCGCCCGCGGAAACGGTCGTGCTGTCGGTGCTCAACGGCACCGACGCGCTGTATGTGGCGGTGCGCAACAGCGCGCGTCCGCTCGGGCTGGCGTTCACTGTGGGCATGCGGCTGCCGGCGTATCTGTCGGGCAGCGGCAAGGCGATGCTCGCGCAGCGTGACCCGGCCGACGTGCGCAAGCTGTTCGCCGATGGCTTGCCCGCGCACCTCACGCGCAAGGGCCCGCGCGAAATCGAAGCGCTGGTCAAGGAGTTGGCCCTGACGCGCCGGCGCGGTTACAGCATCGATGACGAAACGGTGCGCGAGGGGGTTTACTCGTTCGGTGCGCCGGTGTTCGATGCCGGCGGTGCGGCGGTGGCCGGCGTGGCGGTGTGCATCAACAAGGCGCTGCTCGGCGCCAACCGGGGCGAGCGGCATCGCGCGGTCGTGCTCGGCGTGGCGCGCGCGCTGTCCAAGCGTTTGGGCGGCGATCCGATCCGTGCTCAGACCGGCCGGGGTCGATCATGAGCGCCGGCGAATTCATTCTCGAAACCCGCGAACTCACGAAAGAGTTCAAGGGCTTCGTCGCCGTCAGCAAGGTCAACCTGAACGTCAGGCGCGGCAGCATCCACGCGCTGATCGGGCCGAACGGCGCGGGCAAGACGACGTGTTTCAACCTGCTGACGAAGTTCCTGATCCCGACGAGCGGGCAGATCGTCTTCGACGGCACCGACATCACCGGCGAGTCGCCGGCGCACATCGCGCGGCGCGGCGTGATCCGCTCGTTCCAGATCTCCGCGGTGTTCCCGCACCTGTCGGTCCTCGAGAACGTGCGTGTCGCGCTGCAGCGCACGCTGGGCACCTCGTTCCACTTCTGGAAGCGGGAGTCGTCGCTGCACCGGCTCGATGCGCGCGCCCACGAGTTGTTGCGCGAGGTCGACCTCGAACGCTATGCCGGCATCGCGGCCGTCGAGCTGAGCTATGGCCGCAAGCGCGCGCTCGAAATCGCGACGACGCTGGCGATGGACCCGAAGCTGATGCTGCTCGACGAGCCCACCCAGGGCATGGGCTTGGAAGATGTGGACCGGATCCGCCAACTCATCAAGAAGGTCGCGGCCAGCCGCACCGTGCTGATGGTGGAGCACAACATGAGCGTCGTCTCCAGCATCGCCGACACCATCACCGTGTTGCAACGCGGCGCCACGCTGGCCGAAGGGCCTTATGCCGAGGTCTCGAAGAACCCGGCGGTGATCGAGGCGTACATGGGCAGCGCGAACGTCGAGTTGAAAGGTGCGCACTGATGGCGACTCCTTTCTTGGAGGTCAAGGACCTGCACGGCTGGTACGGCGAGTCGCACGTGCTGCACGGCGTGAACTTCCACGTCAACGAAGGCGAGGTGGTCACGCTGCTCGGGCGCAACGGCGCAGGGCGCACGAGCACGATGCGTTCGATCATGGGATTGATCGGCACGCGCAAAGGCTCGATCAAGGTGCGCGGCGTCGAGACGATCGCGATGGCCACGCACAAGATCGCGCGCCTCGGTCTCGGCTATTGCCCCGAGGAGCGCGGCATCTTCTCGTCGCTGTCGGCCGAAGAGAACCTGATGCTGCCGCCCACGCTCGCACCAGGCGGCATGGGCGTCGAGCAGATCTACACGATGTTCCCGAACCTGCGCGAGCGCGCGTCGAGCCAGGGCACGCGGCTGTCGGGCGGCGAGCAGCAGATGCTGGCGGTCGCGCGCATCCTGCGCACCGGCGCCAAGCTGTTGTTGCTCGACGAAATCTCCGAAGGTCTCGCACCGGTCATCGTGCAAAAGCTCGCCGAGATGGTGATCGCGCTGCGCAAGCAGGGCTACACGATCGTGATGGTCGAGCAGAACTTCGTTTTCGCCGCGCCTCTGGCCGATCGCTTCATGGTGATGGAGCACGGCCAGGTGATCCAGGAGTTCACGCAGGCCGAGCTGCCCGCGCGCATGGATCGGCTGCACGAATACCTCGGCGTTTGACAACCAACTTCTTTCTTTGTTTCAGCAGGAGATTTCGATGAAGCTCAACACACTTTCCAGCTCGTGCGCCGTGGTGGCCGCGACGATGTTCGGCGCCGCAGCCCCGGCACACGCGCAGTTTTCCGGCGACGTGATCAAGATCGGCTTCATCACCGACATGTCGGGCCTGTACGCCGACATCGACGGCCCGGCCGGCGCGGAAGCCATCAAGATGGCGATCGCCGACATGGGCGGCGCGATCGCCGGCAAGAAGATCGAGGTGCTCGTGGCCGACCACCAGAACAAGGCCGACGTGGCTGCCGCGAAGGCGCGCGAGTGGTTCGACACGCAGGGCGTGGACATGCTGGTGGGCGGCACCAGCTCGGGCACGAACCTGGCGATGGCCAAGATCGCGCTGGAGAAGAAGAAGCTCTTCATCTCCGTCGGCTCGGCGACCTCGGCGCTGACCAACGAACAGTGCTCGCCATACACGGTGCATTGGGCCTACGACACCACGGCGCTGGCCAAGGGCACCGGCAACGCCGTCGTGAAGGCCGGCGGCAAGAGCTGGTACTTTCTGACCGCCGACTACGCGTTCGGCGCGCAACTGCAAGGCGACACATCGGCGGTGGTCAAGGCCGCCGGTGGCACGATCGTCGGCTCGGTCAAGCACCCGCTGTCGGCGAGCGACTTCTCGTCGTTCCTGTTGCAGGCGCAGTCGAGCAAGGCGCAGATCCTCGGCCTGGCCAACGCCGGTGGCGACACGATCAATGCGATCAAGGCCGCCAACGAGTTCGGCATCACCAAGACGATGAAGCTGGCCGGCTTGTTGATGTTCATCAACGACGTGCATTCGCTCGGCCTGAAGGCGACGCAGGGCATGTACCTGACCGACAGCTGGTACTGGAACCGCGACCCCGAGACCCGCGCCTGGAGCCGCAAGTTCTTCGAGAAGATCAAGCGCATGCCCTCGTCGGTGCAGGCCGGCGACTACTCGGCCACGCTGCAGTACCTGAACGCCGTCAAGGCCACGGGCACCGACGACGCAGACAAGGTGCTCGCGCACATGCGGAAGACCAAGGTCAACGACATGTTCGCCAAGGGCGGCTACATCCGTGAAGACGGCCGGATGATCCACGACATGTACCTGATGCAGGTGAAGACGCCCGCCGAATCGACCGAGCCCTGGGACTACTACAAGGTCGCCGAGACCTTCAAGGGTGACGCGGCGTGGACGACCAAGGCCGAGTCGAAGTGCGCGCTCTGGAAGTGATGACGTGACGATCCTCGCAGGCTGACCCCATGGAGATCTTCGGCATCCCGATCCAGGCCTTTCTCGGCCAGTTGCTGCTCGGGCTGGTCAACGGCTCGTTCTACGCGATGCTGAGCCTCGGCCTGGCGGTGATCTTCGGGCTGCTGGGGATCGTCAACTTCGCGCACGGTGCCCTCTACATGATCGGCGCCTACGTGGCGTTCGTGTTGCTCGACAGTTTCGGCATCAACTACTGGTTTGCGCTCGTGATCGCGCCGATCGTGGTCGGCGCGATCGGTGTCGTGATTGAGCGCACGCTGCTCAAGCACCTGTACAAGATCGACCCGATCTACGGCTTGCTGCTGACCTTCGGCCTGGCGCTGATCGCCGAAGGGCTGTTCCGCGAACGCTTCGGCGTCTCGGGCCAGCAGTACCCGGTGCCCGAGCTGCTGCAGGGCGCGACGAACCTGGGCTTCATGGTGTTGCCGAACTACCGTGCCTGGGTCGTGTTCGCGTCGCTCGCGATCTGCCTGTTCACCTGGTTCGTGATCGAGCGCACCCGGCTGGGTGCCTACCTGCGCGCCGGCACGGAGAACCCGGCGCTGGTGCAGGCCTTCGGCATCAACGTGCCGGTGATGGTGATGCTGACCTACGGCGCCGGCGCCGGCCTCGCGGCACTCGCCGGCGTTCTGGCGGCACCGGTGATCCAGGTCACGCCGCTGATGGGCAGCAACCTGATCATCGTCGTGTTCGCGGTCGTCGTGATCGGCGGCATGGGCTCGATCCTCGGCTCGATCCTCACCGGGCTCGCGCTCGGGTTGATCGAAGGGTTGACGAAGGTGTTCTACCCCGAAGCGTCAAGCATCGTCGTGTTCGTGATCATGGCGATCGTGCTGATGATCCGACCCGCGGGTTTGTTCGGGAAGGAGAAGTGATGAGCGCCGGTAGCGAGCAAGCGATCGCCATCTCGAGGCGCAGCCGCATCGCGCTGTGGGTCGGCCTGGTCATCCTGCTGGCCGCACCCTTCATCGGCCTGTACCCCGTCTTCATGATGAAGGCGCTGTGCTACGCGATCTTCGCGTGCGCGTTCAACCTGCTGCTCGGCTACACGGGGCTGTTGTCGTTCGGGCATGCCGCGTACCTCGGCGCGGCGGCCTACGCGACCGGCTGGCTGGTGCGCTCGGCCGGCCTGTCGCCCGAACTCGGCGTGCTCGCCGGCACCGTGGTCGCCGCCCTGTGCGGTCTCGTCGTCGGCGCGATCGCGATCCGGCGCCAGGGCATCTACTTCGCGATGGTCACGCTGGCGATGGCGCAGATGATCTACTTCGTGTTCCTGCAAGCGCCGTTCACGGGCGGCGAAGACGGCTTGCAGGGCGTGCCGCGCGGCAAGCTGTTCGGGATCATCTCGCTGGCGGACGACAAGGCGCTGTACTACGTCGTGTTGGCGGTGTTCGTCGCGGTGTTCCTGTTCATCATCCGCATCGTGCATTCGCCTTACGGCCAGGTGCTCAAGGCGATCCGCGAGAACGAGCCGCGGGCGATCTCGCTCGGCTACGACGTCGATCGCTACAAGCTGCTCGCCTTCGTGCTCTCGACCGCGCTCGCGGGTCTGGCCGGCTCGATGAAGACACTCGTGCTCGGTTTCGCAACGCTGAGCGATGCGCACTGGTCGCTCTCGGGCGAGGTGGTGCTGATGACGCTGCTCGGCGGCATGGGCACCTTCGCCGGCCCGGTGATCGGCGCGTTCACGATCATCGGCTTGCAGGACGTTCTGGCCGACCGCGTCGGTTCGTGGATCAATGTGATCATCGGCGCGATCTTCGTCGTCTGCGTGGTCGCGTTCCGCAAGGGCTTTGTCGGCGAGCTGATCGCCTGGCAGCAGCGACGCGGCTCGAAGTGATCGCGCGCAGCGCGGGCTCGGGGGAGGGCATCGAATGACCGCCACGAACCGACAGGTGCGATTGAAGAGCCGGCCGTCGGGGATCCCGCAGGCGGAGCACTTCGAAATCGTCGAGGCGCCGGTGCCGGAGCCGGCCGACGGCGAAGTCCTCGTTCGCAATCTCTATCTTTCGGTGGAGCCCGCGATGCGCGGTTGGGTCAGCACGGTCGCCAACTATGCAGAACCGGTGGCCATCGGTGCCGTGATGAGATCGCTCTCCACCGGGCGCGTGGTGGCGTCGCGGGATGAAGGCTACCAGGTGGGTGACCTCGTGATGGGGTGGCTGGGCTGGCAAGAGCTCGCCTGCGTGCGGCCGCAGGCCATCCAGCGCAAGCTGCCGCCGTCCGGGTTGCCGATCTCGACGTCGCTCGGCGTCCTGGGCCTGAACGGCCTGACCGCGTACTTCGGCTTGCTCGAGATCGGAAGGCCCAAGGCGGGAGAGACGGTTGTCGTGTCGACGGCCGCTGGCTCGGTCGGATCGTGCGTGGGGCAGATCGCCAAGATCAAGGGTTGCCGGGCGGTGGGCATTGCCGGAGGGACGAGCAAGACGACACTCTGCACCGAGGTCTTCGGCTACGACGCGGCCATCGACTACAGGGCCGACGACCTCGACCAGGCGCTTTCAACGGCCTGCCCCTACGGCGTCGACATCTACTTCGACAACACCGCCGGCGCCATCAGCGATGCCGTTCTCACGCACCTCGCGGTCGGCGCCCGGGTCATCGTCTGCGGCACGGCATCGGTGGCCAGCTGGAGCCCTGCGCCACAAGGCCCTCGCGTGGAGCGCCACCTGCTGGTCAAACGGGCGTCGATGCAGGGCCTGCTGGTCATGGACCATGAAGCGCGGTACCCCGCTGCACTCGAAGAACTCTCGCGCTGGGTAAGCGACGACAGGCTTCGTTACCGCGAAGACATCCTGGAGGGCATCGAGCAGGCGCCCGGCGCCATTGCCGGGCTGTACCGCGGCGAGAACCTGGGCAAGCGGCTCATCCGGCTCGCAGCGGCGGGTGCCTGAGGCGCTTCAGACGGGCGCGGGAACGACGGTCGGCGGTGCACCCAGGTGCATGCCCGAGTCGAGCAGAATCAACTCACCCGTGACCGTGCGTGCTGCATCCAGCAACCAGACGACCGCCTCGGCAACATCGTCGGCCGTGCATGCGCGCTTCAACGGCGTCGAGCGCTCGTAGGCCGCCTTGAGGGCTTCGTAGCCCTGCTCCCCGATGCCTTCCTTGAACCAGCGCGTGGTGATCAGGCCGGGGCACACCGCGTTGACGCGAATCTCCGGCGCGAGCGCTCTGGCCAGGTGCAGCGTCATCGCGTTGACCGCGCCCTTGGAGGCGACGTAAGGCACCGAAGAGCCGATGCCCAGCGCACCGGCGATCGACGACACGTTGACGACGGCGCCCTGGTGAGCCTTCAGGTGAACCGCGCAGGCCCGAACCATCTGGAACGCACCGACGACGTTGACGCCCATGATGTTATGGAAGGCCTGGGCATCGAGCGCATCCCAATTCCCCGAGCCGGCGAAGGTGGTGATGCCGGCGTTGTTGACCAGCCCGTCCAGGCGCTTCCAGCGCGTGAAGGCGGCGTCCGCCATGGCGCGGCAGGCGTTGTCATCGGCGACATCGCCCTGCACCACCAGCGTGTCGGCGCCTGCCTCGCGGCACGCCGCCTCTGCTTCTTTCGCCTCTTGCTCGCTCTTCGAATAGTTGATGAGTACGTCGTAGCCGCGACGTGCCAGCGCCAGCGCGGTGGCTGCCCCCACACCGGTCGCCGAGCCGGTCACAATCGCTGCCTTGCGTTGGTTCATGTCACTGCCCCGTGGGCGGTTGGTGTCTGATCAGCCTTCGAACAAATCGTCGCCCGACACCTTGGGCGGCGTGACGCCGAGATGCCGATACGCTGCCGCCGTGGCCACACGGCCTCGCGGCGTACGCTGCAGATAGCCCTGCTGGATCAGGTAGGGCTCGATCACGTCCTCGATCGTCTCGCGCTCTTCGCCGATCGCAGCGGCGACGTTGTCGAGGCCGACCGGGCCGCCGTCGAAGCGGTGCACGATCGCCTCCAGGATCTTCCGGTCCATCACGTCGAGACCGTGCGCGTCCACATCGAGCATCTTCAGCGCCTTGTCGGCGAGTTTTCGGTCGATGCGGCCGTCGGCCTTGACGTCTGCGTAGTCGCGCACGCGGCGCAGCAGCCGGTTCGCGATGCGCGGGGTGCCGCGCGAGCGGCGCGCGATCTCGAACGCGCCTTCGTCGTCGGTCGGCACGTTCAGCAGACCGGCCGAGCGGCGCACGATGCGCGCGAGTTCGTCGGGCGTGTAGAACTCAAGTCGAGCGACGATGCCGAAGCGGTCGCGCAGCGGGTTGGTCAGCATGCCGGCGCGGGTGGTCGCGCCGATCAGCGTGAAGGGTTGCAGATCGAGCTTGATCGAGCGCGCGGCCGGGCCGTCGCCGATCATGATGTCGATCTGGTAATCCTCCAGCGCGGGGTAGAGAATTTCTTCGACGACCGGGCTCAGACGGTGGATCTCGTCGATGAAGAGCACGTCGTTGCGCTCGAGGTTGGTGAGGATCGCGGCCAGGTCCTTCGGCTTCTCGAGCACCGGGCCGGAGGTCTGGCGCAGGTTCACGCCGAGCTCGTTGGCGATGATGTGCGAGAGCGTCGTCTTGCCGAGGCCGGGCGGGCCGAACAGCAGGACGTGGTCCATCGCTTCGCTGCGCATCTTGGCGGCGCCGATGAAGATCTCGAGCTGCTCGCGGGCCTTCGCCTGACCGACGTATTCGGCCATCCCCTTCGGGCGCAGCGCGCGCTCGATCGCCTCCTCGTTGGGCGACGCGGGCGCGGCGCTCACAACGCGGCGCGCAGGCTCGAACTCGTCGGTCTGGATGCTCATGCTTGATTATGGGCGCGCGCCAACGCCGCTTACACTGCGACCTGTGACACCCATTCGCCAACGCCTTCGCCTGTTCACCTGGATCGCGCTCTTCGCGACGCTGGGGCTCGCGATCGCGCCGTCGGTGTCGCACGCGCTGAGTGCGCAACAGGCCTCCAACCCGTGGACCGAAGTCTGCTCGGGGCCCAACTCGGGCGAGCCGTCGCGCAGCGCGGCGATGCACCTGGAGCACTGCGTGATGTGCTGCGTGGCGGCCAGCGCGATCGGCATGCCACCGGCGCCGATCACGGTGCTGCCGGCGCCTGAAGGCGCGGCCTGTCTGGCGGCGCTGTTGCTTGAAGCGCCGCATCCGCTGTTCGCGTGGCGGCCGCCACAGGCGCGCGCGCCGCCGTCGTTCTCCTGATCCGCTGCTGACCGCCCGCCGCGCGTGAAGTTCGCGCGTGCGCCGGCGCTGTTTCACCGTGTATTCGAGGAGTCCACCATGCAGATGATGAAACTGATGATCGCGGGCGCGCTGAGCGTGGCCGCATTGGGCGCGCAAGCGCAGGCCGCGAAGGCCGGTGCGATCAGCGTCGAAAGCGCCTATGCCCGCGCCACCGTCGCGGGCCAGCCGGCCGGCGGCGGCTTCCTGAGGCTCGTCAACGGCGGCGCCGACGACCGCCTCGTCGCAGCGAGCAGCGAGGTGGCCACTGCGGTCGAGCTGCACATGATGTCGATGAAGGGCGACGTGATGCAGATGCGTCAGATCGATGCCATCGACGTCAAGGCCGGCCAGACTGTCGAGCTCAAGCCCGGCGGCTACCACCTGATGCTGATGGGCCTGAAGGCACCGCTGAAGGCCGGCAGCAGCTTCCCCGTGAAGCTGAAGTTCGAGAAGGCCGGCGAGGTGACGGTGAACGTGAAGGTCGAGGCGGCCGGCGCCATGCCCGCAATGAAGCCGTGATGCAAGGCGCGAGACTCATGAGCAAGCCCACTCGAATTTTCCTGGCATTGCTCGGCACCGTGTCGTCGAGCGCCGCATTCGCCTGCGCCAGTTGCGGGTGCAGCATCAACTCCGACTGGGGCGCGCAGGGTTTGTCCGACACATCGGGCTGGACCATGGACCTGGGCTACGACCACCTGAACCAGAACCAGCTGCGCGCGGCCAAGAAGACGATCTCGGCGCCCGATGCGGCGGCGACGACGATCCCGTCCAGCGGCGATCCGGCCGAAGTCGAGCAGTACACGAGCAACCGCTACCTGACCGCGACCCTCGACTACAGCCAGGGCAGCGACTGGGGCGTGAGCCTGAGCCTGCCGTTCATTCAGCGTGCGCACAGCACGCTCGGCAGCGGCAGCGACGGCTCGACCTTCGACCCAGCCAACGGGGCCTACACGTCGTCGGGCTCCGGGCTGGGCGATGTGCGCATCGTGGGTCGGTACTTCGGCTTTTCGGATCGCCACGACTTCGGTGTGTAGCTTGGGCTGAAGCTGCCGACCGGCAAGAAGGACCAGCTCGGCGACGACGGCGTCACCAACGTCGACCCGGGCCTGCAACGCGGCACTGGCACGACGGACCTCATCGTCGGCGCCTACTACTTCGGCGACATCGGCTCGGACTGGGGCTACTTCGCGCAGGGCACGTTCCAGTCCGCGCTGAACCATTCATCGATGCCCGCAGGGTCGTACAAGCCTGGGGACAGCGAGAACCTCAGCGTCGGGGCGCGCTACCGCGGTTGGACCTCGTTCGTGCCCACGGTGCAGATTAACGCCCGGCATGCGAAGACCGACTCCGGCGACGCGGCAGATACCTTCGCGACCGGCGGCACGCTCGTCTACCTGACGCTCGGCGGCATGCTGCCGGTGACCGAGAAGTTCGCGCCCTACGTCAACGTGCAGCTGCCGATCTACCAGAACGTCAACGGCATCCAGCTCGCGCCGAAGTACACCGTGTCGGTGGGCGCGAGGTACGCGTTCTGAGGGTTCGCTATTTCGCCAGCGCGCGCAGCGCCAGCTTGATGCCGTCGCTGACGCCCACCTCGGCAGGAAGCGCCTTCAGCGCTGCGGCCGCCTCGCGGTCGCTGTAGCCCAATGCGAGCAGCGCCTGCAGGATGTCGCCCTGCGCGTGGCTCGCCACGCTGGCCGGCGCGGCGAGCGAGTCGCCGAGCTTGCCCTTGAGTTCGAGCAGCAGGCGTTCGGCGGTCTTCTTGCCGATGCCGGGCACCTTCACCAGCCGGCCGGCTTCCTGCAGGCTCACCGCCTGGGCCAGCTCGTTCACGCTCAGCCCCGACAGGATCGACAGCGCGGTGCGCGGGCCGACGCCCGAAATCTTCACCAGCAGGCGGAACGTGGCGCGCTCGTCGTGCGTCAGGAAGCCGAACAGCACCTGCGCGTCTTCACGCACCACGAAATGCGTCAGCAAGGTGACGCGCTCGCCGAGGCCGGGCAGGTTGTAGAAACTGCTCATCGGCACGTCGATCTCGTAGCCGACACCATTCACGTCGATGAGCAATTGCGGGGGCGATTTTTCCGCGAGTGTGCCGGTGATGCGTCCGATCATGCGGTGATTATCACGATGCTTGTCATCGCGTCAGTGGCGGTGCCGGTGGTGCGCGTCCGGATAGTGGGCGTGGGCGTGGCGCAGCGGCGCGTGTTCGTGCCAGTGGGTGTGCGGTGCATCGGACGTCGCGGTCTCGTCATGGATGTGCTGGTGGTGCTCGTCGTGGACGTGTTCGTGCAGGTGCGCACCGACGACGTGCTCGTGCTCGTGGCCGTGGCGTTCGGTCAGATGCAACCACACGCCGAGCGCCATCAACGCACCCGAGGCGATCAGCGTCGGCGTCAGCGGCTCGCCGCCGGCGAGGCCCAGCAGCGCGCCGAAGAACGGCGCGACCGAGAAGTACGCGCCGGTGCGGGCGGTGCCGAGCTGGCGCAGCGCGACGACGAACAGCGTCAGGCTGACGCCGTAGGCGAGCAGGCCTACCAGCATCGCGCCGGCGATGCTCGGCCACCTCGGCAACGCCGCGCCCATCGCGAACGCCAGCGCGAGGTTGACGGGGCCCGCGACCAGGCCCTTCACGGCGGCGATCCAGCTCGCGTCCGTCAGCGAGACCTTGCGCGTCAGGTTGTTGTCGATCGCCCACGCGAAGCACGCGCCGAGCACCGCCAGCGCCGGCCATGCGGCGGCGAGTTGCAGTTGCCCGGGCCAGCTCAGCAGCACCGCGCCGAGCGCGATGGCGGCCATGCCGAGCGCGATCCGGCGATCGACGTTCTCCTTGAACACGGACCATGCCAGCAGCGCGGTGAACACGCCCTCGGCGTTGAGCAGCAGCGAGGCGCCGGAGGCCGCCATGCCGCTGAGCCCGAGCATCAGCAGCACCGGCCCGATCACGCCGCCGGCGAGCACGGCCCCGGCGAGCCAGCCGCGTTCGTGCGCGGCCAGCCGAACCGGTGCGGCGCCGACCACGCGCCGGTACAGCGCGAGGCCCAGCCCGGAGCCGAGGTAGAGCCAGCCGGCGAGCATCCACGGATCGACGCTGTTCAGAAGCGCCTTCGCGGCCGGCGTGCCGGCGCCGAACAGCAGCGCCGCGACCAGCGCCGCTGCGACACCGGAGCTTGGCGACGAGGAGTCGTGTTTCATGCCCGCGATGATGCCTCGTCCAGCCCCTCGAGGGTGCGTCGCTCGCGGATGAAGGCGGTGTCGAACGAGAGTTTAGGCAGCGTCGGCGAGGTCGGCCCGAGCACGCGCCAGACGGGCGTCACCTTGGAGATCGGCGTGCCGTTGGCGATCGCTTCCCACGCCGCCTCGGCGACCGTGCGAATGTGAAACCCGGTCGTGATCGGGCAGGTGACTTCCGCGCCGTGCGCCGCCGCCAGCGCCGCTCGCAGCGTGCGCGCATCCATCGATCGGCCGCGCGGGATGCGGCGAATGAAATCGTCCACCAGCCGCGCCGTCGGCACCAGCATGATCTGCCCGGCCTTCATGCCGGCGATGGCTATCGGCGCGGGCTTCACGACGTGCGGCCGCGGGTCGGCGAGTTTCTCGGCCCAGGTCTTCATGGCGCGCGCAGCGGCAGGTGGATGTGCGTGACGAGGTCGGCCGGAGCCGTGTCGCGCGGGCTGTTCAGGTACTCCTCGACCACCGGCGCATCGGCGGGCTCGCGGCCCGATTGCTCGAGCCAGGCGCCGAACAGCCAGCGGTAGGCCGCGCCCATCGACGCATACGGCCCGGTGTGGACGAGCACCGCGCATTCCGCCGCGGGAATGGTCGTGCGCAGCAGCGGCGCCGTCACCTCGCCGGGCGCGCAGCCGGCAACGCAGGCCTGCGCGCGCAACGCTTCCTCGGGCACGCTCGTCGGGTCGTCGAAGAAGCGCCCCAGCATGCGCATGCCAGGCAGGATCAGGCCGAGCGCCGCGACACGGCCGAACAGGCCGTCGAAGGCCTGGCCGATCTGCATGTACGGGCCGACGTGATCGAGTGCCACCACCTCCAGCGCCGGCAGCGCGCGGATCTGCACCCGGTGCGCCACACCCGGCTCGCCGCGCGCGAGGCCGGCGAACTCGGTGTGCTGGCCCGTCGCGCGGTAACGCGCCGGCGGCAGGCCGTAGACCTCCTTGAACAAGCGCGTGAACGATTGCAGGTTCGGGTAGCCCGATCGGCGCGCCACCTGTTCCACCGGCAACGCGGTGTTCGCGAGCCAGCCGGCCGCGCGGTGCAGCCGCAGGCGCTTCACGGTGGCGGCCATCGTCTCGCCGCACAGCGCGTGGTAGACGCGGTGCCAGTGGTGCGGCGAGAGGTGCGCGATATCGGCCAGGGTCATCAGGTCGAGCGGCTCGTCGAGGTGCGCGTGCACATGCTCGACGACGCGCCGCAGCCGCAGATCGAAGCGCGGCCAGTCGGTGGCGTCGGTGATGGGGTGAGGGTTCATCGCAAGGCTCTGGTGACAGGGTACGCGAATCATTCCACCGCTCGATTTGACAAGTCTTGCGGAGTTGCGATCAAAATAGTTTGTAGAAATCACTACTGCAATGTAGAGTAAGTGACATGAGTACTTCAGCGCCACGCGCCTGGCTCCTTCTCGTCGTCTCGCTGCCGACCCAGAGCGCGACCGCGCGGATGCGCATCTGGCGCGCGCTCAAGGCGCTCGGCTGCGCGGCCTTGCGCGACGGTGCCTACCTGCTGCCCGAGAGCCCGGCGCATCAAGCCGCATTCGGCGAGCTGGCCGAAGAGTGCCTGCGCGAAGGCGGCAGCGCGTGGCTGATGTCGGCCGCGCCGGCCAGCCCGGACGACGCCGTCGCCTACCCGGCGCTGTTCGACCGCCGCGCCGACTACGCCGCACTCGCGCTCAATTGGAAGGAGGCGGGCGCGACCTTGCCCACGCTGATCCCGGCCGAGCTGGCGCGGCTGCAGAAGAAGCTCACCCGCGAGTTCGAGGGCCTGCGAGCCACCGACTTCTTCCCCGGCGACGCGAGCCTCGAGGCCGAGGCCGAATGGGTCGATTTGAACCGGCGTATCGCACGCGCACTCGCGCCCGACGAACCGCACGAGACCGAACGCGAGCTGCGGCGGCTGGATGCGAACGACTACCGCGGCCGGCTCTGGGCCACGCGGCGCCGGCCGTGGGTGGATCGTGTCGCCAGCGCGTGGCTGATCCGGCGCTTCGTCGACCCCGAGGCGCGCTTCCAGTGGCTGGCGCAGGCGTCCGACTGCCCGCGCAAGGCGCTCGGTTTCGACTTCGACGGCGCGACGTTCACGCACGTCGGCGAGCGCGTCACGTTCGAGACCTTGCTGTTCAGCTTCGGCCTTGAACAGGATGCCGCGTTGGCGCGCCTGGGCGCGATGGTGCACGCGCTCGATGTGGGCGGCGAGCCGGTGCCCGAAGGCAGCGGCTTCGAGGCCGTGCTGGCCGGCGCGCGCGAGCGCGTCGCCGACGACGACGCGCTGCTCGCCGAGATCGGCGCGGTGCTCGATTCGCTCTACACCCACTTCCAGAAAGGCAAGGCGCGATGAAACCCCCCTACTCGCTGTGGCAGCTGACGCGCTACATGCTCGCACTCGGCAGCTGGGGTTTCGGCGGGCCGGTGGCGCTGGTCGGCTACATGTACCGCGACCTGGTCGAGCGGCGCGCCTGGATCACCGAGGCCGACTACAAGGAAGGCCTGACGCTCGCGCAGCTGATGCCGGGCCCGCTCGCCGCGCAGCTGGCGATCTACCTCGGCTATGTGGACTACCGCATCCTCGGCGCCACGCTGGTCGGCATCGCCTTCGTGCTGCCGTCGTTCCTGATGGTGGTCGCGATCGGCGCCGCGTATGTCGCGTTCGGCGGCATCGCGTGGATGCAGGCGGTGTTCTACGGCGTCGGCGCCTGCGTGATCGGCATCATCGCGATGAGCGCGTGGAAGCTCACGCAGAAGAGCATTGGCCGCGACAAGCTGCTGTGGGCGATCTACCTGGCGAGCGCGGTGCTCACGGTGGTGACGCAGTCCGAGAGCGTCTGGCTGTTCCTCGGTGCCGGCGTGCTGGTGTGGTGGCTGCGCGCGCCGCCGAAGCGCTGGTCCGGCGGCAGTGTGCATGGGGTGGCGGTGGCCGCGCCGCTGGCCGCATCGGTGCTGACGAGTGCCACCGACTGGAACCAGCTCGGGCAGATCGGCGCGTTCTTCGCGTATGCCGGCAGCTTCGTGTTCGGCAGCGGCCTGGCGATCGTGCCGTTTCTCTACAGCGGCGTCGTCGTCGAGCACCACTGGCTGAACGATCGGCAGTTCGTGGATGCGGTCGCGGTCGCGATGATCACGCCCGGCCCGGTCGTCATCACGACCGGCTTCATCGGCTACCTGATCGCTGGCTTCTGGGGCGCCGTGGTCGCGGCACTCGCCACTTTCGTGCCGTGCTACCTGCTCACGGTGCTGCCGGCGCCGTACTTCAAGAAGCATGGCAAGCACCCGGGCATCAAGGCCTTCGTCGATGGCGTCACGGCGGCAGCCGTCGGCGCGCTCGCCGGCGCCGTGATCGTGATCGCGCAGCGCTCGATCACCGATGCCGTCACCGCCGCGCTGGCGCTGGTCACGGCAGGGCTGCTGTGGCGCTTCAAGAAGCTGCCCGAACCGTTGATCGTGCTCGCCGCGGCCGGCCTCGGCCTGCTGCTCCACCCGTTCTGAAGGAGAAGACCATGGACTACGCCCTGCGACCGCTGACCCTTGACACCACCCGACTGAATGGACTGTCGTCGCCGCTGATCACCAGCCACCACGCCAACAACTACAGCGGCGCGGCGCGCCGCCTCAACGCGATCCGCGCGCAGCTGGGCGCACTCGATTGGGCCAGCGCCCCGGTGTTCACGATCAACGGCCTGAAGCGCGAGGAACTGATCGCCGCCAACTCGGCGTTCCTGCACGAGCTGTATTTCGACGCGCTGGGTGGCGATGGCGTGCTGCCGTCGAACGGGTTCTCGGTGGCGCTGACGCGCGACTTCGGCTCGGTCGATCGCTGGCGGGCCGAGTTCACCGCGCTGGCCAAGGCGATGGGCGGCGGCTCGGGCTGGGCGATCCTCGCCTGGTCGTCGCGCGAAGGCCGGCTCCTCAATCACTGGGCCGCCGATCACACCCACCTGCTGGCCGGAGCCACGCCGGTGTTGGCGCTCGACATGTACGAGCACGCGTACCACATGGACTTTGGCGCGAAGGCTGCGGCCTATGTCGATGCCTTCATGCAGAACATTCGCTGGGATGCCGTGTACCGCCGCTATGGCGCGGCGGTGGCGGGCGATGCGGTGCCGCTCGGCGTCGCTGTCGGTGTCGTCATGGCTGCGCACGACAACGAAACGCAGCGCGTGATCGATGTGCGCCGTGCAGAAGACTTTGCGGCGGCCGGCGACATGCTCGCCGGTGCCATCTGGCACGACCCGGCGCAAGTCGATCAGTGGAGCCGCGAGATCGATGCGACCGAACCGGTGTTCGTTTACTGCCTCAAGGGGCTCGACATCGGCCGTTCGACGGCGTTGTCGCTGCGCGCGCGCGGCTTCGACGCGCGCTATCTCACCGGCGGCATCGAAGCATGGAAGGCGGCCGGCAAGCCCTTGCAACCCAAAGGAGCGGCGTGATGAAGTGGGTCACGCGCGAACGCCCGAAGATCGACCGCATCGCCTGCCCTTGGCTGATCGCGCGCTTCATCGACAAGGCGCCCGAGTTTCTCTACGTGCCACTGGACCAGGTGCTGAAGGTCGCCGCGGAGACCGGCGCCGTGCCGTATGACATCCCCGGCGTCGAGATGACGCATGACGGTGAGCTGTGCAGCTTCGATGCGTTCCTGAAGAAGTACCAGCTGACCCAGCCGGCCTTGCGGCAACTGGCGCTGATCGTGCGCGGCGCCGACACCTCGCGGCTCGATCTCACGCCGCAGTCAGCGGGCTTGTACGCGATCTCGCTCGGCCTGTCGAAGACCTTCGGCGACGACCATGAGATGCTCGCCTACGGCCTGGTGATGTATGACGCGCTGTATGCGTGGTGCGTATCGTGCCAGGGCGAGCGCCATTAGTGGCCGCCGGCCGGACAAATCAGCGCCTGAACAAGCCGAGCCGCTGCGCCTCCAGCGCCGCTTCGGCGCGCGAGCTCACGTTGAGCTTGCGATAGATCTGCTTCACGTAGTCGGCGATCGTGTGGCGCGAGAGGTTCAGCTGCACGCCGATCTCGGGCAGCGTGAAACCCTTGGCGACGCGCAGCAGCACCTCGTTCTCGCGGTCCGTGAGCGCCACATGCGGCATGTTCTGCGGACGTTCCTGCTGCTGCGTCTGCGAGGCGAAGTGCTTGATCACGCGACGCGCGATCGAGGGCGACAGCGGCGGCTCGCCCGCGCTCATGCGCTTGAGCTGCTCGGCAATCAGTTCGCGCGCCTGCTCCTTCAGCAGGTAGCCGAACGCGCCAGCCTGCAGTGCGGGGAAGAGGTGATCGTCATCGTCGTGGATGGTCACCACGACCGACTGGCATTCGGGCTGCGATTTGCCCAGTGCCGCGACCACATCGACGCCCGAACCATCGGGCAGGCCGAGGTCGCACAGCGCGAGCTGGAACTTGACGGCGGTGACGAGCTCGAGCGCATCGTGGACGCGCGCGGCTTCATGGATCTGCGCGTCGGGGAAGACTTGCTTGACCAGCACCTTGAGCCACGAACGGATCTCGGGCAGGTCTTCGAGCAGCAGGATGTTGTTCATGGCGGGGCCTCACTCAATGCACCAGCGCGCACCAACGGCGCCGCGATTCATCCTAACAGCGACGCCCCTGCCTGTCTCGCCCTTGTGGGCGCTGCCTCACAGCGGAAGCGTGAGCCTGATCACGGTGCCATAGCCCGGGCCGGACTCGACCAGGCACTGGCCCTGCATCTGCTTGGCGCGGTGCTTCATGCTCGACATGCCGTGGCCGCGGTCGAGCTTGCCGTCGAGCTCCATCGGGATGCCCTTGCCGTTGTCCTGCACCGTCAGGCCGAATTGGCCGACGCTGATCGCGCAGCGCACCTTGCAGTGCGAGGCGCCGCTGTGCTTGATGATGTTGCTGACGGCCTCGCGCAGGATGCGCGTGGTCTGCACGAAGCCGCGCGCCGGCAGCAGCTGATCGGTCTCTTCGGGCGGGCTGCGCCAGTCGGCCTCGATGTTGGCCTGGCCGAGCCGCAGCACCGTCTCGGCACGCCAGTCGGCGAGCGCGTCGGCCAGCCGCATCGGCTTGCCGGTGAGGCCACGCACCGACAGGCGCATCTCCTCGAGCGCCTCGCGCGCGAGTGTCGAGATGCGCTCCGATTCGCTGGTGTGCACGATCGTCAGCAGCTTGGCGCCGAGGTCGTCGTGCAGGTCGCCGGCGATGCGCTTGCGCTCCTTCTCGGTGACCTGCTCGACGCGCAGCTCGGCGAGCTGGGCGAAGTTCTGTTCGATCTCGGTGGTGATCTGCGCGACGCGCGCTTCGAGCGTCTCGCGGCCGTCCTCGGCGGCGCTCAGCGCGCGCGCGAACACGTGCAGCAGTCGTGCGCCGATGCCGACGAAGAGCAGCGGCACCACCAGCTGCATCAGCGGCAGATCAGGCGCCTCGAACAGGCCGCGCTGCAGCGCCTGTTCATACACCACGATGCAGACCACGGCGAAGAGCAGCACGGCCATCGGCCAGAAGTCATGGCGCTTGCGCCGCCAGGTCACGACCAGGTGCAGCGCGGTGGCGGCCACGCCCTCCAGCACGAACAGCGGCGACCAGACACCCGACATGAAAAACAGCCATGCCGGCCCGGCGAGCAGCAGCGTGGCCGGCACCACCACGCATTGCAGGAGAAGTGCCTTCTCGATCCAGCGCGAGCGCAGATCGGCGTAGCTGAGCAGGAACTGCACCGTCAGCGCCACCAGCGGCGCGAAGCCGGTGAGGAACAGGACCTCCATCACGCCGCCGTCCCACGGCATGTCACGCCACCACAGGCGTGCCGACAGCCCGCCCCAGGCCAGCGAGAGCCAGCCGAAGTAGCTGAGGTAGGCCTCGCGCCGGTTCATCAACCCCAGGCCGATCATGACGCCGCCGAGCACGACCAGGACGAGGCTGACGAGCTCCACCGCGGTCACGTTCCAGAACAGCCGGTTCGCGTGCTCCGGCGCGAGCAGGGCCTGCGGCCCGAGCTTGAGCTCCGACAAGCCGCCCGCCCGCTGGCGCGATGCCACGCGCTGCAGCGCGTGGCCACGCACCTGCAACTCGAGCAGGTTGCCGCGCTCCCGCACCAGCGCGCCGGGCAGGGCAACGAGTTGCGGGTAGTGGCAGTTGCGCGTCACCGGCTCGCTCATGCTGCCGCCGCTGAAGATGCGCAGGCCGTTCAGGTAGACCTCGACGTTGCTGCAGGCGCGCTCGATGTACAGCGCCAGCAGCTCCTGCGCGTCCACACCCACGGGTCGGTCGAAACTGGCGCGGTACCAGACGTTGCCATCGAAGCGCGGCCGGGTCTGCGCCCAATCGTCGGGCAGCGTGACCGGCAGCGCCAAGGTGCCGAACGAGGGCTGCGTGCCCGGCGCGATGCCCACCGAGAGCGCCTTGTCGATCACCAGCACCGGGGCGGTATCGGCCGCGCGGGCAACTGGCGGCAGCATGACGGCCAGCCACATCAGCGCGGCGACGGCGGTGAAGGCGAGGCGATTCATCATCGACGCGGATTGTGACGGATGCGGCGACAATCTCCGCTCCACCCGGGGATGCCCACGACCTTGATCCTTCGCCACTCCTTCGAGCCGCCCGACAACGCCCGCCTGGCCCACCTCTGCGGCAGCCTGGACGAGCACCTGCGGCGCATCGAGGACGCGCTCGATGTGAGCGTCTCGCGGCGCAACGAATTCTTCCGCATCGAGGGCCCGAAGCCGCGCGCCGAGCACGCGATGAGCCTGCTGCAGGCGCTTTACGACCAGGCGCTGCGGCCGATCAGTGCCGAGCAGGTGCAGCTCGCGCTGGTGCAAAGCGGCGCCGGCGCGGCCCAGCCGGAGGCCGAAGCGACGCCGCCCGAGGCGCTCACGCTGCGCACCCGCCGCACCGACCTCGCCGGCCGCACGCCGAACCAGCGCACCTACCTGCGCAACGTCCTGAACCACGACATCACCTTCGGCATCGGCCCGGCCGGCACCGGCAAGACATTTCTGGCGGTGGCGTGCGCCGTCGATGCGCTGGAGCGCAGCGCGGTGCAGCGCATCATCCTGACGCGCCCGGCCGTCGAGGCCGGCGAACGCCTCGGCTTCCTGCCCGGCGATCTGGCGCAGAAGGTCGATCCCTACCTGCGCCCCCTGTACGACGCGCTCTACGACCTGATGGGCGCCGACAAGGTGGCGAAGGCGTTCGAGAAGGGCACGCTCGAGATCGCGCCGCTCGCCTTCATGCGCGGCCGCACGCTGAACCATGCGTTCGTGATCCTCGACGAAGCGCAGAACAGCACCGCCGAGCAGATGAAGATGTTCCTGACACGCATCGGCTTCGGTACCAAGGCGGTGATCACCGGCGACGTGAGCCAGATCGATTTGCCGCGCGGCACCGAGAGCGGCCTGATCGATGCCGAGCGCATCCTGCGCCGCGTGCGCGGCATCGCGACGACGCATTTCACCTCGTCGGATGTGGTGCGGCACCCGCTGGTGGCGCGCATCGTCGAGGCGTATGACGCGGCGAGGCTGGATGAGGCTTGAGATGCTCGCGTGGTTGCGCGTCGCCCCACGTTCTGAGCGCGCATGGCCGCGGGCGGGTGCGCGCTGGCAGGCAGCGGAAGCGGTCGCCGCTGCGCGTCGACTGCCCTGCGGTGCTCGGTCGGATGAGGCGGCTGCGGAACTCGCCCTCAGGCCTGCGGCCCTCGGTGCTCAAACAGTCCTCGCCGACCCCGCTGCGCGGGGCGACCTCACCCGCCGTGCGCTCCTCGGCGCTTCCCATGCCCGCCAGCGCGCACCCACCCACGGCCATGCGGACAACCCGCGGTGCTCTTCCAAGGGAAGAACCACGGCTGGGTCCAAGGCCGGGGCGGACGGGCACACACGCGCATGGGCGGCGCTGAGCATCGCAGCGCAGCGGGGGAAGTCTGCCGTACCCGGCAGACCGGCGAGAAGGATTTATGGAGTGCCGCGTTCAGCGGCACTGCGAAGCCATCGCAGCCGCCCCGCGGAGCGAGAAGCGCAAGGAACCCGCAGCGCAGCGAAGGGCGCCGCCGCTGCGCGTGTGTGCCCGTCCGCCTCGGCCTTGCCGCGCCGACTTCCGGCTGCGTCGGCAGCCCCACACCACTGACATGGCTACCGCGCGCCCACCGCTCACCCTCTCGCTGCAGCTCGCCGACCCGACCGATCGCTTGCTGCTCCCGCGCCACAAGGTCGCCCGCTGGATACGCGCCGCGCTCGAGTCGCCCGCGGAGATCACGGTGCGCATCGTCGACGCCGAGGAAGGGCAGGCCCTGAACCGCGACTACCGCGCGAAGGACTACGCGACCAACGTGTTGACGTTCGACTACAGCCGCGAACCGGTTGTCAGCGCCGACTTGGTGTTGTGCGCGCCGGTGCTGCAGCGCGAGTCGCGCGAGCTGAACATCCCGCTCGCTGCGCACTACGCCCACATGCTGGTGCATGGCACGCTGCACGCTCAAGGGTTCGACCATGAAACGGATGCCGGGGCGCGCGTGATGGAAGCGCGCGAGACCGCGCTGATGCGTGCGCTCGGCTTCGCCGACCCGTACCGCAAATGACGGCGCTGCGATTCGTCGTCGCGCTGTGCATCGCGGCGAGTGCCGCGGCCGCGTCGGCACCGACACGCCCGCGCATCGGGCTCGTGCTCTCCGGCGGAGGTGCGCGCGGCGGCGCGCACCTCGGCGTGCTGAAGGTGATGGAAGAGCTGCATGTGCCGGTCGACGTGATCGTCGGCACCAGCGCCGGCTCGATCATCGCGGCCGCGTATGCGAGCGGCATGCCGCTGCCGCAGATCGTCGACGAGATGAGCGGGCTGCGCACCGTGATGCTGTTCCGCGATGTCGATCGCGGCGAGGTGCCGCTGCGCAACAAGATCAACGACGCGGTCAATTACATCGGCCCCGAGATCGGCCTGAAGAACGGCGGCATCGCGCTGCCCAAGGGCGTGGTTGCCGGCGTCTCGATCGAGGCCGTGCTGCGCCAGCTCACCGCGCGCCAGCGCGTGACCGATTTCGACCGGCTGCCGATTCCGTTCCGCGCCGTCGCGACCGACCTCACCACCTCGGAGATGGTTGTGCTCGGCAGCGGCAACCTCGCGGTTGCGGTGCGCGCGAGCATGGCGATCCCGGCGGTCGTCGATCCGGTCGAGCTTGACGGTCGCGTGCTCGTCGATGGCGGGCTGTCGCGCAACCTGCCGGTCGATGTGGCACGCGCGATGGGCGCCGACGTGATCATCGCGATCAACATCGGCACGCCACTGCGCACGCGCAAGGAGCTCTCCGGCATCCTGACCGTGACGGACCAGATCTCGCGCATCCTGACCGCCACCAACGTCAACCAATCGCTGAAGGAACTGGGCCCGCGCGACGTGCTGATCACGCCCGATCTCGGCACCGTCGAGACCGCGGATTTCGACCGCCTCGCCGAAGCCGCCGTCGCGGGCGAGAAAGCGGCGCGGGTCGCTGCGCTCGACCTCGCGCGCTACAGCATCCCGCCCGAGGCATGGGCCGCGTGGGACGGCGCACGGGTGGCCGAGCCGGCCGCGCTGCCGGGGCGCATCGACGCGGTCCGCGTCACCGGCACGCAACTCGTCAACCCGGAGGTGATCGTCGCGCGCATGAAGACGCAGGCCGGGCAGGCGTTCGATCCGAAGGTCGCGGACAACGACATCAAACGCATCTATGCGCTCGGTGACTTCGAGCGCGTCAGCTATTCGATCGCCGACGATCCCGCCAAGGGCCGCGTGCTGACCGCCGACGTGGTCGAGAAATCGTGGGGCCCGAATTACCTGCGCTTCGGCCTGGGGTTGTCCTCCGACCTGAGCGGCGACTCGTTCTTCACGCTCATCGCCACGCACCGCTGGGCCTTGCTCAACAGCCTGGGCGGCGAGTGGCGCAACGACCTGCAGATCGGCCACGCCGACCGGCTCGCGACCGAGTTCTACCAGCCGCTGACGCCGGCCCAGCGCGTCTTCGTCGCGCTGCGCGCCGACACGGCGCGCGATCCGTTCGACATCTATGACGACGACGGCAACCGGCTCGCGCGCTTTCGGCGCGCCACCTACGGCATCGGCTTCGATCTGGGCATGCCGATCGGCACCAGCGGCGAGGTCCGGCTGGGTGTCAACCGCGGGCGGCTGAAGTTGCTCACCGACACGAGCACGGTGTCGGGCTCGCTGATCGTGCCACCGATCGAGATGGGCGGTCTGCAGGGGAGGCTGCGGCTCGACACGCTGGACAACCTGCGCTTCCCGCGCTCGGGCTACTCGGCCGACGTGCAGGTCTATGCGTCGCGCGCGCGCTTCGGCGCGACCGACGATTACACCAAGGCCTCCGGCAGCGTCGATCTGGCGCTCGCCAGCGGCGCGCACTCGCTCCAGGTCGGTGTGCGCGCCGCGAAGAGCCTCGGCAGCGGTGACCTCCCCGCGTACGAACTGTTCAGCCTCGGCGGCTTCCTGCAGCTGTCGGGCTATCGCACCGGCGAGCTGATCGGGCAGGAGATGAGCTTCGGGCGTCTGATCTACAACTACCGGGTCAGCGCGCCGGGCTTGCTCGACGGCGCCTATCTGGGCGTCTCGTACGAGGTTGGCCGCATCGGCGATTCGGTGACAGGCGCGAATCGCAGCGGGCTGCGCCACGGTGCATCGCTCTACTTCGCGCTCGACACGCCGCTCGGCCCGGTCTACCTCGCCTACGGCCGCGCCGATGGCCGGCGCCAGTCGGTGTACTTGTTCGTCGGCCAGCCCTAGCGCGTCCGCGTCAGGTAGCGCTTGCGCCAGAAGAACCAGCTCAAGCCCAGGCCGAGCGCCCCCATCATGCTGAAGATGATCCAGAAGCCGCGCGCGCTGTGGATCAGCGGCAGGCCTTCGAAGTTCATGCCGAAGAAGCCGGTGACGAGGTTGAGCGGCATGAAGATCGCCGTCAGCACGGTCAGCGTGCGCATGATCTCGTTGGTGCGATGGCTCTGTGCCGAGAAGTGCATCTGCACCGCGTTCTCGGCCATGGCTTCGAGGCGCCGCACGTGCGTGAGCACGCGCTCGATGTGCTCCTGCACGTCGCGCGAGCGCACCCGCAGCAGCTCGCGCTCGCGCAGCACGGCGGGGGCGTCGGCAGGTGGCAACTCGTCCTGCGCGTCGATCCACTCGGTGATCGCGGCGCGCTGGTCTTCGCAGGTGTCTTCGAGCAGGTGCAGGTTGTTGCGCACGTCGAGCACGGATTTCCAGCTGCCGTAGCCGCCCTTGGCGTCGAACAGATCCTTTTGCAGCTGATCGAGCTGCCGGGTGAGCCGCCGGCGCAACTCCAGATAGCTGTCGACCATGAAGTTGACCATGCGCAAGGCCAGGTCGGCCGGGCTGGGCGGCACGCGCGTGCCGGCGCGCGCTTCAGCGCCCGCGCTTTGCTGCTGCTGCAAGCGTGTCGCGAAAAACTCGCGCACCAGGCAATCGGCCGGATGTACCGTCAGCAGCACGCGGTCGAACACCGCGAAGCCGACCGGGCTGGTGTCGATCTGTGTCGCCGGGGCGTCGGCCGCGGTGACACCCGCGACGAGCCGGCGAAACACCAGCAGGTCGTACCACGAGGTGTAGTCGAAGTTCGAAGGCAGCTGACTGTTCAGCAGATCGGACACGTGCAGATCGACGAGCTGGCCGCCGGTCCAGCGTTGCAGCGCAGCCTGCACGGCGGCGCTTTGCGCCTCGAACTCGCCGCGCGCGATGCCGATCCAAAGGTACCCGCCTTCAGGCGCCGTTTCGGGCAGCGCGGGCAGTTCGGTGAACTGGTCGCCCTGGACGTGGAAGACCCGCATCGGCTCAGGCATTCTTGAGCAGGCGCGCGGCTTCTAGTGCGAAATACGTGAGCACGCCATCAGCGCCGGCGCGCTTGAACGCGAGCAGGCTTTCCATCATCACCGCGTCGTGCGCGAGCCAGCCGTTTTGCGCCGCGGCCTTCAGCATCGCGTACTCGCCGCTGACCTGGTAGGCGAAGGTCGGGACGCGAAACTCGTCCTTCACCCGCCGCACGATGTCGAGGTAGGGCATGCCGGGCTTGACCATCACCATGTCGGCGCCTTCGGCAAGATCGAGGGCGACTTCGCGCAGCGCTTCATCGCTGTTGCCCGGGTCCATCTGGTAGACCTTCTTGTCGGCCTTGCCGAGGTTGCCGGCCGAACCGACCGCATCGCGGAACGGGCCGTAGAAGGCGCTCGCGTACTTGGCGCTGTAGGCCATGATGCGGGTGTGAATCAGGTCGTGCGATTCGAGCGCGGCGCGGATCGCACCGATGCGGCCGTCCATCATGTCGCTGGGGGCGACGATGTCGACGCCGGCGCGGGCCTGCGTCAGCGCCTGCTGCGTCAGCACGGCAACGGTCGCGTCGTTCAGGATGTAGCCGGTCGCATCGAGCAGGCCGTCCTGGCCGTGGCTCGTGAACGGGTCGAGCGCCACGTCGGTCATCACGCCCAGGCCGGGGAAGCGGTCTTTCAGCGCGCGCACGACGGTCGGGATCAGGCCGTCGGGGTTGAGCGCCTCGCGGCCGTCCTCGGTCTTCAGCGCAGAATCGATCACCGGGAACAGTGCCATCACCGGGATGCCCAATTGCACGCATTCGTCGGCGACCGGCAACAGCCGATCGAGCGTGAGGCGTTGCACGCCGGGCATCGAGGCCACGTCCTGCGTGATGCCCTGACCGGCCAACACGAACACCGGCAGGATCAGGTCGGATGATTGCAGCGTGTGCTCGCGCACCAGCGCGCGGGTGAAGGCATCGCGGCGCAGGCGGCGCGGGCGGCTGGCGGGGTAGGGCGGCGGGATGTGCATGGCTCGTCGTGCGGTCGCGCCGAAGTAGCAAAACGCACAGCATCTGCTAAAGTAGAAAATGAATGATAGCCGCAAGGTCGTCGTTCCCTGCTTTTCCTCCCTGAGCAGGTGCCTGACCGTGATGACAGCGTTAAGGCATTTCAAGCCCCGGCCCAGAGCCGGGGCTTTTCTTTGTGCCGACCATAATCTCTCGATGCTCTGGATCAAAGCCCTCCACATCGTCTTCGTCGCGAGCTGGTTCGCCGGCCTGTTCTATCTGCCGCGCCTGTTCGTGAACCTCGCGCAGGTGCCGTCCGACAGCCATGCGGAGCGCGAGCGCTTGTTGATGATGGCGCGCAAGCTCTACCGTTTCAGCAGCCTGCTGATGATTCCGGCGCTGGGCTTCGGGCTGTGGCTGTGGCTGGGCTACGGCATCAAGGGCGGCTGGCTGCACGCCAAGCTGTTTCTCGTCGTGCTGGCGATCGGTTACCACCATGCGTGCCGCGCGTTGCTGCGCGCGTTCGAGCAGTTCGAGAACAAGCGCAGCGAGCGCTGGTTCCGCGTCTTCAACGAGTCGGCCGTGCTGCTGTTCGCCGCCATCGTCGTGCTGGTGGTCGTCAAGCCTTTCTAGGCCCTGACCGGCAATCCGCATGGCCCGCCACCGCAGCTCCGCCGCACCGCTGGCCTGGCTGTACGCGGCGCTGATCGCCTACGCGAGCCTGTACCCGTTCAACGATTGGCGCATGCCCGGGGTCTCGCCGCTCGCTTTCCTGGTGCTCGGATGGCCGCACTGGTGGACGTGGTTCGACCTCGTCATCAACGTGATCGGCTATGTCCCGTTCGGCGCCCTCGTGTTCGGCGCGCTGGTGCGCAGTGGCGTGCGCATGCGGCCGGCGCTGCTGATCGCCTGTGCGACCGGCATTGGGTTGTCACTGGCGATGGAGTTCCTGCAGAACTTCCTGCCGCAGCGCGTCGCCTCGAATGTGGATCTGGCGACGAACGCCGTCGGTACCTGCGTGGGTGCGCTGCTGGGCTGGTCGGTGCACGTGCGCGGCGGCATCGAGCGCTGGCAATTGGCGCGCGATCGCTGGTTCATCGGGCGCAGTGCCGGCGGCATCGCGCTGCTGTTGCTGTGGCCCGTCGGGCTGCTGTTCCCGCTGCCGGTGCCGCTCGCGCAGGGCCAGGTGCTGGCGCGGGTTCAAGAGGCGCTGGCGAACTGGGTCGACGGCACCTCGATCGCGCCATGGATCGAGGGTTGGGCCGATGCCGATCTGGAGCGCACCGCGCTGTCGCCCGGCGGCGAATTCGCGTTGATCGCGCTCGGCCTGCTGGCGCCGTGCATGATTGCCTTTTCGATCGTGCGCCCGGGTTGGCGCCGGGTCATCCTGGTGCTCGGCGCCGCGGCGCTCGGCTGCGTCGCGACGACGCTCTCGACCGCGCTGAACTTCAATCCGCAGCACATGCTGGCCTGGAGCACGCCGCAGGCGCTCGCTGCGCTCGCGCTCGGCGCGCTGCTGGCGAGCCTGCTGAGCGCGGTGCCTGGGCGCGCCGCCGCGGGGGTCGGGCTGATCGTGTTGACGGCGTTGGTGACCGTGGTGACGCAAGCGCCGGCCGATCCGTATTTCGCGCAGAGCCTGCAGCTCTGGGAGCAGGGCCGCTTCATCCGCTTCCACGGCGCGGCGCGCTGGGTCGGCTGGCTGTGGCCTTATGCGGCCATCGTCTACCTGCTGGCGCGGCTCGGCGCCGCGGAAGAACCCGCCGAGAGCGTGCCACCTAAAATGCCGCCATGAGTTACTACGAACGGCACATCTTCTTTTGCCTGAACACGCGCGAGAACGGTGAGGACGCCTGCGCGCTGCAAGGCGCGCAAGCCGGCTTCGACCATTGCAAATCGCGCGTCAAGGGCGAGAAGCTCGCCGGCCCCGGCGGTGTGCGCGTCAACAAGGCGGGCTGCCTCGATCGCTGCGCCGGCGGGCCGGTCGCGGTGGTCTACCCTGAGGCGGTCTGGTACACCTTCGTGGACCAGGCCGACATCGACGAGATCGTCGATTCGCACCTCAAGAACGGCAAGGTCGTCGAGCGGCTGCTGCTGCCGCCGACGGTCGGCCGCTGATGAATTCGAGCACCGCGCGCCAGACGATCGCCGGCCCGGCCGGGGCTATCGAATGCGCGATCGACGCGCCCGCCGGCGCGCCGCGCGGCACCGTTGTCGTCTGCCACCCGCACCCTCAGCACGGCGGCACGCTGGACAACAAGGTCGTGCAGACGCTCGCGCGCGCGTTCGTCGCGCTCGGCTGGCGCAGCGTGCGCTTCAACTTTCGCGGCGTCGGCGCATCGGCTGGCGCGTGGGACGACGGCGTCGGCGAGATCGACGATGCGCTCGCCGTGATCGCGGCGTTCCCGGACGCATCGTTCATGCTCGCCGGCTTCTCGTTCGGCGCCTATGTGGCCTCGCAGGCCGCGACGCGGCTGGCCGACAGCGCGAAGCCGCAGCGCATGGTGCTCGTCGGCCCGTCCACCGAGCGTCAGCCGATGGCCGATGTGCCGTCCAACAGCCTCGTCATCCACGGCGAGACCGACGATGTCGTGCCGCTCGCCGCCACGCTCGCGTGGGCGCGGCCGCAATCGCTGCCGGTCATCGTTTTTCCCGGCGTCGGCCATTTCTTCCACGGGCAACTCGGCTTGCTCAAGAACGTCGTCGTGCAGGAACTGACGCCGCGCATGCCGCTCTGATGCCTCGCGTCGTCGCGGGCATCGCACCCCTGTGTCTTACCTTTTTTGCCTCACCGGATACCCCATGAATCGCTTGTTCGCTTTCGCTTTGTCTTTGCTGCTGATGGCCGGCGTCACCAACACCGGGGCCCAGCCGCTGGTGCCGCCCGAGGTCGCCGCGAAGAGTTTTCTCGTCCTCGACCTGACCAGCAACCAGACGCTCGCCTCGCGCGAGGCCGACACGGCCGCCGACCCGGCCTCGCTGACCAAGCTGATGAGCCTGTACGTGGTCTTCGCGGCGATCCACGACAAGAAGCTCGCACTCGATCAGAAGCTGCCGGTCTCCAAGCGCGCGTGGGACGAGCGCAAGGCCGGCGGCTCGCTGATGTTCATCGACACGACGATGACGCCGACCGTCGACGAGCTGCTCAAGGGCGAGATCGTGCAATCGGGCAACGACGCGGCGGTGGTGCTGGCCGAGGCCGTCGGCGGCACGCTGGAGCAGTTCGTCGGCATGATGAACCGGCAGGCCGCGGCCTTCGGCCTGAAGAACACCGTGTTCAAGAACGTCACCGGCCTCACCGAAGCCGGGCACAAGAGCACCGCGCGCGACCTGGCGGTGATCGCCACGCACGTCGTCCGCGACTACCCGGAGTTCTTCCGCTACTACTCGATCAAGGAGTACGCCTACAACAACATCAAGCAGCCGAACCGCAACCTGCTGCTGTGGCGCGATCCGTCGGTCGATGGCCTGAAGACCGGCTACACCGACGCCGCCGGCTACTGTCTGATCGCGACCGCGCAGCGCGAATTTCCGAACCTCGGCGCGAGCGGCACCGGCCCGGGCAAGCGCCGCATCCTGACGGTGGTGCTCAACACCACCTCGATGGAAGCGCGCGCCGGCGAAAGCCAGAAGCTGCTGAACTGGGCCTTCGCGGCCTTCGACGCGATCCGCCTGTTCGACGACACCAAGCCGATCGCGACGCCGCCCGTCTGGAAGGGCAAGGCCAACGAAGCCAAGCTGGGTGCCGCCGGCGGCCTCTTCGTCAGCGTGCCAAAGGGCGAGGGCGGCAAGCTGCAGACCAAGATCGAGCGCACCGACCCGCTCGTCGCGCCGCTGACCAAGGGCCAGCGCGTCGGCACGATCAAGGTCACGACAGCCTCGGGTGCGGCGGTGGTCGATGTGCCGCTGGTGGTGCTGGAGCCGGTCGAACAGGCCGGCATCTTCGGCCGCGCCTGGGATGCGATCCGCCTGTGGATCAAGTAGTCTTCGCTTTGAGATGACAACCCCCACGTCGCTTCGCTCCTGCCCCCCGAGGGGGCGCTCAGCCGCCTTGGGGCGGCCCGGCGGCGTCTGACTCCGGAGGTGCCGCCATGCAGACCCTGCCCGACACGCTGTGCTACCTGAACGGTGAATACGGCCCGCTGTGCGACGCCAAGGTCTCGGTGCTCGACCGCGGCTTCGTCTTCGGCGACGGCATCTACGAGGTCGTGCCGGCTTATGGCGGCAAGCTGTTCCGCTTCGACGAGCACCTGGCGCGGCTCGACCGCAGCCTCGCCAAGCTGCGCATCCGCAATCCGCACACGCGCGAGGAGTGGCTGCAGCGCTGCCGCAAGCTGCTCGGCAGCCTGGTCGAGCGCGGCATGGGCCCCGACCAGCTCGTCTACATCCAGATCACCCGCGGCGTGGCGCTGCGCGACCACGTGATGCCGCCCGATGTGCCGCCCACGGTCTTCATGATGTGCAGCGTGATGAAGCCGGCCACCCCCGAGCAGCGCCATGCCGGCGTGGCCTGCGTGACGGCGCGCGACTTTCGCTGGGAGCGCGGCGACATCAAGAGCACCTCGCTGCTCGGCAACGTGCTGGCGCGACAGATGTCGGCCGACCACAACGCGATCGAGACCATCATGTTCCGCGACGGCCACCTCACCGAGGCGGCGGCGAGCAACGTCTGGGTCGTGCACGAAGGCGCGGTGCTGGGGCCGCCGAAGAGCGAGCATGTCCTCGAAGGCATCCGCTACGAGCTGATCCGCGAACTGTGCGAGGACATCGGCATCGCCTACAACCTGCGCCCGATCGCCGAGAGCGACGTGTTCTCGGCCGACGAACTGCTGCTGAGCTCGGCCACCAAGGAGGTGCTGCCCGTGACCTCGCTCGACGGCCAGCCCGTCGGCCACGGCGCGCTGCGCGGCAAGCCCGGGCCGGTCTACGCGAAGCTGTTCCAGGCGTATCAGCGCGCCAAGGCCGCGCAATCGATGTGAGCCCAGAGATGCAAGAGATCCCACCCGAGCAATCGCTGATCGAGTACCCGTCCAGCTTCCCGATCAAGGTGATGGGGCTGAACGTCGATGGCTTCGTCCACGCGATCACGCTGATCGCCGAGAAGTTCGACCCGGCGTTCGATGCCTCCACCGTCGAGTTGCGTGCGAGCAAGGGCGACAAGTACCTCGGCGTGACCGTCACCGTCACCGCCACCAGCCGCGAGCAGCTCGACGAGCTGTATCGCACGCTGAGCACGCACCCGATGGTCAAGATGGTGCTGTGACCGCGGCCATTCATCGCCTCGGCCGCGCCGCCTACGCGCCCACGATGGCCGCGATGCGCGCCTTCACCGAGGCGCGCACGACCGACACGCCGGACGAGCTCTGGGTCTGCGAGCACCCGCCGGTCTACACGCAAGGCCTGGCCGGCAAGCCGGAACATGTGATCGATGCGCACGGCATCGCTGTCGTGCAGACCAACCGCGGCGGGCAGGTCACCTACCACGGGCCGGGGCAGGTGGTGGCGTATCCGCTGATCGACCTGCGGCGTCTCGACATCTACGTCAAGGAATACGTCTACCGGCTGGAACAGGCGCTGATCCGGACCCTGCAGCACTTCGGCGTCACCGGCCACCGCGTCGCGGGGGCGCCTGGCATCTACGTGCGGCTGGCCGACCCGTTCGGCCACGCGGCGCTGACCGGGCCGCGCCTCGACCCGTTCGAGGGCCTGGGCAAGATCGCCGCCTTGGGCATCAAGGTCAGCCGCCACTGCACGTACCACGGCGTGGCGCTGAACGTGGCGATGGACCTGCAACCCTTCGCCGGCATCAACCCGTGCGGCTATGCCGGGCTGCAGACCGTGGACCTTTCTACAATCGGGGTTCAGGTGGGTTGGAACGAGGCGGCCGAGGTGCTCGCCACCCGGCTCGCGACGCACCTGAGCCCCTGAGCGAACCGAACCTTCCATGACCACCTACGACGCCACCGCGAAGCAGAAGTCGCAAGCCAAGACCTCGCGCATCCCGATCAAGATCGTGCCGGCTGAAACGCTGAAGAAGCCCGACTGGATCCGCGTCAAGGCGGGCTCGCCGAGCACGCGCTTCTACGAGATCAAGCAGATCCTGCGCGAGCACAAGTTGCACACGGTCTGCGAAGAAGCTTCGTGCCCGAACATCGGTGAATGCTTCGGCAAGGGCACGGCCACGTTCATGATCATGGGCGACAAGTGCACGCGGCGCTGCCCGTTCTGCGACGTCGGCCACGGCCGGCCCGACCCGCTCGACGCCGACGAGCCGCTGAATCTGGCGAAGACGATCGCGGCGCTGAAATTGCGCTACGTCGTGATCACCAGCGTCGACCGCGACGATCTGCGCGACGGCGGCGCCGGCCACTTCGTCGAGTGCATCCAGAAGACGCGCGAGCTTTCGCCGGCCACGCAGATCGAGATCCTGACGCCCGACTTCCGCGGCCGCATGGACCGCGCGCTCGAGATCCTGAAGGCCGCGCCGCCGGACGTGATGAACCACAACCTGGAAACCACGCCGCGCCTGTACAAGGAAGCGCGGCCGGGCTCCGACTACGCCTACTCGCTGAACCTGCTGAAGCGTTTCAAGGAGTTCGCACCGAGCGTGCCGACCAAGAGCGGCGTGATGGTCGGCCTGGGCGAGACCGACGACGAGATCCTGCAGGTGATGCGCGACATGCGCGAACACGGCATCGACATGCTCACGATCGGCCAGTACCTCGCGCCGAGCGGCCACCACCTGCCGGTGAAGCGCTACGTCCACCCCGACACTTTCAAAATGTTCGAGCGCGAGGCCGTGGCGATGGGCTTCACGCACGCGGCCGTCGGCGCGATGGTGCGATCCAGCTACCACGCCGACAAGCAGGCCGAGGCCGCAGGCCTGGCACCCAGCGCGGTTTAACCCAAGCGACGAGCGAAGGCGCGCGTGTCCGCCTTCAAGACGCCGTTCGTCGAGTCCGCGCTGCAGTGCGGCAACTGCCGCGCGACGATGCAGCGCGTCACCTTGCCGAGCCACTACGGCCTGCCGGTCGAACTCGACCTGTGCGCGGCGTGCCACCTGGTCTGGTTCGATTCGACCGAGAGCGCGCGGCTGGGCGGCCCGGCGCTGCTGGCGCTGATCGGGCAGATGGCGCAATCGCAAGGCCAGCCGCACGAGGTGTTGCGACCCGACGTGCGCTGCCCGCGATGCAGCCGTGGTGTGTCGGTGGTGCACAACCAGACGCGCTGGGGTCAGTCGCTGCAGCTCGCATGTCTGGCGAATCGCCACGGCGCGTACCAGTCGTTCGGCGAGTTCCTGCAGGAGAAGGGGTTGCTGCGGCCGATGTCGCTGGCGGACCGCAACCAGCTGCTCGCCGGCACCGGCCGCATCGATTGCGTGAACTGCGGCGCGGCGGTCGGGCTGCACGACGAGCTGTGCCCGTATTGCCGCTCCGTTCCCAACCTGCTCGACGTGGCGCGTCTTGCGCGGGCGCTCGATCCCGAGGGCGCGCTCGCGCCGCATGCGGTGCATCAGGCGAGCGCGCAGCAGGCCGCGATGCAGTGCGGCGCCTGCGGTGCCGCGCTGCCACCGGGCCAGTGGCTGAGCTGCTCGCATTGCGGCGCGACGCTCGCGGTGAGCCGGCTTGCCGAGGCGCACGCGCGCGTCGACGAACTGGCCGCGGCATTGAAGGCGCACGCCGCCAAGCCGGCGCCCGAGGTCGTGAAGCGCCGGCTCGATGCGCTCGGCACCGATCTGCCGCGGCGCCGCGAGTGGGTCGCCGACATGCAGGCCGATGCTCAGAAGCGCAGCCGGCTCGACGAGGAATTCGATTGGGGCTCGCTGTTCAGCGCCGGCACGAACCCGGTGCGTGCGGTCTTCATCGCGCTCGCGATCTGGTTCGCGTGGTACTTCTGGCCGCGCTAGCTTTCGGCGAGCAGCTTCTCGACCAGCGCGTGCAGCTTTGGCATGTCCACCTCGCCGACAAAGCGCTTGACGATCTCGCCCTGCCGGTTGATCAGCACGCTTGTGGGCGTGACCCTCACCGCGTCGAAGCTCTTCGCGACGGCGCCGGTGTTGTCGATCACGACGCCGAACGGCAGCTTGCGGCGTTCGGCGAAGGCGATCACCAGCGCCGGCGGGTCGTAGCTCATCGCGACCGCCAGCGTGTCGTAGCCGCGCGCCCTGAACTTCTCATGCGTGGCGACGAGCAGAGGCATCTCGTGCACGCAGGGCGCGCAGTCGGTGGCCCAGAAGTTCACCAGCACGACCTTGCCGCGCAGCTGATCGGTCGTGGACGTGCTGCCGTCGAGCAACGTGTAGCCGACGTTCGGTGCGGTATTGCCGGCGCCGACCCTCGCATACGCAAGGTAACCGCCCACGCTGAAGGCCAGAGCGACAATGCCGGCAATCGCAAGTCGGACGATGTTCAAGAGGAGTCTTTCATGCAGCGTCGAAAGTTTACGTCAGGGCTCATCGGCCTCGGTGGCTCGTGGGCGCTCAGCGTCCACGCTGCTGACGTCACCGAGGGCGATGCAGCGCTCGGCGTGCGCGCGGCGCTGGAGCGCGGCGCGGTCGCCGCCGTGGGGCTGCTCGGCCGCAATGGCGGCTTCCTCGACAACCCGAAGGTGCGCATCGAGTTGCCCGGCTACCTGCGCGAGGCGGCGAAGGTGCTGAAGTACACCGGGCAGCAGCGCCGTGTCGATGAACTCGTGACGGCGATGAACCGTGCCGCCGAGGCTGCGGTGCCCGAGGCCAAGGCGCTGCTGGTGAGGGCGGTGAGAGCGATGAGCGTGGAGGACGGCCGTCAGATCCTCACCGGCGGCGACAACTCGGCGACGCAATTCTTCGCCGACAAGACCCGCGCGCCGCTGGCCATCAAGTTCCTGCCGATCGTGACGCGGGCGACCGAGAAGGTCTCGCTCGCCGACAAGTACAACAAGGTCGCCGGTCAGGTCGCGTCGCTCGGGCTGGTGAGCAAGGACGAATCGAACATCCAGAGCTACATCACCGGCAAGGCGCTGGACGGCCTGTACCTGATGATCGGCGAGGAGGAACGCAAGATCCGCAAGGATCCGATCGGCACCGGCAGCGCGATCCTGAGAAAGGTGTTCGGCTCGCTGCGGTGACGTGGGTCAGACGGATTTCGAGAGTTCGAACAACAGCGCAGACGGCAGCGAGGTGGCGAGCACGTCGCGACCGACGCGCGCCATCGTCGAGCCGCTGAAGCCCGACATCTCGAACGTGGCGCCTTCCTCGACGATCTCGATGAAGGCGAAGTCGGGCACCTCGGCCTGAATCTCCTCGCGGAAGTGCTCGAAGCGCGCCCCGGCCTGGATCGATTCGATCACCACGGCATGCGGCAGGCCTTCGCGGCAGAAGGCCGTGGCTTCGTCGACCGAGTTCACGAAATCGACGATCAGGCTCATGTTGCGCAGCGCGTCGCGGATCAGCACGCGCATTTCGCGCCGTGCCGAGATCACCAGCACATGGCTGCCGGCGAGCGGCTGGGAGTTGGTCGAGGGCGAGAAGCCGTCGTTGATCTCCAGGGTGCTCACGCCGGCGATCGCGGTGGTGGCGGTGCGCGGGAACTCCAGGATCAGCGTGGTCACGTGCGACTCGTCCTTGCGCTCGACGACGAGGCCCATCGTCCAGGCCGTCTGCTCGAGCAGGCGCCAACCGAGCGAATCGAGCCCGCGCGGCGCGACGGCGCGGGCGCCATCGGCGAGATCGTCCAGCTGGCGGTGCGCGAAACGGCAGCTCAGGCGCGCATGCGCGGGCCAGGCCTTGATGTCGATCGTGAAATCGATCTGCGACTGGGCGTTGGCCAGCGCCCAGTCGATCGTCGTGTTGAGCAGGCTGAACAGAAGCGAGGCATCGACGATGACCTCGGCCGGCTTCAGCGATGGCTTGACGTTGATGCCGCGCGCCTGCGTCTCGCGGGCACGATGCGCCAGCGTGCCGTTGAGCACATCGGCGAGTTGCAGGCGTTCGTGGTTCTGGCGCAGGCGGCCGGAGGCGAAGCGGGTCAGCTGCTGGCCGATCATGCCGATCTGGCGTGCGGCCTCGACTTCTTCGCGCAGTGCGCGCAGGCCCTGCTTGTCGATCCGGCCGGTGCTGGTGAGGCTGTTGATGCGTTCGAGCGCCGCCGTCAGCGGCGCGGCGATCTCGGCGCCCATTTCAGCCACCAGAACGTGCCAGCGTTCTTGATCGGCGGGTGAGCCTCCGGCCGGCATCGGGTGGCCGCCCTCGCTCGTGCTCGGCTTGGGGCCGATTTCAGACATGTCCATGCTCGCTTTCCTTGGCGCTGCCCCGGCCCGCCGTGAGCCGGGAAGATCCGGCGGTGGCGGTGAAGCATCGGTTCGGTGCGAGTTTCCGCGCCGGGCGTGCATTGCGCCAGCACTGGCGGGCACATTTCATCGGAACGAGGGTGTGTGAAAGTCACACCGCGCCGGCCTGCCGCAATGCGGCGAGTTCGGCCCCGTCGATGCCGAACTCCCGCAGCACCTCGGCCGTGTGCTCGCCGAGCAGCGGCGGCGCCCGCCGGTATTGCACCGGCGTGGCCGAGAACTTCATCGGGCTCGCGACCAGATCGACCTGGCCGGCGAGCGGGTGCGGCACGCGCACGGTCATCTCGCGTGCTTGCACCTGCGGATCGGCGAACACATCGGCCAGATCGTTGATCGGGCCGCTCGGCACCTTCGCCGCTTCGAGCGCGGCCAGCCAGTCGCCGCGGGTGCGCGCCTTCATCAGCGCGGCGAGCATCGGCACCAGCGTGGCGCGGTGACGCACGCGCTCCGCGTTGCGGGCGAAGCGCTCGTCCCGCGCGATCTGCGGCGCGCCGGCGACCTCGCAGAACTTGTTGAACTGGCTGTCGTTGCCAACCGCCAGGATCATGTGCCCGTCGGCGACCTCGAACACCTGGTACGGCACGATGTTCTGGTGCGCGTTGCCGATGCGCTGCGGCGCGATGCCGGTGGTCAGGTAGTTGGCGCCGAGGTTGGCGAGCATTGCGACCTGCGTGTCGAGCAGGGCCATGTCGATGGCCTGGCCGAGGCCGGTCAGGTCGCGGTGCCTGAGCGCGGCGAGGATGGCGGTGCAGGCGTACATGCCGGTGAACAGGTCGGCGACCGCGACGCCGACCTTCTGCGGCCCGCCGCCGCTCGCGTCGTCGGCGATCTCGGCACGCGACGGGCCGGTCACGCTCATCAGCCCGCCCATGCCCTGAATCGCGTAGTCGTAACCTGCGCGTTCGCGGTAGGGGCCGGTCTGGCCGAAGCCGGTGATCGAGCAGTAGACGAGGCGCGGGTTCAGTGCATGCAGGCTCGCGAAATCGAGGCCGTAGCGCGCCATGTCGCCGACCTTGTAGTTCTCGACGAACACGTCGCTTTGCAGCGCGATCGTGTGGATCAGCGCCTGGCCTTCGGGCCGCGCGATGTCGACGGTGATCGAGCGCTTGTTGCGATTCGCACCGAGGTAGTAGGCCGCCTCCTGTGTGTCGGCGCCGGCGCCGTCCTTCAAGAACGGCGGGCCCCAGCCGCGCGTGTCGTCGCCGCCGCTGCTGGTCGCGCTCGGCGGGCGTTCGACCTTGATCACGTCGGCGCCGAGATCGGCCAGCGTCTGTGTGCACCAGGGGCCGGCGAGCACGCGCGAGAGGTCGAGCACGCGCACGCCCGTGAGGGCTTGGGTCGGTGAAGTCGCCATTCAAACATTGTGGAGCAGCGCCGGGATAATGCCCCGATGAGATGGCCCTTGAGATGGATCGCGGCGCTCGCCGTCGCTGCGAGCGCCGCCTGTTCGCCCACGCTCGACTGGCGCGAGTTCGTGCCCGATGGCAGCGAGCTCGGCATGACGTTCCCGTGCCGCACCGACCGCCACGCGCGCCCGGTGGTGCTGGCCGGCGCGACGGTGCAGATGCAGATGCTGGTGTGCAGCGCGGGCGACGCGACCTGGGCCGTCAGCTTCTTCGACGTGGCCGACCCGGCGCGGGTCTCGCCGACGCTGGCCGAGTGGCGCGCCAGCACGGTGGCGAACGTGCAGGGCGTGGCCGCTCCGCCGGTGCCCGTGCAGATCAAGGGCATGACGCCGAACGCGCAGGCAGTGCGGGTGGCGGTGGCGGGCAAGTTGCCCGACGGCGCCGCGGTGCAGGAGCACGCAGCGTTCTTCGTGCGCGGGCTGCGCGTGTATTCGGCCACGGTGATCGGCGCAAAGCCGCCGCCGCAGGCGGTCCAGGTGTTCTTTGCCGGGTTGAAGTTCCCTGCATGAGCGGTGCGACGACTCTTCCACGCCTGACGGCGCGCGCCGCGGCCGTCATCTTCGGCGTCTTCGCGTTCAGCTACTTTCTCTCGGCGCTGCTGCGCGGAGTTACCGCGACGCTGGCACCACAATTCACCGCAGAACTCGGGCTGACGGCCGGTGACCTCGGCCTGCTCGCAGGCGCCTACTTCTTCGGCTTCGCGGCGATGCAGCTGCCGCTCGGCAGCGCGCTCGATCGCTTCGGGCCAAAGCGCGTGCTGCTCGCGCTGCTCGCCCTCGCAGTGATCGGCTGCGCGGCGTTTGCGCTCGCACACAGTTTCATCGGCCTGGCGCTGGCCCGGGCGCTGATCGGCGTCGGTGTGAGCGCCTGCCTGATGGCGCCGCTCACGGCGTATCGGCGTAGTTTCGCGCCCGTCGCGCAGCTGCGCGCGAACTCGTGGATGCTGATGGCCGGCTCGACCGGCATGGTTGCCTCGACGCTTCCAGTGCAGTGGCTGCTGCCGCTGCTCGGCTGGCGCGGTCTGTTCTGGGCCGTCGCCACCGCGGTGCTGCTCGGTATGCTCGCGACCGCGTGGATCGTGCCACGCGACGTGCCTGCGTCGGCGCCGCTGCCGCTGGCCGGCGGCTATGCGGAGGTCTGGCGCCATCCGACCTTCGTGCGTCTCGCGCCGATGGGCTTCTTCCACTACGGCGGGCTGATCGCGGTGCAGTCGCTGTGGGCGGGGCCGTGGCTCGCCGAGGTGTGCGGCTGGACGCCGACGCAGGCCGCGGAAGGTCTGTTCGCGATCAATGTCGCGATGCTGATCAGCTTCATGTCCTGGGGCAGCATCGTGCCGCGTTTGTACGCACGCGGCTGGACGGCGCAGCGGCTGATTGCGCGCGGCGCGCCCGTCAGCCTGGTCGCCCTGGTGCTCGCAGTGATGCTCGGCGCTGGTGCCGGCGCGTGGGTTTGGGTGATGTTCTGCGCCGCCTGCTCGGTGGTGGCGTTGGCGCAGCCGGCAGTTGGGCTGGCGCTGCCGGCGCAGTTGGCGGGGCGCGCGCTGTCGGCCTACAACCTGCTGATCTTTCTGGGCGTGTTCACGCTGCAGTGGGGCATTGGGCTGTCGATCGACGTGCTGCGCGCGCGGGGATGGAGCGCCCTGTCGGCCTATCGCGGCAGCTTCGCGTTGTTGACAGTGTGCTGCGCGCTCTCTTATGTGTGGTTTTTGTGTCGCCCCGAGAGCCCGGCCGCCGCCGAACGGCACCTGCCCGCCTGAACTGCCCATAATTTGCCGCCATGCCCGGACTCATGATCATTGCCCACGCCCCGCTCGCCTCTGCGCTGAAGGCGGTGGCGGAGCACACCTTCCCCGAGTGCGCGCGCACGCTCGAAGTCCTCGATGTCGCGCGCGACATGCCGGTCGAAGAGGTCGAAGCCCTCGCCCGCGAGATGTTGGAGCGCGTGCGCACGCCCGAGGCACTGATCTTCACCGACGTGTTCGGCGCCACGCCGTGCAACGTGGCCCAGCGGCTGGGCGATGGCGTGCAGGTGCGCGTGATCGCGGGCGTGAACGTGCCGATGCTGTGGCGCTCGCTCAGCTACGCCGCCGAGCCGCTCGAGGCGGTGGTGATGCGTGCGATGTCGGGCGCCACGCAGGGCGTGATGCAGGTGGCCACGTCCAGGCCGCAGAACCAGACCCTCAAACCCGGTACCGATGATCAAAGCAAACATCACCATCAGCAATAAGCTGGGGCTCCACGCACGCGCCTCGGCCAAGCTCACCAAGCTGGCGGGCACGTTCCAGAGCGACGTCTTCATGACGCGCAACGACCGCCGTGTCAATGCGAAGAGCATCATGGGCGTGATGATGCTGGCGGCCGGCATCGGCAGCGTGGTCGAACTCGAAGTGACCGGCGTCGACGAGCAAGCGGCGCTGGACGCGCTCACCGCGCTCATCAACGACAAGTTCGGCGAGGGGCAGTGAACCTCAGCGCCCGGCCATGACATCGATGTGAACGCCGCGTGAAGGGCGCGTGACACACGGCAAATCCCGTATGAAGCCGCGGTGTGCACTGCTAGCATCGGCCGAATGAGCATTCAGGTCTTCGGCTTGCCGGTGTCACGCGGCGTTGCGATCGGGCGTGCCGTGCTGGTCGCGTCGAGCCGGGTCGACGTGGCGCACTACTTCATCGATGAAGACCGCGTCGGCTCGGAGATCGCTCGGCTGCGCGCGGCGCGTGATGCTGTTGCCATCGAACTCGGCACGTTGCAGCGCGATCTGCCGGCAGAAGCACCCGCGGAGCTCTCGGCGCTGCTCGATGTGCACCTGATGCTGCTGCACGACGACACCCTCACCGGCGCCACCAAGCACTGGATTCGCGAGCGCCACTACAACGCCGAATGGGCGCTCTCGGCGCAACTCGAAGTGCTGGCTCGCCAATTCGACGAGATGGAGGACGAGTACCTGCGTGAACGCAAGGCCGATCTGGAGCAGGTCGTCGAGCGGCTGCTGCGCGCGATGGCGCGTGGGCCGGCCTCGTCGTTCGCGCCGGCGCCGGGCGTCCCGGCGCGCGACTTCGCGGGCGAAGATCCGCTGGTGCTGGTGGCCAATGACATCGCACCGGCCGACATGCTCCATTTCAAGCGCAGCGTGTTCACCGGCTTCATCACCGATGTTGGCGGCAAGACCTCGCACACCGCGATCGTCGCCCGCAGCATGGATATCCCGGCCGTGGTCGGCGCGCGCGAGGCGAGCCGCATCATCCGGCAGGACGACTGGATCGTGATCGACGGGGATGCCGGCATCGTCATCGTCGATCCATCGCCGATCGTGCTCGAGGAGTACCGGTTCAGGCAGCGGCAGGGCACGCTCGGCCGTGAACGCCTCGCCCGACTGCGCCACACACCGGCCGTGACGCTTGATGGCGAGCGCGTCGAATTGCTCGCCAATATCGAGATGCCGGGTGACGCTGTCGCGGCGCTCGAAGCCGGCGCGGTCGGCGTCGGCCTGTTCCGCAGCGAGTTCCTGTTCATGAACCGCGAGGGCGAGTTGCCCGGCGAGGACGAGCAGTTCGAGGCTTATCGCGCGGCGGTCGAGTCGATGAAGGGGCTGCCGGTCACGATTCGCACGGTAGACATCGGGGCTGACAAGCCGCTCGACCGCATGTCTGCGAACGAGCTGCGGCACGAGCACGCGCTCAACCCGGCGCTCGGGCTGCGGGCGATTCGATGGAGTCTGTCGGAACCCGGCATGTTCAGGCAGCAATTGCGCGCGATTTTGCGCGCGAGTGCTCACGGCAAGGTCAAGCTGCTGATTCCGATGGTTGCGCATCTGAGCGAGGTGAAGGCCACCCTCGAAGCGCTCGCCCGCGCGCGTCAGCAGTTGACGGAAGCGGGCAAGGCGTTCACCCAGGTGGAAGTCGGCGCGATGATCGAAGTGCCCGCCGCCGCGTTGATGCTGCCGGCGTTCCTGCGCCACTTCGACTTCGTGTCCGTGGGTACCAACGACCTGATCCAATACACGCTGGCGATCGACCGTGCGGATGAGGCGGTCGCGCACCTCTACGACCCGTGGCATCCGGCAGTGCTGGCCCTGCTTGCGCGAGTGATCGCACAGGCGCGCGCCGCCGGCAAGCAAGTCAGCGTGTGCGGTGAGATGGCCGGGGATCCCGACTTCACTCAGCTGCTGCTGGCGATGGGGCTGCGCAGCTTCTCGATGCATCCGTCGCAAATCGCGGCAATCAAGCAGCGCGTGCTCCGAACGGATGCGAAGCGCTGGGCGACGCATCTCGAACGCGTCCTCACGGCAGATGACCCACAACAGGCTTGCCTGAGCGTGGCGGAATTGTTGTCACCGTCGCAACGGCAGGCATCCACCGCCGACACTTGAGGCTGTTTGGGGCAGCGCAGTTTGACTGCGCCCAAAAAAACGTGCTACAGTCGCGGTCTTCGCTGATTGCAGCGGCCTTGGCGCGAAAGCGGCAACTCAGTCGTGGGCAGCGAAGAAAAATGATGGATCGTTTGACAGGTTTGGAAAAAACGTGTCAGAATCGCTCTCTCAGCTGATAGCTGCAAAACAACGCGACTATCAGCCACCGACGGAAGTTGTAGAACCCGTCGGCGCCGCAAGGCAAAGCTCTTTAAAAACTAACAGCCGATAAGTGTGGGCGTTTGAAGGCGAGTGCCAAGAGATGTCAAAGTCTCAAGGTCTCATGGACCTTAAACGCTCACTGAAAAAGAAATGAAATTCATGCAAGTGAAGTTCACTTCAATTCTTTGAGTAATTTATCAAGATCGAACTGAAGAGTTTGATCCTGGCTCAGATTGAACGCTGGCGGCATGCCTTACACATGCAAGT
>CAXTSS010000013.1:0-115951 GCA_964247075.1 uncultured Rhizobacter sp. | reverse complement strand
CACCAGCGCCGGCACCGGCTGCATGGCCGCGCTCGACGCGCAGCGCTTCCTGGAAAAACAGTAACCGGTCTGACGACGCCGCCGGGCGCGATCAGTTGTCGCGCTTGATCTTCGAAGCCTGCAACACGCCACCCACCAGCACGCCGATGACTTCGACCTTCGCGCCGTCGAGCGTCTGCGGTGTCACGCCGCCGAAGTAGGTCAGGCTGTTCCAAGACACCGGCACCGCCGTGCCGCCGGTGCGCAACAGGGTCAAGGTCGACGCCGCCGTATCGACAGCGCTCGCGGTGCCCTCGCGTTCGATCGTGGAGCCCGCGGCCTCGTTCGAGCAATGCACATCCTTCGCGATCACGCCGGTGGCGTTCATGGCACCCTCGATCTCGACGAACAGGCCATTCTGAAGCCCGCCGACCGGGCAACCCTGGAGCGTGGTGGCGTTGGTCAGCGTCACAAGCACGTCACGCACCGAGAACGTTCCCGCGGTGCCGTCGAACCCCGCGATCGTGCCCTTCAGCTCGGCTTCCGGCTGACTCCTGCCGTCGCGCAGGGTCACCAGCGATGCCGTCATCGATCCGTCGGCCGCTATCATCCCGCGGGCCTGGACGTACTTGCCGTTGGTCAGTGATGCGCCCGCGGGGGTGACGTTGGCCGACGCGTAGTTCACCGTCAACCCGTCCAGCTTGAAGCGATGCGCCGCCGTGTCGAGCTGCGACACGAGGCCGCTGGCGTAGATGTCGAGGCCGCCGCTGCGCAGTGTCTTCACCCGCACCGTCGTGGCCGTCAGGCGCGGCGACCCGCCGGCCTGAAGGACGAAATGGTCCATCGGTGCGAACACCGTGACGGCGCCGCCCTCGGCGAGCGTGGCGCCCGTCGGCGCGATGCTCGCCGCGCTGTAGTCGACCGTCAGCGCCCCGATCTGGAACTGCAGGTTGCCCGCACCACCGAGCGCTTGCACCAGGCCGCTCACCCGCAGGAAGGTCGGGATGTCGGTGCGCTTGTCGATCCGCGTGGCCTGCACGGACTGCATCGTGCCGGTTGCCTTGTACACGCCGTGGACCTCGACCGTGTCGCCCACCTTCACATCGGCTGCCGATGCATAGCCGCCCAGCTGGGTGACCGGGCCGAGGGTTGCATCGGTGTTGACGAGCACCGTCTGCCCGAGCGACTCGAAACCATTGGCCGTGAGGGCCGAGACCGAACCGACAATGGCGGGCTCGACGCGGAACCTCGTGGCGGCGCCGATCGTCTGCGAGCTCACCTCGACGCGGTTGCCGAGCCGCGTCTCGGCAACGATGTCTTTGCCCGGTTCGGCTTCCGTTACCGTCGCGGCGCTGTTGTCGTCGAAGCGCGTACCGTCGACGACGACGCTGCCGAAGCCGGTGATCGTTCCGCTGCTGAGAGCGCCATGTACGTAGTTGCCGGTGCCGCCAGAGCCGACGCCCCCTCCGCAGGAGGCGATGATGCCGGCGCCGATCACCATGACGATCAGGCGCAGTGCCCTTCGATCGATAGAGTGTGCTTTCAAGGGGTTCTCCGTGTCCTGTCTTTGCCACTTGCAGGGGCAATGGCCTTGCGCACCGCCGCGGCGGGCTCCGGCGTCCTGCTTGCTGGCGCTTCGCCCGGGCTGTCGGCAACGGGCTCGCTGAAAAAATACACACCGACGCGGATGCGGTGATTCTCGTCGCCGTCGGCGTCCGCGGCGACCCGTTCGCTGGCCTGACCTACGACGATCTGTAAGGTCTCGTCCCAGGCCTTGCGCGACACCTGGTGCAGGTGCTGCACGGAGTCCGCGCTCAACCCATCGGCCCAGATGCTTTGCTCGAGGTACTTCGGCCCGGCCATCGTGAGGTTGTGTGTGCCCGCTGCGACATGGTCGGCGATGTTGGCCGCGAAGAGAGCCGTCAACTCGTCGAGTTTTCGCGACGGGATGAATGCTGCCGCGACGGGCACGACGACGTCGTTCTCGTCGATCTGCACCAGCCCGAGCCGCACCAGTTCATCGAGCACGGTCCTCGGATGCACATCGGTCGAGATGCTGGTGCACAACGATTCGAAACTGCGCTGGCCGCCGACCCGCGGCAGCGGCCGGGCGGTGCCCGACTGGTCCCGGAAGGCCGCATCGGTGAGCCAGCGTGTGAAGACCTTCGAGGCCAGCGGGATGTTGTGCGTGCCGTCGTTGACGGCAGTGGCGCCATCACCGCTTTCGACGAGCGCGCGAGTGTCCTTGCGATGAACACCCGACAGCACACTCAGTGCGGAGGTCGTGACCTTCGATCCACCACGCTCCAGTTCCTCACGCGCGACGTTCACGAACACCGTCTTCAGACTGTCGGCGAAGCTGCCGTACGACACGCCGTGCCTGAGCAACCACCGCACGATGGGCGACATCAGCACGGCGGCAGCACGCAGCGCGAGTCGGATGTGCTTCTCGCTCGGTTGCACCACCGGGCGGTCCGGTGACGCGGGCAGAGCGACCTTTTTGGTCATGCGTTGGCAACGATGGTGCGTGAGGTCAGCACAGGTGACCGGCTCGATTCAACAGTTGGGAAATTATCCCATACGATCGGAGCGACCGCAAGGCGCGGTCGCCGATCGCCACGTCGACATCAGGGACCGACCGTGCTGCCGATCGTGATCGCGATACCGCTCGCGCCTGGCGCGACCGGCGCCGACTCGCCGGCCAGATCGCCGGGCTGCGGGATCGCGTTGCCGGACTTGCTGATGCGCGCACTGACGATGACTTGCGCCGCGCCGGAAATCTTCGCGGTCGGCGCCATCGCCATGCTGTCGTCGAGCGTGTAGGGGATCGGCAGATCCTTCACCTGCGCGCGAAACACCGCCAGCGGCATGCGCGGGCCCTGCGCCGCGCGGGCGTAGATGAAGACGGTGTCGGTCGGGCTGGCCTTGGCCGCGAGCGCCGGGGCGAGCGTGACGGTGCCGCTGACGCTGGTGCCGGCGGCAGCGGCCACCGCTGTCGTCGGCGTAGATGCGGCAGCTGCCGTGGCGAGTGATGGCGCCGCCGCAATCCCGCCGCGCTTGCGCGCCTCGGCCAGGCTGGCCTGCAGGCGCGGCGTGTCGGGGCTCTCGGCCGGCAGGCCCTGCGCCATCGTCTCCCAGTAACGCACCGCGCCGGCGTAGTCGGCGCGCTCGAACGCCGAGGTGCCGGCGAGCGCCAGCGCCTTCAGGTGCTTCGGGTCGGCGGCGAGCGCGCGCGCCACGAGCGCGTCGGTTTCCGGCGTGGCCTGGCCGTTGTTTTTCACCGCCAGCGCGTCGGCGTAGTCGGCCAAGATGCCCGCGTCGTTGCCACGCAGCGCGACCGCCTTGGCGTAGGCCGGTAGCGCATCGTCGAAGCGCCCGAGCACACTGTACGAGCGGCCCAGCATCAGCCAGCCGGTGGCGTCGTCGGGCTTCTCCTTCAGGCGCTGCGCGAGCTTGTCCACCATGCCTTCGATCTGCTTGCGCGCGGCCTGCTCCTCGGCATCGACCGGCACTGCGGCCACCGGCTTCAATCCGGGCGAGCCTTTCCATGCGTAGCCGGCGACGGCCAGGCCGATCACGCAGGCGCAGAGGCCGATCAACAAGCGCGCGGACGGGCGTGGCGCGGGAGCTTCGGGCAGCGGTGCGGTCATCGGTGAGCGGGGATCAGGATTGGTGTGGATCGGAGAACAGCGCCGGGTCGTCGGGCTCAAACTGCGCCGCCGCGGTGCGTGCGCGCCGGCGCATCACCAGCGCGAGCGCGCCGAAGCCGAGCAGCAGCATCAGCGCCGGCCCAAACCACAGCAGCAGCGTGGTGGCCTTGACGGGCGGGCGGTAGAGCACGAAGTCGCCGTAGCGATCGGTCATGTACTGGATGATTTTGGCGTCGTCATCGCCCTTGCTGAGCATCTCACGCACCTGGCGGCGCAGGTCTTGCGCGAGTTCGGCGTTTGAGTCGGCAATGGTCTGGTTCTGGCAGACGAGGCAGCGCAGCTCGGAAGCGATGCGCGTCATGCGCGCTTCGAGCACCGGATCGGCAGCCGCGGGCGCGGCGTCGTTCGCGAACGCGGGCAGGGCGATGCAGAGGCACGCCAGCCATGCGCAAAGGAGCCTACGCATTCAACTGCTTCAGCATCGGTTCGATGCGCTCGCGGATCACGTCGGGCGTGAGCGGCCCGATGTGCTTCAGGCGGATCACGCCTTGCTTGTCGATGATGAAGGTCTCGGGCACGCCGTAGACGCCGAAGTCGATGCCGACGCGGCCGTCGTTGTCGAACAGCGAGGCGTTGTAAGGGTTGCCGAAGCGCGCCAGCCAGCCCTGGCCGTCGGGCCGCTTGTCCTTGTAGTTCAGGCCGTAGAGCGGCACCATGCCGCGCTTCGAGAACTCGACCAGCAGCGGGTGCTCTTCGCGGCAGGCCACGCACCACGAGGCCCAGACGTTGAGCATCCAGACCTTGCCGAGCATGTCGTCGCGCTGGATGGTCTTGGCCGGGTCGGCGAGTTCCGCGAGCGCGAAGCGCGGTGCCGGTTTGCCGATCAGCGGCGACGGCACTTCGCGCGGATCGAGGTTCAGCCCGCGGGCGAGGAAGCCCGCGAGGATCAGAAACGCGAGCAGCGGCAGGATGTAGCGCAGGCTCTTCATCATGCGGTGGCCTTCGCGTCGGTGGCGCCTTGAGACTGCCGCACCTTCGCGCGGTAGCGCCGATCGGTGGCCGCGAGGAAGCCGCCGAACGCCATCATCAGGCAACCGCCCCAGATCCAGCTGATGAACGGCTTGACGTAGACGCGCACGATCCAGGTGTTGCCCGCGAGCGGCTCGCCGAGCGAGACGTAGAGGTCGCGCGTGAAGCCGGCGTCGATCGCGGCCTCGGTCATCGTCGCACCGGCGACCGGGAAGACGCGCTTCTCGGGATGCAGGGTCACGACCTTGGCGCCGCCGCGCGTGACGTCGACCGTGCCCTGCGCCGCGCGGTAGTTCGGGCCTTGACGCGACTCGACGCCGCGGAACGTGAAGGTGTAGCCGAGCACCTCGGTGGTGTCGCCCACGTCCATCTTCACGTCGCGCTCGATCTCGCCACTCTTGACCATCGTGACGCCGAAGATGAACACCGCGATCCCGAGGTGCGCGACCATCATGCCGACCATCGCGCGCGGAATCTGCCGCGCGCGGTGCAGCACGCTGGTCTTCACGACGCCGTTCGGGCGCAGCCGGTCGGCGAGATCGGTGGCGAGCGCGGCGACGATCCAGAACGCCATCATCAGGCCGAGCGTCGAGACGAGCCCCAATTGGCCGCGCCACCAGTTCGTCAGCAGCGACGCGATCAAAGCCGCGCCGAAGGCCCAGCGCAGGCGCTTCACCAGCTGCGGCAACTCGGCCTGCTTCCAGCGCGCCAGCGGGCCGATGCCCATGAGGAAGACCAGCGGCGTGAGCAGCGGCACGAACACGGTGTCGAAGTAGGGCGGGCCGACCGAGAGCTTGCCCATGCCGAGCGCGTCGAGCAGCAGCGGGTAGAGCGTGCCGAGCAGCACCGCGCCGCAGGCGGCCATCAGCAGCACGTTGTTGGCGAGCAGGAAGGTCTCGCGCGAGACCCACTCGAAGCGCGCGCCCAGACCGACCTTGGGTGCGCGCCACGCATACAGCGCCAGCGACGCGCCGATCACGAACACCAGGAAGCCGAGGATGAACAGGCCGCGCCGCGGGTCGGTCGCGAACGCGTGCACCGACGACAGCACGCCGGAGCGCACGAGGAAGGTGCCGAGCAGCGACAGCGAGAACGCGAGGATCGCGAGCAGCACGGTCCACGACTTGAAGCTGCCGCGCTTCTCGGTCACGGCGAGCGAGTGGATCAGCGCGGTCGCGACCAGCCACGGCATGAACGACGCGTTCTCGACCGGATCCCAGAACCACCAGCCGCCCCAGCCGAGCTCGTAGTAGGCCCAGCCGCTGCCCATCGCGATGCCGATGGTGAGGAAGATCCACGCCACCGTCGTCCACGGCCGCGTCCAGCGCGCCCAGGTGTTGTCGAGGTTGCCGCCGATCAGCGCCGCGACCGCGAACGAGAACGCGACCGACAGGCCGACGTAGCCCATGTAGAGCATCGGCGGGTGGAACACCATGCCGGGATCTTGCAGCAGCGGGTTGAGATCGCGACCATCGAGCGGAGGGTTCGGCAGGCGGTCGAACGGGTTCGACGTGAGCAGCAGGAACAGCAGGAAGCCGACGCTGAGCATGCCCATCACCGAGAGGATGCGCGCCAGCACGGGCGCCGGCAAATGGCGGCTGAAACGCGCCACGGCGAAAGCCCAGCCGGTGAGCATCAGCAACCACAGCAGCATCGAGCCCTCGTGCCCGCCCCAGACGGCGGCGACGCGGTATTGCGTCGGCAGCGAGGTGTTGGAATTGGAGGCGACGTAGAACACCGAGAAGTCGTTGCCGACGAAGGCGGCGATCAGGCAGCCGAACGCGAACGCGACGAGCGCGAATTGCAGCCCTGCTGCCGGCCGCGCGATGGCCATCCAGTCGGCGCGGCCGCGTGCCGCGCCGAGCATCGGCACCACGGCCATCGCCACGGCGACGCCGAGCGCGAGCCAGAGCGCGAAGTGTCCGAGTTCGGGGATCATTTCGCAGTGTCCTTCGCCATCGTGTTGGCCAGCTTGCCGGCTTGGGCGCGTTTGAGCGCCTCGGCGGCTTCCGGCGGCATGTAGTTTTCATCGTGCTTGGCGAGCACCTCGCGCGCGACGAACACGCCGCCTTCGAGCTGACCCTGCGCGACCACGCCTTTGCCTTCCTTGAACAGGTCCGGGAGGATGCCTTCATAGCGCACCGGCACCGACTTGGATGTGTCGGTGACGATGAAGCTGACATGCACGCCGTCGCGCTTCACGGTGCCGGCCTCGACCAAGCCGCCGAGGCGGAAGCTGCGGCTGGCCGGCGCCTCGTGCTCGGCGACCTGCGTCGGCGAATAGAAGAACACCAGGTTGCTCTGGAACGCGTTCAGCACCAGCGCGACGGCGATGCCGACGGCGCAGACGACTCCGGAGACGATGGCGAGGCGTTTGTGGCGAGGTTTCATAGGTCAATCATTTTCGCTGTTCGTGGCCTCGGCCGCACCGTGGCGCCTGATCGCCATCAAGGCATCCGTCGCCATGCACACTGCAACGACGCCGAACGAGCCCCACACATAGAGCCCGTACCCCCCCATCGCGAAGAACGCCGATGCGCTGCCCCAATTCATGTGGGCACTCCGCTCAACCACTTCGCATCGCGCTCGCGCTCGGCAATGATGGCCCGCGTGCGCGTGAACACGACCGCGAAGGCGTAGGCCCAGCAGGCCAGCGTCATCAGCAGCATCGCGGTCAGCATGGTCGCGACCATCTTCGGCGCGGCGGTGGCGCTGATCGTCGCGCCCTGGTGCAGCGTGTTCCACCACTTCACCGAGAAATAGATGATCGGCACGTTGACGCTGCCGACCACGGCCAGCAGCGCGCCGGCCTGGTCGGCACGGCGGGTGTCGTCGATCGCGTTCACGAGGGCCATGTAGCCCAGATACAAAAACAGCAGGATGAGTTCCGAGGTGAGCCGCGCATCCCACACCCACCAGGTGCCCCAGGTCGGCTTGCCCCACAGCGCGCCGCTCCACAGCGCCGCGAAGGTGAACATGGCGCCGGTGGGCGCGATCGCGCGCGCCACCATCGAGGCCAGCCGCGCGTTGAAGGCCCAGCCGATCGCGGCCCAGAACGCCATCACGACGTAGAGCAGCATCGACATCCAAGCGGCCGGCACATGGATGAAGATGATGCGATAGGCGTCGCCCTGCGTCGCATCGGTCGGCGCCTCGAAGAAGCCGATCCACAGCCCGACGGCGGCGAGCACCGCTGCGGCGACCCAGAACCAGGGCACAAGCCGGCCCGCGAGCGCGTGAAAGCGCGGCGGTGAGGCGAAGGTGAAGAAGCGGGTTGCCATGATTCACTCAGTGGCGATGCGCAGCGCCGCCGCGGTGGCCAGCGGCGCGAGCAAGGCAGTGGCGATGAACAGCGCGCCCAACAGCGAGAAGTGGCCGCGTGCCGATGAGCCTGACTCGACCGCGCTCACGGCGCCGCTGCCGAAGATCAAGGCCGGGATGCACAGCGGCACGATCAGCAGGATCAGCAGCACGCCGCCGTTGCGCACGCCGAGCGTGAGCGCGGCGCCGAGGTTGCCGAGCAGGCTCAGGATCGGCGTGCCGAGCGCGAGGCTGGCGCAAAGCGCCGCGATGCTGCGGCCGCTCAGATCGAACATCACGCCGAACAGCGGCGCGACCAACACCAGTGGCAACCCGGTAAGCAGCCAGTGCGCCAGCGCCTTCGCGATCGCGACCGGCAGCGCGGCGGCGTTGCCGGCGCCGCTGGCGAGCATCATCTGTTCGAGCGAGCCGTCGGCCTGATCGCCCGCGTAGAGTTGCGTGACCGACAGCATCGCGGCGAGCAGCGCGCAGACCCACAACACGCCGGGGGCGATCTGCCGCAGCGTGTTCGGTTCCGGGCCGACGCCGAGCGGGAACAGGCTGACCGCGACGGCGAAGAACGCGAGCGGCAGCAGCACGTCGATGCGGCGGCGCGCGGCCAGCCGCAGGTCGCGGCCGAGGACGGCGCTGAACACCAGCGCCGTCATGCTGCCGCGGCCTCGTTCAATGGAAAGGTGATGGGGGTTGGCGATGTCAGCGTCAGTGGCATGTGGCTGGTCAGCAGCACGCTGCCACCGCGCGCGGCGTGTTCGCCGAGCAGCGTGTTGAGCGCGTCCACGCCCTCGGCGTCGAGCGCATCGAAGGGTTCGTCGAGCAGCCACAGCGCAGTCGCCGGCGCGGTGCACAGGCGCGCCAGCGCGACGCGCCGCCGCTGACCCTGCGACAGCGTGCGCACCGGCGCCGCGCGCCTGCTGTGCAGGCCGAAGCGGCGCAGCGCCTGCTCGTGCGCTTGCGTGCCGGTCTCGAAGCCGTGCAGGCGGCTCAGGAACATCAGCGATTCGGCGACCGTGAGATCGTCTTTCAGCGCATTCGAGTGGCCGATGTAAACGCGCTCGCGGCCGGCACCGAACTCGATGCGACCAGTCTCGGGCCGCGCCAGACCGGCGAGCAGGCGCAGCAGGCTGGTCTTGCCCTGGCCGTTGGCACCGCGCACCCAGACAATCTGCCCTGGCAACACGGCCAGATCGAGCCCGCGGAACAAGACGCGCTCACCCCGGCGGCAGGCCAGTTCGGCGGCGCTCAGGACAGTATTCGCTTCAGACATCGTGGTGCATCGACATGGCGGAACGGTTTCAGGCCAACCCGTTATTGTGCCCAAGCGCCGATACCCGGGAGAAACCCGGCCCGTATCATCGCCACGATGCATTCGAAGCCCCGCACGACCCCGATGGCCGGCCTGTTGCTGCTCGCGCTGGCGGGCTGCGGGCGCCCCGCGCCCGAGGCTGCCGCGCCGGCGGCGCCGGCACCGATCGCGGCGGCGGTGGTCGCTTCCGCAGCGGCGCCGGCGGCCTCCGTGCCGGTCGCGATCCCGCTCCAACTGCAGCAGCGCGCCGATGCGCTGCTCGCGGCGCACCGCCAGATGATCGTGCTGATGAGCGGCGACAAGGCGCTCAAGCCAGCCGAGCGGCGCGCAGTGAGCGCCGTCGGGCAACTGCTGTTCCACGACCTGCAGCAGCGCCAGGCCGATCTGCTGGCGCAGGCCGATCAGCTCACCGACGCGGCCACTGTGCCGGCACTCAACGCCTTGCTCGACCGCATCGAGAACGAGCCCGGCTGGTTCGACGCCGACCGCCTCGCGTTCAAGGAATTTCTCACCGAACTTGCATCGCGCTACAACCAATCTCAATCGCTCGCCGGCCTGAAGCTCGGCAAGCGCGCCAGCGAGGATCTGGTCGTGCTGGCCGAGGTGGAACAGGCCTACGACCGCGAGCTGAAAGACGTGTTCGGCCGCTTCGCCAAGCGCGGCATCGAGCTCAAGCGCGAGAAGTGGGCCGACTACGTCGCGAAGCTGCAGACGCTGTACTCGCGCGAGCAGATCCTGAAGGACTACGCGACGATCGTGCCGACGACTCAGGCGCCGGGCGGCAAGGAAGAGGCCGACGCGCGCGAAATCTTCGGCACCTCGCTGCCGGCCAAGACCGTGGTGCTGACCTTCGACGACGGCCCGCATGCGAAGCACACCGACGCGATCCTCGAGATCCTGAAGCGCTACGACGCGCCAGCGATCTTCTTCGAGCTCGGCCAGAACCTCGGCAAGCTCGATGGGCAGGGCAAGCCGCAGCTCGGCTCGAACGGCGTGGTCGCGAAGCGCGTGCTCGCCGCCGGCCACTTGCTCGCCAACCACAGCTTCAGCCACAGCGTGATGGCCAAGCTCAGCGACGACGCCGTGCGCGTCGAGGCGAGCGAGACCGAGGCGCTGCTCGACGCCACCGGCCGTCCGGCGGCGGCGCCGCTGTTTCGCTTCCCGTACGGCTCGCGCAACGAGGCCAAGCTGGCGACGGTCGAGGCGCTGAAGCTGCGCTCGATGATGTGGAGCGTCGATTCGCTGGACTGGGCGGATCCGGTGCCCAAGTCGATCGCCGACCGCGTGCTGACCGAGATCGACAAGGCGCAGCGCGGCGTCGTCTTGTTCCATGATATCCAGGGCCGCACGGTGCAGGCGCTGCCCGCGGTGCTGGATCAGCTCGTCGCCGACGGCTACCGTTTCGCGACCTGGCGCGACGGCAAGTTCATCGTCAACCCGTCCAAGCGCGTCGCACCCGAAGCCGCGGCCGCGGCACTCGCCGCGAGCGGCGACACGCTGTACCGCGACAGCTACGCGCTCGTCATCGGTATCGACCAATACGCGAAATGGCCCGGCCTCCATCACGCGGTTCGCGATGCGCGCGCGATGCAGGAGCTGCTGACGACGCGCTTCGGCTTCCGCCCCGAGAACGTCACCGCGCTGTTCGACGGCGAGGCGACGCGCGCCAACATCCTGCGCGCGCTCAACGACCGCCTCGCCAACCCCCAGCTCGTGAAGCGCGATGACCGCGTGCTGGTGTTCTTCGCCGGCCACGGCAGCACGCGCAAGCTGCCGAGCGGGCGCGACGTGGGCTACATCATCCCGGTCGATGCCTCGCTGAACGATCTGGCGACTGATGCGGTCTCGATGCCGCAATTGCAGGAGGTCTCGGAGGCGGTGCTGGCGAAGCACGTGCTGTTCATGGTCGATGCCTGCTACTCGGGCCTGGGCCTGACACGCGGTGGCGCGGCCGGCGGCAGCAGCAACTTCCTGAACGACAACGCCAAGCGCATCGGCCGCCAGATGATCACCGCCGGTGGCGCCGACCAACAGGTCGCCGACGACGGGCCGGGCGGGCATTCGGTGTTCACCTGGACGATGCTGCAGGCGCTGTCGGGCAAGGCCGACCTGAACGGCGACGGCGTCATCACCAGCACCGAGCTCGCCGCCTACGTGGCGCCGGCGGTGGCGGCGATCGCCCGCCAGACGCCGGCGTTCGGCAGCTTGCCGGGTTCGGAGGGCGGCGAGTTCGTGTTCGCGCTGCCGCCCGAGCGCGACGGCCTGAGCGGCGACACGCAGCAGCTCGACGCGGCCGCCAGCCAGCTCAACAAGCGCATCGACGAGGCCCAGGCCGCGGCGGCCAAGCCGGGTGCGGCGGTGCAGGTCGTCGTGAAGAACCTCGACGGTGGCGACACGAAGCTGAGCACGCCGACGAGCACCAACGTCGCGCCCAGAGTCGCCGCGCAGCGCGCCAACGACCGCGGTCTGGCGCTGTTCCGCGAGCGCCGCTACGACGAGGCCGAAGAGGCGTTCACCGACGCGCTGAAGTTGCAACCGCGCTTCGCGCTCGCGGCCAACAACCTCGGCTTCATCTACTTCAAGCGCGGCAAGCCGGTCGAGGCCGCGCGCTGGTTCGAGAAAGCCATCGAGATGGACGGCAGCCGCGCGCTGGCCTACCTGAACCTCGGCGATGCGCAACTGCAGGCTGGTGACGACGCGAAGGCGCTTGCCGCGTACACGACCTTCGTCGGCCTGGCGCCGAAGCATGTTCGTAGCCCTGCGCTGCAAGCCTGGATCGCCACACCCGACGCGGCGCATCGACCGGCCTTGCCGGCATCGGCATCATGAGCAAGGCCTTCACGCGCGAGTCCGACAGCGCGGGCGACGACGATGACGACGACATCGCATTGCCCGCGTTGCCGGCCGGCACCAAGAACTACCTGACGCCCGCCGGTTATGCGCGGCTGCGCGCCGAGTTGCTCGCGCTGCTCGACGACGAGCGCCCGAAGATCGTCGAGATCGTCTCGTGGGCGGCGAAGAACGGCGACCGTTCAGAGAATGGCGACTACGTCTACGGCAAGAAGCGCCTGCGCGAGATCGACCGGCGCATCCGCTTCCTGACCAAGCGGCTGGACATCGCCGAGGTCGCCGACCCGGCGCTGCACCACGGGCAGACCCAGGTGTTCTTCGGCGCGACCGTGACCTACGTGAACCGGCGCGATGAAGAGCGCACGATCACGATCAAGGGCATCGACGAGGTGGACAACCTGAATGGCGAGGTCAGCTGGGTCTCGCCGATCGCCCGCGCACTGCTGAAGGCGCGGGTCGGCGACGAGGTGCAGCTGATGACGCCGGGCGGGCTGGAGCAGATCGAGGTGATCGAGGTGCGCTACCCGGCGCCGGCCGCTTGATCAGGGTTTGACGCGCGCGACGCGAAGGACCGAAGGCGCGCGCTTGAGCGTGCGCATCACGTCGGCCAGATGGAGCCGGTCGCGCACGCTGATCAGCAACTGCAGCTCGGTTGTCTCGGCCGCAGGCTCGTTGCCCATGTCGATGTGGGTGATGTCGGCCTCGGTCTCGCTCACTGCCTGAGCCACCTGCGCGAGCACGCCCTTGCCGTTGGTGACGAGCAGCGTCACGGCGGTCTCGAACGCGTGCGTCGGCTGCTCCGCCCAGTCCACGCCCATCCAGTGTTCGCTGTCGCGCTCGAACAGGCGCTTGCCGACGCTGCATTCGACGGTGTGCACCACCAGCCCTTCGCCGCGCCCGAGGTAGCCCACGATCGCGTCGCCCGGGATCGGGCGGCAACAGGAGGCGAGCTGCACCGAAGCGCCTTCGCTGCCGTCGATCAGCACCAGGCCCTGCGACGGCGCGGTGTCGTCGGAGGCGAAGCGGCCCATCGTCAGGGTCAGCGCATCGGGCTTCACGCCGTGCTCGGCCATCAGCCGCGCCATGCGCTTCGCGACGATGGTCGCGATCTTGCGGCCCTGGCCGATGTCGGTGAACAGATCGGTGCGGGTCTTGTTGCCGCTCCAGCGTGTGAGCTGCAGCCACAGCGCCGCGTCGGCCGCAACGGCCACATCCCCGCCGGGCAGTTGCAGCCCTTCGGCGCGCAGCGCCTGCGCGAGCATCTTCTCGCCCAGATCCTCCGACTCTTCCTGCTCCATGTTCTTCAGGTAGTGGCGGATCTTCGAGCGCGCCCGGCCGGTGCGCACGAAGTTCAGCCAGGCCGGGTTCGGCCGCGCGCCAGGCGCGCCGGAGACCTCGACCACATCGCCGCTGCGCAACTCGGTACGCAGCGCGACCGGCTCGCCGTTGACCTTGGCCGCGACGCAATGGTCGCCGACGTCGGTGTGGATCGCATACGCGAAATCGATCGGCGTCGCGCCGCGTGGCAGCGCCAGGATCTTGCTCTTGGGCGTGAACACGTAGACCGCGTCGGGGAAGAGGTCGATCTTGACGTGCTCGAGAAACTCGTTCGCGTCGTGGGTTTCGTCCTGGATGTCGATCAGCGATTGCAGCCACATCGCGCCGAGCCGCTGCGCCTCCTGCACCTGCGCGCCGCCGCTCTTGTAGAGCCAGTGCGCGGCGATGCCTTTCTCGGCCACCGCGTGCATCTGCTCGGTGCGGATCTGGAACTCCACCGTCGTGCCCAGCGGGCTCACCAGCGTGGTGTGCAGCGACTGGTAGCCGTTCGCCTTCGGGATCGCGATGTAGTCCTTGAAGCGGCCGGGGAGGGGTTTGAAGAGCTGGTGGAGCGCGCCCATCGCCATGTAGCACTCCATCAGCGTGCCGACGACGATGCGAAAGCCGAAGATGTCGTTCACCTGCGCGAAGGTCAGGTGCTTCTCGCGCATCTTCTTGTAGATCGAGAAAAGCGTCTTCTCGCGGCCGTAGACCTGCACCTGCATCTTGGCCTGCAGGAACGAGCGCTCGACATCGTGCTGGATGCGATCGACGATGTCGCGCCGGTAGCCGCGCGCTTTCTGCACCGCCTTGGCGAGCGCCGCCTGCCGCCACGGCCGCATGTTCTGGAACGACAGCTCCTGCAATTCGCGGTAGGTCTGGTTCAGGCCGAGCCGGTGCGCGATCGGCGCGTAGATTTCGAGCGTCTCGGAGGCGATGCGCGTGCGCTTGGCCGGCAACACCGCCTCCATCGTGCGCATGTTGTGCAGGCGGTCGGCGAGCTTGATCAGGATCACGCGCACGTCGCGCGCCATCGCCAGCAGCATCTTGCGGAACGACTCGGCCTGCGACTCTTCGCGGGTCGAGAACTGCAGCTTGTCGAGCTTGGTCAGACCATCGACGAGATCGGCCACCGGTGCGCCGAAGCGCTCGATCAGCTCGGTTTTGGTGATGCCGCAATCCTCCATCGCGTCGTGCATCAGCGCGGCCATGATGGCTTGCGCGTCGAGCTTCCACTCGGCGCACAGACCGGCGACCGCGATCGGATGGGTGATGTAGGGCTCGCCGCTGGCGCGAAACTGGCCGAGGTGCGCTTCGTCGGCGAAGCGGTAGGCCTCGCGCACGCGCTTGATGTCGGCCGGTTCGAGGTAGTCGAGCTTGTGTGTCAGCGCCGCGAAGGAGGCGGCGGCGGCGTCGGAGGCGGGTGGTTTCGCCGCCGCGCGCTTTGCCCCAGCCGACGATTTGGTCGGCTCGCGAACAGCATGGGGAATCGGGGCGATCATGCCCCCGAATTTAACTTGGAATGCGCTGGAGGGTCAGACGGGGACTTTACGCAGCATTTCGATGCCGACCTCGCCAGCGGCGATCTCGCGCAGCGCGGTCACGCCGGGCTTGTTCTTGGTCTCGATCTTGGGCGCGTGGCCCTGGCTCAGCATGCGGGCGCGGTAGGTGGCGGCGAGCACGAGCTGGAAGCGGTTCGGGATCTTGACGAGACAGTCTTCTACGGTGATGCGGGCCATGATGTGTTCCAGGGAGTCAGCTCAGCTCAGATCGAGCGCGGCAAAGACAGCAGGCTTGCTTCTTTGGAGTGCAGCGTACTTGAGCCGCTGCGAATGAACGATCGCCTTCAGGTCGAAGAGCGCCGTTTCAAACAAGGCATTGATTATAACGAAGTCGAACTTGTGGGCCTGTGACACCTCGACGCGTGCGTTGGCCATGCGCGTGGCGATGACCTCGGGCCGGTCTTCGCCGCGCCGGTTCAGGCGCTGCCGCAGTTCCTCCCAGCTCGGGGGCAGGATGAAGATCAGGATCGCGTTCTGGAACAGCTGCCTGATCTGCAATGCGCCCTGCCAGTCGATCTCGAGCACCACGTCCTGTCCGCCGGCTATGAGCGCCTCGATGGCGGCGCGCGAAGTTCCGTATCGATGACCGTGGACTTCGGCCCATTCGAAGAATTCCTCGCGATCGATCATCGAACTGAAGGTCGCCTCATCGACAAAGTAGTACTCGCGGCCGTCCAGTTCCTGGCCGCGCGGCGCGCGCGTGGTGTGGGAGACCGCGACGACGAGGTGCGAATCGACCTGCAGCAGCGCGCTGACGAGGCTCGACTTGCCGGCCCCGCTGGGCGCGGCGATGACGTAGAGATTGCCGGGGTAGTCCATGGGCATGTCACCTTACTCGATGTTTTGGACCTGCTCGCGCAACTGCTCGATCGCGACCTTCATCTCGACCGAGATGTTGGTGAGCTCCAGCGCCGAGGCCTTGGAGCCCAGTGTGTTGGCTTCGCGCAGCAGCTCCTGAATCAGGAAGTCGAGCCGCTTGCCGACCTCGCCGCCGGCCTTCAGCAGGCGCGCGATCTCGTCGAGGTGCGAGCGCAGCCGCGCGAGTTCTTCGGCCACGTCGATGCGGATCGAGTAGGCCGCCGCCTCGTTCAGCGCGCGCTCCTGCAAGGCCTCGCGCGAGATCGTCTGCGCGGCGCCGGTCGCTTCGAGCGCTTCCTGCCAGCGCTCCAGAAAGCGCTGCTGCTGGCGCTTCACGACGGCCGGCACGAGCGGCTCGGCTTGCAGTGCAAGCTCGCGCAAACGATTCACGCGCTCCATCAGCACCGCGACGAGTTTCGCGCCTTCGCGTTCGCGCGCCTCGCGCAGGCCCTTGATGCAGCGCTTCGCGGCCTCGAGCGCGGCATCGTCGAGCTGCTCGGTCGGCGCGCTCCCCTTGCACCACTGCAGGATTTCGTGCACCGACAGGCCGACAGACTTGGGCAGCCAGCCCTGCACCGTGCTCTCGATGCGCGCGAGCTGGTTCAGCTGATCGGGTTGCGGTTGGGGCCAGTGCGTCTCGACGCCTTTGCTCGCGTTCAACCGCAACTCGATCTTGCCGCGCCGGAACGCGGCCGAGAGCAGGTCGCGCAGCGCCGGCTCGAGCGCGCGGAATTCGTCGGGCAGCCGAAACCCCAGATCGAGGAAGCGGCCGTTCACCGAGCGCAACTCGACGCTGACGCCGGCCTTGGCCGCAGCCCCGGCCCGCGGTGCCAAATTGTCCGCGGCTGGCGTCGTTTCATCGAGCGCCCGGCCGCCCGCGCTGGCGCTTGCGTAGCCGGTCATGCTGTAGACTGCCATGTACCTTTTCTCCCTCGATTGACTACCGAAAAGACCGCCGGATTATGTCCAAGCCCAAACCTGCCCCCTTGCCGTCAGGCACCGTGGTGGGTGGCTATCAGGTCATCAAGAAGCTCGCCGCCGGCGGCTTCGGCGTCGTCTATCTGTGCGAAGACCCCGAGCGGCATCTGGTCGCGTTGAAGGAGTATCTGCCTTCTTCGCTGGCCGAGCGCTCGCCCGGTGAGCTCACCCCGCGCGTCAAACCCGAAAAGCAGCCGCTGTACCGCCTTGGGCTGAAGAGCTTCTTCGAGGAAGGCCGCTCGCTTGCGCAGATCAGCCACCCGAGCGTGGTTTCGGTGCTGAACTTCTTTCGCGAGAACGAAACCGTCTACATGGTGATGAACTACCTGCAGGGCGACACGCTGCAGGATTTCATCGTCACCGCGCGCGACCTGAAGCGCGACAAGGTCTTCCGCGAGAGCACGATCCGTTCGCTGTTCGACGAGATCCTGCGTGGCTTGCGCATCGTGCACCAGCACAAGATGCTGCACCTGGACATCAAGCCGGCCAACATCTTCATCACGAACGAGAACAAGGCCGTGATGCTCGACTTCGGCGCCGCGCGCGAAGTGCTGAGCAAAGAGGGCAACTTCATCCGCCCGATGTACACGCCCGGCTTCGCCGCGCCCGAGATGTACCGCCGCGACGGCACGCTCGGCCCCTGGACCGACATCTATGCGATCGGCGCCTGCATCTACGCCTGCATGCAGGGCTACCCACCGAACGACGCGCCGCAGCGCATCGAGAAGGACCGCCTCGCGCTCAGCCTGTCGCGCCTGCGCAATGTCTACTCCGACAACCTGATCGAAGTGACCGAGTGGTGCATGTCGCTCGACCCGCTGTCGCGCCCGCAAAGCGTGTTCGCGCTGCAGAAGGAACTCGCGCGCGAGACCGAGCGGCGCTACACCAAGCTCAGCTTCAGCGAACGCCTCAAGCTCCAGCTCGAAAACCTGACCACGGGCGCGAAGGCGTAAACACGATGCGCTTCTCCGTCTACCAGGTCAGTCGCAAGGGCGGCCGCGAAAAGAACGAAGACCGGATGGGCTATTGCTACACGCGTGACGCGGGCCTGTTCGCGCTCGCCGACGGCATGGGTGGCCATCCCGAAGGCGAGGTCGCCTCGCAGCTCGCACTGCAGACGCTCGCCGCGATGTTCCAGCGCGACTGCAAGCCGACCTTGCCGGATCCGCTGCGATTTCTGCAGGAGGCCACGATCGCCGGTCACCACCAGCTGCTGCGCTATGCGACGCAGAAGGCGCTGATCGACACGCCGCGCACAACCATCGTCGCCTGCCTGCTGCAGGGCAACGCCGCGTACTGGGCGCACTGCGGCGACTCGCGCCTGTATCTTGTGCGCGGCAAGAAGCTGATCGCCCGCACACGCGACCACTCCTACTCCGAACTGCAGCAGACGATGAGCCAGGTCGTGCCGATGCCCGACCGCTTCAACCGCAACGTGCTGTTCACCTGCCTCGGCAGCCCGGGCAAGCCGGTGATCGACACCGTCGGCCCGCTGCTGCTGCAGCCGGGCGACCGGCTGCTGCTGTGTTCCGATGGCCTGTGGGGCACGGTCGATGATGCGACCATCACCGAGCAGCTCGCGAAGAACATCATCTCCGACGCCGTGCCCGAGTTGGTCGAGCAGGCGCTGCGCAACGGCGGCGCGAAGAGCGACAACGTCTCGGTGCTGGCGATGGAGTGGGAATCCGCCGAAGACGACGAAAGCTCCACCGGCATCTCGACCGAGCAGCTGGGCGAAGAGGTGTTCGCGTCGACGATCCAGGCCAGCGTGCTCGGCAGCGACGCGCCCGATGAACTCGACGACGCCGAGATCGAGCGCTCGATCCGCGAGATCAACGAGGCCATTCGCCGCTCGTCGCAGAAGAAGTCCTGACGGCGGGCGAGTTTCACGCTGCGTGGACAATACGCGGCATGACATTCCAACGAACTGAATCCCGCCGGGCCGACGCACTCCGTCCGCTCACCATCACCCGCCACTACACGAAGCACGCCGAAGGCGCCGTGCTGATCGAGTTCGGCGCGACCAAGGTGCTGTGCACCGCCTCTGTCGAAGAGAAGGTGCCGCCGCACAAGCGCGGCAGCGGCGAAGGCTGGGTCACGGCCGAGTACGGGATGCTGCCGCGCGCCACTCACACCCGCAGCGACCGCGAGGCCGCGCGCGGCAAGCAGAGCGGCCGCACGCAGGAGATCCAGCGCCTGATCGGTCGCTCGTTGCGCTGCGTGTTCGACCTGAAGGCGCTCGGCGAACGCACCATCTCGCTCGACTGCGACGTGATCCAGGCCGATGGCGGCACGCGCACGGCGGCGATCACGGGTGCCTTTGTCGCCGCGCACGATGCCGTCACCTGGCTGCAATCGCAGGGCAAGCTCAGTTCATTGGCAAACGCGTCGCCGATCCGCGCGTTCGTCGCCGCGGTCTCGGTCGGCATCGTAGACGGCACACCGCTGCTCGACCTCGAGTACACCGAAGACTCGGCCTGCGACACCGACATGAACGTCGTGATGACAGCCGCCGGTGGCTTCGTCGAAGTTCAGGGCACGGCCGAAGGCGCGGCCTTCTCGCGCGACGAGATGGGCGCGTTGCTGGGCTTGGCCGACAAGGGCATCCGTGAGTTGATCGCGGCGCAGCGCAAGGCGTTGGGGTTGTGACGTGCGGTTGGTCCTCGCGTCGAACAACCAGAAGAAGCTGAGCGAGCTGCAGACGCTGCTCGCGCCGGCAGGCGTCGAGCTGGTGACGCAGGGCTCGCTCGGCGTCGAGGAGGCCGACGAGCCGTTCCACACCTTCATCGAGAACGCGCTGACGAAGGCGCGGCATGCGGCGCGCCGCACCGGGCAGGCGGCGATCGCCGACGACTCCGGCCTGTGCGTTGACGCACTCGGCGGCGCGCCGGGCGTGAACTCGGCGCATTTCGCGATGATCAAGACGCGCGTCACCGATCGCGAGGGCCACCGGCGCGTGCAGGACGCGGCGAACAACGCGCTGCTGATCGAGCGCCTGCATGGCGTCGCCGATCGGCGCGCGCGCTTCGTCAGCACGCTGGTCGCGGTGCGCTCCGCCGATGATCCGGAGCCCCTGGTCGCGGTGGGCCGTTGGCAAGGCGAGATTCTCGACGCGGCCCGTGGCGAGGGCGGTTTCGGCTACGACCCGTTGATGTTCATCCACGCACTCGACAAGAGCGTGGCCGAACTCGATGCGGCGACCAAGAACGCGCACAGCCACCGCGCGCTGGCCGCGGCGCAGATGTGCGTGCTGATGCGCGAGGCCTGGCGGCTTGGCTGAAGCGCCCATTCACATCGATCGGCCGGCCGAACCCGTGGCCGATCGGCTCGCGCGCTACATGCGCCCCGGCACGTTGTCGTTGGCCGCGTTGCCGCCGCTCTCGCTGTACGTTCACCTGCCGTGGTGCCTGAAGAAGTGTCCGTACTGCGACTTCAATTCACACGAGGCGACCGGCGAGATCGCGCAAGACCGCTACCTGGCCGCGCTCTGCGCCGATCTCGAGGCCGCGCTGCCGTTCATCTGGGGGCGGCGCGTGCAGACGATCTTCATCGGTGGTGGCACCCCCAGCCTGTTCGCGCCCGCCGCGATCGACCGACTGATTGCCGACATCCGCGCGCGCCTGCCGCTCGAGCCGGGCTGCGAGATCACGCTCGAAGCGAACCCCGGCACCTTCGAGCGCGACCGCTTTCGCGGCTACCGCGCCGCCGGTGTGACGCGCCTGTCGGTCGGCGTGCAGAGTTTCGATGACGCCAAGCTCGCCGCGCTCGGCCGCGTGCACGATGCCGCCCAGGCTCACGCCGCGGTCGAGGAAGCGCGCGCCGCGTTCGACACCTTCAACATCGACCTGATGTACGCGCTGCCCGGCCAGTCGCTGGCCGAGTTCGAGACCGATCTGACGACCGCGCTCGAGCTCGAGCCGCCGCACCTGTCGATCTACCACCTGACGCTGGAGCCGAACACCGTGTTCGCGAAGTTTCCCCCGAAGGCCTTGCCCGACGACGACACCGCGTTCGACATGCTGGATCTGATCACCGCGCGCGCCAGCGCAGCCGGGCTGGAGCGCTACGAAGTCTCGGCGTTCGCACGGCCGGGCCACCGCTGCGAGCACAACCTGAACTACTGGCGGTTCGGCGACTACCTCGGCATCGGCGCGGGCGCGCACAGCAAGCTGTCGTTCCCGCACCGCGTCGTGCGCCAGACGCGGGTTCGCGATCCGGCCCGCTACATGGATCGCGCGCTCGCCGGCCAGGCGATCACGCAGGACGAGGAGGTGGCGCGCGACCAACTCCCGTTCGAGTTCATGCTGAATGCGACGCGCCTCAAAGGAGGCTTCGAGCTGATGCGATTCAGCGAGCGCACGGGCCTGTCGCTCGCGGCGCTACAGAAAGGGTTGGACCAGGCCGAGGGCCAGGGGCTGATCGCGCGCGACTTCGCACGCGCCTGGCCGACCGGGCTTGGCTTCGACTTCCTGAGCGACCTCCAAGCGCTGTTCTTGCCTTGAAGCCCGCCCATCGACAACGAGGACCCTTGTCGGAACCTGGCGGCGCGCGATGATGACCGCGGCTCACAGGCCGTCGCGAGCCACCAGCATTCGCTGAACCAGCGGGTGATGGACCTTCCTCTCCGTGCCGATCGCGAAGAACTTTTCCACTACCCCTTCGCACGGCCCGAGTCGCTTCACCCCGTAGCTGCCGATCAGCTCCTGGTGAACCATCTCCGCTGCCGGGAACACGCCCATACCGCCGGCACCAAATGTCTTCAGCAAGGCGCTGTCCTCGAACTCGCCGACCACGCGGGGCCGAACGTTTTGCCTCTCAAACCATTGATCGAGCATGGGGCGCACGGCAACGTGCCCCGTCGGCAGCAGCACTGGAATCTTCGCCAGCGACTGCGGGAACCCGCGTCTGGCAGCGGCGACGAGTTCCGTTGAGCCATACCATGCTATCGAGGAGGAGCCCAGAGGGCGGCTGTAGACACGGACGTTCGGATTCGCCGGCGCCGGACGATCGGCCAGGACGATGTCGAGCCGGTGCAACGCCAGATTGGCGAGCAGGTCTTCGATCTCGCCTTCGTGGCACAAGAGCCGCAAGTGCGGCTCGTCCATCACGGGCTGCATCAGGCTGCGCACCACGAGCTTCGGCAGGCCGTCCGAGATGCCAACCGCCAATCGGACGCTGGGCGCGCTGACCGCGTCCCGCACGAACGCTGGCAGCTGTTCGCCCAGCGCGAAGATCTGCTCGGCCTGTCGCATCGCCGCCGCGCCTGCCTCGGTCAGGGTGAGGCCGCGCCCGGCTGGCTTGAGCAACGCATATCCGAGCGAGCGCTCGAGCTCCCGCACCTGGGTGCTGACGGTCTGCACTGCCATTCCCAGGCGTCCAGCCGCGCGAGCGATACCGCCCTCCTTGCCGACCACCCAGAAGTAGTAGAGATGACGGTAACTGAAGCTCAGGCTCATCATCAGGTTTTTCAGGAGTATCAATTCTTCATTGTCTGCTTTTTAAGTGACAAGACTCGTCCTATTGTTCATCCGTGTTTCCACCGACGGAGAGATCAGATGCAAGTCTTCTTCACATCCCGCAACGCAGAGTCCGACCAACTGCGCGAACTCGCTGTGCGCCGAGTCAGATTCGCGATGCGCCGGATGACGTGGCTGGTGCCACGAGCGAGCGTGCAACTTTCCGACATCAACGGCCCACGGGGCGGCGTGGACAAACGGTGCCAAGTGCAGTTCAAGACCGATCGTAACGGCACCGTCGTGATCACGTCGATTGCTCGCGACTGGCGGACCGCGCTCGACCGTGCGCTGACCCGTGCGACACGGGTGCTGCTTCGACTAAGGCGCCGTAGCCGCGAATCGCTAGCACCGATCCAGCGTGGCATTCGGTACGACAGCTGAATCAACCCTCGTTGCAAAGGACCTGCTCGCCATGGAATCGCGTTCCCACATCCTGACAAGCGACTCGGCCGAGTTGCGCCTGCCGCTCGGCGTGCCCGCCGACCAGTTAGCGGCCCCGCAGTACGTGCTGCGCAATGCCTACGCGCTGCTGTCGATGACCCTGCTCTTCAGCGCAGCCGTCGCTGCTGCCGCTTTGGCTCTGCAATTGCCGGCGCCGGGCATCGTGCTCACGCTGGTTGGCTACGTTGGCCTGCTCTATTCCATCCACAGGCTGCAAAACTCCGCCTGGGCGCTGCCCTCAGTGTTCGGGTTGACCGGGTTCATGGGCTACACACTTGGGCCGCTGCTGGCGAAGTCGCTGGCCCTGCCCGCTGGAGCGCAGATCGTGATGTTGGCGCTGGCGGCCACAGGCGCGACTCTTCTTGCGCTGTCGGCGTGGGCGTTGACCGCGAAGCGCGACTTCAGCTTGATGGGCGGATTTCTGTTTGCCGGCATGTTGATCGCGCTGCTCGCTGCGCTCGGCGCCGCGTTCTTTCAAATGCCCACGCTCGGCCTCGTGGTCTCGGCGATCGTCGCGTTGTTGTCGGCCGGATTGATCTTGTTTGAGACCAGCCGCATCGTTCACGGCGGAGAGACCAACTATGTGCTGGCGACCGTCGGCCTATACGTCGCGGTTTTCAACCTCTTCACGAGCCTGCTGAGCCTGTTTGGCTCCGGCAACTCGGACGAATGACCCAAGCCGAACGTCGTGCCTCAACGCGTTCTTCGAATGACAGGCAAGCTCCAGGACACCAAACATGCGCAGCTATCCCACCGACAGCCCCGAAGCCGCAGCGCGCATCGTCGCGCTGACCCTTGTGTCCGACGGACACGTCTCGAAGCAGGAGATGGACGTCCTGGACCGGATCGAAGCCTACGAGCATCTGGGCATCGACAAAGCCGGCATGCTCGCCGTGATCCGCGACTTTTGCGAGGACCTCCTGCAGGCGAGAAACCCGAGTTGGGCCGACGCGTGTCAGATCGAACCGCGAACCCTGAACCTGTTGATGGCCGAGGTCAACGACCCGATCCTTCGAATGGCCGTGCTGCGACTGTGCATAGCCGTCGCAGAAGCGGACGGGCACATCGCCGACGGCGAATCCATCGTCCTCGTCAATGCGGTCGAGCAGTGGGGTCTGCACTTCCAGATGCTCAAACCCTCCTCGTCGAGCGCCGCTGAATGAACTGCCAGATGCGAATGAAAGCCCGACAGTGAGGGGATGACGCGTCGGATTGAACTGCTTCTCGATTTGACGCTGTTTCGCACGCGCCGGCTGCTCATCCCGTCATGAACCGGTTCGCCCAGCAGGAGCTCGCATGACAGGCGGCCATTCAGACTCCGCCACACAGAGAACAACTGACATCAGATTGCCCATGGAATCCCTGACCGCCTTGCTCTCCGCCGACGTGTTCGGCAAGTCCGCGTGGATCTGGCTGGTCTTCGTTGGCATCGTCGCGGCGTTGCTGGCGTTCGATCTCGGCGTGTTGCACAAGGACGACCATGAGATCGGCATCAAGGAGAGCCTGTTGCTGTCCTCCGGCTACATGGCGATTGCGCTGTGCTTCGGCACCTGGATTTGGTGGTACCTTGGGGCGCAGGGCGGCATGGCCTACTTCACCGGCTTCATGATCGAGAAGTCGTTGTCGATGGACAACGTATTCGTCATCGCGCTCATCTTTTCGTTCTTCGCGATTCCGCGGCAGTACCAGCACCGCGTGCTGTTCTGGGGCATCCTGGGCGTGATCGTGCTGCGCGCGATCATGATCGGGCTCGGCGCAACGCTGGTGACACAGTTCGGCTGGATCCTGTACCTATTCGGCGCCTTCCTGGTGTTCACCGGCATCAAGATGTGGATCCTTGCCGATCACGTGCCCGACATCGCGAACAACCCGCTGCTGAAGCTTCTCAAGAGGCACATGCGGGTGACCGAGGCGCTGCACGGCAACGCTTTCTGGGTGCGGCGGGTCGACCCTGCATCCGGCCAGGCCGTTCGCTGGGCGACGCCCTTGTTCCTCGCGCTCGTACTGATCGAGTTCGTCGACCTGGTGTTCGCGGTCGATTCGGTGCCTGCCATCTTCGCGATCACGACGGATCCCTTCATTGTCTACACGAGCAACATCTTTGCGATCCTTGGCCTGCGCGCGCTGTACTTCGCGCTGGCCGCAATGATCCACCGCTTCAAATACCTCAAGTACGCGCTGGCGTTGGTGCTCGTCTTCATCGGCACGAAGATTTTCCTCGTTGGCTTCATCGGCAAGTTCCCTCCAGCGATTTCGCTGACCGTGACCTTCGGATTGATTGCCGGCGGCGTGCTCGTTTCACTCTGGAAGACGCGCAGCGAAGTGCTTGCCGAGCGCTCGACATGACAGAAGCGACGGCCGAGACCCTTCAAAAGGCAGCGCACGCATCGAGCCCGGATCAGACAAGCTCTCAACGCTGTGCCGACGTTCAGCGCTGCGCCGGGCTTGGCCTGGCCCGCGGCGCTCGAGGTCGCGGCATGGCAAGTCGGTCTGGCGGAGCTAATTGCCCGGATGCCCGTGTGATGGAAAGAGCGTGCCGATCAAACGCCTGATCGATTCGACCGAGAAGCTGTTTCTGATCGTCATTGCCGGCTTCACCGTCGCGGCGATGCTCCAGGAAATACTGCTGCTCGTGGAAAGCCGCAAGGTCGAACTCAAAGACTTGCTGCTGATGTTCATCTATGCGGAGGTGCTCGGCATGCTCGGCGCGTTCTACAGCCGGCAACGCAATCTGATCACGCTGCCGCTGTTCATCGCGATGACGGCGCTCGGTCGATTGATCGTTCTCCAGGGCAAGGATGCCGACCCGAAGGTGCTGCTGTACGAGAGCGGCGCGATCTTGCTGATCGCCGTGGCCTGCTGGGTCGTCAGCCGAATGCGAACGGACGTGTGACCGCCAACTCACTGCCGGGCCGAGGCCTTTGAACATGGCGCAGCCGATGCTGGCCATCGGCAAGCGATCCCCCATCTCGTCGAACTCTTCGACCCCGGCTTTCCAGACCGCCTCGAAAGATGCCTTGCATTCACCGGCCAATCAGCGGCTTCGCGAGGCGCGGCCGCTGCTAGACTGAAATGTCCCCAACTTCGTCATCGTTCGTGCACGACAACACCGATCCCGCCGCTGTTCCCGTCGAAGTGCCCGCGCTGCGGCTCGCGCCTTCGATGCAGCTGTTGCAGCAATCGGGCCACGCTTTGCCGGATCGCCACGAGGTCGGCCAGGTCGTGTGGTTGCAGGCCGTCATCGACGGGCTGTGCGAGCTGTCGAGCCGCGATCCGCTGACGGGCCTGGCGAACCGGCGCCAGTTCGAGCTGGCGCTGGCCAGCGAGATCGATCGCGTGGCGCGTGCCGGCGAGCCCGCGCTGGTGCTGATGATCGACATCGATCACTTCAAGCACGTCAACGACACCCACGGTCATCCGGCCGGCGATCTGGTGCTCAAGGAGGTCGCACAGGCGCTGCACGAATGCATCCGCCCGATGGACACGCTCGCGCGCTTCGGTGGCGAGGAGTTCGCGATGATCCTGCCCAATTGCCCGCCGCTGTTCGGGCTGGCCGTGGCCGAGCGGGTGCGCAAGAAGGTGCAGGGCCGTGCGGTCGCGATCGCACCGGGCCAGCAGGTCAGCGTCACCGTGAGCCTGGGCGGAGCCTTCGCGCCGCAATGGGTGCGCTCGTCGGCGCCGCTCTGGATCGATCGCGCCGACCAGCAGCTCTACCGCGCCAAGGCCGAAGGCCGCAACCGCGCCTGCCTCGAACAGCCGACCGTCTCGCTCGTCAGCCCGGAAGAAAAGGGGCTGCTGTTCGGCACCTCGCAGATTGCAGAACTCAAATGAGCGACATATCGATGGACCGACGGGCCGAAGTGCTGGCAGTGACCAGTGGCAAGGGCGGTGTCGGCAAAACCTTCCTGTCGGCCAACCTCGCCGCGGCACTGGCCAAGCGCGGCCGGCGTGTGCTGGTGCTCGATGCCGACCTGGGCCTGGCCAATCTCGATGTGGTGCTGAACCTGTTTCCCAAGGTCACGCTGCACGATGTGTTCACCGGCAAGGTGCAACTCGACGATGCGATTCTGCCGGCGCCCGGTGGTTTTTCGGTGCTCCTCGCCGGCTCCGGGCTGGTCGAGTATTCGCGCCTCACGCCAGAGGTGCGCGACCAGCTGCAGCGCATCATCGATACGCTCGCACCGCGCTACGACCACATCCTGCTCGACACCGGCGCCGGCATCTCGGACGTGGTGCTCTACGCTGTCTCGCTCGCCGACGAAGTGCTCGTGATCGCCACCCCGGAGCCGACCTCGATGACCGATGCCTACGCCACCATCAAGGTGCTGGCCACGCAGCAGCAGCGGCATGAGATCCGTCTGGTGGTGAACCAGGTCGGACGCCTCGGTGAAGGCCGCGTGATCCGCAATCAACTCCAGCTCGTGGTCGACAAGTTCGTCGTGCCGATGCTGCCCGAAGGCAGTGCCGTACCGGTGCTGGATCTGATTGGCGAAGTGCCGCTGGACCCGGCGGTGCGCGAGGCGGTGCAGCGGCGCCACTTGCTGCTGGAGCTGATGCCCGGTTGCGCCGCGGCCCAGGCGGTCGAGCTGATCGCGGCGAAGATCGCGCCCTGATGCAGATCGATCCGCCGAACACACCCACCCCTTTCGAGCGCATCGGCGGTGAGGCCGCGACGCGCGCACTCGTCGATCGCTTTTACGATCTGATGGACCTGGACCCGGCCTTCACGGCGCTGCGCGCACTGCACCCGACGACGCTCGACGGCTCGCGCGACAAACTGTTCTGGTTTCTGTGTGGCTGGCTCGGCGGCCCGCAACACTACACCGACCGCTTCGGCCATCCGATGCTGCGCGCGCGGCACCTGCCGTTCAGCATCGGTATCCAGGAGCGCGATCAGTGGATGGCGTGCATGCACCAAGCGATGGGGGAGGTCGGCGTGGAGCCCATGCTGGCCGCGCGTCTTGGCGAATCCTTCCTGGGCACCGCCGACTGGATGCGCAATCGCGGCGTCTAACGCGCCTGCGATTTCCCGGGCCCGAGCAACACCAGCAGCGCCCCGTTGCCGCCATCGCTGGCACGCGCTTGCGTGAAGGCGATCACTTCCTTCTTCTGCACCAGCCAGGTCTGCACCTTGCGCTTGAGCACCGGCTCGCGGCCGGGCGAGCCATTGCCCTTGCCGTGGATCACGCGCACGCAGCGCAGGCCGGCGCGCTTGGCGTCATGCACGAAACGGTTCAGCCGCTCGCGCGCCTCTTCGCGGCGCAGGCCGTGCAGATCGAGCTGGGCCTGGATCGCCCACACGCCGCGGCGCAGCTTGCGCACGACCTCGGGGCCGATGTCGGCGCTGCGGTAGGAGAGCGCGTCGTCGGTGTCGAGCAGCGACTGCACGTCGAACTCGTCCGAGATCGCCTCCAGCATCACCGCGGCTTCGTCGCGCTCGCGCTGGCGTGCTGCTGCCGGCGGGCGCGGTTTGCGCGCCGGCGGCGCGACATGCGCCATGGCGACGACCGGGCCGACGCTGAGCGCGAACAGCTGCTGTTCGCGCAGCTCGCGCGCGATGCGTTCACGCTCCAGCGCGGCGGCCTGTTCGGCCGCGCGCTGCGCGTCGAGCAGCGCCTTGCGGATCGCGGCGAGCTCGGTGAGGTGGCGCGCCTTGAGCGTCACGCCCGCCTCACAGCAAGCCGCGCTCGGCGAACGACACGACCGCGCCGTGGCCGACGATCAGGTGATCGAGCACGCGCACGTCGATCAGTGCGAGCGCGGTCTTCAGCGTCTGCGTCAGGAACTCGTCCGCCCGCGACGGCTCGGCCGCACCCGACGGGTGGTTGTGCGCGAACACGACCGCGCCGGCGTGCAACTCGAGCGCGCGCTTGACCACCTCGCGCGGGTAGACCGACGTTTGCGTGAGCGTGCCGCGGAACATCTCCTCGAGCTTCAGCAGCCGTTGCTGCGAATCGAGGAACATCACCGCGAAGACCTCGTGGCCGCGCCCGCCGAGCTGCAACTGCAGGTAGCGTTTGACGTCCTCCGGTTTGTCGAACACCGGGCGCTGCGCCAGCTCCTGCATCAGTGCGCGGCGCGCCAGCTCGATCACCGCAGCGATCTCGGCGCGCTTGGCCGGGCCCATGCCCTTGATCGCCTTCAGATCGTCGGCGCCGGCGCGCAGCAGGCCGGGCACACCGCCAAAGCGATCCAGCATCTGCTGCGCCAGCTGCAGCACCGACACGCCGGGCAGGCCGGTGCGCAGCAGCAGCGCGATCAACTCGGCGTCGGCCAGCGCGGCGGGACCGTGGGCGAGCAGCTTTTCGCGCGGGCGCGCGTCGGCGGGGATGTCCTTCAGCACTTCTGCACCATGGCGGGGCCTTGCCTCGTAAAATCAGCCCCAGTCTATCGGCACACGCGCCGCACGCAGGATTCCCCTTGAACCACGTCCAACCCGGGTCGTTCCTGACCTTGCACTACCGGCTCTCTGGGCCCGACGGTGCCGATCTGATCAACACCTTCAACGACAAGCCCGCGACGCTCTCGCTCGGCACCGGCGAACTCGCGCCCGCGATCGAGGCACGTTTGCTCGGTCTGGCCGAAGGCACGCGGGATTCGTTCGAGCTCGCGCCGGGCGAGGCCTTCGGCGATCGCAACCCGGAGCTGCTGCAGCGCGTGAAGCGCTCGCTGCTGAACGAGCTGGGCGATCCGAATGAGCGCTACAGCGTTGGCGACGTGGTGCAATTCCCGACGCCGGACGGGCAGGGCGCCTATGCCGGTGTGGTGCGCGAGGTCGATGGCGACGCGCTGGTGTTCGACTTCAACCACCCGTTGGCCGGCCGGCCGGTGACCTTCGAAGTGCAATTGATCGGGGTGCTGTGATGAATTCGGAGTTGCGGGAGATCGTCCTCGCCGAGCCGCGCGGCTTTTGCGCCGGCGTCGATCGCGCGATCGAGATCGTCGAGCGCGCGCTCACCAGGTTCGGCGCGCCGATTTACGTGCGGCACGAGATCGTGCACAACACCTACGTTGTCAACGACCTGAAGGCCAAGGGCGCGATCTTCATCGAGGATCTGGCCGATGTGCCGCCCGGCGCGACACTGGTGTTCAGCGCGCACGGCGTCTCGCAGGCCGTGCGGCAGGAGGCCGACCGGCGCGGCTTCAGCGTCTTCGATGCGACCTGCCCGCTCGTCACGAAGGTGCATGTGGAGGTCGCGAAGCTGCACAAGGAAGGCTACGACTTCATCATGATCGGCCACAAGGGCCATCCCGAGGTCGAGGGCACGATGGGGCAACTCACCGAGGGCATCTACCTCGTCGAGGATGTGGCCGACGTGGAGCACGTGCAGATGCCTCAGGCCGACAAGCTCGCGGTGGTGACGCAGACGACGCTGTCGGTCGATGACGCGGCCGAAATCCTGCGTGCGGTGAAGCTGCGCTTTCCGAAGGTGCGCGAGCCCAAGCAGCAGGACATCTGCTACGCGACGCAGAATCGCCAGGACGCGGTCAAGGTGCTCGCGCCGGGGGTGGACGTGGTGATCGTCGTCGGCAGCCCCACGAGCTCGAACAGCAACCGGCTGCGCGAGCTCGCGCAGCGGCTGGGCACCGAGGCTTACATGGTCGACGGGCCCGACGACTTGAAGCACGAGTGGTTCGTCGGCAAGTCCAGCGTCGGCCTGACGGCGGGTGCGTCGGCGCCCGACATCCTGGTGCAACAGGTGATCGAGCGGTTGCGCGCGCTCGGGGCCGTGTCGGTGCGCAAGTTGCGCGGCGTCGAGGAGACGACGCACTTCCCACTGCCGATGGGTCTCGGTGACAAGTCGATGGGCCTGGCGCCGAAAGCCTGATTCAGCGCGGAACTGACGAAGCCACGCTGGTCAGCGTCGCCGGCGGGGGTGGAAGGTCACCACCTGCGGCGCCGTTGACGCGGTCTTGACCGGCGCGCTGTCGCAGCCATCGCAGCCGCAACCCGACGACACGGTCGCGGCCTTGCGCATCTTCCGCGCGAACCCATTCGGCAGCGGCAGCGTCAGCAGCATCGACGCGATCGCGCGCCGTGCGGCGGCGGGCATCAGCGTCCACGCCGCGTAGACCGAGCAGCCGAACACCAGCAACGCGACGATCACTGTTTGCATGTTCTAACCCCCGAGCGCCAGCGTGACACGGTAGGTGATGAAGGCGGCCGCGTAGGCGAGCGCGAACAGGTACGCAGCCATCAGGATCGGATAGCGCCACGAGTTGGTCTCGCGCCTCACGACTGCCAGCGTCGAGATGCATTGCGGCGCGAACACGTACCACGCGAGCAGCGAATACGCGGTGGCGAGCGACCAGCCCTTGGCGATGATCGGCGAGAGCGCGTCGGCCACCTCGCCGCCGGCCGCCGACATTGAGTACACCGTGCCGAGCGCGCCCACCGCCACTTCGCGCGCGGCCAGGCCCGGCACCAGCGCGATCGAGATCTGCCAGTTGAAGCCGATCGGTGCGAACACGTGCTGCAGCGCCTGGCCGAGCCAGCCGGCGATGCTGTATTGGATCGCCGGGCCCGCGGTTGCCAAGTCCACGCCCGCAGGCGGTGCCGGGTAGCTGGAGAGGAACCACAGCACCACCATCAGCGCGAAGATGATGCCGCCGACGCGCGCCAGAAAGATGTGCGCGCGCTCCCACAGCCCGAGCGCGAGGTTGCGCAGGCCCGGCATGCGGTACGGCGGCAGCTCCAGCATCAGCGGCTGGTAGCGGCCCTTGTTCCAGACGCGCTTGAAGACCCAGGCCACCGCCATCGCCGAGACCACGCCGGCCACGTACAGCACGAACAGCGTGAGCCCGCGCAGGTTGAAGCTGCCGACGCGGCGGTCGGGCACGAACGCGCCGATCAGCAGCGCATAGACCGGCAGCCGCGCCGAGCAGGTCATCAGCGGCGCGATCATGATCGTGGCCAGGCGATCCTTCCAGTTCGCGATCGTGCGCGTGGCCATGATGCCGGGGATCGCGCAGGCGAAGCTCGACAGCAGCGGGATGAACGCCCGGCCCGACAGGCCGACCTTGCCCATCACGTTGTCGAGCAGGAACGCGGCGCGCGGCAGGTAGCCCGAGTCTTCGAGAATCAGGATGAAGAAGAACAGGATCAGGATCTGCGGCAGGAACACGATCACGCTGCCGAGGCCGGCGATCACGCCATCGACCAGCAGGCTGCGCAGCGGGCCGTCGGCCATGTGCGCGGTGGTCCATCCGCCCACTGCGGCCATCGCGGCCTTGATCGCGTCCATCGGCACGTTGGCCCACGAGAACACCGCCTGGAAGATCAGGAACAGCACGACCGCGAGGATCACGAGGCCCCACACCGGGTGCATCACGACGGCATCCAAGCGGTGATGGAAGCGCTTCGCGTTCGCAGTGTCGGGTGCGACTGCGGGCTCGACCAGCGCGAGGATGCGGCGCACTTCCTTCTGCAGCTCGGCACTGCTGCCGTGTGCGGCAGTCGTCGGCGGCGCGGCCAGCACCCGCGTGTTGGCCGATTCGCGTTCCATCAACGCGAGCAACTGTGCGTGGCCATCGTTGCGCACCGCGACCGTCTCGACGACCGGGCAGCCGAGTTCGGCGCTGAGACGCGCCACGTCGATCACCAGGCCTTGCGCGCGCGCCACGTCGGCCATGTTCAGCGCGACCATCATCGGCCGGCCAAGGCGCTTGAGTTCGAGCACGAGCCGCAGGTTCATGCGCAGGTTCGTCGCATCGACGACCGCTACGACCGCGTCGGGTGCATCTTCGCCAGCGCGGCGGCCTTCGATCACGTCGAGCGTGACCTGCTCGTCCGGCGTGGCCGGCGTCAGGCTGTAGGCGCCGGGCAGGTCGATCACGGAGACCTGCTGGCCGTTGCGCAGCTTGGTGGTGCCGACCTTGCGCTCGACCGTCACGCCGGCGTAGTTGGCGACCTTCTGGCGCGCGCCGGTGAGCAGGTTGAACAGCGCCGTCTTGCCGCAGTTCGGGTTGCCGACCAGCGCCACGCTCCAGAGGGCCTGGGCATTCATGCCGCGATCACCTCGATGCATTGCGCTTCGAGCAGACGCAGGCCGAACAGCGTGTCGCCGATCAGCACCGCGAGCGGCTCGCGGCCGCCCGGGCCGCGGCGCAGCAACTGCACCGGCTCGCCGGGGATGAAGCCGAGCTCGCCCAGACGCCGCAGCGTGGCCTCGTCCATCTCGCTCGACGCGGCAACAACGCGCGCCACGGTCGCGTGGGCGCCGGCTGAGAGCTCGTTCAGCAGCATGGTGGGGTGGAGGCGCGAAATCGGCTGATGCACATGCGAATGAGATTGTCTCTCATTTGCGCGGCGTGCGGGACTCATCGCGACCCGGATCCCGACAGGGGATTGCAAATGCGAACGATTTGCAATAATAATGTCCGCATTCAACGGATGGGCAGAGCCAACATGATCGTTTGCGTGTGCCGCAGGGTGTCAGACAGCCAGATTCGCCAGGCCGCGGCCGATGGCGCGCACAGCCTGGAATGCCTGCAGTTCGATCTCGGCGTCGCGACCCAATGCGGCCGCTGCGCCGATTGCGCTTCGCGCGTGCTGTGCGATGCGCGCGCCGCCGCGCCGCACCAGCAGCACGTGATCAACATGACCCGGCCGGTGCAGGCCCAGATGGCATAGGCAGCCCTGCTGCCTACAATCCGCGCTCCACGCACTCTGACCGGCGCGCCCAAGCGCGCCGAAGGCCATGCTCGACATCACCCTGCTGCGCAAGGATCTGGCGCACGTCATCACCCGGCTCGAGATGCGCAAGTCGCCGCAGCCGTTTCTGGACGTCGATCGGTTCAGCGCGCTCGAATCTGAACGCAAGACGCTGCAGACCCGCACCGAAGAGCTGCAGGCGCAGCGCAACAGCCTCTCGAAGCAGATCGGCCAGCTCAAGGCCAGGGGCGAAGACACGGCGGCGGTGATGACCTCGGTCGGCGGCATCGGCGACACGCTCAAGGCCTCGGCCGAGCGGCTGGACGTGATCCAGACCGAGCTGTCGGCGATGCTGATGAGCGTACCCAATCTGCCGCAGGATGGCGTGCCGCTCGGCGCCGACGAGGCCGCCAACGTCGAAGTGCGGCGCTGGGGCACGCCGCGCTTGTTCGACTTCACGCCGCGTGATCACGTCGACCTCGGCGCGCCGCTCGGGCTGGACTTCGACACCGGCGCCAGGCTCTCGGGTGCGCGCTTCAGCTTTCTGCGCGGCCCGGTCGCGCGGCTGCACCGCGCGCTCGCGCAATTCATGCTCGACGTGCAGACGCTGCAGCACGGCTACACCGAGTGCTACACGCCCTACATCGTCAACCGCGAGATCCTCGAAGGCACCGGCCAGCTGCCCAAGTTCAAGGAAGACATGTTCTGGGTCAGCCGCGGCGGCGACGAGACGGCGCCCGAGCAGTACCTGATCTCGACCTCGGAAATCTCGCTCACCAACACCGTGCGCGAATCGGTGCTCGCCGCCGCCGAGCTGCCGATCAAGCTGACGGCGCACAGCCCGTGCTTTCGCAGCGAAGCCGGCAGCGCCGGGCGCGACACGCGCGGCATGATCCGCCAGCACCAGTTCGACAAGGTCGAGATGGTGCAGATCACCCAGCCCGAGCACAGCAACGCCGCGCTCGAAGCGATGGTCGGCCACGCCGAGGCGGTGCTGCAACAGTTGGGGCTGCCTTACCGCGTCGTGCTGCTGTGCGGCGGCGACATGGGCTTCGGCTCGGCGCGGACGTATGACCTCGAGGTCTGGGTGCCGGCGCAGAACACCTTCCGCGAGATCAGCAGTTGCTCGAACATGGAGGCGTTCCAGGCGCGTCGCATGCAGGCGCGGTACAAGACCGCGCAGGGCCGCAACGAACTCGTGCACACGCTCAACGGCTCGGGTCTCGCGGTCGGCCGCGCACTGGTCGCGGTGCTGGAGAACGGGCAGAACGCGGATGGCTCGATCACGGTGCCCGAGGTGCTCAGGCCGTACATGGGCGGCGTCGCGCTGCTGAAGGCCTGATCGGTCGGCTAGAATCCAAGGCTCGGTTCAGACCCGCCGACACACCAGGAGAGGTGGCAGAGTGGTCGAATGTACCTGACTCGAAATCAGGCGTACCGCAAGGTACCGTGGGTTCGAATCCCACCCTCTCCGCCATTCACACATCTTTACCCCCGCGCCAATCCGGCTTCACTGGCCGCGCTCAGCATTCGGTCATGGGCAATCTGCCCGACCCAATGGAGTATCAGATGCGTGATGTGACAACGGCCGCGATGCCGCAGCCAGGCTTGTCGTCGATGATGCGGTTCGTGGCGGCGAGCGTGCTCGTCGTGGCCGCGGCGGGAGTGGCGATGAGTGCGCATGCCCAAGGCGTGGGTGGGCCGGGCGGTCATGGGCGCGGGGCCGGCGGCGGCATGATGATGTTTGGCGGCCCGCCGGAGCACGTCGGCCGCGGCGTCGACCGCATGCTCGACGGCTTGGGCGCCACCGACGCCCAGCGCACCCAGGTCAAGCAGATCGCGATGGCCGCCGCCACCGACCTGAAGGCGCAGCACGAGGCCGGCCGCGCGTTGCGCGAAAAGGGCGTGCAGATCTTCGCCGCGCCGACGGTGGATGCCGCCGCCGCCGAGTCACTGCGCCAGCAGATGCTGGCGCAGCACGACCAGGCCAGCAAGCGCGTGCTGCAGGCGATGCTTGATGTCAGCAAGGTCCTCACGCCGGAGCAGCGCGCCAAGGTGGCTGCGCGCATGAAGGAGCGCCAGGCCGCGATGCAGGAGCGCATGCAGCGCGAGCAGGGCGAGCGCGGCATGCGGCCGCAGAAGTGATGCACGCGATGCTCGCGCCCGACAGCGGCTTGGCCGCGATGGCACTGCAGTCGGCCGTGATGTCAAACTCAAGGCCTTCCCACCACGCCCACCCCATGACCGCGCGACTGCTGCTGATCGACGACGATGCTCGCCTCTCTGCGATGGTGGGCGAGTACCTGCGCAACGCCGGCTTCACGATCGAGACCGCCGGCTCGCTCGCCGCCGGTCGTGAGCACCTCGCGACCGGCGGGTTCGACGCGCTGGTGCTCGACCTGATGCTGCCCGACGGTGACGGGCTCGACCTGTGCCGCGAACTGCGCGCCGATGCGCGACACCGGCACCTGCCGCTGCTGATGCTGACGGCTCGAGGCGAGCCGATGGACCGCATCCTCGGCCTCGAACTCGGTGCCGACGACTACCTGCCCAAGCCCTTCGAGCCGCGGGAGTTGCTGGCGCGCGTGAAGGCGCTCCTGCGCCGCGCCGCGCCGCAGCCAGCCGCCGACGACGTGCTGCGCTTCGGCCGACTCGAGGTCGACCTCGGCGCGCGCGTGGCGCGCCTGAGTGGCACGATCTGCGACCTGACGGGGCATCAATTCGACCTGCTGGTCGTGCTCGCGCAAAGCCCCGGCCGCGTGCTCTCGCGCGACCAGATCATGGATTCGCTCAAGGGCCACCCGCTCGAAGCCTTCGATCGCTCCATCGACGTCCACATCTCGCGCATCCGCGCCGTGATCGAAGACGACCCGAAGCTGCCGCGGCGCGTGCTCACCGTGCGCGGTGCCGGCTACGTGTTCGCACGCAAGCAGGACGCCGAAGAGTCCGAGTGAACATGCCGCGGGCATGATGCAGGCATGAAGAGCCTGTACTTGCGCATCTACGTCACCGTCGTGGTGGTGCTGCTGCTGTTCGCGGCGGGCTCGGGTTGGGTGTTTCAGCAGCACCTCGAGCAGGAGCGGGTGCGTGCCGAGTCGGTGCTCACCGAGCGCATGGGTGCGTGGGCCTTGCTGATCCAGCGTTCGCTGCCGGGGCAGGACACGCCGGTCGCCGACCAGGCAGCGGCGCTGCGCGACTGGTCGCAACGCCTGCGCCTGCCGCTCGCGCTCGACAGCGCCCTGGGCGATCGCATTGCACAGTCCGAGTCGTTCGCGCGGCGTCAGGCCGACGGCGTCACGCGCGGTCTTGCGGTGCGGCTCGACGACGGCCGCACGCTGTGGATCATGCGCCCCGGCCGCCTGCGCCAGGCCAGCGAGGCAGCGCGGCGCGGGCTCGGTGAAGCGCTGCCGGCGGTGCGCGCCGGCGTGCCCGACTACGGCCCGCCGCCCGGCGTGCGCCTCGGCGCGGCCGACGATGCCCCGGGCTTCGTGCCGTTCACGCCGTTCCTGCCGTTCATCCCACCGGCGTGGCAGCAAGGCCTGGGTGTGTTCGTCGTGCTGGTGATTCTTTTCATCGCGGTGTCGGCCGGCGCCTGGCCGGTCGTGCGCCGGCTGACGCGACGCCTCGAAGCGCTGAAGCACGGCGTCGAGCAGTTCGGCGCTGGCCAACTGAATTACCGCGTCGCGGTGACCGGGCACGACGAGGTGGCGGCCGTGGCCAGCAGCTTTAACGTCGCCGCGTCGCGGGTCGAGGCGCTGGTGCATTCGCACCAGTCGCTGCTCGCGAATGCGAGCCACGAACTGCGCTCGCCGCTGGCGCGCATGAAGATGGCGGTGTCGATGCTGGAAGATGCCGCGCCCGCGCAGCGTGCGCGGCTCAAGCACGAGATCGACACCAACGTCGCGGAGCTCGATGCGCTGGTTGAAGAGGTCTTGCTGGCGAGCCGGCTCGACGCCGCGCCCACGCCAGAGCGCAACGAGCGCGTCGAACTGCTCGGCATGGCGGCCGAGGAGGCTGCGCGTGTCGACGCCGCGGTCGATGGCGCCACCGCCACCGTGATCGGCGAAGACCGGCTGCTGCGCCGCGCGCTGCGCAATCTGCTGGAGAACGCGCGCCGCTATGGCGGCAGCGAGATCGGCGTGAACGTCGAGTCGCGTGAGGGCCAGGCCGTGGTGCGCGTCAGCGACCGCGGCCCCGGCGTGCCCGAGGCCATGCGCGAGCGCATCTTTGAACCATTCTTCCGTCTGCCCGGCCACGCCGAACAGGCCGGCGGCGTGGGCCTGGGCCTGAGCCTTGTCAAGCAGATCGCCCAGCGCCAGGGCGGCAGCGTGCGCTGCGAAGGGCGCGAAGGCGGCGGCAGCTGTTTCGTGCTGAGCCTGCCGCTGGCCTGATCAGCGAGGGCTGCCGAGGTAAGCCCAGGTGAGGGCGATCCCGATCAGCAACCCCATCACGAACCGGCCCCAGCCCGAAGGAGCGGCGTGGCGCGGCGGCGTGCGCACATCCGCGGGTTGCGCTGTCTCCCAGTGATCGATCACCGCGCGCGCCGCAGCGTAGTCGGGTTCGTCCACGAGCAGGCGCACCAAGCCCGCGGCGGGCAACTCGCCCAGCGCGCCCTGCAGGTGTTCGCCCTGGATCTGCGCGGTGAGTCCCACCTGGCGTAACAAGTCGCGCAGCATGTGGGCCTCGATCGTGCTCGCCGCCTCGTAGAGCGTCCTCATCGCCGCGGGCTCGTCGTCTCGGCGTCCGGTGTCGTCGCTTCGCGCGCCCGCTCGGCGTACTTGTTGAAGCGCCAGGCCGTGCCTTCCATCGTGATGCGGCGCCAGGTGGCGCGCTTCTCGGTCGGTGTCATCACGGTCCAGTGCTGGACCTCGTCGAACGTGCGGCCGCAGCCCTTGCAAACATCATCGCCTTGACTCGTCGAGCAGATCGCGATGCAGGGCGCGTCAGGCGTGCTCGCGTACCATGCGAGCCAGGCATCGCGCGCGTTGTCGGGCATCGTGGCTTCATCGCATTCGACCTCGTGGTAGTACACCATCAGCGCGTAGACGGTGCCCAGCGCACGCACCTCGGCGCACGCGGTGATGCCGTCGGGCGAGGGCGATCGTTCGCGCCACCAGTTGATGGCGGACTCGATGTCGGTGATGTGCAGCGCGGCCATGGGGCTTCGAGCATAGCGCGGCCGCAAACTTTGATACCCTTTGCCATGAGCTCAGCCACCGCGCACGCCGTCGCATTCCGAATTTGCGCCATCCCCCTTCTCGCCGCACTGCTCGCCGCCTGCTCCACGGCCGACAAGGCGAAGGAGCCACCGCCTCCGCCGCCCATCGTCGGCAACCCGGGGCAGCTCAGCGTCAATGTCACGGACGCAAACGCCGGGGCGAGCGTGACGCTGGAGCGCGGGCAAGCGCTCGTGGTGAACCTGCCGATCCGCATCACGACCGGCTTCGAATGGTCGCTCGTCGATCTGAAGCCGGGTGTGCTGACCTTGCTCGGTTCGAGCTTCGAGCGCTCCTCGATCGTCGCTGACGATTCGGGGGCCAGCGGAACAACGATCTGGCGCCTCAAACCCGAAGCGGCTGGCGCGGTGACGCTGAACTTCGAGCTGCGGCGCCCGCACCGGCTCGAGCCGGCGACGCGGACCATCCGCTACGACGTGACGGTCAAGTAGACACTGCGGCGTTGCCGACCATGCCCCCGACCTGCTCCCTGCGCCTGGCCACCCGCGACGACGCGCTGATGATCGCGCAGCTCTCGCGCGATCGCATCGAGCAGGGTCTCGGCTGGAGTTGGACCACGCCGCGCGTGCTGCGCAGCATTCGCGACCGGGCGACGAACGTGGTGGTGGCGCACGATGCCGGCGGGCCGCTGGGTTTCGGCATCATGAAGTACCACGACGACGAAGCACACTTGCTGCTGCTCGCGGTACGCGCCGAGCGCACGCGCCAGGGCATCGGCAGCGCACTGGTCGGCTGGCTGGAGCGATCGGCGCTGGTGGCCGGCATCGGCCGCGTCTGTCTCGAGACGCGCGTGAGCAGCGATTGCGCGCGGGCCTTCTATCGGAGGCTGGGATACCGCGAGATCAATTCGCTGCCCGGCTACTACCAGGGCCGCGAAGCGTGTGTGCAGATGGCGCGCGACTTGTGGGTCGGGCGCGCAGTGCCCGGCTGATGCACGCCTGACAGATCAGGCCTGAATGACGCCACCGCGGTTGCTGCGTTCGCCGGCGCCGAAGTTCGAGTAGAGCGCGCTGTCGCGCGGCATCAGCACGTCGATCGCGCGATCGAGCGCGGCGGTGGCGCGGGCAAGCGACTCGCGCTGTGCCGCGACTTCGCCGCCGGCGCTGGCCAGGCGGTGGCGCAGGGCCGGCGGCACGGAGCCGGCGCGCGCCGCCTTCGCAAAGTGCTCGATGGCCGTGGCGAGTGCGCGGTGCAGTTCGGTGGCGTGCAGGTCGATGCCGGCGCTGTCGCGCTCGCGCAGCGACTCGCCGAGCGAGGTCAGGCGCGCTTCGACGCCGGCCAATACGGATTCGAGTTCAGTGTCGGGTTGAGGCATTGCGGAGTCCGCTCGCGGGGTTCGTGACACCAGGATCAGGATTGGACCTTGGCCAGTACTTCGCGCGCGTTGGCGATCAGCTTGTCAGCGATCGCCTCGGGGTTGATCTTGAATGAGCCGCGTTCGATCGCCTTCGAGATGCGCTCGACCTTCGCGCTGTCGAACTCCGGTGTCGCGCCGCCGGACAGCAGCGTCGATGCGGCGCTCGACAGTTCGATCTTCGCGCTCGCGTCGGCGCTGGCCGGGATCGCGCTCGCGCCAGCGGCCGGTGCGTGGCCGTTCGCCGGGTGGCCGACCGCCGGTGCGGCTGCGGGGGCGGGTTTGTCTGCGGGGTTGCCGATCTTCATGGTGCTCTCCAAAGGCCTGGGCAAGCGCTCCGGCCGTTCAATGTGCACCTTGTATCGGTCGGGTGCAGCGGGACTTTAGGCTTTTTCCGATGTTCCGAAGACAAAGTCGGTTACAGGGGGAACTCGACCCGGCGCTCGCCGACCGGCAGCCCGGTCAACACCCGGCCGCTCTCGGTGCGCACCCGCACCGGCTGGCCCTCGATGCCGGGGTTCAGGGCCTGGGCTTCCCCGGCGACACTGAAGCCGTCGCCCTGCGCCAGCACCGTCACCGTCTCGCCGGCGGTGAACCACTGGCGCGCCTTCAGGTGCGACTGGCGCAGGCTCTGGCCGGCCTTGAGTGCGTGCGTGAGCGTGCGTCCGACCGCGAGGTGGGCGTTGACGAGCGCCGGCGAGTTGTCCTCGGCCAGATCGACGTCGGCCTGGGCCAGGTCGTCCGCCGCGAGCACGGTGCCGGCCGAGACGCCGTTGCGAGCCACCAGCGCGGTGCCGAACACGCGCACCGTGATCGGCAGGTAGACATTCCATTTGGACGGGCCCTGTGTGCAGCGCAAGCCGATGCGGCTCTTGCCCCACGGGCGCATGCCGTCGGGCAGGTAGGGCTCGACGTGCTGGCAAGGCGCCAGCCGCAGCCGCGGATCGAGTTGCCCGACGCTGACCTCGACGCGCGGCGTGCCGGCTCCGGCCGGCGCGGCACTGCTGAGCGCCAGTTCGCGCACCTGCTGCTCCAGTTCCGTCGCGATCCCTTGCGCCACGGCCAGCCGCCCGACGAGTGCGAGCAGCAACGCAGCAGTGGTGCGGCAGGCGAGGGTGACAGCGAATCTCATGCTCTGCACTGTAGTGAAGCGTGGGCTGCCGCCTTGGTCCGAACTGACCGACAAACCGCCCTCTATTCGCGCTTATGTTGGCGCGGGGGCGCCACAACAATGCCGTCACAGTTCCATCCCTGCGAGGGCCGCCATGCTCAACCGACTCACCGATGCGCTCGACTTCCAGGCCCAGGCCTTGAACCTGCGCTCCGAGCGTCAGCGCCTCATCGCCAGCAACATTGCCAACGCCGACACGCCGGGCTACGTGGCGCGCGACATGAACTTCGCGCAGGCCTTGCGTGCAGCGACCGGCAACCTGCAGCCTGCGGCCGCGTTGGCCGCGAGCCAGCCTGGCCACATCACCGGCAATGCCGCCACCGATGGCGCGAGCTTCAGCACGCTGAACTACGCCGCGCCGAGCCAGACCAACCTCGACCGCAACACGGTGGACATGGACCGCGAGCGCGCCAGCTTCGCCGACAACACGGTGAAGTACGAAGCCACCTTGCGCTTCGTCGGCGCACAGGTGAAGACGACCTTGTCGGCGATCACCGGCCAGTAAGGGAGCAGCTCATGTCGATGATGAACATCTTCAATGTCTCGGGCTCGGCGGCCAGCGCGCAGAGCCAGCGCCTCAACGTCGTCGCCAGCAACCTGGCCAACGCCGACACCGTGGCCGGCCCCGACGGCACGGCCTACAAGGCGCGGCAGGTCACGTTCCAGACCCAGTTGATGGGTGCCAACGCGAACGACCCGACGAGCGCGGGCGTGAAGGTCAGCACCATCAGCGAAGACCCGAGCGCCGGCCGCCGCGTGCACGACCCCAAGCACCCGAGCGCCGATGCCGACGGCTACGTGACCTACAGCAACGTCAACGCGGTCGAGGAGATGGTCAACATGATCTCGGCCTCGCGCTCGTACCAGAACAACGTCGAGGTCATGAACACGGCCAAGAGCCTGCTGCTCAAGACGCTGCAGCTCGGTCAATAGATCCGGCCCGAACCGGGCTGAACCCAAGGAGTCCTCATGGCTTTGTCCACCGCCACCCTCGGCAGCCTCAACGGCACCAGCCCTATGGCCGCCACCGGCGCGAACGATCCCGGCAGCCAGGATCGATTTCTGAAGCTGCTCGTCACGCAGCTGAAGAACCAGGATCCGCTGAGCCCGATGGACAACGCGCAGCTCACGAGCCAGATCGCTCAGATCAACACCGTGACCGGCATCGCCAAGCTCAACACCAGCGTGCAAACGCTGTCCAGCCAGTTCCTGCAGATGCAGTCGCTGCAGGGAGCGGCGCTGGTCGGCAAGAACGTGATCGTGCCCGGCAACAAGCTGGACATCGCCGACGGTACGGCGCAGGGCGGTTTCGAGCTGACGAGCGCGGCCGATGTCGTCAAGGTCGAGGTGATGAACCCGGCCGGCCGCGTGGTCGACACGCTCAACCTCGGCGCGCAGAGCAGCGGCATGCACAGTTTCGACTGGGCCGCCGGCGGCTACGACAACACCAGCAACCTCACGTTCAAGGTGACCGCGACGAGCGGCGCCATCACGCTGAGCAGCAACGCGCTGATGCGCGACAAGGTCGATGCGGTCAGCACCTCGGGCGACGCGCTGATGCTCGAGCTCGACCGGGCCGGCACGGTGGCGTACAGCACTGTCAGAGCCATCAACTGAATACCTCCACGAAGGACAACACATGAGTTTCCAGCAAGGTCTGTCGGGTCTGAACGCATCGAGCAAGAACCTCGAGGTGATCGGCAACAACGTCGCCAACGCCAACACGATCGGCGCCAAAGGGTCGCGCGCCGAGTTCGGCGACATGTACGCCGCCGCCGTCAACGGCGCCGGCATCGGCATCGGCGTGAACCTGCAAGCCGTGACGCAGCAGTTCACGCAGGGCAACATCACGACCACCAGCAGCCCGCTCGATCTCGCGATCAACGGCAAGGGCTTCTTCGAGGTCAGCAACGGCAACCAGACGCTCTACACGCGCAATGGCCAGTTCCAGGCCGACAAGGACGGCTTCCTCGTCTCCGACGCCGGCCTGAAGCTGGTCGGTTATCCGGCCTCGAAGGACGGCACGATCCAGCCCGGCGCAGCCGTGCCGCTGCAACTGCCGACCGCGGGCGTGGACCCGAACGTCACCGCCAACGTCTCGATCGAGATGAACCTCGATGCGCGCAAGGCCACGACCCTGGTCGCGGCCACGCCGCAGGTCAACTTCAGCGACGCCAAGACTTACAACGACGCGACCTCGGTCACGGTGTTCGACGCCAAGGGCCAGGACGTGGCGTTGACGTACTACTTCCAGAAGTCGGCGACCGACACCTGGAACGTCTACGCCACCGCGAACGGCACGTCGGTGAACGTCGATGGTGCCGGCAACCCGCTGCCGGTGACGACGATCAACTTCCCGGCCAATGGCGGCACGCCGACGGCGCCGTTGGGCACGGTCGCGATGAACGTGCCGAGCACCACGAACGCGGCCGGCGCGACGACGCTGCCGATCACCGGCGTGGCGCTGAACCTGACCGGCGCGACCCAGTTCGGCTCGACCTTTGGCGTGACCAGCATGGTGCAGGACGGCTATGCCGCCGGCCAGCTCACCAGCGTGTCGATCGAGAAGACCGGCATCGTGATGGCCACCTATTCCAACGGCCAGACCAAACCCGCCGGTCAGCTCGAACTCGCGATCTTCCGCAACCCGCAGGGCCTGACACCGCTGGGCGGCAACCTGTGGGCACGCAGCTACGGGTCGGGCGACCCGACCGTCGGCACGCCGACCAGCGGCAACATCGGCGCGCTGCAGGCCGGCGCGCTGGAGGAATCGAATGTCGACCTCACCGGCGAACTCGTCAACATGATCACCGCGCAGCGCGTCTACCAGGCGAATGCGCAGACCATCAAGACGCAGGATCAGGTCTTGCAGACGTTGGTGAATCTCCGCTAAGCAGGGGCCTGCGATGGACCGCATGATCTACCTGTCGATGTCGGGCGCGAAGGCGACGATGCAGCGCCAGGACACGCTCGCCAACAACCTGGCCAACGTCTCCACGCCCGGCTTTCGCGCCGAGCTGCAGGCGTTTCGCGCGGTGCCGGTCGAGGGCAGCGGCGCCAGCACGCGGGTCTACTCGCTCGAAACCACCACCGGCTACGATGCCACGCCCGGCGCGGTCACGGCGACCGGCCGCAACCTCGACGTGGCCGCCAGGGGCAATGCGTGGCTGACCGTGCAGGCGCTCGACGGCACGGAGGCCTACACTCGCGGCGGCGCGCTCGAAGTCTCGAACGACGGCACGCTGACGACGCGCAGCGGCCTGCCGGTGATGGGCGACGGCGGCCCGCTGCAGGTGCCGCCGAATACGGCGGTCAGCATTGGCGCCGATGGCGTCGTGAGCGCGAAGAGCGCCAACGGCAAGACCACAGCGATCGGCAAGCTCAAGCTCGTCACGCCCGAGGCGCCGCTCAAGCGCGGCGAAGACGGCTTGTTCCGTGCCGCCGAGGGCAGTCTGAGCGCCGACGACACCGCCCGCGTGCAGGATGGCGCGCTCGAAGGCTCGAACGTCAGCGCCGTCGAGGCGATGGTCTCGATGATCTCGGCCGCGCGCCAGTTCGAGGCGCAGATGAAGATGATCTCCGCCGCCGAGGCGAACGAGAAGTCGGCGTCGCAGTTGTTGACGGCGAACTGATTCTCCGGCACCCGCAACCCCTCACCTCGGTGGTGACGGCGGGCGGTGTGCGAAGCGACACTTTCCGCATGCGCCAGACGGGCGCACGCCGGATGAGTAACTCGCTGATGAACCTGAACGAACTCAAGGGAAAGTACGCGCGCCTGCGCGATGAAATCGATGCGCTCGGCGGCAGCGGCGAGCCCGGCGAGGCGAAGCACGCGCGCCTGATGCGCGAACTCGACCAGGTCGACGAAGCGCTCGCGGCCTTTCGCCAGCTGGCGCGCTCCGCGCCGCTGCTCGACGACCGCATCGCCCCGATCTAGCCCCCAAGCACCCGTCTTTTCCGGGCTTGCCTGCCCGGCCGGAAGCTCATCATCGGCTCCATTGACCGGAGCCCCGCCATGATGCGTTCCCTGTGGATTTCGAAGACCGGCATGGAGGCCCAGCAAACTCAGCTGGACGCCATCTCGAACAACCTCGCCAATGCCTCGACGAACGGCTACAAGCGTTCGCACGCGGTGTTCGAGGACCTGATGTACCAGAACCTGCGCCAGGCCGGTGCCAACAGCACCGACCAGACGACCCTGCCGACCGGCCTGCAGCTCGGCCTGGGCACGCGCGCTGTCGCGACTTCGCGCAGCTTTGCGCAGGGCAACCTGCAGCAGAGCAGCAACCCGCTCGACGTGGCGGTGAGCGGCCAGGGCTTCTTCGAGTTGCAAATGCCCGACGGCACCACTGGCTACACCCGCGACGGCTCGTTCCAGGTCAGCGCCACCGGCCAGCTCGTCACGAACAACGGCCACACGGTGCAGCCCGGCATCACCATCCCCGCGAACGCAACCAGCGTGACGATCGGCAACGACGGCACGGTGAGCGTCGTGCTGCCGACGCAGGCCGCGCCGCAGACGGTCGGCAAGCTGCAGATCGCGAGCTTCGTGAACCCGGCCGGACTGGACCCGAAAGGCCAGAACATCTACGCCGAAACCGCCGCGTCCGGCACGCCGAACAACGGCACGCCGGGGCAGAACGGTCTGGGCATCCTCCAGCAGGGTTTCGTCGAGACCTCGAATGTCAACGTCGTCGAAGAGCTCGTCGGCATGATCCAGACGCAGCGCGCCTACGAGCTGAACTCGAAGGCGATCAAGACCTCGGACGACATGCTGGCGAGATTGACGCAGCTGTGAGCGCGACGATGATTCGCCTGGTGCCGTTCGCGCTCGCCCTCGTCGTCCTGACGGGCTGCGACACGATGAGCGAGACGCTCAACAAGCGTCCCCCGGTCGATGTGCTCAAGACCGAGGCGGTACGGCCGCAGACGGTCGTGGTGGCGCCGATCAACAACGGTTCGATCTTCCAGGCGAACCAGTACCGGCCGCTGTTCGAGGACCACCGTGCGCGGCTGATCGGCGACACCATCACGGTGCAGATCGTCGAGAAGGTCAGCGCGACGCAAAAGAGCACCAGCTCGATCGACAAGTCGGGCGCACTCGCGGCCGGCATCACCGCGATCCCGGGGATCTCGGCGAACTCGTTCCTGCCGGCGCGCGCCACGCTCGGCGCGACTTCGAGCAACACGTTCGCCGGCAAGGGCAGCACCGAGAACAGCAACGACTTCTCGGGCACGATCACCGCCACCGTGATCGAGGTGCTGCCGAACGGCCACCTGATTGTCTCGGGCGAGAAGCAGATCGGCGTGAATCACAACGTCGATGTGCTGCGGTTCTCGGGCCAGATCGATCCGCGCGCGATCCAGGCCGGCAACAGCGTGGCCTCGGCACAGATCGCGAACGTGCGCATCGAGCAGCGCGGCAAGGGCCAGCAGGCCGATGCGCAGGGAATAGGCTGGTTAGGGCGCTTCTTTTTGAACGTTCTGCCGATCTGACCCTGTCCAGAATCGGATGCATCGGCGACTCATTCGCCCGATGCCATCACGATGTACGACACCGAGAGATTCATCCGCAAGCTGATCGTCGCGACCGCGCTGCTGGCTTCGGCCGCGCTCTGGTGGCCGATGCCGGCGCAGGCGATGCGCCTGAAGGAAGTGGCCTCGGTGCAGGGCGTGCGCACCAATCAGCTGGTCGGCTACGGGATCGTCGTCGGCCTCGACGGCACCGGCGACCAGACCACCTCGACACCGTTCACCACGCAGAGCATCAACGCGCTGCTGCAGCAGATGGGCGTCACCGTGCCGGCCGGCACCAGCATGCAGCTGAAGAACGTGGCGGCGGTGATGGTCACCGCGCAGCTGCCGCCGTTCGCGCAGCCCGGGCAGCAGGTCGATGTGACGGTGTCGTCGCTCGGCAATGCCAAATCGCTGCGCGGCGGCACGCTGATCGCCACGCCGCTGAAAGGCGCCGACGGCCAGATCTACGCGCTCGCACAGGGCAACCTGATCGTCGGTGGTGCGGGCGCGTCGGCGGCGGGTTCGAAGGTCCAGATCAATCACCTGAGTGCCGGCCGCGTGCCCGAGGGCGCGACGGTCGAACGCGCGGTGCCGACGCCGCTGAACCAGGGCGAGTTCCTGCAGCTCGACCTGAACGCGAACGACTACAACACCGCGCGCGAAGTGGCGCGGGCCGTCAACGCGAAGATGGGCAGCGGCGTGGCGCAGGCGATGGACGGCCGGGTCGTGCGCGTGCGCATGCCCGAGGGCGTGGACGCGCGCGTCGCCTTCATGGCCGACATCGAGAACCTGCCGCTCGAACTCGCCGCGCCGGCGGCGAAGATCGTCATCAACGCACGCACCGGTTCGGTGGTGGTGAACCAGACCGTCACCTTGAACCCCTGCGCGGTGGCGCACGGCAGCCTCTCGGTCACGATCAACTCGACGCCGGTGGTGAGCCAGCCGAATGCCTTGTCCACCGGCGGCCAGACCGTTTCGCGCGACAAGGCCGACATCACGATCAAGCAGGAACCGGGTTCGCTGATCCAGCTGCCGGCCGGCACCAAACTCGCCGACGTCGTCAAGGCGCTGAATTCGCTCGGCGCGACGCCGCAGGATCTGCTCGCGATCCTGCAGGCGATGAAGACCGCCGGCGCGCTGAACGCCGAGATCGAGGTGATCTGATCGTGGGCATCTCCGGCCTTCCATCGGACGACCTGAGCGCGCTGCGCACCCGCGCCGCGAGTGATCCGAAGGCGGCGATCCGCGCTGCGGCGAAGCAGTTCGAGGCGCTGTTCATGCAGCAGCTGATGAAGAGCATGCGCGAGTCGTCGATGAGCAGCGGCATGCTGGACAACGCCGGCTCGCAGATGAGCACCGAGATGCTCGACACGCAGTACGCGAACAAGATCAGCGGCCTGCCCGGCGGTCTGGGCGACGTGATCGCGCGCCAACTGGAGCGGCAGATCACTGGCCTGGCACCGAATGCGCCGTTGCCGGCAGCGGGTGCCGCGAACGCGCCCGTCGGCAGCGTCGGCGCGAACGGCGTCAAGCCGAGCCAGGAAGAGTTTCTGCGCATGCACTCCACCTCGGCGCGCGCAGCGGCCGAGCAGAGCGGCATCCCGGCGGCGTTCATGGTCGCCCAGGCGGCGCATGAATCCGGCTGGGGCAAGCGCGAGATCCGCAACGCCGACGGCTCGAGCTCGCACAACCTGTTCGGCATCAAGGCCGGCGCGGGCTGGAAGGGCCCGGTCGCGCAGGTGATGACGACCGAAGTCGTCGATGGCGAGCCGCGCAAGGTGCTGGCGAAATTCCGCGCCTACAAGAGCTACGACGAATCGTTTCGCGACTACGCGCAGATGATGAAGGAGAGCCCCCGCTACGCGAGCGTCGTCGCCGCCGGCAAAACCGCTCAAGGCTTTGCACAGGGCCTGCAACGCGCCGGCTACGCCACCGACCCGGCCTACGCCGACAAGCTCACGCGCGTCATCAACACCACGCTGCGCATGCAACGCGCCGGCTCGAACACGCAAGGGAACACAGCATGAGTGCCTTGATGTCGATCGGCAAGACGGCGATGACGGCCAGCTATGCGGCCTTGCAGACCACCGGCAATAACATCGCCAACGCCAACACGGTCGGCTATTCGCGTCAGCAGGTCGTGCTGGCCGATGCGCCGTCGCAGTTCACCGGCTCCGGCTTCTTCGGCAAGGGCGTCAACGTCACGACGGTGAGCCGTGCATACAACCAGTTCCTGTCCAGTCAGGCGATGAACACCGGCTCGGTCTCGGCCGCCGATTCGGCCCGGCTCGACAAACTCACGCAGCTGGAGAATGTGTTCCCGATCGGCGAGGCCGGCCTCGGCTACGCGGCCGGCGGACTGATGAATTCGTTCGTGGACGTGGCCAGCAAGCCGAGCGATGCCTCGGCGCGCCAGGTCGTGCTGAGCCAGGCGCGAGAGCTGTCGGCGCGATTTCAGGGCGGAGCGAACCAGCTCACCGACCTGCAGGCCGGCGTCACGCAGGACGTGAAGGCGGCGGTCGCCAGCCTGAACACGATGGCGCACAGCGTGGCCGCGCTGAACCAGCAGATCGCTTCGCTCAAGGGCTCGGGCCAGGCGCCGAACCAGTTGCTCGACCAGCGCGACCAGCTCATCAGGCAGATCGCCGCGACGCTCAACATCACGACGATCGCGGCCGACGACGGCAGCATCGGCGTCTTCATCGGCGGTGGCCAGAGCCTCGTGCTCGGCGCGAACGCGAACACCGTCAAGGCCGTTCCCGACAGTTTCGATCCGGCCCGGGTGATGCTCACGATGAGCGAGGGCGCGAAGAACCGCCTGATCCCACCGGACAGCCTCGCCGGCGGTTCGCTTGCCGGCCTGCTGAAGTTTCAGAACGAGGATCTGAGCGCCGCGCGCAACCTGCTCGGCCAGATGGCCGCCGCCGTCAGCGGCGCAGTCAACAAGCAGCAATCGCTTGGGCTGGATCTGGGTCAACCGGCGAGTGCCGGCGCGCCGATGTTCTCGGTTGGCGCGCCGCGCGTGATCCCGGCGTCGGACAACGTCGGCACGGCCACGCTCAGCGCGACGACCAGCGATGCCTCGAAGCTGCAGGCGAGCGATTACGCGCTCGGCTTCGATGGCACCACCTACTCGCTGGTCCGCTCGTTCGATCAATCGACCGTGACCGGCAGCCCGTTCACACCGGCTCAGCTCGCGGCCGGCGTCACGGTCGACGGCGTGACCCTGCGGCTCACCGCCGGCACCGCCACCGCCGGCGATCGCTTCCTGGTGCAGCCAGTCGCCACCGCGGCGCAGAGCATGCAGACCGTGCTCGGCAGCACCCAGGGGATCGCCGCGGCCTCACCGTTCACCGGCAGCCTCGGCGTCAACAACACCGGCACCGCCACGCTCGGTGCGTTGGCCGCAGTCACGCCAGGTTACAACGGGGCACTCAGCGCGAGCATCGCGTTCACGTCCAACACCGGCGACTACACGTGGACGATGAGCGATGCGACCACCGGCACCGGCACCTGGACGGCCGGCACGCCGATCAGCCTGAACGGCTTCGAGCTCAGTCTGGACGGCGTGCCGCGCAGCGGCGACACCGTCACCGTGGCGCCGACGACAGCGGTTGCGTCGAACAACGGCAACGCGCTCGCGTTCACCGCGCTCGGTAAGTCGGCGATGGTGAGCTCGAACGGCGCAGGCGCGGGCAGCGCGGCCAGCCTGGGCATCACCGACGCGTATGCGAGCGCGCTCGCGAGCATCGGCGTGCGCGTGCAGGGCGGGCGCACGGCGGCGACGATGTCGGGCGCTGCGGCGAGCCAGGCCGAGACGGCGCGCGCCAACGAAGACGGCGTGAACCTCGATGAAGAAGCGGCGCGCCTGATCCAGTTCCAGCAAAGCTACCAGGCCGCGGCCAAGATCCTGCAGGTCGCGCAGGCCGTGTTCGACACCATGCTGCGGACCGCCGCGGGCGGATAAGCGCGAGCGGTTTCATCTCTTCTCCGAGGCGTTCTCATGCACATCAGCACCTCCAACAGCTACAACACCTCGCTCGATTCGCTGATGCACCGACAGGCCAAGCTCAGCAGCACGCAGGAGCAGATGACGACGGGCAAGCGCGTCAACCGTGCCGGCGACGACCCGGCCGCCGCGGCGCGCGCGGAACGCGCGCTCGCCGCCGAGCAGCGCACGGTCGCGAACCTGCGCGGTGTCGATGCCAGCAACAACGCGATGAACTTGACCGACACCGCGCTGAGCGACGCCAGCGAGCTGCTGCAGCAGGCGCGCGAGGCGATGGTGTCGAGCGGCAATGCGAGCTACACCGACGCCGAGCGCACGACGCTGGCGAACCAGTTGTCCGGCCTGCGCCAGCAACTGCTGGTCGTCGCCAACCGCACCGACGGCTCGGGCACCTACCTGTTCGGCGGTCAGGGCGCATCGCAGCCGCCGTTCGCCGACGTGCCCGGTGGCGTTGCCTACCAGGGCGCGTCCGGCCAGGCCCAGGCGGCCTCAGGCGAACCGCTGCCGCTGACCACCGACGGCGCATCGGCCTGGATGACCGCACGCACCGGCAACGGCGTGTTCGCGACCCGCGCCGTGACGAGCACCGGCACGGCGTGGATCGGTGGCGGCAGCGTGACCAATCCGTCCGCCGTCACCGGCTCGACCTACCTCGTGCAGTTCAGCGTGGGCGGCGCAGGGGCGACCACCTACTCGGTGCTGAAGGATGGATTGCCCACGGCGCAGACCAACGTCGGGTTCACACCCGGCCAGTCGGTCCAGGTCGACGGTCTGTCGGCCGCGATCAACGGCCAGCCGGCGAACGGCGATGCCTTCGAGCTCGCGCCGGCCAGCGCCAGCCTGAGCGTGTTCGACACGATCGACAAGGCCATCGCCGACCTGAAGACACCGGGCCGCAGCGGCTCGCAGATCGCGCAGACGAACGCCACCAACCTGGGCAATCTCGACTCGGTGCTCGGCCAGATGTTGGCCACGCGCGCCCAGGTCGGGGCGACACTGAACCGCGGCGATGCAGTCGGCGCGCGGCTGTCGGCATCGAAGCTGGCGAGCCAGACCGAGCAGTCGAATGCCGCCGATCTCGACATGACGCAGGCCATCTCGGACTTCTCGAACCAGCAGACCGGCTACGATGCGGCCCTCAAGGCCTACTCCTTGGTGCAGAAGTTGTCGCTGTTCAACTACCTCAGTGCATGACATGACGACCCCCACGCTCTTGGTCAAACGAATCGAAGGACGCGCATGAGCGAGGCGGCGATCCTGGGGCAGGTCGCACTCGGCTACTCCCCCTTCATCGACCGCAACCGCGCCGTCAGCGCGACGCGCCTGACGGTGTTCCCGCTGCGCCCCGACGCGGTGCTCGACGTCGGCCAGTTGCTGCACGAGGTCGGCAACGTGTGGCCCGCGTCGGGCGCGCGCGTCTCGCTCAACATCATCAGCGAAAGCCTGCTGCAGGATCTGATGCTGGCGCGCCCGTCGGCCAACCTGATGGTCGAGATCCCGGCCTTCATGGCGGTCGATCCGGCGAACGTGGAGTCGCTGCGCGCGCTGCATGCCAACGGCAGCACGATGCTGCTGAAGGGCCGGCCGCTGAAGGAGCTGCCGCGCGACGTGCTGCCGTGCTTCAAGTATTCGATCGTCGACCTGGCCGACGAGCGCCGCCTCAACGAGCCGGCGCCGCCGCCGGGCGTGACGCGCAGCATCCTGCATGTGCAATCGGGCGTGCGCACCGTCGCCGACATGGAAGGCGCGTTCGCGCGCGGCGCCGAGGCCGTGCTCGGCTGGCCGATCGACGACGCGGTGACCACGACCGCCGCCCGCACGGGTCAGAAGGAGGCGGGCCCGGGCATGCAGGCGATCGTCAAGCTGATCTCCCAGGTCGACAAGGAAGAGCCGCTCGAGAAGCTCGAGAACACGCTCAAGCTCGATCCGCCGCTGGCCTTCAAGCTGCTGCGCTACATCAACTCGCCGGCGTTCGGGCTGCGCGTCGAGATCAGCTCGTTCCGCCACGCGATCATGATGCTGGGCTATCAGCGGCTCAAGCGCTGGCTCGCACTGCTGCTCGCCACCGCGAGCAAGGACGTGAACCTGAAGCCGGTGATGTTCGCCGCGGTGCGCCGCGGCCTGCTGATGGAAGAGCTCGTGCGCGGCGCCGGTGACGAAGAGATGCGCAACGAGATGTTCATCTGCGGCGTGTTTTCGCTGCTCGACCGCATGTTCCAGCAGCCGTTCGCGACCCTGCTCGACACGATCCCGGTACCGGAGCGCGTGCGCCAGGCACTGAGCGAGCAGACCGGTCCGTTCCAGCCCTACATGGAGCTGGTGCAGGCGGTGGAGGGCGAGTCGCTGTTCGAGTTCCGCGACGCGGCCGACAAGCTGATGATGAGTGTGAGCGAGATCAACCGTGCCCAGCTGCGCGCGCTGATGGCCGCCAGCGAACTGGAGTGATTTCAGCCGAGCCGTGGCCGAGCGCCAGCGGCTGGCGGGAGTTCTTCGATCTGCTCTCGGACGCGGTCGTGGTATTCGACAGCAACGCGCGCGTCGTGCTGGCCAACACCGCCGCGCTGCGGCTGCTGCCGTGCGAGGCCGGGATGCCGGTCGAGCAGTTCCAGACCACGCTCGGTGGCGCGGCCGTGCGCTGGTTGCGTCGCGCCGCCAGGATGCACGCCGAGCCAGCGACGCCGCCGACGCTGCAGCTGGCGGATGGCCGCGGCGCCACGATCGCGTGGCGCCGGCTCGATGCGCAACACGCCGCGATGCACCTCACGCCCGACATCACCGAGCAGCGGCAGGCGCAGTTGCATACCGAGCAGTTGCTGCACGAACTCGCGACCATCATCGAGAGCACCAGCACCGGCATCGCCTACCTGCGCGGCGATGTCGTCGTGCGCTGCAATCGCCGCTTCGAGGCGATGCTCGGGCTGGACGTCGGCGCGATGCGGGGGCGCACCGTCAAGGAGCTGCTCGGCACGCACGAGCGGACCGGACAGATCGCGCTGGAGGCGCACCAGGCGCTCGAGGACGGCACGCTCTACGAAACCGAATTCGACGTCGAGCTGAACCAGGGCGGCGTGAAGCAAACCCGCTGGTACTCCCTTTCGGTGCGGCGCGCAGGGCAGGGTGCGGGTGCGGCCGAGACGATCGCGGTACTGTCCGACGTGACGCGGCTGAAGGCGCGCGAGCATGAGTTCGAGACGGTGGCACGCGAAGGCGAGCTGATGTTCAGTCTCTCCGGCGTGGGCATCGCGTTCGTGCGCGAGGGCCGCATTCAGCGCGCCAATCCGGCACTCGCCCACCTCGCCGGCTGCAGCGTGCCCGAGCTGACCGCGCTGCGGCTCGCCGATCTGTTCGCCGATGCCGAGGATTTCGAGCGCCGATGGCCGCAGGCGCTGCGCAGCCTCGTCGAGCATGGGCGCTGGACCGGCGAGCGCCCGCTGCGCACGCGCGACGGTCGCACGCTGTGGGTGCAGGTGAGCAAGCGTTTCGTCACCGAGGGCGATCCGGCGGGCGGGATCATCGCGTCGTATGTGAACGTCGATTCCCGACACCGCGCCGAGCGCGCGGTCGCGATGCAGGCGGACCGCACACGTTCGATCCTCGATTCGGTGCTGGTCGGCATCGTCACCGTCGGCCCGCAAGGCATCGAGTGGATGAACCGGTCGGCGCGGCGCATGTTCGGCGCCGACCTGGCCGATTTCGTGAACCTGCCGATCGCCACCGTCGCCACCGAAGAGCCGGATCATCCGTTCCTGCGCACCGAGTACCTGACCGAGCTCGTCGAGGGCCAGGCCGAGACCTTCGAGTGCCGCGTCAAGGCGCGCGACGGCCGCCGGTTCTGGGTCGTCGGCAATGTCGTCTCGACGGCGCGCGAATCCACCGGCCGGCAGCTCACCTACGCGCTGCTCGACATCGAACGCCGGCGCGAGGCGGAGGCCCGCATGTCGCAGGCGCAGGCGCAACTGCAGCGCATCATCGAGGCCGCGCCGCTGGCGATCACCTTGCGCGATGCGCGCACGCTGACGGTGGTGCAGGTCAACGGCGTCGCCGCGGCGACCCACCGGACCACGCCGGCGGCGCTGATCGGCCGCACCCCGGAGCAGATCTTCGATGCCCGGACCGCGGCCGAGCGCCGCCGCGACATGGAGGCGGCACTCGCCACCGCCGAGGTGACGACGCGCGAGTACCAGTTCGAACTCGACGGCGAGCCGCGCGTCTGGGATGCGCGCTACCTGCCGCTGTCGTCCAGCCCCGGCCAGCCGCCCGATCAGTTGCTGCTGGTGGCGACGGATGTGACCGAGCAGCGCGCCGCGCAGGAGGCGCGCCTCGAGGCGGCGATCGCGCAACGTGAGATGCTGGTCCAGGAAGTGCATCACCGCATCAAGAACAACCTGCAGGGCGTCGCTGGTCTGCTGCAGCAGATCGCGCAGCGCAAGCCTGAGGTCGCCGGGCCGATCTCGGAGGTGGTCGGCCAGGTCCAGGCGATCGCGCAGGTCTATGGGCTGCAGGTGGGCGAGAGCGGGCCCCTGCAACTGGTGAACGTGGTGCGGGCCATCACCGGATCGGTCCAGCGCACATTCGGTCGCACGATCGGGTTCGAGATCACGGGCATCGAGCCCGGTCGCTGGTTGCTGCCCGAAGCCGAGGCGATCCCGATCGCGCTGACGCTCAACGAATTGCTCACGAACGCCGTCAAGCATTGCGTCGGCGCGCCGGATGCCACCGTGCGTTGCACGCTGGCCTGCGCCGAGACCGAGGTGCAGGTGCTGATCGTCAACCCCGGGACGCTGCCGGAAGGCTTCAACCTGGCGCGCATCCCTGGCGGCGTCTCGGGGCTGGGGCTGGTGCGCGCCTTGCTGCCGCGGCGCAGCGCCCGCCTGCTGCTGTCGCACGAGGCCGGGCAGGTGCTGGCCGAGGTCACGCTGGTGCCGCCGGGGGTGACACGCGCCAGCCCTTTGTGAGGCGTTGCGCACCGGTTCGGGCACGTGAGATAACGCACATCGCCGCACGGCCACCCCCGCATCGGCGGGGGCGCGCCCGCTGGTCACGGCCCCCGCCTTGCGCCGACAATCGCGGTCACAGGAACCGAGCTTCCGGGCGCGTTGGGCGCCGAACGGAAGCGCGCCGCACATGATTTCGAACCGCAAGGGCACGATCCTCGTCGTCGATGACGACAGGCTGGTGCTGGCCATGCTGGCACACGGCCTCGCGCAAGCAGGCTACGACGTGATCGACGCCGACAACGGCGACGACGCCATTCTGCTGGCGCGCGAGCACCGGCCCGAGCTGTCGCTGCTCGACATCCGCATGCAAGGCAAGAGCGGCTTCGATGTGGCCGCCTACCTGCGCGACCACTGCCAGCTGCCGTTCATGTTTTTGTCGGCATTTTCCGACGAGCAGACGGCGGCGCAGGTGAAGGCCCTCGGCGCGGTGGCTTATCTGGTCAAGCCGCTCGACATCGGCCAGATCCTGCCGGTCGTGGCTGCAGCGCTCGAGGCCGGCCGCGCTGGCCGCCGGGCGGAAGCGCCCGCCAGGGCTGGCGAGCCGCCGATGCCGAGCCCGGAGGTGCTGATGGCCGTGGGCGTGCTGATGCACCGCTACTCGTTGCTGCGCGCCACCGCATTCGAGCGCCTGCACAGACTGGCGCAGGCCGAACACCGCTCGATCGACGATCAGGCTGAACTGCTGCTGAACGCGGTCGAGGTGCTCGCGTTGCCAGCGGCTCCCTGAGGCAGCGAGAAATGGAACCGCGCGCCGCGGTTCACCTCGGCCTCGCCCCAGATCTCGCCGCCATGCCGGCGCACGATGCGCCGCACCGACGCGAGCCCGATGCCGGTGCCCGGAAAATCATTCGCGCTGTGCAGGCGCTGGAACAGGCCGAACAGGCGATCCGCGAAGCGCATGTCGAAACCGGCCCCGTTGTCGGTGACGCTGAAGGTGTCGGCGTGCTGCGCATGGCGCGCGATCGAGATCACGGCAGATCCGGTCTTGCCGGTGTATTTCCAGGCGTTGCCAAGCAGGTTCTCGACCGCGATGCGCAGCAAGGTCGGGTCGCCCTGCACTTGCAGGCCGGGCTCGATCTCGATCCGCACGTCGCGATCGGGCGATTGGCGGCGCAGGTCGTCGGCAACGAAGCCGGCGAGCTGCGTCAGGTTCACCGGCTGGCGCGCGAGCGGCTGCGACGACAGCTTGGACAGTGCGAGCAGCGCATCGATCATGTTGTTCATGCGCGCCGCCGCGCTGAGCACGCGATCGAGGTGGTCGTTGCCGACGCGGTCGAGCAACCGGCCGTAGTCTTCCTTGACGATCTTCGTGAAGCCTTCGACGACGCGGATCGGCGCGCGCAGGTCGTGCGAGACGGTGTAGCCGAACGCATCTTGGTCGAATGCCGTGTCCGCGGCCGAGGTCTCAGCACTCGGCGTCGACGCGGACGGCGCTTCGGGCAGGCGCGTCGGCCGCGGGCGCCAGGTGCCGTGGTAGCCGGTGAACCGGCCGCTGGCATCGGCGACGGCGCGGCCGCGCAGCAGGCCGGATTCGTCATTGCCGAAGACGACGGGCAGGTCGTCGAGCGGTGCACCCGAGTCGAGCCGGGCCTGGAGCGCTGCGCCAGCGTCGGGCTTGAAGCACTCCCACAGCGTGGCCGGTGTCTGCGCCAGACTCCAATCGCGCGCCACCGCGCCCTGAGGTGGGCGCAGCGCGACCAGCCGGTGTGTCGTGTCGCTGTGCCAGAGCCAGACATCGAGCACCTGTTCGATCGCATGGTCACGAGCGCGCAAGGCACGCAGCTCCTCGGCGACATCGCGCCGGGCGTTGGCCGCGCGCAGGGCCAGCATCGCGCCGGCAGCCAAAGCGATCGCGGCCAATGCCAGCGCGAACAGCGCCGCGGCCAGCGTCGTCGAGATCGGCGAGGTCGCCGCGTCGGCGGCGCGAGCCGGTGCGAGGCCTGCCAGCGCGGCCCATCCAGCCATTCGTTGCGGCCAGGAGAGGCGTCGGTTTGCGCAGATCCCACCGAGACGATTCATGTGAACGATTGTAAACAGCGCCTCGTGAACGAACACCGCGCTGCGGAGGCGCGACGTGCCTCGGTGGGTCAAGTTTCGTGAGGCGTTGCCGAAAATTGTGCAGACCCTGCCCACCGACGCGAGCTCGCCGACGCGTGCCCGCGTACTCCGCTGGCCACGCGCCGATGCGCACACGGCACCGCCCGACATGTTGTTCCGACCGATCCGAGTTTCATGCTGGTTGCACGCCGCCCCTGCGGCAGCGGCGTCGTGAGCGCCTGGCGCACGCTCGCGCAAAGCGCCTCCGGCGCGGCTGCGGAGCTGCAGATGCGATATATGCACGCTCAGGCGTTGGCGGTTGAGGACAAACACGAGCAGACGGAGCCCGCGGCGCGCATGCTCTGCCACGAGGGGTGTCTGGCGACGCCGGCATCTGGCATGCTGGCGCCAGCAGGCGCGCCGCGTGCGACACAATCCGCCATGACGCGGGTCGAGCAACGACTTCTGAAGCTGGGTTTCGATGACCATGTCTGCCAACCGATTCACTGGAACCCGATGCCCGCTCTGCTGAGCCGGCATTCGGATCTGCGCGCCCCGGTCGGGCCACAGGAACCTGGCGGCTCGGCGCGCGATGCGCGGTCGCCGGCAGCCGATGCCACTCCGATGGCACTCGACCCGGCCGCACTGGCGCGCCTCACCGAGCTCGACCCGAAGGGCGAGAACCAGCTGCTGGCCCGCGTGCTGCGAGCCTTCCAGACCTCGGTCGCGCGGCTTCGGCCGCAGGCCGAAGCCGCGCGACGCGGCGGCGACCTGGCCGACCTGCGCCTCGTCGCCCACACGCTGAAGTCCTCCTCGGCCAGTATCGGCGCGATCCGGCTGTCGCAGGTGTGCGCGCAAATCGAGACGACGATTTGCACGGCCGGTGGCGACGGTCTCGACGCACAGCTCGATGCCTTCGACGTGGCGCTGGACGACGCGCTGCGCGCGATCGAACGGCTGCTGAAGGATCTGGGGTGACGACGCCGCGCGACGTCGCCGTCGACGATGACCTGCCGGTGCGTCCGAACGTGCTGCTGGTCGACGACGACGAAGTCAACCTGCTGCTGACCACGATTGCGCTGCGCGAGCGCGGCTTCGCGGTCACCGAGGCGACGAGCGGCGAACGGGCGATCGAGATCCTCGCCGGCTGGGTGCCCGACGTGGTCGTGCTGGATGCGTTGATGCCGGGGCTGGACGGTTTTCAGACCTGCCGCGGGCTGCGGGCGCTGCCCGGCTTCGAGTCGCTGCCGGTGCTGATGCTCACCGGGCTCGACGACGACGCTTCGATCACCCGCGCCTACGAAGCGGGCGCGACCGACTTCTTCGTCAAATCGACGCAGTGGAGCCTGCTCGCGGGCCGGCTGCGCTACCTGTTGCGCGCCTCGCGCACGCGCGCCGAGCTGGAGCGCAGCAAGTCGCGCCTGGCGCGCGCGCAGGACCTGGCGCGCATGGGCAGCTTCGACTGGCGCCGCGGCCACGGCGGGCCGATCTTCTCGGTCGAGGCGCTGCGCGTGTTCGGCCTCGGCCCGAACGAAGGCCTCGGTTTCCGCCCGCTGTTGCGCATGCTGTCCGCCGACGAGCGCGGCGGCCTGGTGCAAGTGCTGCACGAAGTGATGAAGCACAGCACCGTGCTCGTGACCGACATCCCCGCGACCTTGCACGACGGGCGCCAGCGCATCGTGCACGTCGAAGCCGAGCCCGAGTTCAACGAGCATGGCAACCTGGTTGGCTACAGCGGCATCGTCCAGGACGTGACCGACCGCCGCTTGGCCGAAGACAAGATCCGCCACCTCGCCAACTTCGACGCGCTGACCGGCCTGCCGAACCGGCGCCAGCTGATCTGGCGTGCCGAGCGCGCGCTCGACCACGGCCGGCGTCTGGGTCACCAGGTCGCGTTGCTGCTGATCGACCTCGATCGCTTCAAGGTCATCAACGACACGCTCGGCCATGGTGCCGGCGACGAGTTGCTGATGGAGGTCGCGAAGCGCCTGCGCTCGTGCGTGCGCCACTCCGACCAGGTGACCGAGAGTTCGATGGAATCGCTGGGTTCGCGCTCGCACCGCTCGCTCGAAGCGGTGGGGCGGCTCGGCGGCGACGAGTTCGTCGCGCTGCTGCCTGAAGTGGCCGACGAACGCGACGCCGAGCGCGTCGCCTCGCGCATCCTCGACCTGATGCGCGAGCCGATCTTCGTCGGCGGCCAGGAGTGTTTCGTGACCGCCAGCGTCGGCATCGCGCTGTACCCGCGCGATGGCTCGTCGGTGGCCGACCTGATCCGCAACTCCGACGTGGCGATGTACTCGGTCAAGTCGGCCGGACGCAATTCGGCCTCGCTATACCGGCCCGCGCTCGCCGGCATGGGCCGCGAGAAACTCGAACTCGAAAGCGCGCTGCACAAGGCCATCGAGCGCGACGAGCTGGTGCTGCACTACCAGCCCAAGGTCGATGTGCGCGGCGCCAAGATGGTGGGCGCCGAGGCGCTGATGCGCTGGCGCCGCAACGGCGTGCTGGTGGCGCCGGGCGACTTCATCCCGCTGGCCGAGGAGACCGGCCTGATCGTGCCGATGAGCGAGTGGGCGATCCGCGAGGCGGCGCGGCAGGCGCGCGTCTGGCAGGACAGCTTCGGCTTCTCCGACTCGATCGCGGTGAACCTGCCGAACCGCATGTTCGAGCGCACCGACCTGGTCGAGTACATCCACAACGCCGTCACCACCTACGGCGTGCCACACCATGCCATCGAGCTCGAGATCACCGAGACGGGGCTGATGAAGGATCTGCAAAACGTGATCCCGTCGTTGCACCGGCTCAACGAGATCGGCGTCGAGATCTCGATCGACGACTTCGGCACGGGTTATTCGTCGCTCGCGTACCTGACCACCCTGCCGATCAGCGAGCTGAAGATCGACCGCAGTTTCGTGCGCGATCTGGGCATGACGCCGCAGAGCTCGGCCGTCGTCACCGCGATCATCGCGCTGGCGCGTTCGCTCGGTCTGCGCGTGATCGCCGAGGGCGTCGAGAACCTGCGCCAGATGGAGGTGCTGCACCGCCTCGGCTGCGGCGTGATGCAGGGCTTCCTGTTCAGCCGGCCCCAGCCGCCGGAGGACGTGGAGACCTGGCTGAACCAGACCGTGCTGCCGCGCAAGGCACCTTGGATCGGCAAGGCCGGCGACGCCGAGATCGCCGAGGTACTGCGCTTTGTCGACGGGCGCGATCCGCGCGCCAAGCCAGCCGGTTGAGCGTGCCTTCGATGGAAGCGACACGCCCTGCGACCTTGTCCGAAGGACCGCAGATCGCCGGCCTGATCGAACGCATCGTGCGCGGCATCGAGCGTGGCAGCAAGGGCTGGACCCCGGCACGCAAGAAGGAGAGCCTGCAACGTGTGCTCGACGGCAGCCGCAGCGATGCGAAGCGCCTGCAACAGCGTCTGACGCAACTCGTGGCGAGCTGGGATGCCGAGCCTGACGTCGAGGCCGCGACGCTCGTCGCACCCGCCGCCGCACCCGTATCCACATCCGCAGCCGCGTCGGCACCGACCGACGCGCCCGCGGCGCTGCCCTGGGGCCGCGCGGTCGATGCGCTGGGCGGCTCGGTGCAACTTGCGCTGCCGCCGGTCGATGCCACGCCGCACGTGATCGCGCGCGAACTCGCCGCGCTCACCGAACGCCTGGGTGGCGACGCGGCCAGGCCCGAACTCGTCGCCGAACTCGAAGCCCTGTGCCGGCGCGCCGCGCCGGTGCTGCAGCACCGCCATCGCCTCGTCGATCAGCTCGGTGAACTGTGCGGCGAGCTGACCGCAAGCCTCACCGACCTGGCCGAGAACGACAGCTGGGCCAAGGGCCAGTGCGAGGCGATGCAGCTCAAGATCGACGAAGGTCTCAGCGCGCGCGGCATCCGCGCCGTCAGCGAGCTGCTGCGCGACACACGCGAGCGCCAGGGCGCACTGCGCATCGAGCGCGAGCGCGCACGCGAGTCGCTCAAGGGGCTGATCAACCGGATGCTCAGCGAGCTCGACCAACTCGGCTCGCAGACCGGCAACTTCCACGACAGCGTCGGGCGCTACGCCGACGTGATCGAGAAGGCCGACTCGCTCGAAAGCCTCGCCGGCGCCGTGCGCGAGATGGTCGAAGAGAGCCGCAGCGTGCAGGCGCTGGTGCAGCAAACCCAGGCGCGGCTGCAGGAAGAGCACGGCAAGGCGCAGGGGCTGACCTTGCGCGTGAGCGAGCTGGAGACCGAGATGCGGCGCCTGTCCGATGAAGTCTCGACCGACCAGCTCACGCAGATCGCGAACCGGCGCGGCCTCTTGCAAGCCTTCGAGGTGGAGCGGGCGCGGCTGGAGCGCAGCGGCGAGACGCTGTCGGTCGGCCTGCTCGACATCGACAACTTCAAGCGCCTGAACGACACGCTCGGCCATGGCGCGGGCGACGAGGCCCTGAAGGCGCTCGCCGCCGTCGTCAGCAAGACGCTGCGCCCGACCGATCAGGTAGCGCGCTATGGCGGCGAGGAGTTCGTCGTGCTGTTGCCGGCCACACCGGTGGACGAAGCACAGCAGATCCTGACGCGGTTGCAGCGGTCGCTGAGCGGTGGCCTCTTCATGCACGAAGAGAAGCAGGTGTTCGTGACCTTCTCGGCCGGCGTCAGCGCCTACCGCCCCGGCGAGCGCATCGAAGAGGCGCTGGAGCGCGCCGATCAGGCGCTGTACGAGGCCAAACGCAGCGGCAAGAACCGCACCTGCGTGGCTTGAACCCCCGCGGGGGGCATGTGGGGATGTTCAGCAGCCCTTGAGCTTGTCCGCGCCGGCGCTGTCGCCGCCCTGCACAAGCACCGCGACGACGGCCTCACGGTCGCTCAGGCGCTCCCGCTTGGCCAGCGTGCCCGCTTGCACGGCCTGCGATTCGATCGTCGCCTTGTTCGCCTGACCACTGCACGCGAGCAGGTACACGACGCGGCGCGAACTGCCCAGCGTCACGCCGGTCTGGGTCGCGACGCGCGGTCCCAGTGCCATCAGGTCGTCGTAGCTCATGCCGACGCGCGGCGCCACGTCGGTCAGGTGCCTGGATTCGGTGCGGCCGACGAAGAAGACGACGACGAAGGCCACGGCCAGACCGACTCCGGCAACCGTGGCGATATGTTTGACCATGCTGGTGCGCCTCCCCTGATGCCGATGGTACAAGCCTTGGCGCCAGCGTGCCCGCATCGCAAAGGTTTACAGGATGGGCCGCAATGCGCGCACCGCCTCGCGCAACGGCGGCAGCAGCTCGTCGGTGATTCGGTGCGGCGTGTGGGTCTGCAGGTTCACCGTCATGCCGATCGCACCGACACACTCGCCCTTGCGATCCTTCACTGCCACCGCGATGCCGGCCAGGCCGAGATCGAGCTGCTGTTCGGCGGTCCAGTAGTCGAGCGCGCGGGCCGCGAGCGCCTGGTCGCGAAAGCGCTGCGGGTCGGTCACGGTGTGGGCCGTGAAGCCGGCAAAGTCGTGCTCGGCGATCCACTCGTCGAGGCGTGCGTCGGACCAGGTCGAGAGCATCGCCACGCCGGGACTCACCACATGCGCCGGCACGCGCACACCGACCTGAAAGCCGATCGACAGGAAGCGCGGCGCGTTGCTGCGCGCCAGGTACACCACCTCGTGCCCGTCGAGGCTGCTGAAGTTGACGGTCTCGCCCGATTGCATCGAGACGCGCTGCAGAAAAGGTTGCACGAGTCGCGGCAGCCGTGCCGCGCCGAGGTAGCTCTGGCCCAGACGCAGCACGCGCGGCTTGAGCCAGAAGTGCTTGCCGTCGGTTCCGGCGTAGCCGAAATGCACGAGGCTCAACAGGAAGCGCCGCGCCGCCGTGCGCGACATGTCGGTGCGCCCCGCGGCCTCGGACGGCGTCAGCCGCGGGTGATCGTCGTCGAAGGCCTCGATCACGCGCAGGCCCTTGCCCAAACCTTCGATCAGATCCTTGCGATCGATCTGGAACCGCAGTTCGTCCATATTCGTGGAAACCCGTGAAGCACGCGATGATCGCGCGCACCGCGCGATGATCGCGCAAACAAGGGCTGATCGCCTTGTGGCGAACCCGGTGCGCCTCTAACCTCCGCTGCGTCAAAAGAAGTGTTCCTTGCGCAACGTTCCATTCCAATAGCGGAGACCGTCAACATGCAACATCGTCAATTCATCCTGAGCGCGCTGGCCTGTGCTGCGCTGACTTTCGCCAGCGGCGCGATGGCGCAGGCCATCAAGATCGCCAGCCTGCAGGAACTCTCGGGCACCGGCGCGACGGTGGGCAACAATTTCAAGAACGGCATGGATCTCGCGATCAAGGAGATCAACGCCTCCGGCGGCATCCTCGGCAAGAAGATCGAGGTCACGCATGCCGATACGCAGAGCAACCCGGGCGTGGCCAAGGGCCTGGCGCAGAAGGCGGTGGACGACAACGTGTTCGCGGTGTTCGGCCCCGGCTTCTCGGGCTCGATCCTGGTGAGCATGTCCGAGACCAAGCGCGCCGAGATTCCGAACTTCACCGGTGGCGAGGCCGCGTCGATCACGCAGCAGGGCAACCCGTATGTGTTCCGCACCAGCTTCGGCCAGGCGACCTCGATGCCGAAGGTCGCGCGCTACATGGCGCAGGGCCTGAAGGCCAAGACGGTCGCGGTGATCTTCGTCAACAACGACTTCGGCAAGGGTGGGCGCGATTCGGTCACCAAGGCGCTCGAAGCGCTCGGCGCGAAGGTCGTCGCCGACATCTCCACCGACGCCGGCCAGGTCGACTTCTCGTCGCCGGTGCTCAAAGCCAAGCAGAGCAATGCCGACGTCGTCTTCGTCTACACCAACGAGGAAGAATCGGCGCGCGCGCTGCGCGAGTTGCGCAAGCAGGGCGTGACCAAGCCGATCGTCGGCGAGACCACGCTGACGAGCCAGAAGGTGATCGAGCTGGCGGGCGACGCGGCCAACGGCGCGGTGGCGCACGTGGGCCTCACGACCGATGCGCCGATCCCGAACATGCGCGCGTTCCGCACCAAGTTCGAGAAGGAATACAAGTACATCCCGGACCACAACGGCATCAAGGGCTACACCAGCGTCTACGTGATGAAGGCCGGCATCGAGAAGGCCGGCAAGGTCGATCGCGCTGCGTTCACGAAGGCGATGCACGGCCTGCAGGTGAGTGCCGCGAAGGACCCCGGCGTGATCCTGGACGTGAGCTACGACGAGAAGGGTGACCTCGACCGCGAGAGCTTCATGACCGAAGTCAAGGACGGCAAGCAAGTGGTCAAGGAGACGCTGCCGGCGCTGGGCAAGAAGTAAGGCCGGGAGCCATCATGACGGACTTCCTGCAGCTGTTCCTCTCCGGCCTGGCCACCGGCAGCATCTACGCGGTGGCCGCTCTCGGCTTCACGCTGCTGTGGCAGGCCTCGGGCACGATCAACTTCGCGCAGGGCGAGTTCGTGATGCTGCCGGCGTTCATCATGCTCGGCTTCATCGCGTTCGGGGCGCCGCTGCTGGTGAGCTTCGTCGCCACCTGCGCGGTGGCGGTGCTGATCCTCGGCTGGGGCTTCAAGCGCGGCATCGCCGACCCGCTGCTGCGCTTCGGCATGATGCCGATCGTGGTGGCCACCATTGGCCTCGCGATCGCGATGCGCAGCGGCATCCGCGCCGGCTACAGCGCCGAGGCGCACCCGTTCCCGAGCCTGTTCGCCGACAAGCTGTTCAACATCGCCGGCGTGACCGTGACGCTGGCCGACGTCGGCACGCTGGTGCTGTCGCTGCTGCTGGTGCTGGGCACGCAGGCGTTTCTGGCCAAGACCGTGACCGGCCGCGCGATGCAGGCGGTGGCGCAGAACACCGACAGCGCGACCGTGCTCGGCATCAACGTGCCGCGCATGGTCTTCTACACCTTCGCGATCAACGCGCTGCTGGCCTGCGCCGCGGCACTGCTGGTCACGCCGACGTACCTGGCCAAGTTCGACATGGGCGAGTCGCTCGGCAACAAGGCCTTCTTCGCCGCGATCATCGGCGGCTTCAACAACTCGCGCGGTGCGCTGCTCGGCGGCCTGATCGTCGGCGTCTGCGAGAACCTGGCCGCGGCCTACATCTCGCCGACCTACAAGGACGCCGTCGCGCTCGTGATCTTCATGCTCGTCATCCTGTTCAAGCCGCAGGGCTTGTTGGGCAAGAAGACCGAGCGCAAGGTCTGAGGCCGGAGACGCACATGAAAAAGAACCTCCTCATCGGCCTCGTCCTTCTGGCGGCGCTGCTCGTCGGCCCGCCGTTCCTGAAGAACTACGGCATCTACCTCGTCAGCACCTGGCTGATCTATGTCATCGCCAACATGGGGCTGAACCTGACCGTCGGCTACGCCGGGCAGAAGTCGCTCGGCCACGCCGCGTTCTTCGGCATCGGCGCGTACAGCGTCGCGATCCTGATGAAGGCCGGCTTCAGCTTCTGGCTCGGCCTGCCGGTCGCGGCGATCGGCTGCTTCGTGATCGGGCTCGGGCTGGGCTTCCCGGCGCTGCGTGTGCAGACCATCTACCTCGCGTTCGCCACGCTCGGCTTCAACACCGCGGTCTGGCTGGTGATGCGCAACGAAGAGTGGCTCACCGGCGGTACCTTCGGCATCAACAACGTCGGTCGGCCCGGCCTGTTCGGGCTGAGCCTGGACAGCAACCTCGCCTACTACTACTTCGTGCTCGGCGTGACGCTGATCCTCGGCTTCCTGCAATGGCGACTGCTGAACTCGCCGTGGGGGAAGGCCTTCACCGCGCTGCGCGACAACCCGATCCGCGCGGAGAGCCTGGGCGTGAACATCCAGGCCTACACGCTGCTGTCGTTCGCGATCGGCGCGGTGTATGCCGGTGTGGCGGGCGCCCTGTTCGCTTCGCTGGTGCAGTTCGTCGAGCCGGCGCCGTTCACGGTCGGCGCGTCCATCATGATGTACCTGATGGTCGTCGTCGGCGGGCCGGGCTACTTCTTCGGGCCGCTGCTCGGCTCGGCGGTCGGCGTGCTGCTGCCGGAGTGGCTGCGCTTCGCGCAGGCCTGGTACCTGCTCGTGTTCGGCAGCGCGGTGATCGTGCTGATGCTGTGGCTGCCCGACGGTCTGCTCAGCATCCCCGACCGCATCAAGGCGCGGCGCCTGTCGCGCGAAGCCTCCGCGGCGCGTGCCGCATCGGCCAAGGCCGTGGGAGTGCAGGCATGAGTTCGCCCCTCTTGAAGGTCAGCGGCCTGAAGAAGGCGTACGGCGCGATCCAGGCCGTCGGCGGCGTCAGCTTCGAAGTGATGCCGGGCGAGATCTTCGGCGTGATCGGGCCGAACGGCTCGGGCAAGACGACGATGTTCAACAGCGTGCTCGGCCAGATCACGCCGGATGCCGGTAGCATCGAACTCAACGGCAAGAACATCACCGGCCTCTCGCCGCTGCAGCTGAACCAGCGCGGCGTCGGCCGCACCTTCCAGACGCTGCAGGTGTTCGGCAAGATGACGGTGCGCGACAACCTGATCGTCGCCGCGCAGGAGCACAAGGGCACGATGGGCAGCCGCATGTTCGCGCCCCGCGATTCGGGGCTGGGCGGCAAGGCCGATGCGCTGATCGACCAGTTCCGCATCCGCCACGTCGCCGACAAGAAGGCCGGCGAGCTGAGCTATGGGCAGCAGAAGCTGGTGGACATCGCGATGGCGTTCATGAGCGAGCCCGACCTGGTGCTGCTCGACGAACCGTGCGCCGGCGTCAACCCGAGCCTGGTCGGCGGCATCAGCTCGCTGCTGAAGGAGCTGAACCAGACGCGCAAGGGAAGTTTCATCGTGATCGAGCACAACATGGACTTCGTGATGGACCTCTGCCACCGCATCATGGTGATGGTCGAGGGCACGGTGATGGCGATCGGCACGCCGGCCGAGATCCGCGGCAACCGCCAGGTTCTCGATGCGTACCTGGGGAGCTGAGATGACACGGCAACGTCTCGGTGTGTGGGCCGCGCTCATGGTCGCTGTCGCAGCGCTGCTGTCCGGCTGCGTCACGCCGCCGCCGACCGGCCCGCTGGCCTGCAACGACGGCATCAAGGTGGCCTTCAAGCCGGATGCCCTGACCACCGTGGTGTCGGTGCGCGAGATCAGGAAGGGCACGGCGCTGACGGCGGTCGATTCGGCGTCGCCGATCACGATGGCGGGCGACGTGTGCCTGGTGAAGCTGCTGGTCGGCCCCGGCGCGACGGCCGAGAAGGACAAGAGCGCACGCTCGTACAGCGAAGGCATCGGCATCGAGGTCTGGCTGCCGGCGCAGTGGAACGAGCGCATCCGCAACTATGGCGGCGGCGGCTGGGTCGGCGGCGGCCACCGCTATCCGGACCAGATCGGCAGCAAGGTGCCGGCGCTGATCAACGCCAACATGGGTTACGCCTCGGGCACCACAGACGCCGGGCAGCCCTGGTACCAGGACCCGTCGTTCGCCCACCTCTCGAATGGCCAGCTCAACCTCGAATCGCTGCGCGACTTCACGACGCGTGCGATGGTCGAGCAAGCGGTCAAGACGAGGGCGCTGGTGGCGCTCTACTACGCCAAGGCGCCGCGCTACAGCTACTACGACGGCCATTCGCAGGGCGGCCGCCAGGGCCTCAAGGTGGCCCAGGAGTTCCCCGAGCTGTACGACGGCTACATGATCGGCCAGCCGGCGATCAGCCCGCCGATGTTCGGCACCGTGGCGATCCAGCCGCAGATCGTGATGCGGACCGAGCTCGGCTTCACGTCCGCGGACAAGGCGCTTGCCGCTGCGTTCGCGAAGAAGGTCGAGGCCGCGAACAAGCGCGCGGTGGCGCAGTGCGACAAGCCCGGTCTCGGCTTCCTGCTCGACCCCTTCAGCTGCAACTACGACCCGCTGCGCGATGCCGACGCGTTGTGCAGCGGCGCGGTCGGGGATGGCGTCACAGGCAGCAACGCCGATGCTGCGAGCTGCATGAGCGCGAAGGAGGCCACCGCGCTGAACAAGATCTGGTACGGCGCCACCAGCGATGGCAGCTGGGATCCGGCGCAGAGCGCCGAGAGCCGCTCGGGCAAGTCGCTCGGAGCGCGCCAGCTCTGGTGGACGTTCACGCGCAGCGCTGCGATCGGCGGCCTGATCACCGGCGCAGAGACCGACAACCTGGCGCTCCTGACGCAGGATGTTCGCTACGCCGCCGACGCCAGCACCACGGCGCGGCCACCCCTCGTCAACGGTTCGACGCCGGTGCGCAACCAATGGATGACACTGGACGCCGCCGATCTGGCGACGGCCTTGCGCCAGTTCCCGGTGAAGCAACCGGCGCTGTCCCGCGACTACATGACCGATGCCACCGACCTGCGCAAGCTGCGCGACCTCGGTCGCAAGGTGATCGTGCACTCGGGGCTGGTCGACGACGCGATCCCGCCGGCTGGCAACATCAACTACCACGAGCGCGTCGTGGCCACGATGGGTGGGCACGGCGAGGTGCAGAAGTTCATGCGGATGTACCTGGTGCCCGGTGCCGCGCACAGCTCGCAGGGCCGCGCCTACACGGTGGGCGGCAGCAACAACGGCGTGCCGCTCGCCAGGCTGCCGGGCAACGCGAACCAGACGCCCGGCCGCGAGCAGGACCAGTTCTTCACCGCGCTGGTCGACTGGGTCGAGAAGGGCGTGGCGCCCGGCGACCTGATGATCACGTCGCGCGACAACAGCCTGAGCTACCCGATCTGCGTCTACCCGAAGCGCACCACGTGGGACGGCAGCGGCCCGGCCAGGGCCACGGCGAGCTACCGCTGCCAATGAGCCTTCCAGAGGATCTGCGATGAATGACCCGACCTGCATTGAATTCGATGACGTCGTCGCCGGCTACGGCGACTTCATGATCCTCAACAACCTCAGCCTGAAGGCCAAGCGCGGCAAGATCACCTTGCTGCTCGGGCCCAACGGTGCGGGCAAATCGACGGTGCTCAAGACGCTGTTCGGCATGCTCAAGGTGCGCCACGGCAAGATCCGGCTCGATGGCGAAGACATCACCGGCGCCCCGGCGAAAGACCTGCTCGTGAAGCACGGCGTCGCGTTCGTGCCGCAGGGCCGCAACCTGTTCGGCCAGCTCAGCGTCTGGGAGAACCTCGAGCTCGGCGGCATCACGCTCGGGATGAAGACCACACACGAGCGCATCCCCGAGGTGCTGGAGCGCTTTCCGCGCGTCAAGGAGCGCATCCACAGCCTGGCGTCGTCGCTCTCGGGTGGCGAGCAGAAGCAGCTCGAAGTCGGGCGCGCGATGCTGCTGCGGCCGAAGGTGCTGCTCATCGACGAACCCTCGATCGGCCTGAGCCCGTTGGTCGTGGCCGATGTGTTCAAGCTGCTGCGCGGCCTGGCCGACAAGGGCACGACGGTGCTGATGGTCGAGCAGAACGTGAAGAGCGCGCTGAAGATGGCCGACGAGGCGATCGCGCTTGAATCCGGCCGGCTGGTGCTGCACAAGCGCGCCGATGAATTGCTCAGCGACCCGAACATCGAGCGGCTGTTCCTCGGCGGCGCGCACCAGGCCGCGACGCCGGCGGCGACCGGCGCGGCCTCGGCTGCGGGTATTCTGTGAACTTGCCCTCTCCGAACCTGTCCTCCGGGAGCCTCCCCATGCAAGACCCGCGTGATCGCGAATCACTCGCCGATGCCACCAACCCGCTCGGGCTGGACGGCATCGAGTTCATCGAGTTCTCGACCGCGAAGCCGCAGGCCTTCGGGCAGGTGCTGGAGATGATGGGCTTCCGCCCGGTGGCGCGGCACCGCTCGCGCGAGGTGCTGCTGTACCGCCAGGGCGGCATGAACATCATCATCAACGCGCACGCCGGCGGCCTGCCGCGCAGCGTGCAACCGAGCCGCTCTCAGGATCAGGGACGGCCGGTGATCGCGGCGATCGCGCTGCGTGTGCAAGATGCCGCCAGCGCTTACCGCTATGCGCTGGACCGCGGCGCGTGGGCGGTGCCGACGAACGTGGAGGTGATGGAGCTGAACATCCCGGCGATCCACGGCGTCGGCGCGAGCCGCATCTACTTCGTCGATCGGTACAAGGACTTCTCGATCTACGACGTCGACTTCACGCTGATCCCGACCGTGGACGCGAAACCACCGGCCCTGACCGGGCTGCACTGGTTCGGCGTCGTGCAGTACATCGGCAACGACCGCATGGAGGACTGGACCGAGTTCTATGGCGAGCTGTTCGGCTTCAAGGCGCTGTCGGATGCGGAGCGCCACGGCATCCTCCCCAAGGGCCGGGTGCTGAAGAGCCCGTGCGGCTCGTTCTACCTGCAGCTGATCGATCCCGAGCCCGGCATCCTCGATGTCGAAGGCGAGGAGTCGCTGCAGCGCGTCGGCCTGGGCACGCCGGATGTGCTGGCGAGCGTGAAGGCGCTGCGCGAGCGCGGCGTGGGCTTCGTCGAATCTCAGGGCGTGCACTCCGAGACCCGCGGCGCGTTGACGCAGAGCTACCTCGGCGGCGCGATGTTCGAGCTGGTTCAGGACAAGCGCTGAGGCCGGTCATGGCGAGCAACGACCATGTGAATATCGCCGACTTCGGCATGGACACGATCTCGCTGGCCGGCACCTTGCCGCAGAAGCTGGCGGCGATCAAGGGCGCGGGTTTCTCGCAGGTGATGCTGATGGCGCGCGACCTCGTCAGCCACGCCGGGGGCATCGACGATGCGGTGCGGGTGGTGAAGGCCAGCGGGCTGCGCGTCACCGGCTTCCAGGTGCTGCGCGACTTCGAGGGCCTGAGCGGCCACCTGCATGTGTACAAGATCGACGTCGCCAAGTCGATGCTCGAGATGTGCGCCGCGGTTGGCGCCAAGGTGCTGCTGGTCTGCTCATCGACCTCGACCCACGCGACCGCCGACCCCGATGCCCTGGCGCGCGACCTGCGCAAGCTCGCGATGCTGGCACTGCCGCTGGGCATCCGCGTCGCCTACGAGGGCCTGTCGTGGGGCCGGCATGTCAACGAGTTCACGACCGCGTGGGACATCGTCTGCCGCGCCGATGCGCCCAACCTCGGCATCGGCATCGACTCCTTCCACGCCTTCGCGACCAAGACCTCGCTCGAAGACCTGGACATGCTGGACCCGGACAAAATCTTCCTGGTGCAGCTGGCCGACTTCATGTGGAACGAGATCAAGTCGGTCGAGGAGCGCATCGATACCGCGCGTCATTTCCGCGTGTTTCCGGGCGAGGGCGTGCACAGCGAGGGGCTGGCCGAACTGGTGATGCGGCTCGACGGGCTCGGCTACCGCGGCGACTACAGCTTCGAGGTCTTCAACGACGACTACCAGCAGATGCCGTTGCCGGTGGTCGCCGAACGCGCGCGCCGTTCGGCCCTGTGGCTGGGCGAGGACGTGCTGCACCGCTCGGTGCCGTTGCCGGGCCGCATGCGGCTGCGGCGAGGCGTGGCGCCGGCGTGAGCGGACGGCTGCGCCTGCTCCTCGCGGGCGCAGGCGCCATCGGCCGCGCGCATGCCGAGCGTGTGCTGGCCAGCGATGCGTTGGAGCTCGCCGGCATCGCCGATCCGTCGCCCGCGGGCGCCGCGCACGCGGCCGGCCTGGGCGTGCCGCACTGGCGCGATCTCGATGCCGCGCTCGATGCGCTCAAGCCGGACGGCGTGATTCTCGCGACGCCCAACACGCTGCACGTGCAGGGCGCGCTCGCGTGCATCGCCCGCGGCACGCCGGTGCTGGTCGAGAAGCCCGTCGCCGACACGCTGGCCTATGCCTGGCGGCTCGTCGATGCGGCCGGGCGCTCGGGTGTGCCGGTGCTGGTCGGCCACCACCGGCGCCACGGCGCGGTGCTGGCTGCGGCGCACGAGGTCATCGCGTCCGGCACGCTGGGGCGGCTGGTGATCGTGCAGGGCAGTGCCTTGTTCCACAAGCCGGCGAGCTACTTCAGCGAAGCGCCGTGGCGGCGTCAGAAGGGCGCGGGGCCGATCCTGAACAACCTGGTGCACGAGGTCAATGCGCTGCGCTTGCTCGCCGGCGAGATCGACGAGGTGCAGCCGATCGCGTCGAATGCGCGGCGTGGCCATGAAGTCGAGGACAGCGTCGCGATCGCGCTGCGGTTCGCGAACGGGGCGCTCGGCAGCTTCGTGCTGTCGGACGTGGCCGCGAGCACGCGCAGCTGGGAGCAGACGTCGGGCGAGACCGCGGCCTATGCGCGCGACCCGACCGAGGCCTGCTACCTCGTCGCCGGCGACCGCGGCACGCTGGCCGTGCCGACGCTTCGCTTGCAGACCGTGGCGCGCGAGCCCTCGTGGTTCGAGCCGATGGCCGAATGCACGATCGCAGCACCGGTAGACGACCCGTTGCAGCGCCAGCTGCAGCATTTCGCCGCGGTGATTCGCCGCACCGCGATGCCGCTCGTCAGTGCGCGCGACGCCACCCGCACCCTGCAGGTCACGCTGGCGATCGCGCAGGCGGCGGCGAGCCGGCAGCCCGTTCGGTGCGACAGCGTGGCGGGCTAAACTGATCGATGCACCGTGACCAGGAACCATGATGACCCACGCCTACATTGTCGACGCCATCCGCACCCCCTTCGGCCGCTACGGCGGTGCGCTCTCGTCGGTGCGTGCCGATGACCTCGGCGCGATCCCGATCCGCGCGTTGATGGCGCGCAACCCGACCGTCGATTGGGCGCTCGTTGCCGACGTGATCTACGGCTGCGCGAACCAGGCCGGCGAAGACAACCGCAACGTCGCGCGCATGTCGGCGTTGCTCGCCGGGCTGCCGCTCGAGGTGCCGGGCAGCACCGTGAACCGCCTGTGCGGCTCGGGCCTGGATGCGCTGGGCACGGCGGCGCGCGCGATCAAATCGGGTGAGGCGCAGCTGATGATTGCCGGCGGCGTTGAGAGCATGAGCCGCGCGCCGTTCGTGATGCCCAAGGCCGAGAGCGCGTTCTCGCGGGCCAACGCGGTGCATGACACCACCATCGGCTGGCGCTTCGTCAACAAGCTGATGAAGGAACGGTACGGTGTCGATTCGATGCCCGAGACGGCCGAGAACGTCGCCACCGATTTCAAGATCGAACGCGAGGCGCAGGACCGCATGGCGCTGTCGTCGCAACTGAAGGCGGTCGCGGCGCAGAAGTCGGGATACTTCGATGCCGAGATCACGCCCGTCACGATCGCGCAGAAGAAGGGCGATCCGGTTGTCGTTGCCAAGGACGAACACCCGCGCGAGACCTCGATGGAAGCACTCGCCAGGCTCAAAGGCGTGGTGCGGCCCGACGGCACGGTCACGGCCGGCAACGCCTCCGGCGTGAACGACGGCGCGTGTGCGCTGCTCGTCGCCGATGAAGCCACGGCCGCGAAGTACGGCCTGACGCCAAAAGCGCGGGTCGTCGGCATGGCCACGGCCGGCGTCGCGCCGCGCATCATGGGCTTCGGCCCCGCACCGGCGGTGCGCAAGGTGCTCGCGCTGACCGGCCTCAAGCTCGACCAGTTCGACGTGATCGAGCTCAACGAAGCCTTCGCCGCGCAGGGCCTGGCGGTGCTGCGCGACCTCGGGCTGAAGGACGATGACATTCGGGTCAACCCGAATGGCGGCGCGATTGCGCTCGGCCACCCGCTCGGCGCCAGCGGCGCGCGGCTCGCCACCACGGCGGTCAACCAGCTGCACAGATCCAAGGGCCGCTATGCGTTGTGCACGATGTGCATCGGCGTCGGGCAGGGCATCGCTGTGGTGCTCGAGCGCGTCTGATCGGCTCGACGCGCGGCTGAAAATTTCTGTAAAGCCGCGGCGCGCTGTCATCCGCGTGCGTGGCTGGGCAGTTAGACAGGGCAGGGTCGCCCGCTGGCGGCGGCCACGCTTGGAGAACCGTCATGCCCAGGATCAAGCCGTTGGTCGTTTCGATGTCCGCCGTGATGCTGTTGTCGGCCTGCGTGGTCGCGCCGTACCCGCGGCGGGTCGTCTACGGCGAGCCGGTGCCGGTCGACTCGCAGGTGGTGGTCGATGTGGCGCCGCCAGCGCCCTACGTCGAGGTCGTGCCGGCGATTCCTTTCCCCGGTGCCATCTGGATCGGCGGCTACTGGGGTTGGTACGGCGGCCGCCACCAATGGACGCCGGGCCGCTGGGATCACCCGCGCCCCGGCTACCAGTACCGGCCACATGCCTGGGTCAACCAGGGTGGGCGCTGGCACCTGCAGGGCGGGGGCTGGGCCCGGTTCTAACGGGCCTGTTGCAGCGCTGCCAGCCGCGCTGCGGCTTCCTTCTTGCCCATTGACTTGAGGCCGGCGATGGCCGCCACGTGCTTCGCGTGCGGGCGCGCGCTGCCGGACTCCCAGTTGTAGACCGACTGGCCGGAAGCGCCGACCAGCAATCCGCACTCGTTCGCCGACAGCGCCAGCCGCTTGCGTTGCGAGGCCAGCCCCTTGGCGCTGAACCGGATCGGTCGCGAGGCCGGTTCGTCCGCAGGGGCCGGCGCGAGCTTGGCGCCCGCCTTGGCGAGGCGGCGCAGCTCCTGTTCCAGCACCTGGGCCCGCCGCTTCAGCGCAGCGATCTCGGCGCGGTGGGCGACACTGAGTTTCTTGAGGCCCGCGGTTTCGGCGCGCACTTCCTTGCGGGCGACGCGGGCGATTTCGGACTTGAGAATGGAGGCGATGTTCGGCATGGTTGCCATTGTGCCGCTGTCAGGCGACCGCCACCACCTCGCGAATGCGGGGCAGCAACGCGGTTACCACGCCTAGGGCAAACCACGGATTGGCTTGGAGCCAGATGTTGTTGCGCGCACGCCATCGATCCTTCCCACGTTCTGATGAGCCGGCGCCCGCTCCGGGCTTGCAGGCGTCGGTACGCCGCCTATTCTGAAAGCGGCGCACTGCCGAACGACCGCGTGCGCTGACCCACCTCAACACGAGACCAGGACCGCCATGGCCACCACTCCGCTCACCCTGACCGCGCTCACCAAGAGCCTCGCCACCAGCAAGGCACGATGGCGTGCCGCGGACACCCCCGTCTCCAAGCTGGACCCCGCCACGCGAGCGCGCATGCTCGGCGCCGTTCCGAGCGCCCAGGCGACCGCGATGGTCGCGGCCCGGGCGGCCGCGCCGTCCGCGCTCAACGCCGCGCCGGGCTTCGCGCCCGAGGTCGACTGGCGCAACCGCGGCGGCAACCACGTCACGCCCGTGAAGCAGCAGGGCGGGTGCGGCTCGTGCGTATCCTTCGGCAGCGTCGCGCTGATGGAATCGATGGCGCACGTCGAGTCCGGTCGCTGGTTCGACCTCTCGGAAGCCGACTCCCATTTCTGCTCGTCGCACGGCGCCAACTGTGGCGGCTGGTGGCCGGATCAATGTCTGGACGAGGCGATCGCGCGCGGCGTCTGCGATGAAGCCGGCTTTCCCTATCCCTCGGCCTTCGCGAACAACGACATCTGGACGCCGCCGCCGACTTGCCACCTCGCACCGAACCGCGCGGCGCGCATCACGAAGGTCACCACGCGCCACCAGCTCGCCGATCCGGTGGCGGTCAAGAACCACATCAGCACCGTCGGCCCGGTCACCGGTTGCCTGACCGTCTACACCGACTTCTTCCACTACTCGACCGGCGTCTATCACCATGTCAGCGGCGTCGTCGAGGGCGGTCACTGCGTGCTGGTGATCGGCTACTCCGAAGCCGAGCAGTGCTGGATCATCAAGAACTCATGGGACACAACCTGGGGCGTCGGTGGCTTCGGCAAGATCGCCTACGCCGACCTGATGTTCAACGGGCAATTCTTTCCGATGTACGGTGCGACCGGCATCGTGCCGCCGAGCGCCGGCTTCCAGCCGATGGGCGGCCGGCTCACGACCGAGCCCGTCGCTGCGAACAACAATGATGGCCGCATCGAGGTCTTCGCTCGCGGCACCGACAACGCGCTGTGGCACATCTGGCAGACCGCGCCGAGCAACGGCTGGGGCGGTTGGGCCTCACTCGGTGGCGTCATCACGAGCACCCCCGCGTTGATCAGCAACGCCGACGGCCGACTTGAGGCGTTCGCGCGCGGCACCGACGGTGCCGTGTGGCACATCTGGCAGACGGCGCCCAGCGGCGGCTGGAGTGGGTGGGCATCGCTCGGCGGCGTCATCACGAGCGACCCGTGCGCGGTTCGCAACGCCGACGGCCGGGTCGAGGTGTTCGCGCGCGGGACGGACGGCGCGCTGTGGCACATCTGGCAGCGCGGCCCGCAACAGGGGTGGAGCGGCTGGGCCTCGCTCGGGGTGCAGCTGATCGGCAACCCGGTGGCCGCGAACAACAAGGACGGCCGCCTGGAAGTCTTCATGCGCGGCAACAATGGCGCGCTGCTGCACGTCTGGCAGACCGCGCCCAACAATGGTTGGAGCGGCTGGGCTTCGCTCGGCGGCATCCTGACCACGGATGCGGCGGTTGCGCAGAATGCCGATGGCCGCCTGGAGGTGTTCGGCCGCGGCACCGACAACGCGCTGTGGCACATCTGGCAGACCGCGCCCAACAACGGCTGGAGCGGGTGGGCCTCGATGGGCGGCCTGATCACGAGCGCGCCATCCGTCGGCCGCAACGCCGATGGCCGACTGGAGGTTTTTGCGCGCGGCACCGATGGGGCTTCATGGCACATCTGGCAGACTGCACCCGGCAGCGGCTGGAGCGGCTGGTCCTCGCTGGGAGGCGGGATCGTCGGCGACACGGCGGTCGTCAACAACAAGGACGGGCGCATGGAAATCTTCCTGCGTGGTACGGACCTCGCGCTTTACCATCGGTGGCAGACCGCGCCGAGCAATGGCTGGAACTGAGCGGTAGAAAACCCGCGCGGGGCCGCGCCCCACTGAAGGCGCGGCCCGCAGTGTCGCGTGCAAGGAGCTTGCTGATGGGCCCAGGTGAACGCTCGCTGATCCAGCTCCAGTCCAGCGTGGGCCAACCCCTGCTGATCGAACTTGAGGCCACGCCCGGGGCCGCCGTCGTGTGGTCACCTCCGGTTGCGCCCGACGATTGCACGCTGACCCAGTCCGACAGCGTGCCAGATGGCTCCGGCGTCGGTGGTCAGGCGCTCCAGCGCTTCACGTTTGTATGCACCAGCGCGGGTCAGCGGCAGTTGCGTTTCGAGCTCAGGCGGCCATGGGAGACCGTGGTGCGGGCGGTTCAGCGGGTCGATGTGGACGTGCGATGAGGGCGCACCAGTAAGCCGATGAGCGCTTGAGCTGCTGCCAGACAGCCGAGACGTGCTCAAAGCGGTTGTCGACACCAACGTTCTCGTCCGCGGAAGTCTCTGAACTTCTGTGTTCGATGCCGCGCCCGCGGACGCAAGGCGAAAGAACGAGACCGTGCCTACAAGTACACGATTCCCACCACCAAGACGCTAACGACGAGCGTGCTGGCAACGCCCACGCTGATCGCGACTGCTTTGATGACCCGTTTCATGATGAACCTCCGTGGATGACCAGTTCGCAAAATGAATGACTGCTCCGAAGCCCGATCGTGTACGTGATCTTCGGATGCGTCATCACCTGATATCGGGGGTCTGCGCGTCAAGGTCGCTGTCGTCGTGTGCATCGCTGTCTCCTCAACTTGCGCGCGAGCGCGAGGATCGTCAGCCACACTGACCAAGTAGAAGGGGCTCGCCACGCGGCGAGCCCCTTCTTGATTGGTGCCGGTGAGAAGAGTCGAACTCCCGACCTTCGCATTACGAATGCGCTGCTCTACCAACTGAGCTACACCGGCGTAGCCTTGGATTCTACTTCAGCTCGAATCGCTCAAGCTTCTTCGCGACCGCGACGTTCTTCAGCGTCACGTAGACCGGCAGGCCGCCCTTGTACTTCGGGTAGTCCTCGCCCTGGATCAGCGGCGCGAGGTAGCGCTTGCACTTGTCGGTGATGCCGAAGCCGTCCTTCGAGATGAAGTCGCGTGGCATGAACTTCTCGACGTTCGCGACCTTGGCCAACTCGGCGACGCCGATCTTGTACTTGTACGGCACGTCGGAGATTCGCTCGACCGTCGGCATCACCGCGTTGCGCCCCGCGAGCGCGAGTTCGACGGCCTTCTGGCCGAGCTGGTAGGCCTGCTTCACGTCGGTGGCTGACGCAATGTGGCGCGCCGCGCGTTGCAGGTAGTCGGCCACGGCCCAGTGGAACTTGTGCCCGAGCGCCTGCTTGACCATGTTGGCCACGACCGGCGCAGCACCGCCGAGCTGCGCGTGGCCGAACGCATCGCGCGCGCCCTGTTCAGCGAGGAAGCTGCCGTCCGGGTGATGGCAACCTTCGGAGACGACGACGGTGCAGAAACCATGCTCCTTCACGAGCTCGTCGACGCGCTTCAGGAACTTCGCTTCGTTGAACTCGATCTCGGGGAACAGCACGACGACCGGGATGCCGTGATCTTCGACGAGCCCGCCGGCCGCGGCGATCCAGCCGGCGTGCCGGCCCATCACCTCGACGACGAACACCTTGGTCGAGGTCAGGGCCATCGAGCGCACGTCGAACGAGGCCTCGAGCGTGGAGACGGCGACGTACTTCGCGACCGAGCCGAATCCGGGGCAGCAATCGGTGATCGGCAGATCATTGTCGATCGTCTTCGGCACATGGATCGCCTGCAGCGGGTAGCCCATGGATTCGCTGAGCTGGCTGACCTTGAAGCAGGTGTCGGCCGAATCGCCGCCGCCGTTGTAGAAGAAGTAGCCGATGTCGTGCGCCTTGAAGACCTCGATCAGGCGCTCGTACTCGCGCCGATGGCTCTCCAGCGACTTGAGCTTGTAGCGGCACGAGCCGAACGCGCCCGAGGGCGTGTTGCGCAGCGCGGCAATTGCCGAGGCGCTCTCCTTGCCGGTGTCGATCAGGTCTTCGGTGAGCGCGCCGATGATGCCGTTGCGGCCGGCGTAGACCTTACCGATCTTGTCCTTGTGCTGGCGCGCGGTCTCGATCACGCCGCAGGCGGAGGCGTTGATGACGGCGGTGACGCCGCCGGACTGGGCGTAGAACGCGTTCTTCTTCTGTGCCATGCGATGAGGCCTCCTTCGGTTTCTAGTCGGGCAACGCGTTGTTGATGATCTCGCGGACGTTCGACGAGAGGTCGTTCCTGTCGGCGACGCGCATCAGCGCGGCGTGCGCCGCGTCGCGGTAAGGCTCGGCGAGCTGATTCCAGCGGTCGAGCGCGCGCGCGTTGCGGGCGGCCAGCTGCGGGTTGATCGCATCGAGCTCGATCAGCTTCTCGGCCCAGAGTGTGTAGCCCGCCGCGTCCGTGCGATGAAACGCCGCCGGGTTGCGCATGCACAGCTCGCCGATCACGCTGCGTGCGCGGTTCGGGTTCTTCAGCGAATAGTCCGGGTGCTTCATCAACTGCTTGCAGCGCGCGAACACGCGGCCGTCGCGCTCGGGGGCACCGGCCTGCATCGAGAACCAGGTGTCGATCACCAGCGGCTCGTGGCGGAACAGCTCGTAGAACTTCTGCAGCGCCGCTTCGGTCGGCTCGGCATGCGATCGCACCAGCGCACCGAGCGCGCCGAGCCGGTCCGTCATGTTGGTCGCATCCTTGAAGCGCTGGTAGGTGCGGCCCTGCCACACCGCATCTCCCTGCGCCACGGCATCGAGGCAGATCATGCCGAGCGCGCGGTTCGCCAGCGCGCGCTTGGCCGAAGAGGCCGCGTCGGGCGAGTAAGCGCCGGCGACTTGATGCGCCTCATAGGCCCACTCCCAATCGGCACGCAGCGCGCGCGCCAGCTGCGTGAGCATCGCTTCGCGCGCCGTGTGGATGCGTTGCGGATCGACCGGTGACATCTGCTCGGCCAGGTACGCCTCGCTCGGCAGGCGCAGCACCAGTTCCTTGAACGCGGCGTCCAGCGTCCGGTGGTGCAGCACGTTGCGCATCGCCTCGATGAACGGCTCATCGAGCGCGAGCGGCGTGTCGCCGTTCGCGGCCGCGAGCACGCGGTTGAGCGCGAGGCGCTGGCCGGCCTCCCAGCGATTGAACGGGTCGGTGTCGTGCTGCAGCAGCACGAGCAGGTCGGCGTCGTGCAGGCCATCGACCAGGATCACCGGCGCCGAGAAGCCGCGCAGCAGCGAGGGCACCGGCTCGGCATCGACATTGACGAAGGTGAAGAAGCTGCGCGCGTCCTCCAGCACCAGCAACTGCGCGGTCGCGCCGGTGGCGGGCGTGTCTTCGAGCTGCACCGGCAGCGCGCGGCCGTCGCGCGCGATCAGGCCGACGGCGAGCGGGATCACATACGGGTCTTTCACGCCATGATCGTCGGGTGCGCCGGCCTGCTCGATGCCCAGCGTGTAGGTGCGCGAGGGCGCGTCGTAGCGGCCGCGCGCGATCAGCCGCGGCGTGCCGGCCTGCGCGTACCAGCGCTTGAACTGCGGCAACATGCGGGCGAGCGCGCTCTCGGGGTTGGCGTCGGCGATGGCTTGGGCGAAGTCGTCGCAGGTCACGGCCTGGCCGTCGAAGCGCTCGAAGTACAAGCCCATGCCGCGCGCAAAGCCGCTGCGGCCGACCAGCGTGTGCATCATGCGCACGACTTCGGCCCCCTTCTCGTACACCGTCGCGGTGTAGAAGTTGTTGATCTCGACGTAGCTGTCAGGCCGCACGGCGTGCGCCATCGGGCCGGCGTCCTCGGGGAACTGCATCTCGCGCAGACGCCGCACGTCCTCGATGCGCTTCACCGCGCGCGCGGTGTCCGCGCCCGACATGTCCATGCTGAATTCCTGATCGCGGAAGACGGTGAGGCCTTCCTTCAGGCTGAGCTGGAACCAGTCGCGGCAGGTGACGCGGTTGCCCGTCCAGTTGTGGAAGTACTCGTGGCCGACCACCGATTCGATACCGGCGTAATCGCTGTCGGTCGCGGTGGTGGGCGAGGCCAGCACGAACTTGGTATTGAAGATGTTGAGGCCCTTGTTCTCCATCGCGCCCATGTTGAAGTCTTCGACGGCGACGATCATGAAGCGCTCCAGATCGAGCGGCAGCTTGAAGCGCGCTTCGTCCCAGACGATCGCGGCGATCAGCGAGTTCATCGCGTGCTCGGTCTTGTCCAGATCACCTCGCTTCACGAAGATCTGCAGCAGGTGATCCTTGCCGGCACGGGTGCGGATGTTCTGCTGGCGCGCGACCAGATCCGCGGCGACCAGCGCGAACAGGTAGCTGGGCTTGGGAAACGGGTCGTGCCATTTCGCGAAGTGGCGGCCGTTGTCGAGATCGCCTTGCGCAACGAGGTTGCCGTTGCTGAGCAGCACCGGATAGGTGGCCTTGTTGGCGCGCAAGGTGACGGTGTAGACCGCCATCACATCCGGCCGATCCAGGAAGTAGGTGATGCGCCGAAAGCCTTCTGCCTCGCACTGCGTGAAGAAGCCGCTGGACGAGGTGTACAGGCCCGACAGCGTGGTGTTCTTCTCGGGCGCGCAGGTGTTGCGGATCTCGAGCGTGAACGTGCCCTCGGGCAACGCGTCGATCACGAGCAGGCCGTCCTCATGGCGGAACGAGACCGATGCGCCGTTGACGAGCACCCGCGTCAGCGTGATCTCCTCGCCGTGCAGGCGCAGCGGCTGTGCCGGCACGGCGCCGTTGCGCTCGACCTGCATCGTGCTGATGACCATGGTCTTGGCCGGGTCGAGCTCGAACGTCAGATCGACAGATCGGATCCAGAACGCCGGCGCGGCATAGTCGCCGCGGCGGATCAAGGGGGAGCTTCCTTCACGCATCTTGTTGTGCCTCTTGGTGGGCGCGCTGCAACTCGGGCAGCGCAAGTCTCAGGAAATCGGGCGCGATCGCGATCAGGTTGCGGTACTCGGCAAAGGCCTCGGCCGGCAAGGTGGTGGTCAGCGCCACCGCCTTCATGCCGGCGCGGCGCGCGCCCTCGACGCCGAGCGGCGCGTCCTCGAACACGACGCAGTGCTCGGGTGCCACGCCCAGCCGGCGCGCGGCCTCGAGAAAGATGTCCGGGTGCGGCTTGCCGCGCAGGCCATCGGCGGGGCTGGTGATGGTGTCCACCCAGCGGTCGAGCCCGAAGCGCTCGAACGCGAGTGCCATGTTCGGCAAGGTCGAGGCGGTGCACACCGCCAGCTTGCAACCGGCCGCACGCGCCTGCTCGACGAACGCCTGTGCGCCGGCGATCAGCGCGAGCGACTCGGCGGCCAGCGCGCGGTAGATCGCCTCCTTGTCGTCTGCCATCGCGACGTGTTCGGCCACGCTCAGCGTCGGGAACAGATCGAGCAGGATCTCGGCGTTCGAGCGCCCCGCGGTCGCGGCGAAGAACTGGTCGGGGTTCATCGGCAGGCCGCGCCGCGCATACCACTCCACCCAGGCGTTGTGGTGGTGCGGCATGCTGTCGATCAGCGTGCCGTCGAGGTCGAAGAGAAGTGCCTTCATTCGATCAGACGCCTTGCTTCAAGCTGGCTTCGATGAACGGATCGAGATCGCCGTCGAGCACCTTCTGCGTCGCGCTCACCTCGAAGTTGGTGCGCAGGTCCTTGATGCGGCTCTGGTCCAGCACATACGAACGGATCTGATGGCCCCAGCCGACATCGGTCTTGGTGTCTTCGAGCTTCTGCTGTTCTTCCTGGCGCTTGCGCATCTCGTGGTCGTAGAGGCGCGAGCGCAGCCGCTTCCAGGCCACGTCGCGGTTGCTGTGCTGGCTGCGGCCATCCTGGCACTGCACCACGATGCCAGTCGGGATGTGCGTGAGCCGCACCGCCGAATCGGTCTTGTTGATGTGCTGGCCGCCGGCGCCGCTGGCGCGGAAGGTGTCGGTGCGCACGTCCGACGGGTTGATGTCGATTTCGATCGAGTCGTCGATCTCCGGGTAGACGAAGATGCTCGCGAAACTCGTGTGCCGGCCGCCGGCCGAATCGAACGGGCTCTTGCGCACGAGGCGGTGCACGCCGGTCTCGGTGCGCAGCAGACCGAACGCGTACTCGCCCTCGACCTTGAAGGTGGCGCTCTTGATCCCGGCGATGTCGCCCGCGGTCTCGTCTTCCATCGTCGTCTTGAAACCCTTGCGCTCGCAGTACTTCAGGTACTGGCGCAGCAGCATGCTGGCCCAGTCGCAGGCCTCGGTGCCGCCGGCGCCGGCCTGCACGTCCACGAAGCAGTTGAGCGGATCCGCCGGGTTGTTGAACATGCGGCGGAACTCGAGCTGCGCGACGATCGCCTCGAGCTTGTTCGCGTCGAGCTCGATCGCCCTCAGGCCGTCGAAGTCGCCATCGGCCTTCGACATCTCGAACAGCTCGCTGTTGTCGGCGAGGTTGCTGCTCAGGTGGTCGATGGTCTCGACCACGTTTTCGAGCGTGCGCTTCTCTCGGCCCAGCTCCTGCGCGCGCTTGGGCTCGTCCCAGACCTTCGGGTTCTCGAGCGCAGCGTTGACTTCGTTCAGTCGCAGGGCTTTGCGATCGTAGTCAAAGATACCCCCGGAGGTCTGCCGTGCGCTGGGTCAGGTCGGCGAGTGCGTTGCCGATGGCATTGATGTGTTCGACGTCCATCATGTTTGATTCTCGATTCTTCAGGAAGGGGGCGATTTTACGCGCGGCCCGCCCGAACCCCGTGCCCTACGGTGCGAGGAAGTTTTCGAGCAAGCGCGCCAGCGCCTCGGGCTGATCGTGGTGCAGCATGTGGCCGGCCGGTGCGAGCACATGGCGCTCGACACCCGCCACCGTGTTCAGCCGCTCGTGGAACTCGGCCTTGCTGTAGCGCGTGCCCCACCAGCCCGAGAGATCGGTTCGGTCGCCCTCGACCCACATCACCTTGGCTTCGATCAGCTTCCAGCACTCGAGCACCTCGTCGCGCTGGTAGAGCATCGGCGTGCCGCGCTTGTGGAGCGGGTCACCGAGGATCTCGTAGCGGCCGGCGCTGCCATCGGCGTTCGTCTTGCGGCGCGACCAGTGCTGCGCCAGCCACGCGGCGCGCGCAGCCGGCAACAGCGGGTTGGTCTTGCGCAGGCGTTCGGCGACTTCGTCCAGGTTGGCGTAGTCGCGCATGCCGGCCGGCGTCTTCAGTTCATCCAGCCATTGCAGATAGCGCTTGGGCGATTGCGAGGGCTTGGTCACTGGCATGCCGAAGCCCTCGAGATTGACGAGCCGCCGGATGCGCTCCGGCCGCAGCCCGGCGTAGATCATCACGACGTTGCCGCCCATGCTGTGGCCCAGCAGGTCGATCGGGCGATGCGCGGCGCCCGGTGCGAACAGCAGTGCATCGAGCGCGGCATCGAGATCGCCGACGTAGTCGGGCAGCCAGTAGGTGTCGGCCGGGGTCGCGTCGCTGAGGCCGAAGCCGCGCCAGTCGAAGGCCAGCACATGCCGGTCGGTCGGCAAGGCATCGACGACGAACTGGAACGACGCGGCCACGTCCATCCAGCCGTGCTGCATCAGCACGGTCGGGCGCTCGGCGGTGGTCATCGAGGCGTCGCCCCACTCGAGCACATGGTGGCGCAGGCCGCGCAGGGTGATGAAGCGGCTGCGCGCGGCGCGCCTGACGGTGTACGGTTCGGTGCTCATCGCGGCACTGTAAGCGGCCGGCGCGATTCGCGCTGTCGGCGGCGCGACAGTGTTTCTCCAACCGCGCGATGCGAGAATTGGTCGATGACTGCACCTTTGTCTTTCACGCTGCGCAGCGCCGAGCTGCGCGATGTCGGCGCCATCGTCGGGCTGATCCGCGAGCTCGCGGAGTTCGAGAACCTCACCCACCTGCTGCAGGTCACGCCCGAGAAGCTGCGCCCGCAGCTGTTCGGCGAGCGGCCCGCGGCCGAGGCGCTGGTGGCCGAGCTGGATGGTGGGGCCAAGAGCGTGGGCAAGGGCGGCGGCGAGATCGTCGCGTTCGCGCTGTTCTTCACCAACTTCTCGACCTTTCTGGCGCAGCCTGGCCTGTACCTCGAAGACCTGTACGTGAAGCCCGAGCACCGCGGCCGCAGCATCGGCAAGGCCTTGCTCGTGAAGCTCGCGCGCATCGCGGTCGAGCGCGACTACGGCCGTTTCGAGTGGAGCGTGCTCGACTGGAACGAGAACGCGATCCGCTTCTACAAGGGCATGGGCGCGAGCGTGATGACCGAGTGGCAGATCTGCCGCGTCACCGGCGAGAGCCTCGCGAAGCTGGGCGCGGCGCCGGAGTGAGGTCGTGGTGAGCGCGGTCGTGGATCGCTACGCGGAGTTGCACGCCGGCTTCCGCTGGCTCGTGCCGACGCACTTCAACATCGCCGAGGTCTGCTGCGCGCGTTGGGCACGCGACCGACCGAAGGCGATCGCGATCCGCTGCGAGCACGAAGGCGGGGCCGTCACCACGCACAGCTGGGGCGAGCTGCAACGTGATGCGAACCGGCTCGCGAACGTACTCGTGCGGCTCGGCGTGCAGCGCGGCGACCGCGTCGCGATCGTGATGCCGCAGCGGGTCGAGACGGCCGTCGCGCACATGGCGATCTACCAGCTCGGCGCGGTGGCGATGCCGCTCTCGATGCTGTTCGGACCGGATGCGCTCGAGTACCGCCTCAACGACAGCGCGGCGCGGGTCGCGATCGTCGACGAGAGCGCGATCGCGAATGTGCTCGCGGTGCGGCCGCTGTGCGCGGGCCTCGTCACGCTGCTCGCGGTCGGCGCGGCGCAAGGGCAGGGCGATCTGGACTGGCCCGACGCGCTGAAGCGCGAGCGGCCAGCGTTCATACCGGTCGAGACGCTTGCCGATGACGCCGCGGTGCTGATCTACACCAGCGGCACGACCGGCCCGCCGAAGGGCGCGCTGATCCCGCATCGCGCGCTGATCGGCAACCTGAGCGGCTTCGTCGCGAGCCAGAACTGGTTCCCTCAGGACGACGCCGTGTTCTGGTCGCCGGCCGACTGGGCGTGGACCGGCGGGCTGATGGATGCGCTCTTGCCCACGCTCTACTTCGGCCGCGAGATCGTCGCCTACCGCGGCCGCTTCTCGGCCGAGGCGGCGTTCACGCTCATGCAGCGCCATCGCGTCACGCACACCTTCCTGTTCCCGACCGCGCTGAAGGCGATGATGAAGGCCGTGCCGTTGCCGCGCGACCGCTACGACCTCGCGCTGCGCGCGATCATGAGCGCGGGCGAGGCGGTCGGCGACGCGGTGTTCGGTTGGTGCCGGGATGCGCTTGGCGTGCCCGTCAACGAGATGTTCGGCCAGACCGAGATGAACTACATCGTCGGCAACTCGCACTTGATGTGGCCGGCGCGACCCGGCAGCATGGGCCGGCCGTACCCCGGTCATCGCGTTGCGGTGATCGACGAGCATGGCCGCGAGTGCGCGCGCGGCACGCCCGGCGATGTCGCGCTGCACCGGCTCGATGTGCACGGCGCGCCCGATCCGATCTTCTTCCTCGGCTACTGGAACAACGACAGCGCGACGCGCAGCAAGTACACCGGCGACCCGGCGAACAGCTGGTGCCGCACCGGCGACATGGCGGTGATGGATGTCGACGGCTACCTCTGGTACCAAGGCCGCAGCGACGACGTGTTCAAGGCCGCCGGCTACCGCATCGGCCCGAGCGAGATCGAGAACTGCCTCGTGAAGCACCCGGCGGTGGCGAACGCCGCCGTCGTGCCCAAGCCGGATGCCGAGCGCGGCGCGCTGGTCAAGGCCTACGTCGTGCTCGCACCGGGCTTTGCCGGCGATGCGGCGTTGGTCAAGGCGCTGCAGCAGCATGTGCGCGGCCAGCTCGCGCCCTATGAGTATCCGAAAGAGATCGAGTTCACGCCCGAGTTGCCGATGACGACGACCGGCAAGGTGCAGCGGCGCGTGCTGCGCTTGCAGGAAGAAGAGCGCGCGCGGGAGCGCACTGACCGAGGCTGAATCAGGTCGCGCTCACCTCGCACAATCGCCGCTGAGCGCGGCGGCGGCGAGGAAGGGCAGGCTCAGCAAGCCCATGCCCGCGCCGGCGTATTCGCCTTTGGCGCAGTCGCCCTTGCCGGCGTTCTTCACGCCATGGGCCAGACGATAGTCGGCACTCTGTCGCGCCGGTTCTTCGCGCGACCTTGCCAGCTGATCACCGAGTGACGGCATGCGCGCGCTGGCGCGGATCGCGCGGCGTGTGGCATCGGTGTCGATCAGCGAGGGCAGCGCGTCGGGCTCGCTGGCGGCCGGCTCCGGCGCTCTGATCGCGGCGCTCGTCGTCGTCGTGGTCGGTGTCTCGCGAGGTTCGTTGGCGTGGGGGGTCGTGGTTTTGCGCGGCGGCATGGCGCGGGCGGCGAGCGGCGGCGCAGCGGTCGGTGGCGCGCTATCGGCCGGCCGAGGCACGGCGGGCGGAATGATCCTCAGCGTGACGCGCTGCGCCGCTTTCGCGGCGCGCGGCATCGTCCACGATCGGCTCAGGGCTGCGATCAGCGCCGCATGTAACGCGAGCACGGCGAGCACCGCGATGGCGATGCGGCGCCGCGAGCCTTCAATCGGCCACATGCTTGGCGACGAGCTTGCGCAGCGTGCTCAGGCCGCGGAAGGTGCTCCGCATGTCGAGTGCGCGCTCGAACGCGGCGTTCGAGAACACCGATTCGCTTTGTCGGTTTTCCGAGAGCCAGAACAACTCGCGCCCATGCACCTGCAAGCGGTCTGCTTCGGTGGACAGGCGTTCGACGGTTTGCCGCGCGGAAGATGTCGGCGCGTCGCGCAGGAAGCCGACGACCTGGGTCTGCGCTGGTGTGTCGAACACCGGATGCGCCGCCACGGTCGCGACGTCGGCCAGCGTGCGCACGAAGGTGTGGATCTCGAACCCGAAGCTCGCGAGCAGCTGCGCTTCGATCTTGCGTTCGAGCGCCGCGTGATCGCGTGCGCCGCTGTCGAAGATCACGTTGCCGCTGGCGATGAAGGTCTCGACCTTCGTCAGTGCGAGCGCCTCGAACGCGGCTCGCAGCGCCTCCATCTTGACGGTGCGGCCGCCGACGTTGACGGCCCTCAGGAAGGCCACACAACGGGGCATCGCGATCGGCGCCTGCGGCTCAGGCCAGATCCTTCTGGTGCTTGATCACGCGCGAGACGATGCCGTAGGCCACGGCCTCGTCGGCGCTCATCCAGTAGTCGCGCTCCATGTCGGCGAGCACGGCCTCGTAGGTCTTGCCGGTCTGCTTCGCGACGACGCGGGCGATGCGTTCGCGGGTCTTGATGATCTCGCGCGCCTGGATCGCGATGTCGGTCGCCTGGCCGCCGGCGCCGCCGGCCGGCTGGTGGATCATGAAGCGCGTGTTCGGCAGGCAGACGCGGCGGTCTTTCGGCGGCGCGAGGAAGATGTGCGCGCCGGCGCTGGCGACCCAGCCGGTGCCGACGGTCGTGACGGGCGCGCGCACGAAGCTGATCATGTCGTGGATCGCATCGCCCGATTCGACATGGCCGCCGGGCGACGAGATCAGCATCGTGATCGGTGCATCGGACTCTTCCGAGAGCGCGAGCAGGCGGCGGCAGGTGGCGTGCGCCATCTTGTCGTCGATCTCGCCGAAGACCATCACGAAGCGCGACTTGAACGAGAGTTGCTCTTCGAGGCGATCGACCTTGTCGGCGTTGGGTGCCTTGTCGTCGGCGGCTGCCAGTGTGAGGTGCATCATGTGTCCTTGCGATTGACGATGCGCCGATTGTTGCGCATCCCGCGCAGCGAGGTCTTCACGATGGCGGATGAACTTGTCGATGTGTTGATTGTCGGCGCCGGCCTCTCGGGCATCGGCGCGGCCTGCCACCTGAAGCGCCTGTGCCCGGGCCGCAGTGTGGCGATCGTCGAAGGCCGCCAGGCGCTCGGTGGCACCTGGGATCTGTTTCGCTACCCCGGCATCCGCTCCGACTCCGACATGTACACGCTGGGCTATTCGTTCCGGCCCTGGACCGGCGAGAAAGCCATCGCCGACGGTCCGGCGATCCTGCAGTATCTGCGCGATACGGCGCGCGAGCACGGCATCGATGGCCAGATCCGCTACGGCCATCGCGTGCGCCGCGCGGCGTGGTCGTCGGCCGAGGCGCGCTGGAGTGTCGAGATCGAGCGCGACGGCGGCGAGGTGGTCCGGCTGCAGGCCGGCTTCCTGGTGATGTGCGGCGGCTACTACGACTACGACGAGGGCCACACGCCGGCCTTCCCCGGCCGGGAGCGCTTCAAGGGCCGCGTCGTGCACCCGCAGCAGTGGCGCGACGACATCGCCTACGCGGGCCAGCGCGTCGTCGTGATCGGCAGTGGCGCGACGGCGGTGACGCTGGTGCCCGAGCTCGCGAAGCAGGCGGCGCACGTGACGATGCTGCAGCGCTCGCCGACCTACATGGTCACGCGGCCGTCGGTGGACGGGCTGGCAAGGGGGCTGCTGCGCTTCACGCCGCGGCGCGTCGCGCACGCCATCACGCGCTGGAAGAACCTGCTGCTCGGCATGTACATCTTCCGGCTGTCCCGGCGCCAACCGCAGCGCGTCAAGGCCGGCATGATCAAGCTGGTGCGCCAGCAGCTTGCGCCCGGCTACGACGTGGCAACGCACTTCACGCCGCGCTACAACCCGTGGGAGCAGCGCCTGTGCCTCGTGCCCGATGGCGACCTGTTCAACGCGATCCGAGCCGGGCGCGTCAGCGTCGTCACCGACCGCATCACGAGCTTCGCCGAGACCGGACTGCTGCTCGAAAGCGGCGTCGAGCTGCCGGCCGATTTGGTGATCAGCGCGACCGGGTTGAAGATGAAGGTGATGAACGGCGTCGAGTTCAGCGTCGATGGCCGGGTTCTGGACGCGGCCAGGCTCGTCAACTACAAGGGCGTGATGTTTGGCGGCGTGCCCAACCTGGTCTCGGTGTTCGGCTACACGAACGCGTCGTGGACGTTGAAGAGCGATCTCGCCAGCGCCTTCGTCTGCCGGCTGCTCGATCACATGCAGCGCACCGGCGCGCGCCAATGCATGCCGCGCGCCGACGACCCGTCGATGACGATCGAGCCGTGGGTCGATTTCTCGTCAGGCTACTTCCAGCGCGCGCTCGACCAGTTGCCCAAGCAGGGCTCGAAGAAGCCGTGGAAGCTGAACCAGAACTACCTCGCCGATCTGATGACCTTGCGCTACGGCAAGGTGGACGATGGCGTGCTGCGCTTCTCGGCCTGAACGGCGCATGTGTGATTGCGTTGGATCGGTTGGGAGTTGCGATCGGTTCACGGCCGTCGGCTCGCGGCCTGCTGTGTGCTTGGGTCGGCGCGGCAAAGGCGCGTCCGGGCAGGCTTCCGCGCTTCGCTGGAGCGGTCTTCGCTTCGCTGCGACTGCCCTGCGATGCTCGGGCTCGCGGCCGCGTCGCTGAACTCGCGGCGTTCGCTGCGCTCTCTCTGCTCAAACAGACGCGACGAGTCAGAAGTGGATGCGCGCTGCGCGCGCGGCCGCGAGCCCTGTGCTTCTCGGCGCTCCACAGGCGCGCTCCAGCCTGCCCGAACGCGCCTTTGCTGAACCGACTTCTGTCATCGGAAGACAACGAGCCGTGCCGCCTGCCGCGACGCGCCGACCATGCCACGAGATGGGCCTGCAGCCTCAGCCGCAAAGAACCGGCAACTCGTCAACCTTCTTGTGGGATTGAAAGCGAAGCCGTATCAGGCTTCGCAGTTCAACTTCAGCCCGGGCACTGGCCAGTCGTCGATCGCCACCAGCCGCCCGCTGCCCGAGAGCGTGACGAACGCGGTGCGGCGATCCCGCCCGCCGAAGCACAGGTTGGTGGTGAAGCGATCTGGCAGCGGCACGTGGCTGGTCGTGCGGCCATCCGGCGAGACGATGCTGATGCCGCCGTGCATCAGCGTGGCCACGCAGATGTTGCCGAGCGCATCGACTGCCATCGAATCGAAGCGCTGCCAGTGGCCGCCCGGCGACGCGGTGAGCATGCGCGCGCCGTTCGGCGATGGCCACGTCTCCTTGCGCACCTGGCCCGGCGCAGCGATGTCATAGGCCCAGACGCGCGCGCCTTCGGTCTCGGCGTAGTAGAGCGTGCGGCCGTCGGGCGAGAGTGCGACGCCGTTCGGCGTCATCACCGGCCGCGCGATCACGCTCACCGATTTGCCGTCGGGCGTGCCGTAGAACACGCCGCCGCGGTCGATCTCGGTGTCGCGCACCTTGCCGAGGTCGGTGAAGTAGAAGCCGCCGTGCGCGTCGAAGACGATGTCGTTCGGGCCGCGCAGCGCCAGGCCTTCGACCGTGTCGTAGAGCCGCTCGAAGCGGCCGGTGGCGAGATCGACGCGCTCGATGCGGCCGCCCGAATAGTTCTCGGCCTGGCCGATCGGGCGGTGCGTGCCGTCGATCTCGGTGTGCCAGCGAAAGCCGCCGTTGTTGCAGACGTAGACGGCGCCATCGGGGCCGATCGCTGCGCCGTTCGGGCCGCCGCCGAGTTCGGCGACGACCGTGATGCGGCCGTCCATCGTGACGCGGCTGAGCGTGCCGCGTGCGATCTCGACCAGCAGCACCGAGCCGTCGTCCAGCGCGACCGGGCCTTCGGGGAACTGCAATCCGGTGGCGATCTCACGAATCTTCATGGTGCCTCGTCGGGGTTCAATGGCGCAGCGTGCCATGCGCGAGAAAGACCGCGCCGCCCATCAGCGAATCGACCTGCAAGTGGTCGAGCGAGCCGGCCAGCAGGCTCCACGGGCGATCGAGCCCGGCCAGCGAACTGACCGAATGCAGCGCCGCACCGAGCACGAACAGGTTCAGCGGCCAGGCCCAGGGGCTCGCCCATTGCAAGCCGCAGGCGACGACGCTCGCGCCAGGCCGCAGCGCCCGCGTGAGGTTGGCGAGCGCCAGCGGCTCGCGCAGGATGTCGTGCGTGAAATGAAACAGCGCGGCATCGGCGAGGCGCGCGACGGCGGCGTCTTCGGCAGATGCCTGGATCAAGGAGACGTTGTGCCAGTGATGCTGGCGCACGCATTCGCGCGCACGCGCCAGCATCTCGGGGCACTGCTCGATGCCGACGACGTGGCCGCGCGGGCCGACCGCGGCACGCAACTGCATCAGGCTCAGGCCGGTGCCACAGCCGGCGTCGAGCACCGTGTCGCCGGGCTTCAGCGCGAGCCGCGCGATCGCGCTGCGCCGGATCGGCTCGAACAGCGCGAGCTCGACGTTGTAGAACGAGGCACGGCGGCGGTACTGCGCAAGTGCGGCGCGGTGCGGGTTCGTCGGGGCGGGGGTGGGCATGCGGTGTCCAGGTCGTCGGACGCTTTGCGATGGTACGCCCCGTGGCAATGGCTCGGTCGTCCCCGCGCCGCGTGAGCCTTTGACAGGGCGCGCAAGCAGCCATCTCACGCCTCTGTTACCGTGCGGCCCGGGGACCGATTCAAGGAGAGGCCGCATGAGCGGTTTACAAGACAAGCTGCGCGCGCTGCCGCAAGCCCGCCTGAGCGGCATCCGCCGCGGCGTCGAGAAAGAAAGCCTGCGCGCGCTGCCCGATGGTGGCCTGGCGCTCACGCCGCACCCAGCGGCGATGGGCTCGGCGCTGACACACTCGCGCATCACCACCGATTTCAGCGAATCGCAACTCGAGTTCGTGACCGGCGTGCATGTGAGCGCGCAAGAGTGCGTCGACGAGCTGACGCAAATCCACCAGTTCGCCTACCGCGTGCTCGAAGCCGGCGGCGACGAGATGCTGTGGGTGTCGAGCATGCCCTGCGGGCTGCCGACCGACGAGACGATCCCGATCGGTCGCTACGGTTCGTCGAACGTGGGCCGTGCCAAGAGCGTCTACCGAATGGGGTTGGGGCACCGCTACGGCCGGCGCATGCAGACGATCTCGGGTATCCACTACAACTGGTCGATGCCGGGCGTCTCGACCGACGAGTACTTCGGCCTGATCCGCAACTTCAGGCGCCACTCGTTCCTGCTGCTGTACCTGTTCGGCGCCTCGCCGGCGCTGTGTTCGAGCTTCGTCGAGGGCCGCGAGCACGGGCTGCAGCCGCTCAAGGGTCACACGCTGCACATGCCGCACGCCACCTCGTTGCGCATGGGGCGCCTGGGTTACCAGAGCGACGCGCAGGCCTCGCTGGCAGTCAGCTACAACGGCCTGGACAACTACGGCGCCTCGCTGCAGGACGCGCTGACGCGGCCGTATCCGGCCTATGAGGCCGTCGGCATCCGCAACCCGGGTGGCGACTACAACCAGCTTGCCACCAGCCTGCTGCAGATCGAGAACGAGTTCTACGGCACGATCCGCCCGAAGCGCGTGATCTTCCCCGGCGAGCGGCCGCTGCACGCGCTGCGCGAGCGCGGCGTCGAGTACGTCGAAGTGCGCTGCATGGACCTCGACCCGTTCGAGCCGGTCGGCATCAGCGCTGCGACGATGAGCTTCCTCGATGTCTTCCTGATGCACTGCCTGCTCAGCGACAGCCCGCCGGACACGCCCGCTGAAATCGCCGCACTGGCGCGCAACCAGCAGCGCGTGGCCGCGCGCGGCCGCGAGCCCGGCCTGATGCTGGCGCGTGGCACCGGCGAGTTGAGCCTGACCGATTGGGCGACGCAATTGCTGCGCGAATGCGAGCCGATCGCCGAAGCGCTCGACGCGCTCGACCACGGCCGCAAGCACTGCGATGCGCTGCTGCACGCATGGACCATCATCGACTGCCCGGACGCGGCGCCATCGGCCCGCGTGCTCGCGACGATGGTGAGCGATTTCGACAGCTCGTATGTCGCCTTCACGCGCGCGCAGTCGAAGCAGACCAAGGCCGCGCTGCTCGCGCTGCCGTACGCGGACCAGATCCAGAACCGCTTCACCAAGCTCGCGCAGGAGTCGGTCGAGGAGCAGCGCCGCATCGAGAAGGCGGACACCTTGCCGTTCGAGCTGTACCGCCAGCAGTACCTGTCCGTCGAGCGGCTCGGGTTGCCGGGCCAGCGAGCCGCTGCCTGAGCCGCCGGCGCGCCGTCAGGCGCGCAGCCCGACCTTCATCGTCAACCCGACCGGCGCCATCGCGAGCTGGAGCAGTTCGCGCGCTTCCTCCCCATCGGGCGTGTCAACAGACCGGATGTCGAAGCGCCCGAGCAACGTCGCCATCGCCATCTTCATCTCGAGCAACGCGAGGTAGCGGCCGGGGCAGATGCGTGGGCCGGCGCCGAAAGGCATCGAGATGCGCTTGGCGGCATTCGCGGCCTGGGCGGGGCCGACGTCGCCGAGCCAGCGTTCGGGCTCGAACGCCGCAGCGCGCGGCACGTACTGCTCGCTCACCGAATCACGCCGCATCACCGCCATGACGACCGTCCCCGTCGGGATGACGACATCGCCGAGCGTTGTCTCGCGCAGTGCCTGCATCGCGTTCTGCGGCGCCACCGGCTTGAGCCGCATCGTCTCGTGCGCGCAGGCTTCCACGTAGTCGAGCTGCGCCACCTGTTCGATCGTCGGCGCAGAGGCGTCGCCGCAGACGCGCCGCACTTCCTCGGTCGCCCTGGCGAGCGCGGCCGGGTGGCGCCACAGCAGGTGAATCATCCACGCCAGCGTGTTGGCGGTGGTGTCTTCGCCGGCGAGCAGCATGATCAGCACGTTGCCGGCGACCTGCTCGTCGTCGATGCCGCTGTCGGGTTCGTCGGCCGCCACCAGCATCGCCTCCAGCAGGTTGCGCGGCTGCTCGCGCAGCAACGGGTCGGCTCGCAGGCGTGCGCGGGCTTCGGCGACGAAGCGATCCACCGCGACGTTGACCTCCGCGACGCTGCGCTTCAGCGCCCGATCGGACGCCGACGGGAAATAGCGCCACAGCGGCAGCGGCGCGAAGATGCGCTTGAACACGGCGGGGAAGATCCGGTTCAGATGCTTCTGGATCACGTCCTCGTCCGACTGCAGCGTGTTGACTTCGGCACCGAACGCCAGGCCGGCGATCGTGTCCACGGTGTATCGCATCAGGTCGGACTGCAGGTCAATCGTGCTGCCGTGTTGCGCGGCCAGCGCCCAGCGTGTGGCGAGGCGCTGCGCGACGCGTTGCAGCGATGGAAAGTAGCGTTTCACGTGCGCCGGGTCGAAGCCCGCCATCACCATGCGGCGCTGGCGACGCCATGTCTCGCCGTTCGCGTTGAACACGCCTTCGAGCAGGCCCATCTCTGCCCAGACCTCGGCCATCTTGGCGGTGCGGCGAAAGCCGTCGGGCCGGTCGCGCAGCGCGGTCGCAATGAGCTCGTGGTCGCCGACCACAACGATGCGCCGTTTGCGCAACTGCAGCTTGAAGATCGGGCCGTACTCGGCGCACCAGGCTTCCAGTTGCAAGTGCAGCCGCCCCGCCTCGATCTGCAGCAGGTTGCCGAACAACGGGATGCCGCGTGGCCCGGGCAAGTCCTCGTAGCGGCGCCATCGCGCAGACGGGGCTGCGGCGGGCTTCTCGATGGCGCGAACGTCCATGGGCATCCTCTCACACTCTCAGCCGGTGACCGATCGTACCGCTCGCGCCAGCGCGCCGCTGTCCGTCAACGCCACGAACACGATGCCCGCGATCGCGCCCGCCAGGTGCGCGTCGTGGTTCACGCCACCGGGCGCCCGGCGCGAGGCGACGTAGCTGTAAGCCAGGTACGCGACCGCGAACAGCGGCGCGGGGATCGGGAACGGGATCGGCAGGATGAAGATCGACGCCGACGGGAAGTAGACGATCGACGCGAACAGCACCGCGAGGATCGCGCCCGACGCGCCGAGGCTGCGGTACTCCGGGTCATGCTTGTGCTTGAACCAGGTGCCCAGGTCGCTCGCCAGCAGGCCGAAGAAGTACAGCGCGAGGAAGCGCGGCGTGCCGATCGCGCGTTCGAGCGGGAACGCGAAGGCCCAGAACGTGAAGCCGTTGAAGGCCAGATGCGCCAGGTCGGCATGCAGAAAGCCGCTGGTGATCGGTGTGAGGTACTGGCGTTGCGGCAGCAGCCAATGCGGCCGGAACAGGTTGCGCTCGATCATCGATGGCGCAGCGAACAGGCCGATCAGGCTGGCGATCACGATTGATCCGAGCAGCAGCGTCGCGCCGGGCGCGGTGGCCCACACGGGGAGGTCGTTCATGACGGGATTGTCAGCGGGTTGCCGCGTGACTCAGGCACATTAGCCGCTTCGACGCGCAGCGCACCCGGTGCTCACCGGCCGCGGCGCGTGGACTTCGAAGGAACCCAACATGTGGATATTGACCGAGGCGCCCAAAGGCAGCGCGTTCTACGAGTCGCAATCGGTGACCGGCAACAAGGCGCTGATTTCCGACACCTGCGACACCGTGATCTTCGCGCGCCTGCAGGGCTCGGAGGGCTCGCGCATCGTCGCGCTGCGCGGGCGCGAGAGCTTCCTGCTGGGCCCGGCGCCGGTGCGCGGTGTCGAGACCGACCTCAACGCGCAGCTGCTCGACATCGCCCGCCAGCTCAACGCCGTGATCCTGACCTGAAGGAGTGGTGCACCCGGCGGCGGGTACGCCGCCACCCGCCGAGCGGGTACTCAGGTCGCTTGGGAGCGGCCCGGCGCCGGCCTGAGAAGACGCGACGGCGCAGATAGACTCTGCGTATGGACACACTGCCACTCGTCACCCTCGGCCGCAGCGCGCTGCGCGTGCCCAAGATCTGCCTCGGCACGATGACCTTCGGCGAGCAGGTCGATGAGCCGACCTCGCACGCGATCCTCGACCGCGCGATCGAGCGCGGCGTGAACTTCATCGACACCGCCGAGATGTACGCCGTGCCGGTGCGGCGCGAAACCTCGGGCGCGAGCGAACGCATCATCGGCAACTGGTTCGCGGCGCGCCCCGGCGTGCGTGAGCGGGTGGTGCTCGCGACCAAGGTCGCCGGCCCGGCGCGCAACGCCGACTGGATCCGTGGCGGCAGCGCGAACCTCACGCCGGCCGAGATGCGCATGGCCTGCGACGACAGCCTCGCGCGGCTGCGCACCGATGTGATCGACCTCTACCAGATCCACTGGCCGAACCGCAACGTGCCGATGTTCGGCGCGCTGCAGTTCGACCCGACGCAGGATCGCGACTTCACCAGCATCCACGACCAACTCGATGCGCTCGCCGGGCTCGTGAAGGCGGGCAAGGTGCGCTGCATCGGCCTGAGCAACGAGACGCCGTGGGGGCTGGCCGAGTTCCTGAAGCTGGCCGATCGGCACGGACTGCCGCGCGTGGCGACGCTGCAGAACCCGTACACGCTGGTGAATCGCGTGGTCGACAACGGCCTCGACGAGATGATGTACCGCGAGGACGTGTCGCTGCTCGCGTACTCGCCGCTGGCCTTCGGTGCGCTCACCGGAAAGTACGACACGGCAGGCTTCGACCCCGCGAACCCGCTGGGCCGCATGGGGCTGTTCGAGGCCTTCCGCAAGCAGCGCTGGGGCCGGCCGGAGGCGCTCGAGGCCGCACGCCGCTACAACGCGCTGGCGATCGCCAACGGCTTGACGCCGACGCAGATGGCGCTTGCGTTCTGCTACGGCAGCTGGCGCGTCGCGAGCACGATCATCGGCGTGACGACGCTGGCGCAGCTCGATGCCTGCCTCGATGCCTGGGGCACGCCGCTCGCGCCCGAGTTGCTGGCGCAGATCGATGCGATCCGCTGGCAGATCAGGGATCCGGCGCAGTAAATCGGTCGTGGCGAAGAAGGCTGCCCACGTCAGCGAGACGCCGGCCACGCAGTGGTTGCGCCAGCGCGGCATCGCGTTCACCGAGCATGTCTACGACTATGTGGAGCACGGCGGCACGGCCGAGTCGGCACGCCAGCTCGGCGTCGAAGAGCACGCCGTCATCAAGACGCTGGTGATGCAGGACGAGCGCGCGCAGCCGCTGATCGTGCTGATGCACGGCGACAAGCAGGTGAGCACGAAGAACCTGGCGCGCGGCATCGGCGCGAAATCGGTCGAGCCCTGCAAGCCCGAGGTGGCGCAGCGCCACAGCGGCTACCTGGTCGGCGGCACCTCGCCGTTCGGCACGAAGAAGGCGCTGCCGGTGTACGTGGAGGCATCGGTGCTCTCGCTGGAACGCATCTGCATCAACGGCGGGCGGCGCGGGTACCTGATCGGCATCGAGCCGGCGGTGCTGACTGCGTTGCTCGATGCCAAGCCCGTGAACTGCGCGCTTTGAGCGCTGGCGCAGAATAGTCCCCCGTTCAGCAGCGACCTCTTCCGCCATGCAACCTCTTTATCCGGCCATCGCCACGCTCGCGGCCTACCTGATCGGCTCGCTGTCGTTCGCCGTGATCGTGAGCCGGCTGATGGGCCTGAACGACCCGCGCACCTACGGCTCGGGCAACCCGGGCGCGACCAATGTGCTGCGCTCCGGCAACAAGGCCGCGGCCATCCTGACGCTGCTGCTCGATGCGCTGAAGGGCTTCGTGCCGGTGTTCCTCGTGAAGGAGTTCGGCGCGCCCTACGGTCTCGACGAAGGCACGCTGGCGCTGGTCGCGCTCGCCGCCTTCCTCGGTCATCTCTGGCCGGTGTTCTTCCGCTTCAAGGGCGGCAAGGGCGTGGCCACCGCGGCGGGCGTGCTGTTCGGTCTGAACCCGTGGCTCGGCCTCGCGACGCTCGCCACCTGGATCATCATCGCCGCGTTCACGCGCTACTCGTCGCTCGCGGCGCTCGTTGCCGCGGTGTTCGCGCCGTTCTACCAGGTGCTGATCTGGGGCAGCGGCGCGGTCGCGTTGGCGGTGTTCGTGATGGGTGCGCTGCTGGTCTGGCGCCACAGCGCGAACATTCAAAAGCTGCTCAATGGCACCGAGAGCAAACTCGGCCAGAAGGCGGCCGGCGCCGCGCCCGCGACCAAAGGCTCATCGAAGCATTCGCACAAACATCCACACAAGCACGGAGCCAAACCATGAGCCAGGGACTGCGCCGATTCCACGTCGGCGATCGCATGTCGGAGATGACGATCCACAACGGCACGGTCTATCTCGCCGGCCAGATCGCGAACGACGCGAGCCAGGATATCCGCGGCCAGACCACGCAGGTGCTGGCGGCCATCGACAAGCTGCTGGCCGAGGCCGGCACCGACAAGGCGCACATCCTGCGCTGCCAGATCTTCATCAAGGACCTGGCCGACTTTGCGGCGATGAACGAGGTCTGGGAAGACTGGGTCGCCCCCGGCGATGCACCGCCGCGCGCGACGGTGCAGGCGAATCTGGCGAAGCCGGAGTGGAAGATCGAGATGGTGGTGACGGCGGCGCTGTAGGGCGAGACGCCCGGCATTGTGCGGACCGAGAGCACACCGAACGCCTGAGGGGTGGTAGCCGGGTCGCCGCCTTTCGGATAGCGTAGCGAGCAGACCGCCTGCCAGATCGGTGGGTCGCGACGGCAACTCGGGAGGGGCGTGTGGAGATGCTGGACCTTCCTCAATGGACGCTGAGCGCGCGTCTCGAAGGCGACGCACTGGAGTTCAGCCTGGGCGACGGCCGCCGGTTGGCCTGGCGTTCGCGGCGTCCGGCGGATCTGCTTCTGCGAGCCGAAGGGCCGATGCCGGCGGCCGAGTTTCTGGGCGCAGAGCTGGCCGAACGCCTGGCGCGGAGCGCGCCGCGGGTGCTGAACGTCCAATTTGAAGAGGCCCTCGACGGCATCGCCTGGGAGGCGCTCGATCTCGGCAGCGCCAGCCTGGCAGGACATTTTGCGCTGGGGCGGCAGCTCGTCGGTGGCATGGAGTCGGCGTCGGCCCGCGCGGCTGTGCTGGCCGAGACACTGGCCGCGACCGTCGTGCATGGTGCTGTCGGCTTGTCTTGCCCTGCCGCGCGGCACGTTGTGCTCGACGCGCTCGATCAGGGTTGGGCCCGCGATGCCGTGGCAACGGCTCATGTGCTGGTGCTCAGCGGTGTGACGCTGGCCGACCTGATCGAGCGCGTGAGCCTGCCCGAGCGCGGATGTCTGGTGGTGCTGCGTCGGCCCCTGTCGACGCGGCAACTGGCGGCCGCACTTGACGAGGGCGTCGCCGTCTTGCTCATGGGGCAGGACGACGACCTGGACGGCGGCTCCCTCGACGCGTTGCTCGTGCGGCTAGGCAGCGGCGCGAGTGTCGGCCAGGCGGTTTGCTCGCTCCACCGACGCGCCGCGCCCGCAGGCTTTAACGCGCGTCTCTATGGCGATCCGGGGATGCGCTTTGTGCGCCTGCAGACGCCGACGTCGCGGCGCCAGGTCACGAGCCTGTCGTTCGACATTGTCGGCTCGACGGCGATGCTACAGCGGCTTGGCGATGAGGCCTACGCCGACATGCTGACCACGCTGCACGCCCGTTGCACCGGCGTTGTGCGTCGGGAGGGCGGCCAACCAGACGACCCGCGAGGCAATGACGGCGTGATGTGCTATTTCGGCCATCCCTCGGCGTTGGAGGGCGCCGCGGTACGCGCCGTCGGGGCAGGCTTGGCGCTGATTCGGACGGCGGCCGATCTCGGCGTTTCGGTGCGCGTGGGCATCGCCACGGGCTTGGTCGCGATCAAGGACGACCAGCCGGTCGGGCTGTCGATCCACTTGGCCGCGCGGCTGCAGCAGGTCACAGCGCCGGGCACGGTATTGACCTCGGAGTCGACGCGCCGCCTCGTGGCCCATGCCTTCGACCTGAAAGCGCTGGACACGCGGCCCGGATTGAAGGGTATCGACGATCCGGAAGACCTCTATCTCGTGCTCGAGCCCGGCCAGGACACCAGCAGGAATCGTTCGGGACGACTGCCGTGGCTCACGCCACTTGTCGGCCGGCAGTCCGAGCTTGAGCGCCTGCATGGCTGTTGGCACCGGACCAGCGTCAACGAACGCCAACTGGTGGTGGTGCGCGCCGATGCGGGCATGGGCAAATCGCGTCTGGTGCGGGAGTTTCGCCGCCAGCTCGTGCAAACCGGTGTGAAGGTGCTGGAGTGCCGCTGCCGGGCCGACGCCAGCGCCAGCCCCTATCTGGCGCTGGCGGAGGCCTTGCGCCGGTGGCTCGACATCGGCCCGGATGCGGCCCGCGCGGACGCCTTGCACAAGCTGGCCGCCGCGGTGCCGGACAAGTCGCGCGAAAGCGAGCCGCTCGCATTGCTGGCAGCCCTGTTGGGTCTGGCACCCCAACCTGCGCATGCAGCGCCGGGCGCGCTGCGCCAACGTTCGTTGGGGCTGCTGCTGGACTGGTTCATCGCGTTTGCCAAGGATCGTCCGTGCTGTCTGATCGTCGAAGACTGGCATTGGGTTGATCCGTCCACGCGCGAATTTGTCGAACGGCTCGCAGAGCGGGCTGGCGGGCCAGGCTTGCTGGTGGTGATCACGATCCGCGGCGCGGTGACGCCGGTCCCTGTCACTTTCGCGTACAGCGAGCTCATCGAGCTCGCCGGGCTGCCGCCCGCGGATGCGCGCGAACTGGTGCGCCTGGCGTGCGCGAACGCACTACTGCCGTCCGGGCTCGTGAGGATGCTGGCTGCACGCGGCGACGGCGTGCCGCTGTTCCTGGAAGAGGCGGCGCGCATGGCGCTCGAGCTCGGCGCCGAACGCCCGGGCACGGATGTCGGCGCCGTCGAGACTGTGCCGGCATCGCTGCAGGATCTGCTGATGGCGCGCCTGGACGGTTTGGGCGCAGCCAGGTCGGTGGCCCAGGTGGCCGCCGTGCTGGGGCGCGAATTCTCGCTGGCGCTTCTGGCGGCCCTGCTGGAGGCCGGGCCGTTGGCACTTGACGCCGCCACGCTCGGCGAGCGTCTGAACCTGCTGGTGAGCTCGGGGCTGGTGCAGTTCAAAGGCGCAGGGCAGTTCGCATTCAAGCATGCCCTGATCCGCGACGCGGCTTATGCCTCGTTGTGGGTTCGCGATCGGCACGCGCTACATGCGCGGGTGGTGGAGCTCCTGCAACAGCGTTGGCCTGAGTTGGCCGCCATGCGGCCCGAACTGCTGGCGCTGCATCAGACCGAAGCCGGCCTGCACCGCGAAGCCCTGGCGCAATGGGAGCTTGCGGCCAGCAGTGCCGCCGCGCGGTCGGCTGAACAGGAGGCCGTCAGCCATCTGCGGCGCGCGCTCGCCGCCCTTGAGCACGTCGAGCCGGACATCGAGCGAGACCGCACCGCCTTGCGCTTGCAGCTGTTGTTGGCCGCACGCCTGATCGCCACCGAAGGCTATGGCGCCGGGGCCGTCCTGAACGCCTACATCGAGGCTGAACGTCTGTGCGATCAGCTGGGCGACGAGACGGTGCGCTTCAAGGTCGAGATGGGCCTGGAGGCCTACCGCTTTATGCGCGCGGACTTCGGCCCCGCGCTCGAGCATGGCCGGCGCGCCGCCGCGATCGCCGTGCGCTCGGGTGACATCAAGCAGCGACTGCACGCGCACTGGGGCCAGGCTTGCACGCTGTTCCACCAAGGAAACCTTCGCGCCACGATGCGTGAAATGGAAACCGCGCTGGCGATCTACACGCCTGCACTGCACCGTCTGTTCGGTATCCAGGATCCGGGCGTGATGTGCCTAGCCTACTCCTCCTGGGGCTTGTGGGAGATGGGCCGGCCCGATTCCGCGCTGGCGCGCATCAACCACGCGGTGGCGATTGCCGGCGAGTTCGAGCACAAGTTCAGTCAGGCCGTTGCGCTGGCGTATGGCGTGAGCGTCGAGATGCTGCGCGGCGAGACCGTCGCGGCGCTGGCCCGAGCCGATGCCTGCATCCGCGTTTGCGACGAGGCCGGATTCCCGGTCTGGCTGGCGATCGCCCGCTGCATGCGCGGCCGCCTGCTGTGTGAGCAAGGGCAATTCGATGTCGGCCTGGGCGAGATGCGCGCAGGCCACGCACTGTGGCTGTCCACCGGCGCCATGGTGTCGCAGCCCCTGTACCTCTCGCTGCAGGCCGAAGGGTTGATGCAGGCGGGTCAGCTGGACGCCGCGGCGGCCCGCGTGGACGAAGGCCTCGCGATCACCGGCCGCCACGGCGAGCGCCAGCTGGAAGCCGAGTTGCGCCGTCTGCGCGGCGAGCTGGCGCTGCGACGCGCCGATCCGGCCGAGGCCGAGAGCTGGTTCAGGGCTGCCTACGTGCTGGCGATGCAGCAGCGCCGGCTCGGCTTCGCGCTGCGCGCGGCGACCTCGTTGGCGCGGCTGTTGGCGGCCGACGATCGACGCGCGCGCGCGCGCAGGTTGCTTGTGCCGTTGGTGGCGCGCTGGTGCGAGGGCCGCGAAACGCGGGATGTGCGTGCCGCCCTCGCACTCGGAGAATCGCTGGAGTGATGCTGTTCCACTGAACGAGGTGTCCGTATGGCTAAGAGACCCGTTGATTCCCCGTCCCCGGATCGGCTCCTTCCTCCGACAGACCAGTACGCGAACAACCGCCTGTTGCTCGACTGGTTGAGCGAAGACGCGAGTCGCGCCGAGCTCTACCGCCAGATCAACGGCGACAGTGGCGAACTGGAATTTCGGAGTCGCGACGCGGCGGCGCGTGAGTGCGACTGCGAGGGTGTCGAGCACCCTCGCATGGCGCCGACGCTCGACCACAAGATCGTGACCTTGATCACCGCCAGGAAGCGAATCAAGAAGGTGCTCCAGGACAACGGAAGCAGGTACTCCAATCGCGTTTATGCGGAACTGGGCGGAGGCAGTTTCATGCTGGCGCTCGACCCCGGTGCGTCGGATGTGCATGCCGCACAGACGGCCGCCTTTCAAGCGTGCTTTCCGCGCGACCCTGACAAGATCATCGCGCTCAGCCACACGGCGTGCCAGGAGGCCTCGATCACCGCACTGCGCGCGCCCGAGTTCGATCTGGCGGTGTTTGCCGAGCAGTCCGCGCTGCGCTTCTGCCAAAATCTACTGGGCTACGCGTTGGGCGACTACCGGTTGCTGGAGACGGCACTGCGTGCCGCCTACCGGGCGCTGGTGTACCAGGTGATGGGCCGGCACTTCGTCACCGATCCCGTGGCAATCCCGGAGGGCAAGGCAGCCATGGGCGGGCTGCTCGCACGCACGAGCGAACTGATCGACGCCTACGCCGTCGGCGACACGGATGCGTTGAAGACCTGCAAACAGAGCCCGCTGCCCGAGGGCTTCAGGCCCGTGTTGGAGGAGCTGGGCAAGCTGCCCGGTAACCTGAATGGTGAGCAGCGCGCCATCATCGCTATGGGGGCTGCGATCGGCAGCGTCGGCAACGTGCAGGCCGCGGTCTGCATCGCGGTGAAGGCGCTGTTTGACGACGCCAGGCTGAGGGTCGAGGCGCGCAGGCTCGCGGCAACAGAGGCGATCAACCGGCCGACCAAAAAGCACGACGAGTGGAGGAGCCTCCTCCAGAATTCGCTGCGCGCGAATCCGCCGATTCCGTTCCTGCCGCGCTTGAAGGTCAAGGCGAACGGCGATGCCGATGGCGAGGTCATTCTGGCGCTGGGTGGTGGCACGCTGGGCGGCACGGGCGACGACCCTCTCATCTGGGGCATGCCCGAGAACGGAACCCACTGGTGTGCCGGCATGGGGCTGGCGTGGCCGTTGATCGTAGAGATCGTCCGGCACGTGGTGAGCCTGCCCGGGCTCGCCGAGTGCCTGGACGCCGAGGACGCGAGCGTGATCGGGCTCAAGAAGCGCTGGGGCTTCGCCTGCGAGAGCTACCCGCTCACGCACCGGCGCGACAGCCGCGTGGCCCAGGCCAGCCTGAACGTGGCGATGCGTCTGAAGGCGCCGGCCCGGGACAGCGCCGACCGCGTGCGCGAAGTCATCCGCATAGGCGCGCCGCGCATCGAGGCGGCGCTGCGCGAAGCCCGGCATGTGCACTTCGCGTGGTTCGAACTCATCGAGAGCGATACCGTGCTGGTCCTTCACACCGTTTACGACGGCCCGTTCGATGCCTACATCCAGCACTTCGCGCTTAAGGTTGGCGTCATCTTCGACGCGCTCTTCGAGTGCATCGAAGACCCCCCGCCGATGCCCGTGGACAAGTTCCCCAACGAGTTCGTGGCCCACATCCAGCGCCACAACCGCAGCCCGGCGATGGGCTACTTCTTCAGCGCCTACCCGCGCAGCGACACGGCGCGCATCATGCGCGACGAATTGGCGCGGCCATCATGAACGACTTCAAAGACGTTCAGCGCATCGTGCTGCGCGGTAGCGTCTGGAAGCTGGCGCGCCATCTGGTGCTGAGCTTTCCGAAGCAGCCTTCACCGCTCAATTTTCTGCATCGCTTGAAATCGAGCGGGCTGTGGCCCACTGCCGTCGGTATGCCGAAGAAGCCCGATGTGCAGGTCAGCTTGGGCTTCAGCCGGCGCGGGCTTGAGCATGTGCTTGTGCCGCCGAACGTGCTGGCCGCATTCGCGATGAAGGCGCCCGCCTTTTCGGCCGGAGCGGCGATGCGTGCCAGCAGCCGGCTTCGCGCCTCGGGCGGCAACGTGCCCGGGTTCTGGGACGAGGCCTTCGGATTCATGACGCTGGACGCGGTGCTCAGCCTGCATGCGATGAACGCGCGTCATCTCGCCAGGGCGATCATGCAGGTCAAGAAGATCGCTCGTGGAACGGAGGTGGGAGTGCGGATCAGGGAATTGCCGCTCGCCCGCAGACTGCCGCCGCCGTGGTCGGTCGAGGGCGGGAAGGGCGAGGACCCACGCGCCCAGTGGACTCACTTCGGCTACCGCGACGGCCTCGCGCGCGTCGGCATCGAGGACCCGACCCGGCCGGAGAAGCTGGACCAGTACGACGCCTCGTCGAGGTATCCCGCCGGCGAGTTCCTGCTCGGCCACGCGCAGAAATCCGGCGCGAACCCGTGGATCGCCGGCCCGGGGAGGCGGGTCTGGCCGGAAGAATTGCGCAAGTTCTTTCGCGACGGCAGCTTCGGCGTGTTGCATCAAATCGAGCAGGACGTGCAAGCGTTCGAACGATTCATCGCTGACAAAACCGAACCCCGCGCCGAAGCCGAGTTCCTGACGCCTGTGGAACTCAAGGCCAAGCTTTGCGGCCGGTACCCGGATGGGCTCCCGTTGGCGGCGGAAAAGGGCGCGGATGCCGGTGCCGATTTCAACTACACGCACGATTGCAAGGGCTACTGCTGCCCGTTCGGCAGCCACGTCCGGCGCATGAACCCACGAGGCGGCGCGCTCGCGCACGGCGGGCGGGCGCGCCCGCTGCTGCGCCGCGGCATGCCCTACGGGACAACACGGGACGGGGTCGAACCCGACACCGTGGAACGCGGGCTCATCGGCCACTTCTTCTGCGCCAGCATCGAAGATCAATTCGAGCATCTGATCGGACAGTGGGCAGAGCGCGTGCCGCTGGGCAGCGAGGACCGCGGGCGGGCGCGCGACCCGCTGATCGGCGCGCACGAACCCGGCGATGGCGCGTTCGAGATCCCGCGACCAGGGCCCCAGAGCTCTCTGATGCTCACGGGCTTGCGCCCGTTCACGCGCACGCGCGGAATCGCCTACCTGTTCTACCCCAGCCTGCCGGCGTTGGACGGCATCGCCCGTAACAGCCTGTGGGGAGCGTTGAGCGAGGACGACGCGTGAGGGACGTTTCGCCCGGCGACGACGAATGCCCGGTGCCGGCGCCGGTCGTCGAGGTCCCGCCGCTCGATCGGTTCTGCGACCTGGTGATGACGGGCGGCGTGGCCAGCGGGGTGGTGTACCCGTGGGCCATCGTCGAACTCGCGCGCGCCTACCGGTTCCGCAGCATCGGCGGCACATCGGTCGGCGCGATGGCCGCCGTGTTGGCCGCCGCCGCCGAGTACGGGCGCCGAGCCGGCGTTGACGAATCATTCGAAGTGCTGCGCCGCCTGCCCGGGGCGCTGGGTGAGGTTCTGCAAGACAAGCGGACGCGAATGTTGTCGCTGTTCCAGACCAACCAGCGGGGCAAGCGCCTGATCACGCTCTGGGGGCGGCTCGGGGTAGGACGGCGCACCGGCGTTTGCGTGGCCTGCGAAGTGATTCGTGTCTATTGGTGGGCGCTTGCCCTGGGCGCACTCCCGGGCGCGGTGCTCCTTGCAATCGGTTGCGGCTCGATCGTACTAGAACTGCTCCTCGCGCTCGGCGGGTCGCTGGCCGGGTTGGTGTGGGCGGTGTGGTGCGACGTCCAGCTTGGTTTGATCGACAACAACCTGGGCTTGTGCAAAGGCGGCACCACGGAAGCGCCCGGCCCCGAGGGCAGCCGGCCGGGGATCTCGGAGTGGCTGCACGAGGGCATTCAGGCCAGCGCTGGCCTGAAGGCGATGGACCGGCCATTGACGTTCCGCGATCTGTGGTGCGCGCCGTCCACGCCGGGTGCGCCGCAACTGCGGTGCGACGAGGGCGATCCCACCGAGTGGCGTTCGATCAACCTGCAGGTGATCACCACCAACGTCACGCATGGTCGCCCGTACCGACTGCCGCTGGTGGATGAGACGAGCCGACTGTTCTTCAAGCGCGAGGAATTGGAGGGCTACTTCCCAAAGGTCGTGCTCGATGCGCTGGTGGCCGCGGCGCGGCCTTATGCGCCAGCGTTGCGCACCCAATCCGACCCCGCGTCGATCTCCGATGCAGGCCAGTTCCTCGAACTGCCCGGCGCCGATCTTCCGGTGGTCGTCGCTGCGCGCCTGAGCCTGAGCTTCCCGCTGCTTTTTTCCGCGGTGCCACTGTGGGCCATCGACTATGAAGCCCCGCGTAGCCGACGCGACCTGCGGCGTTGTCTGTTCACCGACGGTGGCGTCTCGTCGAACTTCCCGATTCACCTGTTCGACGCTGCATTGCCGCGCTGGCCGACGTTCGGCCTCTGGCTTGATCGCCGAAACCCGTATCGGCCGAACGAGGATGTCTGGCTGCCCGACTACAACGGCGAGGGCTGGGGCGACAACTGGAATCGCTTCGACCGCGCGGCCGCTCCTCTGCGTAGCGGCGCAGCGCCAAGCGCCGTCGCAGTGCCTCGGGACGGCACGCTCGCGCGACTGAAATTCCTCTGGGGCTTTCTGAAGGGGATTGCCACCGATGCTACCGACTGGCACGACCGCACGAGCTTTCGCCTGCCGCATGTGCGCAACCGCGTGGCGCGGCTGATGCTCCAGCCGAACGAGGGCGGACTCAACATCGGCATGCCGCGCGAGCAGATCCTCGACATGGCGGGCCGCTACGGCACCCAGGCCGGCCAACTGTTTGTCAAGCGATATGCCGATGCCGATGGTGGTGCCTCGCCGGCCTGGCGCGAGCAGCGCTGGGTGCGGCTGGTGCTGCTCATTAACGTGCTGCGCGAGAGACTTGCCGGCCTGACGGCGAGCGCCGAGTGGTCGGCGCACACGGCGCCAATGAGCGAGGCGATCGCTGAAGCGAAGATCGGGTCGCGGGGGCAAGGGCCGATCCGCGATCACGGCAACTCCAACCAGCTGAATGGCGAAGAGGCTCGAACGCTGCGGATGCTGCTGGACGAACTCGAGCGGCTCGGGGGCCTGCTGCAGGCTGCCCCGCTGCCGCGCTTCAAGCCGGTTCCGGCACCCGAACTGCGTCTGCGCGCGCCACTCTGACGCCACGCGCTCGCGTCGGCGCAGCCGATATGGTCAGTAGCTCAACCCCATCGCAGCCCGCACATCCCGCATCGTCGCGCGGGCCACGCCGCGTGCCTGCTCGGTGCCGACCTCAAGAATCCAGTGCACCTGCTTCGGATTCGCGAGGTATTGCTCCGCACGCTCACGCCATGGCGCCTGCTCGCGCTGGATCGCTTCGATCACCGGCTTCTTGCAATCGAGGCAGCCGATGCCGGCGGTGGTGCAGCCTTCGCGTACCCAGGCCTTGGTCGACTCGTCGGAGTACACGAGGTGGAACTGCCACACCGGGCACACGTCCGGGTTGCCCGGATCGGTGCGGTGCACGCGTGCCGGGTCGGTCGGCATGCGCTTGATCTTGCGCTCGACCTCGGCCGGCTCCTCGCGCATCGAGATGCCATTGCCGTAGCTCTTGCTCATCTTCGCGCCGTCCAGCCCCGGCAGCTTCTTGACCTCGGTGTGCAGCGCCTGCGGCTCGTGCAGGATGGTCTTGCCGGTGCCGCGCAGATAGCCTTCGAGGCGCTCGCGATCAGCCGCGCTCAGCGCGCCGCTGCCGTCGATCAGCGCGCGCGTCTGCGCGAGCAGTTCTTCGCCGCCCGATTGCTGGAAGTTCTTGCGCGCGGTCTCGAACGCCTTCGCGTCGTTCTTGCTCATCTTCTTCACGACGGCCTTGGCCAGCTCGTCGAAGTTGGCTTCGCGGCCGTAGAGGTGGTTGAAGCGGCGCGCCACTTCGCGCGTGAGTTCGACGTGTGAGCTCTGGTCTTCACCGACCGGCACGAACGCGGCCTTGTAGATCAGGATGTCGGCGGCCTGCAAGAGCGGGTAACCGAGGAATCCGTAGGTCGCGAGGTCGCGGTCCTTCAGCTTCTCCATCTGGTCCTTGTAGGTCGGCACGCGCTCGAGCCAGCCCAGCGGCGTGCCCATCGCGAGCAGCGTGAACAGCTCGGCGTGCTCGGGCAGGCGGCTCTGCATGAAGATCGTCGCGCGCTCGGGGTCGACGCCGGCGGCGAGCCAGTCGATCACCATGTCGTACACATAGCGCTCCATCACGCCGCGCTCTTCGTAGTGCGTGGTCAGCGCGTGCCAGTCGGCGACGAAGTAGAAGCACTCGTAGTCGTCCTGCATGCGCACCCAGTTCTTCAGCGCGCCGTGGTAGTGGCCGAGGTGCAGGGCGCCGGTGGGGCGCATTCCGGAGAGAACACGTTGCTTCATGCCGCGGAATTGTAGGGGGGCGGGTGGCGTGCACTCTGTACACTGCGCGCCCTGTGAAGCGAATCGTCATCCTCATCTCGGGTCGCGGCTCCAACATGGAAGCCATCGTGCGGGCCTGCGCATCCGAGGGCTGGCGGGCGCGAGTCGTGGCCGTCGTCAGCAATCGCGCCGATGCGGCGGGGCTGGAGTTCGCACGCCAGCACGGGATCGCGTCCGCGGTCGTGGCGCATACGTCGTTCGATTCGCGCGACGCGTTCGACGCCGAACTCGCGCATGTGCTGGATGGTTTCGCGCCCGATGTGGTCGCGCTCGCCGGTTTCATGCGCATCCTCACCGATGGTTTCGTGGCGCGCTTCGAGGGGAGGCTGATCAACGTGCACCCGTCGCTGCTGCCCGCCTTCACCGGCCTGCACACGCACCGCCGCGCGATCGAGGCGGGCTGCAAGCTGGCAGGCGCCACGGTGCACTTCGTCACGCCGACGCTCGATCACGGGCCGATCATCGCGCAGGCAGTCGTGCCGGTGCTGCCGGGCGACACGCCGCAGACCCTGTCCGCGCGCGTGCTGGAGCGCGAGCATGTGCTGTACCCGCGCGCCGTGCGCTGGCTGGTGCACGACCTGCTGACGCGCAACGGCAATCTCGTGATGCACCTGCGCGGCGAGCCGCAACTGCTCCGATAGCCTGCGTCAGAACAGACTCGCCGCGATGTTGATCGTGAAGGCGAGGATGGTGGTGTTGAACGCGAACGACAGCACCGCTTGCAGCAGCACCAGGCGGCGCATCGCCCGGTTGGTGATCGACACGTCGGCCGTCTGGCAGGCGACCGCGATCGTGAACGAGAAGTAGAGGAAGTCGGCATAGTCAGGCTTGAAGGTTTCGTCCGGCTCGGGGAACTTCAGCCCGCCGCCGCGCGTGCCGCGGTAGTACAGACTCGCGTAGTTCAGCGCGAACAGCGTGGGCAACAGCAGCCACGAACCGGTCACCGTGGCGAGCGCGAACAGCACGTGCGGTACCGCGTGGTGCGCGTCCGGCCCTTTGGCGGCCGAGAGCTCGATGACGATCGCGACGATGCTGACCACGGCAGCGACGATCACCAGCGCCAGCACCGCGCCGGCGCCCTCCGCTTGCGCGATCGCGGCGCGGCGCAGGTGTTCATGATCGGCGCGCAGCATCAGCAGCCCGATCAGCGTGAGAAACAACCAGACGCCGACGTTCCAGCCGAACAGCGAGCGCGTCACTGCGTGGTCGATGCCCGGCACCAGCAGCGCGGCGGCAGCGCCGATGGCGGCGCAGATGAACAGGCGCGGGCGGCTGCGGACGTGGCTGAAGAATCCGCTCACGGCGCGTCCACGCGAGCGAAGCGGGGCTGAACGACACCGCCGATGTCGACGCGCTCGAAGAACATCGCATGCGGCCGCACCCACCAGCCACTCGTGTTGTAGAGCGGCCGGTAGACGACCAGCGGCTGGTGCGTCTCGCTGTGGCGTGCAACACCGATCACTTCGTAGTCGCCGCCCTTGTAGTGGCGGTAGTGGCCGAGCGGCGTGGCGGGCAGGGGCGCGAGGTCGGTGTCTTGCATCGGCCAAGGATAATCCCGCGATGCACCCGAATGCCTTGCTCGAACTCTCGACCGAACTGATCCACCGCGTGCTCCAGCTGCAGCACCCCGCCGACGGCGTCGTTTCAGATTTCTTCCGTCAGCACCGCACGCTGGGCTCTCGCGAGCGCCACACGCTGGCCGAGACGACCTACGCGGTGCTGCGCCAGCGGCTGCTGTACCAACACCTGGCGCAGTCGGGCAAGGGAGAGATGGAGCGGCGCCTCGCGGTGCTGGCGTGGCAGGGCAACGAGGGCTTTCTGCGCGCGGCGCTGAGCGAGACCGAGCAGCAGTGGCTGGCGCAGGTGAGCACGGTCGATCGTGCCGCGCTGCCGGAAAAGCTGCGCCACAACCTGCCGGAGTGGCTCGCGGAGATCCTGCAAGCGGCGCAGGGCGACCAGTTCTGGCCGCTGGTCGAGGCGATGAACACCGGCGCCGGGCTGGATCTGCGCGTCAACACCTTCAAGGCCAAGCGCGACGACGTGCAGGCAGCGTTCAAGGCCGAAGGCATCGAGGCGCTGCCCACGCCTTACTCGCCGCTGGGCCTGCGCATCCAGAGCAAGCCGGCACTGCACAAGCTCGATGTGTTCATGCGCGGCGATGTGGAAGTGCAGGACGAAGGCAGCCAGCTGCTGGCGCTGATGGTGGGCGCCAAGCGCGGTGAAATGGTCGCCGATTTCTGTGCCGGTGCCGGTGGCAAGACGCTCGCCCTCGGCGCCGAGATGCGCAACACCGGCCGGCTGTATGCGTTCGACACGTCGGGGCATCGGCTCGCTTCGCTGAAACCGCGGCTGGCGCGCAGCGGGCTGTCCAACGTCTACCCGGTGCAGATCGCGCACGAGCGCGATGAGCGTATCAAGCGCCTCGCCGGCAAGCTCGATCGCGTGCTCGTCGATGCGCCGTGCTCGGGGCTGGGCACGTTGCGCCGCAATCCGGACTTGAAATGGCGCCAGTCGCCGAAATCGGTCGAGGAGTTACGCGTCAAGCAGGCGGCGATCCTCGCCAGCGCGGCGCGCCTGCTGAAGCCGGGCGGGCGGCTGGTCTACGCAACCTGCAGCCTGCTCGATGCCGAGAATGAGGAGATCGTGCAGGCTTTCACGGCCGAGCGCGGGGCCGATTTCAAGGTCTTGCCGGCGCTGGAAGCGCTCGCCAAAGCGCACGTGGGCGAGCCGGAAACGCTCGTTCGCGGCGATTTTCTGCGCTTGTGGCCGCACCGCCACAGCACTGACGGATTCTTCGCGGCGGTGTGGGAACGGCGCTGATCGAGCGCATTTGGCGACAGTTGCGGCCGAAAGGCGATTTCGCAACGCCACTTGAGGTGGCGCAAATTGACGCCATCTATCCCGTCAATTGGACCGGCCACAGAGGCGGGCCGTCCTTTACAATCTGGCACCTGCTTTTCATGCAGGCTCAAAGGACCTCATGGATTCGCTGACCTTGGTGTGGGATTCGCTGATCAACCTGCTGGCGCACGGCCTGCTGGGAGCGGCTTGGTGGGAGGTGTTGGCGTTCACGCTGGTGGTCACGCACATCACCATCGTGTCGGTGACGGTGTTCCTGCACCGCGCGCAAGCGCACCGCGCGCTCGAGTTGCATGCGATCCCGTCGCACTTCTTCCGCCTCTGGCTGTGGCTGACGACCGGCATGGTGACCAAGGAATTCGTGTCGATCCACCGCAAGCACCACGCCAAGTGCGAGACCGAGGAAGACCCGCACAGCCCGCAGACACGCGGCATCAAGACCGTGCTGCTGACCGGCGCCGAGCTCTACCGCGCCGAGGCCAAGAACGCCGAGACGATGGTCAAGTACGGCCACGGCACGCCCGACGACTGGCTCGAGCGCAACCTGTACAGCCGGTACAGCTGGCAAGGGGTGGGCGTGATGGTGCTGATCGACGTGCTGCTGTTCGGTGCGATTGGCGTCAGCGTCTGGGCGATCCAGATGATGTGGATCCCGGTCTGGGCCACGGGCGTCATCAACGGCCTCGCGCACTGGTGGGGCTATCGCAATTTCGAGGCCGATGACGCGTCGACCAATGTCTCGCCGTGGGGCATCATCGTCGGCGGCGAAGAGTTGCACAACAACCACCACACCTACCCGACCTCGGCCAAGTTCTCGGTCAAGTCGTACGAGTTCGACCTCGGTTGGGGCTACATCCGCGGCCTGGAACTGCTGGGTCTGGCCAAGGTGCGCAAGACGCCGCCCACGCTGAAGCTCGGTGCCGTGCGCCCGGTTGCCGACGACCAGACTCTCGAAGCGATCATCGCGAACCGCTACGAGGTGATGGCCAAGTACGCGCGCAACCTGCGCCATGCGGCGCACGGCGAGGTCGAGCGCCTCAAGGCCGAAGGCGCTGCCAGCGCCGGGCGGCTGGCCGACATGAAGCTGGCCAAGCGCTGGCTGCACCGCGATGAAGACAAGATTCCGAGCGCGGTGAAGGCGCAGGTCGCACAGGCGGTCGAGCACAGCCCGCGTCTGGCCAAGCTGGTCGCGATGCGCGAGGAGTTGCGTTTGCTCTGGACGCGCACCAATGTCTCGGCCGAGCAACTCGTGGTCGATCTGCAAGCTTGGTGCAAGAACGCCGAGGAGAGCGGCATTGCCGCGCTGCAGGAGTTTGCGTTGAAGCTGCGGGCCGCTAAAGCGTAAGGGTGCTGCGCACGCGCAAACAAAAGGGCCGCATAAGCGGCCCTTCGTTCTTGCTGTTGGCTTCCCGTTACCGCAGCTTCGTTTCCTTGTAGGTCACGTGCTTGCGCGCCTTCGGGTCGAACTTGATCATCTCCAGCTTTTCGGGCGTGGTCTTCTTGTTCTTGTCGGTCGTGTAGAAGTGACCGGTGCCCGCGCTGGATTCCAGCTTGATCTTTTCGCGTCCGCCTTTTGCCATGATCGTTCTCCTTAGATTTCGCCGCGGGCGCGCAGATCGACCAGGACCTTCTCGATGCCCACCTTGTCGATCAGGCGCAGCGCCGCGTTGGTGATGCGCAAGCGCACCCAGCGGTTTTCGGCCTCGACCCAGAAACGACGGTACTGCAGGTTGGGCAGGAACCGACGCTTGGTTTTGTTGTTGGCGTGGGAAACGTTGTTCCCGACCATCGGGCGCTTACCCGTGACTTGACAGACGCGTGCCATGACGCTTCTCCCCAAATGATTGTTTAGCCGAAAATGGTTGTTTAGCCGAAGACTGCTGCCTGAATTTCGGCAAAGACTGCGATTATAGCCCGACTATTTGCCGACATTACTGCTGTTCCAGGAAGCGCTGCGCGTCGAGCGCGGCCATGCAGCCGGTGCCGGCGCTGGTGATGGCCTGGCGATACACGTGATCCTGCACGTCGCCGGCGGCAAACACGCCCGGCACGCTGGTCATCGTGGCCATGCCCGACAGGCCGCTCTTCGTGATCAGGTAGCCGTCCTTCATCTCCAGCTGGCCCTTGAAGATGTCGGTGTTGGGCTGGTGGCCGATCGCGATGAAGCAGCCGGTGAGCTTGATCTCCGACGTGCCGCCGCCTTGGCCGCCCTCTTTGAGCGTGGACCGCAGTCGGACCCCGGTCACCCCCGAAGCATCGCCCAGCACTTCGTCCAGCGTGTTCCACAGGTGCAGTTGCATCTTGCCTTCGGCGACCTTGGCGTGCAGCTTGTCCACCAGGATGGCCTCGGCGCGGAACTTGTCGCGCCGGTGGATCAGGTGCACCTTGCTGGCGATGTTGGACAGGTACAGCGCCTCCTCCACGGCGGTGTTGCCGCCGCCGACGACGCAGACCTCCTGCCCGCGGTAGAAGAAACCATCGCAGGTGGCGCAGCCGCTGACACCGCGGCCCATGAAGGCCTCTTCAGAAGGCAGCCCGATGTACTTGGCCGAGGCGCCGGTGGCCAGGATCAGCGCGTCGCAGGTGTAGGTCCCGGAGTCGCCGGTGAGCTTGAACGGCCGCTGGCTCAGATCGACCGCGTTGATGTGGTCGAACACGATCTCGGTGTTGAAGCGCTCGGCGTGCTTCTGGAAGCGCTGCATCAGCTCCGGGCCCTGCACGCCATCGACGTCGGCGGGCCAGTTGTCCACATCGGTCGTCGTCATCAGCTGGCCGCCCTGGGCGATGCCGGTGATCAGCATCGGCTTGAGGTTGGCGCGCGCCGCGTAGACCGCCGCGCTGTAGCCGGCCGGGCCCGAACCCAGGATCAGGACGTGGGCGTG
>CAXTSS010000012.1:0-125667 GCA_964247075.1 uncultured Rhizobacter sp. | reverse complement strand
CTGCCGAAGATGGTGCTGTTCGGCGACATCGCCGGCGACGACGCCGATGCGGTGGCGCGCGCCACCAGCGAGGTCGTGCGGCTGGCCAACGGCCGTGCCGGCGAAGGCTTCATCGCGGTGAGCGCCGAGGCGCGCAAGAAGTTCTGGCTCGACCGCAAGCGCACCGCCGCGATCAGCAAGCACACGAACGCGTTCAAGGTGAACGAGGACGTGGTGATTCCGCTGCCGCGCATGGGCGAGTACACCGAGGGCATCGAGCGCATCAACATCGAGCTGAGCCTGCGCAACAAGCTCGCGCTGGTCGAGGCGCTGGAAGCGTTTTTCCTCAAGGGCAACCTGCCGCTGGGCAAGGGCGACGACGCCGGCGAGATCGCCTCGGCGGAGCTGCTGGAAGACCGTGTGCAGCAGGCGTTGGGCGTGCTGCGTGAGGTCGGCGACCTGTGGCAGCGCTGGTTGACGAACCTCGACATGGTGCGGCCCGACACCGGCCGCAGCTTCTTCACCGACCTGCAGGACCACACGCTGCGCGCGTCGTGGAAGACGCAGATCCGCGCGCCGTTGCAAGACATCTTCGCCGGTGCGGCGCTGACGCCGGTCGTCGATGAATGCCAGAAGATTCACGGCCAGGTGCTTAAGGGGCGCGTCTGGGTCGCGCTGCACATGCACGCGGGCGACGGCAACGTGCACACCAACATCCCGGTCAACTCCGACAACTACGAGATGTTGCAGACCGCGCACGAGGCGGTGGCGCGCATCATGAAGCTGGCGCGCAGCCTGGACGGCGTGATCTCCGGCGAGCACGGCATCGGCATCACCAAGCTCGAGTTCCTGACGGTGGACGAGATGGCCGACTTCACGGCCTACAAGCAAAAGGTCGATCCCGAAGGCCGCTTCAACAAGGGCAAGCTGCTGCGTGATCCCGCCCTGAAAGCCGACCTCACCAATGCCTATACACCGAGCTTCGGCCTGATGGGCCACGAGTCGCTGATCATGCAGCGCAGCGACATCGGCGAGATCGCCAACTCGGTGAAGGACTGCCTGCGCTGCGGCAAATGCAAGCCGGTGTGCGCGACGCATGTGCCGCGCGCGAACCTGCTCTACAGCCCGCGCAACAAGATCCTCGCGACGTCGTTGCTGGTCGAGGCGTTCCTCTACGAAGAGCAGACGCGCCGTGGCGTCAGCATCAAGCACTGGGAAGAGTTCGAGGACGTGGCCGATCACTGCACCGTCTGCCACAAGTGCCTGAGCCCGTGCCCGGTGAACATCGACTTCGGCGACGTGTCGATGAACATGCGCAACCTGTTGACCAAGATGGGCAAGAAGAGCTTTCGCCCCGGCAACAGGATGGCGATGATGTTTTTGAACGCGACGAATCCGGAGACGATCAAGATGCTGCGCGTCGGCATGGTCGATGTCGGCTTCAAGGTGCAGCGGATCGCGAACAACCTGCTGCGCGGGCTGGCGAATGCGCAGACGGCGGCGCCGCGTTCGACCGTCGGCACGGCGCCGATCAAGGAACAGGTCATCCACTTCATCAACAAGAAGATGCCGGGCGGCCTGCCGAAGAAGACGGCGCGCGCGCTGCTGGACATCGAGGACAAGGACTACGTCCCGATCATTCGCAATCCGCAGACGACCACGAGCGAGACCGAAGCCGTCTTCTACTTCCCCGGCTGCGGTTCGGAACGGCTGTTCTCGCAGGTCGGTCTGGCGACGCAGGCGATGCTGTGGCACGCCGGCGTGCAGACGGTGCTGCCGCCGGGCTACCTGTGCTGCGGCTATCCGCAGCGCGGTTCGGGCCAATTTGACAAGGCCGAGAAGATCATCACCGACAACCGGGTGCTTTTCCACCGCGTCGCTAACACGCTGAACTATCTGGATATCAAGACCGTGGTGGTGAGCTGCGGCACCTGCTACGACCAGCTGCAGGGCTACCAGTTCGACAAGATCTTCCCCGGCTGCAGGATCATCGACATCCACGAATACCTGCTCGAAAAAGGCATCACGCTCGGCGACGCCGCGGGCGGCGGCTACCTCTACCACGACCCGTGCCACACGCCGATGAAGCTGCAGGAGCCGATGAAGACGGTCAAGGCGCTGGTGGGCCCGAACGTGATCGAAAGCAAGCGCTGCTGCGGCGAGAGCGGCACGCTCGGTGTGACGCGGCCGGACATCTCGACCCAGGTGCGCTTCCGCAAAGAGGAGGAGTTGCGCAAGGACGAGGCCGCGCTGCGCGCGACCGGTGCGGTCGCGGAAAAGGGCCCGATGAAGATCCTGACCTCCTGTCCGAGCTGCCTGCAAGGCCTCTCGCGTTACACCGGCGACTTGAACAACGGGTTGCTGGAGGCCGACTACATCGTCGTCGAGATGGCGAAGCAGATCCTCGGCCCGGACTGGATGCCCGAGTACGTGGAGCGCGCGAACGAAGGCGGCATCGAGCGCGTGCTCGTGTAGCGCACACTCCGCACTCAACGAGCAGACGACATGGCTGGCCTGACGAATAACTCCCCGCGACCGACCTCGATCACCGTGCACCAGCAGTCACGGGTGCTGGAGGTGGGCTTCGATGATGGCCGCGAATTCCGCATCCCGTTCGAGCTGATGCGCGTGTATTCGCCGTCGGCCGAGGTGCAGGGTCACGGGCCGGGGCAAGAGGTACTGCAGACCGGCAAGCGCGAAGTCGGCCTGACGGCGCTGGAGCCGGTCGGAAACTACGCGGTGCAGCCGACCTTTACGGACGGCCACGACACCGGGTTGTTCTCTTGGGACTACCTTTACTTCCTCGGCTCGCAACAGGACGAGCTGTGGCAGAAGTACGAGGCGCGGCTGGCTGCGGCCGGCCTGGGCCGCGATGCCGCGATGAGCAGCGCAGCCGTCCCGGCGTGCGGGCACCAGCACTGAACATGTGACGAGCAACCCATGAGCGACACCCATTTCGGTTACCAGACGGTCGACGAAGCGCAGAAGGCGGTGCGCGTGCGCGGCGTGTTCGACTCGGTCGCGTCGAAATACGACGTGATGAACGACCTGATGTCGATGGGACTGCACCGTGCCTGGAAGGCCTACACCGTGGCGGTGGCGAACCTGCGCGAAGGTCAGAGCGCGCTCGATATCGCCGGCGGCACCGGCGACCTGGCGCGCGCGTTCGCGAAGCAGGTCGGCGCCAAAGGCACTGTCGTGCACACCGATATCAACGAGGCCATGCTGCGCCAGGGCCGCGATCGCCTGCTTGACCAAGGCCTGGTGTTGCCCACGACGATTTGCGACGGCGAATCGCTACCGTTCGCGGCGGCGACCTTCGACCTCGTCAGCGTCGCTTTCGGGCTGCGCAACATGACGCACAAGGACAAGGCGCTGGCTGAGATGAACCGCGTGCTCAAGCCCGGCGGCCGCTTGCTGGTGCTCGAGTTCTCCAAGGTGGCGCAGCCGCTGAGCAAGGCCTACGACTGGTATTCGTTCAAGGTGCTGCCGCGCATCGGCGCTTGGGTCGCGGGTGACGCCGACAGCTACCGCTACCTCGCTGAATCGATCCGCATGCATCCCGGTCAGGCCGAGTTGAAGGCGATGATGAAGACGGCCGGCTTCGGCCACGTCGACGTGCACAACCTCAGTGCGGGGGTGGTGGCGCTGCATGTGGGGATCAAATGCTGAGCCTGCGATCCCGCGTGCCATGCTTGACACACAGAAGCGACGCTTGATCCATCACGTCGAAGTGCATCGCCGGTAATCGTTCACGGTTTGCGCCTGAACGTCTTTGCGCAGACCTCGCACGTGTCGCGCGCAGAGCCGGGCTTGGCGGCGCAGAGGTGACAGGAACCGCGTTCTTTCTCCCGCATTTGGGGGGCGCAACGAAGGCATTGCAGCAAACCATCCGCGTTAAACTTCGTGGGCTGTTGAGCATGAGCAAATGACCGGTTCGGTCGCTTGCTGTGGACGGCGGCAACAGCTTGAATGCCGCCGTGCTGCACCCTGAGATGAGCGAGGATTCAATGAACAGAAAGACGCTGCTGCGCTTTTCGGCCGTGCTGGCTATGTCGGCGCTGGCTGGTCTTTTGCATGCGCAGACGACGGCGCCAATAACGTCGGTCAAGACCGACTACGTCCTGGGCGCGGGCGATGTCATCAAGGTGACGGTCTTTCAAAGCCCTGAGCTCGGCGCCGAAGTGCGCATCCCGGAGTCGGGGATGGTGAGCCTGCCCTTGCTCGGGCCGGTGAAGCTGGGCGGGCAGACGATCAGCGAAGCCGAGCGAACCATTGCGGACGGGTTGCTCGCAGGCAAGTTCCTGAAGCAACCGCAGGTCTCGATTCTGGTGATCCAGCTGCGAGGCAGCCAGGCCTCGGTGCTGGGCAGCGCGGTGCGCCCGGGGCGCTACTCGCTCGAACTGGCAAGCACGCGTCTGTCCGACCTGATGGCATTGGCGGGCGGGGTGGCACCTGACGGCAGCGACCTCCTGACCGTCGTCGGCACGCGCGACGGCAAGCCATTCCGCACCCAGATCGATTTCCGGACCCTGTTCCGTGGCGGTGGAACGTCGCAGGACATCGTCATCCAGAACAACGACGTGGTCTATGTCGACCGCGCGCCGGTGGTGTACATCCACGGCGAAGTGCAGAAGCCCGGCACCTTGCGCCTCGAACGCGGCATGACGGTGTTGCAGGCGCTGGCCGCAGGCGGCGGGCTGACCGCTCGTGGCACGCAACGCGGCATTCGCGTCAATCGCAAGGGGCCGGACGGCGTGGTGCAGGAACTGAATCCCGGCATGCAGGATCAGTTGCAGCAAGACGACGTGATCTACGTCAAAGAGAGCCTGTTCTAACGGGAAAGCCAGATGAACCTGAGTCAATTTTTTTCCGTCATTCGCGCCCACTGGCGCGTCGTGATGCTGGTGCTGGCGCTGACCGTCGGGACGGCGGCGGGTATCAGCCTGATGTTGCCGAAGCAGTACATCGCCACGGCCACAGTCGTCGTCGACCAGTCTCGCCCGGATCCCGTAGCCGCTGCCCTGTATCAAGGCAATCCGTCGCCGGCCTTCACGGCCACGCAGGTGGATGTCATCAAGAGCGAGCGCGTCGCGCTGCGCGTCGTGCGGCAGCTCAATCTGGCGGATTCGGAGGAAAGGAAGGCCCGATGGATGCTTGCGACCCAGGGCGAGGGCAGCATCGAAACGTGGTTGGCCGCGGGCATGTTGTTCGCGCTCGACGTCAAGCCCTCGCGCGAGTCCAACGTCGTCGCCGTCTCCTACAAGGCCGATGATCGTGACCGCGCCGCGCTGATGGCCAACGCTTTTGTTCAAGCGTACATGGATGTCAGCCTCGAACTGAAGGTCGGGCCTGCGAAGGACTACTCTGGCTTCTTCAAGAGCCGCAGCGAGGAGTTGCGGGCCAATGTCGAGCGGGCCCAGGCGAAGCTCTCGGCCTATCAGCGGGAGAAGGGCGTTGTGGTTGCCTCGGATGGCCAGATCGATGTCGAATCGGCGCGCCTGAACGAGCTCTCCACGCAGCTGGTGACCGTGCAGGGGATGGCTGCGGGGGCGAACGGTCGTCAGGCGCAGGTTCAGGGCGGGGGCGGGGAGCGTCTCGGTGAGGTGTTCAACAATCCGATCGTGTCGGGCCTGCGCGCAGAGATCACACGCGCCGAGGCGAAACTCCAGGAGCTGACCTCGCGGCTCGGTGACAACCACCCGCAGGTCATCGAAGCGCGCGCCAACATCAATTCGCTGCGCGGCCGTCTGGACGTGGAAACCCGCCGGGTCGCAGGCAGCGTCGGTTCGGTGGGCAACATCAATCGCCAGCGTGAGGCCGAACTCCGCGTGGCGATCGAAGCGCAACGCGCGCGGGTGCTCAAGATGAGGCTGGCTCGCGAAGAAGGCATGGTTCTCGTGCGCGATCTCGAGAACGCACAGCGTGCATACGATGCGGTGCTGACTCGCTTGAACCAGAGCAGCCTCGAAAGCCAGGTCACGCAGCCCAATGCCTACGTGTTGGCCCAGGCCGTTCCGCCGCTGCTGCCGTCGTCGCCGAAGATCATCACCAACACCGCCCTGTCGATCGTCATCGGCCTGGTGCTGGCCATCGGCGCGGCGATCGTGCTGGAAATGATCGATCGGCGCCTGCGCAATGCCGGCGAGGTTTCCGAGTTGTTGGGTCTGCCGGTTCTCGGCGTGCTCCCGAAGCCCAGTGGCGTGGGTGGATTTTCCGGTGGCCGCAAGGCGCTGGTGTCACCCCGCGGGCTGTTCGGTTACCTGCCGGCACCCAGGAAGGAAGCGTGATGGCGAAGTTTCGCGATTCGAAGGTCGTCGACTTGCCGTTTCCGGCGCCGGCGGCCGGGCCGAAGGAAGATGACAACGTTCTCCTCGATCGGCCGATCGGTCAGATCTTGCGCGAGAAGCTTCGGCTGTCCTCGGAGCAGGTCGATTCGGTTCTGGGGCACATGCGCGCCAATGGCCTGCGGTTCGGCGATGCCGCCGTGGCGCTGGGTCTGGCCACACAAGACGACGTCCTGCAGGCATTGTCCGAGCAGTTCGGCTACGCCTATGCGAACGAGGACCGGCGCAGACTCAGCCCGGAGCTGGTGACGCTCAACCAGCCGTTTTCGAGCCAGGCCGAGGCGTTTCGAACCATCCGCAGCCGCATCATGATGACGGTGTTCAGCGAGGATCAGCAAAAGCGCGCGCTGGCGGTCGTCAGCCCCGACTCGGGCGACGGCAAGACCTTCTTTGCGGCCAATCTCGCCATCACGTTGGCGCAAGCGGGTGGGCGAACGCTCCTCGTCGATGCCGATCTGCGCGGACCGCGGCAGCATGAGGTTTTCAACCTCGACAATACCGCCGGCCTGTCCAGCCTGCTTGCGGGCCGGGTCGACACGCAAGTGGTCCAACAAGTGGCCGGTGTGCCGGGTCTGTTTGTGATGCCGGTCGGGGTCACGCCGCCGAATCCGCTCGAGCTGATCGATCGCCCGGCGTTCAACATGCTGATGCGCGAACTGGTGCTGAAATTCGATCATGTCGTCGTCGATACCCCCGCCGTCGTCTACGGTGCCGATGCCCACGTGATCGCGGCCCGCTGCGGTGCGGTATTGATCGTCGCACGCGAGAACTCATCGCGAGTGGTGGCGCTGCAGCAGCTCGTCGCGGCGCTGTCGCAGAGCCCCGCGCGCGTGGCCGGCGTCATCATGAACGAGTTCTGAGGCGATGGCTTGCGATATCGCGATGGCCGGTCATCACCCCATCATCGGCGCACCGGCAGTCAGCGGGTAGCAGGTCAAGGATCCCGAGATGGGTGGCATGACAGGATTCTTCAGCGCCTCCGGGACGCTGGAGGTCGGTGAATCCGACCTCCACCGCGCCGTGGAGTCGCTGCGCAATCGTGGACCGGATGGTCAGGCGGCGTGGTTGGGCGCGCCTGATATCGGGTTGGGCTGCACCCGGCTTTCCATCGTGGGCACGAGTGAGCGAGATCGACAGCCAATTCTCTCGGCCGACGGGCGCTTGGGGCTGGTGTTCAACGGTGAGATCTACAACGTTGCCGATATTCGCGATCAGCTGACCCCAAAGGGGCACCCGTTTTTCGGCACTGGCGATCACGAGGTCATCGTTGCGGCATTCCGGGAGTGGGGTGTCCACGAAGCCGTCAAACGTTTCAACGGTGCGTTTGCCATTGCGCTGTGGGACGTTCAAGCGGGAAGGTTGACGCTCGTTCGCGATCGCATGGGGGTGAAGCCGCTCTACTATGGCTGGAATGGGCGCACGCTGTGGTTCGGGTCGGAGCTCAAGGCGTTGCGGGCGTACCCACATTGGCAGCCGCGCATCGACGCCGCCGCCCTCGCGGACTTCTTCCACTTTTCCTACATCGTCGAGCCGCGCAGCATCTACCAGCAGGTGTGCAAGCTCGCGCCGGGGCACGTGCTGGACCTGGCACGCGGCGGGCAGCCAGTCGTGCAGCGGTACTGGGGTGCGCTGGATGATTTCCGGTGCCCGGTGCTGCAGGCCGATGAAGAAGAACTGGCCGATGAACTCGAGGCCTTGATTTCAGATGCCTGCAGGATTCGCACGGTTTCCGGAGGTCCTGCGGGTGTCTTCTTGTCGGGTGGCGTGGATTCCTCCGTCGTGGCTGCGATGTTGCAACGCGACGGCTCGGCCATACGAACCTTCACGATCGGATTCGACGACCCGGGCTACAACGAGGCCCATCACGCCGAAGAGGTGGCCCGGCACTTGGGCACACAGCACACAACGCAAATCGTGCGCGAGGTCGAGGCGATGAACGTCCTGCCGAACTGGGGCGATTTGTTCGACGAACCCTTCGGCGACTGCTCGGGCATTCCGACCTTTCTGGCCTCCGCGATGGCCGCCCGGCACGTCAAGGTGGTTCTGCTGGCGGATGGCGCCGACGAGCTGTTTGGCACTTATCAGTCCTACGAGGCCACCTTCAATCGCATGCATTCGACGCGACACAGGTCAGCAGTCGGCCGGATGGCGCGCGTCGTCGCCTCCGCGCTGCCTTGGGAGCGCATCGACGGCGCCATGGCCGGCCGAGCGGCCGGCACCGACGCCGACCATGGCTTCGGCCGCAAACTGACACAGCACATGCGCTACCTGCGGGAAGTTCGTCCGCTGTCCACGCCTGGCCAGATGTTCGAGCACTCTCAGACGTCCTCGTGTTGGCACAGCGCCGACCTGCAGCGTCTTCTCGGACATCAAGCGCTCACGAGGCGCAACGCCGACGAGTATCCCGGCACTGCCGAAGAACAGATGCGTTTGTGGGATCTCGACAACTACACGTCGGCATGCATTCTCACCAAGGTCGACCGTGCGACGATGGCCGCAGGTATCGAAGCCCGCGAGCCGCTGCTGGATCACCGGGTGGTGGCCATGGCGCTGTCACTGCCCGACCGCTTGCGGGGTGGACCGTTGGGTGCAAAGCACCTGCTGAGAAGGGTGCTGTACCGGCACGTGCCCCGCGCGCTGATCGAGCGGCCGAAGATGGGCTTCGCGCCGCCGATCGGGCGGTGGATGTCCGGAACCCTCAGGCCGCTGCTCGATAAGTACCTCGATCATCGACGTATCACCGAGCAAGGGATTCTCGATCCCGTCCTGGTGAGACAGGTTCGGCAGAGGTTCGAAGCAGGTGACGCACGGTCAGTGCAGCGAGTCTGGCTGCTCCTTGCCTTCCAAATGTGGCATGCCCGTTGGATGGAGATGCCGGCGTTGGCCGTGCAGCAAGCGACAGACCCGGCCAAGGCGAGTTTTGCCGAGGCAGCGGCATGACGCAGGACGAAGCATCGTTGCTTTCGAAGCAGCCGCCGGTCGTCCGCCCTGACCACGTGGCGCAACTCTCGGCGTCCAAGACGCCGGGCAACATTGCTCGTCCGCATGTCTGCTTCGTTGCGATGTACATCTACCCGACGCTCAGCGGCTCGTCGAGTGCCGAGTTGGTTGGTGGTGCCGAGGTCCAGCAAACCGTCCTCGCTCGGGCGCTGGCCGACGACGGGATGCGCGTTTCGGTGTTGACCGGCGACTTCGGGCAGCCCGAAGTGGTTGACTGTGGTGGCGTTCGGGTTCACCGCGTTCGCACTCCCGGCAGCCGTGGCATCAAGGGGTTGCGCTTCATCCATCCCCACATGACCGACATCGTGGCCGCGTTGCGTCGCATCGATCCTGACATCGTGTACTTTCGCGTGGCCGGCTTCCGCGCCGCTCCCACAGCCTGGTACGCGCGCACGGCCGGCAAGGCATTTGTGTACGCCTGCGCCCACGACACGGAACTGTCACTGGAGGGTAACAACCCGCCGACCCGCCGCGACGCCTTCTTGTTCCGCCAGGCTTTGAAGTCTGCCGACGCGGTGCTGGTCCAGAACGTTCTCCAGCGCCAACTCCTCAAAGACAACTTCGGCAAGGAAGGGCTCGTTCTCGCCAACTGCTATGTCGAGCCCGGTGCCGGCGTTGCCACTCCAGGAGGTCACGTCCTTTGGGTGGGCACGGTGAAGCCAGGCAAGTTCCCAGAGAGCTTCATCGAACTTGCGCGCCGACATCCGTCCCGCCAATTCAGAATGGTCGGCGGCGCCAACCTTCAGGAGCCCACCGGCCAAGCCTACTTCGAGCGCATTCGCGCAGATGCTGCCGCGGTGCCCAACCTGGACTTCGTAGGACATGTTCCCTTTCACAGCGTCGGCAAGCACTTCGACAATGCGAGTCTGTTCGTCAATACCTCGGCGGCGGAGGGCTTTCCCAACACCTTCCTGCAAGCGTGGATTCGCGGTGTGCCGACCGTGTCGTTCGTGCGCCCTGAAGTGACCGCGGGCCAGACCGGTACGATCGTTTGCGCCGACCTCGAAGAGATGGTGTCGCGCGTCGGATCGCTGACGTGCGGCGGTGAGGTCTGGGCGGCCGCGAGCGCGGCTTGCAAGGACCACTTCGGCAGAGTTCACGGCATCGAGTCGGCACTGCTAGGGTATCGTGAGCTATTCGACCGGGTAGCGCGCCAGCGCAGCCAATGAGTTCGAGCCTGCGAGCGGCTTTTGGCTGGGGTTCCGCGCAAGCCGCCGTGCGGTTGGTGGTGGGCTTCGTGAGCATCAAGGTGACCGCCATCTTCCTCGGCCCCGCCGGGATCGCGTTGGTCGGTCAAGCGGCCAATTTCCTGACCTTGCTGCAAGGGACGCTGGGCAACGCGATCCAGACCGCCGTCACGAAGATGACCGCGGAACGAGAAGTTGCGGATGACCAGAGTCACGTTCCACTTTGGGGTACCGCGATGCGCTTGGCCATTGGTCTCGCGTTGGCCGTTGGCGCGCTGGTGGCTGTGTTGCACCGCCCGCTGTCGGCGTGGCTGTTCGGCCGTGAAGATCTGTGGCCGGTCGTGGTGTTGATCGGCGTGGTCCTGCCGTTCACCATGTTCACCTTGGTGTTGAGCGGCATCTTGACCGGGCTGAGGCAATTCCGCTTGATTGCGTTCACGAACATGGGTTCGACCGTGCTCGGCGCGGCCCTATTCATCGGCCTGAGTTACGCGTTCGGGCTGATGGGCGGGCTTTTCGGCACGATCCTGGCGGTCGCCGCCGGGCTGCTCGTGATTCTTGCGATCGTCAAGTCAACGAAGGCGATCCGGGTGTCGCGGTGTCTTGCCCAGTGGCGCCCCGCATTGCTGCCCTCCATCTTCGCCTTCTACCCCATGCTGCTGGTGCACGCGGCGGCGGAACCCTTGACGCTGCTGCTGGTGCGTGATGCCCTGATCGGCGTGACGGGCGTGGAACAGGCCGGCCTCTGGCAGGCGACGTTGCGCCTGTCCAACATCTACACGCTCGTGCTCATCACGACCCTGTCGATGTATTCGCTCCCGACGCTGTCGGCGATCAGTGATCCAGGGCAGTTTCGGAAGGTCATGTTCGGCATGTCCGTGAAGATGGGTGCAGCCACCGCCGGCGCAGCGGTCGCGATCTATCTGTGCCGCGACCTGATCGTGCGCGCTGTTTTCACCACGGCATTCTTGCCGGTTCGCGACCTGCTTGGCGTTCAACTGTTGGGGGACGTTCTCAATCTCGCGGGGTGGCCACTTCATTCGGCCCTGATGGCGCAAAATCGCTCCCGGACGTACATGATCTTGGAAGTCGCTGTGGCCGTCTCGCAAATCGCCCTGACCCACGTACTTTTGCCGATGATCGGCGTGTCGGCGGCGCCAACGGCTTACGCGGCGGCGTCGGGAATGGCATTGGTGGCCTTGGGGCTCTTGCATTGGCGCCTCAGGGACCGAGTCCCGGTGAGCGTATGAATCGATTGAACTCCCGCTTTGCCGTGCGACGGCTTTTCACGCGTTTCAAGGCAGTCACAAGATGAACCGCATGCATTCCGTGTCGCGCGTCCAAGTCGTTGTACTGCTTCTTGCATTCGCGGGTCTTGCCGCATTCGTGGGCCTGCTGGTCACACGCCTCGACGCTGTATGGTTGATGGCCGTCGTGCTGGGAGCCATCGCGTTGGGGCTTGTCTTCGCAGACTACCGGGTGGGCGTGGTGTGCCTCACGATCATGTTGCCGTGGATCTGGTCGCCTTTCGTACCCCAGACGTATGGCTTCAGTCTCGTCAACTTCCTGGTGTTCGCGTCCATGGCCTCGCTGTTTCTGCGTCGTTCGTTCGGTCGCGGGCAGACGGTCTGGCCGCCGCACGAAATGCTGTGGTGCTACTTGCTCCCGATCGGCCTCGCGCTGATGATCGCCTGGCCCAATCTTCCGATCGGCGAGATGAACTTCCCGGGGCGCCTGGCCGGTGGCGTCGGGGACTCGGTCTACGCCCCGGTCATGTTCCTCAAAACGAAGATCATCAAGCCGATGTTCTTCGTGCTGTTCGCGTTCGTGCTGGCCAACGCCGTGCGCGACAGCGAGAAGCCCGAGCGATTCCTCCTGGCGTTCGGACTTTCCGCCGTCATTCCATCCTTGGCCATCATTGGCGAAGTGATCGGTGGCGTCGACGTGAACGATCGAGATCGCTTCCTCTCCGGCTTGGGCATGCAGGTCAACGAGTACGGCACCTTGCTCGGACTCGCCGCAGGGCCGTTGCTGTTCATGTGGGCAGGTGCCGGACCCCGCCGGGCGCGGTTCGCGGCCGGCGGGGCGTTTTGCATCGCGTCGGTGGCACTGCTGATGACCGGATCTCGAGGCGCCTTGATCGCCTACCTTGTCATCGTCCTCATCTGGCTGATTCGCCGGCGAAGACTCACTGACCTTCTGTTCGTGCTGGCGGCGGTCGTCGTTTTGGCGGTGGTCGTCCCGGAAGCGGCTCAAGACCGCTTGGTGATGGGACTCGACAACCCCGCGGCCTCCTTGGCGAACAGAAGCGATGACCCGTTGACAAAGGGACGAGTCGCGGTCTGGGAGGCGCTCGCGCCTGAGTTTTTCAAGAGTCCCCTGTGGGGGAACGGGCTGTCGTCCACCGGATGGAATGCCGCCGTCTCCGTGGGGCGGCTCTACGTGGGTCACCCCCACAACCTGCCCTTGACCATCGCTCTTGATCTGGGAATCCTCGGAGGCACGGCGATCCTGTATCTCTTCTACAGGTTTGCTCGCACGATGTTCCGGCTCTCTCGTGAACCCTCGCTGTCACCTCTGATGCGGGACTACTTCTTCGGCGCGTTCGCGGCCTACGTGGGCATGCTGTGTGCCTCAGTCACGGGTGGCGCCTACATTCCGCACCCCGAGCAGACGTTTCTTTGGTTTTCGCTTGGATTTTCGTTCGCCTATTGGAAGCTGGCCCAGAAACGTCACGCTTCGACGGCGAGCAAGCCGTATGGGATCGGAGTGAAATGGGCAGAGGGGCTACGCGTCGGCCCGCGCCAACGACGGTGAGGCGTTGACGTCGCTCCGTCCAGAAGCATCGCATGAGAATATGCCTTGTCAAACTTGGCGCGTTGCCCGCGCTGTCGCAAGACTACAAGCGCCATCGGATCGGCGGCGAAGAAGTTCAGCATGCGCAACTGGCTGCCGCGCTGACGAGACTCGGGCACGAGGTCACCTTGGTCGTTGCCGATTTCGGCCAGCCCGATGGGGCCGTCTACGAAGGCGTTCGAACGCTGAAGGCGTACAAGCAAGCCGCCGGGCTGCCTGTTCTCAGATTCGTCTATCCACGCTGGGTCAAGCTGTGGTCTGCCATTGCCCGTGCCGATGCCGATGTCTACTACACCAGTTGCGCCGGCATGCTTGTCGGGTTGCTTGCGATGTATTGCAGGCTGAATCAGAAGCGGCTGGTCTTCCGCACCGCGAGCGACTCGGACTGTGATCCTGACAACCTGCTCGTCCACTATCGGCGCGATCGATGGCTCTATGCGTACGGGCTGAAGCGTGCGGACGCGGTCTTGGTGCAAACGGCGACGCAGCAACACGCGCTCAAGATGAATTATGGATTGGACGGTGTTGTGGCCGACATGGTCGTCGCCGAACCAATGAACGCCGAAGCGTCGATGAGCAAGGATATCGACGTGCTCTGGATATCCAACCTGCGTCACGTCAAACGCCCCGACCGCTTGCTCGAGCTGGCGCGAGCGATGCCGGGTCGCCGCTTCCATATGGCCGGAGGGCCATCGCCCGGTGAAGAGGACGTTTTCCGACGCATCGAGATCGAGGCTCGATCGATCCCGAATCTTACCTTTCACGGTGCCGTTCCGTACCTGGACATCGGGGTGCTGTTTGCTCGGGCGTGCTTGTTCGCCAACACGTCGGACCTCGAGGGATTTCCGAACACGTTCCTGCAGTCATGGGTTCGCGGCATCCCCGTCGTGACCATGTTCGACCCCGACGATGTTGTAAAACGCGAACGACTTGGATCGGCGCACGCCACGGTTGCCGAGATGGCGGCAGGCCTTGAACGACTGCTGCAATCTCGGGATGCGTATGCGGCCGCAAGTGCTGCGACGCGCGAATTCATGAAGGGCAGATTCGGCGATGACCGCGTGCTGGCGCCCTATCTCGTGGCGTTGGCGGGAGCGGAGGTCAAGACGACCGGCGAGCTGCTCGCCGCGAAGACACCCATCGCCGCGGCCGACTCAGCGGCGGATGCTCAGCGTCGATAATTTCACGCCGTTCCTCGACGTACCGCCCATTCGGGGTGGGCGAATCGGCGGAGCTAACGTACAGAATCGACGCTTTCCATGAAGGAGAAGTGAGGGTGAAGACGACTGATTCGCCGCAGCCGGTCAACGCATTGTCGCCAATCGATGTGCGCGTTCGCAGACGTTCCTTGCTGCGCGGGCTGACGCTCTTGCCAATGGGTTCGGTTGTCCTGAGTGGCTGGTGGATCGAGCCATCACCTGTTGCGGTCCTGCGCAACGGCTGGGTGCTCTCGAAGGACGACTGATGCTGTTCGGAAGCGTAGACGAATTGGTACGTTCGGGCTTTCGGCCGCGTGTGTGCATCGTGGGTACCGGACCGGCAGGCATCTCGCTCGCACTTCGCTTGCAGGAACGCAAGGTGCCTTGTCTACTGGTTGAAGCGGGCGGCTTCGAGTTCAGCGAGACCTCGCAAGAGGTCTATCGTGGAGAGGTGATCGGCGACCGTTACCACAAGCTGCACGAGGCGCGGCTGCGCCAGTTCGGCGGGACATCGGGCCATTGGTCCGGGTGGGTGTGCCCACTCGACGCCAGCGACTTCGAGCCCCGCCCGCACATGCCGTATTCGGGTTGGCCGATCCGCAGCAGCGATCTCGAACCCTATTCAATCGCGGCCGATCAACTGTTGCAGGTCAAGGCTCATATGCCCGATCGCCCGATGACGCAAGACATCGACTACATCCAATACCGTTTCAGTCCGCCGACGCGGTTCGGTACGGTGTACCGACCTGCCGTCGAACAGTCCACGACGATCGGCCTGTTGCTGAACACGCCGGTTCTCGAACTCGTGCCTGGAAAGGACCGCATCGAATCGGTGAAGGTGCTGCAGGGATCCTCGGCGACCGACATCCGCGTCGATCAGGTGTGCGTGTGCACGGGGGGGATTGAAAACAGTCGACTCTTGCTGTGGTCGAATGCGCGGCACGCAGGGGCGGTGGTACCGCACGCTGCGGCGCTCGGCCGCTACTGGATGGAGCATCCGGTGCACGTGCTGGCCGACGTTGCCACGTTCCGCGGGTACGAGATGCAATTTGAATCGTCGACGCCGGAAAAATGGTACTTCGCTCCTTCGGATCGCGCGAAGAAGACCTATTCGATAGGAGGCGCGCACATCTGGATGCGCGCGCACGCGAACGATCCGAGCTACATCAAGGAACTCTGGCATGAGGCGCTGTGCGTGGCGCCGGAGTGGTCCAATCGCATGCTCAAACGTTTTGGCAAGGAGTACCACTGTGGCGCTCTGGTTCAAACTGAGTTCGAGCAGTTCCCGCGGCCTGAAAACCGCATCGAACTCGACCACCGCACGGACGCACTCGGGGTGCCGCTGTCGAAGCTCTTCTGGAAGAAGGCGGACAGCGAGCGCAAGACCGCAGCGACCATGACCCGGCTGCTCGGTGAGGCGCTGATCAGCAAGGACATCGGGCGCCTGCGCATGCGCAACTACCTGACCGACGGCGCGGAGTGGCCGACCGGTGATCAAGGGGGCGGCTGGCACCACATGGGAGGAACGCGGATGTCGGATTCACCGGCCACGGGCGTGGTCGACAAGAATTGCAAGGTGTTCAGCATGGACAATCTCTACGTCGGTGGGTCGTCGGTCTTCGCCACCGGAGGTCACGCGAGCCCCACCTACAACATCGTCAAGCTGGCATTGCGACTCGGGGATCACCTGGCCACCAAACTCGGCGCCGCGTGATCGACACGAACTGGTTCGCCTCCGCCTTGTGGCAGTTGCAGACTTCAACCAAGATCTCCTGAACAAAACATGAAACACATCATTTTCGGCGGCAATGGATTTGTAGGCCGCTACACAGCGCGTGACTTGCTCGCCGCGGGCGAGCAAGTCCTCATCTGCGACATCGCCAAGGATGCGACGCTGCCGATTTATCAGAAGGCGCAGTTCCTCGAGGTCGACATCACCAAGCCCGAACAGGTCGCCAAGGTGCCGATCGCGGCCGATGACATCGTCTACAACCTCGCGGCGCGCATGCTGCACCCGATCATCAAGCGGGCCGCTCGCTACGAATACTTCTACTCGGTCGATTACCACGGCGCCGTTCACATCATCGATGCGATGGAGCGTGCCGGCTGCAACAAGCTCGTGCAGTTCAGCACCGACATGGTCTACGGGCCGCTGCAGACGCCGCCGCCGGTGAAGGTCGATCATCCGCGTGTGCCGATCGGCGAGTATTCGGCGAGCAAGATGGCGCTCGAAGACTACTGCTTCGGCAAACGCGCGCAAGGTCTCAACGTGTCGATCTTCAGGCCGCGGCTCATCATCGGCCCGGGCCGCGTCGGCATTCTGGGCAAGCTGTTTCACCTGATGCGGCTGAACCTGCCGGTGCCCTTGATCGGCAACGGCAAGAACCGCTACCAGATGGTTGCGGTGTTCGACTGCGCGAGTGCGGCGATTTGTTCCGCCAACAAGGGCGTGATCAACGGCGAGTTCAACCTCGGCTCGGCCAACCCGCCGAACGTGAGGCAGCTCTTGTCGGAGGTGATCCGCCAAGCCGGCTCGAAGTCGATCCTGATCCCCACCATCGCGGCGCCGGCCAAGGTGCTGCTGCGCTTCCTCGACCGGATCGACCTGCCGCTGTTGGTCCCCGAGCAATTTGAAATCGCCGACCACGACTATGTGGTCGACATCGAGCACACCATGCGCTCGCTCGATTGGAAGCCGAAGTTCGGCGACCAGGAAATGATGAACGACGCCTACCGCCAGTTCCTTGCGGCGCGCAAAACTTGAGGAATAGAGAATGACCACACGCCCCAACCTGATGACCGTCGAGGCCGCCAAGGCCCTGTCCGTGCAAGACGTGCGAGGCCTCTTCGAGCGCCACCTGAATCCCGGCCAGTTGCACTTTCTCAAGCTGCTCGGCTTCGACCAGGTGCTCGTCAAGCGCGCCGAGGGCATGTACTACTACGACCAGAACGACCGCCCGATTCTCGACTTCTTCGGTGGCTTCGGCTCGGTCGCCTGCGGCCACAACCACCCGCGCATCCTGGAGGCCCGCAAGCGCTTCCAGGACGAGCAGCGCCACGAGATCTGCATTGCGTTCATGTCGCAGTACGCGACCGCGCTGGCCCACAACCTGGCGGCGATTGCGCCGGGCGATCTCGAGACCGTGTTCCTCGCCAATTGCGGCTCGGTCGCGAACGAGGCTGCGCTCAAGCTGGCCGAGCGCGCGGCCGGCCCCAAGCGCACGACGATCGCTTACGCCAGCAACTCCTTCCACGGCAAGACGCGCGCCGCACTGTCGGTCACCGACTCGGCGTTCTATCAGGGCGGATTCACGCTGCTGCCGAATCGCCGGCGCGTCACCTTCGGCGATCTCAATTCGCTCGAAGAGGCGTTCAAGACCGACCCCTCCATCGGTACGTTCATCGTCGAGACGGTGCAGGGCGGCGCGGGCATCGTGGCTGCGAACGAAGCCTACTGGAAGGGCGTGCGCGAACTCTGCGACCGCTTTGGTGTGATCTGGCTCGCCGACGAAGTGCAGTGCGGCGTCGGCCGCACCGGCAAGTTCTTCGCGTTCGAGCACTACGGCGTGGTGCCGGACATCGTCACGCTGGCCAAGTCGCTCGGCGGCGGCAAGACCGCGATGGGCGCGTACATCGCGCGGCGCGACATCCACATGAAGGCCTACGGCCCGTCGAAGGTGGCGCTGATCCACGGCCCCGCGACCTTCAGCGGCATGGGCGAGGGCTGCATCACCTCGATCGAAGCCCTGAACGTGATCTACGACGAGAACCTGATCGACAACTCGGCCGCGATGGGCGCTCGGTTGCTTGCAGGCCTGCGCGTCATTCAGCAAAGGCACCCGAAGGTGATCAAGGAGGTTCGTGGCCTGGGGCTGATGGTCGGCATCGAGTTCGCCGACCTGAGCGACACGCTGCCGTTCGGCGTGCGGCAGATGGTGTCGCTGCTCGACGAGAAGCTCAAGGGCAGCCTGTGCGGCTTCGCAGGCACGCTGCTGCTGCGCGACTACAACACGCTGGTTGCGTTCACCGAATACAACCGCAACGTGATTCGCCTCGAGCCACCGCTGATCGCCGGCCCGCAGCATGTGGACGAGTTCCTGCGCGTCTTCGGCGACCTGCTCGACATGGGCGTGACCAAGATCGTCTCGAAGTACGCGCGCGGCGCCGTCGGCTGATCACTCCGTGCCCATCACGCGGCGCCAGAACCCCGATGAGAAACGCGGGTCGATGTAGCCGGAAAACTCCTGCCAACGCGGGTAGCCGGCTTTGAAGATGGCCGGGCCCATGCGCCCGTCCTTGGCCGGGTAGAGGCGGCCGCCCGCGTCGAGCACGATCCGGTCCAGCGCCTCGAACAGGCGCTGCAGGCGGGCGCCGCGATTCGGGAAGTCGAGCGCCAGTGTTGTTCCCGGCGTCGGGAACGACAACATGCCGCGCGAGGCCGGCGTGCCGAACTGCTTGAGCACCGCCAGGAACGAACCCATGCCGCTGGCAGCGATGGTTTCGAGCAACTGACGCACGCTGCGCAAGGCGTGCGCATCGGGCACCGCGCACTGGTATTGATGGAAGCCCTTGGGGCCGTAGATGCGGTTCCACTCCAGCACTGCGTCCAGCGGATAGAAGAACGGACGATAGTGCTGCACCAGATGTGCGTGGTCACCGCGCTGGCGATGGAAGTACGCCAGGTTGAACGCCTTCAGCGTCAATGAGTTGATCAACGAGACCGGCGGAGAGAACGGCACTCGAAGCGGGCGCGGTTCGGCGCTCGCACGCTGCCCCTTCGGCACGAGCGCGAGATCGACGTCTGCGCTCGCGTGGTTGCCGCGGTTGAACAGGCCGCGGCCCAGCCGCTCGCCGCCGAAGGCGCAGTCGATCCATGAGACGGTGTATTCGGAGTCGGCTTCCGATGCGACGCTGAGCTCGAAGAATTCTTCGAGCGACCTGAATCGAATCGTTTCGCTGACGACGTAAGGATTGAAGACCCGACGCAACTGCAAGGTCGCCCAGGTGATGACGCCGGTGAGACCGAGGCCACCGATCGTGGCCGCGAACCAGTCTGCGTTCTGCTCCGGTGAGCAGAGCTTGCGTGTGCCGTCCGACCGCACCAGCTCGAACTGCAAGACGTGGTTGCCGAACGAGCCGGCGCGGTGATGATTCTTTCCATGCACGTCGTTGGCGATGGCGCCACCGACCGTGACGAATCGCGTGCCCGGCGTGACCATCGGGAACCAGCCGCGCGGCACGCAGTACGCGAGGATCTCCGACAGCAGCATCCCGGCCTCGCAGGTCAGCACGCCGCTCGCGGCATCGAACTCGATGACGCGCGCCATGGGCCGCATCTCCAACAGGATGCCGCCGGGGTTGAGGTTGCTGTCGCCGTAGCTGCGCCCGTTGCCGTAGGGCAGGACGGTGGGCACTGCGCCCTGAGATCCGGCAGCCAGTGCGGCGCGCACGGCATCGATGCCGGTCATTGGAACGGCCTGCATCGGCGGGCTGAAGACGCGGCCCCACGAACGAAACGGTTCGGTCATCGCGACTGTGACGTAGTTGTGCGCATGCGCCTTGCGCGATCCGGTGCCACCGTGTACCTTCCGAAGCCGTTCAAGACAACCTTCCTTCCCTCATGCAGCAGCAATACATTCCCCTCATTCTGGCGGTGGTGACCACCAACGCCATGTCGCAGATTCTCCTCAAGCAGGGGATGAACGCGATCGGCAAGTTCGACTTCAGCGGCGGCAACCTGCTGAGCATGATCCCCGTGGTGGCGCTGAACCCGTTCGTGATCGGTGGCCTGGCGGTGCTGGTGTTCAGCATGGGTCTGCATCTGATGGCCTTGTCCAGAGTCGAGCTCAGCTTCGCGTACCCGTTCCTCAGCGTCTCCTATGTGCTCGTGCTGATCGCCGGCTACTTCTGGTTCGGTGAAGCCGTCAACGCCTCGCGCATGATCGGCGTGGCCCTCATCTGCGGCGGCACCTATTTCATCGCGCGCAGCTGAGCCCACGATCGCGAAACCTACGACGCCCAATAGACCAGCCCCACGCTGAACAGCACGATGATCTGGCTGATGCGGTCGGTGGCGGCGAAGACGACCGGGTCGTCGTGCAATTCCCCGCGGTGCGCCTTCAGCCAGATGCGCACCAGCCAATAGAGCAGCAGCGGGCACAGCAGCCACAACCCATACGGGTGGTCGAAGCGCTTGGCGACCGTCGGGTCGTTGAGGTACAGGCTCAGCGTCAGGATCGACAACTGCCCCGAGGCCAGCCCGGTCGCCATGATGAAGGCGCCGTCCTCCGCGATGTAGGCACGCCCCTTGACCACGGATTGCGCGCGCGTGCGCATCTCGCTGATCTCCACATAACGCTTCGCCAGCGCCAGGCTCAGGAACATGAACATCGAGAAGCCGAGCAGCCAGAACGACGGCTCGACTTCGGTGGCCGCCGATCCCGCGAGGATGCGCGTCGTGTACAGCATCGCCAGTGCGAACACGTCGACCAGCATGCGGCGTTTGAGCCAGGTGGAGTAGGCGGTGGTCAGCAGCACGTAGCCGACGAGCGTGGCCACCGCCACGGGTGGCAGCGTCAGCACGGCCAGCAGAGCACTGGCGAACAGCAGCGCGAGCGCGAGCGGCACCGCCTGCGAGATCGGGATCAGCCCCGCCGCGAAGGGCCGCTTCTTCTTGCGATGATGGTGCCGATCGGCTTCGAGGTCGAGCAGGTCGTTGAAGATGTAGATTGCCGAGGCGCACAGGCTGAAGGCGAAGAACATCGAGGTCGCGGCGAGCAGCATGGCCTGCGTGACCGAGCCGAGGATGGGCAGCAACGGCAAGAACACCAGCAGATTCTTCAGCCACTGATGCAGCCGCAGGCCATACAGGAAGTTACGCAGGCTCGGCTTGGGCACATCGACATGCGCCTCGATCGTGGCGACCGTCGCGGCGCGCTCGCGCAGACTCCGCGAGCTCGACACCACCACGGCAGCCTGGCAGCCTTGCCATACCTTCAGATCGACGTGGTCGTTCCCGGCATAGGAGAACGCGTGGCCCGCGGCATCGGCGCGAATCGCCTCGAGCTTGCGATGACCCGACAAATTCGACTTGCCATCGGAGGCGAGCACGTGATCGAACAACCCCAAGTGCTGTGCGACCGACACCGCGAGCAATTCGTCCGAGGCGGTGGCCAGTACGATCCGGCGGCCTTGTTCGCGAGCCTGCTGAATGATCGCGAGCATGCCGGGCCGGTAGGGCAACACCGAAGCATCCAGGCTCACGCGTTCGGCGATCTGCCGCTTGAGGAATGCCTTGCCGCGCAGCAGCCAGGCCGGAAAACGCAGCAGGGTCAGCGGCGAACTCCGCAGCAGTTGGAGCGACGACTCGTGCAGCAGATCCGTCGCGATGAGCGTGCCGTCGAGATCGACGTACAGGTGTGGCAGCGGCGTGACGTTCATCGATGGGCGCGGGACGCGTCAGATGGAAATGCGATGGCGAAGGGGGCGCCCAAGCCGAGAAGGAGATTTGATGGCGTGGCCACTATCGCGTGATCCGATCAGTCCGAGCCCAGTGAGAAAACAGCAGGCGTTGTGCCACGATAGGCAACAGCAGGCCCGACGTCAGCAAGACTGGCGCCACGACGAAGAAGTGCCAGTCGTCCCATCCCCAGACCTTGAGCGTGATGCCGCGCACCAGTCCCATGGCGAGGGAATTCATCAGGTAAATGCTGAGTGTATTGCGCCCCAGAAATTGCAGCGGCTCGCGCAGCGCCGGCCAACGATCGATCCAGATGGCCACCGCGAACAGGGCTGGCAGGCTGAGCAGGCCAGCCACCGTCGGCAGCCATGTGTAGGGGAGGGCGATCAACGCGGCGCCGAATGCCACGACGAACCAGACGCCGAAGCGTGTGATCAGCAAGGTCCAGGCCGACAGATGCCGATGGCACACCGCCGCCAACAGAAAGAACACGGTGTAGCGAGCGAGTTGGTGCAGAGCGAGCACCTTGGTGATCTGATCGTTCACGGACAGCACATGCAACACGAAGGCAACGGCCAGTGCCCACATGAGGTGGCGCGTGATCCACCCTCTGAGTACGGTCATCAACGCGTAGATCATCAGCAGGGTCACGATGAACCACAGGTATTGCGCGAACGACTCCGTGGGGTAGCTCATCATGAAGAGCAACTCGTCCAGCGGATGCTTGACCGGGCGATCGACGTGCACGAACTGCGCTGCGGCCAGCTTCGCCACGTAGACGATGAGCGCGAACAGCAGATAGGCAGGGATCAGCTTGGCGGCGGTCTTGCGAAGCCTGCTCGCCCACTTCTCGGGCGCTTGAAGAAAGAAGACATACCCGCTCAGGAAGAAGAAGAATGCCATGTGGAACGAGTACAGGTGTTCGTGGAACACGAACCACCAATCGTTGCCCCGCGGCTTCAAATCCCGAGCCACCATGTGACCGAACACGACCAGGGCGATACCGATGCCCTTGGCCGTATCGATCTCCGACAGGCGGGCCGGCGCGGAAACCGGGTTACCGTCGGCGACTGGCGTGGTCCTATCGAATGCTTGCATGCATGGCCTGGGAACTACTGCGGGTTTGACGGCACGGGTACATAGGTTAGCAACATCCCCGATCGATCGGCCAGCCTCAGCCACGCCGGCGCACTGCCTTGCGCCAACTGCTCGATGAAGGGCGAGGGGATGTCGCTGTCGTCTGGCCGCCCCGGTGTGGGGGCCGTGATGACGACGGCCGTCAGGTGGAATCGGTGCACCGTCTCACGCACCGTCTGTTCGTCCCAGACGACGCTGCTGAACGTGGGGCTGACCGTCGAAATGGTGGGTCTGCCGAGGAAGTACCCGACCGCTTGTCCGTTGTTGGCCAGGATGGCGCCTTGAGGTCCGATGAGGCTCAGCACAGCCGCACGAGACGCCACCACCCCGCGGGCGCCGGAGTCGAACTGCGCAGCCACGATCGCGCCCTGGTTGTCCACGGGCTTGCGAATCACCAGAAGATTCAGATAGGCATAGCAGCAGAAGCTGATCGCCAACGCAGCCAGAGGGATGCGGCGCGCGATGAGAGGTTGCTCGGTGTTCGGAAGCAGGAAGCGAAGCAGCAGCCCGAACAGCAACAAGATCAGCGGGACCAACGGCAAGAAGTGCCGCGCGGCCCCATACGAGATCGAGCTGGCATGGCCCGCATAGATCATGCAGGCCACATAGGTGGCAGACAGCAGCAACAGGTCCGTGGCGACGCCGCCGGTGGCCGGCGGCTGCTCGCTCGCAATCGAGCGCTGGCGCCAACGGACCCATGCAAGCCAAGCGATGCCCGCCACCAACAACGTGGAAAGGACCGCCTTGGGAACGAAGGTGCCTCCCAGAGCGGTTCTTCCCGTGCCCACGCCGAGGAACAACCCATTGATGGCCATGGCGGTCTGCGCAAGTACCGCGAAGAGCGGATTGTTGACGAGCATCTCGTCCCGGCCATGCCAGTTGCCGACGAGCAGCACGTTTCGAATGATTCCCGCCGCCACGAAAGCACTGGCCACCGCCAGTGCGATGGCGTGACCCCTGGCCAGCCACCGTTCACGCGCCACCACGTGTCGGGCCACGAGCAGCGCCAGGCCGACGATGAAGAACAGCCCGGCATACCGCACGAAGTAGCTGGCGCCGAGCGCGAGCCCCCCAGCGATCCAAAAGCGCAGGCCGCCACCGCTCTCGTGAAACCGTGCTTCCACCAGCGCGGCTATGCCGCAGAGGGCAAGGAACATGAACAACGGCTCGCTCAAAGCGGCTGAGGTGTATTGGTTCACGATGCCGTTGATGACGAAGCATGCGACGACCACATTGCGAATCGGGCGCGAAAGTCCAACACGCGTACCCGCCCAGAGAAGCAACGGAATGCACGCGATGGTGCAAACGATGCTGAGAATCAACGCGGCGGTCTGAGTCGAAACGCCGGCGAGGCTGACGAATGCGATCGCCAGGGGATAGCCGGACGGAAAGGTCAGCATCGGCGCGGGCAACACGCCGAACGCGCGCTCGACGTCATAGTGAATCAACGAGGTGTACCCGATGCGTCCGGCAAGGGCGTTGTCGGCTGCGCTGAGGTACTGAAAGCTGTCGTGGCCCAGCTCAGGGACGAAAGCCGGATAGAGGCGCACGGCCAGCAAGCTGGCCGCAACACACAGCCAGATGCAAAGGTCTATTCCCCAATTTCGATGCATGATATCTCTGGGCTTTTTACGGGCGACGATTGTTTATCGGGAGTGGTTCGGCGCGATGCGGCGCATGGCAGCGCTGGCCGTGCATTCTGGCGAACGTTCACGTTTGACGCGATCGTCCCGACGAAAATCAGGATATCAGCTGGACCGCCGTTTTGTGGCCTCGGCGGCCCCGCAGACGGGTGGTCCGGTAGTCGTCGCCCCCCCCCCGATTGCGGGCCCGAGCGGATGCTTGGCCCTGAGCCATGCCCAATCATTTCGTGACGCCACCAGGGGTCGGCAGGCACCCGGTCTTAGGGGTTGTCGCTTCAGAGCGCGCCATGCAATCTCCAGTCATGGTCACGAACAAGAGTCCTGCGAGTCGCACCTTGGTGACCGGCGGCTGCGGATTCATCGGCTCCGCCGTAGTCAACAAGTTGCTCGAGCGCAACGAGGAGGTTCGTGTCTTGGACAACATGAGCCTTGGCAGGAACCATTGGGGCAACACCGTCCGAAAGCCGAGCTTGGTCGGGCAGGACATCCTGGATCTCGCAGGATGTGAGCGGGCAGTGCGAGACTTCGCCCCCACAACCATTATTCATCTGGCGGCCCACCACTTCATTCCCTACTGCGAAGAACACGCCTATGAGGCCTATGCCCTCAATGTTCAGGGAACGCTGCACATGCTCGAATGCGCTCGGCGCCATGGGGTAGAGCGGTTCTTCCTGGCCTCTTCGGGCGACGTCTATCCGCCCAACTTCGCACCGCACCGTGAGATTGATCAGGTCGCTCCCGTCTACATCTACGGACACACCAAGATGCTCGCGGAGCAACTGTGTATTCGATACTTTGAATCCAAGATGTGCTTTCGCACCGTCGTGGTCGGTCGCTTGTTCAATGCGACAGGTCCGCGGGAAACCAATCCTCACCTGCTGGCCGAAGTGACCCGGCAAATTGCGGTGGAAGGGAAGAAGTCCATTGAGGTTGGCAACCTATGGCCGCTGCGCGACTACGTAGACGTTGAGTCCATGGCCGAAGCGATCATCGATGCCACGGCAGCGGTTGACGGGCTGGACGTCATCAACTTTGGTTCTGGCCGCGCGATTGAGGTCCGCGAAGCACTGCGCATTCTGACTTCGGTTCTACCGTTTCCGGTGGGCGTGACGTCCGTCGCTGCCCGCCAGCGGCCAAACGACCGCCCGTACTTGTGCCCGGATACGACCCGCTTGCGCAGGGCCATCGGGCGGGTTGCCGCGCCATTCAGCGAGAGCACAGCCAGAAGCATCTTCGCCGAATATCCTTCGCTTGCGCAATGCTGAAGCCTGCCGCAGCATTCGCGACCAGGCACGCTGCTCGCAAACTGCGTGTCGCAATACTCGGAGACTATCCGGCCAGTGAAGGTGCGATTCACGAAGGCGGAATTCAATCCGTCACGCACAGCCTAGCTCACGCGCTGGCCCGTCGCGACGATATCGAGTGCCATCTCGTCTCAGCCATGCGCGACACTACAACCGACTACCGACGTGCAGGCGATCTGCACGTGCACTACGTGAAGCGCCTGCCGCTGCCGCGACTGCTCACTTGCAAGATTCACGACATCCCGGCGCTGGTACGCGTCGTTAGAGCCATCAATCCGGACGTCGTCCACGGTCAGGGACAGGATCGCCACGGACTGGCCGCATTGCGTTCCGGGTATCCGGCGGTCGTCACCTCCCACGGCGTCGCGTTCGTCGAAAGTCAGCAGCAGAAGCGTCATCGCCTCGATCTCGTCGGCGACATGAAGATGCGAATGCTCACTGGATGGGAACGAGAGGTGTTTTCTCGCGCCAAGGAAATGATCGTGATCTCGCGCTACCTGCCACAGATCTATGGCCCGATGCTTCGGGCTCATACCACTTTCATTGATAACCCGATCAACCCCGGGTTCTTTGCGCTAGCGCGCGCCCCGATCCCCGGCAGGCTGCTCTTCGTCGGAGCTGTTGTTCCGCGCAAATGCGTCCATGATCTGGTGCGGGCCTTTTCCCTTCTTCTCCAGCGAACGAGCCAAGAGTCGGGTTCGGATCAAGCATGGAAGTCCGGGCTGCACCTGCGGATTGCCGGGCCGCTGTCGCACTCGCCAACGGAGCAGCTGTTGCGCCGGTTGATTTCCGAACTTGGTTTGGATCAACAAGTCACGTTGCTTGGTGCGGTGAGCGAGGCCGATTTGATGGATGAATATTCGCGCGCTCAACTGCTGCTTATCGGTTCACGCGAAGAGACTGCACCGCAGGCCATTGCTCAGGCTATGGCATGCGGGTTGCCCGCCGTCGCCTCCGCGGTTGGTGGAGTCGCGGCGATGATCAAAGACGGCGTCAGCGGCCTGCTGTTTCCGTTCGGCGATGCGGAGGGATGTAGCAGGCAGATCCTCAGACTGTTGCAGGACGCGTCGTTGCGAGAAGGCATATCGCGGCACATCCGCGCTGAAGGGCTGGAGCGCTTTCATCCGGACTCCGTGGCGCTCCAGACAGTCGATGTGTACCGCCACGCCATTTCGCAAAGCGCGAGGTAACTGCTACGCGCTGCGAACGGCAACGATCCCGACCGCCGGACGTGCTACTCGACGCCCTCATCGTGCCGACCCGAGAAGGCCCCAAGGTCGGGCTCCAGAACCACCTCTTCTCAGAAACGCCACGCCACGAAATCGAGCGCGACCGGACCTACCTACTGGTAAGGGCGATCGGTTTGGAGCATCGCTTCCGGGCCAGCAGTCATCTCGGCTACCTGTATGCCCGCGAGACCGTGAGCGCGGCACGCGAAGGCATCGGCCGCAACATCAACTTCTACAACGCACGCCGCCCGCACTCGGGCCATCAAGCTCGAACCCCGGACGTGGTGTACTTCGCATCGCTGCATTACCCTTCGGCCGAAGTAGTTTGACCCCGCAGGGTCCACTTGTAAATCTTGGGGATCTGGTCAGATCAACGGGGCCAGCTCTGTTCACACGCCCGGTAGACTTCGCGCATGAAAAACATCATCCGTTCGGTCGCGCAGGTGTTGCTCGCGGCGGCGCTGCCGACGTTGGCCCTTGCGGAAGATTCCACGATGCCTGCGACGTCGCGTGCAATCACCGGCGTGGCATACCGCGGCGTCTCCGCGGCGATGTGGGCGGAGATCAACGCGCAGCGTTCATCATTCGGTGACACCAACGATTGCCAGGCTCGCGTCAACGCGATCCCGACTTCCGGCGGTGTCACGCTCCAGCCCGGGGAGGACATCAATGCGGCGCTGAAGGCGAGTTCAATCGTCTTCCTTGCCGGAGGCAACTATAAGCTCGACCGTACCATCCGGCTGGACGCGGGTAAGCGGCTGATCGGGCTGGCCGGCCAGACAGTGACGATCGACGCGAGCGCGGTGGAGCAGGCCGTGTGGATTCGAGACAACGCGGTGCTCGCGAACGTGTCGATCCGCGACGCGATCGATATCGGCCTGAACTTCGTCGGCACCAGCGCGGGCAGTGCGAACGCTCTGGCCTACCAAGTGTCGGTCGGCCGCACGGGGCTCTCCGCAGTGCCGAACGATGGTGGTATCGGAATCATCATGACGCAGGGCGCGTCGGCGAACTGCCTTGTCAGCACCGAGGTGTTCGATTCGTGGAACGAAGTCGGGAAAAGCGCGACGACCGCGAACGGCGGCAACGCCGACGGCTACTCCATGAGCAACGGCGCGCATCACAATACGCTGATCGACTCACACTCCTACCGCAACGGTGACGATGGCTTCGATACGTGGGAAGGTGGCGTGGCTTACTTCTACTTTTGCTCGGCCTTCGATATCGGCAAGACGACAGGCAAGACGGTTACCGGGGATGGCAACGGCTTTAAGCTCGGACGGGGAAATGTGCGGCACTACCTGTACAAGACGAGCGCCTACAGAAACAAGTCCCACGGCTTCAATATGAATGGCAACTCGGTCGCGCCTGTGCGTGTGAAGAGCGAAGCATTCGAAAACGGGCAGTCAGATTTTCAGGGCGTCGGTCGCTGAGAATAGTCCGCACGAGAAGAAAGCCGCCCCTCATCCGAGGGATTCTCGAAGCTGGGGCGGCTGAGGGCGTGTTTTGGAGACGCCGAACTGCTGGCAAGGAGTTACGGAGAGGTTATGCCGCCGCCGTAGTCGGTATCGCCGTTCGCGCTTGCCGTGGACAGCACAAGCACGGGCTGCATGGTGTTGGCGTTAAGGTTGAAGCCATCGGACTTGTTGTTCGTCGCGGTTGTCTTGTAGAACTTGTGCGCGACCGAACCGATGCCCAGCTTGACGCCGTTGCCGTCGCCGGTAACGGCCTTGCCGGTGGTCTTGCCGTTGTCCTTGGCGGTGCTGAAGTACGCGAACGCGACACCACCATCCCACATGTCGATGCCGTCGTCACCATTGCGGTATGCGTGGAAGTCGATCAGCGTGTTGTCGTGCGCCCCGTTGCTCAGGTCGATGCCATCGGAGTTGCCGCCGTGCGCGGTGACGGAGGTGGTCGAGCCGTCCGATCCGAGGACATTCCACGAGTCGAACGCTTCGCTGCTGACCACGCAGTTGTTCGCCGAGCCGCCACTGATGTAGATGCCGATCGAGCCGCTGCTGGTCGAGCTGTAGAAGCCGGTGCGGCGCACCGACACCTGATAGATCAGCGTGTTGCTTGAATAGCCGGCGGAACTGAACGGCAGGACGCCGAAGGTCGCGGCACCGTCAACGATCACGTTCGCCAGCGTGGCGCCGTTGCCCAGCTGCACTCCGCGATCCGCGCCGACAGCATTCAGCGTGATGGTCTGCCCCGCAGCGCCGACCAGCTTCTTTCCGGCAGGAACGTTGACCGGGCTGGACAGGTTGTACGTGCCACCCGAGAGGATGACCACGTTCGAACTCGCGAGTGCGGCATTGATGTCGGCGCCGGGGTTGATCGTCGTGCCCGTGGTGGGGATTGCATCGACCCGGGCCTTGCAGTCGTTGGCGTCGCCAAAGGACGCACGCTGCGCGTTGATCTCGGACCACATCGCAGCACTGACGCCGCTCCACGCAGCGCCCGCGGGGGGCGTCACAGTGGCAGCCGGAGTTGTCGGCGTCGGCGTTGTCGTTGTCGTCGCAGTCGGCGTCGCTGCAGTCGGCGTCGCTGCAGCCGAAGCCACGATTGCTGCACCAGAACCGCTGTCGACCCAGCACTTCTTCCACTGGCCGACGGCCGGATCACCGAACGTGGCGTTGTTGCAAGCCGCAGAGCCCGTGAACGATTGGATGAAGTAAGCCGAGGGGACCCCATACTTGACGCTGTGAGTTCCACTGAGCGAGCACGTCTCGTTTTCCTGTGCGCATTCGGTCCAAACCGCGCTTGCTGCCGTCGGTGGTGTGGTCGTTGAAGCCGTAGGCGCAGTTGACGTCGTTAAGCCAGGTGTCGGTGCGGGCGCAGGTGCGGGTGTCGTCGTTGGTGTTGTCCTGCGCCGATAGCGCTCGATGCTCGACAGCGTATCGGTTCCCGATACGGCGGAGGAGACATCGCTCGCCGACACCCCGTTAGAGGTGCTTACATCGCTGTCGCTGGTGCCACCACCGCAGGCGGCCAACACCGCAGCCGAGAGGAACGTCAAGGTGACGGAACGGGAAAGGGAGGAGTATTGAGAAGGTGTCATATCGCTCATCACAGAGATAGGTCTGTCAAAAGTCCGGCCCGAAGCGCCGCGCCATTACGGCGCTGCAATCGAGAGCATTAACGGCGCCGGTACAACGCGAGCGCGGGGGTACCGGTGCAACACAGCAACCTCGGAGACACCGCAAAAAAGGGGAGTCAGAAGCAACTGGGAACAGCATTTCCAACGCAGGATCCGAACCACCCCCCTAGAACAAGGAATCGACCGAATCGCGACCGTCTTGCCCACAAATGGACGCTGTCCGGTTGCGGTGCCTTACAAGACCGACGCATCGAAGTGCCGGTTGGCAACTCACGAGATGGAAGTTACGGGTTGATCCAGGCACAGCCAGGTCCGACACCTCTGGGGTGGCCCGCGCCGACACGCGCCCACGACAGGAGCCACGCGTAAGTCTTCGCGCCCAGTGCGCTGGCGGACGGTGAATGAATCGCGCCGAGCAATGCCTCGGCGGCCGCGTGCAGCGCCGACGTTGTGGTCGACTCGAGAACAGCGGTCACCCCAATGTCGCGCGCGCAGGCCGTGGGGTTGGCAGTCGAGTGTGCGCACTATGCACGCCACCGACGCTGGCTGACGTAGTACAACTGCGTTTTCGTCGAAACGCGTTGCGAAGATCACCGCCGTCCGGTGATCTGACTTGAATGAACCGTGCAAAGAACAACTTCGACCTGCTGCGGTTGCTTGCAGCGCTTCAGGTCGCCATCATTCACGGCGTCGAGCACATGAAGATCGACATGCCGAGAGACTGGTACAGCGTTGTCAACTCGTTTCCTGGCGTATCCATCTTCTTCGTAGTTAGCGGCTACCTGATCAGCGGTGCGTACCTGAGATCAAAGGACCTCCGTTCGTACGCGCGGAACAGAATTCTCCGGATATATCCGGGGCTTTGGGTCTGCTTCGGGGTGACGATCCTGCTGATGCTCTTTTTTCAGAAGCTCGACGTTCCGTTCTGGAGGATTGCCCTTTGGACGCTTGGGCAGTTGACGTTCGTCCCCCATACACCCGACTATCTCCGAAGCTTTGGTACGGGCTCCGTGAACGGGAGTCTCTGGACCATTCCAGTGGAGTTGCAGTTCTACTTGATCCTGCCGGTGCTGATGACGTTCATCACGCGATCGACCTTCAGGAAGGTCACCGTCTTTGTGGTTCTGCTGGCGCTGGGGATTGGCTATCTATGGCTCCGGAGGGAATACGAGGGCCGCCTGCCAACGAGAGTTCTCTTGATGTGCATCGTCTCGTGGCTGTATGTCTTCATGGTCGGGGTGTTTCTACAGTTGAATCCCGCGTTCGTTGAAAAGTTCATCGCAGGCAAGTTCCTGTGGTGGCTGACTGGATACGTTGGCTGGACCATGCTGATGCGAGCCCTTGGGGTCCCGGTCGAAGGAAACGACGCAACACCGCTGACCACGATACCGCTCGGATTCCTGACGATCTCCTTCGCGCTCACCGCCCCCGGCCTGGCCGACAAGCTATTGCGAGGCAATGACATTTCGTACGGGCTCTACATCTATCACATGCTGGTCATCAACACATTCGTTCAAACAGGACAGGTTGGGGACACGAACAAGCTGGTTGTTGCCATCGCGCTTTCGATCATGCTCGCCATGGTCTCGTGGCGTTTTGTCGAGGCGCCTGCCTTACGACTCAAGCGAGACAGTCAGCATCCCGTATTGAAGCCTCAGATTGTCCCGTTGAGGGGGGCCGATTGATCGACAGATGGGTTCGGTGCCTCGTGGCGTCCGCAAGAAGGCATCCGGCACCGGATCGTTCTTGGCTCATCCGTGGAGAACGAGCCGCCCGGATATCATCATCGGGCGAACCGAGAAAATAACTTGGCGAATGTCGTCCCAAACTTGCAATGTAAGTTGAGTGGGAATAGGTGAGGATTCAGCATGTGTGGGATTGCGGGATACCGCGTTGTCAAGGCCGATGTCGAACCATGGGTGATTGGTCTCCCGCTGGCGGTGGAGTCGCTCCGTCATCGCGGGCCCGACGACGAGGGGCTCTGGTTTGACGCTGACAATCGGACTGGTCTTGGACATCGGCGACTGTCCATTCTTGATCTCAGCCCGCTGGGGCATCAGCCCATGGTGTCTCGGTGCGAGGCCTGGGTCATGGTCTACAACGGCGAGATCTACAACTTCAAGGAGATCCGCGCTCAACTGGAGCCGCTCGGACACCACTTTTCTGGAACAGGCGATTCCGAGGTAATTCTTGCGGCGTTTTCTCAGTGGGGGCCTGACGCCGTTACTCGATTCGTCGGCATGTTTGCGATCGCCCTGTGGCACAGGCCAACCCGCCAGCTGCATCTGCTGCGGGATCGCCTCGGCGTCAAGCCGTTGTTCTACCGCTGGGACGGTCGCGTTCTTTGCTTCGGGTCCGAGCTTCGCGCACTGCGCGCGTTCTCCGGGTGGCCGGTCGAAATCGATACCGGCGCATTGAACGACTACCTGCGCTACAACTACATCAACGACCCGCGCGCCATTTACAAGCAGGTCTTCAAGCTGCCCCCCGCGCACCGTCTCGTACTGGACGAGAACGGGCAGCTCGAGCTGCACCGATACTGGAATGCGCTGGATCACGTTGGTCGACGCAAGGGCCGTGGTGAGGCGGAACTTGCGGACGAACTCGAAGCCTTGATGATCGACGCCTTCAAGTACCGAATGGTCTCCGACGTTCCGGTGGGCGTGTTCCTGTCCGGGGGTGTGGATTCGTCCGTGGTGGCTGCAATCCTGCAGAAGCACGGCGGCCAGCAAATCAAGACATTCACGATCGGATTCGACGATCCCAAGTACGATGAATCAGGCTACGCGGCGGAAGTGGCGCGGCACCTGGGAACGGACCATCACTCCCGGATCCTGAGTGTCGAGGATGCCAAGCGACTGCTTCCCCGCTGGGGTGACCTGTATGACGAGCCTTTCGGCGACGAGTCTGGCATCCCGACATTGATGGTGTCGCAGGTGGCGGCCGAGCACGTCAAGGTCGTGTTGTCCGCAGACGGGGGTGATGAACTCTTCAGCGGCTACAACGGACACACCACGATGCTGTCGCAATGGGCTCGCATCAAGGGCATCCCACAACCTTTGCGAGACCTGACGGCTGCCGCAGTAAACGCGCTGGGTGCCGCGCGAATCAATGCCTTTTTCGCAGCGAAGGCCGACACAGCGGTCGGGCAGTTGCTGGGGCCAGCGTTCTCGACCCTTGATCGCATCGGCGCCCGAGTCGGAGCGCACGGTATCGGAGAGTTGTACGACAGTGCGCTGGCTCATTTTGGAGATGAAGAACTCGCGAGGCTGACTGGACGCCCTGCGATCAAGCGACGGTTTGCCGACGACTATCCGGGCACGGAAGGTGAAAAATTGTGCCTTTGGGATCTGCACAACTACATGCCTGGCGACGTACTCGCGAAAGTCGATCGGGCATCGATGGCCGTGAGCATTGAAGGTCGCGAACCGCTCATCGATCACCGTCTGGTCGAGTTCGCTTTCTCGCTGCCTTTCGAAATGCGACGTGGCTCGCTCGGCACGAAACACCTGCTGAAGAAGGTGCTGTATCGCTACGTCCCGCGGTCGATGGTCGAGCGGCCGAAGCGCGGCTTCGCGGTGCCGGTGAAGCAATGGCTGGCCGCCGATCTCAGACCCCTCGTCGACGAGCATCTGGCCCCTGACCGGATCGCTCGCCAAGGATTGTTCGATTCAGGGATGGTGCGGCAGTATCTGAAGCGTCTGGATGCCGGGGACCCGAGCGTACGACAGCGTGTGTGGCTGCTACTCGCATTTCAAATGTGGTACCAGCGTTGGATGGTTGTCAAGTGACGGCTGCGCGCGCGGCCACACGATGAGAGTGCTATTTGTCATCAGCGGTCTTGGCCTGGGCGGGGCCGAGCGCCAGATCGTCCTGCTTTCGAGGGAACTCGTTCGTCTGGGGAATGATGTGAGTGTCTATACGCTCACGCGTATGGTGCCACGGATGGACGAACTCGACGGGAACGTCAACGTGATCGTCGATCAAAAGCGCCGACGACTCGACTTCAACGTCATCAGGCGCTTGCGACAGCATATTCGGTGCTGGCGTCCCGATGTCGTCCACGGGTTTCTATACGACGGAAACATCTACTCTCGTCTCGCTGCGTTCGGCTTGCAGGCGGCGGTGCTCAATTCAGAGAGAAGCGATTGCTACCCCTTGTCGCTCGTGCAGCGCGTGGGCTACCGCCTGACTGCGCGACTGTGCGATGGACTCGTCGCCAACTCATACTCCGGCGCCAAATTTGCGCGCCGCGTTCACCAAGTCGGCAACGATCACGTCCATGTCGTGTGGAACGGCATCGACTTGCAGGAGGTGGAAGGGAGACTGAGCCGGTCTCGCCAGCCGGCCAAGGAGATTCTCTCGGGTATCGGCCTGAAGCGCCTCTGCATGGTGGCAGCCATCAAGCCAGACAAGGATTACGTCCTCGCGCTGCGGGTGGTGCGGCGCCTCGTCGACGACGATCCGACATGGCGATTGATCTGCGTCGGCGATGAACTGTCGGACGCGACGCCGGGCTACAAGACCGATGTCTTGGATGAACTCCGCCATCTGGGTCTTGAGCCTTTCGTCACATTTGTCGGGCATCGGCGAGACGTGCCCGAAATCATCGCATCAAGCGACCTCTTGTTGGTGACCTCGGTGCGCGAAGGCTTCCCGAACGTGGTCCTTGAGGCCATGGCATGTGGCACCGCAGTGGTCAGTACGAACTATTCCGACGTACGCCGGATTCTTCCCGTCGCGCGGCAGGTTGTCGATTCTCGATCCGCCGCCGATATCGCCGAAGCTGTCGTTCGCTGCCACGGCATTCGGGTCGATATCGCCGCGGCGCAGCGCTCCTGGGTCGAAGCGAACGGAACTGCCGCCGCGAGCACGGCAAAGATGCTGGGGGTCTACGGTGGCTACGTGGCCAGATCAGCAAGCGTGACGGCCCGCACGGCATCGTGAAATCGAACCGCCGTCGATTCCACGTCTATCAAACTTGAAAAGAAGACCATGAGGATTTGTCTTGTCAGCTTGCGTGCGCTGGCTGCGCTATCGGAAGAGCATAAGCATGAACGCATAGGAGGCGCGGAGGTGCAACACGCCCAATTGGCGGCTGCGCTGGTGAGGCTGGGGCACGACGTGCGTCTCATCGTGGCTGACTTTGGCCAGCGCGATGGTGCTGTTTATGAAGGAGTCACGACGCTGAAGGCATTCAAGGAGTCCGCTGGTTTGCCCGGCCTGCGCTATGTCCATCCGCAATGGACGAAGCTCTGGTCCGCCGTTGCCAGGGCGGATGCAGACGTCTACTACTACAGTTGCGCGGGCATGATCCTTGGCATGTTGGCGATGTACTGCGGTCGGAACAATCGACGTTTGGTTTTCCGCGTTGCAAGCGACTACGACACCGACCTAAACAAGGTTGAGATTCGATACTGGCGGGATCGCTGGTTGTACCAGTACGGACTCAAGCGCACGGATGCGGTGTTGGTGCAAACGACCACTCAACAGCGGGATCTGCTGAAGAATTTTGGCCTTCCAAGCACCGTGGTCGGCATGCTTGTCGCGCGACCCTTGTCGAGCGAGGCGTCGACAACCAAGGACGTAGACGTGCTGTGGGTTGCAAACCTTCGCAGGATCAAGCGTCCCGATCGCCTGCTTGAATTGGCTCGGGCAATGCCGAGCGTGAACTTTCACATGGCTGGTGCCGAAATGCCGGGAGAAGAGGATCTGTACCGGCTCGTCGAGGCTGAAGCCCGCGAACTGCCGAATCTGACGTTCCATGGTGGTGTTCCCTACATGGATGTTGGCAAGCTTTTCGATCGGGCGAGAGTCTTTGCCAATACGTCAGAGCTGGAAGGCTTTCCGAACACATACCTGCAGGCCTGGGTACGTGGCATACCTGTCGTGACGACCTTTGATCCAGATGGGCTGGTCGAGTCGGAGGGTCTCGGGTCATCGCATACCTCGGTGCCCGAGATGATCCAAGGCTTGAAGGCGATGCTTTATTCGGAAGAGGACTATGCGTCTGCGCGGGCCGCTGCGCTGAAATTCATGGAGCACCGCTTCGGCGAGAAGAAGGTTCTTGCCCCCTACCTCGATGCCATCATGGGTTCAACGAACTCGAGTCCACCCTGATCGCTGGTGTGAGGGATGCATCGCGCCCCTGATCCGAGAGATTCTCTGATCAGGGGCGGTTGAGGACGAGTCGGAGACGCCGACTCGCTACCGCAGACCTTACGGGGGAGTTATGCCATTTCCGTAGTCGGCGCCACCGTTGCCGCTTGCCGTGGACAGCACAAGCACGGGCTGCATGGTGTTGGCGTTAAGGTTGAAGCCATCGGACTTGTTGTTCGTCGCGGTTGTCTTGTAGAACTTGTGCGCGACCGAACCGATGCCCAGCTTGACGCCGTTGCCGTCGCCGGTAACGGCCTTGCCGGTGGTCTTGCCGTTGTCCTTGGCGGTGCTGAAGTACGCGAACGCGACACCACCATCCCACATGTCGATGCCGTCGTCACCATTGCGGTATGCGTGGAAGTCGATCAGCGTGTTGTCGTGCGCCCCGTTGCTCAGGTCGATGCCATCGGAGTTGCCGCCGTGCGCGGTGACGGAGGTGGTCGAGCCGTCCGATCCGAGGACATTCCACGAGTCGAACGCTTCGCTGCTGACCACGCAGTTGTTCGCCGAGCCGCCACTGATGTAGATGCCGATCGAGCCGCTGCTGGTCGAGCTGTAGAAGCCGGTGCGGCGCACCGACACCTGATAGATCAGCGTGTTGCTTGAATAGCCGGCGGAACTGAACGGCAGGACGCCGAAGGTCGCGGCACCGTCAACGATCACGTTCGCCAGCGTGGCGCCGTTGCCCAGCTGCACTCCGCGATCCGCGCCGACAGCATTCAGCGTGATGGTCTGCCCCGCAGCGCCGACCAGCTTCTTTCCGGCAGGAACGTTGACCGGGCTGGACAGGTTGTACGTGCCACCCGAGAGGATGACCACGTTCGAACTCGCGAGTGCGGCATTGATGTCGGCGCCGGGGTTGATCGTCGTGCCCGTGGTGGGGATTGCATCGACCCGGGCCTTGCAGTCGTTGGCGTCGCCAAAGGACGCACGCTGCGCGTTGATCTCGGACCACATCGCAGCACTGACGCCGCTCCACGCAGCGCCCGCGGGGGGCGTCACAGTGGCCGTCACGGGAGCTGCGGCAGCCGGGGGTGTCGGCGCCGAATCCGCGACCGTGAGCGCGACAGAGGAACTCGCCGTCGAGCCATCGGCGTAGGTCGCGACCACCCTCAAGACGTGCGCGCCTGGGGTGTCGTTCCAGCAACTCGACGTGATGCACCAGGCCCCCGTCAGCGTCTTGCCGTCGGCAGAGCGCGTGAAGAACGCATCATTGGGCCAGGTCGCGAATGGCGTGAAGTTGTCGCGCGAGAGTTCGACCTGCTTCGGCACCTCCGGGGTCAACCCTACGGTCACCTGAGTGGTTGTGCCGTTGAGCGGAAGATCGGGTCCACCGGACACTGCGAGCGATACCGCACCGACCACATCCGTGGTCGCGGTGGTGCCTTGACTGGAGCTGGCATCAGAAGCAGAGCCCCCGCCGCATGCGGCCAAGATGGCGGTCAGAAGTACAGACGCGACCGTTGCGCCGCCCTGGAGTTTTCGGATTCCCAACAATTTTCATTTCCTCAAATCAAACAATCAAAGTGCCGGAGAACTGTCTCGTTCGCTCGGCCGTCGGCTCACCCATCGAGGCGGCTATTAGTGACAGCAATGTTGCGGGAAGGACGTGTATGCGTCCATCTGAACGTGTAAATCCACCGGCAGACTGGCAACGGAGTGCTTCGGGCGCTGGACGCAAATGGGAAGAGTGCGACAGTTATGCGGTTGCGTCCTACAACGACAGGTCGTTCGCGTAACGAAGTGAAAAATTCACGAACACGAGGCTGCCCATGTGGTAGCCACAGCTTCTAGATGCGACCACCGCTGGGGGTGCCCTGGCGAACAAGACCGGCAATTGCCGCGGCCGAAATCAGGATGTCCGTAGGGTCGCTTCGTGCGCGGCGCGCGGACTGGGGCATCCCGCGGTGCTCGCCCTTCGATTGCGGGGCTCGATGGCCCCGATCTCGATGGCCGAGCGCTTTGCCTCACGAAGAAGGGGCGGTTGTCCGGCGTGGCCGTTGCTGAAGTTTGGAGTGACGACACTGCCGGCAATCAAGGACAGAGTGTGGCCTCGCTGAGTTACAGTGACAGCGTTGAGCGAGAACAGACAAGGCAGCGACACGGTGGACGCATTTGACTCGAACTCCATCGGTCGCCTCCTTGATCGTGGCAATGAGGACCGGTTGGCACAACAAACGTCTGATGCCGATCGTCCCGCGCGTAGCACGACGGGCGAAGATTCGAGACGCGAAGCAATCGGAAGCATTTCCAGCCTCGGCCTTCCACCGGGAAAGCTTTTGCTGATGCTGGCCACAAGCGAGAAAACGCTGGGCGGTATCGCGGCCGTCGTGAAGACCTATCGAGCAGGCGGCCTGTTTGAGCGCGTGAGCATCAGGCACGTTGCCACGCACATCGACGGCACGCGACTGGCGAAGGGTATGCGGTTCATGGGATCGTTTGCCGAGACCTTTTCGCTGCTGCTCACTCGGCGCGTGGCAGCCGTTCATGCGCATGTCTCGTCGAGCGCGAGCTTTTGGCGCAAGTCCGTGCTGCTGTGGCTCTGCCGCTGCTTCGGCGTGCCCAGCATCTTCCACCTGCACAGCGGTCGGTTTGCCGATTGGGTTGCGCAGGGTCGGGGCGGGGCGGCGCGCAAGTGGTGGATCCGAAACACCCTCGAATCCAGCGACGTGGTAGTCGTGCTGACGCCGCGTTGGGCCGATTGGATCAAGGAATTCGCTCCGAGAGCGACCGTGAAGGTGCTCAGCAACCCGGTCAGCGTTCCGACAACAGCGCTGCTGCCGGCCGATCGCGCGTCTGCCTCGGGTCCGGGGCGCGTCTTGTATCTCGGGTGGATCTACGATTTCAAAGGCTGCTACGACCTGCTGCGTTCGTGGGGGCTGTTCCGTTCGCATTGTCCTGGCTGGCGCCTGGTGGTCGGCGGCAAGGGGGAGGTAGACCACTTCCTCGCGGAGGCCGAGCGCCTCGGCGTGCGCGACGATATCGACTTCCTCGGCTGGGTCGCTGGCGATGCGAAGGATCGGGAACTGCGCCGCGCCGATATCTTTGTGCTGCCTTCGTACAGCGAAGGCATGCCGGTGTCGATCCTCGAGGCCATGGCCTATGGCGTCGCGGTGATCACCACGCCAGTGGGCGGAGTCCCCGACATGATGGAGCCCGATGTACACGGGCTTTGGGTGCAGCCGGGTGACATTCAGGGGATGTGTGATCGCTTGGTCCAACTCGCCGAGTCGCCGCCGTTGCGCGCCAAGCTCGCCGACGCCGCGCGCCTTCATGTGATTCAAAACAGCAGCGTCGAGGCCGTCAACGAACTGCTGCTGGAAATCTACTCGCAGCTGATTCGCAAGTCGACCGCCTGAACGCGACGGCATCGCGCCAACGGCGCGTATTTAACCGGCCGGGACCGAGCGCCACGCCGACGGTTCAACCGCGACCGGGCCGCCCACGGTCATCGACTCGACGGCCGCAATGGTTGCCGCGCTGACCGCGATCAACGTCGACGCTGGCGTGGCCGGGGTTCCGGAACGAATCCCGTCTATCCACGCTTTCAGCATCGCCGCCTGTCCCTTGTCTTGCGATGCCGCGCGGGTGCGGCGATGGCCGGTGTCGCCATCAAAGAACTCGGCGCTTCGGAAGTCGTCGATGACGGCCGAGCGACCCCCGCCAAAGACCTCGACATGCTCTTTGGCTTGCGCCTTGGCGCCATCGGCGGTGTACACGATGCTGGCCACGCTGCCGTTGGCGAACCGCAAGGAGATGCAGACGTTGTCGTTCAGCAGCGGGGACACGCCCGGTTTCTCAACACCGATGGCATGCGCCTCGACCGGGTCGGCACCGGCGAGCGCGCAAGCAAGATCCACGAAATGGCAGGCCTCGCCGATGAGGCGACCGCCACCGACGTTCGGATCCTGAATCCAGTGCTCGCGGGGGATGTAGCCCGCATTGACGCGTATGTGCACGACGCGCGGTGACTGCACCGACGCAAAGTGCGCGAGGACCTCGCGGGTCAGCGGCGCATGGCGGCGGTTGAATCCCACCAGCAGTTGGCGGCCGTGCGATGCCACGAGCGCGGCTTCGACGTCGCCAAGTTCCCGCATGTTGAGCGCGAGAGGCTTCTCGACAAACACATGCTTTCCAGCGTGAAGCGCGCTGCACACGTAGTCCGCATGCGTGTCGTGCCGGGTCGCGATGACCACGGCATCGGTGTCGGCATCGAGCACGTCGCCGAGTTGCGCGCCGCAGAAGCGAAAGCCGAACTGGGCCGCCACGCTCGCCGCCGTGCGGCCGCTCGAGGTCATGAGGCCGCGCAACTCGACCTGCTCGTTGCCGCGCAAGGGCGGCAGCAGGCTGGCCGTCGCGTAGTTCCCCGCGCCCACCAACGAGATGCCTATCCGGGTCTTGTCGATCGGTGTGCTCGCCAGATCAATCCGCACCGGCGCGGGCATCTCGGTGCCGGTCGCATCGCCATAGCTCAGAACGATGCCGAGGTAGGGCTCTGTTTTCTGACCTTCGATCAGCGCATACGCGGCCACGGCCTCCTCGACCGCGAAGCGGTGGGTGATCAGACTCTTCACGTCAAGCGAACCGGCAGCAATCAAGTCGATGACCGTCTGCATGTTGCGCTGTTCCGTGAATCGCACGTAACCCGCAGGGTAGTCGTTGCCGCCCTCTTCATAGACCGGGTCGTAACGACCAGGACCGTAGGAGCGCGAGATGACGACGCTGATTTCCTTCTTGAAGAAGTCGTCGCGCGGGATGTCCATGCGCACCGCGCCGACGACCACCACGCGCCCCTTCTCGCGCGTCACGCGTCCGCACAGCTCGATGGGCTGGTTCGACGACGTGCCGGCGCACACCAGCACGGCGTCCACGCCCAGACCTGCAGTGAGCTCACGGCAAGCCACCTCGGCGTCGCTCACGCCGATGGCTCCCCACTTCCCGGCCAGCGCAACGAGTGAGGGATCGAGGTCGGTTCCCAGCACGCGACAGCCGTTGGCGCGCAGCATTTGCACGGCCATCTGCCCAAGCAGGCCCAGGCCGAGGACCAACACCGTCTCACCCAGCTTCGGGTCGGCAAGACGAACGCCTTGCAGGGCAATCGCGCCCAGCGTGGCGAAGGCTGCTTCCTCGTCGGAAACCTCGGGCGGCACCTTGACCACGAGGTTTTTCGGCACCACGGAGAACTCGGCGTGATTGGCATAGCCCACGCCGCCGCAGGCCACACGATCGCCGGGGCGAATGCCGTCGACCAGGCCACCCACTGCCAAGGCGGTACCGGCGGAGCTGTAGCCCAGCGGGTTGGCGGCGGCGAGCCGGGTGTTGACGGTTCCGAGCGTCTTCGCGAGGCCTTCAGCGCGCAGCTTGCGGAAGACCTGCTTGACCAGATCAGGTCGCGCCCGGGCTTTCTGCCACAGGCTCTTCTTGCCCATGTCGATCTTTGTCTTTTCGGTACCGGCGCTGATGATCGATGCCGTGGTCCGCACCAAGACGAACTTGTCGCTCAAGGTCGGTACCGGCACGTCTGCCACTTCGATGCGGCCATCCTTGAGCGTATGGGTTACCTGTTTCATTCAATTCAGTCGTGTGGGAGCGCGATGGCGCGCTGGAAGCAGCAGGGCCCAAGGGCCGAGGGCTCAGTGAACGGCAGCGCCGCTGCTTTGCTGCGTCGCAGAATACCATCGCAAGAGCGCCGCGCAGCAAGGCGAAGATGCCTTCTGACAAACAGGTCACATTCGTTCGCGGGGGGCGAAATCGGCCGCGAACAAGTGCGTCCCCCTTAGATGAAGGGCCAAATTGTGTTCAGTGTCGTTTCTCACACGAGCGCGACTCCCCCTTGGGCGACAATTTGATTTGCATTCGACAGGGCGTGGCCCCTGTGGTGCTTGGTTCGCGAGGATTCTTGGTGGTATTTGGTACTTCACAATTGACATGGCTCTTTCGAAGGCTCAGCCGCATGTACTGGCAGGAAGTGCCGTACAGGGCGGTCGCCGTCGTGCGTGGACTCGCGCAGAGCAAAGGCATGTTCGCGGCAACCACCGTTCCGAACGAGACGGCGGATGCGCGGTGGGGAGTGTCGTGGTGCTCGGTGCCCGATGGGCGCGGTGACGCGGCGCTGATCGGGGCCGCCGCGCAAGCACTGCTGGACGGCAAGCTCGAAGTCTTCGGGCATTCCGTTTCGATGGACAAAGGCATTCCCGATTGGAACGCCGACCCGGTGACGGGCACGCGGATCGATTCGACTTTCGGCCTGTTCATCGACTTTCGACATCTCGGCAAAGGTGTCGACATCAAGTTCCTCTGGGAAGTCAACCGCCATCTTTGGTGGGTGCCGCTGGCACAGCACTACGCGCTGAGCGGCGATCGCCGTTGCCTCGAACGGATCGGGCAGTTGCTGAGCGATTGGCTGGAGGCGTGTCCTTACGCGAACGGTGCGAACTGGTCGTCGCCGGTGGAACACGGAATTCGCCTGATCAACTGGAGCCTCGTGTGGCAGTTGATCGGCGGCAGCGATTCGCCACTGTTCCAGGGGGCCGACGGCCGCAAGTTGTTGAGCCGTTGGTTGCAAAGCATCTATCAGCACATGCGCTTTGCCAGCGACAACTACTCCTTCTACTCGTCTGCAGACAACCATCTGATCGGCGAAGCCGCGGGCGTGTACGTGGCATCTCAAGTCTGGGATCGTTGGGCGCAATCGCGTCGCATGCGGCGTGAGGCCAAGGCGATACTCGAGCGTGAAACCTTGCTGCAGTTCAACCGCGATGGGGTCAATCTCGAGCAGGCCAGTTGCTATCACAAGTTTTCGTTGCAGTTCTTGATCGCCAGCGGCCTGTGCGGGCGCGCCAATGGTGACGATTTCTCGGCCGGGTTCTGGTCCCGCGTCGAGGCGGCCACGTCGTTCACCGCCGCCATGATGGATTGCCGTGGCGCGGTGCCGTCCATCGGTGACTCAGATGATGGCGAAGTCTGGTGTCTCGGGCACGGCGCCGAGTTCAATTCCTATCGTTCGATCGTCGCGATCGGTGCGGCCTTGTTCCAACGGAACGACTTGCAGGCCAAGGTCGAGAGCACCGGTGCGGGCGCGGACCCGCAGGTTCCTTGGTTGAAAGGCTTGGTGTCGCCGTCTGCCGACGTCGCTGCGCTGCAGGCGCTTCCGTCGCGGTTCGACTCGGGCGGCTATGTGATCCTCGGCGACGCGCTGCACACCGCCAACGAATTCCGGGTGACGTTCGACTGCGGGCCGTTGGGGTACAACCGAATCGCCGGGCACGGGCACGCCGATGCGTTGTCCGTGCTCGTGAGTTGGGGCGGCGTGCCCTTTTTCATCGATCCGGGGACGTATTGCTACAACGCGGCCCCCGAGTACCGCCACTTCTTTCGTGGCACGCATGCGCACAACACGCTGGTCGTCGAGGACCGTGACCAATCGGACTACGGAGCGAGCTTCCTCTGGCTGCGTGATGTCGAGTGCTCGATCACCGCTGAGCCCGCGGCCGCGAAACAGTCCATTCATGCGAGCCATGATGGCTACGCGCGGCTGGCCGATCCGGTGATTCACCATCGGCGCGTCGCGCTCGGCGAAGGCGATGGATCACTGACGATCGAGGACTGGATCGATGCCGCGCAGCCGCACGACGTCGAGTTGTTCTGGCATGCCGCTGCGGGGGTCACGTTGACACCGCTTGGCGACGCTTCGTGGCGAGTCGCGGCGCACGGTCGCGAAGTTGATGTGGCGATCGTTGGCCACGAGTTCACAGCCGTCGTGATCGAGGGCCGCGAGTCGCCGCCACAGGGATGGGTGTCTTCAGCGTTTTATGAACGGTCCGCGGCGCCGGTGATCGAGGCGCGGGCCCGGCTGTCGCCGGGTCAGGTGCTGCGCACCGTGATCAGCCGCGCGCCCTTGCTGCCGAGCGACCAAAGGATGCCGTCGTGAAGATCTGGTTCGACCTCTCGAACTCCCCTCACATCAACCTCTTCGCTCGCATGATCCGCGAACTCGAGGGTGAAGGACACGAGGTGGTGATCACCTGCCGGCCGCTTGCCAACACGATCGATCTGCTGGATTTGCACGGCTTCCGCTACGAAGTGGTGGGTGTGCACTACGGCGGCAAGTTGATGATGAAGCTGTTCGGCTTCCCGATCCGGGTGTGGCAACTGTGGCGCTATCTGCGCGGCCAGCGCATCGACGTGGCGATCTCGCAAAGTTCGTTTCACTCGCCGCTGACCGCCTGGCTCCTCGGCGTGCGCTCGATCTACATGAACGACAACGAGCATGCGATGGGGAACATTCCGTCGTTCGTGTTCGCACGCAAGATCATGGTGCCCGAGTTCCTCTCGGCCGAGAAGCTGCGCAAGCAGTGGGCCAATCCGCGCAAGGTCGTCAACTACCCTGGGGTCAAGGAAGGCATCTACCTGTGGGAGCTCGACGAACGGCTGAGCCGCTCGGGCGCGGCGCGGGCATCCAAGGCCCGGCCGACGGTCTATATCCGCCCGGAGCCGTGGACGGCGCAGTACTACAAGGGCAGCCGGAATTTTCTCGATGACCTGATTCTGGGCATCAAGGGCAAGGTCGAGGTGATCGTGCTGCCGCGCGGCAAGGACCAAGGCGTGCACTACCGTGGCGCAGCGTTCGCCGGTGTGCGTGTCGTCGATACGGCGTTGGACATCGCCGACATTGCGCCCGACTGCGACCTGTTCGTCGGTGCCGGCGGCACGATGACGCGCGAGATGGCGGTATTGGGGATTCCCACGGTCTCGGTCTATCAGGATGATCTGCTCGACGTGGATCGCTACCTGCTCGAGGTCGACGCCTTCGTGCACGACCCCGCGCTCACGGCACCGAGGCTGCTGGCTATCCTGGAAGGCGCCGCGCGCAAGCCGGCAAATCGTGCGCTGCTCGACAAGGGCCGCGAAGCCTACGCCATGATCAAGAGTGCAATCTTGGGCCGCTGAGGCCCGCATGTTCGAAACTGGAGAAGATCGATGCTTCGAGTAGGAATGATCGGGCTCGGCAAGATGGGGCTGTCGCATCACGCCATCGTCAATGCCCACCCGGACGTGAAGGTGGTTGCGGCGTGTGATCAGACGGCCTATCTCACCGATGTGCTGACCAAGTACACGGGTCTGAAGTGCTATGACGACTACGACCAACTGCTCGCGGGTGAGACGCTCGATGCGGTGATCATCGCGACGCCGTCGAAGTTTCATGCTTCGATGGTCGAGAAGGCGCTGAACAAGGGGCTGCATGTCTTCTGCGAAAAGCCCTTCGTCCTCGACGCCGCGGACGGCGAACGGCTCGCGGCGCTGGCCGAATCCAAGGGCCTGGTGAACCAGGTCGGCTATCACTACCGCTTCGTCGGTGCCTTCCAGGAGGCCGCGCGCATCGTCAATTCGGGCGCCCTCGGGCGCATCCACCATGTGCGCGCCGAGGCCTATGGCCCGGTGGTGTTGCGGCCCAAGGGGGGTACATGGCGTTCGGCCAAGAGCGAAGGCGGCGGCGCGCTCTACGACTACGCGTGTCATGCGATCGACCTGGTGAACTTCATCGCCGGAGCGCCGGCGTCCGTCAGCGGCGTGGTGCTCAACAGCATCTACTCGCGCGATGTCGACGACGAGGTCTATTGCACGCTGAACTATGCCGACGGCGCGTCCGGCCAGCTCTCGGTCAACTGGAGCGACGAGAGCTACCGGAAGATGTCCACGAAGATTTCGGTCTGGGGCACGAATGGCCGGATCACTGCGGACCGGCAGGAGTGCCAGATCTACCTGCGCGAGCCGCATGCCGCACTCCCCGGCGCGAAGACGGGCTGGACGGTCAAGTACACCACCGACCTGACTCAGGAGGTGTGGTTCTACCTGCGAGGCGAGGAGTATTCGGCGCAGATCGACTATTTCGTGAAAGGCATCGAAGCCAAGCGCACCGACAATGTCAATTCGTTCCGCTCTGCAATGCAGGCCGACCGGTTGGTCGGAATGATTCTCGCTGAGGCTGGCGGCGGTGCTCGACCCGCCCCGGCCGCAACGGCCGACAAGGCCAAAGGCTTCTGGGCGCGCCGCTTCGGCTGAGCGCACCTTGCCCTGTACCCAACACGGTATCGAATCATGGACAGAGTACTTTTCGGCGACAACCAGTTCTTCGGCGTGAATCACATGTCCGAGGAGAAGGCGCGCGCCCAGGCGATGCGTTTCCAGGACCTGCAGGCAGTGATCGATGTACTCGATGCTGCTTACCAGGAAGGCATCCGCACCTTCATGTGCACGACGCACGATCGCGTGGCCGAGATCTGCGACTACTTTCGCGCCAATCGGGCCAAGTATCCGGACTATCAGTTCTATCCGTGCATGCCGTATGCGCACAAGTACGCCAATGCCGCGACCGAACACGGCATGGTCGGCGCGTTGCGCAAGTTCCTGCCTGAGGACGGCGCGATCTCGGCGATGTTCCGCGGCGGCGTGGCGCTGGCCAGCAAGGACATCGAGGTCATCCTGCAACTGCTCGTGGATGCCGAGATGAAGATGTTCGACGGGCTGAAAACGCCGGTCATCTTCATGCAGAACGTCATCACCGACCTGCTGCTCGGGCTGGGCATGAAGGATGCGTTGCGCATCTTCGCCGAGCATGTGCGCAAGAAGTACGGCGCCGAGCCGGGCTTCATCACGATGAACCTGCCGAAGCTGCTCGACGTGCTCGATGAGCTCGGGGTTGACAACCCGATCGTCTGCGCGAACATCAACAAGATCGGCTTTCGCATGAGTGGCGGGATCGAGGTCTACGAGAAGGCGATCGCGTCACGCCGCTTCCGGCCCGTGGCAATGTCTGTTCTGGCATCGGGAGCACTCGCCCCGCGAGAGGCGATCGGCTATGTCTGCGGGCAAACCAGGATCGAATCGATCGTGTTCGGCGCGTCCAGCCGAGGAAATATCCGCCAGACCAAAGCACTGATCGACGAATTGACGGTCGTGCCGGCGCAACTCGAGACCGTGGGCTGATTCATGGCTGCCAAGCTGATCTACCTGGTGGCCGGGGCGCGGCCGAACTTCATGAAGCTCGCGCCGATGGTTCGTGCGCTCGATCGGCGCAAGGATGCGCTGGCCTACCGCATCGTGCACACCGGTCAGCACTATGACCGCGAGATGAGCGATGTGTTCTTCGAGGAACTCGGCATTCCGAAGCCCGATCATCATCTGGGCGCCGGCGGGGGTACGCATGCCCAGCAGACCGCCAAGGTGATGGTGGCGTTCGAGGAGCTGTGCCAGGCCGAACGCCCCGCGGCGGTGGTCGTCGTCGGTGACGTGAACTCGACGCTGGCCTGCTCCATCGTCGCGAAGAAGCTGGGCATCCCCGTGGCGCACGTCGAGGCCGGCCTGCGCAGCGGCGACATGGCGATGCCCGAGGAAATCAACCGCCTCGTGACCGATGCGATCTCCGACTGGTTCTTCGTCACCGAGCCGAGCGGCGAGGAGAACCTGCTGCGCGAAGGCAAGCGGCCGGAGTCCGTGCACTACGTCGGTCATGTGATGGTCGACAACCTGCTCTATCAGCGCGAGGCGTTGCTGCGCTCACCACCGACAGCGGGTGCTGCGCTTGCCTTCAAGCAGGCGCACCCACGCTATGGCGCCGTGACGCTGCATCGACCGTCCAACGTCGACGATGCGGTCGTGTTCGCGCGCATCGCTTCCGCGCTGCGCGAGGTGTCGGAAACGCTGCCGCTGGCGTTTCCGGTCCATCCGCGAGCCCGAGCCAATCTTGAGAAGTTCGGCATCGACCTTGGCCCGCATGTCGCACTGCTGCCGCCGCTGGCCTACATGGAGTTCCTGAACCTTTGGAAGGATTCGACGCTGGTGTTGACCGACAGCGGCGGGCTTCAGGAAGAGACCACCGCACTCGGCGTCCCCTGCATCACGCTGCGGACCAACACCGAGCGCCCGGTGACGGTGACCGAAGGAACCAACGTGCTGGTGGGCAGCGACGCTGACCTGATCCGCGCCGCCGTGCGCACCGTCATCTCGGGTGGGGCCAAGCAGGGGCGTCGCCCGCACCTGTGGGACGGCCAGGCCGCCGACCGCACCGTCGAGATCCTGGCGCGCGCCCTGGCCTAGAACCAACGCATGCAACCAATCCATCAACAGAACAGGAACAACAGGTGAAGATCCTCGTGACTGGCGCTGCCGGCTTTATCGGCATGCATGTGACTCAGCTCTTGCTGGCGCGCGGCGACACTGTCGTCGGGCTCGACAATCTGAACGACTACTACGATCCGCAGATCAAGCGCGACCGCCTGGCGCGGCTGACGCCGAACGAGGCCTTCCGCTTCGTGCTGATGGACGTCGCCGATCGCGCCGGCATGGCTGCCTTGTTCGCCGAGGAGCGGTTCGATCGGGTGGTTCATCTGGCGGCGCAGGCGGGTGTTCGCTACTCGTTGCAGAACCCGCTGGCCTACATCGACAGCAACGTCGTGGGCTTCACGAACGTGCTCGAGGGCTGCCGGCACAGCCAAGTGCAGCACCTGGTCTACGCGTCGAGCTCCAGCGTGTACGGCGGCAACACGCGCATGCCCTTCTCGGAGCACGACGGCGTCGATCACCCCGTCAGCCTCTACGCGGCGACGAAGAAGGCGAACGAGTTGATGGCGCACACCTACAGCCATCTGTTCAACTTGCCCACGACCGGGCTGCGATTCTTCACGGTCTACGGCCCCTGGGGTCGGCCCGACATGGCCTTGTTCCTCTTCACCAAAGCGATCCTGGAAGGGCGGCCGATCGACGTGTTCAACCACGGCAAGATGGTCCGCGACTTCACGTACGTGGACGACATCGCCGAGGGTGTCGTCAGGACGCTCGATCGGGTCGCCAGCGCCGACCCGGATTACGATTCGGAGCAGGGTGACCCCGCGCGCTCGAATGTTCCCTATCGACTGTTCAACATCGGCAACCACGACCCCGTGCCCTTGATGGATTTCATCTCGGCCATCGAGCAGGCAATCGGGCGGGAGGCGGTCAAGAACTTCCTGCCGCTGCAAAGCGGGGATGTTCCGGCGACCAGCGCGAATGTCGAAGAGCTGGCGACATGGACTGGGTTTCGGCCGGGAACCCCGGTGCCCGAGGGGGTACGCCGCTTCGTCGCATGGTACCGGGGCTACTTTCGCGTGTGAGCGGCCTGAAGTGACGCGAAGAATCTTGTGACTGAAAGGGAAATGAACATGACAACCATCGCAGTGGTGGGCTTGGGCTACGTCGGGTTGCCTCTGGCCGTCGAATTCGGGAAGAAGTATCGAACCATCGGTTTCGACCTGTCGGTCCAGAAGATCGAGAGCTACAAGCGTTTCGTCGATCCGACCGGCGAGGTGTCGCCGGCTGACCTGAAGGCCTCGACGAGGCTGCAGTGCTCGACCGACCCCGCCGTACTGGCCGAAGCTGATTTCATCGTCGTCGCCGTTCCGACGCCGGTGGATGATGCGCACCGGCCCGACTTCACGCCGCTCGTGAAGAGCTCGGAGAGCGTCGGCAAGAACCTGAAGAAGGGCGCGATCGTCGTCTACGAGTCGACGGTCTACCCGGGCGCCACCGAGGAGGTTTGCATCCCCATTCTCGAAAAATTCTCGGGCATGAAGTGGAAGCAGGATTTCTTCGTCGGCTACAGCCCGGAGCGCATCAACCCCGGTGACAAAGAGCGCACGGTCACGAAGATCATCAAGGTCGTCTCGGGGGACACGCCCGAGACGCTCGAGACGGTCAAGCAGATCTACGGCTCGGTCATCACCGCTGGTGTGTACCCGGCCAGCAGCATCAAGGTGGCCGAGGCCGCCAAGGTCATCGAGAACACGCAGCGCGATCTCAACATCGCGTTGATGAACGAGCTGTCGGTCATCTTCCACCGCATGGGCATCGACACCCTCGATGTCCTTAAGGCGGCCGGCACGAAGTGGAACTTCCTGCCCTTCCGTCCGGGCCTGGTCGGAGGACACTGCATCGGTGTCGATCCTTACTACCTGACCCACAAGGCGGACATGCTGGGCTATCACCCGCAGGTGATTCTGGCCGGGCGCCGCATCAACGACAGCATGGGCAAGTACGTCGCGGAGCAGGCCGTCAAGCAAATGATCGCCGCGGGCCGGCCCGTGAAGGGTGCAGACGTCATTGTGCTCGGCATGACGTTCAAGGAAAACTGTGCCGATCTGCGCAACAGCAAGGTGATCGACGTGATCCGTGAGTTGCAGACCTACGGCGTCAACGTGCATGTGCACGACCCGATCGCGAGTTCGCAGGAATGCGAACACGAATACGGAGTGAAGCTGACGCCCTGGGACGAGTTGCCACAGGCGCAGGCCCTCGTCGCGACGGTCTCGCATCGCGAGTACCTGGACATGGGGTTGCAGCGATTCGCCGAGAAGCTGGTGCCCAACGGTGTGTTCATCGACGTCAAGTCGTCGTTCGATCTGCAGCAGTTGGCAGACGTGGGGTTCGCCGGGTGGAGGCTGTAACGTGGGTATGCCGGGCCCATGACGAGACTCGCCTGCAGGCTGATCTGCCACTCGCCCGGCGCGCATATACAGCAGGTCTACACAGGCCTGTCGATGTTGCATCGGAGCGGCATGGTGGATCTGACGCAGGAGTTCACGGTCGATCAAGGCAGCCGGGCCGATCTCCCGCAGCACCTGAGGGACGCACACCGGGCGCACGCCAAGGTCTTGCTGAAGGGTGCGATCACCATTCACTACGACCTGCATGACGCGCAGGACATCGATACCCGAGACCTGGACAACTGCGACTACTACTTCAAGCGGTCTTTCTCCGAGAGCTACGTCGGCAGTCTGCGGCGTGGCGCTGAGACGGTTCTTCCGTTCGGGTTGAACTATCACGTCCTGCCAGACTTTGCAGACCCTTTCGCTGCCCGCAGGGCGCTGCACCTACCGAGCGGGGCGAGGGCCCGAATCCTGGCGTTGCGAGAAGCGCTCGATGCCGGCAACCGGCTGAGGTTCTACTCGCGAGTCCGCGAGCTGGAAGCCTTGCCGGACTACGAACTGCCGCCACAAGTGCTGTTCCTGGTGACGGCCTACGACCCGCACGACCATCCTGACCGCAGCGCGGAGAAGATCGAAGAACGGATGAGCAACAACGAGACTCGCGCGCAGTGCATCAGGCTCCTGCGCAAGGAACTCGGGCCGAGGTTTCTCGGCGGCTTCAATCACAACGAGTACACGCGCCGGCAATACAAGGATTGCCTTGTCTCCGACAGCAGCGTCACGCACAAGAAGAACTATCTCCGGGTGTTGAAGTCGCATTCGATCTGCGTCGCAACCACTGGGCTGCACGGATCGATCGGCTGGAAGTTTGCGGAGTACGTCAGCTGTGCGCGAGCCATCGTGTGCGAGCGGCTTCGCTATCAGGTGCCTGGCGAACTTGCGCCGGGCAGGAATTATCTGGAATTCGCCGGCCCCGTCGAGTGTGTCGAGCAGTCGCTGAGGTTGATTGCGGATCGTGATTTGCGACGCGAGATGATGACGACGAATTCGCGCTACTACCGCGCGCATTTGCGGCCGGATGTTCTGCTGCTCAACTCGCTGCGAGCGGTGCTGTCCAGAGCAGAACAAGAGAACGCCGGGCTCGGTCGCTATCAACAATCAGGAGGTCTTGAATGAAAGTTACTGTCATCGGCACCGGCTATGTCGGCCTCGTCACCGGTGCGTGCCTGGCCGAAATGGGCAACCACGTTGTTTGCCTCGACGTCGACGAACAAAAAATCAAGATGCTGCAGGAAGGCGGCATTCCGATTCACGAGCCCGGGCTCGACAACCTGGTGCAGCGAAACGCAGCGGTCGGCCGCCTGCAGTTCACCACCGACATCGCCGCCGCAGTGGGCCACGGCACACTGCAGCTCATCGGTGTGGGCACACCCCCTGACGAGGACGGCTCGGCCGACATGCAGTACGTGCTCGCGGCCGCGAAGAGCATCGGCAGCCACATGACCGACTACAAGATCGTCGTCGACAAGAGTACGGTGCCGGTCGGAACCGCTGACAAGGTTCGTGCAGTGATTCGGCAGGAGTTGGAGCGGCGCGCGATGAACGTCGAGTTCGCGGTGGTCAGCAACCCCGAGTTCCTGAAGGAAGGCGCCGCGGTCGAAGACTTCATGCGCCCCGACCGCATCATCGTCGGCGCCGACGACGATCGCGCCGTGCTGTTGATGCGCGCGCTGTATTCGCCATTCACGCGCAACCACGACAAGCTGCAGTTGATGGATGTGCGCAGTGCCGAACTCACCAAGTACGCGGCCAATGCGATGCTGGCGACGCGCATCAGCTTCATGAACGAACTTGCGCTGCTGGCTGAACGCGTCGGGGCCGACATCGAACTCGTTCGGCGCGGCATCGGAAGCGACCCCCGCATCGGCACGAGCTTCCTGTACCCGGGCGTGGGCTACGGCGGGTCGTGCTTTCCAAAGGATGTGAAGGCGCTGGTCCATTCAGGTCGCAGCCATGGCCTGGAACTCGGCGTGCTTGCCGCTGTCGAGAACGCGAACGAGCGGCAGAAGAGGGTGCTCGTCGACAAGGTCATCGAACGCTTCGGCGAGGATCTGCACGGCCGCACCTTCGCGCTCTGGGGCCTGGCGTTCAAGCCCGACACCGACGACATGCGCGAGGCGCCCAGCCTCGTCATCGTGCGAGAACTGGTGCGCCGGGGCGCCAAGCTGCAGGCTCACGACCCCATCGCGATGGCGCAAGCCCGACATGCGCTGAAAGGCGTGCCAGGAGTGACGTTCGCCGCCGATCAGACGGCTGCGCTCACGGGCGCCGATGCGCTCCTTATTGCCACCGAATGGCGTGAATACCGCAGCCCCGACTTCGACTTCATCCGCACCGCGCTCAAGCAACCGCTGATCTTCGACGGCCGAAACCTGTTCGACCCGGCCGTGGTCAAGGCGCAAGGCATCGAGTACTTCGCCATCGGCCGTGGTGACTCGGTGCGCGGCGAATCGCCAGCCTGAGAAATCCAGCCGGATCAACCCCCGGGTCGCATGCCTTTTCGGCATTGCGGCGCCAGGGCGACAGCACGGATTTTTTGGTCACAACGCACTCGTGGAAAACCGGTATTAGTGCCGCATCGAGTGAACGTTGGCGCTCAATTTTTCAATACAGTGCATCACCTGATTCAATCCGTCACGGATCCCCTGCCATGAACTTGCGCTCCCTTTTTGGCCGAACGGCCAGCACTCTCCTGATGCTCAGCCTGGCCGCGTGCGGCGGCGGTGGTGACGGCGGTGACTCGTCGTCCGCGTCGTTCACGATCGGAGGCGCGGTCACGGGGCTGGCAGCGGGAACGCAAATTGTCCTGAATGACAACGGCAACGATCCGTTGACCGTGAATGCCAATGCGGCATTTACTTTCGTCAAACCGGTCGCTGCCAATGGCACGTACCTGGTCACGATCACCACGCAGCCTGCGGGCCAGTCCTGCTCGGTGGCCAACTTCCAGGGCGCTGGCGTTACCGCCAACGTCGCCAACGTCAACATCACCTGTTCCGCGGTGACCCACACCATCGCCGGCACCGTCACGGGCCTGGCGGCTGGCCAGAGTGTTGTCCTGAACAACAACGGTGCTGATCCGACGGCGGTGAGCGCCGATGGCGCATTCGCGTTTGTCGCGCCCGTCGCTTTCAACGGCAGCTATGCCGTGACCGTGGGCACGCAGCCCACCGGCCAGATGTGCACGGTCTCCAACGGCTCGGGTGCCGGCGTGGTGGCTGACATCACCAACGTCGCGGTCACCTGCTCGACGAACACGTACACGATTGGCGGTTCGGTCACCGGCTTGGCCGCGGGCAAGCAAGTCACGCTCAACAACAACGCGAGCGACCCGCTGACGGTCAATGCCGACGGCACGTTCACCTTCCCGACGGCCGTCAGCTTCAACGGCGGCTACGCGGTCACCGTGGGCACCCAGCCCACCGGGCAAACCTGCACGGTTGCCGGCGGCTCGGGTGCCGGTGTCGTGGCCAACATCACCACCGTCGCGGTCACCTGCTCGACGAACACCTACACTATCGGCGGCGCGGTCACGGGCCTGGCCTCGGGCCAGCAAGTCACGCTCAACAACAACGCGAGCGATCCGCTGACGGTCAATGCCGACGGCACGTTCACTTTTCCCGCGGCAGTGGCCTTCAACGGCAGCTACGCCGTCACGGTGGGAACGCAGCCCACCGGCCAGATGTGCACGGTCTCGAACGGCTCGGGTGCCGGCGTGGTGGCTGGCATCACCAACGTCGCGGTCACTTGCTCGACGAACACCTATGCCATCGGTGGCGCAATCACGGGTCTGATCGCAGGCCAACAAGTCACGCTCAACAATAACGCGGGCGATCCGTTGACCGTCAACGCTGACGGCTCCTTCAACTTCCCAACGGCGGTGACATTCAACGGCTCTTACGCCGTGACCGTGGGCACGCAGCCCGTCAATCAGACCTGCACCGTGACCAACGGTTCGGGCAGCGGGGTTGTCGCCAATATCGCCAACGTCGCGGTCACCTGCTCGGCCAACACGTACACCGTCAGTGGCACGGTCTCGGGTCTGCTCTCGGGCCGGCAGGTCACGCTCAACAACAATGCTGCTGACCCGACGACGGTCGCCGCGAATGGCGGGTTCGCCTTCAGCACGCCGGTGGCCTTCAACGGCACCTATACCGTCACCGTGGGCACACAGCCTACCAACCAGACCTGCACCGCCTCGAACCTGAGCGGTACCGTCACAGGCCCGGTCACCAACGTTGTGGTGACCTGCTCGCCGAACAGCTACACCATCAGCGGCACGATCTCGGGTCTGGTACCCACACAGCAGGTCACGCTGAGAAACAACACTGCCGACCCGGTGGTGGTCAATGCCAACGGTAGCTTCACCTTCGCGGCCCCGATCGCTTACAACACCGGTTACGCCGTCACCGTGGGCACTCAGCCCACTGGGCAAACCTGCCGCGTCACCGCCGGCTCGGGCAGCAATGTCTCGGCCAACGTGAACACGGTGGTTGTCACTTGCCGGCTGGCACTCGCTTACGTGGTGAACTCGACCGATCACTCGATCTCGCAGTACACCATCGGCCTCGACGGCGCGCTCACGCAGTTTGGCGCGCCGGTCGACACCCGCGGTACGGATCCGAACGTGGTGACGGTCGACCCGACGGGCCGCTTCGCGTATGTGACCAACTTCGGCAGCAACACCGTCGCGCAATTCTCGATCGACGCAGCGACTGGCGCTCTCTCGTTCCTCGGTAACGTGTCCACTGGAGGATTCGGATCGACACCTTACTCCGTGGCCGTCGATCCGACGGGTCGATATGCCTACGTGACGAACCAGAACGATCCCCACGGTACGACCAACAGCGTCGCGCAGTTCACGATCGGTTCGGACGGCCGCCTCACCGCCATTGGCAGCGGCAGCGTCGCTTTGCCAGCGGGACGCGTTCCGTACCAGATCACAGTTGATCCAAGTGGCCGCCACGCGTATGTGGCGAACAAGTTCGCCGGCAACGAAACCGGTACTGGCAGCATTTCGCAGTTCGACATCGACGTTGCCACGGGGGCGCTGACTCTGATGACCCAGGTCTCGTCAGACAATTGGAGCATCGGCATTGCCATCAACCCCGCGGGCACATTCGCGTATGTGAGCAACATCGGCGCGAACACCGTTACGCAGTTCAGCATCGACCCGGGAACCGGCGGACTCACTCTCATTTCTGCCAACACGCGGCCGACTGAGAACCGTCCTTATCCGGTTGCGATCTCGGTGGATGGTCAGTTCGCGTACTGGGCCAACAAGGGCAGCGACAGCATTTCCCAGTGCAAGATCAATCCAGATGGCTCGCTGCCGAGCGGAACGAACACCACTGGGGCCGGCAACCACCCGCAGTACGTGGCTATTGACCCGTTCAGCCGCCACGTCTACGTTGTGAACTTTGCGGATGCGGGCTTCAATGACGGTCAAGGCAGCACCGTCTGGCAATACGACATCGACCCCGCTACGGGCGCGATCACTTTGATTGCGGGCGCCCCGATCGTTTCGACTGGACTCGGGCCCTTCTCCATCACCACGGCCCGCTAGCCGCTGAACCTGACCGATGGCGCGTCTCTCGCGAGGCGCGCCATCGGCGTTTTTGCTCGACGCGGTTCTGCGTTCCAGGGTTCTGGGCGCGTCATGCGCACCCAGCCTCGAATCGCTCTCACCCGCGCATCGTGTCGTCCCACACGAATGCACGAACTCCCCTAATTGGTGGGTGTCTGCACCGGGGTTGAATCACTACACTCTTCGAGATGGAAGTTCACTCGATGCCAACACCCAGGGTCAGCGCCAGCAGCACGGTTTCGCGTGCTGTCGCGGTGAGGCCTGCGTTGTACATCGCCATGATTCTTTTCAGCGTGCTGGCTGCGCTGGTCTACAAGCTGCGCACCGATGGGGTGTTTGCGTGTCCGGCGAGCGGTTACGGGTCGGGCCAGTACCTGGCTTATTGCCAGACCGGTGGCTATGGCGACTACGACCACGGCGCCTTCTGGTTCGGCCTGGAGCCGGACGCCCAGCGCGCTGCCGCGGATGCGGATGTGCTGTTCCTCGGCAACAGCCGCATGCAGTTCGCGTTTTCGACGGAGGCGACTGCCCGCTGGTTCTCTTCGGCCGCCGCACGCTTCTACTTGCTCGGGTTCAGCTACGGTGAAAACTCCCTGTTCGAAGGTCCGCTGCTCGCCCGGCTGAAACCCAAGGCCAGCGTCTATGTCATCAACGTCGATCGGTTTTTCGACGAGAGCCTCGTGACGTCGCCGACCGAAGCCATCCGCCATGCCTCGAGCGACACGCTGGCGCGCTACGAAGAGAAGAAGCGCTGGCAGGGCCTGCACAAGGGCCTGTGCGAGTCGATTCCCGCGCTGTGCGGCCACCAGGTGGCCTTCTTTCGGTCGCGTGAAACCGGCGCCTGGGAACTCAAGGGCTCCGAGGATTTCAAGGCGGCTTCGGTCTCGGATGCCGCTGCTGACCAGGCCGCCGACCACTGGAAGCGCGACGCCGTGCTCGCGGAGGAGTTCGTGTCACGTCTGCCCGTCAACAGGCAGTGCGTCATTCTGACGATTGCGCCGTGGAGCGCGACCAGCACCCAGGAAGCAAACGCGATTGCCGATGCCCTGAAGCTCGACCTTGTCGCACCGAAGCTGGAAGGCTTGCGCACTCTCGATGGCGATCACCTCGAGCGCGCGAGTTCGGCACGCTGGTCTGCAGCGTTTTTCGACGTCGCAGGCTCGCGGATTCGGCGCTGTTTGCAAGACGCACGCACCACCACGCGATAGGGAGTCAGCCATGCACTTGCTTCCCAGCCCACTTGACTTCGCCGAGCGCCTTCGGGACGCGCGCGCCGCGACGCAGCCGCAGGATCGGATCGAGCGCCTTCGCGCGCTGGCTCAGTTTCGGCTCGGGTTCCTCGAAACGATTCAGCTGGACAGCGCGCTCGTGCGAACGGCGGCGTCGGGCGCGACCGGAATGACGCGTGTTCGCCTGGCGATCCTGGGCAACTGCACGATCGACCACCTGCTCCCGGCGATTCGAGTCGCCGGCCTGCGTCGCCGATTGCTGATCGAGGTCTATGCGGGGTCCTTCGGTCAGTGCCGCCAGGAGTTGCTCGACCCGCCGGCCGGACTGCGCGACTTCCGCCCCGACGTCGTGCTGCTGTCGCTCACCGCGCGTGAAGCCATCGCGAGGATGCCGCTCGGCGCCACGCCCGGCGAAGCTGACGACATCGTGGTCTCGACGATCGCGGAATTGCGCGCGTTGTGGCGCCATGCGCGGGACGCTTTCAGCCCGACCATCATTCAACAGACCTTCCTTGACGTCTCGGAACCGGTCTTCGGCGATTTCGACCGGCTCGTGCCCGGCGCACCGGCACGCGTCGTGGCGCGCCTGAACGAACAGGTCAGCGATGCCGCGGCGCAAGACGGCGTTCTGCTGCTCGACGTGGCGCGGGCCAGCGCGCGTGACGGCATCGACGCCTGGTTCGATGTCGCGCGCTGGCTGCAGGGCAAGATCGAAATCGCACCCCAGTCGGCGCAACGCTACGGCGACATGGTCGCCCGAATCATCGGCGCGCAGCGAGGTTCGTCACGCAAGTGCCTGGTGCTCGATCTGGACAACACGCTGTGGGGCGGCGTGATCGGCGACGACGGCGTCGACGGCATCGTGCTGGGCGAGGGCAGCGCGCTGGGCGAGGCGCACCTCGGCCTGCAACGCTACGCCAAGACGCTGAATGAGCGCGGTGTGATCCTCGCGGTGTGTTCGAAGAATAATCTCGCGGTCGCCGAATCGGCGTTTCAAGGCCATCCGGAGATGGTGCTTCGTCGATCCGACATCGCAGCCTTCGTGGCGAACTGGGACGACAAGGCCGAAAACCTGAGGGCCATTGCCGAACAACTCAATATCGGCCTGGACAGCCTCGTGTTCGTGGATGACAACCCCGCCGAACGAGCGCGCGTTCGCGCGGCGCTTCCGATGGTGGCTGTTCCGGAATTGCCCGCCGACCCCGCGCTGTACGTGCGTTGCCTGGCCGGCGGTGGCTATTTCGACGCGATTTCCTTCACCGCCGACGACCGGACGCGCGCCGAGCAATATGCCAAAAATGCGGCGCGCGACTCGCTGCGCGGCGCAGCGCAAAGCGTCGAGGATTACCTTCGTGCGCTCGACATGTCGATCGAGGTGGGGGCGGTCACGTCGCTCGACATTGCCCGCGTCGCACAGCTGATCAACAAGACCAACCAGTTCAATCCGACCACCGCGCGCTGCACGGTCGACGAGCTCACGCGACTGGCCGGCAGTGCGGACAACATCGCGTTGCGCTTCCGGCTTGCCGACCGCTTCGGGGACAACGGTCTGATCAGCGCCATGATCCTGCGGCCGGCGCAGGATGATGCCCGGGTGCTCGAGGTCGTTCTCTGGGTGATGAGTTGCCGTGTGTTCGGCCGGCAGGTCGAATTGGAGGCGATGAACATCGTGGTCGAAGCGGCTCAGCGGCGGGGCGTTCGCGCCATCCGCGCCGAATACATCCCGAGCCCGAAGAACGGCGTGGTCGCCGGGCTCTACGAAAGCCTCGGCTTCGCGCGCCTGAATCAACCGGGCTCAGGGGAGGGTTCCACGCGTTGGACCCTCAACGTCAACGACTACGCCGCGCGTCGCACCAACCTCGAGCGCAAGGCTGCCTAGAGTGACCGAAGAACAGATTCTGCTGAAGTTGACGGGCATCCTGCGCGACCTGCTCGGCGACGACTCGATCGTGCTCGGAATGGAGACGAGGCGCAGCGACGTTCCGAATTGGGATTCGTTCATGTACGTCAACTTCATCGTTGCCGCGGAAATGGATCTGGGCATCCGATTCGGCGTTGCCGACGTGGAGTCCTTCGACACGGTCGGCGAGATCGCGAAGAAGGCGCTAGCCCTGCTCGCATAGCCACCGGACGACTGCAGAGCCAACCGATGCTGTTCAACTCCTACCTGTTCCTGTTCGCGTTTCTGCCGGTGACGTTGGTGGGCTTCTACCTGCTCGGCACCCGATCCAGGAGCCTCGCCCTGGCTTGGCTGATCCTGGTTTCGCTCGTGTTCTACGCCTGGTGGCGGCCGTTCAATCTATTGATCATCGCGCCGGCCGTGCTGATCAACTACGCGACCGCGCGGCTGTTGCAAAGGCTGGCTTCGGACAAGACTCGAGCCGCCACGTCGCGTGTGGTCCTGCTGCTGGGCATCGTGTTCAACATCGCGTTCCTCGGCTACTTCAAGTACGCGAACTTCGCCGTCACCGTCGCGAATGACCTGACGGGTGCGAATTTCGTTCTGACCCAGGTCATCCTGCCGCTCGGCATTTCATTCATCACGTTTCAGAAGATCGCCTTCCTGATCGACGTTCACGCGCGACGCATCGAGTCGTTCACGTTCCGCGATTTCAGCCTGTTCGTGTTGTTCTTCCCGCAGATCATCGCCGGCCCGATCGTTCACTATCGAGAAATGATGCCGCAGTTCCAAAAGCTGTCGTGCCGCTTCGACAAGGTGAATCTCTCCGTCGGCCTCACGCTGCTGATCATCGGCCTGTTCAAGAAGGTCGTGCTGGCCGATGGCATTGCGGCGCACGCGACGCCGATCTACGAGGCCGCCGCGGCTGGCGGCGCCATCACGCTGCTCCCCTCATGGATCGCGGCGATCGGCTTCACCTTGCAGATCTACTTCGACTTCTCCGGCTACAGCGACATGGCCCTGGGGCTGGCGCGCTGCTTCGGCATACGTTTGCCCGCCAATTTCAACTCGCCGCTCAAGGCGACCAACATCGTCGATTTCTGGCTGCGTTGGCACATGACGCTGACCCGATTTCTCACCGCCTATCTCTACAACCCGCTGGTGCTCTGGTTGACCCGGCGGCGGCTTGCAAAGGGCCTTGGTGTCCTGAGCAGCCGCAACGCCAGCTGGAGCGCCTACCTGCAACTGCTCGCCGGCCCGACCATCCTCACGATGCTGGTCTCGGGCGTCTGGCACGGCGCGGGCTACCTCTTCATTCTCTGGGGCCTGCTGCACGGCCTCTACCTCTCGATCAACCACGGCTGGCGTCTTGTGGGGCCGCGGATCTGGTCCGACAAGGCCCGCTACGAGCGCGTGATGCGGCCCGTCGGTTTCGTCTTGACCTTCGTGGCGGTGGTCGCCTCGATGGTCCTGTTCCGTTCGACGACGGGCGGCGCGGCCGCCGAGTTGTTGAAGGGAATGATCGGGCTGAACGGCATCAGCCTGCCGCAAAGACTATTGGAGCATTTCGGTCCGCTGACAGGCGTGGTGCAGCACGTCGTGACTGCGACTGGTGCCGGAACCGGTCGCGAGCTGTATGTCTCCACCGCCTGGGTCGTGGGGCTGATGCTGATCGCGTTCACCCTGCCGAACTCGATGGAGATCGCCTCGCGCTACGAGCCGGCGATCGGTATCAAGCCCACGCCGGCGAGCAACAACTGGTGGGTTCGCGCATTCGCCTGGAATCCGTCGCTCGCCTGGGCGTTCGTGATGTCGGCACTCGCCGTGGCGGGCACCCTGAGCGTGGGTGGGAAGAGCGAGTTTCTCTACTGGCAGTTCTAGGGCGCCGCTGCTTTTAGCCTGATGCGATACAGGCTGGTTCGTGCGGTGATGTAGAGCGTCGAACGATCGATGCCCCCGAAGGCCAGATTGGCGGGCGTCTCGGGCGTCGATATCTTTCCGAGCAATTGGCCATCCGGGGCAAAGACCCAAACGCCGTCGGGGCCCGCCGAGAAGACGTTCCCGCGGCGGTCAACCTTGATCCCATCCGGGCCGTCCCGACTTCCTGCCAGTTTGACCTCGGCAAACAACCGAGACTTCCCGAGCGAGCCATCCGCGGCGACATCGAACACGTGGATCTGATTCGCCTCCGAGTCGACCACGTAGAGTCTGGTCTCGTCCGGCGAAAACGCCAGTCCGTTCGGAAACGGCACGCCCTTTTCCAACAGCGACAGCTTCCCATCAACGGTGATTCGGAAGATCCCGCTGAACGGCAGTTCACGATCCTTGTCGTTCGCGATTCCATACGGCGGGTCGGTGAAGTAGATGCTCCCGTCGCGCTTGACGACCAAATCATTCGGGCTGTTCAGGCGCTTGTTCTCGAACCTGTCGGCCAACGTGACGATGGTGCCGTCGGCTTCGGTCCGGGAGATGCGGCGGTCATGCTCGCACGCGATCAGGCGATTCTGTGGGTCCAACGCCAGCCCGTTCGAGCGGCCCGCGGGTCGACGAAACACCCGCAACGATCCAACGAGCGAAGCGGGAAGTCGCACGCTACCTCTTCGCGCACGCGCGCCCGGCACCCACTTGTAGATGATGTCGGCCGGGATGTCGCTGAACAGCAACCAGCCCCTGGCATCCCACGCCGGACCTTCGAGATACCTGAAGCCTTGGGCGATCTTCTCGACCTGGGCTCCCGGGGCAATGATCTTCGACAACTCGTCGGCCCGCAGGCCAGAGGCGAGGAATGCCAACGCGGCGAGCACGGACCAGCGGCTGAGGACTCTCATGATCAATTTTATGGTTGCGTCGGGCGAGCCGGGTCTGCAACCGCTGCGCTAGACTGCGGTCGCCTACCGATTCGACCGCACGGCCGATGCATGAACCCTGCCATTGAACGATGACCACGCAGCCCCGCGATCCAGCGCGAGAGATAGGAAGGCGACGGTTCAGCGCGCAGGACCAGGAGGTCTTCGCATCGCTCTCGTTCGATCGGAATCCGATGCACATGGATCGCGTCGCGGCAAGGAGATTGCTCACGGGGCTTGCGGTCGTCCATGGCGTGCATGTCCTGATGACAGCGCTCGAATACTGGGTCAACGAAGACGCGCTGATCCCGACGGCCCTGAATTGCTCGTTCAACAACGCTGTCAACGTTGATGACACCGTGGTGTTCAGTCAGAAGAACGAGGCTCCCGGGCGCTTCGTCATCGAGGCGCGAGTCAATGGATTGCCCTGCGCCGTGCTGCGCATGACAGCGCAGCCTCCGGCGATCCAGCGCGCCGCGCAGACCTCCGAGTCGGAAGCGATGACGGTCGCCTCGTCGTATTTCGGGCGGGTCGAAGTTCCCGTTGACGAGCCGCCGGCCGACCAGATTCGAAAGCGATACGTTATTCGCGTTGACCAGGCCGACCTGTCGGATCGCTTTCCTCGAGTGGTCGGGTCTCTCGGCCCATCGCGAGCCGCTGGATTGCTGACCTTGTCGTATTTCGTCGGGATGGTTTGCCCTGGGCTCAACTCCATATTTTCGACGATCAATCTGAAGTTGGATGCGTTGGTGCACAGCGCCGAAGCGATCGAGTTCACGGTGGATCGGTACGACGAGCGCTTTCGTCTGTTCAACGTCTCGCTCCGAGGGGTGCTCGCGGGCGGCTTGACGGCCTTTCTTCGACCGACCCCACAGCCGCAACTGTCGATGACCGCAGTCGCGAAGCGCGTGGATCCGGCGGAGTTCAACGGCACCCGCTCCTTGGTGATCGGCGCCTCCAGAGGATTGGGAGAACTGACGGCAAAGATACTGGCGGCTGGCGGTGGCGATGTCACCATCAGCTATTCGCAGGGGCTGGCCGACGTCGAAATGGTCATGGCCGAGATCAATGCAAGCGGCCCGGGCAGTTGCAAGATGCAGCGACTCGATGTGACGTCGGAGGATGCCTTCGGGGCCATCGACTTCCATGCACTCGATGCCATCTATCTTTTCGCGACGCCGAGAATCTATCGAAAGAAGGCAGAGGTCTTCGTTGGCGCGCTGTTTGACGAGTTCATCGATACCTATGTCAGGAGCCTGTACCGGATGTGCCGGCACATTGAATCCCTCGGTCTGGATCGGAAGATCGGCATCTATGTGCCGTCGACAGTTTTCATCTCCGAGAGGCCCGATGGTTTGGTTGAATACACCATGGCCAAGGCTGCCACCGAGGTGTTGATCGAAGACATCAACAGGAGCTTCTCGCGGGTCTCGATCCTGTCCACGAGACTGCCGAGGCTCGGCACCGATCAGACATCGTCCGTGCTGAAGCTGCCGACAGGTGACAACCTGGATGCGCTCCTGCCTGTCGTCAGAGCCATGGCCCGGCAGAGCCTGCCTTGAACGCCCAGAAAACCTGAAACGCCGCGATCGCCCCGCGTGCTGGCGGCGAAGGCAGGTGCGCGTCGTCTCAAGCAAATGTGGCTTTGCCACTTTGCTTGAACCCCCGCGGGGGGCGGGCTGGGCGCAGCCCGGCCCTGGGGGTGCTCAATACACCTTGTCCTTCAACACCTGCTGCAGATATCGCCCGTAGCCGCTCTTGAGCAGCGGCTGCGCCAGAGCCAGCAGTTGCTCTGCGTCGATCCATCCCGAACGGTAGGCGATCTCCTCGGGGCAGGCCACCTTCAGGCCCTGGCGCATTTCGAGCGTGGCGATGAATTGGCTGGCGTCGAGCAGACTGTCGTGCGTGCCGGTGTCGAGCCAGGCATAGCCTCGGCCCAGGATCTCGACGTGCAGTTGTTCCAGCTTCAGGTAGGCGGCATTGACGTCCGTGATTTCGAGTTCGCCGCGGGCCGATGGCCGGATGTTCGCCGCGATGTCGCAGACCTGCTCGTCGTAGAAGTACAAGCCGGTGACGGCGTAGCTGCTCTTCGGCTGCGCGGGCTTTTCCTCGATGCTGAGCGCGCGCCGGTTCTCGTCGAACGCCACCACGCCGTAGCGTTCCGGGTCGTGGACGTGGTACGCGAACACCGAGGCGCCGCCGGTGCGACGCGCGGCGGCCTGCAACATGTCTTGCAGCGCGTGGCCATAGAAGATGTTGTCGCCGAGCACGAGTGCACTGGGCTGGCCGGCGAGAAATTCGCGGCCGAGGATGAAGGCCTGGGCCAGGCCGTCCGGGCTCGGCTGAACGCAGTAGCGCAGACTCACGCCCCACTTGGCCCCGTCGCCCAGCAGGGCCTCGAAGCGCGGGAGATCCTGAGGCGTGCTGATCAACAGGATATCGCGGATGCCGGCCAGCATCAGCGTCGACAGCGGGTAATACACCATCGGCTTGTCGTACACCGGCAGCAACTGCTTGCTCATCGAGAGCGTGGCCGGATGCAGCCTGGAGCCGGAGCCCCCGGCGAGGATGATGCCCTTGCGCTGGTGTGCGTTCATGCGTGTGCGTTCATGGTCGGTCGGTGGCTCGGTGTCAGCTCAGCACTTCGGTGAGCATGCGCTCGACGCCGGCCTGCCAGCTCGGCAGGCTCAGCCCGAAGGTGTCGCGCAACTTGCGGGTGTTCATGCGCGAGTTGCGCGGGCGCACGGCCGGCGTCGGGAAGGCGCTGGTCGGCACCGCCTCGATCGCGTCCGCCGCGACCTGGATCGGCTGTCCCATCGCGCGTGCGAACTCGATGACGTGGCGCGCGTAGCCGTGCCAGCTCGCCTCGCCCTGCGCGACGGCGTGGTAGGTGCCGGCGAGCTCGGGCCGCTGCGCCACCGAGCGCAGCGCGTGGGCTGTCAGATCGGCGAGCAGATCGGCGCCGGTGGGCGAGCCGATCTGGTCGTCGATCACGGTCAGGCGGTCTCGCTCCTTCGCGAGCTTGAGCATCGTTTTCGCGAAGTTGCCACCGCGTGCGGCGTAGACCCAACTGGTCCGAAAGATCAGGTGGCGGCAGCCGCTGGCGCGGATCGCCTGCTCGGCTTCGAGCTTGGTGCGACCGTAGACGCTGAGCGGGCCGGTCGGCGACTCCTCGGACCACGGCGTGCTGCCACTGCCATCGAAGACGTAGTCGGTGCTGTAGTGCATCAGCCAGGCGTTCAATGCGCCGGCCTCGCGCGCCAGCACCGCGGGCGACGCTGCGTTCAGCGCACGCGCGAGCTCGGGCTCGCTCTCGGCGCGATCGACGGCCGTGTGGGCCGCCGCGTTGACGATGATGTTCGGCGCCACGGTGCGCACCGTGGCGGCGAGCGATTCGGGGTCGGAGAAGTCCGCCTTCAACGGGCCTGGGCTGTCGAAGTCGAGCGCGATCAGTTCGCCCAGCGGCGCGAGCGCGCGCTGCAACTCCCAGCCCACCTGGCCGTTCTTGCCGAGCAGCAGGATCTTCATGTGCCGGCGCGCGCGGCGTAGTTGGTCTGCACCCAATCGCGGTAGGCGCCGCTCTGCACGCGTGCGATCCACTCTGGATGGTCGAGGTACCAGCGCACCGTCTTGCGGATGCCGGTCTCGAAGGTCTCGCTCGGGCGCCAGCCGAGCTCGCGCTCGATCTTGCGCGCGTCGATCGCATAGCGCCGGTCGTGACCCGGCCGATCGGTCACGTAGGTGATCAGGCGCTGGTAGCTGCCGGCCGGATCGGGTCGCAGTTCGTCGAGCAGCGCGCACACGGTCTTCACGATGTCGATGTTCGGTTGCTCGTTCCAGCCGCCGACGTTGTAGGTCTCGCCGACGCGCCCGCGCGCCAGCACCTCGCGGATCGCCGCGGCGTGGTCCTTGACGTAGAGCCAGTCTCGAATCTGCTGGCCGTCACCATAGACCGGCAGCGGCTTGCCGGCGAGCGCGTTCACGATCATCAGCGGGATCAGCTTCTCGGGGAAGTGATACGGGCCGTAGTTGTTCGAGCAGTTCGTCGTCAGCACCGGCAGGCCGTAGGTGTGGTGCCACGCGCGCACCAGATGGTCGCTGGCGGCCTTGCTCGCCGAGTACGGGCTGTTGGGTTCGTAGGTGTCGGTCTCGGTGAAGGGCGGGTCGCTCTTGCTGAGCGAGCCGTAGACCTCGTCGGTCGAGACGTGGTGGAAGCGGAAAGAAGACTTCTGCGGCTCGGCAAGCGCAGCCCAATGCGCGCGCGTCGCTTCGAGCAGCGTGAACGTGCCTTCGACGTTCGTCTTGATGAACGCCTCCGGCCCGTGAATGCTGCGATCGACGTGGCTCTCGGCCGCGAAATGCACGACCGCACGCGGCCGGTGTTCGGCGAACAGACGATCGAGCAGGGCGCGATCGCCGATGTCGCCTTTGACGAAGAGGTGGCGCGCATCGCCGTCCAACGAGGCCAGGCTTTCCAGGTTGCCGGCGTAGGTCAGCGCGTCGAGGTTGACGACGGCCTCGCCGGTCGCGGCGATCCAGTCGAGGATGAAATTCGCGCCGATGAAGCCGGCGCCGCCAGTGACGAGAATCACGACGAGCGGCCGTAGGTGTCCTCGAAGCGGACGATGTCGTCCTCGCCGAGGTAGCTGCCGGATTGCACTTCGATGATCTCCAGCGGAACCTTGCCGGGGTTGGCGAGGCGGTGGGTGGTGCCGAGCGGAATGTAGGTGCTCTGGTTCTCCGACAGCAGGATGACCTGGTCGCCATTCGTCACTTCGGCAGTGCCGCTGACGACGATCCAATGCTCCGCACGGTGGTGATGCATCTGCAGGCTCAGGCTCGCGCCCGGTTTGACGGTGATGCGCTTGACCTGAAAGCGCGCACCGGTATCGATGCTGTCGTACCAGCCCCAGGGGCGATGCACCTGCCGGTGCAGCGTGTGTTCGCTGCGGCCGGAATCCTGCAATTGGTTGACGATCGTCTTCACGTCCTGGCTGTGCGCGCGGTCGGCCACCAGCACCGCGTCAGGCGTCTCGATGACGATGACGTTGTCCAGCCCCACCACGCCGACCAGCCGGCTCGTCGCGTGCACCAGCACGTTGCGGCTGTCGCTCAGCAGCGCATCGCCGACGCTGGCGTTGCCGTCGGCGTCCTTCGGGCTGACCTGCCAGACGGCGTCCCATGCACCCAGATCCGACCAGCCGGCATCGAGCGGCACCATGCGGATGTCGCGGCCCGCGGCGCCGGGGCATTTCTCCATCACGGCGTAGTCCACCGACTCGCTCGGGATCGCGGCGAATTCATCGCGCCCGGGGCGAACGAAACTCGCGTCCACACTTTTCGCGGCCCACGCGAGCCGCGATGCCGCGGCGATGTCGGGGCGGAACTGCTCGAGCGCGGCGAGCCAGACCGAGGCGCGCACGACGAACATGCCGCTGTTCCAGTAGTAGTCGCCCGACGCCACGTAATCCTGTGCCGTCGCCAGATCGGGCTTCTCGACGAACCGGGCCACCGGCTTCGGGTGGCCCTGCCCGGCGCGGATGTAGCCGAAGCCGGTTTCGGGCCGATCGGGGGTCACACCGAGGATCACGATCGTGCCATCGGCCGCCGCTCGCACCGCGGTCTGCAGTGCCGCGGTGAACGCGGCCTCGTCGGTCACGGTCTGGTCGGCCGGGCTCACGACCAGCACCGGGTCGGTGCCCGAATCGAGAGCGTGGAGCGCGGCCAACGTCATCGCCGGCGCGGTGTTGCGGCCCATCGGTTCGAGCAGCGCGGTGGCGAGCGGCAGGCCGCTGAGTTCGCGCAATTGCTCGAGCACCAGAAAGCGATGCTCCTCGTTGCCGACGATCAGCGGTGCGGCGACCGAGATGTCGTGCGCCGCGAGCGTCGCCAGCCGCAGCGCGGCTTGCTGGAACAGACTGCGGTTGCCTTGCAGCACGAGGAATTGTTTTGGGTGCTGCGCGCGCGACAAGGGCCACAGCCGTGTGCCGCTGCCACCGGCCATGATGACCGGTTGGGTGGTGATCGGGGTCATCTGAAAGTGGGTCAACCGGCCAGTCCGTTCGGGTTCATGCTTTGCCAGCGCCAGCTGTCGGCGCACATCGCGTCGAGATCGCGCGTGGCCTGCCAACCCAGCAGATCCCGTGCCCGCCCGGGATCGGCATAGGAGGCGTCGACGTCACCGGGCCGGCGCGCGACGATGTCCAGCGGCACCGCGCGGCCGCTGGCGCGCTCGAAGGCGCGCACGACTTCGAGCACGCTGTGGCCTCGGCCCGTGCCGAGATTGGCGGTGATCGAGCGCTTTTCGCGCAGCAGGTAGCGCAGCGCATCGGCATGGCCGCTCGCCAGATCGACGACGTGGATGTAGTCGCGCACGCCGGTGCCGTCCGGCGTCTCGTAGTCGCTGCCGAAGACCTGCAGACGTTCGCGACGGCCCACCGCCACCTGGGCCACGAACGGCAACAGGTTGTTCGGGATGCCGCGCGGGTCTTCGCCGATCAGGCCGCTCTCGTGCGCGCCGACGGGGTTGAAGTAGCGCAGCAGCGCGATCGCCCAGCCCGGATCGGCGCGCTCGACATCGCGCAGGATGTCCTCGCCCATCAGCTTCGTGGCGCCGTACGGGTTCGTTGCCGACAGCGACGAGTCTTCATGGATCGGCAGCCGCTCGGGCTTGCCGTACACGGTGGCGCTGGAGCTGAAGACCAGCGCCTTGCAGCCGTGACGCTGCATCGCCTGCGTCAGCGCGATCAGACCACCGACGTTGTTCGCGTAGTAGGCCAGCGGTTGCGTCGCGCTTTCGCCGACCGCCTTGAACGCAGCGAAGTGCACGACCGCGGCGATGCGTTCGCGCGCGAACAGGGCATCGAGCGTGGCGGCGTCGCACACATCGCCTTCGACGAAATCGGGCGCCGCGCCGCTGAGCGTGGCGAGCCGGTTCAGCACCTCGGGCGAACTGTTCGAGAAGTTGTCCAGGCCGACGACCCGAAAGCCGGCCGCCAGCAACGCGAGCCAGGTGTGCGAGCCAATGAAACCGGTCGCGCCCGTCAGCAGAATCAGAGGAGCGTCGCTCATTGCAGCTTGATTTGGGCCGAGCACCCGAAGACATGGGCGGCGTAGGAAAAGCCCGCCGTGCCGGAAATGCTGCGCGACTCGCGCGAAAATGTGCAACCGAGCTGCCAGTTGCGCAAGATGTCGTAAGTGGCGCCGAGCGCATAGAAGCGACCGTTGTCGTTGTTTTCCTCGAGCAGCGTGACGACCTTCGAGTGGCGGTACCGCAGGTTCGCGTTGAGGCTGATCTTGGCGGTGGCGGCGTAGAGCGCGCCCAGCGAGTAGGTGTCGGTGAGCTGGCTGTTCTGGGTGAGGCCGGTGACGGGTGCGCCGGTCGTCGGCGCACCGGTGGTGTTGGCATTGAAGAACGTGGTGTTCAAGCCGGCGTCGCGCGCGATGCCGGCGTTGAAGCTGAGCTTGCCCGTCGGCGCGTAGTTGCCGGTGAGCGCGCCGGTGGCGCCCTTGAAGTCGAGGTTGTTCGCGTCGGAGTTGGTCAGCCGGGTCCAACTCAGTCGCGCATTGAGATTGGTCTTCGGGGTGAAGCGCCAATCGAGCGTCAGGTCGACGTTGCGGCCGGTCGACGTGTTCGAGCGGTAGTCGTCCGGGCCGACCGGGTTCGCCACGATCGGGATGGCGTAGGGCGCCTTGGTGCGCGAGAGCCGGAACGCGCCGCCGACGCGCAAGTCTTCGCCGAGCCGGTAGTTCGCGCCGATGCTGGAGGTGTCGTTCGACGATTGCGCGTTCAGATACTCGGGCGCGGAATACTTGACGCGGCTGTGCGCATAGGCGCCCGTCAGGTTGATCAGCCCATCACCGCCCCAGCGCACGTTGGTGCTGAGCTGATCGGTCTTCACGAGGTTGCGCGAGGCTGTCGGCTGGGTCGAGTTGCCGTTGAACGTGGCCAGCGCCTGATTGGCCTCGGCATTGAGGTTTCCGGTGAGGCGCTCAATCGTCGCCCAATCCCAGCCGGCGTTCACGCCGTAGCTCGTGTTGTCCAGGATCGTGTTGTTGTGATACTTGTTGTAATTGACGTTGGCCTTGGCATACAGCCGTTGCCGGCTGATGAGCTGGTCGAAGCCGCCGATCAGGCCGGTGCTGGAGTAATAGTCGTGAGAGGCATCCGGCGTGCGAAAGACGTTCGAATCACGCGCGAACGTTTGCGACGCACCGATGTAATACGGATTCGGGTCTTCGGCCCAGGCGCCGCAACTCGCTGCGGCCGCGAGCGCAGCCGCCACCGGGCGGGTGAGACGAAGCCAGCGGGTCGGTTGGTTGTGCATTCGGTTTCTCCTCGCGCAGCGCGTGCGCACATGGTCACTATCAAAAAGCGTGCCGGTCGAAGAAGACCAGCCGGATCGTGCGCACGATGATCTGCAGATCCAGCCCCAGCGACCAGTTGCGCAGGTACTCCAGATCGTATTCGACGCGCGCCTGCATCTTTTCGATCGTTTCAGTTTCGCCACGGTGGCCGTTCACCTGGGCCCAGCCGGTGATGCCCGGCTTGACCTTGTGACGCACCATGTAGGCCTTGATCAGCCGCCGGTATTGCTCGTTGTGCGCCACCGCGTGCGGGCGCGGCCCGACGATGCTCATGCGGCCCTGCAGCACGTTGAAGAACTGCGGCAGTTCGTCCAGCGACGTGCGGCGGATGAACGCGCCGAACGGCGTGATGCGCGGGTCGTGCTTGGTTGCTTGCTGAACCACCTGGCCATTGTCCTGCGTCGTCATCGAGCGAAACTTGTAGACCACGATCTCGTCGCCGTCCAACCCGTTTCGGCGCTGCCGGAAGATCACCGGGCCGGGTGAACTCAGCTTCACGCCGATCGCCACCGCCAGCAGGATCGGCGAGATCAGGATCAGGATGATCGTGCCCAGCACGATGTCGGTGACGCGCTTGGCCAGGTCGTTGGTGCCGGTGAACGGCGTTTCGCAGATGCCGACGACGGGCACGCCGTTCATGTCCTGCAGACGGCCCTGGATGATGCTGATGCCGAACACATCGGGCACGAAGAACAGCGACGCGGTCGTGCCCTGGACCTCTTCGAGCAACTCGACGATGCGCGGTTGCGAGCCCAGTGGCAGCGTGATGTAGACCTCGCGCACGCCATGTTCGCTGCAATAGCTCGCCACGTCCTTGAGCCCGCCCAGGCGCCGCAGCGTGGCCTCCTCGTGCAGGCGATCGTCGGTGCGGTCGTCGAAGTAGCCGACGAAATCGATGCCGTCATCGGAACTCGCCGCCAGCGCCTTCGCGACCTTGACGCCGAGCGGCCCGCCGCCGACGACGACGGCGGTGCGGCGCGCTTCGGGCCGCGCCGACAGGCGCCGCACGATCGTCGCCCCGATCCAGACCGCGAGCCACTGCAACACCAGCGTGGCGATCAGCCAGGCGAGCAGCACGTCGCTGTTGAAAAACTGCAGGCTGCGCGTGGCCGTGCCGCACAGGCCCAGGATCGCGACCAGCGTGACCCAGGACGACACGATGTCGACGCCCGCCGCGATCAGGTTCTCGCGAAACCGGTTGCGCCCGGGGAAGGTGAGCGCAAAGACCAGCAGGCACAGCGTGAGCGCGGGGCGCCCGACCGGCTCGCCGGCATAGAGCGTCACGAACAGAAACGTCAGCACCGTGATGCTGGGTTCGAGAAACGCGGCGACGAGCGACGTCACCGACTGCGGCGCGCTGTAGAACGTTCTCTTGTAGGTGCGGTCTTCAAACATGGATTCTTGGTGTCCGTGCGCCGTGCTCGCGTGGGGGGCGGGTGCGCGCTCTGCCTGCGGGTCCCTTCAATGGTCGCATGGCAGCCTGACCGGCGGATTCTCCTTCAAATCCCCACGCCGGCCGTCCCTTGACTGTGGGGGCACGGCGCCGGCGCGTGCCTACAATCCGTGCATGTTTCACAGTCTCCATGCACAGCTCGGGCATGCCGCGATCGAGCGTCTCACGCTGCTCGTGAACCATATTCTGGGCTCCGAACCGATCGCGACAAAGCGACTTCAGGCCCACACGGGGCGTAGCATCCGCCTGAGTTTCGAGGGCTGGCCCGGGTTGCTGCCGCCGCTGCCGGCGACGGCGTTCCGCGTCACGCCGGCGGGCCTGATCGAATGGTGCGGCGCCGAACCGCCGACCGGGCCCGATCTGCGCGTCCGCATCGACGCCTCCAACCCGGTGCTGGCCGCGGCCCAAGCGCTCGCCGGGACGCGCCCGAAGGTCGAAGTGGCCGGCGACGCTGCCTTCGCGACCGATCTGAACTGGCTGTTCGACAACTTGCGCTGGGACGTGCAGGACGATCTCGCCCGCATCGTCGGCCAGGCCCCGGCGCGCGAGATCGCGCGGGTCGGCAGCGGCATTGCCGCCGGCATGCGAGAGGCCGCGAAGGCGGTGAGCGGGCTGGTCGCGCCTCGATGAGCGCCACGGGCCGAGCGCCGGGCCGCCCCAAGCCGGCCCGTATCCATGGGCCACGAAGGGGCCCCTTCGTGGCCCATGGGGATCGGCGAACGTACTCGTTCGACGAGGGGCTCCATTGAGGCACGTTACAAGACTCATCGTCATCTGCATCACGGTTCTGCGCTACGGTCTGGACGAGCTCGCGCTCTCCAGCTTCCGCCAGCGCTGGGTGCGAGCGCTGGTACGCGTGATGACGATCGGCCGGTCGCTCGACGCGCCGCGCGGCGAGCGACTGCGCATGGGGCTGGAGCGGCTCGGCCCGATCTTCGTCAAGTTCGGCCAAGTGCTTTCGACGCGGCGCGATCTGCTGCCCGCCGATCTCGCCGATGAACTCGCGCAGTTGCAGGACAACGTGCCGCCGTTCCCCGCCGACCAGGCGCGCCGCCTCGTCGAGCGGGCCTTCGGTCGGCCGATCGATTCGGTGTTCGCCAGCTTCGAAGCCGAACCTGTCGCCAGCGCCTCGATCGCGCAGGTGCATTTCGCGACGCTGAAAGACGGCCGCGAGGTCGCCGTGAAAGTGCTGCGCCCCGGCATGCTCGAGGTGATCGACGACGACCTCTCGCTGCTGCGCACGCTCGCCAGATGGGTCGAGCGGCTGAGCGCCGACGGCAAGCGCCTGAAGCCGCGCGAGGTCGTGGCCGAGTTCGACAACTACCTGCACGACGAGCTCGATCTCGTGCGCGAGGCGGCCAACGCCGCCCAACTGCGCCGCAACATGCAAGGGCTGGATCTGATCCTCGTGCCCGAGATGGTGTGGGAGCTGTGCACGCAGAGCGTGATGGTGATGGAGCGCATGAACGGCGTGCCGATCAGCCAGGTGCAGCGCTTGCGCGATGCGGGCGTGGACATCCCCAAGCTCGCGCGCGACGGTGTCACGATCTTCTTCACGCAGGTGTTTCGCGACGGCTTCTTCCACGCCGACATGCACCCCGGCAACATCCAGGTCAGCACCGCGCCGGCGAGTTTCGGGCGTTACATCGCGCTCGATTTCGGCATCGTCGGCACGCTCACCGAGTTCGACAAGGAATACCTCGCGCAGAACTTCATCGCGTTCTTCCGGCGCGACTACAAGCGCGTCGCCGAGCTGCACGTCGAGAGCGGCTGGGTGCCGCCGAGCACGCGCGTGGATGAGCTCGAAGGCGCGATCCGCGCCGTGTGCGAGCCGCACTTCGACCGGCCGTTGAAAGACATCTCGCTCGGTCAGGTGTTGTTGCGGCTGTTTCAGACCTCGCGACGCTTCAACGTCGAGATCCAGCCGCAGCTCGTGCTGCTGCAAAAGACGCTGCTCAACGTCGAAGGCCTGGGCCGCCAGCTCGACCCCGAGCTCGATCTCTGGAACACCGCCAAGCCCTTCCTCGAAGACTGGATGGACAAGCAGGTCGGTGTGGCCGGGCTGGTGGAGCGGCTGAAGAACGAAGCGCCGCGCTACGTGCAGCTGCTGCCCGAGTTGCCGCGCCTGCTGCACCAGGCGCTGCAGCCTCGCGCCGCCGGGCAGGAGCGCGTGCTGGAGGCCTTGCTGGTCGAGCAGCGCCGCACGAACGGTCTGCTGCGCATCGTCATCGCCGGCGCGCTGGGCGTGTTGTTCGGGGCGGTGGCCGCGCTGCTGTTTGTGCATTGGCGGTGAGCCGCGCCGTATAATTCGAGGTTTTCCTTTTTGAATCAATAGCTTAGAAGGTTTGTATCCCGATGCCCATCTACGCCTATCGCTGCGCGACCTGCGGCCACGCGAAAGACGTGCTGCAGAAGATGTCCGACCCGCTGCTGACGGTGTGCCCGGCCTGCGGTGCGCAGACGTTCATCAAGCAGGTCACGGCGGCCGGCTTCCAGCTCAAGGGCTCGGGCTGGTACGTGACCGATTTCAAGGGCGACTCGTCGGCCAAGCCGGCGAGCGCCGATGCGAAGGACGGTGGCACGAAGCCCGACGCCGCCAAGCCCGATGCGGCCGCCGCGGCCGCGGCCGCGCCCGCTGCGAAGACCGACGCCGCGCCTGCGCCCGCGCCCGCACCGGCGGCCGCGCCACCGGCGCCCGGCGCCAAGTGAACCCGCGAGTCCAAGCACCTTGAAGAAATACCTCATCGCCGGGCTGCTCGTCTGGCTTCCACTCGCCATCACGATCTGGGTGTTGCAGGCCGCGCTCGGCCTGCTCGACGGCGTGTTCGGCTGGTTCCTGAATGCCGGGAAGGCGATCCTGCCCGCGGCCGCGGCGCCGCTGATCGACTTGCTGCTGCAGATCCCCGGTCTCGGCGTGATCGTGATGGTGGTGACCTTGTTGATCACCGGCATCTTCGCGACCAACATCGTCGGGCAGTGGTGGCTGCGCCAGGGCAGCCGCGTGCTGAGCCAGATCCCGATCGTCAAATCGATCTACAACTCGGTGAAGCAGGTGTCGGACACGCTGTTCTCCAGCAGCGGCAACGCCTTTCGCGAAGCGGTGCTGGTGCAGTACCCTCGCCAAGGCAGCTGGACGATCGCGTTCGTCACCGGCAAGCCCGGCGGCGAGGCCGCGCTGCACCTGCATGGCGACTACCTCAGCGTTTACGTGCCGACCACGCCGAACCCGACCTCGGGCTTCTTCCTGATGGTGCCGCGCGCCGATGTGATCGTGCTGCAGATGAGCGTCGACGAAGCGCTGAAGTACGTGATCTCGATGGGCGTGGTGGCGCCGCCGATGCAGCCCGTGGCGAAGCCCGCGCCCGCCAAGATCGAATCCGCCACGAGCGGTGGAGTGAACTCATGAGAACAACGTATTGCGGCCTCGTCTCCGAGGCGTTGATGGGCCAGACCGTGACGCTGATGGGCTGGGCGCACCGCCGCCGCGACCACGGTGGCGTGATCTTCATCGACTTGCGTGACCGCGAAGGCATCGTGCAGATCGTCTGCGACCCGGATCGCGCCGGCATGTTCGCGATCGCCGAAGAGGTGCGCAACGAGTTCTGTCTGAAGATCATCGGCAAGGTGCGCGCGCGCCCTGAAGGCACGATCAACGCCAACATCACCAGCGGCAAGATCGAGGTGCTGTGCCTCGAGATCGAGGTGCTCAACCCCAGCATCACGCCGCCGTTCCAGCTCGACGACGACAACCTGTCGGAAACGACCCGCCTCACGCACCGCGTGCTCGACCTGCGTCGCCCGGCGATGCAGCGCAACATGATCCTGCGTTACCGCGTCGCGATGGAGGTGCGCAAGTTTCTCGATGCCAACGGCTTCATCGACATCGAGACGCCGATGCTCACCAAGAGCACGCCCGAGGGCGCGCGCGACTACCTCGTGCCCAGCCGCGTGCACGACGGCATGTTCTTCGCGCTGCCGCAGAGCCCGCAGCTGTTCAAGCAGCTGCTGATGGTGGCCGGCTTCGATCGCTACTACCAGATCACCAAGTGCTTCCGCGACGAAGACCTGCGCGCCGACCGTCAGCCCGAATTCACGCAGATCGACATCGAGACCTCGTTCCTCACCGAGGAAGAGATCCGCACGATGTTCGAGGGCATGATCCGCAGCACCTTCCAGCACGCGATCGGCGTCGAGCTGCCGGCGTTCCCGGTGATGAAATACGCGGATGCGATGCACCGCTTCGGCTCCGACAAGCCCGATCTCCGCGTCAAGATGGAGTTCACCGAACTCACCGACGTGATGAAGGATGTGGACTTCAAGGTCTTCTCGGCGCCTGCGCTGATGGAGGGTGGCCGCGTCGTCGCGCTGCGTGTGCCGGGCGGCGCCGAGATGAGCCGCAGCGAGATCGACGCCTACACCGAGTTCGTCAAGATCTACGGTGCGAAGGGCCTGGCCTGGATCAAGGTGAACGACGTGGCCAAGGGCCGCGAGGGTCTGCAGTCGCCGGTCGTGAAGAACCTGCACGATGCCGCGCTCGGCGAGATTCTGAAACGCACGGCAGCGAAGGACGGCGACCTGCTGTTCTTCGGCGCCGACAAGGCCAAGGTCGTCAACGACGCGATCGGCGCGCTGCGCGTGAAGGTCGGCCACAGCGAGTTCGGCAAGGCGCGCAACCTCGCGCAAGGCGCGTGGGAGCCGCTATGGGTGGTGGACTTCCCGATGTTCGAGTACGACGAAGGCGGGCAGCGCTGGAGCGCGGTGCACCACCCGTTCACCTCGCCGAAGGACGGTCACGAGGATCTGCTCGAGACCGACCCGGGTGCGGCCGTCTCCAAGGCCTACGACGTCGTGCTCAACGGCATCGAACTCGGCGGCGGCTCGGTGCGTATCCACCGCGAAGAAGTGCAGAGCAAGGTCTTCCGCGCGCTCAAGATCGACGCCGAGGAAGCACAGCTCAAGTTCGGCTTCCTGCTCGACGCGCTGCAGTACGGCGCCCCGCCGCACGGCGGCATCGCGATCGGCCTCGACCGTTTCGTGATGCTGATGACCGGCGCCGAATCGCTGCGCGACGTGATCGCGTTCCCGAAGACGCAGCGCGCGCAGGACCTGCTGACGAACGCGCCGAGCGCGGTCGACGAGAAGCAGCTGCGCGAGCTGCACATCCGCTTGCGCAACACGCAGATGGCGGCCGGCTAGATGGAGCACCCGGTGCGGCGTACCGCACCACCCGCCGAGCGGGTGCGTGGCCGCTTGGGAGCGGCCCGGCGCTGGCCACGCTAGCGGGCTGGGGTGTCATGGACAAGCCCTTCAAGATCCCCGAGTCGGTGCTGGTCGTGATCCACACCGCCGATCGCGAAGTGCTGTTGATCGAGCGCGCCGACCATCCCGGGTTCTGGCAGAGCGTGACCGGCTCGAAGGACGCCACCGACGAACCGCTCGCCACCACCGTGATCCGCGAGGTGATGGAAGAGACCGGCATCGTGATCGGCTCGCCCGACGTGCCGCTCACGAACCTGCGCGACTGGCACCTGAGCAACGTCTACGAGATCTACCCGGTCTGGCGGCATCGCTACGCGCCCGGTGTGACGCAGAACACCGAGCACGTGTTCGGCCTGCGCGTGCCGCGCGACGTGACCGTCACGCTGTCGCGGCGCGAACACCTGCAACACGAGTGGCTGGACTGGCGGGCGGCCGCCGACAAGTGCTTCTCGCCGTCGAACGCCGAAGCCGTGCTGCAGCTGCCGCGCTTTCCGTGATGCAAGTCGCCTGACATGCGCACGGTGCCGCACTCCACCTCGTTCAACAGCGACGTGCTGCGCGTGGCGACGTACAACATCCACAAGGGTGTGCGCGGCGTCGGCCCGCGCAAGCGGCTCGAGATCCACAACCTCGCGCTCGGCATCGAGGCCCTCGACACCGACCTCGTCTTCCTGCAGGAAGTGCGCGCGATGAACCGCGCCGAGGCGCGCCAGTTCCCCGACACGCTGCTCGGCTGGCCGCGCGTGCCGCAGGCCGACTACCTCGCCCCCGAGGGCTACGAGGTCGCCTACCGCACCAACGCGACGACGACGCACGGCGAGCATGGCAACGCGCTGCTCTCGCGATGGCCGCTCGGCGACGTCGGCCACCATGACGTCTCCGACCACCGCTTCGAGCAACGCGGCCTGCTGCATGTGCCGGTGCACTGGAACGGCACGCTGGTGCACGCCATCGTCGCCCACTTCGGGCTGATCCACGCGAGCCGCGTGCGCCAGGTCGAGCGGCTGGCGCGCTTTATCGAGGCGGAAGTTCCGGCCGACGAGCTGCTGATCGTGGCCGGCGACTTCAACGACTGGGGCGCCAAGCTCGACGCGCCGATGCACGCGCTCGGCCTGCGGCGCGCCGGCCGGGCGGGTGACCCGCCGGCGCGCTTCAACACCTTCCCGTCCCGGCTGCCGGTGTTCTCGATGGACCGCATCTACCTGCGCGGCCTGCAGTGCCTCTCGACCAACGTGCCGCGCGGTGCGGCGTGGGCGCGCATGTCCGATCACCTGCCGCTGGTGGCCGAGCTGACACTCGCATGAGCCGCCGGGCCGTCATGGGCCACGAAAGGGCCCACGTCCGTGGTCCCAAGGCGAATACCGCAGTGCGAAGCACGGCGGTTGCCTGATGACCATGGCCAACCGCGCACTGCAGCCCGGTCATTCGCTGAGCCTGCTCAAGGGCGGCGAAGCCTTTTTTCCAGCCCTCGTGGAAGCGATCACCGCGGCCCGCGCGGAGGTGCTGCTCGAAACCTACATCTTCGACTTCACGCGCTCGGTCGAGGCCGTCGCGCAAGCCCTGGCCGCGGCCGCGCAGCGCGGTGTGACGGTGCGCGTCGTCATCGACGGCGTCGGCACCGACGCTGGCGTGCCCGCCGAGTGGCAGCAGCGCTGGCAGGCCGCGGGCGTGCACTGGCGCATCTTCAACCCGGCGCAGGGCTGGCGGCTGCTGCTGCCCAAACGCTGGCGCAGGCTGCACCGCAAGCTGTGCGTGATCGACGGTGCGATCGGGTTCTGTGGCGGGATCAACCTGCTCGATGATTTCTACGACCCGAACCACGGCGTGCTGGAGCAGCCGCGCTTCGACTTTTCGGTGCGCATCGCCGGCCCGCTGGTCGCCGATGTGCACGACACGATGACGCGGCTGTGGGCGCGGCTGCAGATCACGCGCGAGTCCCGCCAGCACGACGTGTCGGGCGCGCTGAAGGCGGTGCGCGCGGCCGCGCGCGCCGGCACCGACATGCGCGACGCAGGCATGAAGGGCGGCCTCGGCCGCGCTGCGCAGAAGGGCGAGGGCATGCTCGCGGCGCTGGTGCTGCGCGACAACGTGCGCTTTCGGCGCAGCATCGAAGGCAATTACCGCCTCGCGATCGCGCTCGCCAAGAGCGAGATCATCATCGCCAACGCCTATTTCATTCCCGGCGTGCAGTTGCAGCGCGCGCTGCTGCGCGCGGCGCGCCGCGGCGTGCGCATCACGCTGCTGCTGCAAGGCAAGTACGAATACTTCATGCAGTACCACGGCAGCCGCGCGGTCTACCGTGTGATGCTGGATGCGGGCATCACGATCATCGAATACGAGGCCAGCTTCCTGCACGCGAAGGTGGCGGTGATGGACGCCGAGGGCGGCGCGCTCGCCACCGTCGGCTCGTCCAACCTCGATCCGCTGAGCCTGCTGCTGGCGCGCGAGGCGAACCTGTTCATCCGCGACGATGCGTTCGCGGGCGAGCTGCGCGCCCACCTGCTCGACGCGATCGCGCGTGGCCGGCGTGTCGAGCCCGACGAGCACACGCGCTGGCCGCTGCTCGCGCGCAGCATGAACTGGGTCGCCTACGCGGTGATGCGCGTGATCCTCTTTGTCTCGGGCAAGCGCTACTGAGCGAGCGCATGCGCGAGGCACGTGTCGCGTGCATCGCGCTCGGCGTCGCGGCGCTGGCGCTGGGTTAACCCTTCACGAACGCGCGCAATTCGGCCGCCATGCGCGCCAGCGACGGCTGGTGGATGTACATCATGTGCCCGGCCTCGAAGTAGCTGACCTGGATGTTGCCGCGCAGGCCGTCGCGCAGGCCGAGGTGGTTCAGCGTGTAGTCGCCGGCCGCGTGCGGCGTGCCGAGGTCGAAGCAGCCGCTCGCGACGTAGACGCGCATGTGCGGGTTCGCATGCATCGCACGACGCAGGCTCGCGCCGACGTTGACGTACTTGTTCGCGAAGTCCTTCCACGTCCATTTGTCCCAGACCGGCGCGTGCACGACGTAGGGCGCGTCGGTGTCGAACTTCAGCGTCTCCTTCAGCAGCCGGTTGATGCCGGCGGCGTAGGCGCCGAGTACGTTGCTGAACAGTGCATCCGTCTCGGCGTTCTCGCCGGCGTCGTCGCGGTCCTGGCTGAGAAAGCGCGAGTCGAGCCGGCCGACGACCTGGCCGCGCGCGCGCAGCAGCTCCTTGAAGTAGCGCGCGTCGGTCGGGCGCAGGTCGCACTTCAGCACGTAGTCGGTGGAGAGGCCCGAGTAGCGCGCGACCTGCGCTGCGATCTTCTCGCGCGCCGCACCCGCGAGCTGCGAACCCTGCATCAGCGCCACGGTGTAGTCGCCGAGCGCGAACGCTTCGGCCTCCTTCAGCACCGCGGCGAGCGGCTTCTTCTGCAGCTCGGGCGCGAGCGCGCGGTGGTACCACGCGGTGGCCGCGAAGGTCGGCAGGAAGAGCGGGTAGGGCAGCTCGTTGGCGTGGTCGAAGTTCAGCGTCTGCATGTCGATCGCGAGCGAGACCAGCATCACGCCGTTCAGGAAGATGTCGTGCTTGTCCTGCAGGTGCAGCGTGAGGCCGGCGGCGCGCGTCGTGCCGTAGCTCTCGCCGATCAGGAACTTGGGCGCGCTCCAGCGTCCGTAGCGCGTCAGGTAGAGGCGGATGAACTCGCCGACCGAGTCGAGATCACGCTGGTACTCGTGAAACTCGGTCGCCTTCTCGCCCTCGGCCATGCGCGAATGGCCGGTGCCGACCGGGTCGATGAAGACGAGGTCGCTTTCCAGCAGCAGCGTGTGTTCGTTGTCGGTGAGTGCGTAGGGCGGTGCACCCGCCTGGCCCATCTCGTCGGCGACGACGCGTTGCGGGCCGAGGATGCCCAGGTGCAGCCAGACGCTGCTCGAGCCCGGCCCGCCATTGAAGCTGAAGGTGATCGGCCGGGTCGCATCCTTCTTCGCGCGCTTCAGCGTGTAGGCGACGAAGAACAGGCTGGCGGTGGTCTTGTCGGGCTTGCGCTGGCCGTCCTTGGCATCGCCCGGTGTGTAGTCGCGCAGGTTGATGGTGCCGCAGGTCGCGGTGTACTCCAGCGTCTTACTGCCGACGCTCAGGCGGTGCTCGGTGACGACCAGGCGCTCCTGAGGCTCATGTGGCGTGGGCACTGCCGCGGGCTTGGGGTCGGTGTCGCGTGCGTCGGTCGGCATGAGCGGGTCTCGGTACAGTGGGGTGGTCCACCCACTCTACCGTCAGTCGATGCCGTCGCTCAGCCTCACAAACCCCGTGCTCGCGGGCATCGATTTCACCAGCCGGCCGACGAAGCGCAAGCCGATCACGGTGGCGCTCGGCCATGCGAGACAAGGCGTGCTGCGGCTCGACCGGCTCGACACGCACGCGACGTTCGACGACTTTGCGTGTTGGCTGCGCAGCGGCGGCCCGTGGCTTGGCGTGTTCGACCTGCCGTTCGGCCTGCCGCGCGAACTCGTGCTCGCACTCGGTTGGCCGACCGAGTGGGCGGCGCTGATGCGTCACTACGCGGCGCTCTCCCGCGAGCAGATCCGCGCCACCTTCGCCGCGTTCTGCGACGCCCGCCCGGTCGGCCGGAAGTTCGCGCACCGCGCTACCGACGGCCCCGCGGGTTCATCGCCGTCGATGAAGTGGGTGAACCCGCCGGTCGCTTACATGCTGCACGCAGGTGTGCCGCTGCTGCTGCAGGCCGGTGTGCACCTGCCCGGCCTGCACGACGGCGACACGGCACGTGTGGCGCTCGAAGGCTACCCGGGCTTGCTCGCGCGAGAGCTGATCGGGACGCGCCCGTACAAGAGCGACGAGAAGGCGAAGCAGACGCCCGAGCGCCTGATTGCGCGCATCGACCTGGTCGATGCCCTCGATCGCGGCGCGACGCAGCTCGCGTTGCGCCTGAAGCTGACGCACGCGCAGCGCGAAGAGCTGATCGCGGATGCCTCGGGCGACCGGCTCGACGCGGTGCTGTGCCTGGTGCAGGCGGCGTGGGCTAGCACGCAGCCGAACTTCGGCCTGCCGGCCAAGATCGATCCGATCGAGGGCTGGATCATCAGCGCGTGATCACAGGTCGATCTCCTGGCAAGGTCGGCGCGGCGCGGCAGGCGGTGCCCGCCGGGGGCTTGTATGGTTCAAGGTGCTGGGGTGGAGAGACACCCTCGGGTGCATCGGCCGGCGAGACGGACCGCCCCAGCGAAGCGCGGAAGCCTGCCCGGACGCGCCTTTGCGGCTCAGAACCCCAAGAATGCAGCGGGCTCGGAGCCGGGTCACGGCTCTCGGCTACAGTCGCGCTCGCCGCGCCACCTCGAAAGCACCACTGAATGAAACCCGTCACCGTTGTCAAACCCTTGCTCGCCGCCTTGCTGGCGGCCCTGTGCGGCGCGGTCCACGCGCAAGCCTTCGATGCGGTGCGGCTTTATGGCGCGCCCACCGGCAGCGGTGAGGGCAGTGCCGGCGCGGCGCTGATCCTGGGTCACCGCTACATGGGCTCCGACGAGCGCCGCACCGCGCTGTTTCCGGCGCTCGACTACCGCTGGGCCAACGGCTGGTTCGCCGGCACGACCAACGGCATCGGCTACAAGTTTGACAGTGCGCCGAACCTGCAGTACGGCCTGCGCCTCACCGCCGACCTCGGGCGCAGCGAGAGCCGCTCGCCCGCGCTCGCAGGGCTGGGTGACGTCAACGCCAAGCCCGAGTTCGGCGCCTTCCTGAACTTCTACTTCTCGCAGGAGTTCTTCCTGACCTCGTCGCTGCGCTACGGCTCGGGCAACGACCGCAAGGGCGGGCTGCTCGACCTCGGCGCCGGCTATGCGACGCAGCTCGCGCCGCAATGGCGCGGTGCCGTCGGCGTCGGTGCCACGCTGGCGAATCGCGAGTACATGCAGGGCTACTTCGGCGTCACGGCGGCGCAGGCCGTGACCAGCGCCTATGCCGCCTACGAGGCCGGCGCCGGGCTGCGCGACGTGCGTGCGAACGCCTCCGTGAACTACTTCATCAGCCCGCAGTGGACGTTGACCGGCGCGCTGAGCCTGAGCTCGCTGCAAGGCGAGGCGAAGAACAGCCCGATCGTGCGCAAGGCCACGTCGGTGACAGGCGTGGCGGCGCTGAGCTACCGGTTCTGACGGCCGTCGCGCCTTAGTTACGCATCAGCGTGCTCTTGCCGAACAGGCTTTCGATCAGATCGACTGCGACGATCGCGGTGCCGTTGCGCACGTCGAGCGCCGGGTTCAGCTCCATCACGTCGAGCGAGGCGAGGCGGCCGGTGTCGGCGATCATCTCCATGCAGAGCTGAGCCTCGCGGTAGGTCGGCCCGCCCTTCACGGTGGTGCCGACGCCGGGCGCGATGTCGGCATCGAGAAAGTCCACATCGAAACTCACATGCAGGTGCGTGTTGGCATCGATCGTCGCGAGCGCGAGCTCCATCGCGTGACGCATGCCCATCTCGTCGATGAAACGCATGTCGAACACTTCGAGGCCGGCCTGGTGCACGAGCCGCTTCTCGCCCTGGTCGACGCTGCGGATGCCGATCTGACGGATCATCTTCGGGCTGATCGCGGGCACGGTGCCGCCGATCTCGATCAGCTCTTTCGGCCCGTAGCCGCACAGGCACGCGACCGGCATGCCGTGGATGTTGCCGCTCGGCGTGAGCGCGTTCGTGTTGAAGTCGGCGTGCGCATCGAGCCAGATCACGCGCAGCTTCTTGCCGGCCTCGCGGCAGTGGCGCGCCACCGCGCTGATCGAGCCGAGGCCGAGGCAGTGGTCGCCGCCGAGCAGGATCGGCATGCGCCCGCCCTGCAGCTCGTTGTAGACGGCGGCGTGCACGGTCTGGTTCCAGGCCACCACCTCGTGCAGGTGGCGGTAGCCCTCCACCGGCGGCAGCCACGGATTGGCCGGACCGCTGAGGTTGCCGCGATCGAGCACGTCGAGGCCGTGGCTCGCCAGCACGGCCGCGATGTCGGCCACACGCAGCGCCTCGGGGCCCATGCTGGCGCCGCGCGTGCCGGCGCCGATGTCGGTGGGTGCGCCGATCAGGGAGACGAGGCGGTTCATGCGCAGCGGCCTTTCACAGATCGGCCGGCGGGATGGTCTTGTCGTGCTCGCGCAGCTCGAAGCCGTAGTGCGCCTCGAGCACGCTCCATGCCTCTTCGGCCGACTCGACGAAACGGAACAGCTGCAGGTCGAGCGCGCTGATCATGCCGGTCTCGACCAGCAGGTCGAAGTTGATCAGCCGGGTCCAGAACTCGCGGCCGAACAGCAGCACCGGGCGGCGGCGCGATTTGCCGGTCTGGATCAAGGTGAGCGCCTCGAACATTTCGTCGAGCGTGCCGAATCCGCCGGGGAAGCACACCAGTGCGACCGAGCGCATCAGGAAGTGCATCTTGCGCAGGCCGAAGTAGTGGAACTGGAAGCACAGTTCCGGCGTGATGTACGGGTTGGGTGCCTGCTCGTGCTGCAGCACGATGTTCAGCCCGATGCTCTTGCCGCCCTTGTCGAAGGCGCCGCGGTTGCCGGCTTCCATGATGCCGGGGCCACCGCCGGTGACGACGTAGATCGGGGTTTCGAGCGCGCGCGATTTTTCGGTGACGAGGGCGCCGAAGCGGCGCGCCTCGTCGTAGTAGCGCGACATGGCGAGGTGCTGCTGCGCGATCGCGAGCGCGGCCTCGTCGCCGGCGGCACCGGCATCGCCGACCATGCGCTGCGCCACGTCCGACGGCACGATGCGCGCGCTGCCGAAGATCACGATCGTCGAGTCGATGCCCTGCTCGTTCTGGATCAGCTCGGGCTTGAGCAGCTCGAGCTGCATGCGCACACCGCGCATCTCCTCGCGCAGCAGGAAAGGCGTGTCGGTGAACGCAAGGCGATACGAGCTTTCGGGCCCTTGGTAGCGGTCCAGCGACTTGGTCGAGTCGGTCGCAGCGTCCTGCCGCGCGCTCGGGAAGTTGCGGCCGGTGAGGGTGTGTTTGTTCATGCCCGAGAGCTTAAGGCAAGGCAGTGCAGAAAGCGTCGGCCTCAGGCCAGCGCCGGGCCGCCATGGGCCACGAAGAGGCCCACTGCGTGGCCCTCGGCGGCCTGAGCACCCGCTCGGCGGGTGGCCTCGCGTACTCGTGAGGCCAGGTGCGCCATCTATGCGTCCGCCAGCAGGCTCAGGAAGGGCTCGTAGAGCGTCGGTGTGCAGGCCAGCAGCGAGCCGCTGGCGAGCAGCGGTCGGCCGTCGCGGGCCTGCACCAGTGCGCCGCTCTCGCGCAGCAGCACGATGCCGGCGGCGGCATCCCGCGGGCCCATGCCGTGGGCCCAGAACGCATCGATGCGGCCGGCGGCGAGGTAGGCCAACTCCAGCACCATCGAGCCGGAACGGCGCACGCCGCTGAAAGCCCGCAGCACCCGGCCGAACTCGGCCATGTAGCGCGGCATCAGCGGGCTGGTCGGCTTCGGGAACACGGTGGCGGCCAGCGCCTCGATCGCCGGGCGCGGCGGTGCGCGCTGAATCGGCTGGCCGTTCAGCACCGCGCCGCGGCCACGGATCGCACCGAAGAACTCATCGCGAATCGGGTCGTAGGTGACGCCGAGTACCGGCTCACCGGCCTCGACCAGCGCGATCGAGACCGCGTACTGCGGGTAGCCGCGCAGGTAGTTCGCCACGCCGTCGAGTGGATCGACGACCCAGTGCGGTTGGGCATCGGCCAGCAGCACGCTGGCGTCGGCGCCATCCCCTTCGCCGATGAAGCCGTGTCCGGGGAACGCGCGCACCACCACATCGCGTATCAACGCCTGCGCCTCGCGGACGATCGCGCTCACGACGTCCCCGGGATCCTGATGGGTGATCACGACCTCCGAGAGCCGGGAGCGCGAGGCGCGCAGATGCGTGCCCGCCGCGTAGGCGGCCTGTTCGGCCGCGCGCGATGCCTTGGAGAGGTCAGTCATGTGGGCCTGCAGGGCGTGACAGCACGCTCACGTAATCGTGGTGTGCGGTATTGATGATGGAGACACGGTGCTCGACCGGCCGGTCGCCGAAGGTCAGCGCGGTGCGATGCACCTGCATCACCGGCTGGCCGTGCGCGAGACCCAGCACCCGCACAGCATCGCGATCGGCGGCACCGGCCCGCGCGCGCTCGTTCGCGTGCAGCACCGAGATGCCGAAGTCCGATTGATAGAGCTGGTAGATCGTGCCTGGCCGCTCGCGAAAGCGCTTCTCGGTGAGGCCCTTGAAGAGCAGCGAGGGCAGCGTGAGGCGGTCGTAGATCACTGCGCTGCCCTGCAGGCGCAGCCGGTTTTCGATCCGGATCACCGGCTCGCCGGCGCGCAGCCGCAGCGCGCGCGCGGGCTCGTCGTCGACGCGGATGCGCTCGAACGAAACCAGATCGACGAGCGGTGCCTCGCGCAACCCGTCGGCGCGTTCGATATGGAAGAACTGGAACAGGAAGCGATCGGTGCCGTGCGTCGCGACAAAGGTGCCGCGGCCCTGACGGCGCACCAGGATGTGCTCGGCCGCGAGCTCGTCCACCGCGCGCCGCAGCGTGCCGATGGACACGCCCATCGCACCGGCGATCTCGGTCTCGCTCGGCAGCGTCCCGCCCGGCGGGCAGCTGCCCGATTCGATCGCGTTCAGCAGCGAGCGTTTGACGACCCGGTACAGCGGCATGCCCGCCGCCTCGGGCGAGATGGCCTCGAACACGGATGCGGCGGATGCGGACGGCATGGAACGAAAGTATACAGTTGTATCATTCATATCAATCGTGTGATACAGCTCATATGAATGACTGACGCGCCGTTCTGAATTCGAACCCCGCGCCCTGTGCTGCGCGTTCTGGAAGAATGAGGCCGATGGAACGCATCACGATGAACGCGGCGCGCGAGCTCGTCGCCGCCGCACTGCAACGCGCCGGCGCCGGCGCGGCGATGGCACAGGCCGCGGCACGAGCGCTCGTGCTGGCGGAAGCGCAGGGGCTCGTCTCGCATGGGCTGAGCCGCGTGGCGCAGTACGGCGGTCACCTGCGCAATGGCCGCGTCAACGTCGCGGCCGTGCCTGGCGTGACGCGCAGCCAGGGCGGCGCGGCGATCGTTGACGCGCAGGAAGGGCTGGCGTTCGTCGCCTGCGAGTTGGCGGTGCAAGAGGCGATCGCGCGGGCGCGCGAGTTCGGCATCAGCGTTGTCGGCGTGGTCAACAGCCACCATTGCGGCGTCGTCGTCGATCACCTGCGCGCGGTGAGTGAGGCCGGCATGGTCGGGCTCGGCTTCTCGAACTCGCCGTCGGCGATGCCGGCCGCGGGCGGGCGGCACCCGATCTTCGGCACGAACCCGGTCGCGGCCATCTTCCCGCGACGCGACGGCGTGCCGCTGATGATCGATCTGAGCCTGAGCGAGGTCGCGCGCGGCAAGCTGATGATGGCCGCGAAGGAGGGGCGCTCCATTCCCGAGGGCTGGGCGCTCGATGCGCATGGCGCGCCGACGACCGACCCGCAGGCCGGCATGGACGGCTCGATGCTGCCGATCGGCGCTGCGAGCAGCCCGAAAGGCGCGATGCTGGCGCTCGTCGTCGAACTGCTCGTCACCGCGCTGATCGGCGCCAACTTCGGCTTCGAGGCCTCGAGCTTCTTCGTCGATGCGGGCAACCGCCCGCACCTCGGTCAGACCTTCATCGTGATCGACCCAGGTGCGCTGGCCGGGCGCGAGAGCTTCCTGAACCGCGTCGAGGTGCTGGTGCGCGAGATGCTCATGGACGACGGCGTGCGCCTGCCGGGCGCGCGCCGCGAGGCCTTGCTGGTGGCGGCGCAGGCGAGCGGCATCGAGATCGGCGACGCGATGATGACGAGCCTGAGAGCGGGCGCCTGACGCACCGCCCGCGTCACGTCGGCGTGATTCGGGCCGCGCAGACCGCGCAAGCGGGGGTGCGCGCCGTCGCGATCTCGGTCCATTCCATCGTGCGCGCGTCCAGCATCTGCAGGCGCCCGGCGAGCGAGCTGCCGATGCCGGCGAGCAGCTTCAGCGCCTCGGCCGCCTGCAGGCTGCCGATGATGCCGACGAGCGGGGCGAACACGCCCATCGTCGAACACTGCACCTCCTCGAACACCGCATCGGCCGGGAACAGACAGGCGTAGCACGGGTGAGTTGCATCGCGCGTGTCGTAGACCGAGAGCTGGCCATCGAAGCCGATCGCCGCGCCCGAGACGAGCGGCTTCGCGTGTGCGACGCACGCCGCGTTGACGGCATGCCGCGTCGCGAAGTTGTCGCTGCAATCGATCACGACATCGGCCGCGGTGACCAGCGCATCGAGGCGGGCCGCGTCGGCGCGCTCATGCAATGCGTACACGCGCACATCGGGGTTGATCGCGCGCATCGTCTGCGCCGCCGAGCTCGCCTTCGGTTCTCCGACCCGCGACAGGTTGTGCGCGATCTGGCGCTGCAGGTTGGTGAGATCGACCGTGTCGCCATCGACGATCGTGATCGTGCCGACACCGGCCGTGGCCAGGTACAGCGCGACGGGTGAACCCAGCCCGCCGGCGCCGATCACCAGCGCATGCGCGTCGAGCAGCTTGCGCTGGCCTTCGATCCCGATGTCGTCGAGCAGGATGTGCCGCGAATACCGCAGCAACTGGTCATCGTTCAGTTCGTGGTCTCGGTCTCGGCCTTGCGCTCGACGGCCGTCTTGCTGACCAGCACCGGCTTGCCCTTGAGCCGGTTCAGGGCCTGCACGAGCTGGAAGTCATCGGCGCTGCCGAACTCCGGCGGCGGCTTCAGATCCTTGTTGGCGGCGCGCTTGGCGGCTTCGTCCTCGAGCTTCTTGCGCGCTTCGTCGCGCGCCTTCTCGCGGGCTTCGTCCTTCTGCTCGCTGCCCTGGCCGCTGGTGATGTGCTTCTCCAGATCGGCCTCGCGCGTGCGCAGCGCGGCGAACAGGTTGCCTTCGGGCGTTTCGTCGAGCATCACGTCGGGCACGATGCCCTTGGCCTGGATCGACGCGCCGCTCGGCGTGTAGTAGCGCGCGGTCGTGATCTTGAGTGCCGTTTCGGGCGAGAGCTGGCGCACGGTCTGGACCGAGCCCTTGCCGAAGGTCTGGGCGCCCATGACGATCGCGCGCTTGTGATCTTGCAGCGCGCCGGCGACGATCTCGCTGGCCGAGGCCGAGCCTTCGTTCACCAACACGATCAGCGGCACGCGCTTGACGGCCTCGGGCAAGCGCTTCAGCGGGTCGCTGCCGCCGCGGCGCAGGTAGTCGCTCGTCGAGGCTTTGAAGGTCTGCTTCGAGTCGGCGATCTGGCCGTTGGTCGACACCACCACCACGTCGCTGGGCAGGAAGGCTGCCGAGATCGCGACGGCGCCATCGAGCAGGCCGCCCGGATCATTGCGCAGGTCGAGCACCAGGCCCTTCAGGTTGGGCTCCTGCTTGTAGATCTCTTCGAGCTTCTTCGCGAAGTCTTCGACCGTGCGATCCTGGAACTGGCTCACGCGCAGCCAGGCGTAGCCGGGCTCGATGACCTTGGAGCGCACGCTCTGGGTGCGGATCTCTTCGCGCACGATGGTGACCGGGAAGGTGCGGCTCTCGCTCTTGCGGAACACCATCAGCACGACCTTGGTGTTGGGCTCGCCGCGCATGCGCTTGACGGCCTGATCGACCGTCAGGCCCTTGACGATGGTGTCGTCGATCTTGGTGATCAGGTCGCCGCTCTTCATGCCGGCACGGAAGGCCGGCGAGCCTTCGATCGGGCTCACGACCTTCACCAGGCCGTCTTCCATCGCCATCTCGATGCCGATGCCGATGAAGCGGCCGGTCGTGGCTTCGCGGAATTCCTTGAAGGTCTTCTTGTCGAAGTATTGCGAGTGCGGATCGAGGCCGGCGACCATGCCGGTGATCGCATCGCCGATCAGCTTTTTCTCGTCGACGGGCTCAACGTAGTCCGTCTTGATCATGCCGAAGACGGCAGCCATCTGCTGCAATTCTTCGAGCGGAAGCTGCGAAACGCCGTTGCGGGCCGTGGCCTGCAATTGCATCGTCGTAAGCGCGCCGGCAACGGCGCCGAAGGCAAGCCACCCCGCGACCTTGAGTTTGGCACCCATCGTTGACCCCTTGTGTTCGCCGTGACCCTGCGGTGCAGCTGTGTAAATTTGACTTAAATCGACCTTGTCGGTGAGTATATTCCCGCGTCAAATTCCCTGAGTGCTGCCGGGCGGGGAAAGTTGCACGCAGCGTGCAGATCACACCCGACTGTGGCGCCCGGGTCGGTAAAGAATCATCAAGGGTCGGCCTCCCGGCCGGTTTCTCGCGTCAGCCCGCCTCGTACAGCGTCACGACGCAAGCCCCGCCGAGGCCCAGATTGTGTTGAAGGGCCAGCCGCGCGCCTGGCACCTGGCGTTCATCGGCGCTGCCACGCAACTGATGTGTCAGTTCGTAGCATTGCGCCAACCCGGTCGCGCCGAGCGGGTGACCCTTCGACAGCAACCCGCCCGACGGGTTGGTCACGACGCTGCCACCGTAGGTGTTGTTGCCCGAGGCGATGAAGGCCGCGGCGCCACCTTCCGGGCACAGGCCCAGCGCCTCGTAGCTGATCAGCTCGTTCTGCGCGAAGCAGTCGTGCAGCTCGACCACGTCGAGATCGGCCGGGCCGATGCCGGCCTGCTCGTAGACCTGGCCCGCCGCCGCCCGGCTCATGCCGTAGCCGACGAGGCTCATCATGTCGTGGCTCTCGAACGAATCGGGCCGGTCGGTCGTCATCGCCTGGGCGCGGATGAAGACATCGGTGCGCAGGCCGTGCTGGCGCGCATAGGCGTCCGACACGAGCACCGCCGCGGCCGCGCCGCAGGTGGGCGGGCAGGCCATCAGGCGCGTCAGCACGCCGGGCCAGAGCATCGGGGCGTTCATCACGTCGTCGGCCGTCAGCTCCTTGCGCAGCAGCGCCAGCGGGTTGCGCGCCGCGTGCCGGCTGGCCTTGGCGCGCACCTGCGCGAAGGCTTCCAGCGGCGTGCCGTGCCTGTTCATGTGCGCGAGACCCGCGCCGCCGAAGTAGCGCAGCGCGAGCGGCAACTCGGGCATGCCGACAAGGGCCTCGGCCTCGCGGTCGAAATCCGCGAACGGGCTCGGCCGGTCGTTGAACACGGTGCCGAGCGCGCCCGGATTCATCTGCTCGAAGCCGAGCGCGAGCACGCAATCGGCCGCGCCGTTGGCGATGGCCTGGCGCGCGAGGAAGAGGGCGGTCGAGCCGGTCGAGCAGTTGTTGTTGACGTTGACGATCGGGATGCCGCTCATGCCCAGCCCGTAAACCGCCTTCTGGCCGCTGGTCGAGTCGCCGTAGACGTAGCCGACGTAGGCCTGCTGGATGTCGTCGTACTCGACACCGGCGTCGGCGAGCGCCTGGCGGCCAGCAACCTGCGCCATCAGCGGGTAGGGATCGTTCGCGCCCGGTTTGACGAACGGGATCATGCCGACGCCGGCGACGAACACCTTGCTGCTCACGTCGAGCCCCCTGTCTTCTTCAACAACTCGGCGCGCACGTCCTTCTTCATCACCTTGCCGACCTTGGAGCGCGGCAGGTCGTCCCAGATCTCGATCTGCTTGGGCGTCTTGACGCTGCCGATGCGCGCCTTCACGAAGGCCATCAGCTCGGCAGTGTCGAGTTCGCGCCCCTTGTGGAGTTGCAGCACGGCGACGACGCGCTCGCCCCACTTGTCGTCGGGCAGGCCGACGACGGCGCTGTCCTGCACGTCCGGGTGCTGCATCAGTGCCTGCTCGACCTCGACCGAGTAGACGTTGAAGCCGCCCGTGATGATCATGTCCTTGGCGCGATCGACGATGTACAGAAAGCCGTCGGCGTCCAGAAACCCGATGTCGCCGGTGTGGTGCCAGCCGAAGCGCGAGGCCTCGGCGCTGGCCGCGGCATCCTTGTAGTAGCCCGACATCACCAGCGAGGAGCGGATCACGATCTCGCCCGTCTCGCCGGTGGCGAGCAGCGCGCCGTCGGCGTTCATCGTCGTGACCTGCACCAGCGGGCCGGGCCGGCCGGCGGAGGCCAGCCGCTGCCGCGCCACCGAGCCGTCGGCGTTGAAGTGATCGCGTGGCGCCATCATCGAGATCATCATCGGCGCCTCGGTCTGGCCGAAGAGCTGCGCCATCACCGGGCCGATCTTCGTCAGCGATTCTTCGAGCCGCGCTGCCGAGATCGGCGCGGCGCCGTACCAGAAGCATTGCAGCGAGCTGCGGTCGGTGCTCGCCAGCTTCTCGTGCTGCAACAGCATGTAGACCAGCGTCGGCGGCAGGAAGGTGTGGGTGACGCGGTGGCGCTCGATCAGCGCCAGAAAATCCGTCAGATCGGGCTTGGGCATGATCACGACGCGCCCGCCCAGCGCCATCACCGGCAGGCACAGCACGCCGGCGGCGTGCGTCAGCGGTGCGAGCGCGAGGTAGACGGGTCGGCCGTCGAACGGGTAGCCCATCAGCGTCAGCGCCGACATGGTTTCGAGGTTGCGGCCCGACAGCATCACGCCCTTGGGCCGGCCGGTCGTGCCGCCGGTGCCGGCGATCATTGCGACGTCGTCGATCGGCGTCACGTCCAGCGGTGTGTCGGCGATGCCTTCCAGCCACTGCGCCATCGACGGCGCGAACGGCAGCGCCCGATCGAGGCAGACCAGCGCCTTCACCTTCGGCAACTCGGCGCGCATCTGCTCGACCATGGTCGCGTAGTTGCTGTGGAAGATCAGGCCGGCGCAATCGAAGGCATCGAGCACGAAGCGGTTCTCGCTGGTCTCGTTGCGCGGGTTGACCGGGCACCACACGGCGCCCGCGCGCGAGATGCCGAAGACGCAGGCGAAGGCCTGCGCGTCGTTGCTCGCGAGCACCGCCACCTTGTCGCCGGGCTGGATGCCGGCGCGCTGCAGGCCGCGGCCGACGCGGTGGCTGATGCGTTGCACCTCGGCGTAGCTGAGATCCGCGTCACCCATCGTCAGGCAGGGTGACGCAGCGCCCAGCTGGGCGCCCTTGTCCAAGTAGTCGATCAGGCGCATCGACGGGTCACTTGTGCACGGTCAGCACCGGTGCCTGCACTAGGCCGAAGCTGCGCAGGGCCCCCAGCAACTCGTGGTGGCCGAACGCCTGGCAGCCCGACGCGAAGCCGACCCGCTTGGGCGCCTGCTGCAGCAGCGCGGCCGCGGCAAACGCCTGCAGCAGGCCGGTCTGCTTGTAGTTGCAGTTGCCGAAGATGACGCAGTGCGCGCGCGCCAGCGGCCCCGAGGCGTGCACCGAATCGACCGACTTGTTGATGCGCGGGTTCTCGCGCGGCGGCATGCTGTTCATCACCGTGGATGCGGTCTGCACCAGCGCGGCGTAGCGGTCCTTGTCGTTCATGCCTTCGGTGGCCTTGAGCGCGGCGGCGACGATCAGCGGAACGCCCTGCATCAACGCCTTGTTGAACACGCCACCCAGCACCTTGACAGTGGCGACGCGCGGATCCTTCTTGAACCACACCGGGTGCGAGGTGCCGCCCCAGGGCAGGGCCAGCGCGGCCTCGTGCTGGCCGGGAATCGACAGGCTCTGCAGCCCGGCATCCGGCTGCCACTCGACGTACTGGTTCTGCTCCAGGTAATAGGCCTTGGCCATCGCGGCGTTGACCAGGATCGTCTGCGTCGAGGCGATCGTCGGGCTGCCACCCCAGAACACCGCGATGTCCAGCGTGTCCAGCCCCGGCGTTTCGAGGCACAGCTGCGCCGCGATCTCGCCGGTGGTGTACATCTGCGCCAGGCCGGGCGAGAGCAGCAGGCCGGCCTTCGCGAACTGCACGCCGAATTCCTGCTCGAGCGTGATCAGCCAATCCTGCTCGCCGGTCGTGTCGGTGTAGTGGCACTTCGCCGCGAGGCAGGCCTGAACCACTTCGGAGCCGAACTTCGCGAACGGGCCGACCGTGTTCAACACCACCGAGGCGCCGCTGAACAGCTTCGTCAGCGCATCTACCGAGTGCGCCACCTCGACGACCTCATAGCTCGCGGTCTCGATGCCGGCCACATTGGACTTCATTGCGGCGTGGATCTTCTCCGCGCTGCGCCCGGCGGCGATGAACGGGATGTTGTACTCGCGCAGGTATTCGCACACGAGGCGGCCGGTGTAGCCGGAGGCGCCATAGACGACGACGGGTTTCTTGCTCATGGTTTGTCTCGATTCGTGGGTTGGTGTTGTGCGGGTCACATGCCCATGCCGCCATCCACCGGCAGGCCGGCGCCGGTGATGAAGCGCGCGGCGTCGGAGCACAGGAAGACGACCGCGTCGGCCATGTCGCTGACCTCGCCGAGGCGGCCCGACGGCGTCTGCTCGATGATGGCGCCGACCGCCGCCTCGGGCGATGCGAACAGCCCCGCCGCGACCACGTCGGCCGCCAGCTTCATGCCCATCTCGGTGGGCACCAGGCCCGGGTAGATGCAGTTCACGCGCACGCCGTAGCCGAGCTTGCCGGCTTCCATCGCGCCCACGCGCGTGAGGCGGTCGACCGCCGACTTGGTGGCCGAGTAGCCGGCGATCGCAGGGAACGCGATCGTCGCGGCCACCGACGAGATGTTGACCACCGCGCCACCCTTGCCGGCGGTGCCACCCGGGCGCATGGCACGGAACGCGTGCTTGAGGCCGAGCGCCGTGCCGACGATGTTCACGTCGAGCATCTTGCGCAGCGAGTCGGCTTCGATCTCGGCGACCAGCGCGGTCACTTCGATACCGGCGTTGTTGATCAGGATGTCGAAGCCGCCGAGCGTCTCGATCGTGGCCTTGACGGCCGCGGCCCAGTCCTCTTCCTTGGTGACGTCGAGCTGCACGAAGCCGGCCTTGGCGCCGCTCTTCGTCGAGCCCGCGAGCTTGCCGGCCACGTCGCGGCCGAGCGACGTGAGCACGTCGCCAATCATCACCGAGGCGCCAGCCGCTGCGAGCGCCTGTGCCATGCCTTCGCCGAGGCCGCGTGCGCCCCCGGTGACCAGCGCCTTGCGGCCTGTCAGATCGAACTTCGTCATGGTGTGTCTCCGTCGTGGTGGGATGTTGTTTGACGAGTGTCAAGATTTCCTTGGGCAAGTGTCAAGGGAGTGTTTTCACGGGGTTCGGTCACGGCCGCGGGCCGCGGCGGCGCGAGAGGCTCGTGCTATCTTCCTGGCAGTTGCGCACACCGAATCCATGGACAGAATCCCGAGAGCACGAGTCGACAAATTCGCGGAGCGGCGCGCCGAGCTGGGCGAGGCCGCGTTGCAGACGCTGGCCGAGCTCGGCTATGCGCGCACCAGCCTGCGCGAGATCGCGCAGAACTCCGAGTTCTCGCACGGCGTCTTGCACTACTACTTCAGCGACAAGCTGGATCTGATCCTGTGCAGCGTGCGCCAATACAAGGCGCGCTGCGTGACGCGCTACGACCAGGTCACGCTGCAGGCGACCACGTTCGACGAACTCGTGGACGGTTTCACCGCAAGCCTGGGCGAGACCGTGCGCACCGAGGCACCGCTGCACCGGCTCTGGTACGACCTGCGCGCGCAGTCGCTGTTCGAGGAAGCGTTCCGCGCCGACGTGGCCGAGCTCGACAAGAGCCTGGAGAACATGATCTGGCGCGTGATGTCGCGCCTCGCCGAGCTCGCCGGCAAGCCGCTGCAAGTTCAACCTGCCGTGATCTACGCGATGCTCGACGGCCTGTTCCAGCAGTGCCTGCTGAAGCACGTCTCCGGCGATGCGGGCGCGATTCGCGCGATGCAGGATCAGGTGCGCTGGACGGTGACGCAGATCATCGGCATGCCGCAACGTGCAGCGAAGCCCATCAAGCCGGCCCGAAAACGCCAGCCGGCGCGTGCGCTGGCGGCCTGAGCGCTCGGCGGCGGCTCAGAAGGTCGCGGGCTCCGTCGATTCGGCGTGTTTGACGGCCGCGTGCCCCACCGCTTGGTCTGCGGACGGAACCGTCGGCGCACTGTCGGGCACCAACCCGCCCGACGAGACGAAGTTCGAGAACTCGGGCTCCGCCGCGACCGATGCCGATGCCGGCTGCGGGATCTTCCCCGGCGGCTCGGTTGTCTGAACGCCGCTGTACGCGATCACCGCGAGCACGGCGATGATGGCCGTGATCAACCGAAAATTTGCCGCCTTTGATTCGCTCATGGTGTGCTCCCCGCAGATGCCGACGTGAGCGTCGCGCATGCACCAACATTAGTCGGGCGGCGCGGGATTCGACATCCCCAAGAAGATGGAACTTCGGCCGGCGTCAGGCGGCGACGCCGAGGATCACGCTGGAGGCCTTGAAGATCGCCGTGGCCGCGCTGCCTTGTGCGAGGCGCAGCGTCGTGGCGCTCTGATTCGTGATGATCGCCGCTACCGAGCCGCCGCCAGGCAATTCGAGAACCACTTCGGTGTTCACCGCGCCGGGCACGATTCGTGTCACCGTGCCGGCCAACTGGTTGCGCGCCGAGAGCCGCACGTCACCCGCATCGGTCATCAGCATGATCGACGAGGCCTTGACCAGCGCGAACGCCTTCGCGCCCTTCTTGAGCCCCAGATCGATGCAACTCTCGTGCGTCACGGTCGCGACGATGCGCAGGCCGCCGATTACCTTGAGTTCAATCTCATCGTTGATGGCGCCGCCGCGCACTGCGTGCACGGTGCCGGCGAACTGGTTTCTGGCACTGGTCTTCATCGCGATGCTCTCCACCAATGAGTAGTCTTCGGTCAGGCCCTCGGCCTTGCGGTTCAGCCGGTTCACGAAGCGGGCGTGTTCCTGCTCGATCAGCGCGAAGTTCTGCACCAGCTTCTCGCCGCGCGGCGTGAGGCGTGTGAAGCCGCCCCCCTTGCCACCGGCCATGCGCTCCAGCAGCGGCTCGCCGGCGAGGTTGCTCATGTCCTCGATGGCGTTCCAGGCGCCGCGGTAGCTGAAGCCGACATCCTTCGCGGCCTGGGTGATCGAGCCGACCTCTTTGATCCGGGTGAGCAGCGCCACGCGCCGGGCGCCCGCCAGGTTGTGGCCGTCGAGCGTGAGCCACAGATCGGCGCCGATGCTCAACTGGTGGCGTTGGCCGGCCATCTCTTCGGGGGCGTGAGGGCCGCAGGGCGTTCGCCGATCCGGCCGTCGCGCAGGTACAGCGCTTCATCGCCGAACCACGCCAGGTCGTCGGGGTCGTGCGTGATCATCAGTACCGGGACGTCGATGCGCCGCAGCAGCTCGTCGAGCTCGGCACGCATGCGCTCGCGCAGCTCCGGATCGAGCGCGGAGAAGGGTTCGTCCAGCAGCAAGGCGCGCGGCGAATGCACCAGGGCCCGCGCCAGTGCCGTGCGCTGGCGCTGCCCGCCGGAGAGCTCGTCCGGGCGCTGCGCCGCGACCGCCTGCAACTCGAATGCGCGCAGCCAGTGTTCGATGGCGTCACCGCTGACGTTCGCCGAAGGGTTGCGCAGCCCATGCCGCAAGCCGAAGGCGATGTTCTGCCTCACGTTCAGCTTGGGGAACAGCGCGTAGTCCTGGAAAAGGTAGCCGAACCCGCGGCTGCGCGCCGGGCGGTCGATGCCGGCACCGTGATCGAAGAGCACCTCGCCATCGAACGCGATGCGGCCGCTGTCCGGTGTCAGCAGGCCAGCGATCGCCAGCAGCGTCAGGCTCTTGCCGGCGCCCGATGGCCCGAAGATCACCGTGCGCCGCGCGTTCGTCGTGAAGCGAACCTGCAGCTCGAAGCTGCGGCGCTCGCTGTGCACCGCCTTGACGATGTCGATGTCGAAGCTCATCTCAGGCGTCGCCGCCACACGGGTGCGAAGCGCCCGGCGGCCAGCAGCACGACCATGCAGGTGATCGAGATGATGCCGACGAGCAGGTTGGCGGTCGCGTCGTCGCCCGCCTGAACCGCGTCGTGCACGGCCACCGAGAGCGTTTGCGTGCGGCCTGGAATGCTCCCCGCCACCATCAGCGTGGCGCCGAACTCGCCCAGCGAACGCGCGAACACGAGCAGCGTGCCGGCCATGATGCCGGGCCAGGCCATCGGCGCCGTGACGCGAAAGAACACGGCCCATTCATTCAGACCGAGCACGCGCGCCGCCCGTTCGAGTTGCGGGTCGACCGCCTCGAATGCCGCGCGCGCCGAACTCAGGATCAATGGGAAGGCCACGACCGTGGCCGCGATCACCGCGCCTTGCCACGTGAAGATCAAGGTGATGCCGAAGGTGTCGTTCAACCAAGCCCCAAGCCAGCCACGCTTGCCGATCACCACCAGCAGGTAGTAGCCCACCACGGTGGGCGGCAGCACCAGCGGCAGTGTCAGCAATGCGCTGACGAACTCGCGGCCGACGAAGCGGCGCCGCGCCAACAGCCAGCCGACGGCCACGCCGAGCACCAGGTTGATCGCCGTCGCCCAGCCGGCCACCTTCAGCGTCAGTGCCAGCGTGATCCATACGGAAGCGTCCATCCGCGCGTTACGGCTTGCCGAAGCCGTGGCGTGCGAGCACCGTTTGCGCCGCGGGCGTGAGCAGAAAATCGAGCCATTTGCGCGCCGCCTCCGGGTTCGGGCTGGCGTTGACCGCGGCGACGGGGTAGGCGATCGCAGTCTCGGTCGGGATCGTCGCGACGACCCTGACCTTGTTCTTCATGATCGCCGCGTCGGTCGCGTAGACGAACCCGGCCTCGACTTCGCCGCGGGCCACGTAGTCGAGCGCCTGCCGCACGCTCTGCGCCATCACCGCCTTCGGCTCGACTGCCGACCACAGCTTGGCGGCTTCGAGCGCGCCCTTCGCATAGCGCCCGGCCGGCACGCTCGCCGGATTGCCGATCGCGACGCGCTTGACCTCCGGCCTCTGCAGGCCGGCCGGCGTCTTCAGGCCGAGCGCGCTGTCGCCCGGCACGATCATCACCAGCGCGTTGCTGACGAAGTCGCGGCGCGAGCCTGCGCCCAGCAGCTTCTGCGCGTCGGCGCGGTCCATCGCCTCCCGGTCGGCGGACGCGAAGATGTCGGCCGGCGCGCCCTTGGCGATCTGCCCGAGCAGCGCATCAGACGCCGCGAAGTTGAAGACGACCGTCGTGCCGGGGTTCTGCGCCTCGAACGTCGGGCCGAGTTCCCTGAAGGCGTTCGTCAGGCTCGCGGCGGCGGAGACGGTCAGGTCGGCGGCATGGGCCGTCGCGACGAGCAGAACAAGCAAGGAAGCGCCGACACAGCGGCGCAGCAGAGTGCGGTTCATCGGCATTCCGAGAGGCGGAGGCGGAGTCGACAACAGCGACCCCATCCAAAATCGAAATATACCTCACTGCATAACGATCGCGGCGCGCTCGACCGAACGATCCACCTCCGCGCGAATCTCTTCCGCGAGAGAGCGCGCGCCCGGTGACGGAAACGCGCCTTGCCGTTGGGTGATCCCGATGTGGCGGCGCGTCTCTTCGAGCGGGAATCCGAGGATCACGAGCGTCCCCGCTTCAATCTCGTAGTGCAGCTGGTGCGCGGAGATGGCCGTCAACATGTCGCTCTGGAACAGCAGGCCGCGCAGGATGGCGAGATCGCCGGTCTCGACCGCGGGTGCCGGCGGCGCTTGCCCGGATTCACGAAAAGCGCGCTCCAGCAACTCCCGCGACGGTGACCCGGGTCTCGACAACACCCAGCGCGCCCGGCGCAAGTCGCCGAAGCCGAGCCGGCGCTTGTCGGCCAGGGGGTGGCCGGCGCGGACGATCACGGAGAGGCGGTCCTCGAACAGCGCTTCCTGGTGCAGGTCTTTGGCCTCAATCGGCGGGCGCAGCGCACCGAGGATGAAATCGATGTCGCCGCTGCGCAGGCCGGCCGCGAGCACGTCGTAAGGGCTCTCGACCGTGGTGACGTGCAGGCCCGGATGACGCGCCAGCACGCCCGCGATGGCGGACGGCAGCAAGCGCGTTCTTCCGAGCGGGAGCGCGCCGATGTTGACGGTGCCCTGAAGCGTTCCTTCGAGCGCGGCGAGGTCCGGGATGATGTGGCGCAGCTCGGCGAGGATGCGCTTGAAATGGAACGCCATCAGCGCGCCCGCGTCGGTCGGTGCGACGCCCTGGGCCGAGCGTTCGAACAGCGCGAGCCCGACGCGCGATTCGAGATCCTTCAACGAGGCGCTGATCGCCGGCTGCGTGATGCCGAACTCGCGCGCGACCGTCGGCATGTTTCTTTTCTCGGCGAGGCTGGCGAACACGGCGAGGCGCCGGCCGTTCAGCATCGACGCGAACAGCGAGCGCGCATCCGGTGCGGCGATGCGCTCGGTGCGCGCCGCGAGGGCATTGCGCGCCGCGCCGAACTCCTGTTCGATGTGCAGCGCCCGCACCCGCACCGACTCGCCGTAGGCGTTGAGCAGCATGCCGCGAGCGCGGCGTTCGAAGAGCGGCGTGCCGAGGCTCATCTCGAGTTCGCCGATCGATCGGGTGACGGCCGACGACACGCGGTAGAGCTCGTCGGCGGCGCGTGCGACGCTGCCCGCATTGCAGACGGACAGGAACACATGCAAGTGCCGAAGGTTGATGCCGAGATCGGTGGGCGCCGCCTGAGTGATCACTTTCTGGGGCAGTCGATGGTGCGTCACCCAGCCATCCTCTGTGGGCGATGCTTCCGATGGCGATCGGGTTAACCCTGGGCGATAAGAAAATCAGATGGCAAACCAAGCAGAACGCAAACCGTGCTCGCGCTGTGCGGGTCACACTGCCCAGCCATGACGAGCAGCATTTCAATCGCTTCATCCGAGGATGTGGATGTCGGGTCCGACATGGCCCCGATCCCGTGCGTGCTGATGCGCGGCGGCACCTCGAAGGCGGCGTTCTTTCAGGCGCACGAGCTGCCGGCCGACCCCGTCGCCCGCGATGCGCTGCTGCTGGCGGCGATGGGTCACGGCGAGCCACGACAGATCGACGGCATCGGCGGCGGCAGCCCGTTGACGACCAAGCTGGCGATCGTGTCGCGCAGCATCGACGCGCGCGCCGACATCGACTACCTGTTCGGCCAGGTCGTCGCCACCGAGTCGCGTATCGACTACGCGCCCACCTGCGGCAACATCCTCGCCGGCGTCGGGCCCTACGCCATCGAAGCCGGGCTCATCGATGCGCTCGACGGCGAGACCGTCGTGCGTATTCGCATGGTCAACACGGCGTCGTATTGCGAGGCGGTCGTGTGCACGCCGCAGCGGCGTGTGAGCTACGCCGGCACGACGCGCATCAGCGGCGTGCCCGGCAGCGCCGCACCGATCCTGCTGCGCTTCTCCGACATCGCCGGCTCGAGCTGCGGCGCGCTGCTGCCCACAGGGCATGCGCGCGACCGCATCGAAGGGGTGGACGTGACCTGCATCGACAACGGCATGCCGGTGGTGCTGATGCACGCGCAGGCGCTGGGCTGCACCGGTTTCGAATCGCCCGCCGAGCTGGATGCGAATGCGCCGCTGAAGGCCCGTATCGAAGCCATCCGCCTGGCCGCAGGCCCGCTGATGGGCCTGGGCGACGTGAGCGCCAAGGTCGTGCCGAAGATGACGCTCATTTCGCCGCCGCGCGAGGGCGGCACGCTCGGCACGCGCACCTTCATTCCGAAGAAATGCCACGACGCAATCGGCGTGCTCGGTGCGGTGTCGGTCGCATCGGCCTGCGTGCTGCCCGGGTCGGTGGCGGCGGATCTGTTCGGCACCTCGCCGACCGCCACCCACGACCTGTCGATCGAGCACCCCACCGGCGAGTTCACCGTGCGTCTGCAAATGGACGCGCAGCACCGCGTCATCACCGGCGCCGCGCTGCTGCGCACCGCCCGGCCGCTGTTTCGCGGCCATGTCATCGTTCCGAGGAGCGCGTCTTGATCATCGATTGCCACGGCCACTACACCACGGCGCCGAAAGCGCTGGAGCAATGGCGCCACCTGCAGATCGCCGGCTTGTCGGACCCGGCGCAAACGCCGTCGCGTGCGTCGCTGCGCATCAGCGACGACGAGCTGCGCGAGTCGATCGAAACCAACCAGCTCGCGAAGATGCGCGAGCGCGGACTGGATCTGACGATCTTCTCGCCGCGTGCCAGCTTCATGGCGCACCACATCGGCGGCTTCGAGACGAGTGCCGCGTGGGCATCGATCTGCAACGAGCTGTGCGCGCGCGTCGCCGGCCTGTTTCCCGATCATTTCATCGGCGCGGCGATGCTGCCGCAATCGCCGGGTGTGGACCCGGCCACCTGCTTGCCCGAGCTCGATCGGTGCATGAAGGACCATGGCTTCGTCGCGATCAACCTGAACCCCGACCCTTCAGGCGGGCACTGGACCTCGCCGCCGCTGTCCGACCGCCACTGGTACCCGCTCTACGAGCGCATGGTCGAGTGGGACATTCCGGCGATGATTCATGTGAGCACGAGTTGCAACGCCTGCTTCCACACCACCGGCGCGCACTACCTGAATGCCGACACGACGGCGTTCATGCAGTGCCTGACCTCCGATCTGTTCACCGACTTTCCCACGCTGCGCTTCGTGATCCCGCATGGCGGCGGCGCGGTGCCCTACCACTGGGGGCGATTCCGCGGCCTCGCGCAAGAGATGAAGAAGCCGCTGCTGAAAGACCACCTGCTGAACAACATCTTCTTCGACACCTGCGTCTACCACCAGCCGGGCATCGACCTGCTGACCACCGTGATCCCGGTCGACAACATCCTGTTCGCCTCCGAAATGATCGGCGCGGTGCGCGGCATCGACCCCGAGACCGGCCACGCCTTCGACGACACGCGCCGCTACATCGACGCGGCGCAGCGCCTCAGCGCGAGCGACCGCCACAAGGTGTTCGAGGCCAACGCGCGGCGCGTCTACCCGCGGCTCGATGCCACGCTCAAAGCCAAGGGAGTCTGACGATGGCTCATCCTGAACTCGGCGTCGTGTACCGCCACATCGTTCGCGCCGCGCCCGAGGCGGTCGCGAAGCTCGCCCGCTTCGGCGTCGCCACCGTGCACGAGGCCATGGGCCGCGCCGGCCTGATGAAGCCGTACATGCGCCCGATCTACACCGACGCGCGCTTGTGCGGCACGGCGGTCACGGTGCTGCTGCAACCCGGCGACAACTGGATGCTGCACGTGGCCGCAGAACAAATCCAGCCCGGCGATGTGGTGGTGGCCGCGTGCCTCATCGACAACGGCGCCGACAACGCCGATGGCTTCTTCGGCGACCTGCTGGCCACTTCATTCCAGGCGCGCGGTTGCAAGGGCCTGGTGATCGACGGCGGTGTGCGCGATGTGCGCGACCTCGCCGAAATGAACTTCCCGGTGTTCTCGCGCGCCATCCATGCGCGCGGCACGATCAAGGCCACGCTCGGCTCGGTCAACGTGCCGGTGGTGTGTGCCGGCGCGGCGGTGCGCCCCGGCGATGTGGTCATCGCCGACATCGACGGCGTGGTCGTCGTGCCGGCGGCCATCGCGCAGCAGGTTGCCGAGGCCGCGGAGAAGCGCGAGGCGCTCGAAACGGCCAAGCGCGCCAAGCTCGCCGACGGTGTGCTCGGCCTGGACATGTACGCGATGCGCGAGAAGCTGGCCGAAGCCGGGCTGCGCTATCTCGACGGCCCACCCACCTGAGGAGCAAACCCCATGGCCAGCATCATCGGCGCCCTCGCCTGCTCGCACACCCCCACGATCGGTTTCGCGTTCGACAAGAACAAGCAGGACGACCCGGTCTGGGCACCGATCTTCCACGCCTTCGCGCCGGTGCGTCAGTGGCTCGCCGAGAAGCGGCCCGACGTGCTGTTCTTCATCTACAACGACCACGTCACGTCGTTCTTCTTCGACCACTACTCGGCGTTCGTACTCGGCATCGGCGAGCGCTACGAGGTGGCCGACGAGGGCGGTGGTGCGCGCGCGCTGCCGGCGGTCAACGGCCACACCGGCCTGGCGCATCACATAGGCCAGTCGCTCGTGGCCGACGAGTTCGACATGTCGTTCTTCCAGGACAAACCGCTCGACCACGGCTGCTTCTCGCCGCTGTCGATGCTGTGCGAGCACGATCCAGCGTGGCCGGTTCCGATCGTGCCGCTGCAGGTCGGCGTGCTGCAGTCGCCGGTGCCGTCGGCGCGACGCTGCTACCGGCTCGGCCAGGCCTTGCGCCGCGCGATCGAGAGCTACCCGCAGGACTTGAAGGTCGCGATCGTTGCCACCGGTGGCCTTTCGCACCAGGTGCATGGCGAGCGCGCCGGGTTCAACAACACGCCATGGGACGAGCGCTTCCTCGACCTGATCGAGAACGACCCGGTGCGCCTGACCGAGATGACGCAGGCCGAGCTCGCGACGCTCGGCGGCATGGAGGGCGCCGAGGTCATCATGTGGTTGATCATGCGTGGCGCGATGTCGGCCAACGTGCGCAAGGTGCATCAGGCGTACTACCTGCCATCGATGACGGGCATCGCCACCGCGGTCTACGAGAACCGCGCCTCGGCGCCGGTGGCGGGCGAGGCCGAGCGGCACCGGCAGCACATGGCCGAGCAACTGCGCGGCGTCGAGCAGCTCGACGGCACGTACCCGTTCAACTTCGAGCGCAGCGTGAAGGCGTATCGCTTGAACAAGTTCCTGCATGCGCTGATCGAGCCCGAGCACCGCGCCCGCTTCATCGCCGACGAGGCGGTGTGCATGCGCGCGGCCCAGCTCAGCGACGAAGAGCGCGATCTCGTGCGCCGGCGCGACTGGCGCGGGCTGATCCACTACGGCGTCATCTTCTTCATGCTCGAAAAGTTCGGCGCGGTCGTCGGCGTGTCGAACCTGCACATCTACGCGGCGATGCGCGGGCAGACGCTGGCCGAGTTCCAGCAGACGCGCAACGCGCCGGGGGCGCTGTACTCGGTCGCAGGCGTGGGTGGCTCGACCGGCGGTTGGGACCAACCGGCCGGCGCTCCGACAGACAATTGACCACCCCATCACGCAGCTCGCTCGCGCAGCGCCTCAGGAGATGACCACATGAATCGATATCGGGTTTGGGTTATCGGTGCAATGGCCTCGGCGACAGCAGGGCTCCTGTTGATCGGATGCGCAGACATCAGCACGGCGCCGGGGCCGGTCTCCCTCGGCCCTGACCCGGCCGTCGCTTGCGGTGCGCTGACGGCGCCGATTCCGGCGTCGGTCATCGGTCTGGCCAGCGGCGCCGCCACCATCGATGCGGCCACCTGGATGGCCGCGACGCCACTGGCCGTCGCCGAACGCGGCCCGACGCCCGCTGGCCGCGTGACGCCGGCCACCTCGGCCTTCTGCCGCGTGCTCGGCCGCATCGCCGCCGTGAATCCGAGTTCGCCGCCGATCCTGTTCCAGGTGAACCTGCCGGCGCGATGGAATGGCCGCAGCCTGCAATATGGCGGCGGCGGCTTCAACGGCACGTTGATCACGGCGCTGGGCCTGCCACCCGCGCAGCGTTTCGACACACCGACGCCGTTGGAGCAAGGCTTCGTGACCGTCGGCACCGACTCGGGCCACCAGAGCAAGCCCACCGACATTCCACAGGCCTTTGCGCTCGACGATGAAGCGCTGGTCAACTTCGCCCACGCTTCCTACAAGAAGGTTCGCGACGTGTCGGTGGCGCTGACCCAACGCGCCTACGGCCGCAAGCCGGACCGGCTGTACTTCATGGGCAGTTCCGAAGGCGGGCGCGAAGCGCTGACGATGGCCCAGCGCTACCCCGCCGACTTCGACGGCATCTTCGCGCGCGTGCCGGTGATCTCGTGGACGGGGCTGCAGCACGCCGGCTTGCGCGACGGTCTGGCCACGCGCGGCGACGCCTGGCTCAGCCCGGCCCATACCAAGCTCGTGCACGACGCGGTGCTGGCCGCCTGCGATGCGGCGGACGGGCTGGCGGACGGGTTGGTGGCCGACCCGGTGGGCTGCCGGCAACGCTTCGACGTGACCAAGCTGCGCTGCGCCGGTACGGCAAGCGACGCTTGCCTGACCGCCCCCCAGATCAAGGCCGTTCAGACACTGCACGCGCCGCTGCGCCTTGGCGTCGATCTTGCCAACGGCGTGCGGGAGTATCCAGGCCGCGGCCCGAGCGGCGAGGCGTTGCCGAGCTTCGGCCCGACCGGCGGCTGGCAGACCTGGTGGCTCGGCGGCACCGCCCCGGCGCTGCCGCCGGTGCCCGCCAACGGCATCGCGTGGTTCTATGGTGCCGGCGCCATCCAGTATTTCTATGCCCGCGACCCGAAGGCCGACCTGCTGAGCTACACGCCCGAGGCGAATGCAGCCCGCGTGCGCGAGGTGTCGGCACTGATGGATTCGACCGACCCCGATCTGTCTGCCTTTCAGGCCCGTGGCGGGAAGCTGGTGATGCTGGAGTACCTGTCCGACTATGCGCAGAGTCCGTATGCCGGTATCGGCTACTTCGAGTCGGTGCAGGCGAAGTTGGGCCGAGAGATCACCGATCGATTCGCGCGGCTGTACACGACGCCGGGTGTCGATCACGTCGGCAGCGGCGCACCCGCCAATGTGGACATGCTGGCGGTGCTCACCGACTGGGTCGAGCGCGGCCGGGCGCCCGGCACGCTGGAGATCGTCGAGCAGGAGGTCAAGGTGCCGTTCCCGGTGAAGCGTGCGCTGCCGCTCTGCCAGTGGCCGCTGTGGCCGCGCCACAAGGCGGGAGAAGCCGCGCGGGCTGCCAGCTTTGAATGCACTCGGTAGGGCCTGTCGAAGCTAGGGGAGGGCACCGCAATTTCATTGCCATACGATCGGCAATCCGAAGCCTTGCCGGAGATCGCCGTCATGCTGACGAAATCACTCTCGCGCACCGCCGTCGCGCTTGCCGTGTTCTGTTTGCAAACGCTCGCATGCGCCCACGAGCCCCTGCTGATCAAGCCATTGGCCGAGAGGAAGGTGACTGAATTGCCGGCTGGGGATTTGGTCTGGACGATCGAGACCTTCGATTCGATGGCCCCGGCGCAGGCCGCTGCGGGGCCTTGGTCACTCGTTGTGGAGTCGGAAGGGAAAGTCTGGCTGTTTTCGCTCGGCAACAGCGGCGCCGCTTCATCAGGCGGCACCAAGGTGGCAGAAGTCGGGCCCATACCGCGGATCAGCGCCAAGTCATATCTGCTCCGCATCAACGATGCCAGCGGGCCTCCGGGCAGTGTCACGCCGGTTCACAGCCATCCTGGTTCGGAGGCCTTCTTCGTGCTTTCCGGCGAGCAGAGCATTCGCAGTGCGACCCGGGTGATGAAGGTCGCCGCAGGGCACACCGAGCCCGGCCAAGGCGCCGAGAAAGCCATGGAAGTGGCGAGCAGCGGCTCCGCTGATCTGCATGCGCTGGTGATGTTCGTGGTGGACGCCGACAAGCCCTTTTCGTCGCCGGCGACGCTTCCATGACCCGGATCGGCTCGTGCCCGACGGATCCGGCTCGTCATTGGGTTATTCCTATGGCAGTGGCGAGCTTGCCGGCGAATGATGCGCGTGGAACTCGGGCCGTGCCGGCATGTCGGGTTCACATCAAGGAGTTCTTCGATGACGGACCTGTCCACCCACCCCACGCAGCGCGCGAGCGCCTGGCTCGCCGACTTCACGTCGGCGCTGACGCGCAACGATGTTGAAGCCGCCGTCGCGCTGTTCGATGCAGATTGCTACTGGCGCGATCTCGTCGCCTTCACCTGGAACATCTGCACGCAGGAGGGCCCGCAAGCGATCCGCGCGATGCTGACCGCCCGGCTCGCCGACACGAAGCCGACGGCGTTCGCCGTCGAAGGCGACGCGACCGAGGCCGACGGCGTGGTCGATGCCTGGTTCACGTTCGAGACCGCGGTCGCGCGCGGTCGTGGCCATCTGCGCTTGCGCAACGGCAAGGCCTGGACGCTGTTGACGACGATGACCGAGCTGAAAGGCTTCGAGGAGCGCAAGGGCGAGCACCGCGTCAAGGGCGCGGAGCATGGTGTGCACCCGGGCCGCAAGACCTGGCTCGAACAGCGCCGCGACGAGGCGGCGGCGCTCGGCACCACCGAGCAGCCGTATGTGTTGATCGTCGGCGGCGGGCAGGGCGGCATCGCGCTCGGCGCGCGGCTGCGCCGGCTCGGCGTGCCCACGCTGATCGTCGAGAAGAACGAGAAGCCCGGCGACTCCTGGCGCAAGCGCTACAAGAGCCTGTGCCTGCACGACCCGGTCTGGTACGACCACCTGCCGTACCTGCCGTTCCCCGACGACTGGCCGGTGTTCGCGCCGAAGGACAAGATCGGCGACTGGCTCGAGATGTACACGAAGGTGATGGAGCTCAACTACTGGGGCTCGACGACGGCGAAGAAGGCGCATTTCGACGCTGCCAAGAACGAGTGGCAAGTCGTCGTCGAGCGTGCCGGCAAGGAGATCACGCTGCGGCCGAAGCAACTCGTGTTCGCGCTCGGCGTCTCGGGCTACCCGAGCGTGCCGAAGATCACCGGCGCCGAGAGCTTCAAGGGCGAGCAGCAGCATTCGAGCCAACACGCCGGGCCCGAGGCCTGGCGCGGCAAGAAGTGCGTGGTGCTCGGCTCCAACAACTCGGCGCACGACATCTGCGCCGCGCTGTGGGAGCACGGTGCGGACGTGACGATGGTCCAGCGCAGCTCGACCCACATCGCGCCGTCGGATTCGCTGATGGAGCTGGCCCTCGGCGGCCTGTACTCCGAGAGCGCGGTCAAGGCTGGCGTCACGACCGACAAGGCCGACCTGATCTTCGCCTCGGTGCCCTACAAGATCATGGCGCCGATGCAGGTGCCGGTGTATGACGAGATGAAGAAGCGCGATGCCGATCTCTACGCGCGGCTCGAGAAGGCCGGCTTCATGCTCGACTTCGGCGTCGATGGCTCGGGGCTGTTCATGAAATACCTGCGCCGCGGCTCGGGCTACTACATCGATGTGGGCGCTTCCGAGCTGGTCGCCAACGGCAGCATCAAGCTGCGCAGCGGCGTGAACATCGAGCGCATCAACCCGCACTCGGTGACGCTCAGCGACGGCAGCGAACTGCCGGCCGATCTGCTCGTCTATGCCACCGGCTACGGCTCGATGAACGGCTGGCTCGCAGACCTGATCTCGCCCGAGGCGGCCGACACCGTCGGCAAGGTCTGGGGCTTGGGCTCGGACACGCCGAAAGACCCTGGCCCGTGGGAAGGCGAGTTGCGCAACATGTGGAAGCCGACGCAGGTGCCGCAGCTGTGGTTCCACGGCGGCAACCTGCACCAGTCGCGCCACTATTCGCAGTTCCTGTCGCTGCAGCTCAAGGCGCGCATGGAAGGCATCCCGACCCCCGTGTACGCGTTGGCGCCCTCGCACCACCGTCGCTGAGCGAATGCCCGGCCTCCACGGATGCCGGGCCCGCCGGACCACCCCCCCTCGCAGCGATCGCACACCCATGTCTCTCGTGTCTGCGCTGAGGCGATGGGCCGGCGCACTGAAGCGCGATGTGATGACGGTCTACTTCGCCGCACGTGATCCGCGTACGCCGTTCGCGCTTCGGGCCCTGGCCGTCGCGGTGGCCGCCTATGCGCTGAGCCCGATCGATCTGATCCCCGACTTCATCCCGGTTCTGGGCTATCTCGACGACCTCCTGATCGTTCCGCTGGGCCTGCTCGTCGTCATTCGCCTGTTGCCGCCCGACGTTCTCACGGCCTCGCGTCAGAAAGCGCTGGAGGCATCGCAGCGCCCCCGGAGTGCGGTGGCCGCGGTGGTGGTCGTGACGATCTGGCTCGTGGCGGGCACCGCCGCGGGTTATTGGCTGGCCGGCCGGCCGCCGGGCTTCTGGGGGTTCTGAACTGTCGGGACGCGACGCTCGCTCATGGCAGCCATCCCATGATCGGGCCGAGCAACCACAGCAGCACGCTGATCGTCGCGAACGAGAGCACCACCGCGAGCAGCAGCGCCGCCGCGCAGAACCCCTCGAAGCCGTACTTCTGCGCCAGGATCGGGTAGATGCTGAGCATCGGCATGCCGGCGAACACGACCGCGGCGGCGCGCAGCTTCGGGTCGGCGGGCGGCAGCAGCCAGACCATCAACCCGACCGCCAGCGGGTGCAGGAGCAACTTGCCGAGTGCGATGGCCGACACGTCGCGCCGCATCCCCTTGACCGACAGACCGACCAGCACGCCGCCGATCACGAACAGCGAGACCGCGGTCGACGACATCGCCAGCATGTTGATCGTGCGCGCGAGCACGCCGGCCATCGGCAGCCCGAGCAGCGCCACGCCGAAGCCTCCGAGCATCGCCAGGATGATCGGGTTGCGCGCGAGCTGGCCCAGCGACTGCAGCACGATGCGGTGCCACTTGCCGGCACGAGACTCGCCGCTGTCGGCCATCGCCAGCGTCAGCGGGATCATCACCAGGTTCTCGATCACCATGCACATCGCCAGCCCCACCGCCGCCGTGCCCGGCCCGACCACCAGCACGGCGATCGGGTAGCCGATGAAACCGCTGTTGGAGCTCGACATGCCCATGCCGCACAACGCGCTCAAGGTGAAGCTCTTGCCCTGCCGCCACCAGCCCCAGGCGAAGGCGATGAGCATCACGACCAGCGAGCCGACCGCGTAGTCCAGCATGTAGCGAACGTTCAGGATCTCGTTCACCGGGCGCTGCGACAGCGCGGTGAAGACGAGCGCCGGGAGCGCGAACTTCACGACGAAGCTGCCGAGCACGCGCATGTCCGCCTTCGAGAAGACGGCGAAGTGCCCGGCGAGGAAGCCGAGCGCGATGACGAGGTAGATGGGGCCGGTGATGGCCAGCGTTTGCAGCATCGGGTGGTCAGCTCCGCGCACGGTAGGCCATGATGCGGCACAGTCTCGAGTTTGCGCCTTCCTCGGCGCTCGCCGATCACGTACCGCATTGTCAGCACCGACCACGATGACGATCCCGACGCCGCCAGACTTTCATCGCCGCGCCGCGATTCTGCAGCATGTGCGGCACACGCTGGCGTTCTACCACCCGCGCGCGGTCGACCCGAGCGGCGGCTTCTTCCACTTCCTGAAGGACGACGGCACCGTCTTCGATGCGCGCACCCGGCACCTGGTCAGCAGCACGCGCCACGTCTTCGTCTGGGCCATGGCGGCGCGCCACTTTCCCGAGACGCCCGCCTACGCGCACAACCTGCGCCACGCGCTCGCATTCGTGCGCGACGTGCATCGCAACGCGGACACGGGCGGGTACGCGTGGCAACTCGATTGGGACGGCCGGCGCGCCAGAGTTCTGGACACCACCCACCATTGCTACGGGTTGGCGTTTGTCCTGCTCGCGTATGCGCATGCCTCACTCGCCGGTATGGGCGAAGCGCGCGAGGGCTTGTACGAAACCTTCGAGCTGATGGAGAGCCATTTCTGGCAGCCGGAATTCGGCCTGTACGCCGACGAGGCAGACGTGCATTGGCGCCTCACCGACTACCGCGGCCAGAACGCGAACATGCACGCGACGGAAGCCTGCCTGGCCGCCTTCGCGGCCACGCAGGACGTGCGCTTCCTCGACCGCGCCGCGCTGCTCGCCGACCACATCGTGCAACGCCAGACCGCCCAGACCGACGGGCTGATGGTGTGGGAGCACTATCACGCCGACTGGTCGATCGACTGGGACTACAACCGCCACGACAGCAGCAACATCTTCCGGCCATGGGGCTACCAGCCGGGCCACTTCACCGAGTGGGCCAAGCTCCTGCTGATCCTGGAGCGCCATCGGCCACTGCCGTGGTTGCTGCCGCGCGCCGAGGCATTGTTCGAGCGCGCGCTCGAACACGCATGGGACACAGAGCACGGCGGCTTGTTCTACGGTTTCGGGCCCGACTTCGCCGTCTGCGACGACCGCAAGTACCACTGGGTGCAAGCCGAAACGCTGGCGTGCGCCGCGCTGCTCGGTGCGCGCACGGGCAAGGCGGTGTACTGGGATGGGTACGACCGCTTGTGGGCGTACTGTTGGCGCCACTGGATCGACCATCGACACGGCGCATGGTTTCGGTTGCTGACGCGCGAGAACGTCAACACGACCGACGAGAAGAGTCCTGCCGGCAAGGTGGACTACCACACGATGGGGGCGTGCTACGACATCCTCGGGGCCCTGAAAAGCTAGCGACCGCCCGCCCGTGTCGAGCCATTCGGCGTGGATGCGCTCATCGGCGCGCAGGCCTCACAGCGATTGCACGTACTCGGCCACGGCGCGCCGCTCCGCCGGCGACAGTGGCTTGACCTCGGCCCGCATCAGCTGACCGTGCGGCCGCAACGCGGTCCCGAAGACCTTGAGCTGGGCGTACACGTACTCGGCCTGCTGGCCGGCCAGCCGCGGGAATCCCGGCGCGCCGCGGCCGCCTTCGCCGTGGCAGGACCCACAGGCCCGAACGCCGCGTGCCGGGATGCCGGCGACAAATATCGCCCGGCCAGCCCGCACCCGCGCTGGATCGCCCGCCTTGCCGGGTGCCGGTGTCTGCGACGCGAAATGGTCGGCGAGCCCTTCGATGGTGGCGTCGTCGAGCAATGCGGAGATGCCCCACATGTAGCCGCGCTCGCCGGGTTCAGCCCGGACCTGTGCGCGAAAATCCTTGAGCTGCGCAATCAGGTACGGCCGCGTCTGCCCCGCCAGCGACGGGATGGTCTTGATCTCGCTGCGACCGTTGTCGCCGTGACACGCGACGCAGACGTGCGCCGCGCGGTTCACGGTATCGCGGCTGGTCGGTGCGTCCTGGGCACACGCGTTCCCGGTCGTGATGGTGATGGCGAGTCCGGTCAGGGCAGCGGCTACCGCGTGAATCGTTTGCATCTCGATGGCTTTCCGCGTTGATGAGGTCGAGCCGTGCGATGTTCGCGGACGCGGCCTGTGATCGTGTTGACGCCGATCAAGGGGCGGCGCCGCCGCCGATCACGGTACGCGGCCCGAGCTGCATCGGTCGCGAGGCAAAGCCCTCGACCGAGGGGCCGGAATGTCGCTCACCGGTCGGCGTGGGCGCGACCGGCAAACATGGCCTCGTACCGAGCCGATGGCGGCTCCCGCTGATCGTCACTGCTCCGGGGCATCACCGGCGTGTCGCTCGGCTCGACCGCGACCAGAAGTTCAGCGGCGTGCGTTGGGTCGAGGTCCATCGCGTGGCGGATGCTCATCACGGCGTATCGCATCGCCGCGTCGGCGCTCATTGCCGGGCGCAACTGAATCAAGCGCGCCGCGAAGGTCCCGAGCCATTCGTGAGACGACTGCGCACAGCGCTCGGGCGCCAAGGCCGGTGTGTCGCACTTTTCCTGCGCCCGGGCTGCCGAGATTCCCCTCTCGGCTCTCGTCACATTCCTCGTCAGGCGGTCGAGGCGGCCGACATTCCATGGAAGCGAGTCGAGTGTGGCCGCAAGGCTCCGGCGCATTCGAACGTGTCGGCCTGTCAGTTGAGCATGAGTCATGGCGTCACCCCTTGTTTGTGCGTTGTCTGGAACTGTGCAGAACAAGGCGGCTTCACGCATCCCCAAAGAGTGGGGACAGTCTTAGGGGGTCGACTCTGTGCCGAAGGGGTTCAATCCCGGCTGTATCCGAACCCTTGAGCCGGCGCTCTCCAAGCTGCTTCAGACCGAGTGGCGGCAAAGTCGCACTCGGTGGAGATTCCGAGGTGCGTTGTCGGCGTAGCACGTAAGTGCTACAGTGATCCGCACCATGAGAAGTGATGCATGACCACGACCACGACCACTATCCGCATCGAGGAAGACCTGAAAGGCCGAGTGGCTGCGGCTGCCGAGCTCGCCGGCAAGTCCGCTCATGCCTTCATTCTTGATGCGATTGCGCAAACTGTCGAGCAAGTCGAGTTGGATGAAGAGTTTCACCGAGTCGCCGACGAGCGCTGGGCAAGGTTGCTGGCGACGGGAAAGACAGTTCCCTGGCACGATGCGAAGACTTACCTCGAAACGCGCGCGCGCGGTGAACGCCCGCGCAAGCCGGTGGCTCGCAAGCTCGGGCGCTGACAACCCGCATGGCCGGCATCGAACTGGCCCGAGAGGTCTTGGACGACTTCGACCGCTTCTTCGACCATCTGACCCGTTTCGAGAGTGAAGATATTCCAGCGCGGATCGCCGAGATCGCCCAGGCGTTGCAGATCCTGGCGCACAGTCCGCTGATCGGTCGAAAGGTCAAGGGCGGCAAGCGCGAACTGGTCATCGGACAGGACACCCGCGGCTGCGTTGCGCTGTACCGATTTGTGACCGACATCGATACGGTCTTTGTACTCGCAGTCAGAAACCAGCGTGAGTCCGGCTACAAGAATGCTCGAAATCGGTGACCGAGCTTGGCGCGGCATCTCGGTCGAACCCGGCGCAGCAGACGCCATCGTCCACGTCACGGGTCGCAGCACGCGCAGCGACTCGGTGCGGGCAACACGTGCCGCCAGCCGTTTCCATCGACAGTCGGCGGGCGCTGCCGGTCAGCCGCGGGGCCAGCCTTCAGGCGACCACTTCGGCAGCGTGAACCCTGTCGCCAGCGCCACTGCACGCAGGCCAGCAGCAACGACCGTGGCGCCGAGCAATCCGAACCAGGCAGGCGCATCCAGCGCCTGAACGCCGACCAGAACCCAGCCACCTGCAAACGAACAAATGGCGTAGGGCCGGTGGTCGCGAAAGGCGCTCGGGATCTCGTTGCAGACGATGTCCCGCAGCACGCCGCCGAATACGGCAGTGATCATCCCCATCAGCACGGCAACGATCGCCGGCATGCCCTGGGTCAACGCCACCTGGGTGCCACCGGCGGTGAACAGGCCCAAGCCGACGGCATCGGGCCACTGCATCGCCCGTTCGGTGGGTTCGAAGTGTCGGCTGCGCAAGAAGAACATGGCCACGATGCACAGCAGCAACAGCGCCCACAGCCACGTCGCGTGTTCGACCCAGAAGAACGGGCGGCGATCGAGCAAGACGTCGCGCAGGGTACCGCCGCCGAAGGCGGTGAGCCCGGTCACCACGCAAACGCCGACGGCATCGAGCCGCTTGCGCGCGGCCTCCAGCAGGCCCGATATCGCAAACGCGAAGATGGCCAAGGCTTCGACGATCACAAGACCATCGGTGAGCGAGAGCGGCGAAACCTTGGGCATGGCTACGGTGCAGAGTTGCGGATCGTTGCCGCCGCAACGAAGTCGGGCTGCTCCAGCAACCATGAGATCACAAATCCCGCGACCAGCCCCCAGAACGCAGCGCCGATGTTGAGCAGGCCAACATCGGCCACCGTCACCAGGAAGGCGACCAGCGCGCCCAATGTGAATCTGTCCTTGAACGAGGCGACGAAGGCCGCCTGCAAGATGCGCAGCATGGCCAAGCCCGCGAGCGCCATGATGAAGGCCTTCGGCGCATGCAGCATCAAGCGCGTGAAGGCCGGGGACAGCAGCCCGAAGATCACGGCGAGCACCCCGGTGAAGATGCCTGCGGTGTAGTGCCGCGACGGTTCGCCCGATGAGGTGATGATCGCGTTCGTCGGCCCGGTCAGGCAGGTGCTGACGCTGCCGACCACCGCGCTCGCCAGCGCACCGACGCCGCAGGCGACGGCGATGGCATCGACCGGCGGTTCATGTCCCGCAGCCTTCAGCACCGCAATGCCCTGGCCGTTCTGAACCACGAGGACGGTGATCGCGAGCGGCGCGACCAGTTCGAACATCGCGCCCCAGGACCAGACGGGCGCGTGGACCACGGGTCGAACGAACTCCAACGCGCCGAGGCTCGAGGCATCGAATCGCCCCGCCAGAATCGCGACCAGCGCGCCGACCAGCAAGGCCCCGATCAGCGGCGGCAAACGTCGCCCCAGCCCGGGAAAGACCGTCAACAACAGCCAGACAACGACCATGGGCGCCACGATGGCGGCGTCGTCGTGCAACGAACGAATCAGATCGAGCCCGAAGCGCAAGAAGACGCCTGCCACCATCCCCATCACGATCGGCATCGGCACCGCGTGCATGGCACGCTTGACCCAGCCGGTCGCGCCGAGGACAAGCATCAACGCCCCGGTCGCGTAGAACGCGCCGATCACTTCGGCAAAGCTGAGGTGCCCCAGTGCCGGGCCGACCAGCACGGTGCCGGGGATGGTCCAGAAGAAGGCCAGCGGCTGCCGATACAACCAACAGAAGAGGATGCTGATCAGCCCGTTGATGAAGAACACGCCGAAGATCCACGATGCCAGTTCCGCCTCGCTCAGTCCCCCTCGTGCGCCGACCGACAGGATGACGGCGATCGGCGCCGTGGCGGCGAAAACCCACCCGATGAAGCCGTTGGCGGCGTAACGCGGGCCAAAGTCGGCCAGCACCTCCCGCCAGTGCGGGATCGGTCCGGACGGCCGCTCGAGATGGGAGAACATCAGCCGGCCCGGCTGAACTCACTCGCCATGGTGCAGGATGCCTCGGCTCTTCAGCCGGTACACCATCGCCGGGCGGGTGATGCCGAGAAGGCGCGCAGCCGCTGCGACATTGCCCTGCGCACGAGTCACGGCCTGCTTGAGCAGCAAGGTCTCGATGTCATCGAGCGACACCTTGGAGTCATCCTCGATGCCGTTCAGCAGATTGTTGACGTGCTTCGACACGCGGTCGAACTCGGGGTCGGTCGATTGAACCTCGAGCATCCGGGTCGGGTCGGTGTTGACCAGCGCCCCGTCCCGGCCGACGGTGAACTGCTTGCTGTTGAATTGCTCGCCGCTGGTAAACAACTGCGGAGCGTCGATCACCGTGTTCTCGGCCGCCAGGATGACGCCGCGTTCGATCGCGTTTTCGAGTTCGCGGATGTTGCCCGGCCAGTCGTAGGACATCACGGCATCGACCGCGCGCTGCGTGAAGCCGGTCAGGCGCCGCCCATGCCGCCGATTGAACTTGCCGAGGAAGTGCGTCATCAACAGCGGAATGTCCTCGCGGCGTTCACGCACGGGTGTCACGCGGATCGGAAAGACGTTGAGGCGGAAGAACAGATCCTCGCGGAAGCGCCCGGCCGCCGCCGCCTCGCGAAGGTCGACGTTCGTCGCGGCAATGACGCGGACGTCGACGCGTCGGGTCTGGGTATCACCGAGCCGCTCGATCTCCCCTTCCTGGAGCGCGCGCAAGAGGTTGCCCTGGGCACCCGCCGACAATGTGCCGATCTCGTCGAGAAACAGGGTGCCGCCGTCAGCGCGTTCGAAGCGCCCCGCCCGGCTGTGCGTGGCGCCGGTGAAGGCGCCGCGTTCGGCGCCGAACAACTCCGACTCGATCAGTGATTCAGGAATTGCCGCGCAGTTCACCGCGACGAAAGGCTTCTGGCTGCGCGAACTCAACCGATGCAGCATGCGTGCAAAAACCTCCTTGCCGACGCCGCTCTCGCCGAGAAACAGCACCGTGGCGTTGGTCGGCGCCACCCGCTGCACCATGTGCAGCACGGAATTGAAGCCCGGTGAAATGCCAACCGGCTGGGCGGAGTCCGCAGTGTCCGCGCCGGCCAGCACCGGGCCACGTGTGGCCGACACCGCCGCCGTCAGCGCATCACTGCGCAGGGCCGCGGGCATCAGGTGCTGCAGGTCCTGAATGGCTTCGTCGCCCCACGCCTCGACCGGCTGGCCGACGATGCGGCAAGCGGCCTGGCCCATCGACTGGCACTCGACTTCGCGGTAGAGGATCTGGCGCCCCATGAATTCCGTGGAGTAGCCCGAGGCATAGCCAACCTGCATCCAGCAGGACGGTTCGGTGCCGATCGGGAAATGCCGAACATGCTCTTCATCCTCGACCTGGTGGGTCCAGAGGAACTCGCCGTAGTGTTTGCCCTTCTCGACATCGAACTCCAGCCGCACCGGCTCGGACAGGCCGATTCCTTCCAGGCAGTGCATCTGCGGCCCGACGACGAACATGTCTTTCAAAGAGGTCTTGGACCGCACCTTGCGCGCCATCTCCGCGTCGTAGGTGCCGGCCTGGTAGCCCATGCGGGTGAACAGGCGGCGTGTCACGTCCATGCCCAGGCTCTCGATCATCTCGCGCCGCAGCGAGCCCAGCGCTTTCGCGTGGATCAGCAGCATGCGCTGCTCGTCCATCCAGATCCGGCCGTCGCTGGTCGAAAAGTGCAGGCGTGCCATCAAGTCGGCAAGGTCTGGGAAGCGGACCTTGTCGATGTCGGCGCGATCGGTACGGATCAGCGGCTGGCTCAAGTCCACGGGTGAACCCGTACTGGACTTCTTCACGGCCACCGTCCCGGGCGGCTGTCGATGTTCATCAACATCGTTGTCTCCTTATATTTTTTGAACGGCTCGCATGATCGCGAGCACGCAACGTGCCATCCGCAGCGCAGCGCGAGCGAGCGCTGCGCGTTCCCTCGTGACAGACGCGACATACCGCAGGCCGCGACCCTCGGGAAAGTCCGGCCCATCGCTCAGATGATGCACTCGTTGCGACGTCCGGCGCGCGTCTTTGCATCATTTGCTTCGCGCGCCGACGGTGCGATCGGGACTCGGTGATTCGGGTTTGCACTTAATCATTCACTCGCTGTCGAGTGAAGCCGCATGCGGCCGCTGCGATCACGAAAAGTTGGCACAGCAAATGCGAACGCTGTGCTTGCCGAGAGTCCTATCGACCAAATGCTCACCGGTGTCGCAAGAACATGCGACGAGACCAAGAGACCACAAGTCCGTCAACAGGAGACAAGTTCGATGACCCTGCCGCCCTCGATGCGCGCCCCTCCGCCCCGCGCGGTGTGAGGCGTGGTCGCCGCTGGCGACTGCCCCGATCAGTCCGAGTGATGTGCCTCGCTGCAGCCTATGCCTGCGGCATGGGCCGGCTCGCCTTGACTCGGAGCGCGCAACACCGCACAGGACCCCGCCCCGACGTTGACCCGACCTTATAGGAGACCCGCGTGATCCAGATCCACCAAGACAACTCGACCAACCTCGCCAAACTCGAAGCGATGCTGCAGGACGACCCGTCCAAGCACCTGCACCGTCTGGACCGGGCGGTCTTCACCGACGAGCAGCTGTTCGAGCTCGAGCTGAAGTACATCTACGAGGGCAACTGGGTCTATCTCGCGCACGAGAGCCAGATCCCGAACGTCAACGACTATCTCACCGTGTACATCGGTCGCCAGCCGGTGGTCATCACGCGCAGCAAGGACGGCAAGCTCAACGCGCTGGCCAACACCTGCACGCACCGCGGCGCGGTGCTGTGCCGGCACAAGAAGGGCAACAAGTCCAGCTTCACCTGCCCTTTCCACGGCTGGACCTTCAACAACACCGGCAAGCTGCTGAAGGTCAAGGACCAGACGCCGGACGCCGGCTACCCGCCCAGCTTCAACTGCGAAGGCAGCCACGACATGAAGAAGCTTGGAGCTTTCGAAAGCTACCGCGGCTTCCTGTTCGGCAGCGTCAACCCGGATGTGCAACCCCTGTCGGAACACCTCGGTGAGGCCACCAAGATCATCGACACGATCGTCGACCAGGCCCCCGAGGGCATCGAGGTGCTGCGCGGCGCATCGACCTACACCTTCGACGGCAACTGGAAGCTGACGGCCGAAAACGGCGCCGACGGCTACCACGTCTCGGCAGTGCACTGGAACTACGCCGCCACCACCGCGCGTCGTGGCGCCGACGGCAAGGTCGACAACGTCAAGGCGATGAACGCCGGCGCGTGGGCCAAGCAAGGCGGCGGTTCGTACTCCTTCAAGAACGGCCACCTGGTGCTCTGGACCAACTGGTCCAACCCCGAAGACCGGCCGCTGTTCGCCAAGCGCCCGGAGTGGGTCGAGAAATTCGGCGAGGCCAAGGCCGACTGGATGCTGCGCAAGTCGCGCAACCTGTGCCTGTACCCGAATGTCTACTTGATGGACCAGTTCAGCTCGCAGATCCGGATCGTGCGCCCGATCTCGGTGAACAAGAGCGAAGTGACGATCTATTGCATCGCCCCCAAAGGCGAGCCGGCGGAAGCACGCTCCCGGCGCCTGCGCCAGTACGAGGACTTCTTCAACGCCACCGGCATGGCCACACCCGATGACCTGGAGGAATTCCGCTCCTGCCAGCTCGGCTATGAAGCCCGCGCCGTGAAGTGGAACGACATGAGCCGCGGCGCGACGCACTGGATCAAGGGGCCGGACGCGACCGCCGACCTCATCGGCCTGAAGCCCGAATTGAGTTGCGTGAAGACCGAGGACGAAGGCCTCTACATCGGCCAGCACGAGTTCTGGCTGCAAACGATGAAGAAGGCCTTCAAGGCCGAACAAGCGAACGGAGGCAAGTGATGCTTTCCTACGATGCCATCCAAGCATTTCTCTACCAAGAGGCTCGCGCGCAAGCCGAGAAGCGCTGGGCCGACTGGCTGGCGTGTTACGCCGACGACGTGAACTACTTCATGCCGTGCTGGGACGACGACGACAAGCTCACCACCGATCCGCAAAACGAGGTCTCGTTGATCTACTACCCGAGCCGGCAAGGGCTCGAGGACCGCGTGTTCCGCATCGAAACCGACCGTTCGAGCGCGTCGACGCCGGACACCCGCTACAACCGCGCGATCTCGAACGTGGAGATCCTGGCGCAGGACGAGACGCGGGTGGACCTGTGCTTCAACTGGACGACGCACAGTTTTCGTTACGACATCGTCGATACCTACTTCGGCACGTCGCGCTACACGCTCGACACCAGCGGCGCGAAGCCGCTGATCAAGCAGAAGTACGTCGTCCTCAAAAACGACTACATCCACCACATGCTCGACGTCTACCACGTCTGAGGGGCAGCCATGGCTTACAACATCGCGCTGCAGTTCGAAGACGGGGTCACGCGGGTCATTCCGTGCGAGGCGACCGAACTGGTTGCCGACGCCGCCTATCGCCAAAAGATCAACATCCCGCTCGACTGCCGCGACGGCGCCTGCGGCACCTGCAAGTGCCACTGCGAAAGCGGCACCTACGAGATGGGCGAGTACATCGAGGACGCCCTGGCCGAGGACGAAGCGGCCAAGGGCTACGTGCTCACGTGCCAGATGCGGCCCAAGTCGGATTGTGTGATTCGCGTGCCGGCATCGGCTGCGGCCTGCAAGACCGAAGTCGGCACGCATGGCGGCAAGCTGACCCGGATCGCGCGCGACTCTGCCACCACGGTCACCTTCACGCTGCAGGCCGAGCGGCCGCTGGCCTTCCTGCCGGGCCAGTACGTGAACCTGCAGGTGCCAGGCAGCAAGGAGACGCGTTCGTACTCGTTCAGCTCCGCGCCGAACCAGACCGAGCTGTCGTTCCTGATCCGCGACGTGCCGAACGGCCTGATGAGCACCTACATGCGCGGCAAGGCCAACACCGACGATTTCATGATGTTCGCGGGCCCCTATGGCAGCTTCTACCTGCGGCCGACGATCCGGCCGATCCTGATGCTCGCCGGTGGCACCGGGCTGGCACCGTTCCTGTCGATGCTGCTGTGGCTGAAGGAGAACCCGACCGACCAGCCGATCACCTTGGCCTACGGGGTCAACGGCAATGATGACCTGGTCGAACTGGGCACCCTGGCCGAGCTGAAGTCGGTGATCCCGAATTTCGACTACTTCACCGTCGTGGTGGACCGCGAAAGCGGTCACCCGCGCCTGGGCTACGTCACCGACCACCTGTCGCCAGGCCAACTCAACGACGGCGACGTCGACGTGTACGTCTGCGGGCCGCCGCCGATGGTCGACGGTGTGCGCAAGTGGATGGCGGGGGTGGGCGTCACGCCGAAGAACTTCCTGTTCGAGAAGTTTTCGTCCGCCAACGAGGGTGCGGCGGCATGACTCGCAACGGCCGCTTCGCGAACAAGGTCGTCATTGTCACCGGCGCTGCACAGGGCATCGGCCAGGGCGTAGCGCTCGGCGTTGGTGCCGAGGGCGGCACCGTACTGGCGGTGGACCGCTCGCCGCTGGTCCACGACGTGGTGAAGCAAGTCGTCGCCGCAGGCGGCAGGGCGAGCGCGTTCGAAGCGGACCTCGAGACCTTTGCCGGTGCGCAAGGCATGGTCGAAGAAGCGCTGAGGCGGTTCAAGCGCGTGGACGTGCTGATCAACAACGTCGGCGGCACGATCTGGACCAAGCCCTACGACCAGTACGGCGAACAGGAGATCGAGAAGGAGATCCGCCGCTCGCTGTTCCCGACGCTGTGGTGTTGCCGCGCGGTGCTGCCCTTCATGCTCAAGAAGAAGAAGGGCACGATCGTCAACGTCTCGTCGGTCGCGACGCGCAGCATCCACCGTGTGCCCTACGCGGCGGCCAAGGGCGGAGTCAATGCGCTGACCGCGTCGATCGCGATGGAGCAGGCCGGCAACGGCATTCGCATCAATGCGACCGCACCGGGTGGCACCGATGCGCCGCCTCGCAAGGTTCCGCGAAATTCAGACAAGGCAGCGGCCAAGCCGACCGCGAAAGAGAAGGCCTGGTACCAGGGCATCGTCGAGCAGACCAAAGAGTCGAGCTTGATGCACCGCTACGGAACGATCGCCGAACAGGTGGCGCCGATCCTGTTCTTCGCGTCCGACGAATCGTCCTACATCACCGGATCGGTGCTGCCCGTGGGCGGCGGTGACCTCGGCTGAAGTGCATCTATACAGAACTACAGAGGAGACATCCCATGCGACAGATCGACGTTCACAAGATTGCCGATGAAGCCCGCTTCAACGGCTTCCACGGCCTGGTGCTGTTCTGGTGTGCCCTGATCATCATCTTCGACGGCTACGACCTGGCGGTGGCCGGCATCGCGCTGCCGTCGATCATGAAGGAGATGAACGTCGAGCCGACCAAGGCAGGCTTCATGGTCAGCGCGGCGCTGTTCGGCATGATGTTCGGGGCGATCTTTCTCGGCACCATCGCCGACAAGATCGGCCGCCGTTGGGCGATTGCGATCTGCATCGGCCTGTTCAGCGTGTTCACTGCCGCAGCGGGCCTGACCCACGATCCGGTGACCTTCAGCGTCACGCGATTCCTCGCCGGCTTGGGCATCGGCGGGGTCATGCCCAATGTGGTGGCGCAGATGACCGAGTACTCGCCGAAAAAGATTCGCGCGACCATGGTCACCCTGATGTTCAGTGGCTACGCGGTGGGCGGCATGTTGGCCGCGTTGCTGGGCAAGGGCCTGATCGAAAGTTACGGCTGGTCGTCGGTATTCCTCGCGGCCGGCCTGCCGGTGGTACTGATCCCCTTCATCCTGAAGTCGATGCCCGAATCGATGCCGTTCCTGCTGAAGCAGGGACGCCACGATGATCTGAAGGACATCGTCGCGCGCCTGAGTCCGTCGTTCAAGCCGGTTGCCAGCGACCATTTCGCGCTGCCCGCCGAGGACAAGGCGGACAACGCAACCATCGGCCACTTGTTTCACGACGGCCGTGGGTTCAGCACGCTGATGTTCTGGATCGCCTTCTTCATGTGCCTGTTCATGGTCTATGCGCTCAGCTCGTGGTTGACCAAGCTGATGGCCGGCGCCGGCTACAGCCTCGGATCGGCATTGACCTTCGTGCTGGTGCTGAACTTTGGCGCGATGCTGGGCGCCGTCGGCGGCGGCTGGCTCGCGGACAGGTTCCACATCAAGTGGGTGCTGTTCTCGATGTACGTGCTGGCGGCGATCTCGATCACGCTGCTGGGCGTCAAGCTGCCCACTGAAGCGCTGTTCCTGGTGGTGGGCCTTGCCGGCGCCTCGACGATCGGCACGCAGATCGTGACCTATGCCTATGTCGGCCAGTTCTATCCAATGGCGATCCGTTCCACCGGCATCGGCTTCGCGTCGGGTGTGGGCCGCAGCGGGGCCATCCTGGCGCCGATCGTGATCGGCACGCTGGTGGCGATGGCGTTGCCCCTGCAACTGAACTTCATCGCGATTGCGATCCCCGCCGTGATCGCCGCGGTGGCGGTGGCGATGATCAACCACAGCCGATCGGCTTCGGCTCATCACGCGGACGTGAGCGCCGACATCCCCGAGCCCACGATGGCGCGGGTCAGTGCCGCGCGGAAGTGAGCTTTGCCCGACCCCCAGGAGACAACATGACTGAATTGCTGAAAATCGTTCGTGCCGGCACCGGTGCGCTGGCTTGCCTGCTCGCGGGGTCCACAGGGGCCCAGCCGGTCGGCGCTGCCGAGCGTTTTGGCAAGGATGTCGACGCCCAGGTCGAACGAAACTACGCCGGTGTGGAGAGCCTCTACAAGGACATCCACGCGAGCCCCGAGCTGGCCTTCGAGGAGGTCAAGACCGCAGCTAAGCTCGCCAAGGCGCTGCGCGAGCTCGGCTTCGAAGTCACCGAGGGCATCGGCAAGACGGGCTTGGTGGGGCTGCTGCGCAACGGCGCGGGGCCGACCATCATGGTGCGCACCGAGCTCGATGCGCTGCCGATGGAGGAAAAGACCGGCCTGCCGTACGCCAGCAAGGTCAAGACGAACTACCTCGGCAAGGAGACCTTCGTCGCGCACAGCTGCGGCCACGACATCCACATGGCGAGTTGGGTCGGCACGGCCAGGACCCTGGTGACCATGAAGGACCAGTGGAAGGGCACGCTGATGTTCGTGGCCCAGCCCGCCGAAGAAGTGCTGGGCGGCGCGAAGGCCATGCTCGACGACGGCCTGTTCAAGCGCTTCGGCAAGCCTGACTTCGCCTTCGCGCTGCACACCTGGCCGATGGCCTATGGCGAGATCGGCTTCAACGTCGGCGCCGTGACATCCAACTCCGACGCCTTCGAGGCGGTGTTTCATGGCCGCGGCGCGCATGGCTCGGCGCCCGACAAGTCCATCGACCCGGTATTGATCGCGTCGCGCTTCGTCGTCGATGTGCAAGGCGTGATCAGCCGCGAGAAGGATCCGTTCCAGTTCGGGGTCTTCAGCGTCGGCGCTATTCAGGGGGGCACCAGCGGCAACATCATTCCGGACAACGTGGCGCTGCGCGGCACGATCCGCAGCTACGACCAGGGCGTTCGCACCAAGATGCACGAGGGCATCCGGCGCACCGCCAAGGCCGCGGCGGCCACGGCCGGCGCGCCCGAGCCCGAAGTGAAGATCGTTGCCGGCGGTGACGCGGTGATCAACAACGCCGCGCTGGTCGAACGCACCGAGGCGACGCTCAAGGCAGCACTCGGGACCAAGGTCAAGCGCATGCCGCCGATCACCCCCAGCGAGGACTT
>CAXTSS010000011.1:0-144408 GCA_964247075.1 uncultured Rhizobacter sp. | reverse complement strand
CGCCGATCTCTGGGGCTGGCCGTCTAACCAGTCCAGGTTTTCGTCCGCACCCCCACACCTTGGCGGCGTGTTGCGCATGCCTGGCAGGGTCTGCCATCAAGCCGTCAAGGCGGTGATGCGCGCGAGCGATGGCATCGCGTGCACCTTTGAAGGGCGCCCCGTGACCGGGGATAACCCAGCGGAGAGGCAAGCGACTCATGACATCGAGCGTGGCGCGAACCTCGTCGAAGGCGCTGATGCCCTCAAGCTCCGGAAACACGACGCCGAATCCATTCTCCCAAAGCGCGTCGGCCGAGACCAGCAACTGCAGCTCGGGCTCGTACAGCACCACGGATTCGGGGTCGTGCCCAGGCGCGGCGATCACACGCCATCGGCGGGACCCGCATAGCACTTCTGTGTCAGCGTACACCGACTCGGTGCGGGTGAACCTTGGGCAATGCTGTCCCGTCGCGCGATAGGTCAATGCGTCCTCATCCCAGGCGTCGACCTTCTCGGCCTCACCCGCGGGGACAGAGATTGCGCAGCCGAATTCAGCCTGGAGTGCATGGTTGCCCCCACAATGGTCGGAGTGCAAGTGTGTGTTGATCACGCGCGCCAGCGGCGTGCCGCCGAGCGCTTGCCGCACCAAAGCTACGGTTTGATCGGCGTGGGTCCAATAGCCGGTGTCGACGAGCGTCGGCGGGTGCGATTCGTCGCCGACGAACAGCACGTTGTTCGAAGACAACCAGCCGCGCTCGAAGACAACCAATCCGGCGGCGTCGAAGAGGCGATTCATCGCGCGATCGCCCCGTCCAGCAACGGCGCCATCGCCGCAGGCAAGGCCATCAGTGCCGCCGGATCGTCGACGCTTGCTGAAAACAGGATGGAAGCGAGTGCACGCTCTCTCGATTTCACAATAGAAATGAACTCCTGCGCACCACGCATCGCACGGAAGGTGTCGAAGCCGCTCTCCAGAAACTGCTGCAGTTCCGCCAGACCCGCAGCGCGCGCGGGGCCGCGCATCAGGCGCAGGCTGTTCCGCAACAATGGCTTACGGGTAAAGTGATCGAGGCGTGCTGCCACGTCCAGAGTCAAGGCGATCTGCGTGTCCCGATCCATCCGCCGCCCCGAGGACTGCCAAGCGCGCACGTACTGGAGGGGTCCAATGGCAGCGTCGTCGAAGTGCTCCGCCATGGCCGTGTCCAGCACCTCCGAAAGCGCGTGCAGCCGTGCCAGCGCGGCCACGGTCTGCACCACCTCGGCCGGAAACAGGCGCACCAGCGCCGGCACGACGCGAGCAAACTGGGCATCCCGGCTGGTGAAGTCCGCTGGGCCGTACAGCTCGTCGAGGAAGAAGCGTGCCGCCGCTCCGTAGCGCGCTGAATCGAGCAGATCCGTATATGTATGCGAAAAGCGCTGCTGCTGGAACTGCTTCAGCGCTGAAACCTTCTCGGGCAAACCGAGCCTGATCGCGCGTCGCGTGCGTTCGTCAGCGACGGTCTTCAGGTCGGCGAGGATGGCTTCGGCCGTGGCGTTCATTCGGTTTCTCAGGCGGCAAGTCAGTCTACTGCGCAGCCCGCGGCGTACGGCCGCTGGTAGCATGCCACCATGCTCGCACGCCTTCAGAAGTTGCTCGTCGCGGCGTTGCTTGCAGGTTCGGCTGCTTGGGCGGGGATTCTGACGCGGCTGGGCCACCCCGGCTGGGGTGCTACCGCCGCGCTGCTGATTCTGCTGTGTTACGCGCTGTTCCTCGGACTCGAGTTCGCCGCGCTGTATGTCGTCCAAGAGCCCGGCCCAGCGCCACGCGCAACCGTCCGTGAGGTGTTGCGGGCTTGGTGGGGCGAGGTCGTCACGGCCCCACGCGTCTTCTTCTGGCGTCAGCCGTTTCGCGCCGAGGCCGAACCCGATCACCTTCCCAACCAGATCGACAGCCGATGCGGCGTCGTGCTGGTGCACGGGTTCGTCTGCAACCGCGGACTCTGGAACCCATGGATGCGCAAACTGCGCGCGCGCGGCACGCCATTCATCGCCGTCAACCTGGAGCCGCTGTTCGGCACGATCGACGACTATCCGCGAATCATCGAAGCGGCGGTCGCGCGCCTGGAGTCGCTTACTGGCGCGCCGGTGGTGCTGGTGGGGCACAGCATGGGTGGCCTGGCGATCCGGGCTTGGCTGCAAAGGTTCGACGCCGACGCACGCGTTCACCGCATCATCACCATTGGCAGCCCGCACCAGGGCACCTGGCTGGCGCGCTATGGCCATACCCTGAACGGCAAGCAGATGCGCCAGCGCAGCGCATGGTTGAGCGCGCTGGCCGCCGCCGAACCGGCGACCCGGTCGGCGCGCTTCACCTGCCTTTACGGTCATTGCGACAACATCGTCTTCCCAGCGGCGGCCGGGACGCTGCCCGGCGCCGAGAACGTGCACGTCCGCGGCGCAGCCCATGTGCAGATGGTGTTTCAGCCGGTGGTGTTCAACGAAGTCTGGCGCTGGCTAAGTTCGCCGCCCACATCGACGGTGCCCGCACCGGCCGATCTGCTGACGGCCGCGCGATAGGCCATCCAGCCGACGACGCCGGCGCAGCCCACATGCATCAGCGTGTGCCCGCTGATCCAGCCAGTCGCGTGGAAGACTGGCGCATCGGCAAGCTCGAACAGCTTCGAGATCGCGTACAGCGCGAAGGCGATCAGCCAGCCCGAGGTGCTGGTCTGGTTGCCGGGCGCGCGCAGCGCTGCGGCAGGGATCAGCAGAACCGGGATCACCTCGAACAACAGCAGCGGGCGCAGATCGACCACCCCTTGCGGGAGACCGACCGGCACGACGACCAGGGCTGCGAGCGCCGTCAGCACGACCGCACTGGCGCAGGCTGCCCCCGAGCCGAAGCGCGCGTCCACGCGTTCGGCCAGCAGGCCGAGCGCGAGGAGCGCGAACGCGCATGCCTGGCAGGCGCGCGAGACGATCATCAGCATGTCTCCGGGCGAGGCGTGGTACATCGCCGCCGCCAACGCCGCTGCCATCACGCACAGATGGAAGCTCTGCCACGGTAGCCGCAACGCACGCGGCCAAGCGCTCACGCGGGTGGCGCACCAGCCCCACACGGCAAGCCAGAAGAGCGGCAGGTTGACGAGCACATTGACGCTGTTCGGTATGCCGAGCCACGAGCGCGCGTCAGCATATCGATGCGCGTGCGCGCCGATTGGCAGCGGGCCCCGGACCAGCAGCCCGAACGCAACCAGCAGCGTCAATCCGGCCAGCAGCGCGTGCGCGCCGCGCCGGCCACTCATCTTGCGTCACTCGTTGGTGACTGAAATCTGCGGATGCCCACGGCGCGCAGTCTCCCCACCGCGTCGGCCCAAAACAATCACCCAAAAGAGTGGGGACAGATGCAAGCCCTTGACCACTCGGCCGTCGAACATCAAAGTACGCCCGCCTCGGGCTCGGCCTTCAAGACGCCGCGCCGAACCTGGTCGAGCTCGATGCTCTCGAACAATGCGCGGAAATTGCCCTCTCCGAAGCCCTGGTCGCCTTTGCGCTGGATGATCTCGAAGAAGATCGGCCCGATCACCGTCTGCGTGAAGATCTGCAGCAGCAGCTCGTTCGGCGCGCCTTGGTGCGTGGCGCCGTCGATCAGGATGCGCAGGCGCTTGAGTTCGTCCAGGTTCTCGCCGTGATTCGGCAGGCGCCGGTTCACGAGGTCGTAGTAGGACGCGATCGTGTCCTGGAACTGCACGCCGCGCTGGCGCATGCCATCCACCGTGGCGTAGATGTCGTCGGTGCCCATCGCGATGTGCTGGATGCCTTCGCCGTGATACAGGTCGAGGTACTCGGCAATTTGGCTCTTGTCGTCCGAGCTCTCGTTGATCGGGATGCGGATCTTGCCGCACGGGCTCGTCATCGCCTTGCTCTTCAGCCCGGTGAGTTTGCCCTCGATGTCGAAGTAGCGCACCTCGCGGAAGTTGAACAATCGCTCGTAGAAGTCGGCCCACTCCTTCATGCGGCCGCGGTGCACGTTGTGGGTGAGGTGATCGATGTAGGTCAAGCCCGTACCCTTGGGCGCGGCAGGCGCGCCTTCGATCGGCACGAAGTCGACGTCGTAGATGCTGATATTGCCGATCGCGCCGGGTGCGGCGCCATCCTTGCCGTGCCAGCGGTCGACGAAGTAGATCAGGCTGTCGCCGATGCCCTTGATCGCCGGGATGTTCAGCTCCATCGGCCCGGTGTGGTTGTCGAAGCCCCAGGCGCCGAGCTCGAGCGCGCGCTCGTAGGCCTGCTTCGCATCCGTCACGCGGAAGGCCATCGCGCACACGCTCGGGCCGTGCTGGCGCGCGAAGCGTTGCGCAAACGAGTTCGGCTCGGCGTTGATGATGTAGTTCACCTCGCCCTGGCGGTACAGCGTGACGCTCTTGGTGCGATGCTTCGCGATCGCCGCGAAGCCCATCGTCTCGAACAACTTGCCGAGCGCCACCGGATCGGGCGCGGCGTACTCCACGAACTCGAACCCGTCGGTGCCCATCGGGTTGTTCCAAGGCGTGAACTGCATACTCGTCTCCACTCTGTTTGGCGTGAACGAAACTGTAGATTCGCCGGCCCGCAGGTTTTTTGCAAGTTCTGGCTCCAAAGCGCACATCGGCGCGTGAAACATGCAAAATCTTCAGAATGGGAAACGCAGATCAGCTGGATGCCATCGATCGGCGCATTCTTCGGGCGTTGCAGGCCGACGGCCGGATGATCTACGACGCCCTCGCCGCGCAGGTGAGCCTCTCGCCCTCGGCCACGCTGCGGCGCGTCAAGCGGCTTGAGGAATCGGGCGTGATCGCGGGCTACGTGGCGCTGGTGTCACCCGAGCGCGTCGGCCTGAGCCTGACGGCCTACCTGAACGTGCGGCTGGAGAAGCATTCGCAGGTCCACAAGCGCACGCCGATGGACTTGTTTCGCGCCGCGGTGCAGACCTGGCCCGAGGTCGTCGAGTGTGCCGCGCTCACCGGCGAGATGGACTTCTTGCTGCGCGTCGTCGTGCAGGACATGGCGCACTACTCGCGCTTCATCATGGACACGTTGCTCAAGCACCCGAGCGTCGAGGATTGCAAGACCAGCTTCGTGCTCGATCGCGTGAAGAACACGACCGCCATGCCAGTGTGAGCCTGGCTCAGATGCCACTCACCAGCTGCAGCGTCGCGTCGGTCGAGAGGTTCAGCAGCGACGCGATGTCGCTCACGTCGTCGGGGATCGCGGCGTTGTCCCAGCCCAGCGTGGTGTGACGCGCCAGCCGCAGCGCCAGCATCACGGTGCGCACGCCGGCATCGTCGGCGTGGCGCTCGTCGCTGATGCGGATCAGCAACTCGGGCAGCCGCCAGGACTTCATCAGCGATTGCTGCAGGTCGGGCAGCCGGACGTTGAGCACCGCGAGCTGCGCCGCACTCGAGCGCAGCGTCGGGTCCGCCTGCTGCGCGTGGCGGATGCGCAGCGCCAGCGCCGGTGCATGGCACCACAGCAGCAGCTCGGCGAAGTCGTGGAGCAGCGCCGCGGCGTGAATCACCGCCGCGTCGTGGTCCATGCGGTGCACCGCGAAGCCGAGCGCGAAGTTCGCACCGCGGTGCGCGCGGCGCATCGTGTCCATCAGGCCGGCGAGCGCTTCTGGTTCGTCGGCGAGGTGGTCTTCGACCGTCGGCTGCGGGCCGAAGGCGCGGAAGAACGGCGAGATGCCCATCAGCACCAGCGCTGAGGTGACGGTTTCGGTGTCGGTCACGACGCGGCTGCTGCGGTGTGCGGCCACATGCGCCATCACCTTCAGCGTCATCAGCGGGTCGCCCGAGATCATCTCGCCGATGCTGTTCGCATCGACCTCCTCCTCGTTCGCGCGCAACGCCTCCAGCGCTTCCGCCGTCTGCGCCAGCACCGGGATCTCGGCGGCACGGAAATGCGCCGTCCATACGGCGAGATCGGGCAGCGGCGCGGTGAGCATGAGGCGTTATCGGCGCGGCGCGGGCGGCGCTTGAGTCACACCCGCAGGATGTGACCTTCGGCCGGATTCGTGCGGCCATCGAGCAGCGCCGTGTAGACCGCCTCGACCGCCGCGCGGCCCTCGCCCCGCACGACCCGCAGCCACGGATTCGCCGGGTTCGTCACCGGCGCCATGAACGCACTCCAGGCCGAGGCCATCCGATGCTGCAGCCCCGCCGCGCCCCAATCGGCGCTGCGCTTCTTGCCCTGCGCCGGCGCGAAGAACAGCACCGGTCGCGGGCCCGGCAGGCCCTTGCCGCTGCCCAGCGCGTCCCAGTGCGTGCCGCCGACCGAGCAGCTGTAGGCAAGGTGCTCGCCGAAGTGCTGGTGCACGTTGGCGCGCACCGCGACGCTGCCGCTGAAATCGACGTAGACGGTGGGCACCTCGGCCGGGAGCGTGTGCACGGCGTCGTAGGTCAGCACGTCGTCGTAGCACCCGAGTGCGCGCGTGAAAGCAAGGTTGCCGGGCGAGGTCAGTCCGATCACCTTCACCGCATCGGCTGCACCACGCCGCTGCGCGAGGCAGAACGCCGTGCCGTACGCGGTCTTGCTCGACGCGCTGGAGAGCACGACCGTGCGTGCGCCGAAGAATGCGTTGTCGGCGAGAAAGTCGTCGATCAGAAACGAGGTCATGAACAGCGGCCGCAGCAGCGCCTGCTCGGCCTCGTGCGCGCTCGCGTAGCCCGGGTCAGCGGCGCAGCGGCTGTACTGGTTATAGACGGCGTGCAGCTCGCGGCGATGCTCGGCGCCGTCGTAGAAACCGGCCGGCGTGATGCGTGTCGGCTGCAGCACCACGTCACTGGCGATCGGGAAGTAGCCGTAGAAACGATCGCCGACCTCGACACCGGCCGTGCGCGACTCGGTCACGTTCGCGAAGCCCCACACCGGGATGCAGCCGGTGGCGGCGTCGCCGGTCGGGAAGAAGCCCCAGTAGTTCATCGTGTCGCCGAATGCGGCGTAGGTGATGTTGTTGGAGGTCAGCGCGAACGCGTCGATGCGCAGCCGAACCGCGCCCTCGTCGAGCGGGGCCGGGTTGCTCTGGGCCCAGTGCGTGCGCTTGAGCTGCTGGCGCTCGACGATGAAGGTGGTGGTCATGGTGGCGTCTCCTCTACGATGGAGTATCGCGTCAGAAAGCCCACCATGAACACTGTGACTTTGCCCGATGGAACCCGCCTGCCCGCCCTGGGCCTGGGCACCTGGCACATGGGCGAATCGGCTGCCGCCCGCATCGCGGAGGTGGCCGCGGTGCGCCTCGCACTCGAGCTCGGCTACCGCGTGCTCGACACCGCGGAGATGTACGGCGAGGGCGGCGCCGAAGAAGTGCTCGGCCGGGCGCTCGCCGAGGCCTTGCGCGCTGGCACCGTGACGCGCGATCAGGTGTTCGTCGTCAGCAAGGTCTATCCGCACAACGCCAGCCGCGCCGGCGTCGTCGCGGCCTGTGAGCGCAGCCGCCGGCGCCTGGCGCTCGATCACATCGACCTCTACCTGCTGCACTGGCCCGGCCCGTACCCGCTGCACGACACCGTCGACGGCTTCGAGGCGTTGCAATCGCATGGCCGCATCACGCACTGGGGCGTGAGCAATTTCGACACCGACGACATGACGCAACTGAGCGCCGTGCCCGGCGGCGAGCGTTGCGCCGCGAACCAGGTCTACTTCTCGCCCAGCACCCGTGGGCCCGAGTTCGATCTGCTGCCGTGGCAGCGCGCGCGCTCGATGCCGCTGATGGCGTACTGCCCGCTCGATCAGGGCGACCTGGCGCGCGACTCCGGGCTGCAGGCGGTGGCCGAGCGGCACGGCGCGACGGCCTCGCAGATCGCGCTCGCCTGGTTGATCAGGCGCGGTGGCGTGATGCCGATCCCGAAGGCCGTGCGCGAGCCGCATCTGCGCGCCAACCTCGCTGCGGCCGACCTCGTGTTGAACGAGGCCGACCTCGACGAGATCGAGCGGCGCTTCCCGGCGCCGCGCCGCAAGCAGGTGCTGGCGATGCGGTAGGCATCACAGGCGGTTGACGCCGCGCACCCAGCCGACGAACTCTCCGTTCAGGTACAACGCACCTTCCGGCGCGCCGGCCTCGGCGTAGAACTCCAGCTGCGGTGCCGGCCGGGCGGCGCGGCTCACCGGGGGAGCCAGCCGGCGTGACAAACGTGCGAGTGCCGCACTCGCGCTGCGCAAGCCCGCAGCGATCGCACGGCGCGCTGCTTCATGGGCGGGACGCGGCGCTTCGAGGGCGCCGGGGCGAGGAAATTTCAGGCTCGACATGATGGTGTCTTTCTTCGAGGTCGCGGCCAGGCCGCGCTGTATTCATGGGCTGTGTTGTTTCAGCTGGTGCAGCTCGCGCCGCAGCGCGATCCCGCCCTGGCGGCGCGTCGCGCGGCCATCGGGCTGGTGGCTGCCGGCACGGCGGAAACGGGCGGGCGCCACGAGCGGGTTGCGGGGCTTGAAGGTGTTGATCGTGGTCTTCATGAAAACTCTCCAAAGTTCGGTGAGCAAAAACAGAAAGGCCCGGGGCGAAGAACGCAACCCGGGCCATCGGACGCCTGACGCGTCGCCGCGTCAGCGTGGTGATGAGCCCGGCGGGGCAGCGAGCGAAGCGCGATTCAGGGTCATGGGGTTGGGCAAGGGTTGATCGGCGGGGGTCTTCGCGGTGACCGGCTCGGCTCGCGAATTGCGCAAATGATAAACGAATGATTATCTTGCGCAAGGGGTCTTGCGCAGAAATTTCAAGGTCATCCCTAGAACAGAAATCAGCGCTTCGGCTTGAGCGGCTTCACTGCCGCCTGGGTCTTGCTCCACAGCTCGCGGCCGTCGTCTTCGGGCGCCGCTCTGGGCGCGCCGGGTCGGGCCGGCGCCGGTGGCGGCGTGAGCACTTCGCCGAGCAGGTCGAGCAGCCGCGTGCGGGCGCGTTGCGGGTGGCGCCGGTAATACGTCAGCACCAGGCCGACGATGAAGCGCTCGTCGTCGTCCTGTGGCACGTTGCGCTGGCTGTCGTCGGGCGGGGCGGGCGGCGCGGTGGTGCCGGGCGGGCCGTGCGGCAGGTCCATCCAGCCGAGCGGCTTCCTGCACAACTGCTCGAACTGGCGCGCCAGCCGTTCGCCGATCTGGCGCGAGCGGCCCTTGATCTGGCTCCAGTAGCTCGGCTGGATCTGCAGACGCTCGGCAAAGCGGCCTTCGAGGCCGCGCAGTGTGGCGGCATCGGGGTGCTTGATGGTCGCGTGGACGAACTCGTCGAACAGGAGCAGGGCGTTGTCGAGGCGAATCTGCGCGACATCGCGGGGGCCGGTGGTCATGTCTCCAATGATAAAGCGCCGTTGCGCAGCGGCGGGCGGTGGAAAATCGCTTTGCTTTGCCCGCTGACCCGCCCCATTCAGGACTCGATTCGATGACCACGCTCGGAACCCCGCTCTCGCCCCACGCCACCAAGGTCATGCTGCTGGGCAGCGGCGAGCTCGGCAAGGAGGTGCTGATCGCGTTGCAGCGGCTGGGCGTCGAGACGATCGCCGTCGATCGCTACGACAACGCGCCCGGCCAGCAGGTAGCGCACCACGCACGCACGATCACGATGAGCGACCCGGCGCAGCTGAAGGCGCTGATCGAGGCCGAGCGACCCATGCTGGTCGTGCCCGAGATCGAGGCCATTGCCACCGCGATGCTCGAAGAGCTCGAAGCGGCCGGCGTCGTGCGCGTGATCCCCACCGCCCGCGCCGCGCGCCTGACGATGGATCGCGAAGGCATCCGCCGCCTCGCCGCCGAGACGCTGGCATTGCCGACCAGCCCGTACAAATTCTGCGACTCGCTGGCCGAGTTGCAGGCCGCGATCGAAAGTGGAATCGGCTACCCCTGCATCGTCAAGCCCGTGATGAGCAGTTCCGGCAAGGGTCAGAGCAGGATCGACGGCCCGGCCGACGTGGCCAAGGCCTGGGACTGCGCAATGGCCGGCGGCCGCGTCAGCCATGGTCGCGTGATCGTCGAAGGCTTCATCGATTTCGACTACGAGATCACCCAGCTCACGGTGCGCGCACTCGGCGCGAATGGCCAGGTCGAGACGCACTTCTGTGAGCCGATCGGCCATGTGCAGGTGCAGGGCGATTACGTCGAGAGCTGGCAGCCGCATGCGATGCGCCCGGCCGCGCTGGCGCGCTCGCGCGAGATCGCCAAGGCCGTCACCGACAACCTCGGCGCTGCACCGGAAGGTCGGCCCCAAGGGCTGGGCCTGTTCGGCGTCGAGCTGTTCGTGAAGGGCGAGGAGGTCTGGTTCAGCGAGGTCTCGCCGCGCCCGCACGACACCGGCATGGTGACGATGGTCACGCAGTGGCAGAACGAGTTCGAACTGCATGCGCGCGCGATCCTCGGCCTGCCGGTCAACACCGCGCTGAAGAGCGCCGGCGCGAGCGCGGTGATCTACGGCGGCGTCGAGGCGACCGGCCTGGTGTTCGATGGCGTCGATGCGGCGCTGCGCGTGCCCAACACCGAGCTGCGCCTGTTCGGCAAGCCCGAAAGCTTCAAAAAGCGCCGCATGGGCGTCGCGCTGGCGTTCGACGATGATGTGGCGCGTGCCCGCGAGCGCGCCAAGCAGGCCGCGGCGTGCGTCAAGCCGCGGGCGGCTTGACCGGGCACGGCCGGGTGTGTGCTTTGCACGCGCAAGCGTGATCATTTGGCACGGCCTCTCTTCCCCGCGGGGTGGATTGCCGATATGTTGCTACGCTGCGTGCGCGCCGTACGGGATCAAGAGGGTCGCGCGAAATAGGGGCCGGAAATGTCAACGAATGCTTGGTGGGTGCTGGTCGGCGGGATGCTCGTGATCGGCGTGATCGCAGGGGCCTGGGTGACGCTGCGGCTTGCGCGCAAGCGCTTCGACGCGCAGCTGCGCCGCGCGACCGGCGACATGCACCAGCGCCACGCCGCGCTGGCCGAGCAGCTGCGAAGCGCAGAGGCGCGCTCGCAGGCCGAGCTCGAGCAATCGCGCAATTCGTTCAAGCGCCAGCTTGCCGCGATCGCGGCCGAGCCGCGCGCCGCGCTGGAGCGCGCCGAGGATCGCCTGAAGACCGCTTATGCCGAGCTCGACCGCCTGCGCGGACACCCCTCGCCCGACACCGGCTCCGCCGAACTCAGCGATGGCTTCGCCGCGACGCGCCCGATGCGCGACCGGATGTAACGTCAGTCGTCGTCCTTCACCCGATACTGGCCCATCAGCGCCGCCTGCGCCGAGAGCGGCACGGCCTCGTAGTGGCTGAGTTCGATCGTGTAGCGGCCCTGGCCGCCGGTCATGCCGTTCAGGCGCGCCTGGTAGTTCGCGAGTTCCGACAGCGGCACCTGCCCGCTCACCGCCATGCCACCGCCCGGCAGCGCTTGCGTGCCGTTGACCTGCCCGCGCTTGGCCGAGAGATCGCCGGTGATGTCGCCCATGCTGTGGTCGGGTGCGGTGATCTGCACCTTGACGATCGGCTCGAGCACGATCGGCTGGGCCTTCTTGACCGCGTCGATGAAGGCCTTGCGGCCGGCGGTCGCGAACGCGATGTCCTTCGAATCGACCGAGTGCGACTTGCCGTCGTAGACGATCACACGCACGTCCTTCACCGGGTAGCCCGCGATCACGCCGGTGTCGAGCACCCCGCGGATACCCTTCTCGACCGCCGGGATGAACTGTGTCGGGATCGTGCCGCCCTTGACCTGATCGACGAACTCGAAGCCCGCACCGCGCGCCAGCGGTTCGATGCGCAGGAACACCTCGCCGAACTGGCCCGCGCCGCCGCTCTGCTTCTTGTGCCGGTGGTGGCCCTCGGCGCCCACCGTCACCGTCTCGCGGTACGCGATGCGCGGCGGGCGCGTGTTCACCTCGCATTTGTAGACCTCGTTCATGCGCTCCAGCAGCGTGCGCAGGTGCAGCTCGCCGAGGCCGTAGACCACGGTCTCGTTGGTCACGCCCACATGCTCGACCTTCAGGCACGGGTCTTCATCGACGAGCTTCTGCAGGATCTCCCACATGCGCTGCTCGTCGCCGCGGCGCTTCGGCTCGATCGCCAGGCCGTGCACCGGCACCGGGAAGGGCAGTGGTTTCAGGTGCAGGTGATCGTCTTCGGCGGCGTCGTGCAGCACCGCATCGAAGTGCATCTCGTCGACCTTGGCCACCGCGCAGATGTCGCCCGGCACGCCTTTGACCACTTCCACGTGCTCCTTGCCCTGCAGCATGAACAGGTGGCCGACCTTGAACGGCTTGCGCCCGTCGCCGATGTAGAGCTGGCTGTCACGCGTGACCGTGCCCTGGTGGATGCGGAACACGCCCATCTTGCCGACGTAGGGATCGACGGTGATCTTGAAGACGTGCGCGATCACATGCTGCGCCGGGTCGGGGTCGGCGTGCAGTTCGGTCGCTTCGCTCCCTTCACCCTTGTAGAACTGCGGCGAGTTGCCTTCGGCCGGGTTCGGCAGCAGCGCTTCCATCACGTCGAGCAGCTCGCCCACGCCGGCGCCGTTGCGCGCCGAGACGAAGCAGATCGGAATCAGGTGCCCTTGCCGCAGCGCTTCTTCGAGCGGCGCATGCAGCTCGCGCGGATCGACGTCGCCATCGTTCAGGTAGCGCTCGACGAACGCCGGATCGACCTCGACGACCTGCTCCACCAGCGCCCGGTGCGCCGCCTCGACGCTGCCGAAATCGGCCTGGCCCGACGGGTTGAAGAAGCAATCGACCACCTTCGTGCCGCCTGCCGCCGGCAGGTTCAGCGGCAGGCACTCCTTGCCGAACGCGGCCTGGATCAGCGTCACCAGCCCGGCGAGATCGACACCCGCCGCGTCGATCTTGTTGATGATGATGAGCCGGCACAACTGGCGCTGCGCCGCCCACTCCATCATGCGCGCGCTCATCATCTCGATGCCGGTGCCGGCGTTGATCACGATCGCCGCGGTCTCGACCGCTTCGAGCGCGGTCATCGACTGGCCGACGAAATCGGCGTAGCCCGGTGTGTCGATCAGGTGGATGCGCGCGCCGCGGTGCGTGAGGTGCAGCACCGCCGAGTTCAGCGAGTGCTGGGCGCGGCGCTCCATCGGGTCGAAGTCGGAGACGGTCGTGCCGCGCTCCAGGCTGCCCTGCGCGCCGAGCGCGCCGGCCCGGTGCAACAGCGCCTCGGCGAGGCTGGTCTTGCCGCCGCCGGTCTGGCCGACCAGGGCGATCGAGCGGATCGCCTGAACGGCGGCGTGCGGGGCGTTGGACTGCGGCATGACGGCCTCCTCGTGAGCACCGCAGCCTACGGGATTGCCCGGCGCCGGGCAATCCGTGGTCACGGCAGGCGCTTGCCAATAAAATCCTGGGCTGAACTTCCGGCCCACCGTGACCCCTTCGACCCCCTTGCCATCGGCGCGCGCGATGCAGCCCTGGCATGCGGTGCTCGTCAGCGCCGCCATCGTCGTGCTGTGGGCGTTGTGGGCGGCGGCCTTCAACACCGCGCAGTTCGGCGACAACATCGAGCAGTTCAACTGGGCGCAGAGCCTCGAGCTCGGCTACCACAAGCACCCGCCGTTGCCGTCGCTCGTGCTCGGGCTGGTGATCCGGCTGTTCGGCCCTTCGGTCTACTGGGCCTACATGCTGGCCACGCTGTGCCTGTTGGGCACACTGGGCTTCAGCTGGCTGGTCGGCCGCGAGTTGCTGGGCGAGCGGCTCGCGGCCGCCGCCGTCGTGCTGTGGGGGCTGAACCTGAGCTTCTCGCAGCGCGTGCAGCTGTACAACCACAACACGGTGCTGGTGTTGTGCATCGCCGCGGCGGTCTGGTTCGCGATGCGCGCGACGCGCGGCAGCTTGCTCTGGTGGGCTGCGACCGGCGTGGCCGCGGCCGCGGCCATGCTGTCGAAGTACCAGGCGCTCGTGCCGCTCGCGGGGCTCTTGCTCGCGCTGATCCTGACCGGCCGCCTGACGCGACCGGCGCAATGGGCCGGGCTGGCGCTCGCGCTCGTGGTGATGTTCGCGCTGTTCGCGCCGCACGCGGTGTGGGTCGTGCGCAACGACTACACGACGCTGCGCTATGCCGCCGACGCGGTCGAATCGGCGACGCTGTGGACGCGGCTGGGCTTCGTCGTCTCGTTTGCGGCGAACCAAATCCGGCTGGCGTTCCCGGCCCTTCTGGCGATCGCGATCTGCTGGGCCTGGATGCGGCGTGCCCAGCGCGATGCGCCTGTTGCCGGTGACGCCACCATTGCGCCCGACTTCAACCGCTGGATGATCGGTCTGGTCTGGGCCGCGCTGGGGGTGCTGCTGGCGATGGCGCTGCTCAGCGGCGTGAGCCTGCGCAACCACTGGGGCGTGCAGGCCTTGCAGTTCTTCCCGCTGTGGCTCGTGGTGCAGTGGGATCGCCGCACCGCGATCGATCTGCGCCAACTGGTGATCGTGGCGCTGGTGGTGCAGAGCGTCAGCTTCACGCTCTACGCCGTCGAGCACCGCGATCCGCGTGCGGTGCTGTCGAGCCGCCGCATCGACACCGCCTACCCGGCGCAGCGTTTGGCGCGCACCGCGGTCGCGCACTGGGCGACGGTGACGAACTGCCCGCTGCGCTACGTGGCCGGCACGGTGTTCGACGCCGGCCTCGTCTCGCTCTACTCCGGCGGCCGCATCGAGGTCTTCGACTCGGCCCGCGCCACGCCCTGGGTGCGCGCCGATGACCTGCAGCGCGCTGGCGCGCTGTTCGTGCTCGACGCGGGCGATGCGGTGCCGGCGGGCCTCACGAACATCATGGCGTTCGATCTGGCTCCCGGCGACCGACTCGGCCGGCCCGCGAAGACGATCACGCTCGGCGTGCAGCTGCCGAGCGCGCCATGCCCGTGATCATTGAAACGCCACCTCCGCGAAGCTGCGCAGCTTGCGACTGTGCAGCTGATCGACACCCGCTTCGCGCAGCAGCTCGATCGCGCGGATGCCGATGCGCAGATGCTGATCGACGCGCTCGCGATAGAAGTGGTTTGCCATGCCGGGCAGCTTGATCTCGCCGTGCAGCGGCTTGTCGCTGACGCACAGCAAGGTGCCGTAAGGCACGCGGAAGCGAAAGCCGTTCGCGGCGATGGTCGCGCTTTCCATGTCGAGCGCGATCGCGCGGCTCTGGCTGAAGCGGCGCTCCGGCGTGCTGGTGGCGTGGTGCGACGGCAGCAGCTCCCAGTTGCGGTTGTCGGTGCTCGCCACGGTGCCGGTGCGCATGATGCGCTTGAGCTCGTAGCCCTTGAGCTGCGTGATCTCGGCCACCGCCGATTCGAGTGCGACCTGCACTTCGGCCAGCGCGGGAATCGGCACCCACAGCGGCAGCTCCTCGTCGAGCACGTGGTCCTCGCGTACATAGCCATGCGCGAGCACGTAGTCGCCGAGCTGCTGCGTGTTGCGCAGGCCCGCGCAGTGGCCGAGCATCACCCACGCGTGCGGGCGCAGCACCGCGATGTGGTCGGTGATGGTCTTCGCGTTCGCCGGCCCGACGCCGATGTTCACCATCGTGATGCCGCTGCCGTCGGCGCGCACCAAATGGTAGGCGGGCATCTGCGGCAATCGCGGTGGCGGCGCGCCGAGCGCATCTCCCGGCTGCACCGCCAAGCCGGCGCGGCGCGTGATCACGTTGCCGGGTTCGACGAAGCAGGTGTAGTCCTGCGCACGCGCCGGGCTGTTCATGGTTTCGTGGCCGAGGCGCACGAACTCGTCGATGTAGAACTGGTAGTTCGTGAACAGCACGAAGTTCTGGAAGTGCTCCGGTGCGGTGCCGCTGTAGTGGCGCAGCCGATGCAGCGAGTAGTCCACGCGCGGCGCGGTGAACAGAGAGAGCGGGTGCGCCTCGCCGGCCGCAGGCTCGAACGTGCCGTTGGCGATGCCGTCGTCCATCGCGTTCAGGTCGGGCAGATCGAAGCGGTCGCGCATCAGCATGCGACGCTCCTGCGTGAGGTTGCCTTCGATGTGGTCGTGCTCGGTGAACGAGAAGTGCACGGGAATCGGCTGCGCGCTCGTGCCCACCTCGATCGACACCTGGTGGTTCTTCAGCAGCAGGCGGAACTGTTCGAGGTAGTAGTTGCTGAACAGATCCGGCCGGGTCAACGTCGTCTCGTAGGTGCCCGGCCCGCTGACGAATCCATAGCTCAGGCGCGAGTCGGCCCGTGCCACGGTGTCGGTCTGCACGCGCACCAGCGGATAGCAGGCGCGCACGCGGCCGGCCAGCGCATCGCCGGCGACGAACGATTGCAGCGCATCGCGCAGGTGCTGGATGCTGCCGTCGTAGATGGCGCGCACCTGGGCCAGTGCGGCGTCCGGGTCGTCGAAGCGCGCGGGCGCGACATAGGTCGGAACAATGGACATGGGCCTCCTGTCGGTTTGGGATCGGGCATGGCGCGAGGTCGGCGACCGGTCAGCCACTGCGCCGCATCATGCCGCACGCCGACGCGCCCGTACACTGCGCGTCGGGCACGAAGAGTGCATGGAGTCTGTCGATGAAAGTGCTTGTTCTTGGCAGTGGCGTGATCGGTGTGGCCAGTGCCTACCAGCTCGCGCTCGCCGGCCACGAGGTGACGGTGGTCGATCGCCAGCCGGCGGCCGCGCTCGAAACCAGCTACGGCAATGCCGGCGAGGTCTCGCCCGGCTACTCGGCGCCGTGGGCCGGCCCGGGCGTGCCGATCAAGGCGGTGAAGTGGTTGTTGATGCACCACCGGCCACTGGTGATCCGGCCCCACCTCGATCTCAATCTGATCCGTTGGGGCGTGGCGATGCTGCGCAACTGCACCGGCGCGCGCTACGAGCTCAACAAGAGCCGCATGGTGCGGCTGGCCGAGTACAGCCGCGATTGCCTGAAGGCATTGCGGGCCGAGACGGGCATCCGCTACGACGAGCGCATGCAGGGCACGCTGCAACTCTTTCGCACCCAGTCTCAGCTCGACGGCACCGCGGACGACTTGCGCGTCCTGAAGCGCTACGGCGTCGGCTTCGAGCTGCTCGATCGCGCGGGCTGCATCCAACACGAGCCGGCGCTGGCCGCGGTGAAGGACAAGTTCGTCGGCGGCTTGCTGCTGCCCGGCGACGAGACCGGCGACTGTTTCAAGTTCACCCAGAACCTGGCCGCGCTCGCGCTGCAAAAAGGCGTGCAGTTCCGCTACGGAACGCGCATCTTGAAGCTGCTGCACGCCGGCAAGCAGATCGACGGCGTCGTCACCGATTCCGGCACGCTGAAGGCCGATGCCTATCTGGTGGCGCTCGGCAGCTACTCGCCGCTGCTGCTTCAGCCCGTCGGCATCCGCATTCCGGTCTACCCGGTGAAGGGCTACTCGATCACGGTGCCCATCACCGATGCCAGCGGCGCGCCGGAATCGACCGTGATGGACGAGAGCCACAAGGTCGCGGTGACGCGCCTGGGCGACCGCATCCGCGTCGGCGGCACCGCCGAGTTGGCGGGCTACACGCTCAAGCTGCATGATGCGCGCCGCGACACGCTTGAGCACGTCGTGACCGACCTGTTCCCGCGCGGTGGCGACGTGAAGCGGGCCGAGTTCTGGTGCGGCCTGCGCCCGATGACGCCGGACGGCACGCCCGTCGTCGGTGCCACGCGCCTGCCGAACCTGTACCTCGCCACGGGCCACGGCACGCTCGGCTGGACCATGGCCGCCGGCACCGGCCGCGTGATGGCCGATGTGATCTCCGGCCGCCAACCCGGCATCGACATGGACGGCCTGACGGTCGATCGCTACCCGAACGCCTATGCCTGAGCCTCGCACCGCCGCTCGACCCGCGCGCTGGCTTCAGGGCCGCGCCGTCAGCACCTGCGTCAGGCGATCCTCCGTGCCTTCGATGCGCTCCAGCTTCGGGTAGCGCAGCCCGCCGCTGTAGGCGATCGAGACGGTTCGGTAGTTGTCCCCGTCTTTCACCAGCAGCTGGATCGGCGCCTTGCTCGTCTTGGCGGCGGTGATCGCGCTCTTCAATCGCTCGGCCTTGTAGGCGCGGCCGTCCACCGCGATCAGCTGCACGGCGGTGGTGAGGCCCGCGGCGAAGGCCGGGCTGTTCCAGCGCACGCTGCGCAGCATGTCCTTCTTGCCCACGTCGAAGCCGAGCGAGTACGTGAATTCATCGAACTTTCGCTGCGTTTCGTAGCCCTTGGTGTAGCTGTTGGGCACCTCGCTCCAACCCAGCTTCCAGCCGCTGCGCTCCAGGCCCTTGAGCAGCAGGCCGGGCTGGTGCGTCTCGAGCCGTTCGCGCAGGAAGGCCGCCCAATCATGAGGCTGCACGCGGTTCAGCGCGGCGACCACATCCGCCTCGGTGTAGGTCAGCGGCGCGAACTCGGCATCGCGGCGACCGGGCACGGCGCCGAAGAAGGCGCGCGCGAAATCGTCGAGCGAGCGCGCGCCGCCCGAACCCTCGCGGATCAGCATGTCGGCCTCGAGCCAGACCAGCTGCATCTCGCTGTAGTAGTCGGCGCCGCGCTGCCAGTCGCGCCAGTCCTTGCCCGCGTCGCGCGCGTTCATGATCGGCTCGTTCGTGGTGTCCTGCAGGTCGCGCCAGGCGCGGCCCGATTGGCCCGCGATCCAGGCCGCATCGCCGGCAATGGCGTCGCGTGCGTCGGCCAGCGGCACCAACCCCGAGCGCGCGGCCAACACGCTGCCCCAGAACTGCGTCTGGCCCTCGTACATCCAGAGCAGGCTGTCCTGCATCGGCGTGTTCGTGTTCGGCGTCGTCAGATCGGCAGGGCGCCGGAACTTGCCGTTCCACGAGTGCGTGTATTCATGCGCCAGCAGGTCGCGCCCGACGGACGACTTGGCCCACTCCACAAAATAGCCCGGGTCGACCGCGTTCTCGCTCGACTGGTGATGCTCGAGGCCGATCCAGCCGAGGTCGTCGCTGATCGCCAGCAGCAAATCGTAGTGCGCGTAGTGGCGCGCGCCGAACAGGCGGTCGGCCTGCATCACGAGCGCACGGTGCGCGGCCAGCTGCTCGGGCGTGATCGCGAGCTCGGCGGGCGCCTCGGCCATCACGTCGAGGAACACCGGCGCGCGGCCGGCGGTGGCCGCCTCGGGGTCGAGGTCGATGCGTTGGAAGTGCTTGCCGGCGAACACCGGCGAGTCGATCAGCGTCTCGACGCTCACGGTCTTGAACTCGACCAGTGGCCCGTCTTGCGATGCGGCCTCGAGCGCGGTGCCGAGCTTCCAGCCCTCGGGCAGACGCAGGCTCGGCTTCACGCTGATGCGGCGGTCTGCATGCCCCGCCGGGTAGAGCAGCACGGCGTTCCATTGCAGGTTCAGCATCTCGGGCGTCACGACGACGCGCCCACTGTCGCTCTTCACCGGCGACAGGTGCTGGAACTCGATCTCGAGCGCGTTCGCGCCCGGCGGCACGATCAGCGTGAACGCGTGCGTGTCGAGCGGGTCGCGCTTCCAGGCCACCGGCACACCGCCCGCACGGATCGTCAGCCCCGCGAGTTGCAGGATGGCACCGGTCGGGCCGTGGTGGCCGGGCAGCCACCGCGGGTGGTAGAGCGTCAACGGGCCGGGGCGCACCGGCACGGTCTCCCTGACGCGGAAGATCCTGCGGTCGAGATCGGTCGCATCGACGTGCAAGGTCAGCGTGCCCGGGTAGGGGGTGTCGGCCACTGCAGGTGCGCGTGTGGATAGCGCCTGTGCGGGTGCGTCGATCGCTGCCGACGCGAGGAGGAGGCCAGCGAAGACGGCTCGAATAGAGGGTTGCATGGGTCGCGGCGGGTTGTACGGCCGGCTAGACGATACGGCATCCGGCGGCGCCACCGCATCCCTAAGGAACCGGACGTCGGTTCACGCCCGATCGCTGCCGCCGGTCTCGACGGCGGTCGCCACCGCCAGCTCCTCGGCGGTCGGCGGTTCGAACTCGCGTTCCATCACGTCGAACATCGTCGGCGTGACCTCGAACGAGAACGTCGCACCCTGATCGGCGTTCCGTGTCAGCACCCGGCGGCGCCGAAGCTCGTGCGGCGCGCTGACGACATGCAGCTGCACTGACAAGCCCGCGGCCTCGGCGCGCGATCGAAACGCGGTGCGGCTCGCGACCTTCATGAAGCCCAGGTCGAGCACGACGCTGCCGCCCGCGACGGCGATCGCGCTCGCGGTGACCCAGATGCGTTGCTCGCAGCGCTGCACGCGCGCCATGATCCAGGCGAAGTTCAGCGGCCGGGTGAGGTCGGGGCCGAACAGTTCGCCCATCCATTCGTCGATCGACAGGCGAACGCCGCCGACCCGCGTCGCGAGTTCGCGCGCGTAGGTGGACTTGCCGGCGCCTTGCGGCCCGAAGACGAGGTGAACGACGACTGGCACGGCGCGACCATACGCCATGCTGTGTCGTGCCGGCGTCAGCCCGCCGTGCGTGAACTCGCTACAGTCGCTCGCGAGGAGACCCAGGAACATGCCCCAGGACAGGATTCACGCCCCGATGGCCTGCACCGTCGTCGAGGTGAGGGTAGCGATCGGCCAGTCGGTGCGCGCGGGTCAGCCGCTGCTGATCGTCGAGGCGATGAAGATGGAGCACGAGCTCTGCGCCGAGGCCGATGCGCAGGTGCTGACGGTGAGCGCGCGTGTGGGCGAGTTGGTGGCGGACGGGGAGTTGTTGATGCGGCTGGTGCCCATCGACGGCCGCAGCCCTCACGCCAGCCCTCTCCCGCAAGCGGGAGAGGGAGTCCTGCCCCCTCTCCCTCTGGGAGAGGGCCGGGGTGAGGGCTCTGCGCAGCGCGCCGATCTGCGTGAAGCGATCGAGCGCCACGCCTTCACGCTCGACGCGAACCGCACCGACGCCGTTGCCAAGCGCCACGCGCTCGGCCTGCGCACCGCGCGCGAGAACGTTGCCGCGCTGTGCGACGACGCGAGCTTCATCGAGTACGGCGCGCTGGCGTTCGCCGCCCAGCGTTCGCGCCGCAGCCTCGAGGATCTGATCGTCAACACGCCGGCCGACGGCATGGTCACCGGCATCGGCAGCGTCAACGCCGCGCTGTTCGGGCCCAAGGCCTCGCGCTGCGTCGTGATGGCCTACGACGCGACCGTGCTCGCCGGCACCCAAGGCATGCGCAACCACCAGAAGACCGACCGCATGCTCGGCATCGCGCTGCAGCAGAAGCTGCCGGTCGTGCTGTTCGCCGAGGGCGGCGGCGGCCGGCCGGGCGATACCGACATGCCCGTGGTGGCGGGCCTGCACGTCACCAGCTTCGCCAGCTACGCGCGGCTCTCGGGCCAGGTGCCGGTGGTCGGCATCGTCGCCGGGCGCTGTTTCGCCGGCAACGCGGCGCTGCTCGGTTGCAGCGACGTGATCATCGCGACGAGGCGCAGCAACATCGGCATGGGCGGCCCGGCGATGGTCGAGGGCGGCGGGCTCGGCGTGTTCACGCCCGAGCAGATCGGGCCGAGCGAGGTGCAATCGGCGAACGGCGTGATCGACGTGCTGGTCGAGGACGAGGTCGAGGCGGTCGAGATCGCACGCCGCTACCTGTCGTATTTCCAGGGCGCCATCGCCGAATGGACCGAAGGCGATGCCACGCTGTTGCGCCACGCGCTGCCCGAGAACCGCGTGCGCGTCTACGACATGCGCGCCGTGATGCAGGGCGTGGCCGACACCGGCTCGCTGCTGGAGCTGCGCGCCGGGTTCGGCACCGGCATTTTCACCGCGCTGGCGCGCATCGAAGGCAAGCCGGTCGGCCTGATCGCGAGCAACCCGGCGCATCTGGGCGGCGCGATCGACGCCGACGCCGCCGACAAGGCCGCGCGCTTCATGCAGCTGTGCAACGCGCACGGGCTGCCGCTGGTTTCGCTGGTCGATACGCCGGGCTTCATGGTCGGACCCGAGATCGAACGCCAGGCGCAGGTGCGGCATGTGAGCCGGATGTTCGTCGCCGCCGCACACCTGCGCGTGCCGTTCTTCGCCGTCGTGCTGCGCAAGGGCTACGGCCTGGGCGCGATGGCGATGACCGGCGGCGGCTTCCACGCCCCCGTCTTCACCGTCGCCTGGCCGAGTGGCGAGTTCGGTGCGATGGGGCTGGAAGGCGCGGTGCGGCTGGGTTATCGCAAGGAGCTCGAAGCCGCGCCGGAAGGCCCGCAGCGCGACGCGCTGTACCAGCGCCATGTCGACGAGCACTACGCCAAGGGCAAGGCGATCCACATGGCCGCCACGCTGGAGATCGATGCGGTGATCGACCCGGCCGAGACGCGCGCCTGGCTGGCGCGCGGCCTGGCCTCGGCGCGCATCGGCGAGCGGCAGGCCGGCGGCGTCGATCCCTGGTGAATTCTCCGGGTTCGCCCACGCTTCGCAAGCGCCTGTCTGTCGTCAAAATGGCGGCATGGATCGCAACCCCGCAGAGACGCCCCACGCCGATGCCGAGCGAGTCGCCGGCATCCGCGTGCGCCACCTGCGCCAGGTGCTGCTGTGGCCGCTGCGGCTGATGCCGGTGCGCGGCGCCGGCGGCGCGCGGCGCACGCCGTGGCAGGTGCTGCGCGACCTGGGCGAAGCCTCGCCGTGGCGCGAGATCGTCGACGAATACACCGGCAACCACGCGCGCTTTCACGAGCGCCACTACAACGAGTTCGTGACCTTCCTGCCCTACGTGCAGCGCTTTCTGTACGGCGAGGGGCGCAAGGCGCGCAACTCGGGCGACCGCGACGCCGATGCACCGATGCGTGTGTTCCGCCGCGAAGACATCGCCCATGTGCGCGTGGTCGCACGGCCGGGCGATGCGCCGGTCACGCTGGAGGTCGTCCACGTCGACCTGTACTTCTTCTTCGATGTCGATGTGGTGCTGCTCAACGTCGAGCTCGGCGCCAACGACCTCTCGCTCGCGCAAGCGCAGGAGCAGCTCTACCGCTTCGGGCGCGGCTACCCCGCGGGCTGGAACAGCGGCGGCCAGGCCCTGCACACGATGGCCAGCGTCGAGTGGCTGGGCGCGGACGGCGCGGTGCTGGCGCACTCCGATTCGCAGCAGCGCGAGCTGTTCATGGCGCACGTGGCCGAGCACCGGGCGCCGCGCATCGCGGCGCACTGGGCCTTCATGCTGCGCCCGCTGGTGGCCGACCATTCCGACGAGCCCGGTGAGTTGCGCTACCGCCAGATCGAGTACTACCGCATGCCGTTGATGGGCTACCTCGCGATCGACGACCCACGCACGCTGACGCGCAACGATTTCATCCGCCTCGGCCTGGTCACCGGTGCCGGCGGCAGCGACAACGGCGGCCTGGCCGACAGCAGCACCACGCCCTACAGCACCGACCACGTCGCCGATTTCGAGCAGCGCTACTGCTACGACCGCTTCTGGGCCAACGCCGGCGCCGCGCCCAACACGCGCTACCTGTGCAGCGGCCACGCGCTGATCGTGATCGGCGATGCGCGCTCCGAGTTCTACGGCTGCCGCGACCGTGGCGTGCTGGCGCAGTTTCGGCACCAGCACTTCATGCTGTTCCTGATCGCGCACTTCCAGAAGGCGGCGCTCTTGATGGCGTCGGATCGGCTCGTCGAGGCGCTGAAGAACCTCGATGTGGGCGACGCCGACAGTGTGCGCAAGTTCAAGCGCTCGATTCGCGCCAGCTTCGAGGGCTTTCTGCGCTTCACGCACCGCTACTGGTTCCACGAGGTCTCGGAGCAAGCGCAGGTGCGCGCTCTGTTCCACCTGTGCACGCTGCACCTCGGGCTCGATCCGCTCTACGACGAGGTCAAGGTGCGCATGGCCGACATGAACAGCTACCTCGACGCCGACAGCCTGCGCCGCCAGGCCAACACGGTGGTGCGGCTCACGGTGGTCACGATCCTCGGGCTGATCGGCACCGTGACGACCGGCTTTCTCGGCATGAACCTGCTCGCCGAGGCCGAAGCGCCGTGGGAGCGCAAGCTGTTGATCTTCGGCGTCACCTTCGTGCTGACGACGGTACTGACCTTCTACACGATGGGCAAGTCCAAGGGCCTGTCGGACTTTCTGGATGCGCTCTCGAACGATCGCTTGACGCTGTGGCAGAAGATGAAGGCGCTCGCCGCGGTGTGGCGGCGCTCGGGGGAGTGATGGGGCTGACCGACCTGTCGGCCAGCGCCTTGTCCGCCGCGATCCACGCCGGTCGGGTGTCGTGCCGCGAGGTCATGCAAGCGACGCTCGCGCGCATCGACGCCGTCAACCCGGTGCACAACGCGATCGTCAGCCGCGTCGATGATGACGTGCTGTTGCGCGAGGCCGATGCGCGCGATGCCGAGCTGGCGCGAGGCGCATCGCGTGGCTGGATGCACGGGCTGCCGCAGGCGATCAAGGACATCGCGCTCACCGCCGGCCTGCGCACCACGCAGGGCTCGCCGCTGCTGCGCGACCACATTCCCACGCACGACGGCCTGATGGTGCAGCGCATGAAGGCGGCGGGCTGCATCGTCGTCGGCAAGACCAACACGCCCGAATTCGGGCTCGGCTCGCACACCTTCAACGAGGTCTTCGGCGTCACGCGCAATGCCTACGATGCGAGCAGATCAGCCGGCGGCAGCAGCGGCGGCGCGGCGGTGGCGCTGGCCACGCGCATGCTCTCGGTTGCCGATGGCAGCGACTTCATGGGCAGCCTGCGCAACCCCGCCGGCTGGAACAACGTCTTCGGCCTGCGCCCGAGCCCCGGCCGCGTGCCGCTGTGGCCGGCGGCGGATGTGTGGGTCACGCAGCTCGGCACCGAAGGGCCGATGGGCCGCACCGTCGAAGACGTGGCGCGACTGCTCGACGTGCAGGCCGGACCGGACGCGCGCGTGCCGTTGTCGCTCGGGAAACACGGCTCGTTCGCCGAAGGATGGCAGGGCCTCGATGCCCGACGTGTGCGCATCGGTTGGCTCGGCGACCTCGACGGCCATCTGCCGATGGAGCCGGGCATCCTCGGCGTGTGCGAACAGGCCCTCGCGCGTTTGCGCCGCGTGGGCTGCGCGGTCGAACCGACCGCACTCGGCCATTCGCCCGAGGCGGTCTGGCAGGCGTGGCTGGTGTGGCGGCGTTGGCTCGTCGCCGGCCGCATCGCGCCGTTCCTGCTGAAGCCCGGCAACCGTGCGCTGATCAAGCCCGAGGCGCTGTGGGAACACGACCAGGCCGCCGGCCTGACCGGCGCCGAGGTGCTGCACGCGAGCGCGCAGCGCAGCACGTTCTACCAGCACATGCTCACGCTGTTCGAGCGCTTCGACGTGCTCGCGCTCCCCAGCGCGCAGGTCTGGCCGTTCGATGCCGCGCTGCGCTGGCCGAGCCACATCGCCGGGCGCGAGATGGACACGTACCACCGCTGGATGGAGGTCGTGATCTACGCCACTTTCGCCGGCCTGCCGTGCATCAGCGTGCCGGCGGGTTTCGGCGCGGCGGGTTTGCCGATGGGCCTGCAATTGATCGGCCGGCCGCAGGGTGACGCCGAGTTGCTGCGGCTCGCGCACGTCTACGAGCAAGCGGCGCAAGATGTGTTGGGCATCAGGCCTGTCGAAAGGGCGACCCCATGAACCCCAGGATTCGCGTCGGCGTCGGTGGCTGGACTTTCGAGCCCTGGCGCAACAACTTCTTCCCGGCCGGTTGGCCGCACAGCCGCGAGCTCGAGTACGCGAGCCGGCAGCTGACCGCGATCGAGGTCAACGGCACCTACTACAGCTCGCAAAAGCCCGCCACATTTGCGAAGTGGCGCGATGAGACGCCCAGTGACTTCATGTTCTCGCTGAAGGCCTCGCGCTTTGCGACGAACCGGCGCGTGCTCGCCGAGGCGGGCGAGTCGATCACGCGCTTCGTGAACCAGGGCATCGTCGAACTGCGCGAGAAGCTCGGACCGATCGTATGGCAGTTCGCCCCGACCAAGCGTTTCGAGCCAGCGGACTTCGAGGCCTTCCTGAAGCTGCTGCCGGCCGAGGTCGGTGGCTTGCCGTTGCGCCACGCGCTCGATGTTCGGCACGAGAGTTTCAAGACCTCCGAGTACCTCGCGCTGGCACGCCGCTACCGCGCGGCGACGGTCTTCACCGACTCCGACGACTACCCGTCGTTCGCCGACATCACCGGCGATTTCGTCTACGCTCGCCTGATGCGCACCGATGCCGCGCTGCCCGAGGGCTGCACGCCGCAAGCCTTCGACCAGCTCGGCGCGTGCGCGCAGGTCTGGCGTGAGGGTGCGGAGCCGGCCGGTGTGCCGCGTGTCGAACCCACGCTGCCGGCTGCACCGACAACCGCACCACCACCCGAGCCAGCGCGCGACGTCTTCATGTACTTCATCAGCGGCGCGAAGGAGAAGGCGCCCGCGGCGGCGATGGCGCTGCTGCGGCGCCTCGCGTGACACCGAACGGACACTCCATGCAAGCCACCGACACCGTCTCCCCGCCCACACCGTCGCCCGACGCCCGACCGCCACGGGCCTCCGCCACGCTCGTCGTCGTGCGCGATTCGCCCGCCGGCATCGAGGTGCTGCTGTCGCGCCGGGCCGAGCGCGGCGACCACAACAGCGGCGCGTGGGTGTTCCCGGGTGGCATCGTCGATCCGGGTGATCGTCTCGCGCACGACTGCTGCGCCGGCATCGACGAGGCGGCCGCGAACACGCGCCTCGGGCTGACCGACGGCGCGCTGGGCTACTTTGTCGCCGCGGTGCGTGAATGCTTCGAAGAATCGGGCCTGCTGTTTGCCACCGATGCGGCCGGCGCGCTGGTACCGCTCGATGTTGACTCCGCGGCGCCGCTGCGCGCATGGCGCGGCCCGTTGCACCGCGGCGAGCGCACGGTGGTCGAGCTGTGCCGCACATTCGGCCTGACGCTCGCGCTCGACCGGCTCGTCTACCTCAGCCACTGGCTCACGCCGCTGGGCCGTGCCAAGCGCTTCGACACGCGCTTCTTCATCGCCGAGGCGCCGGCCGCGCAGACGGCCGAGTTCGACGGTACCGAGATGGTCGAGCAACTCTGGCTGCGCCCCGCCGAAGCGCTCGCGCGCGCGACCGAACTGAAGCTGATGACGCCGACGCAGACGACGCTGGCGCTGATTGGCCGCCATGAGAACGTGGCCGCGCTGCTCGCCTGGGCGCGCGCGCCGCGCGAGATCGGGCTGATCATGCCGCGCGTCGGCTCGGGTCAGCAGGGCATGCGCCCGGTGCTACCCGACGAGCCGGCCTGGGCCGAACTCGGCCGGCTCGACCCGGCCGGCCACGGCACGAGCTGCTACGACATCCAGGTGGGCACGCCGGTGCGCTTGTCGCCGCGGCTGATCCGCGTCACCGCGAACAATGGCAGCATGATGACCGGGCCGGGCACCAACACCTACCTGATTGGTGGCGGCGCGCGCAACGAGTGGGCGGTGATCGATCCGGGGCCACTGGTCGATTCGCACGTTGAAGCCATCCTCGCGGCGGCGCCCGGGCCGATCCGCTGGATCTTCGCGACCCACACCCACAACGATCACTCGCCCGCGTGTGTGCCGCTCAAGGCGCGCACCGGTGCCGTCGTGCATGGGCGCATCGCCGCGCACCCGCAGTGGCAGGATGCGAGCTTCGCGCCCGACGTGCCGCTGCAAGGCGGCGAGCGCTTCGAGCTGCCGGCACCCGACGGCGCGACCACGACGCTGCACGCGATCAGCACGCCTGGGCATGCGTCGAACCACATCTGCTACCTGCTCGAAGAAGAGAAGCTGCTGTTCACCGGCGACCATGTGATGCAGCAATCCACCGTCGTGATCAACCCGCCGGATGGCGACATGGCGGCGTACATCGCGTCGCTGCGCGAACTGGCAGCGAGCGATCTCGACTGGCTCGCACCCGGGCACGGCTTTCTGATGGCCAAGCCGGCGCAGGCGATGCACGCCATCGTCGCGCACCGGCTGAGGCGCGAGGCCAAGATTGTCGATGCGATGCGCGCGCTCGGGCCGGCGGATGCCGAGGCGCTGCTCGCGCGCGTCTACGACGACGTGCAGCCGCGCCTGCTGCCGATGGCGATGCGCTCGCTGACGGCGCACCTGCACAAGTTGCGCGACGACGGCGCGGCGCGCGAGGCGGCAGGGCGCTGGGCGCTGCTCGAGCGCTGAGCGCTCAGCCGCCCGAGAGTGCCTGCGCATCGTCGCGCGTCGCACCCTCCAGATGCTGGGTGCAATTGAGCAGCGTTGCCAGGTGCGGCGGTGCTGCGCCGACGATGCTCAGGCTGGTGTTGGCCATGTGCGTCGGCGCGGTCGTGCCCGCGGGCAGGCGCACCAGTGCGGCCAGCATCGCGCGGATCACCAGACCGTGGGAGACGACGGCCAGCGTGCCGCCGCGCCGGGTTTGCAGTTCGACGACGCGCGCGAAGGCCCGTGCCACCCGCTGCTCGAAGACCGCGATCGATTCGCCGCCGGGTGGCGCCTCTTGCAGCGTGAGCGGATCGATCGCCAGGGCGTCGTAGGGCTGCCCGCGCCAATCGCCGAAGTTGCGCTCCTGCAGCAGCGCGCTGGTCTCGATCGGCGCGCCGGTGGCGGCGGCAAGCGCCTGCGCGGTGCGCAGCGCGCGCGGCAGATCGCTGCTGACGATGGCACGCACGTTCATCAAAGCGAGACGCGCGCCGAGGGCCTCGGCCTGCGCGACGCCGCGCGCGCTCAGCGGTGTGTCCGCAGGTTGCAGCACGCGCGCCACGTTCAAGGCGGTTTCGCCGTGGCGGATCAGCAGCAGCGTCATGGTGGATGGGTTCGGAGCGTGAGCTTGCGAGAGCCGAGCGGCGAATGATACGGGCGCCGGGCCGTCGCGGCCGCTCCACAGCCCGGAGGATGCGCGCACGCGCGCCGGTGCGTCATCATCCCGGCGCAAAATCGTGACGTCGTCCGGCGTCGATCGCCTCCAAGGGGAACCATGATGAAGATCGCCTTCGGATCCTGCTCCAAGCTCCAGGACACCAATCCTCAACCGGTGTGGGACGAGATCCGTGCCGAGAAGCCCGACGCGCTGCTGCTGCTGGGCGACAACATCTACCTCGACCACAACAACCACACCGTTGCTGCAGACCTGAGCGCGGAGCTGAAGGGCCTGTACGCCGCACAGTCGGCCGAACCGAGTTTCGCCGCGCTGCGGGCCGACATGAAGGCGCGCGGCAAACCGGTGATCGCGATCTACGACGATCACGACTTTCTCGGCAACGACCGCTGCGGCGGCGAGTCGCAGCAACTGTTGCGCGTGGCGGCGCGCGCCGAACTCATCGCTGCTTTCAATCCGCCGCGCACCGGCGCCGATGTGTATTCCAGCCAGGTGCTGGGCCCGGTCAGGCTCATCGTGCTCGACACGCGCTACTACCGCGAGACGGTCGCGGCGTCGGCAAGCGACCGCAGCGCCATCCTCGGTGCGGCCCAGTGGACCTGGCTGGAGGCCGAGCTGGGCAGGAACGACACGACGTTCGCCGTCATCGGCAGCAGCACGACTTTTCACCACCATGCAGGCACCGAAGCCTGGGAGTTCTACCCGGCCGCGTTTGCGCGCCTGCGTGACTTGTTGCGGGGCCGGGTCGGGGCGCTCGTGTTGTCGGGCGACATCCATCACAACGCGCTGTACGACGACAGCGGCGTGATCGAAGTGGTGTCGTCCGCCGTCGCGCGGCGCGGCGTCGTGTTCGGGGGCAAGCGCAAGAACTACGGCGTGCTCGAGTTCGATGCCGCTGGCGTCAAGATCGACCTGCGCGCACTCAAGGCCGGTGACCGCTTCCGCACCCAGGTGATGCTGGGCGACTGGAAGCTGTCGTGACGACGGCACGGGAGTGCCGCGTGGTCGTGCCTACATACTGCGCCGATACTGCCCGCCCACCTCGAACAGCGCATTCGTGATCTGCCCGAGCGAGCAGGAACGCACCGCCTGCATCAGCACCTCGAAGACGTTGGCGTTGGTGATCACGGCGGCTTTGAGCTTGGCGAGCATCGCCGGGGCCTCGCCCGCATGCGCGGCCTGGAACGCCGCGAGCCGCTTCAACTGACTCTGCTTCTCGTCGTCGGTCGAGCGCGCCAGCTCGAGCGTATCCGCCACCGGGTCCCCATGCGGATTGCGGAAGGTGTTCACGCCCACGATCGGGTATTCGCCGGTGTGCTTGAGCATCTCGTAGTGCATCGACTCTTCCTGGATCTTGCCGCGCTGGTAGCCCGTCTCCATCGCCCCAAGCACCCCGCCGCGCTCGGCGATCTTCTCGAACTCCTGCAGCACCATCTCCTCGACCAACTCGGTCAGCTCGTCGATGATGAACGCGCCCTGGTTCGGGTTCTCGTTCTTCGCCAGCCCCCACTCGCGATTGATGATCAGCTGGATCGCCATCGCGCGGCGCACCGAGTCTTCGGTCGGCGTCGTGATCGCCTCGTCGAAGGCGTTGGTGTGCAGCGAGTTGCAGTTGTCGTAGATCGCGATCAGGGCTTGAAGCGTCGTGCGGATGTCGTTGAACTGGATCTCCTGCGCGTGCAGGGATCGGCCGCTGGTCTGCACGTGGTACTTGAGCTTCTGGCTGCGCTCGTTGGCGCCATAGCGATCCCGCATCGCCACCGCCCAGATGCGACGTGCCACGCGGCCGAGCACCGTGTACTCCGGATCCATGCCGTTGCTGAAGAAGAACGACAGGTTCGGCGCGAAGTCGTCGATGTGCATGCCGCGCGCGAGGTACGCCTCGACGAACGTGAAGCCGTTGCTCAACGTGAACGCGAGCTGGCTGATCGGGTTCGCGCCCGCCTCGGCGATGTGATAACCCGAGATGCTCACCGAGTAGAAATTGCGCACCCGGTGGTGCACGAAGTACTCGGCGATGTCGCCCATCACCTTCAAACTGAACTCAGTCGAGAAGATGCAGGTGTTCTGGCCCTGGTCTTCTTTCAGGATGTCGGCCTGCACCGTACCGCGCACGTTCTCCATGACCCAGGCGGTGATCTTGGCGGCCTCGTCGGCGGTGGGTTCACGGCCGTTGTCGCTCTTGAACTTGTCGAGGTTCTGGTCGATCGCGGTGTTCATGAACATTGCCAGGATCGTCGGCGCCGGGCCGTTGATCGTCATGCTCACGGAAGTTTGCGGGTTGGTCAGGTCGAAGCCGCCGTACAGCACTTTCATGTCGTCCAGCGTGGCGATACTCACGCCCGAGTTACCGACCTTGCCGTAGATGTCCGGCCGCACCGCCGGGTCGTTGCCGTACAGCGTGACCGAGTCGAACGCGGTGCTCAGCCGCTTCGCCGCCATGCCTGAGCTGAGCAGCTTGAAACGCGTGTTCGTTCTGAACGCATCGCCCTCGCCGGCGAACATGCGGGTCGGGTCCTCGCCCTCGCGCTTGAAGGCGAACGTGCCGGCGGTGTAGGGGAACGAGCCCGGCACGTTGTCCAGCATCAGCCACTTCAGGAGTTCGCCGTGGTCTTCGTACTGGGGCAGCGCGACCTTGCGGATCTTGCTGCCCGACAGCGTGGTGTAGGTCAGCGCCGTGCGCAACTCCTTGTCGCGGATCTTGACCACGTACTCGTCACCGGCGTAGGCCTGCCGCATCGCCGGCCACATCGCGAGCAGCTTGGCCGCGGCGGCGTCCAGGCGCGCTTCGCGCTCCACCGCCAGCCCGTTGACGGCGGTGACGGCATTGACCTTGTCCGGGTTGGCCTCGGTCAGCATGCGCGCACTCGCGCGCAGCTGCTGCACCTCGCGCGCCAGCCGGGCCTGCGCGAGCGAGCGCTGCTTGTAGGCGCGCACCGTGTCGGCGATGTCGGCGAGATACCGCACCCGCGCGCCCGGCACGATCGGCACCTGGTGGGTGCTGTGGCGCGTGGCGGCGATCGGCAGCCGGCTCTGCGACACTGGCAGCCCGAGGGCCACCAGGCGCGGCAGCAGCGCCTGGTACAGCGCGGTCACGCCATCGTCGTTGAAGCGGCTGGCCATCGTGCCGAAGACGGGCATCTGTTCGGTCGGCGTCTTCCAGGCCTCCTTGTTGCGCTGCACTTGCTTGGCGACGTCTCGCAGTGCATCGAGCGAGCCCTTGCGGTCGAACTTGTTGATCGCGACGAACTCGGCGAAGTCGAGCATGTCGATCTTCTCGAGCTGGCTCGCGGCGCCGAACTCCGGCGTCATCACGTACATCGGCACATCGACCAGCGGCACGATCGCGGCATCGCCCTGGCCGATGCCGGAGGTCTCGACGATGATGAGGTCGAAGCCGCCGGAGGCCTTGAGGGCGGCGAGCACGTCGGGCAGCGCCTGGCTGATCTCGGAGCCGAAGTCGCGGGTGGCGAGGGAGCGCATGAAGACGCGCTGACCCGAGCTCCACGGAGAAATGGCGTTCATGCGGATGCGGTCGCCGAGCAGCGCGCCGCCACTCTTGCGGCGCGACGGGTCGATCGAGATCACGGCGACGCGCAGCGCGTCGCCCTGATCGAGACGAAGCCGGCGGATCAGCTCGTCGGTCAGCGATGACTTGCCGGCGCCGCCGGTGCCAGTGATGCCGAGCACGGGGGTTTTCGACTTGGCGGCTGCCGCGGTCAGCGCGGTCTTGAGTGTGTCGCCGGCCTTGCCGTTCTCCAGTGCGGTGATGAGTTGCGCAAGCGCGCGCCAGTGGGCCTCGGTCTGGCCCTGGATGGGGGCAAGTGCCTTCGGCGCATGCACCGACAGATCTTGATCGCAGCGCATGACCATCTCGCCGATCATGCCGGCCAAGCCCATGCGCTGGCCGTCCTCGGGGCTGTAGATGCGGGTCACGCCGTAGCCTTGCAACTCCGCGATCTCGCTGGGCACGATCACGCCGCCGCCGCCGCCGAAGACCTGGATGTGCGCGCCACCCCGGTTCTTGAGCAGATCGACCATGTACTTGAAGTACTCGACGTGGCCGCCTTGGTAGCTGCTGATGGCGATGCCCTGCGCGTCTTCCTGCAACGCAGCGGTGACGACTTCGTCGACGGAGCGGTTGTGGCCCAGATGAACCACCTCGGCGCCCATGCCCTGCAAGATGCGCCGCATGATGTTGATCGCCGCGTCGTGGCCGTCGAACAAACTCGCGGCGGTGACGAAGCGCACCTTGTTTGCCGGGCGGTACTCGGCCAGTGCCTTGAATTCTGCGGACAGGTCGGTCATGGTCTTGTCTCCGTGGTGGTCGCTCAGACCACCTTGATGTTCTTCAGCGCCGGGTCGGGCGTCGGGTAGCGCAGCTTCAAGCCTTGCATCACCTGCTTCATGATCGTCGCGATCATCAGGTTGCGGTGCGTTTTCGAGTCGGCCGGCACGATCGTCCACGGTGCCCACTTCGTTCCGGTCGCGGCCACTGCATCGCCGTAGGCCTGCTGGTAAGCGTCCCATTGCTTGCGCACATCGAGGTCGCCGAGCGCGAACTTCCAGTTCTTGGTCGGGTCGTCGAGCCGCTCCTGCAGGCGCACGCGCTGTTCGTCCTTCGAGAGGTGCAGCATGAACTTGCAGATCACCGTGCCGGTTTCGGTCAGCAGGCGCTCGAAATCGTTGATCTGCGCATAACGCTGCGCCGTCTGCTCCGGCGTGATCCAGCCGTTGACGACCGGAACGAGCACGTCCTCGTAATGGCTGCGGTTGAAGATCATCACCTCGCCGTTGCCCGGCACTTGGCTGTGGATGCGCCAGAGGTAGTCGTGGTCGCGCTCCGCGCCCGCGGGTGCCTTCCAGCCGATCGTGTGAACGCCCAGCGCGCTCATCTGGCCGAACACGCCGCGGATCGTGCCGTCCTTGCCGCTGGTGTCGGTGCCTTGCAGCACGACCAGCAGCTTAAACCGGTGGTCGGCGTAGAACAGGTTCTGGAGCGCGTCGAGCTCCAGCGCGAGCGCCGCGGTGGCTTCCCGGTCCCGCGCCTTGTCGCCGCTGCCGAAGGGCTTGGCGGAGGGGTCGAAGCGTTTCAGGTCGAAACGCTTGCTGTCCTTCAGTGCGGCGCTGTACTGGTAGTCCGCCAGATCGGGAGTCTTGCTGGCCATGCGGCCTCCGGTGTGATTGACGTATACGTCAAGTCCCGCAGTGTAGCCGCACAGGCATACTGAGCGCATGAGCGAGACCCGGCCGCAGCACCACGACGTCGTCATCATGGGTGGTGGCCTCGCGGGCCTCACGCTCGCGCTGCAACTCAAACAGACATTCGCCGACATCGACATCCTCGTGCTCGAGCGCCGCCAGCACCCGGTGCCCGAAGCGGCGCACAAGGTCGGCGAATCGTCGGTCGAGATCGGTGCGCATTACTTCAGCAAGGTGCTGGGCCTGACCGGGCACCTGGACAACGCGCAGCTGCGCAAGTTCGGCTTCCGCTTCTTCTTCTCCGAGGGCCGGCGCGACATCGACCAGGTCACCGAGATCGGCGCGAGCCGTTTCCTCTCGACGCCGAGCTACCAGATCGATCGCGGCATCTTCGAGAACTTCCTTGGCCAGGAGGCGCTGGCCCGCGGCATCCGCTTTCTCGACCAGGCGATCGTGCGCAGCGTCGATCTCTCGGGGGACGCGGCGCCGCACCGGTTGAGCTGGGAGCGCGCCGGCGAGACGAACGAGGTCAGCGCGCGCTGGGTCGTCGATGCCTGCGGCCGCGCCGGGCTCCTCAAGCGCAAGCTAGATCTTGCGCAGGACAACGCCCACCATGCGCACGCGGTGTGGTTCCGCATCAAGGACCGCATCGACATCGATGCGTGGTCGGACAACCCCGCGTGGCGCGCGCGCTGCAGCCCGCCCGCGCGTTGGCTCTCGACCAACCACCTCGTCGGCGCGGGCTACTGGGCCTGGTTGATCCCGCTCGCATCGGGCTCGCACTCGGTCGGCATCGTCGCCGATCCGCGCATCCACCCTTTGGACTCGATGAACACCTTCGACAAGGCGATGACCTGGTTCGAGCGCTACCAGCCGCGCCTGTTCGACGAGCTCGACGGCAAGCGCCACCTGCTGCAGGATTTCGCGTTTTTCCGCAAGTTCTCGTATGGCTGCAAGCAAGTGTTCTCGGCGCAGCGCTGGGCACTCACCGGCGAGGCCGGGCTGTTCCTCGACCCGTTCTATTCGCCCGGCAGCGACTTCATCGCCATCGCCAACACCTACATCACCGAGTTGATCGCTCTGGACCGTGCCGCCCGGCCGCTGGGCGCACACGCGCAGATCTTCGATCAGGTTTACCACTCGTTCTACGACAACACGCTGGCGCTCTACACCGACCAGTACGCGCTGTTCGGCGACCCCGAGGTGCTCCCGGTCAAGGTGATCTGGGACTACACCTACTACTGGGGCGTGTTGTCGCAGTTCTTCTTCCAGGGCCGGCTGACCGACCTGGCTTCGATGAGCGCGCTGCGCGACGAGCTCGCGCTGTGCAGCCGGCTCAACATCGAGGCACAGGCGTTCCTGCGCGCGTGGTCGTCGCTGAGCCAGAAGCGCAATCCGGCGGTGATGCTCGACCAGGCCGCTCTGCCGTGGTTCGCCGAGCTCAACCGCAGCCTGAACGACACGCTCGACGACGCCCAGTTTCGCGCGCGCCTGCGCGCCTCCACCGCGCAGCTGCAAGCGCTGGCCGGCGAGATGCTGGCGCGCGCCTGCACCGAGCACCCGGCGCTCGACGGCTCGGGCCTGCGTGCGCTCGTCGGCGGCCATTCCGTGCCGGCCGAAGCCGCGCCGATGCTGGCCGAGTTTTCCGAATCGGCGGCGTGATTCTTGGCCGGCGCGGTCGGGCCGACCCGTCTCGATAGGATTGACGTTTCGCGGCACAATTCGCCCCTTAACCAAGTTTGAGGAGGCTGGCGTGGTCGCAGGGTTGGTTCCGATCAAGACCCCGGAAGGTCAGGCCGAGCTGAACTCGCGTCGGCGCCGCGTGAGCCAGCGCCACCGCACGGTGCTGTTCCTGATCGACGGCAAGCGCACGACCGACGAGGTGCGTTCCATGGCCTTGAAGGCCGGCGTGCCTGAAAGTTGCTTCGGCGAGCTCGTCGAGCTCGGCATGATCAGGCTGTCCGAGCCGAACTTCTCGCCGGCGATCGACGATCCTGCGCCTGCACCGCGGATTCTTCATGTGGATGTGCCGCTGCCCGGGCCCGACAGCCTGACTGCGGTGCCCGATTCGGTGCTGCCGGCATCGCGCTCGCTGTTTCCCGAATCGGTGGCGGCCGACTCCACCCTGGGCAGCGTCTCGACGGCGCAGGCCTGGCTCAACGCCGACACCTCCGACGCGCCGACCTCGCTCGATCCGGTCGTCGCCGAGGCGCGGCTGATCATGGTTCGCGCCGTGCGTGCGCAGTCGCCGCTGGCCGGCACGATCACGCTGCTCAAGCTGCGCCGTGCGCGCACCCGCACCGAACTCATCGACCTGCTCGACGAGGTCGAGAGCCGCATCAGCAAGCCGCACCGCTCGCTCGCGGCGACGCACACGATGCGGCGCGTGCGCCTGATGCTCGGCGGGCGCGCCGATTCGATGCTCGAATCGGCCTGACGGAAGCCGTTCGTGACCTTCCTGGCGATCGACATCGGCAACACGCGGCTCAAGTGGGCGCAGTACGCCTCGCCTCAGCCCGGCGCCACGTTGCTGAACCACGGCGCGGTCTTCCTCGAAACGATCGACAGCCTGGCCGACAGCGTGTGGCACAAGTTGCCGGCGCCGGGCAGCATGCTCGGCTGTGTGGTCGCGGGCGAGGGCGTGAAGCGGCGCGTCGAGGAGCAGCTGGAGTTGTGGGATGTCGAGCCGCGCTGGGTCGTGTCCGGCGCCTCGGCCTGTGGTGTGACCAACAGCTACGACCACCCGAACCGGCTCGGCGTGGACCGCTGGGTCGCGCTGATCGGTGCGCGCCACCGCGTGCTGGCGCAGGGCGCGGCGCGGCCCGCGCTGGTCGTGATGGTCGGCACGGCCGTGACCGTGGACGCGCTCGACGCGACCGGCCGCTTCCTCGGCGGCCTGATCCTGCCCGGTTTCGGCCTGATGCTGCGCGCGCTCGAGATGGGCACCGCGGGCCTGAAGGCACCGACCGGCGAGGCCGTCGAGTTTCCGACCAACACCAGCGATGCGCTGATGAGCGGCGGCGCCGACGCGATTGCCGGCGCCGTCGAACGCATGCACCACAAGCTGCTCACGCGCACCGGCGAGAAGCCCGCGTTGATCATGACCGGTGGTGCCGCCGTCAAGCTCGCGCCCATCATCGACCTGCCGTTCGAGACGGTGGACACGCTGATCTTCGAAGGGCTGCTGCAACTGCAGTCGCATCGGCTGGCGCTCTGAGCGCCCCCCAAAGCATGTCCGAATACACCGCTGAAATCCTCTGGGAGCGCGACCCGGCGCAGGACTTTCTCGGCAACACCTACAGCCGCAAGCATCTGCTGCGCTTCGATGGCGGCATCGAGGTGCCCGGCTCGTCGGCGCCGAGTTCGGTGCCGTTGCCGATGTCGGAGACGCATGCGGTCGATCCGGAGGAGGCCTTCGTCGCTTCGCTGTCGAGCTGCCACATGCTGTGGTTTCTCGCGATCGCTTGCAAACGCAAGTTCGTTGTCGAGCGCTATGTGGATGCCGCTGTCGGCGTGATGGCGCGCAACGAGAACGGCAAGTTCGCTATGACGCGCGTGACGCTGCGACCCGAGGTGACCTTCTCAGGTGCGCATCAACCGACCCGCGACGAACTCGATCAGCTGCACCACAAGGCGCACGAGGAGTGCTACATCGCGAACTCGGTGCGCAGCGAGGTGCTCTGCGAGCCCGTGTATTGAGCCCCTCGGCGAACGAGTACGTTCGCCGATCCCCCAAGGGGATGCGGGCCGGCTTGGGGCGGCCCGGCGCTCGGCCCTACAAAATGTAGCGCGACAGGTCTTCGTTCTTCGCCAGGTCGGCGAGCTTGGCATCGACCTCGGCGCCATCGACGCGCACCGTCTGCCCGCTGCGGTTCGGCGCGTCGAAACTCACCTCGTCGAGCAGCCGTTCCATCACCGTCGAGAGGCGCCGCGCGCCGATGTTCTCGGTGCGCTCGTTCACGTCGAACGCGATCTGCGCGATGCGGCGGATCGCGCCCGGTTGCACATCCAGCGTCACGCCTTCGGTCGCCAGAAGCAGCGTGTACTGCTTGACCAGGCTGGCGTGCGTCTGCGTCAGGATCGCCTCGAAATCATCGACGCTCAGCGAGCCGAGCTCGACGCGGATCGGGAAGCGCCCTTGCAGCTCCGGGATCAGGTCGCTCGGCTTGCTCACGTGGAACGCGCCCGAAGCGATGAACAGCATGTGGTCGGTCTTGACCATGCCGTACTTGGTGTTCACGGTCGTGCCCTCGACCAGCGGCAGCAGGTCGCGCTGCACGCCCTGGCGCGAGACATCGGCGCCGCTCGTCTCCTGGCGTGACGCGACCTTGTCGATCTCGTCGATGAAGACGATGCCGTTCTGCTCGGCGTTGTGCAGCGCCGCGGTCTTGACTTCGTCGTCGTTGACGAGCTTGCCAGCTTCTTCCTCGATCAGCAGCTTGTGCGCGTCGGCGATGCGCAGCTTGCGCAGCTTCTTCTTCGCGCCGCCGGCGTTGGCGAACAGGCCCTTGAGCTGCTCGGTCATCTCTTCCATGCCGGGCGGGCTCATGATCTCGATGCCGGGCTTGGCTTCATGGAGCTCGATCTCGATTTCCTTGTCGGCGAGCGCGCCTTCGCGCAGCCGCTTGCGCATCACCTGGCGCGCCGTGTTGTCGGGCGTGGGCGCCGGCGCGGCGAAGCCGAGTTCGGGGCTGGAGCCGCTGGAACCACGCGGGGGCGGCACGAGGATGTCGAGCACGCGGTCTTCGGCGGCGTCTTCGGCGCGGCTGCGGTGGCGCCGCATCGCGCTTTCGCGCTCCTGCTTCACCGCCATGTCCACCAGGTCGCGGATGATCGAATCGACATCCTTGCCGACGTAGCCGACCTCGGTGAACTTGGTTGCCTCGACCTTGATGAACGGGGCGTCGGCGAGCCGCGCCAAGCGCCGCGCGATCTCGGTCTTGCCGACACCGGTCGGCCCGATCATCAGGATGTTCTTGGGCGTGATCTCGCCGCGCATCTTTTCGTCGACCTGCTGACGCCGCCAGCGGTTGCGCAGCGCGATCGCCACCGCGCGCTTGGCGCTGGCCTGGCCGACGATGTGGCGGTCGAGCTCGGAGACGATCTCTTGCGGCGTCATGCTGGATTTCGTGTCCATCTCAGTCCAGCGTCTCGATGATGTGGTTCTGGTTCGTGTAGATGCAGAGTTCGCCGGCGATCTCCAGCGACTTCTTGACCACGTCCTTCGGCGACAGCTCGGTGTTCGAGAGAAGCGCCCGCGCGGCGGCATGCGCGTAGGCGCCGCCGGAGCCGATCGACACGATGCCGTGCTCCGGCTCCAGCACGTCGCCGTTGCCGGTGATGATCAGCGAGGCCTCGCGGTCGGCGACGGCAAGCATCGCTTCGAGCCGCCGCAGCACGCGGTCGGTGCGCCAGTCCTTGGTCAGCTCGATCGCGGCGCGCACCAGGTGACCCTGGTGCTTTTCGAGCTTGGCCTCGAAGCGCTCGAACAAGGTGAACGCATCGGCGGTGGCGCCGGCAAACCCGGCCAGCACCTGATCGCGGTGCAGCTTGCGCACCTTGCGCGCCGACGATTTGACGACGATCGTGCCCAGCGTGACTTGGCCGTCGCCCCCGAGCGCGACCACATTGCCGCGGCGCACGCTCAGGATGGTCGTGCCGTGAAAGTTTTCCATGGGAAGAAGATAAGGCCGATGCGGCGCGCGTCAAGCCCGCGTCCGCCACAAAGCGCGGCTCAGGTCGTGCGAACCTTGACCTTGGCGTGCTCGTTGATGCCCATCGCGCCGAAGAACAGCGCAACCAGGCGGTGCGCCTCGATGAAGCGCACGCTGCGGTTCTCGGCACGGCGGGCCAACACCCAGTTGAGCAGATCGCCGGCGGCGATGAAATCGACGCGGATCAGGCGCCCGCACGAAACATTGACGATGCTCGCCGTGCCCAGCTGCGAACCCATCTTCTGCAGCATGTTGCCGATGTCGCCCACCAGCTGGCCCGACAGTTCGACGGTGCCGACGTTGACGGCGCCGGCGTCTTCGTGCAGACCCGACTCGGGGAAGTTGGTCGACACCACGTCGCTGATCAGCGACAGCGGCGACGACACGGTGTTGCCGGTGCCGCTGATGCGCACCTGGCATTTCGCCGGCTCCCACGACGGCGGCGAGACCTCGTAGGTCACGCAGTAGTCGATCGCGCATTCGTCGAACTGATCCGGCCGGTTCGTCATGCGCAGCGCGTCCAGGCGCAGTTGCCAGTAGGCCGGATCGACATCGCGCACACCCGTCGGTGCCGCGTCGGCGAGCACCAGGAACAGGTGTTCGCCGCCGAGCCAACGCATGTCGAGTTTCTGGTTGATCCAGCTGCGGAACAGTTCCGAGAGCTTCACGCTGGCTTCGGTGTCGATCGCGCGCAGAGCGTTCCAGTCGAACACCCACGGCAGCGGCATCTGCATCGACATCGAGGCCAGCTTGGCGACCGCGTCGGCATCGATGTACTCAGGGCAGATCCAGCCGACTTGGCCGTCGAAGCGCGAGGTGCTGGGGCGCTCCTCGGCGGCGGCTTCGGCGACCAGCCGCGGCATCGAGAACCATTGCGGCGCCGACCAGCCGAACTGCTGCGCGTAGTCGAGCGCCAGGCTCTCGAACTTGTGCTGCTGGCCGATCGCGCGGTACAGGTCGAACAGCACCAGCCAGGTTTCGGCATGTTGTGCGCGCGAGCCCCCGGGGCCGGTGAGGCCGGTGATGGCCTGTTCGGACTGCTCGAAGTCGGCGTTCGCGAAGGCGATCACGGCTTCGTCGAGATCGGGGTCGTGCGTGACTTCGCTCAGGTCGGCGGCGAACGGGTGAGAGAAGTCGTCGGCCGCGGCGTCGAGCCGGATCTGCGACAGCGGCGAGACACCGCCGCTCATCACGGCCGCCGAGACCGGCAACGCGCGGTCGCTGGAAAAATCATCGACGCGGCCGCCGCCGTTACCCGCGCCGGCACCGATGCCTTGGCCGAACGAAGTGCTCTGCGCGCCCCGAAGCGGGCTCACGTCCATCGCGGCCGGCTCGGTCGGGGCGTTGTAGAACTCGGGCGTGCGCTTGGAGGGGGCGGATGGGGCACCGTAGGCGTTGTGGTCGCCCACCATCTGCTGCTCGATCTCGTCGATCTTGGCCTTGACGCCCTGATCGGCCTTGGCGCCGCTCTCGCCCATCTTGGCTTCGGAGTCGTCGATGCGCGACGAGCCGCCCAATGCGGCGAGCTGTTCGCTCGTCAGGCCCTCGCGGCGCACCTTGCGCAGCATGTCGAACTCGCGTTTGCGCACGAAATCGTTGCGGCGCTTGCGTTCGATCATCGCCTTGAGCTCACCCTTGGCGAAATCGCTCTCGCGCGATTCATCCACCGGCGAGCCGATCTCGGCCCACTCCGTGCTCGGATTGGCCACGAACTTGACGACCTTGCGGAAGAAGCTGGTCGAGTCTTTGGGTTCCGACATCGCGCAGTGGGTTGGGAAAGGTCTGCCGCCGCGTCAGTCGCCGAACATCTTCTGTTTCAGCTCGCGACGCTGCTGGGCCTCGAGGGACAGTGTAGCGGTGGGGCGGGCGATCAGGCGACCCAAACCGATCGGTTCGCCGGTTTCATCACAGAACCCGTAGTCGCCGGCATCGATGCGCCCCAGCGACTGCGAGATCTTCTTCAGCAGCTTGCGCTCGCGGTCGCGCGTGCGCAACTCGAGCGCGTGCTCTTCCTCGATCGTGGCGCGGTCGGCCGGGTCGGGGACGATGGAAGTGTCCTCGCGCAGGTGCTCGGTGGTCTCGCCGGCGTTGGAGAGCAGATCGTCCTTGAGCGTCTGCAGTTTGACGCGGAAGAACTCCAGCTGCTTGTCGTTCATGTACTCCGATTCGGGCATCGCCAGCACTTCGGGCTCGGTCAGATCACGGCCGGCCTTGGATTTCCAGGCGTTGGCGAGTTTCGGGTCGAACTTCTGCGCCTGCTTGGGCGTGTCGAGTTCGAGGTTGTTCATTTGCCGGGTCGGCGGGCGCGGCGGCGCGAAGCGGTCGGCGAACCGCGATGTCGGCGGCGGCAATGGGGCCTGCACCGCCGGCGTGGCGTATTTGGACGCACCGCGCCCGGCCTTGCGCGGAATCAGCGGCGCCATGCCAGCGGGCGTGACCATCGGCGTCGCGGCGACGGGCTTGGCGGGAACAGGGGCGGGAGAAGGAGCGGATTTCATCGGCGGTGGGATCTTGGCAGCAGCAGGGCGAGGCGCCTTGGCGGGCGCCGCCACGGGTTTGGCGGGCTTCGCGGACTTGGCAGCAGGCTTCGCGATCTTGGCCTTGGCAGCGACCGGTGCACGCGCCGGCTTGGCTGGTTTCTTGAGGGCGGCGGCGGGCTTCTTGACCTCGGTCTTCTTGATGACCTTGGCCGCCTTCGATGCGGCAGCCTTCTTGGGGGCGGTTTTCTTGGGTGGCGCTTTCCGGGCCGGTGTCTTGCTCACAGCAGTCTCCTCGCATCGGCGGTTATACCCTCTGCTCGGGGCTTGGGCTTCGGCCGCCGCGGATTGTAGCCACGTTGCGCGGGCGTCCGACCGGTAAAAGTCGGCGCAAAAAGCTGTGCGGGCCGGCTTGACGAGCCGTCAGACGAGACAGCCCTCCAGGCCTTGCAAAAACACCTCGCGCGGCAGGTCCAGCCCGATGAACACCATCTTGCTCGTCTTCTTCTCGCCGGGCGCCCATTTCGGGCCCAGATCGCTGCCCATCAGCTGGTGCACGCCCTGGAAGATGACCTTACGGTCGCTGCCCTTCATGTTCAGCACGCCCTTGTAACGCAGCATTTTCGGGCCGTAGACCTGCACGATCGCGCCGAGGAAATCCTCGAGCTTGGCCGGGTTGAAGGCCTTGTCGGCGCGGAACACGAAGGATTTGACGTCGTCGTCGTGCACATGGTGGTGCGGGTGATCGCAGTGCTCGCCGTGCTCGTGGTCGTGGTGGTCGTGATCATGATCGTGGTGGTCATGGTCGTGCCCATCCGCCTTCAGGAACTCCGGATCGATGTCGAGCTTGGCGTTCAGGTTGAAGCCGCGCAGATCGAACACGTCGGCCAGCGCCACCTCGCCGAAGTTCACCTTCGTCTGCGGCGCGCGTGGGTTCATGTGCTTGATGCGATGGATCAGCGCGTCCACCGTGGCGCCATCGACCAGATCGGTCTTGCTGATGAAGATCTGGTCGGCGAACCCGACCTGGCGGCGCGCCTCCTGGCGGTCGTCGAGCTGCTGGTCGCCGTGCTTGGCGTCCACCAGCGTCAGGATCGAGTCCAGCAGGTAGCTTTCGGCGATCTCGTCGTCCATGAAGAAGGTCTGGGCCACCGGGCCGGGGTCGGCCAGGCCGGTGGTCTCGATCACGACGCGGTCGAAATCGAGCTCGCCTTTGCGCTTCTTCTCGGCCAGGTCGGCCAGAGTGGTGCGCAGGTCCTCGCGGATCGAGCAGCAGACGCAGCCGTTGTTCAGCTGGATGATCTGCTCTTTGCTGTCCTGCACCAGGATCTCGTTGTCGATGTTCTCGTCGCCGAACTCGTTTTCGATCACGGCGATCTTCTGGCCATGGGCCTCGGTCAGCACGCGCTTCAAGAGGGTGGTCTTGCCCGAGCCCAGAAAGCCGGTGAGGATGGTTGCGGGGATGAGTGCCATGGGATTGCCTTGCTGAGTTGGGCCGTTTGTCTATATTGGGAGGCCAAGCCTTCCTTGCAAGGTAGCAGATCTGTCAAGAGCGCGTCGGGTCCCCCGGCACCCGTACCATCGTCTTCCACAGGAGGCACCCCATGACCACCCCCTACAACATCGCCGTCATCCCAGGTGACGGCATCGGCAAGGAAGTGATCCCCGAAGGCCTGCGCGTGCTCGAAGCAGCGGCCAGGCGCTTCGACATCGCGCTCAGGTTCACCCACATCGAATGGGCGAGCTGCGACTACTACGCCGGCCACGGCAAGATGATGCCCGACGACTGGAAGGCCCGGCTCGAAGGCGTGGACGCGGTCTACTTCGGCGCGGTCGGCTGGCCGGCGACCGTGCCCGACCACGTCTCGCTGTGGGGCTCGCTGATCAAGTTCCGGCGCGAGTTCGACCAGTACATCAACTTGCGCCCGGTGCGGCTGTTCGAGGGCGTACCGTGCCCGCTCGCCGGCCGCAAGCCGGGCGACATCGACTACGTGGTGGTGCGCGAGAACACCGAGGGCGAATACACCTCGCTGGGCGGCGTGATGTACCCCGGCACCGAGCGCGAGATCGTGATCCAGGAGTCGGTGTTCTCGCGTCACGGCACCGATCGGGTGTTGAAGTACGCGTTCGAGCTCGCGCAAAGCCGCGCGCGCAAGCACCTCACGATCGCGACCAAATCTAACGGCATCGCGATCAGCATGCCGTGGTGGGATTCGCGCGCCGATGCGATGGCCAAGGGCTACCCGGGCGTTGCGACCGACAAGCAGCATATCGACATCCTGAGCGCGCGCTTCGTGCTGCAACCGGATCGCTTCGACGTGGTCGTGGCCTCGAACCTGTTCGGCGACATCCTCTCCGACCTCGGCCCGGCCACCACCGGCACGATCGGCCTGGCGCCGTCGGCGAGCCTGAACCCAGAGCGCCAATTCCCGTCGCTGTTCGAGCCGGTGCACGGCTCGGCGCCCGACATCGCCGGCAAGAACATCGCCAACCCGATCGCGATGATCTGGTCGGGCGCGCTGATGCTGGACTTTCTCACCCATGGCAGCGGCGCCGGCCGCGCCGCGCACGACGCGATCGTGCACGCCATCGAGCACGTGCTGGTCGAGGGCCCGCGCACCGGCGACCTGGGCGGCAACGCTTCCACCACCGAACTCGGCCAGGCGATCGCCGCACGGGTTCGGTTAAGCTAGCCTCGTCCAACACTCCCCGCCCGCTGCGCGATGTCCGATCCGCACCCTGGTCGCCCCTTCCGAGGGGGCGACAAGCATGCCGCAGCCCCGGCCGAGCGGCGCACGCTGTTCCAGAAGCTCATCGAGCTGATCGCACCGGGGCCGGATTCACGCGACGAACTGATCGAGTCGCTCGCCGACGCCGAGCACAAGTCGCTGATCGCACCCGAGTCGCGCATGATGCTCGAAGGCGTGATCCGCATGGCCGACATGACGGCCGGCGACGTGATGGTGCCGGCCGGCCGCATGGACCAGCTCGACATCGCCTCCGACTACGACGAGTTGCTGCACGGCGTGATCGACACCGGCCACTCGCGCTTCCCGGTCTACGAAGGTGGGCGCGAGAACGTCATCGGCATCCTGATGGCCAAGGACCTGCTCAAGTTGCAGCGCTCGCCCGATCTGAACCTGCGCACCTTGCTGCGCCCGGCGGTGTTCGTGCCCGAATCGAAGGGCCTGAACGAGTTGCTGCGCGACTTCCGCTCCAACCGCAACCACCTCGCGATCGTGATCGACGAGTTCGGCAACACCGCCGGGCTGATCACGATCGAGGACGTGCTCGAAGAGATCGTCGGCGAGATCGAGGACGAGTTCGACGACAAGGACGGCGAATCCGGCATCTACACGCTCGCCGACGGCAGCCAGCGCGTGGCGGGCGATGTCGACATCGTCGCCGTCAACGAGGCCTTCGGCGTCTTGATGCCCAACGACGAGTTCGACAGCATCGGCGGCCTTGTCGCCCACGAACTTGGTCGCGTACCGCGGCGCGGCGAAGCGGTGACGATCGGCGAGCTCGTGTTCAGCGTGATGTTGACACGCGGCGGCGCGGTGCGCTGGTTCAAGGTGACGCGCGCGCCGGCCGACGCGGCGCAAGACGTTTGATCCTTCTCGTTGAGCTGCTGCTGGCGGCAGCGCTCGGCGCCGCGCACAGCCTGCCGTTCGTGCACACCGGCTGGTGGTGGGCGCAGTTCCTGATCATCGGCGTGTTCGCTTGGCGCGTGGCCCAACTGGCGCCGCGGCGCGCGGCTGCACTGGGCCTGGTGTTCGGTACCGCGTGGATCGCCTCCGGCACCTGGTGGCTGTTCATCAGCCTGCACACCTATGGCGGCTTGCCGGCGTGGCTCGCGGTGCTGGCGATCGCGGGCTTGAGCGCGGCGCTGTCGCTGTACCTCGCTGCCGCGATGGCGGCGTTTGCGCGCTGGCGCAGCGGCTGCGGCTGGCGCGATGCGCTGCTGTTCGGTGCGGTCTGGTTGCTCGCCGAGCTGGCGCGCGGCGTGATCTTCACCGGCTTCCCGTGGATCGCGAGCGGCTATGCCCACGTCGATTCGCCGCTCGCGGCGTTCGCGCCGTGGGTGGGCGCGTACGGGATCGGTTTCGTGCTGGCCGTGCTGGCCGCGTGGCCGGCGACCAACCACCTCGCCGCCAACCGCCACCGTGCGGCGCCGCCGATCGGCCTGGCGCTCGTGCTCGGTGCTGCCGCGTGGCTTGGGCCGGGCCAGTTCTCGGCGCCGAACGGCACGTTGACGGTCACGCTGCTGCAAGGCAACGTGGCGCAGGACGAGAAGTTCGCCGTCGCCGAGATGCCGAAGGCGCTGGCGTGGACGCGCGAGCAATTGCTGGCGGCGCGCGGCGCACTCGTCGTCGCGCCCGAGACGGTGATCCCGGTGCTGCTCAGCCAGCTCGACCCGCATTACTGGAAAGAGCTGCAAACGCACTTCCAGCGCGGCCCGCAAGCGGCGCTGCTCGGCCTGCCGCTGGGCGACGAGGTGATCGGCTACACCAACTCTGCCGCTGGCCTCTCGGCCGACGTCGCCACGCTGCGGGGCGGCTTCTACCGCTACGACAAGCACCACCTCGTGCCCTTCGGCGAGTTCATCCCGATGGGGTTTCATTGGTTCACGCAGATGATGAACATCCCGCTCGGCGACTTCAACCGCGGCGCGGTCGGTGCGCCGTCGTTCGTGTTCCACGGCGAGCGCATCGGCGCCAACATCTGCTACGAAGATCTGTTCGGCGAGGAGCTCGCCGCACGCTTCGCGGACACGGCCAACGCGCCGACCATGTTCGCCAACATCAGCAACATCGGCTGGTTCGGCAACTCCAGTGCGATCGTCCAGCACCTCGAAATCTCGCGCATGCGCACGCTCGAGTTCCAGCGCCCGATGCTGCGCGCCACCAACACCGGCGCCACTGTCGTCATCGATCACACCGGGCGTGTCACGGCTGCGTTGCCGCCGCACACGCAAGGCGTGCTCGATGGCGAGGTGCAGGGCCGAACCGGGCTGACGCCGTTCGCGAGCTGGGTGTCGCGTTTCGGGCTGTGGCCGTTGTGGGTGCTGGGCGCGGCGATCGTGCTGATCAGGGCCGTGCGCGGACCTATCGGCCAGCGCGTGCCGCGGTGATCACGTCGTCGTGCTGAACGCGCCGCCGGCCCTCTAGAATCTTCGCTTTCCCGTCGTTCGCGCCGATCTCACTGTTCATGCTCACCTTCCAGCAAATCATTCTCAAGCTGCAAGACTATTGGGGTACGCAGGGTTGTGCGCTGCTGCAGCCTTACGACATGGAAGTCGGCGCCGGCACCAGCCACACCGCGACCTTTCTGCGTGCGATCGGCCCCGAGCCGTGGAAGGCGGCCTACGTGCAGCCGAGCCGCCGCCCGAAGGACGGCCGCTACGGTGAGAACCCGAACCGCCTGCAGCACTACTACCAGTACCAGGTCGTGCTCAAGCCCGCGCCGGCCAACATCCTCGAGCTCTACCTCGGCTCGCTCGAAGCGCTCGGCTTCGACCTGAAAGCGAACGACGTGCGCTTCGTCGAAGACGACTGGGAGAACCCGACGCTCGGCTGCTGGGGTCTGGGCTGGGAGGTCTGGATGAACGGCATGGAGGTGACGCAGTTCACCTACTTCCAGCAGGTCGGCGGCATCGACTGCAAGCCCATCACCGGCGAGATCACCTACGGGCTGGAGCGCCTCGCGATGTACCTGCAGGGCGTGGACAACGTCTACGACCTGACGTGGACCGACGGCCTGAGCTACGGCGACGTCTACAAGCAGAACGAGGTCGAGCAGAGCACCTACAACTTCGAGCACAGCGATGTGGAGTTTCTGCTCACCGCGTTCAGCGCGCACGAGAAGCAGTCGAAGCATCTGATGGAGCAGAAGCTCGCGTTGCCGGCCTATGAGCAACTGCTGAAGGCCGGCCACAGCTTCAACCTGCTCGATGCGCGCGGCGCGATCAGCGTGACGGAGCGCGCCGCCTACATCGGCCGCATCCGCAACCTGGCGCGGGCGGTGGCGCAGAGCTATCTGGACAGCCGCGCGCGACTTGGCTTCCCGATGGCGCCGAAGGCCTGGGCCGACGAGGTCGCGGCACAAATCGCCTCGAAGAAGGCCGCGTGAGCATGACGACGAAGAATCTGCTCGTCGAATTGTTTGTCGAAGAGCTGCCGCCGAAGGCGTTGAAGAAGCTGGGTGAGGCGTTTGCCGGCGTGCTGGCCGACAGCCTGCGCGCGCAAGGGCTCGCAACCGACGCGTCGAAAGTGACGCCGTTCGCGTCGCCACGGCGGCTCGCCGCGCATGTCACGGCCGTGAGCGCGCAAGCAGCCGACAAGCCCGTGTCGCAAAAGCTGATGCCCGTCAGCGTCGGCCTGACGGCCACCGGCGAAGCCACGCCCGCGTTGCTGAAGAAGCTCGCGAGCGTGGGTGCCGGTGCGGCCGACGTGCCGCGACTCAAGCGCCAGATGGACGGCAAGGCCGAAGCGTTGTTCTTCGACAGCGTCGTCACCGGCGCGACGCTCGCTCAAGGCCTGCAAAGGGCGCTCGACAAAGCGCTCGCGGATTTGCCGATCCCGAAGGTCATGCGATACCAGCTGGCCGACGGCTGGACCAGTGTGAACTTCGTGCGCCCGGCGCACGGCCTGGTCGCGCTGTACGGTGACGACGTGATCCCGGTGCAAACGCTGGGCCTCACGGCCGGCCGCAGCACGCGCGGTCACCGCTTCGAGGCGCTGGTCGATCCGATCGTCCTGAAGAACGCCGACGAGTACGCGCCGCGCCTCGAATCGGATGGCGCTGTGATCGCCAGCTTTGTTGCGCGCCGTGACGAGATCGCGCGCCAGTTGCAAGCCGCCGCCGCGAAGCAGGGCCTGACGCCGATCCACGACGACGCGCTGCTCGACGAAGTGACGGCGCTGGTCGAGCGCCCGAACGTGCTTACCTGCCAGTTCGAGCCCGCGTTTCTCGACGTGCCGCAAGAGTGCCTCATCCTGACGATGAAGGCGAACCAGAAATATTTCCCGCTGCTCGACGCGGCGGGCATGCTGACGAACCAGTTCCTTGTTGTCAGCAACATCCGGCCAGCCGATGCGAGCCGCGTGATCGAAGGCAACGAACGTGTCGTGCGCCCGCGGCTGGCAGATGCGAAGTTCTTCTTCGACCAGGATCGCAAGCGCACGCTCGAATCGCGCGTGGTGGGGTTGGACAAGGTCGTGTACCACGGCAAGCTCGGCACGCAGGGCGAGCGCATGCTGCGCGTGAGCGCGATCGCCAAGGCGATCGGCCAGCAGCTCGGTGGCGACGCGCTGGCCGCGCTAGCCCACCGCGCCGCGATGCTGGCGAAGGCCGATCTGCTGACCGACATGGTCGGTGAGTTCCCCGAGCTGCAAGGCATCATGGGCGGCTACTACGCGGCGCACGATGGCGAGAGCGTCGACGTGGCGCAGGCCGTCGAGGACCACTACAAGCCGCGCTTCGCGGGTGATTCTCTTCCGCGCAACATGACGGGCGTGGTCGTGGCGTTGGCCGACAAGCTCGAAACGCTGGTGGGCTTGTTCGGCGTCGGTCAAGTACCGACGGGCGACAAGGATCCGTTTGCGCTGCGTCGGCATGCGCTCGGAGTCATCAGGATACTCATCGAGTGTTCGCTCGATCTCGACGTGTTGGTGCTGGTGGCAGAGGTAATGCCGGTTTTCGGTACGCTCATTGGCGATCCGGTCAAACCGTTGCTCGAGTTCATCTACGAGCGCCTCGCCGGCAGCCTGCGTGAGCAGGGCTATAGCGCACAAGAAGTCGATGCCGTGCTTTCGATGTGGCCCGCCAAACTGGCTGACGTGGCGACGCGGCTGGCCGCAGTGCGCGCGTTCGCAGCCTTGCCCGAAGCCGCGTCGCTCGCCGCGGCCAACAAGCGCGTTGGCAACATTCTGAAGAAGGTCGAAGGCACAGTCGCCGTCCGGGTCGATGAAGGCTTGCTGCAAGAGCCCGCCGAAGCCGCGCTGAGCAAGGCGCTTGACGCCGCGAAGCCGCACGCCGATGCCGCCTTCGCACGCGGCGACTACACCGCCTCACTGCAAGCGCTCGCCGCGCTGAAGGCGCCCGTCGATGCATTCTTCGACGGCGTGATGGTCAACGCCGATGACCCCGCATTGCGCGCCAACCGCCTCGGCTTGCTCGCCACGCTCCACGCCGCGATGAACCGCGTCGCCGACCTGTCCAAGCTCGCGACTTGAGCCCGCAAACCTGATAATCAAGATCATGGATCGTCAGCGAAGGATCGAGGTCTTCTTGCAAGCCGCGCACCGGCTGGCCGTGACGCGCCTGCGCGCGGAGCCGGGGCGCATTGGCGAGGTTCGAGCGCTCTTGCATCGCTGGCGTGAGCAGTCCGGCCGTACCCGATCCGACATCTACTGGGATGAATGGGAGCACCTGCTGGAGTTGCCCATTGATGACTTCGAGAGCGTGATCTGCGCCGACGACGAGCACGCAACCGTGTTGCGCAGCGTCTCCCCGATCGGCGTTCTGATCTCGGAGGCCGAGCGCCGCGAACTGCTGCGCGAGGCGCGTCGCTCATGACGCGCGAACAGCTCGAACACGTGATTCGGGCAGCCGCGGCCATCACGAACGAGCATTCCTTTGTGGTCATCGGAAGCCAGGCGGTGCTGCTTCCTTATCCCGACGCGCACCCCGATCTGCGCGTTTCAAGAGAGCTCGATCTCTACCCGGCGATGGCACCAGAGAAATCAGATCTGATCGAGGGTGCGATCGGCGCGTTGTCGCAGTTTGAAGAGACCTTTGGCTACTACGCCGACGGCGTGAGCCCGGACACCGCGGTCATGCCTGCCGACTGGATGGACCGGGCTTCGCTGCACTACCTCGGCGACACGACGGTCGTTTGCCCGGATATGCACGACTTGGCCGTGTCCAAGTGCGTTGCGCAGCGTGCGAAGGACGCGCGTTTCGTCATCGTGATGTTGCAGGAAGGAATCATCTCTCCGGACACACTGGAGCAACGCATCCGGCAGCTCGAACCCACGCAACCGGTCGATGTCATCGTCGCCTGGGCCCGTCGCCGCGCGCAAGAGGCTCAAGCATGACCCCCGTGAAACTCATCATCCTCGACCGCGACGGCACGATCAACGAGGATCGCGACGACTTCGTCAAGGCGCCGGACGAATGGGTGCCGATTCCGGGCGCGCTCGAAGCGATCGCGCGGCTCAACCATGCGGGCTGGCACACCGTGGTTGCGACCAATCAGTCGGGCCTGGGCCGCGGCACGTTCGATATGGCGACGCTGAACGCGATGCACACGAAGATGAACCAGATGCTGGCCAAGCAGGGTGGCCGCATCGACGCGGTGTTCTTCTGCCCGCATGCGCCCGAAGATGCCTGCAACTGCCGCAAGCCGTTGCCGGGGTTGTTCGAGCAGATCGGCGAGCGCTTCGGCGTTGACCTGAATGAGGTGCCGGTGGTCGGCGACTCGTTGCGCGATCTGCAGGCTGGCGTGGCGGTCGGCTGCCGGCCGCACCTGGTGCGCACCGGCAAGGGCGCACAGCTCGATGCGGCGCAGCTCGAGGCGCTGTGCGCGCAGGTGCCTGGCACGGTCGTGCATGCCGACCTGGCCGCGTTCGCGGAGCACATGATCCGCACCGAGCGCAAGGGCCGCGCCGCCACCGGCGAATCCGATTCCGGCTTCGGGAACCTCGACTGATGGCTGCGTTTTTCAACCAGGTGCGCTCGGCCCTGTTCGTGCTGTTCCTGGCCGTCACGGTGATCCCGTGGGCGCTGGCGGTGCTGCTCGTCTCGATCTTCGCGCGCGGCAACGTCGTCTACTGGATGTGCGTCGGCTGGCTGCGCACCGCGATCTGGGGCGCCAAGGTGATCTGCGGCGTGCACGCGCGGCTGCACGGTTTCGATCGCCTGCCCGATTCGCCGATCGTGCTGCTGCCCAAGCACCAGTCGACCTGGGAGACCTTCGCGTTTCCCGGCCTGATGCCGCACCCGCTGTGCTACGTGTTCAAGCGCGAGCTGCTCTACATCCCGTTCTTCGGCTGGGCGATGGCGCGCATGGACATGATCCACATCGACCGCAGCAAGCGCGCCGAGGCTTGGAACCTGGTCGCCGCGCAGGGCCGCGAGTTCATGAACAAGGGCCACTGGGTCATCATGTTCCCTGAGGGCACGCGCGCCGCGCGCGGTGGGCGCGGCGTCTACAAGGCCGGTGGCACGCGCCTGGCGATCGACACCGGCCGGCCGGTGCTGCCGATCGCCGTGACCTCGGCGCGCTGCTGGCCGCGCAAGAGCTTCGTGCTGCGGCCGGGCGTGATCGATGTGTCGATCGGGCACCCGATCGCGAGCGAGGGGCGTCAGCCGGACGAGCTGATGCGCGAGGTCGAGACCTGGATCGAGGCCGAGATGCATCGGCTCGATCCCGAGGCCTACGCGAAGGACGCGGCCAAGCCATGAGCCGCCGCGTTGCCGCCGCCGATCCACAACAGCTCGCGCTGTTCGAGGCCTCGGCGCCGGTGGCAGCGCCCGTCGTTGCAGCGATCGCTCCCGAAGCGCCGTTCGAGGCCGTCTCCATCGGCAGCGTGTTGACCCCCGCCGCCTTCCGCCACCCGCTCGCCGATCGCGAGACGCGGCTGAACGATCACGTCGTCGGCTATGCGCTGAAGCGCGCGCGGCGCCGCAGCATCGGCTTCATCGTCGGGCCCGAAGGCCTGAGTGTGAACGCGCCGAAGTGGGTCGGGTTGCGCGACATCGAGATCGCTTTGCAGGAGAAGGCCGGCTGGATCCTGCGCAAGCTGCGCGAGCAGCAGGAGCGCACGCAGCGTTTGCAGGCGGCCAAGGTCGATTGGCGCGACGGCACGACGATCCCGTTCCTCGGTGACACGGTGACGCTCGTACTCGATCCGCTCACGACCGGCGCGGTGCTGAACACCGATTCGACCACCTTGCCCGGCGTGCCGCACCTGATGCTGCACATCGGCCTGCCGCACACCGCCAGCGCTGCGCAGATCCGCGACGCCGTGCAAAGCTGGCTGCAGCGCCAGGCGCGGCGCGTGTTCGAGGAGCGCTGCCAGCTCTTCACGCAACGCCTGGGCGTGCGCTACGCGCGCCTGAGCCTGTCGTCGGCGCAGACGCGCTGGGGCAGCGCCAGCGCCGATGGCTCGATCCGGCTGAACTGGCGGCTGATCCACTTCGCGCTGCCGACGATCGACTACGTCGTCGCGCACGAGCTCGCGCACCTGCGCGAGATGAACCACAGCCCGCGCTTCTGGGATGTGGTGCGCTCGGTGCTGCCCGACTACGAGCAGGCTCGTGGCACGCTGAAGGACGGCGTGGTGCCGGTGTTCGATTGAGCGGCGACTATGACGAGAATCAGGTCCACGTACCCGAGTCGTTCATCGCCCTCTACCGCGACTCGCGCAACCGCCTGGCCGCCCCGCGCGAGCACATCGGCGCGCGCTATGAGCTGTGCGAAGACCTCGCCAACCTGCTGACCGACCACTGCAGCACGGTGCACTTTCGCGATGGTGTCGATGAAGCCACGGTGTTGAGGCGCTGCCATCAGGGGCTGCTCACGCCGCCGACCACGGTCGATGCGCCCGAGGCCGAATGGGTCGTGCGTCGCACCGCCGAGCTGCTCGGCTGGCCGCTCGCGTTCTCGCTGGCGCCGTGATCAGTCGGCGAGGGTGATGACAGTGTCCTGCGCGCCGGGCGTGCAGCCTTCGGCGATCGGCTCCCAGCCGCGGTGGACGACGACCTGGCGGCCGACGTGGCAGAACTCCATGCGGCTCGCGCCGGGCACCGTCGCGCGCACGAAGCCTTCGACCGACGCCGGCATGCTGACGCGGTAGACCATCTGCGCGATGTCGTCGCTCGGGTGGTCGTCGCTGTGCAGCCAGGGCACGAAGGCGCCGGCCCACATCAGCGCGCGGTTGCCGACCTCGACGCGGCTCGGCGTGTAGCCCTGCTCCGCGAGCCAGCGCTGAGCCTGCGCACGCGGCTGTTCGGTGTCGTCGAGGTGGCCCCAGGCGGTGGCCAGCAGCTCCATCACCCACTGGTTGCAGTTCTGGTAGCGCAGACCGTAGGCGTAGGCGTTGGCGCTGTAGGTGGCGTTGAGCAGTTGCAGCGCGCGGCCGTTGTCGAGCGCCGCGCGTTCCAGCTCCGCGGCCTCCGGCGCCGGCAGGTAGACGATCGAGACGTAGCCGATGCCGGGGTCGTCCGTGCCGAGCAGAAAGCCGGAGAGGCCTTGATCGAACAGCCGCGGTCGTCGCTCGTCGCAGGCGTAGTAGAGCTGCCGCACCGACCACGGCGTGTTCTGGCTCGCCTTCAGGCTGAAGCCGGCGTGCGAATAGCGCAGGCCGAAGCGGCTCAGATCCAGGCCGCTGCGTGAGATCAGTGCCAGCGATGCGCCGGAGCTTTCCAGCTCGGTCTTGATGACGGCGCCGAAGCGGAACAGCCGGTCCTTCTGCTCCGCGCTCAGCGTGTCCGGGTGATCGCAGAACTGCAGCGCGCTGGCATGACTCGCCATCCAGGGCGCGCTGACGAGCGCTGCAACGAGCAGCGCTCGGGCCGCGCGCTCAAAGCACCACGGCATTCGACTTCAGGTCGCGGTACGCAGCGTCGTCGAGCACCAGGAAGAAGGCCTGCCGGGTGTCGCCGCGGGCGAACTCGACGCCGTACGGGCGCTGGCGCGCCGCGACGATCTGGCCGGCGCCCAGCGGGCTCTTGTCAATAATCTGCTGCGGCAGGTAGAGGAAGAACTCGCTGTCTGCGCCCGGGTCGGCCACGGCCTGCAGCTTGATGCGCACGGTGCCGGGCCGGTCGGTGAGCGCGGCGACCTCGATGACCTTGTAGTCGCCATCGGTCACCGCGGTGGTCGCCTTCGACGAGCCGTTGCTCGAGGTCTTGAGCGAATCCGAGGCGCTGCTCGTCGCGCTCGACGCGCTGTCCGACGCCGACGACGCGGTCGAACTGGCCGCCAGCGTCGGCAGCGAGATCGCCGAGAACAGCAGGGCGAGGGAGGCAAGCGAGGTGGTGCGGTGGTTCATGGCGAATGCGTGGTTGGACTCAACTCAGGGCGATGCTACGTCAACCGCCGCCCGCCGCGCACCGCCCACAGCGGCTTCTTGCCCTTCAGGTGCCGCTCGATGCCGTCGTTGAGCCGCCCGCGCAGGTCGACCACCGCCTCGACGTGGCCGTAGACGCCGGGGAAGCGCAGGTCCAGCCACAGCCACAGCGTGCACGAGCGCAGCGCCTGCTCCATCTTGTCGAGCCGGCTGTGCTCGTCCACGTCGTCGAGGAACCAGGGCGAGCCGGCCTGGCCGGTCAGCGCGTGGCGCTGCGTCCAGTCGAGAAAGGCCTGCACCTGCGCGTCGGTGCGGGTATCGACCGGCGCCTGCGCGTAGATGAAGCGCTGCTTCAGCGGCAGGTTGCCGGCGCTGCGGTCGAGCTGTTCGGCGAGCGCGAGCATCTGGTCGAGCTCGGCCACCGCGAAGTGCGCATTGTCGAGCTTGAGCTGGTCGACGAACACGTCGAGCACCGCGCGCAGGCCGGTGAGCCGCAGGCGCGACGCGATGGTCTGGATGTGCCACCAGTTCGGCGCCACCGGCGCCTTGAAGTCCCGCGGCGCGCGCGGCAGTTTCGGCAGCAGCTCCTTCAGCGCGCGCGCGGCCTGCGGCTCGGCCTCCTTGAGCACGCCGACGAACCCTTCCTCGTGCATGCCGTAGCGCCCGGCCCGGCCCGCGATCTGGTGCACCTCGGACTCGTTGATCGTGCGGTCGCCCACGCCGTCGAACTTGGTCATGGTGCTGAAGAGCACGCGGCGGATCGGCAGGTTCAGGCCCATGCCGATCGCGTCGGTGGCGATCAGGATGTGCGAGGCACCGTGCGCGAAGCGCTCGGCCTCGCGGCGGCGCACCTCGGGTGGCAGTGCGCCGTAGATCACCGACACCGGGTGGCCGTTGGCCGCGACCTGGTCGCGCAGGATCAGCACCTCGCGGCGGCTGAACGCGACCACCGCGTCGCCCTTCTTGAGCGCGGCGATCGGCACCGGCGCCGCCAGCAGCTCGACGTGCTGCTTGCGCTCGAAATGCCGGACGGTGCAGTTCTCGCCGCACAGCTTCAGCAGGTTCTCGATCGCCGGCACCGCGTAGGCCGAGCAGATCACGATCAGCTCGTTGGCCGGCACGCCGACGATCGCCTGCGTCCAGGCCCAGCCGCGCGAGGCGTCGAAGATCATCTGCGCCTCGTCGATCACGGCCACGTCGATCGGCTTGTTGGTGTTGACCATCTCGATGGTGCTCGAGACGACGCGCGCGTGGTCGGCCGGCACGTTCTCCTCGCCGGTCAGCAGCGAGCACGCGACGCCGCGGCCGACGAGGCGGTCGCGCCCTTCGAGCGCGAGCAGGCGCAATGGCGCGAGGTAGGCGCCGTCGTGCGCCTGCGCCAGCCGCTCGAACGCGGCGTGCGTCTTTCCGCTGTTCGGCGCGCCGACGAACAGCGTCACCGAGCGTTGCAGGCGGCGCGCCATCTCGAAGGTGTCGGGGTAGCCCTGAAATGCGAGGTCGGTGTTGAGCCCGGCCAGCATGTCGAGCTCGGCGACATGGTGCTCCCAGCGCTCCTCGGTCCGGCTGCACGCCGCTTTCAGATCGGCGAACGCCTGGGGCCGCGCGCACTCGGCCTGCAGGCGCGGCAGCAGTGAAGGCAGGTGCTGCGGGTGGCCCGATTCGGCACGCGCGGCCAAGCCATCGAGATGGGCCGACAGCTCGGCCGCGTGCGGGTAGGCCGGTGGCGCGCCGAGCGCATTCGACAAGGCCGAGGTGTCGCCGGTGCGATAGAAGTCCCACACGGCAGCCGACAGCGCCGGAACGCGGAATGCAACGCTCACCTGCCATCCACGCGGCGACAGCGGCAGCACCTGGCTGACGCGCCGTTCGAAGCCCGCTGCGGCGCGAGAGACGCCGAGAGTTTCCAGCACCGCGGCGCGTTCCTGCATCAGCGCGCGAACCTGCGGGCCGTCTCCGACGGTATCGAGATGGCGCAGCGCCTCGTCCATCAGCGCGGGGGCGATCCAGCGACTGGGTCGCGCGCCCGCGGCGGCCTTCTGCAACAGGATCAGTCCCAGTGTGTCGAGGTGCTGCTCGAAGCCTGCGGCGTGCTCGTCGATGTAGTCCGCCGGCCTGACGACCTGTGGCAGCAGGAAGGCGGCCTGCTGGATGCGACGCACGTCGTCCAGTTTGATATGCGCGGGCACGCGCTCCGCGTGTCGCGGGTTCGGGAGCTTGAGTGCCGGCGAGGGGCGGGTCGGGGCGTCTGCGGGCATTCCCGAGTATGACCGTGCGTCCGGCCGCCCTCGCGCCGTCACCTTAAGCGGCGCGGAAGGGCGGCTTCGGCAAAAACGAATGGCTCCGCGCAAGGGCCGGTGGCTACACTGAGCCGGCGCCAGGCGCCCGCTGCGCGCAGACGACGGTACGGACGGCCTCGACCCCGTCACGCATCCCCAGAAGAATCCAGGAGACAACCGCATGAAGCTCGCCACCCTCTCGAAGACCGTTGCCGTCTTTGCGGCACTCGCCCTGGGCGCCGGCTGGTCCCAGGCCCAGGACAAACCCGCCGAGCTGAAGATCGGCATCACGACCTTCCTGTCGGGTGCCGCCTCGGTGTTCGGCGTGCCGGGCAAGGCCGCGGCCGAGATCCTGATCGACGACATCAACGCGGCCGGCGGCATCGGCGGCGTGAAGGTGTCGGCCACCTACATCGACGAAGGCATCGGCGGCGACAAGATGCTCAGCGAATACCGCCGCCTGGTGCAGGAGCAGGGCGTGAAGACCATGCTCTCGGCGATCTCCAGCGGCAACTGCAACATCGTCGCGCCGGTCGCCGAAGACCTGAAGGTGCTCAATGTGATGTGGGATTGCGGCACCGAGAAGGTGCTGGAGGCCAAGCGCTACAAGTACGTGGTGCGCACCCAGGCCAACGCGACCACCGAGATGGTCGCGACCGTGCTGTACCTGATGAAGACCAAGCCCAATTTCTCGACCATCGCGGTCGTGAACCAGGACTACGCCTGGGGTCGCGACTCGTGGGAGATCTTCCTCAACACGCTGAAGGCGTTCAAGCCCGATGTGAAGGTCGTGGCCGAGATGTTCCCGAAGCTCGGTGCGTCCGACTTCTCGACCGAGATCAGCCGCCTGCAGGCGCTCAAGCCCGACGTGATCCTGAGCACCTCGTGGGGCGGTGATCTCGACACCTTCGTGCGCCAGGGCTCGCAGCGCGGGCTGTTCACGCAGGGTTCGCTGATGGTGCTGCCGCTGGCCGAGAGCTCGCTCGAGCGGCTCGGCGCGGCGCTGCCCGAAGGCGTGATCGTCGGCGCGCGCGGCGAACACTACTGGCTGCACCCCGAGACCAAGGACGACGCCAAGCACAAGGACTTCGTCGCCAAGTTCAAGGCCAAGACCAGCGCCTATCCGATCTACCCGACCTACCACATGGCGCAGGCGCTGATCGGCCTGAAGACTGGCTACGAGAACGCGATCAAGGCGAACGGTGGCAAGTGGCCCTCGACCGAGCAGGTCGCAGAGGCGATGCGCACGATGGAGTTCAAGGCCTATGGCCGCGTCGTGAAGATGCGCGAAGACGGCCAGGGTCTCGAAGACCAGTTGCTGGGCATCACGAAGAAGGTGCCGCAGTACCCGTTCATGGTGATGGACAAGATGATGCTGGTGCCGGCCGACATGGTGACGACGCCGGTCGGGCAGACCTCGCCGGATTGGGTGAAGACCGTCAAGCCGTCGCTGCTGCAGAGCGACCGGCTGAAGAGCTACGACTTCAAGTAGGCCCTCCCACTCGAACCGCGGGCGCGGCCCGGCCCCGCCGCAGCACTGCCCAGCTTGCATGAACGCCAGTCTGTTTGCCCTTGCCTTGATGGACGGCGTCTCGTATGCCGCCCTGCTCTTTCTGGTCGCGCTCGGCCTGACGTTGATCTTCGGCGTCATGAACATCCTGAACATTGCCCACGGCAGCCTCTACGCCTGGGGCGGTTACGCGGCCGCGACGATGGGCATCGCGATCGTCAAGTTCGGCGCGCCGGCGTGGCTGGCGCTGCCGTCGTTGTTCGTCGCCGCGATCATCGTCGGCGTGCTGCTCGGCAGCATCCTCGAGATCGGCCTGTTGCGGCGCATCCTCGACAAGGATCCGATCCTGCAGCTGCTCGTCACCTTCGCCGCCTTCATGGTGCTCGAAGACCTGCAACGCATGATCTGGGGCGGGCAGCCGTACTTCGTGTCGGACGTGGTCACGCAGCTCGGCACCATCAGCGTGGCCGGCGTCACCTACACGCGCTACCAGTTGCTGGTGCTGCCGGTGGTCGCGATCGCGGCCTTCTTTGGGCTGCGCTGGTTCCTCGGGCGCACGGCGCTCGGCCGGCAGATCACCGCCGTCACGCACCACCGCGAGGTCGCCACCGCGATGGGCGTGAACGCCAGCCGCGTGTCGCTGTTGACGATCGTGATCGGTGCCGCCCTCGGCGCGCTCGGCGGTGCGCTCGCCTCGCCGACCACCTCGTTCACGCCGGGCATCGGCGCCGAGATGATGGTGCTGTCGTTCGCGGTGGTGGCCACCGCCGGCCTCGGCCAGATCGGCGGCGCGGCGATCGCGGCGCTGATGATCGGCCTCGCGCGCTCGTTCGCGATCTACCTGTTGCCGGAGATGGAAGTGCTGGTGCCGTATCTGATCATGGTGGCGGTGCTGCTGGTGCGGCCGCAGGGCATGTTCTCGAATGTGGCGGCGCGGAGGATCTAGGATGAGTTCGACGCGAGCACCGAGTGTGGTGGAGCGGCGCGGCAGGCAGCACCCGGTGTGGGCTCATGCTGTGGCGGTCTCCGCTTCGCTCCGACTGCACTGGCCCTGGCGCCTGCAGGCGCCAGGGCGTTCACCAGGCGCAGGACAGTCCGCAGGGACTGTTCTGCGTCCGGGCTCACTGCATCGGTCCGAGGTTGCGCCGCTGAACTCACTGCGCTTCGCTCCGTTCAAACAGATGCGGCGAGTCAGTTTACGAAGCGCGCTGCGCGCGCCGACCTCGGCCCTGCGCTCCTCATCGCCACACAAATCGCCCCCACCGGGCACCGCCTGCCGCGCTGCACGGCTCGTGGTTTCTCGACGAAGACAGAAATCGGTTCAGCGAAGGCGCGTTCGGGCAGGCTGGAGTGCGCCTCTGGGGCGCCGAGAAGCGCAGGGCTCGTGGCCGCGCGCGCAGCGCGCATCCACTTCTGACTCGTCGCGTCTGTTTGAGCAGAGAGAGCGCAGCGAACGCCGCGAGTTCAGCGACGCGGCCGCGAGCCCGAGCATCGCAGGGCAGTCGCAGCGAAGCGAAGACCGCTCCAGCGAAGCGCGGAGGCCTGCCCGGACGCGCCTTTGCCGCGCCCAACCTGCCGTGTGTGAACTCGCCCTACAGCGTCTCCGACGCGTCGAAGTCGAGCTCGACCTTCGCGCCGTTCGGGTCGTAGCAGAACAGCTGCCAGGTGCCGGCGCCCGGCTGCTGGCGCAGGTCGTACTTGGTCCCGCTGCGGTCGAAGCGCGCCTTCACCGCGCGCAGGCCTTGCGCGGTGAACGCCATGTGGTCGATGACGCCGGCGCGCCCCGCGGGCAGCGGCCGGTCGAAGTACATGTGCAGCACCGCCTGCGGGCCGCCGGCGTAGAGCCACGCGCCGGGGAAACCGAGGTCCGGCCGGTGGCCGACGGTCAGGCCGAGCAGATCGACATAGAACGCGAGCGTCTTGCGCTCGTCCTCCGCGATCACGGTGAAGTGGTTCATGCCGACGATCATGGGGTTCTCCTCAAACGGTCAGGATCAGCGCGCCGATGCTGCTGCGCGATTCGAGCCGCGCATGGGCCTGTGCGGCCGAGTCCAGAGAATAGCGCTCGATCGGCGGCTGCCTGATCGAGCCATCGGCGAGCGCGTTCCACACGCGCTGCGCGCGCTCGGTGAGTTGCGCGTTCGTCGCCACATAGTCAAACACGACCGGGCGCGAGAAGCTCAGCGATTTGGCGACCAGCGCATCCGGCGGCAGCGGCGTCAGCGGGCCGCTGGCCTGGCCGAGGCTGATCCAGTGGCCGCGGCGCGCGAGTGCGGCGACGTTCTCCTCGCGGGCTGCGTCGCCGAGGCCGTCGATGACCACATCAGCGCCGCCGCAGGCCTGTTGCACGGCCTCGGCGAAGCGGTAGTTGCGCGTCACGATCACGTGCTCGCAGCCGTGCTCGCGCGCGACGCGCGCCTTCTCTTCGGTGGAGACCGTGCCCAGCACGACCGCGCCGAGCCGCCGCGCCCACGCGCACACCAGCAGGCCGACGCCGCCGGCCGCCGCATGCACCAGCAACCGCGTGCCGGGGCCGACGTGGCCGAGGTCGCGCAGCAGGAAGTCGGCGGTGATGCCCTTGAGCAGCAGCGCCGCGGCGGTGTCGTCCTCGACCGCGGCGGGCAGCCGCACCACCCAATCGGCTGGCACCGTGCGCACGCCGCAGTAGGCGCCTGGCACCGGGCCGAGATACGCGACGCGGTCGCCGGGCAGCACGGTGTTCACGTTCGGGCCGACATCGAGCACCGAGCCCGCGGCCTCCATGCCGGGTGTGCCTGGCAGCGGCAGCATGCCCGGGATCCAGCCGCGCCGCAGGTAGATGTCGAGAAAGTTGACGCCGATGGCGCGCTGCCGGATGCGCACCTCGCCGCTGCCGGGCGGCGCGGCCTGCGCGTCTTCGGCATGCATCACCTCCGCTTCGCCGTAGCGGTGCGCGACGACGCGGCGCGTCGGCACTGTCAGCGCCGAGGGCATCGCGGTGCTGCCGCGTGCCTGCAGGTCGCCGCCCTGCAGCAGGTGCCGGCGCAGGTTCGCGAAGCCGGTCTCGTACACGCCTTGCGCGACCATGTCGTGCAGCTCACGTTCCCGGCCCGGCGGCGTCGCGAAGGTCGATTCCCAGTGCCAGAAGGTGCGGTTGCCATCGGTCACGGGCTTGAGCGTGACGGTGGCCACGTAGCGCTGCAGCGGCACCGTGGCTTCGACGATGCAGTAGGTGCTCTTGTGCTCGGTGTCCGACAGGGTCAGCAGCTGCTCGCGGATGCGGTTGCCGTCTTTCAGCGTGAAGCTGCGCACGCAGCCGACCTGGTCCGGGCGCTCGTCGCCCTCGATGCGGCTCTGATCGACCGCATCGTGCCACTGGTCGTGGCTGTTGAAGTCGCGCAGCACGGCCCAGACGCGCGCGATCGGCGCGTCGATGATGGTCGAGCGCACGACGCGCTGGAGCATCAGCGTTGCCCGAAGTGGCGCTTCAGCGCGTCGAAGCCGCCCTGAAACACGCCGCCGCCGATCGAGTCGGTCAGCTCGCGTTCGCGGCCTGGCGCGCACTCGAACTCGGCGCTCCACTCGGCGAAGCAGCGCGCGCCGTCAGTCACCGGCGTGAGCTTCAGCGTGGCGACGTAGTGATCCACCCCCATCGGGCTTTCGAGGATCTCGTAGCTGCAGCTGTAGTCGTAGTCCGAGAGCGCGAGCAGCTTCTCGCGGATCATGCCGCCGTCGCGCAGGTGAAAGTGGCGGATGCAGCCGACGCGGTCGCTCGGCTGGTTGTTCTCGATGCGGCTGTCGGCGATGGCCGGGTGCCACTGCGGCAGGCCGTTGAAGTCGCGGATGCGCGACCACACGTTGTCGGCGCTGGCGTCGATGACGCTGGAGGCGTAGACCTGCACCATGGGCTGTTCCTATTCCTTCGTGCCGCCGGGCGGCAGCGCCACTTGCGCGCCGCTGACGCCGCCGACGAGGCGCTGGATGTCGCCGCCCTCGATGCCGATCTCGCGCAGCAGCTGATCGACCAGCGGCGCCTGCGCCCTGAAGCGCAGCGCCGAGTTGACGACGCCGTCGGAGAAGTTGCCGCTGCCATTGCCGCCGTCGCCACCCCCGCCGCCCGAGCCACCGAGCCCATCGACGTGCAGGATCTTGATGCCCTCGATGCGCTCCATCGGCCGCACCGATTCGCGGATGATGCCCTCGGCCTTCTCGACCAGCTTCAGGCGCAGCGCGGACATGCGCGCTTCCGGCGTCAGCATGTTGTGTGCCGCGTTCATCAGCTGCAGCGCCTCGGCCTCGATCTCGGCGCGCACGCGCATCGCCATCGAGCGGATCTTGTCGGCGTCCGCATCGGCCTCGGCCTGCGCGCGCACCGCCGCGCCGCGATCCGCGCTGGCGTGCTTCTCGGCTTGCGCGGCCGATGTCAGCCGCAGCGCATCGCGCTCCGCGACTTGCGCCGCGCCGATCAGGTCGATCGCCTTCTTGCGCTCGGCCATCTCGACCTCGCGCGCGGTGAAGACCTTCTCCTCGGCCGAGATCGCGAGGGCGCGCGCGGTCTCGGCTTCGGCGTGGGCCTCGCTCTGCGCCTTGCTCTCGCGCGCGATCGCGATCGCACGCTGCTGCTCGGCCAATTCCAGCGACAGCCGGCGTTCGATCTCGGCGCCCTGGATCGTGCGCTCCTTGCCGATGCGCTCCTGCTCCAGCGTCTGCTCGGAGCGGATGCGCGCCGTATCGATGGTCTGCTTCGCGGCGATCTGCGCACCTTCGGCGGCCTGCTCGCGCTGGGCGCGCTCGGTCGTCACCTCGGCGCGCTGGCGCGCGCGTGCGATCTCGATCTCGCGCTGCTGCGAGAGCCGCGCGTACTCGCCGTCGCGGTCGATCTCGAGCGAGAGCTTCTCGGCCTCGAGGTTCTTGTTGCGGATCGCGATCAGCGTGTCCTGCTCCACGTCGTTGCGCTGCTTCTTGCGGTGCTCGATCTGCTCGGTCAGGCGCGTCAGGCCCTCGGCGTCGAAGGCGTTGCTCGGGTTGAAGAACTCCATCCCGGTCTGGTCGAGCTGCGTCAGCGAGGCGGCTTCGAGCTCCAGGCCGTTCTTGGTCAGGTCTTCGGCCACCGTCTCGCGCACCTTGCGCACGTAGGCGCCGCGCTTCTCGTGCAGCTCCTCCATCGTCATCTCGGCGGCCGCAGTGCGCAGCGCATCGACGAACTTGCCCTCGACCAGCTCCTTCAGCTGATCCGGCTCCATCGTGCGCAGGCCCAGCGTCTGTGCCGCGGCGGCCACCGCATCGGGCTTGGCGGCGACGCGCACATAGAACTCGGCGATCACGTCGACGCGCATCCGATCCTTCGTGATCAGCGCCTTGTCGCGGCCGCGGCTCACTTCGAGGCGCAGCGTGTTCATGTTGACGGGGATCACGTCGTGCACGATCGGCAGCACGAAGGCGCCGCCATCGAGCACGACCTTCTGCCCGCCGAGGCCGGTGCGCACGAACGCGCGCTCCTTGGAGCTGCGCAAATAGAGCCAATGCATCAGCCAGACGATGATGGCGGCGACGATCGCCACGACGATCAGGCCGAGGATGAAACTGCCGAATTGAGAGCCTGTCATGCTCGTCTCCTGTTATCTCGTGATCTGAACAAAGCGCCGCGTCGTCTCGGTCAACGCCACCTCGGTGGGCAGCCGTTCCATCGAACTCGCGCCGTAGAAGCCGTGGCAGGCCGGGCAGTGCGCGAGCACATGCTGCGCCTCCGCGGGCGTGGCGATCGGGCCGCCGTGGCACAGCACGATCACCTCCGGGTTCACCGCCTTCGCGGCCGCCGCCCAGGCGTTGATGCGCGGCACGCAATCGTCCAGCGTGAGCGCGGTCTCGGCGCCGATCGCGCCGCCGGTGGTGAGGCCGAGGTGGCAGACGACGATGTCGGCGCCGGCCGCGGCCATCGCGCGCGCATCGGCCTCGCAGAACACATACGGCGTCGTCAGCAGGTCGAGCGCACGGGCCCGCGCGATCATCTCGACCTCGAGCCCATAGCCCATGCCGGTCTCTTCGAGATTGGCGCGGAACGTGCCGTCGATCAACCCGACGGTCGGGAAGTTCTGGATGCCCGAGAAGCCGAGGTCGATCAGGCGCTTCAGGAACTGGTCCGGGATCATGAACGGGTCGGTGCCGTTCACGCCCGCGAGCACCGGCGTGTGCCTCACGACCGGCAGCACCTCGAGCGCCATCTCGCAGACGATCTCGTTGGCATTGCCGTAGGCCAGCAGCCCGGCGAGCGAGCCGCGACCGGCCATGCGGTAGCGGCCGGAGTTGTAGATCACGATCAGGTCGATGCCGCCGGCCTCTTCGCACTTGGCCGAGAGGCCGGTGCCGGCGCCGCCGCCGATGATCGGCAAGCCGGCCGCGATCTTGGCGCGCAGGCGGGTCAGCAGGGTGGAGCGGGCGATGCGTGGCATGGTGCGTCGTCGTGGTCGTCGATCAGGTTCAGGCGCGCCGCGCGCCGGCGGTGAGGCGCGAGATCTCGTGCCAGGCCGTGACCAGCGCGTCGGCAAAGGCCTCGTCGTTGATGTGCAGCGGCAGGCGTCTCAGCTGGCGATCGGCGCCGGGGCGGAAGTGCTTCTCGATGGTCGTGAACAGCACGCGATCGGCCTCGGGGTCGTGGAACGGTTGGCCGGGTCGGTCGATCGCCGAGACGCCGCCTTCGGGGATCAGGAAGCGCACCGGCCCGCGCATCGCGTTGAGCTTGGCGGCGATGAACTCACCGATCGCGCGGTTCTCGTCCGCGGTCGTGCGCATCAGCGTCACGGTGGTGTTGTGGCGATAGAGCTTGCGCGCCTTGAAGCGCTCGGGCACCGTGTCCCACGCGCCGAAGTTGACCATGTCGAGCGCGCCGCACGAGCCCACGTAGGGCAGCGCATGGCGCGCGAACACGTCCAGGCGCGTAGCCCCGGCCGAGAGCACACCGCCGGCGATCTCGTCGGCGATCTCGGTGGTGCTCACGTCGATCACGCCGGCGAGCAGGCCCGAGTCGGCGAGCTTCTCCATCGACTGCCCGCCGACGCCGGTGGCGTGGAACACGAGGCAATCGAAGCTGTCTTCCAGCCGCTTCGTCACCGCCTGCACGCAAGGCGTGGTGACGCCGAACATCGTGAGGCCGAGCGCCGGCTTGGTGGTGTGCGATTCGACCGCCGGGTGCGCGATCATGCCGGCGAGCGCATGCGCGGCGTTGGCCAGCACCTTCTCGCTGATGCGGTTGATGCCCTGCACGTCGGTGACCGAATACATCATGCAGATGTCGCTCGGGCCGACGTAGGGGCGCGTGTCGCCGCTGGCCATCGTCGAGACCATCACCTTCGGGCAGCCGATGGGCAGCGCGCGCATGCCCTGCGTGGCCATCGACGTGCCGCCCGAGCCGCCGGCCGAGAGGATGCCGCCGAGATCGCGCCGCGTCCGCACGAAGGCCTCGAAGGCCAGCGCCATCGCCGCGGTCGCGTTGCCGCGGTCGTTGCTGAACACGGCCGATTCGCCCTGCGGGTGGTGGCGCGCGACCTCGCGCGGGTGCACGCTGGCGGGCGAGGTCTTGCCCGAGGTCGAGAGATCGACGGTGACGACGCGCAGGCCGAGCCGCTCCAGGCACTGGCGCAGGAAGAACAGCTCGCGGCTCTTGGTGTCGAAGGTGCCCACCACGTAGGCCGCGCGCACGCTGCTCGCGGCGATGGGGAAGTCGAAGACCTGCGTCGATGAAGCCGGGCGCGGCGGCGGCGCGGGTTCCGGCGCGGGCGCGGCGCGCAGGATGTCGGCGGCCGGCGCCGCGGTGCCGCCGGCGTTCCAGCGCGTGAAGCCGCGCACCGTGCTCGGTGCGAGGTCGTTCATCGAGGGCGCGCCGTCGTCGTGGGCGCGTCGCACGGTGAAGACCTGCGCCGGCGCGGCGGCATCGGCGCGCGCATCGAACGCCGGTGCCTCCGGCTCGTCGTCGTGCCCGCCCGAGCGCACACCGAGCAGGCGCTCCTGCAATTCGCGATCGGCCGCGAGCTGCGCGGTCGGCAGCTCCTGCGCGATGCGGCCGTTCACCATCACGCCGATGCGGTCGGCCACGCTCATCGCGACGCCGAGGTTCTGTTCGATCAGCAGCACCGCGATCTCGCCTTCGGCCGCGAGGTCGCGCAGCGCCTGCGCGACCTGCTCGACGATCACCGGCGCGAGGCCCTCGGTCGGTTCGTCCATCACCAGCAGCTTCGGGCTCAGCAGCAGCGCGCGGCCGATCGCGAGCATCTGCTGCTCGCCGCCGGAGAGCTGCGCGCCGCCGTTGCCGCGGCGTTCGGCCAGGCGCGGGAACATCGTGTAGATGCGATCGACCTCGCGCTTGCTGCTGGCCACGAGCCGCAGCGTCTCATCGACCGACAGCGACGGCCACACGCGCCGGCCCTGCGGCACATAGGCGATGCCGCGCTTCGTGATCTCGTTCGGCGCACGGCCGAGAATCTCTTCGCCCAGCAGCCGCACGCTGCCGCGCGCCGGCACCAGGCCGGTGATCGCGTTGCACAGCGTCGTCTTGCCCATGCCGTTGCGGCCGACGATGCCGAGCACGCCGTGTTCGAGCGTCAGGCTCACGCCCTGCAGCGCGTGGGCGCGGCCGTAGAACACGTCGAGGCCTTCGACCACGAGCACCGGGCCGCGGTTCTTCGTGTCATCGCGATCGCGCGAGAACCAGCCCATCATCGCCGCCCGGCCGCCCGAAGGCGATGATGCGCCCCCTCGGGGGGCAGCGAACGCAGTGAGCTTGGGGGGGTCATCAGTGCTTGCTCCCCATGTAGATCGCCTGCACCTGCGCGTCGTTCTCGATCTCGTCCGGGCTGCCGGTGCGCAGTACGCGGCCGTTGTGCATCACGGTGACGCGCTCGACCACGCGCAGCGCGATGTCGAGGTCGTGCTCGATCAGCACGAAGCTCATGTGCGGCGGCAGCGAGGTCAGCAGCGCGACCAGCTCGCGGCGCTCCGCCGGCGAGAGGCCGGCAGCGGGTTCGTCGAACAGGATCAGGCGCGGCGCGCCGGCCAGCGCCATGCCGATCTCGAGCTGGCGCTGCTGGCCGTGCGCGAGGTTGGCCACGAGCTCGTCGGCGATGTGCGAGAGGCGCGCGCGATCCAGCAGGTCGTTGGTCGCGATGGTGGAGGCGTGGCTTGCGCGCGGGCGCATGAAGCTGAAGCGGCCGTTGGCGACGCCGCGCACTGCGAGGAACAGGTTGTCGCGCACCGTGAGGTCGCGAAACAGCAGCGAGGACTGGTAGGTGCGCCGCAGCCCCTTGCGCATGCGCTCGTGCGGCGGCAGCTCCGTGATGTCTTCGCCGAAGAAATGGATCCGCCCGGCGGTGGGCGGGAAGTCGCCGGTGATGGCGTTGAAGAGCGTCGTCTTGCCGGCGCCGTTGGAGCCGAGGATGGCGTACTTCTGGCCGGCGGCGATCGTCAGCGACACATCGTCGACGGCCCGCAGCGCGCCGAAGGCTCGCGTCACCCCGCTCAGGCTCAGCGCGTCGCCCGAGAGCAGCTGCGCGCCGGCGACACCGGCGATCGAGCGGCCGCCGCGGAGCCGGCCATGCCGGTCCGCCAGCGGCGCCCCCTTGAGGGGGAGCACCGTCAGGTGCTCCGGGCGTGGGCTCATTTTCTGCAGTCCGGCACGTCGCGCGATCCGAGGCCCATCTTCTTGAAGTCCGCCTCGGGCAGCCCGAGTGTCTGCGAGATGTTCGGCACCGTCTTGACGACCTTGTTGTAGAACGAGCCGTCGGCCCCCTTCGCGACCTCGGTGATGTAGGTCGTGCCGACGCCATTGCGATTCGCGTCGATCTTCACCTCGCCGGCCGGACCCTTGAAGCTGGTCTTCTGCAGTGCGTCGCGGTACGCCTTCTGGCCGTTGCTCAGGTCGCCCTTCACCGCGTCGAGCGCTTCGAGCGTCGCCCGGGTGTTGATGTAGTAGAGGTAGGCGAAGAGCGACGGGCTTGGGAAGCCGTCTTTGAATTGCGCCTTGTAGTCGGCGACGAACTTCTTCCACTCGGGCGTGTCGATCGAGTCGGCCATCGGTCCCGCCGATGCGGTGCCGAGCAGCGATTCGCGGCGCTTGCCCTTGTAGTTGAGCACGGTCTGATCGACCGTGATCGAGCCACCGACCATCGGCTTGTCGCCGCCCACCTGCTCGTACTGCGTCAGAAAGTTGACCGCGTCCGAGCCGCCGAGCACGACGACGAGGGCGTCAATGTCTTTTGGAATCTTTGCAATGACCGATGCGTAGTCTTTCGTGCCGAGAGGCACCCACGCCTTGTCGACCACCTTGCCGCCATTGGCGCAGTAGCTCGCCATGAAGCCTTGCACCTGCGAATACGGGAAGCCGTAGTCCTCGGCGATCAGGAACGTGCGCTTGTAGCCCTTGGCCAAGGCGTGCTCGCCGAGGCCGACCATCCATTGCGCGCCTTCGGTGTTGAAGCGGTAGAAGTTCGCCGCCGGGTCGGCCAGCGTCGTCGCCTGCGCGCCCGATGAGCCGTTGATGAAGGTGATGCCGGACTGCGTCTTCGCGTAATTCTTGACCGCGATGCCTTCGTCGCCCGACAGCGGGCCGATCATGATCTGGACCTTGTCCTGCTCGACGGCTTTGCGCGTCATCGCGACGGCCTTGTCGGGCGTCGCATCGGACGAGACCTTGACGAACTCGATCTTCTTTCCGCCGGCCATGCCGTTCTTTTCCTTCAGCGCCATGTCAGCGCCACGGTAGCCGTCCTGGCCCGGCACCGCGAACGGGCCCTCGAGGTTGGCGAGCAGGCCGATCTTCAGCGTCTCCTGCGCTGCGGCCGAGCCGAGCAGGCCAGTGGCCGCGGCGGCGCCGATGATCGTGCGCAGTGCGAGTGTTCTCTTCGATGCTTTCAAGGTTGTCTCCTCTGTGGGTGGGAAGGCGGGAGCGGCACCAGGCGTGAGCGCAGCATCGCCCACAGCCCGAGCAGCCCATCGGGGGAAAACAGCACGATGGCGAGGAACACGCCACCGATCACGAGGTTGAAGCGCTCGCGCACGAACAGGTCGATCGCGAAGTTCTGCAGCAGCACGTAGACGATCGCGCCGATGAAGGCGCCTATCGGGTGCTTCATGCCGCCGAGCACGGCGATGATCAGGACCCCGATCATCGCGCCGAGGTTCATGGTGCCGGGCGAGATTCGGCCGTTGTACCAGACCATCAGCACGCCCCCAACGGCAGCGAGCAGCCCGGCGACCGCGTACGCCGCGACCCGGTGCGCGGTGACGTGGTAGCCAAGCGAGGCCATGCGGCGCGGGTTATCGCGGATGCCTTGCAGCGCGATGCCGAACGGTGTGCGAACCAGATGCTTGACGAGCAAGTAGCCGCCGAGCGCGCAGGCCAGCGTGACGAAGTAGAACGGCAGCGGCTGCTTCCAGTCGACGCCGAGAAACTCCGGCGCGGCGACCTTGCTAAAGCCGCCGAAGCCGTTGAAGACGGTGTAGTTCTGCTGCGCCAGGTAGAAGAACGCGACGCCGACGGCGAGCGTGATCATGATCGTGTAGATGCCCTCGGTGCGCACCGAGAGCCAGCCGATGGCGGCCGCGAATGCGGTGGCCGCGATGACGGCGAACGCGGTCGCGAGCCACCACGGCCAACCGAGGCTGATGGCGGCCACGCTGCTGCTGCCGAAGATGGCCACGCCGTATCCTGCGAAGCCGGCGACCGTCATCTGCGCCAGCGAGACCATCCCGCCGTAGCCACCGAGGAATGTGAGGGAGAGCGCGATCAGGCCGAGCGCGAGCGACTGCGCGCCGATCTGGTAGGTGAAGAAGGGCGTGGCGAAGAACGGGTAGGCGAGCACGAACGCGAGCACGATGGCGTGACGCCAACGGATGGCGCCGATCGTCGAACGAATCCACGAGGGCGCATCGACAACGGCGGGCCGCGGCGTGCCGACAGCCCGCACCGGCAGCGTGTGCACGACGGCCGCTGCAGCCGCCGACGAGTTCATCGCGCGCCGCCACTTCGCGGCGCTCATGTGTTCTTTCCCATCAGCCCGCGCGGCCGGAACGCCAGCGCGATGAACATGATCACGAAGGTGAAAACGACGCTGTAGGTCGGCGCATAAGCGAGGCCGAACTGCTCGGCGAGGCCGATCAGCAACGCGCCGATCGAGGCGCCGACGACGCTGCCCATGCCGCCAACGATCACCACCACGAGCGAGGCCAGCAGGTAGCGGGTGTCTTCGCCGGGCGAGATCGAGAGCGCGGTACCGCCGACCACGCCGGCCAACCCGGCGAGCCCGGCACCGATGGCGAACGTGGCGGCAAACACGAGCTGCACGTTGACGCCCGAGGCCGCGAGCATCTTCTTGTCGTCGACGCCGGCGCGGATCATCATGCCGACCCGCGTCTTGGCGAGAAAGCTCCACAAGCCGATGCCGATGACGATCGCGGCGACCAGCACGAACAGGCGGTAGGTCGGGAACTTGTCGACCAGCGGTAGTTGCGTCGAGCCGTAGATCCACTGTGGTGGGTCGAACGTGTAGATCTCGCCGCCGAACCCCCAAAGCATCAGGTCGGCGAGCACGATCGAGATGCCGATCGTGACCAGCGTCTGGCGCAGGTCCTGCCCTTCCATGTGCCTGAAGATCAGCAACTGCAGCACGAGGCCGAGCACAGCCGACGAGAGAAAGCCGGCCGCCACGGCGAGCAACCACGACCCGGTCTGCTCGCCGACCGTCCAGCCGACGTAGGCGCCCAGCAGGTAGAGCGAGCCGTGCGCGAGATTGACGTTGCGCATCAGGCCGAACACGAGCGTGAAGCCACTGGCGACCAGGAAGTAGAGCGACGCCAGGGTCAGCCCGTTCAGCAGTGTCTTGAAATACAGCGGTGCGTTGTCGACGATCGCCCAGACCGAGAAGACCGCCACCGGGCCCGCGAACAGCAGCCACATCGCAACCTGTTTGCGCGAAAGACTCGTCACGCCGCGTGCTCCCAGCGCCGTTGCGAGGCGATGTCGGGCGCCTTCGCGAACACGCCGTCCTTCATCACCGCGAGGATGCGCTTGTGATCGCGCAGGATCGACAGGTTGGCGAGCGGGTCGCCGTCGACGAGCAGCAGGTCGGCGAGGAAGCCGTCCTTGATGACGCCGAGCTCGTGGGGCCGCATCATGATCTGGCCGCCGTAGAGCGTGGTCGAGCGGATCGCCTCCATCGGCGTGAAGCCGAGGTACTTGACGAAGAACTCGAGGTCGCGCGCGTTCTGGCAATGCGGCGTGAACGCGAAGCCGTAGTCGCCACCCGGCAGGACGCGGATGCCGCGCTTGTGCATCTTCGAGAGCGATTCGAGCGCGGCGTCCCACTCGATCTGGTAGCCCATCTCGGTGGCCATCGCGTTCGTGATGCCGAAGGCCTCGGCCTCGTGCAGCATCGCGTACAGGATCGCGATGCCCGGCGCGACGAAGACGCGGTCCTTCGCGGCTTCGAGCATGTCGAGCGCTTCGTTGTCGACGAAGCTCGCGTGGTAGATCAGGTCGATGCCGTGGCGCAGCGCCTGCTTCACGCTGTCGGACGAGCGCGCGTGCGCGATGCCGCGCTTGCCGCGCATGCGCACCTCGCGCATCGCCGCGTCCACTTCCTCGTCGAGCATCCAGGTCGTCTCGGACGGCGACTGCGGCGTGAAGTTGTCGCCCGACAGGTTCACCTTGATCGAATCGACGCCGTACTTGAGAAACATGCGCACCGCCTTGCGCATCTCGTCGGCGCCGGAGATGTTCACGCCGAAGCTGAACTCGGGGAAGGGCAGGTGCGGCAGCGTTTCGTCGCCGAGGCCGCCGAGCACCGTGATCTCCTGGCTCGCCGCGAGGTAGCGCGGGCCGGGAATCTGGCCCGAGTTGATGGCATTGCGGATCACCACATCGAGCCGCGGCTTCGCGCACGCTGCGCCTACGCACGAGGTGAACCCGGCCTCGAGGTAGCGCTTCGCAACCTTCGCGCACCACAGCACATGTTCTTCGAGCGGCATGGTCTGGATGGCCGCCAGTGTGGCCGCGTCGTTCCACGAGAAGTGCGTGTGGGCCTCGCACATGCCCGGCATCAGCGTCGCGCCGGCGCCGTCGATCACGGTGGCGTTGCTCGTGGTGATCGGGGCGGTGCTGCGGCCGACTTGCCGGATGCGGTTGCCCTGCACGAGCACGCTGCCGGTGTAGGGGTTCTGGCCGGTGCCGTCGAGGATGCGAACGTTGGTGAAGAGGGTGTCGGTCATGCTGTTGCTCCCTCGGTCGTGGGTCGGAGCGGCGCGCGGCAGGCGGTGCCCGCCGGGTGCTCATGCTGGAGCGGTCGGCGCTGCGCACCGACTGCACTGCGCTGCTCGGCCCGGGGTCGCGCCGCTGAACTCGCTCTGTTCGCTTCGCTCTCCCCGCTCAAACAGACGCGACGAGTCAGATGTGGAAGCGCGCTGCGCGCGCCGACCCCGAGCCTGTGCTGCTCGTCGCTCCACAAATCGCCCCCAGCGGGCACCGCCTGCCGCGCGCTGGCAGTTTCGTGCTCGTGAACAGACACGTTCACGCTGCCCACCTCGTCGTTGAACGCGACGACCGCACCGCCGGCGCCCGATGGAACTCGCCGTCCTTCATCACCGCCAGGATGCGCGCCTTGTCCTGCAGCACCGTGATGTCGGCGAGCGGGTCGCCGTCGATCAGCAGGATGTCGGCGAAGCAGCCTTCGCGGATGTAGCCGATCGTCTTGCCCATCTTCATCATCGGACCACCCCAGGCGGTGGCCGAGAGCAGCGCTTCCATCGTGCTCATGCCGACGTACTTGACGAAGTATTCGAGATCCTTCGCGTTGGTGCCGTGCGGCGTCCACGCGAAGCCGTAATCGCCGCCGGGCAGGATGCGGATGCCGCGTTGGCGCATCTTGCGCATGCTCTCGACGGCCGCGTCGAGCTCGCGGTGGTAGCCCATCTTCGTGGTGACCTCTTTCGTGAGGCCCCACTCGCTGGCGTGGTGGCAGGTGTTGATCAGCCACGCCAGGCCGGGCGCGATGAAGTGCTCGGTCTTGTGGGCTTCGAGCAGGTCGAGCGCCTCGTTGTCGGTGAAGCTGGCGTGGTAGATCACCTCGATGCCCTGCTTCACGCATTGCTTCACGGCCCAGCACGAACGCGCGTGCGCCGCCACGCGCTTGCCCCAGGCCTTGGCCTCTTCGACGCAGACGCGGATCTCCTCTTCGGTGAACTGGCTCATCTCGCTGGGCATGCCGGTGATCGACTCGCCCGAGAGGTTGATCTTCACGGAGTCGACGCCCCACTTGGCCATCATGCGCACCGCGCGCCGCATCTCTTCGGCGCCGCTGACGATCGCGCCGAACGCGAACTCGTGTTGCGGCAGGTGCGGCTGGGTCGAGTCGCCCAGCCCGCCCGGCACCGTGATCTCCTGGCCGGCGGCGAGGTAGCGCGGTCCTTGAATCGTGCCGTCGTTGATCGCGTTGCGGATCACCACGTCGAGCCGCGGCTTGGCGGCCGCGGCGCCGACGCAGCTGGTCCAGCCCATGTCGAGGTACTTCTTCGCGACCTCGGCGCACCACAGGATGTGCTCCTCCGGCGGCATGCGCTGGATCGCGTCGAGGCTGGGCTGGTCGTTCCACGAGAAGTGCGTGTGCGCCTCGACCATGCCGGGCATCAGGAACGCACCGGCGCCGTCGATCACCTGCGCTCCGGCGACCGGCGCCGAGCGCGCGCCGTGGCTGGTCTTGACGACCCGCGAGATCCTGTTGCCCTGCACCAGCACGTCGCCGGCGAACGGCGTTTCGCCGCCGCCATCGAACACGCGCACGTTGGTGAACATCACATCGGCCATGGCTAGCTCCTTGCGTTCGCCGCCAGAAACTCGCGCAGCTCGCGCTGGCATTCGTCCGGCCGCTCGATCGGCGTCCAGTGGCCGCAGCGCGGCAGCACGACAACCTTGGTGCTCTTCGCGGCGTGCAGCTTGTCGGCAAAAGCGCGCACGGCCTGCGGCGGCGCGACGCCGTCTTCGTCGCCGGTCACGAGCAGCACCGGCGCTTCGATGCGATCGACCGCGGCGGCCTGCGCGCCGGCGAGCGCCTCGCAGCTGCGCGCGTAGGCCTCGCCTTCCTGCCGCATCAGGCTCTCGCGCACGAAGGCGACCGCCACCGGCAGCCGCTGCCGCGTGTCGGCCGAGACCGCCGCATTGAGCAACGCCTGCGTGATCTCGTGCATGCCGGCGACACCTTCGCGCGCCTTCGCGGCGCGCGCCGTCATCGCCGTGCGCGCCGCATCGGGCGGCGCGATCAGCGGGCCGAACAGCGCGACGCCGGCCACCAGCTTGGGCTGCGCCGCCGCGATGTGCTGCACGACGATCGTGCCCATCGAGTGGCCGACCCAGTGCGCGCGCGTGACGTTCAGGCGCGAACAGACCTGCAGCAGCGCCTCGACATAGCGCTCGATCGACAGCGCCCCTTCGACCCGCTGCGAGCGGCCGCTGCCCGGCAGGTCGATGCGGATCACGCGGTGTCGCGCCATCGCCGGCATCAGCGGCGTGTAGGTGTTCGAGCTGCCGCCGAGGCCGTGCACGCAGACGATCGCCGGGCCGTCGCCTTCGTCGTCCACCGCGATGCGGTCGATCAGATGGAATGCCATCGTCCGTTCGCCCTATTCGAAGCGGTTCTCGATGACACCGATGCCATCGATCTCGATGCGCACCACGTCGCCGGCCTTCAGCCACTGCGGCGGCTTCAGGCCCATGCCGACGCCGGCCGGCGTGCCGGTGGCGATCACGTCGCCGGGGTAGAGCGTGATGCCGCGCGAGCAGGTCTCGATCAGGGTCGGGATGTCGTGGATCATGTCCTTGACCAGGCCATCCTGGCGCAACGCACCGTTGACCCAGCCGCGCACGCGCGTGCTGCGGCCATCGAGCTCGTCGGCGCCGACGATCCACGGGCCCATCGGGCAGAAGGTGTCGAAGCTCTTGCCCAGATCCCACTGCTGGTGGCGCATCTGCACGTCGCGCGCGGTCACGTCGTTGACGATGGTGTAGCCGAAGACATGGTCCATCGCCCGCGAGCGCGAGATGTCGCGCCCGCCGCGGCCGATCACGACGGCGAGTTCGGATTCGTAGTCGATCTGGATCGATGCGGAAGCGGCCGGCATCTGCACCGCGTCATGCGGGCCGATCACGCACTCGGGCAACTTGCCGAAGACGATGGGCCACGGGTCGTCGGCCGGCATGGTTTCGCGGAACACCGTGCTGGCGAGTTCGGCCGCATGGGCGTGGTAATTGCGGCCGACGCAGAACAGGCTGCGCAGCGGGCGCGGCAGCGGCGCGCGCAAGGTGATCACCTCGACCGGCAGCCGCGCACTCGATGGCGACGGCAGCGTTTCGCCGCGCGCCAGCGCCTGGATCAGCGGCAGCACGCCGCGCGACGCATCGGCCACCGCGAGCGGCGTGGCCTCGCGCCCATCGGACGAGATGGTGCCCACATGATCGCGTCCGCCCCATTGCCAGCTGGCCCACCGCATAGAGTTTGTCTCCGTCATGTCCCGCGGTTCTTGCCGGTTCGCACCGGCCGCGACGAGATCAGTGATGACGCACGAGTGTTGGTTCTCGATCCGTGAATATGAGACTTGCGTCTCAAATCGGGATGGGTGCATCATACGTGCCGACCTCAGACCTTCACAAGCGCAAGCCCCCGCTTCCCGACTCCGGACAAACCCCATGGCCCGCCTGAAGCACAAGCTGAGCGAAGCGCCGACGCCGCCCGCCCGCGGCGTCAAGGCCGCGACCTTCCGGCTGCTGCTCGACACCGCGATGGACATCATCCGCCAGAGCGGCCACATCCCGTCGGTGGCCGAAGCGGCGGTGCGATCGAAGGTATCGCGCGCCACCGCATACCGCTACTTCCCGAGCCGCAGCGCGCTCGTCACCGCGGTCATCGACAGCTCGCTCGGCCCGGTGCGCACGCTCGCCTCCGACAACCCGAACGGCCGCGAGCGCGTGCACGAGCTGTTCGAGCAGACCTTCCCGCGCTTCAAGGAGTTCGAGCCGCAGCTGCGCGCCGCCGCGCAGCTCTCGCTCGAACAATGCGCGCTCGAACGCGCCGGGCTGCTCGAGGAAGAGCCCTACCGCCGCGGCCACCGCGTGCGCATCCTGCAGCACGCGATCGAGCCGCTCGCGCCGGCCATGAGCCCGGCGGTGCGCGACCGCCTGCACCGCGCGCTGTCGGTCGTGTACGGCATCGAACCGTATGTGATCCTGAAGGACATCTGGGGCCTGCCGGATCGCGAGGTCGAGCGCATCGCGCTGTGGATGGCCGATGCGCTGATCGACGCCGCGCTGCGCGACGCCAGCCAGGCACCCGCCCGCCGCCCGGCGAAGACCAACGGCGCCAAGGCGTCACCCGCCGCGGCGAAGCGCCGCTGAACGCACCGAGGACTGCATGCCCCGCCCGTCACCCGCCTGGTTCGACACGCAATACAACAACCGCGCCCGCATCCCGGAGCACCCGGCGATCCTGCAGCACTGGAACGACGCTTCGATGCAGGCGCGCGAGCGCCACACCGACATGCGCGAGCTGGCCTACGGCAGTGATTCGAGCGAACGGCTCGATCTGTTTCCCGCCGCCGGCGCGACGGGCGGCGCGCCAGTGCTCGTCTACCTGCACGGCGGCTACTGGCGCGCGCTCGACAAGCGCGACCAGAGTTTCGTCGCACCGCCGTTCGTCGAGGCCGGCGCGATGGTGGTGGTGCCGAACTACGCGCTGTGCCCGGCCGTCAGCATCGAGCACATCGTGATGCAGATGGTGCGGGCGCTGGCGTGGGTGCATCGGCATGCGGCCGAGCACGGCGGCGACCCGGCGCGCATCGTCGTGGCCGGCCACTCCGCCGGTGGCCACCTCGCGGCGATGCTGCTGGCCTGCGACTGGCGCGCGGTGGCGCCCGATCTGCCGCCCGATCTGGTGAAGGCGGCGCTGTCGGTCTCGGGCCTGTACGAGCTCGAGCCGCTGCGCCACACGCCGTTCCTCGCGCCGGACCTGAAGCTCACGCGGGCCTCGGCGCGGCGCCTCAGCCCGGCGCTGATGCCGGCACCGCGCGGCACGCTGGTGTCCGTGGTCGGCGCCGACGAGAGCGAGGAGTTTCTGCGCCAGGCCGATCTGATCGCGAAGGCCTGGGGGCCGCGCTGCGTGATCGCCTCCGAGCGCGTCGCGCGGCGGCACCACATGAACGTGCTGCACGAACTTGCCGACCGGCGCTCGCGCACCCACGGCTGGGGCTTGCAGCTGCTGGGCTTGCGGACGGCCTAAGCGTCGAACAGCCGGATGCGCCCGTAGAGCTGCGTCGCGCGGCGCGTCGAGACTTCGAGCTCTTCGAGCAGCGGCGCCACCGTCGGCGCGTTGCCGCCGTCGGCGATGTCCATCGCCGCGAGGCTGGCGTTGGCCAGGATCGCACTCATCACATCGCCCTGCACGCCGATGCCGGCATGGCGGGCGTCGTCGCGGGCCGGGGTGTCGTCGCCCACCTGCGACAAGGAGCGCTCCAGTTGGCGCCGCGCCTCGGCAGCGCGCTGCAGGTCGGTGAGGTCGACGAAGATCATGAAGAAGCCGAGCACCGAGCCGTCGCGCGCCGGCACGATCTCGGCGCGCACCGCCACCGGCAGCGTCTTGCCGCCTTTGAGCAGCAGCTCCAGTTCGCCGCGCCATGGGTGGCGCTCTTGCCCGAGGGACACGAGCACCTTGCGCACCAGATCGGGCTGCGTGAACAGGCCGGGCAGGTCATCGGGCGGAACCGCCTGCGGCTTGCCCAGCAGTGCGTTGAAGGCGTCGTTGGCGAACAGCGCGCGGCCGCTCGCATCGCCGATCACGACCGGCTCGACGGAGCTGCCCACGGTGGTGCGGATCTGCCCGAGCTGGTGTTCGGCGATCAGCAGCCGCACCGCGTTGATCTGCACGATGATGTCGATCAGCGAGGCGCCGAACGCGCGGCCCAGCGCGAGCTCGCTGTTCGACCAGGGCAACGCGGTGCCACGCACGATCTCCGACCAGGCCGCGAACGAGCTGCGCGGCGAGAGCTCCATCGGGTTGTTCGCCACCATCGGCTTGGTCGGATCGCCGGCCCAGGTGACGGTCAGCAGCTGCTCCTTGCGGAACCACATCAGGTAATCGGGCCGCGAGGTCGAGAGCTTCACCGCGAGCACGCCGCTGGCGGTCGGCGTCAGCGAATCGAGTGCCGGGTTGGCGCGCGCCACCGAGGAGCAATTGAACAGGCCGTCGGGATTGTCCAGAGGCTGCGCGTCGATCCACTGCATCAGCGCACGCAACTCGGCCGTCGAGGGCGCCTCGCCCGCGGTCAGCAGCTCACCATCGTGGAACAGCGCCGCGCCGGTGGCTTCGAGCGGTTGCAGCACGGTGCGCGGGTTGCGGAACAGCGCGAGCCGCCAGTCGCCTTCGGTGGAGGTGGCCTCGACCAGTCGCTGCTCCAACCGGCGCACCTGGATCGCGACCTGCGCATGCGCGTAGTTCTCGATCGCGGCGATGCGCGTCGAGGTGACCTCGGCGAGCAGGTCGGCGGCGGCGCGCACCGCGAAGCGCAGGTTGCGCGGCGCGTAATGGTGACAGGCGATCAGGCCCCACAGCTTGCCCTCGCGCACCAGCGAGACGACCAGTGTGGCGGTCACGCCCATGTTCTTCAGATACTGCAAGTGCAGCGGCGACATGCTGCGCAGCTGGCACATCGACATGTCGAGTTCTTCGCCCGCCCGCTCCTTGCCCAACCCCGGCAATTGCCTCGGCACCAGCGGCGAGGGTTCGTAGTGCACATCGACCAGCACGCGCAGTCGGTTGCGCAGGTAAAGCTCGCGCGCGCGCTGTGGGATGTCGGTGGCCGGATAGTGGTGGCCGAGCAGCGAGTCGAGGCGCGGGTTGCGTGCCTCGGCGATGATCTTGCCGTGGCCGTCGGGGTCGAACTTGTAGACCATCACCCGGTCGTAGCCGAGCATGTCGCGGAAGCAGCGCACCACGCCGTCAGCCAGCGTGCCGATCGCCGATGCCGCACTGAAGCGCTGCACCGCCGCGCCGAGCAACTCGCGCAACTGCGCGCCGGGGATGTCGACTGTTTCGATGCGCGCGTACGCGCTGCCGACCGGCTCGATCTCGACCAGCAGCACGCTGCCGCTCTCGCCGCCGTTCACCCGGTGCAAGGTCCCCTCGAAGTCGCGGGCACGCCCTTCGAGCTGCAGCTGACAGCGCAGCGGCGCAGGCTCCGTGAGATGGGCGGTTTCGGCGCAGACCTGGCGGATGCGCGCCTGGATATCGCCGCCGAGTTCGGCCACCGATTGCTTCAGCAGGCTTTCGACTTGCAGACCGAGCAGCGCCTGCACATTGGCGCTCGCCTGGATGATGCGCAACTCGGGTTCGCGCAGCGCCAGCAGCAGGCCGTGCGGTTGCACCGACCCGGCAAGATGGATCAGCTCACGTTCGCAGTTGGTGAGGTCCGCCTGGCCGAAGGCTGGGCTGGTGAGCACTACGCTGCGCCTGCGCCGGGGTTCGATTCAGCGACCGCATCGGCCTCGGTCAGGATTCGCCCGGACAGCGTCTCGGCGCTCAGCCCGAGCCGGGCCGCGGCGTCGCGCACGATCGCCGCCAGTTCGCGCTCACTGAGCTGCTCGGCCAGCGCGTCGATGCCGGCGCGCAGCACGAGCAGGAGCGTGTCGTCCGGCGAATCCTCGAACACCGGGCGCATGGAGGCGCGTGCCACCGCGCGGATCGTGAAGCCGATGCACTCCTGATCGCCTTCGGTCAGCAGCGCAGCCGAGATCTCGATCTGCGCGGCCGGCGCGGCGCCGCGCTTGACCCAGGCTTCGATGTGCCGCGCGATGCCGTCGCGCCGCACCTTGGCCACCAGCGCCGCCAGCGGTCGATCCGCCAGGCCGAGCCAGTTCATCAGCGGCTGGCCTTTCAGCGCGGTCTCGCTGCTCTGGTTCACCAGCGTCAGGAAGGCCGGGTTCGCGATCTGGATGCGGCCGCTCGAATCGGTGACGACGACACCGTCGCTCGCGTCATCGACCAGCCGCGACAGGGTCTGGTTCAGCGCGGCCGAGGTGTTGCCGGCCTCGATCGCGCGCATGCGCACCAGCAGCCGCATCGAGTCGTCGGCGCGGAACGGCGTGGCGGCCACACTGGTGCTCGCCAGCGTGCCCTGCAGGCGCGCGCGAATCTCGCCGCTCTGGCCGGTGGTGCGCGCGCTGCCGAGCAACTCGTTCACCGCACTGCGCGAGTGGTGCTCGAAGCCGGCGCTGACATGCCTGCCCTGCAGCTCTTCGGCCGTCGTGTTCAGGAGTTTGGCGGCGGCGTGATTGGCCTCGACGATCTGCATCGATTCGCCATCGACCACGATCACCGCGTCGGTCGCGACCTGGAACAGCAGCTGGTAGCGCGCCTCGGCCTGGCGCGCCTGCCAGTAGCCGCGCTCCATGTCCTGCTGCGATTCGACATAGCGCTTCTGGATCGCGGCGATCGTGCGCAGGTCGCGGCCGACCGCGAGCACCGGGCCGTTCTCGCCGAGCCGGATCGCCGTGTACGCGACCGGGATGCTGCTCTCGGCGCCGAGCGGGTGGTTGACTTCGCGGCGGCGTGCGATGCCGGTGGTGGTCACTTCCTTCAGCAGGTTCTCGATCTTCGGCCGGGTTTCGCCGCTGACGGTGTCGATCCAGGCGCGGCCGACCCACTGGTAGGCGGCGGGCGCGATCGGTTCGGCGCCGCCCTGCGCGACGTTGCGGATCACGCCGGCCTCGTCGATGACGAGTGCGATGTCGCTGGCGAGTGAGACGAAGGTTTTCGCGAGCTCGGGCGCCCACGCCGACAGCGCGGCAAGGTCGGGCGGGCGGGCCGGGTTGTTCATGAAGAAGATTCTATGCCGGGGGTCCGGTCGAACGTGAGCGTAAACCCCAGTTCCAGAGGGCTTGCGAGGGCAGCGGCAGCACCATGAACCAGTGCTCCAGGATCGCCAGACTCAGCAGCGTGCCCGAGAAGGTCAGCGCGGTCGCCTCGAACGCGCCGACGCCATGCGCCGCGGCGGCCTGCCACAGCAGCACCGCGAGCCAGCTCGATGCGACGACCGAGATCGGGAACAGCGCGTTCATCGGCGCGCGCTTGAAGTAGGTCTGCAGGTACTTCAGATGCGCCGGCAGGAAGTCTTCGCCGAGGTTGCGAACGCCGAAGAAGATGTTGAGCTTCGCGCTCTGCCGCATCACCCAGAAGATCATGAAGGTCGCGATGCCGGTCGGGTTCGCACCGCCCCAGGTGATCGCGACGACCGCGAAGCCGAGCACGATCAGCGCGAGCTCGTGGTGCAGCAGCGTCTGCAGCGCGAAGCCGGCGCGGCGCCAGCCGGTCGAGCCATCGGGGCAGGGCGTGCGGCGCGGCCCGGTCACGTAGCCGAGCAGGAACGCAACCTCTTGCCAGGCCCACACCAGCAGCGTGCAGGTGAACGCGAGGTAGGCGCCGGTGACGCGCGTGTCGTCGCGCGTCGCGCCCAGGCCGACGAGCGCGATGCCGAGCAGCAGTGTGGCGCCCACCATCGTCCACGGGTGCGTCCAGCGTGGCAGGCCGTTCAGGTACAGGATCACACCCGTGCTGAACCACCACACGAATAGCGTGTAGGCGATCGGCAGCAGGTAGACGGACACGCGGAGCTACCAGGTCGGTGCCAGGCGCGCGTTCTGCGGCAGCTCGTGGTGCTGCGCCGGCAGGCAATACAGCCTCGCGAACGCGATGCCGGCGGAGAGGGTCAGGGCGAGGCGCTTCACCCCGCCGACGATGCCGCCGCGTGCCCTCGCGGTGTCGGTCGCGACCGAGATCTTGCGCAGCCTTTCGAGCCCGGCGTGGAATCGCGGGTCGTCGAGGTTCAGCGTCAGCGGGAACACCTGCCTGGTGATCTCGGAGGTGATGCGGAAGACGTTGAAGTCGTACTCGGTCGCATCCAGCCCCATCGCGTCATGCATCTCGGGGCGCTGGTGGTCGCGCACGTACATCGTGGCGAACACGGCGAGCACGAAGAAGCGGATCCACAGCTTGTTGACGCCGCGCAGCAGGTGCGGGTTGGCGCGCAGCAGCAGCGCGAACGCCTCGCCGTGGCGGAATTCGTCGTTGCACCACAGCTCGAACCATTTGAAGATCGGGTGGAAGCACAGCTCCGGGTGCTTCTCGACCTGGCGGTAGATCGCGATGTAGCGCGCGTAGCCGATCTTCTCCGACAGGTAGGTCGCGTAGAAGATGAACTTCGGCCGGAAGTAAGTGTACTTCTTGGCACGCGCCAGAAAGCCCAGGTCGACGCCGATGCCGAAGTCCTTCAGCCACTGGTTGATGAAGCCGGCGTGGCGTGATTCGTCGCGCGCCATGAAGCCGAACAACTCTTTCATGTCCGGGTTCTGCACGCGCTTCTTGATCTCGGCATACAGCACGCAGCCCGAGAACTCGGAGGTGATCGAGCTGATCAGGAAATCGGAAAACTCCTTGTACAACGCCGGCGGCAGGTTGGACTGATCGGCCATCAGGTCCGCCGGGCGCTGGAAGTGATCGGTGTTGATGTCGGCGCGAAACTCGTTCATCAGCGCCTCCCATTGCGGGCGGATGGCGTTCACGTCGATCTTGTCCATCGCCGCGAAATCGGTGGTGTAGAAGCGCGGCGTCAACACCGTGTCCTGCAGCGCGGCGGTGGTGGCGGTGTTGATCGGGGTGCGGGCGGTGGCTTCCATGGGGAACCTCTTCTTCAATCAGTGAGCCGGGCTGGCCATGATGTGGGCGAACACCGCGGCGTTGGTCGGGCCGAACGAGCCGAGGTCGACGCGCCGGCCGGTGCCGGGGTCTTCGAGCGTCAGCTTGCCGTCGGCGCGACCGATCATGCGGAATGGCAGCGCCGGGCTCACGCCCTGGCGCATGCGCTCGCGCGCGAGGCCGCGCATCGTGCCGCGCAGGAAGCCGTTGGTGCCGGGCGCCACGGTGTCGATGAGCTGCTGGCCGCTCGCGTCCAGCACGACGATGCTGCCGTCGGGTCGGTCCTCGAAACGGAATTCACGCATCGCGACCGGCGCGGCGTCCGGCACGCGCACGACGCCGATGCCGGTGAGGCGCACGGCCGCCACCGTGACGACCGAGGCCAGCACCAGCGCGCCGAGCGCGAACAGCGGCGCGCGCGGGAAGCGGATGGGTGGCAGCGCGGTGGTGTTCATCGCCTCACGCCGCCAGCGGCTGTTGACCGGCGTTGGCCGAGGGCTGCCGCTGCGGGGCTGCGGCCCGTGGCAACGCTGCAGGCGTGACGCTGGCCGAATCGGCCAGTGCCGTCGACAAGATGGCCGCGACGGCCCGCGCCTGCGGCAGCGCGCGCAACATCGGCTCCGTGCGCTTCACGTGCCACGGGCGTGCGTGCGGCCAGAGGTGCACGTAGGCGATGTGGTCGGCGTCGTTCAGCACCAGCGTCAGATCGCCGCTGCCGTCGGCGTTGGTGCGCAGGCCGGCGGATTCGATCTTCGAGTACGGCAGGTTGAACGTGATGTTCAGCACCACGCCGATGCGCATCACCACCCGCTTGTCGGTGATCGTGTAGACACTGGTGCGGGCGATCAGCCAGGCCATCAGCGACAGCACGGCGATCGCGGCCACCGCGAGCGGCAAGAGCCACAGGATGGCCTCGCCGGCATCGATGGGCGAGCCACCATTTGACAGCACCGTGGCTCCGCGCCAGAAGAGCAGCACGCCGAAGTAAATCGACAGCATGCGCGTGTGCAGTGCCTCGCGCGCCAGGACGCGCCAATCGGGTGAGCCCTGCCAGAGCAGGCGCTCGCCGCACGGCAGCGGCTCGGGCAGGCCGAGCTCGGCCTCGAACTCGTGCTCGGCGGCGGGGTGTTGCGGCAACCCGCGCGCGTTCACAGCAGCGGCTCCTGGCGATCCGGCGTGGCGTACAAGGTGCCGCCGCCGTAGTAGCCCATGATCTTGTCCTCTTCGAGCAGCGTCACCGAATCGGGGTGACGCGTGCCCGGCACCTGCGCGAACTGCGCTGCCAGGATCGAACGCACCTTGACGTTGCGGCCGCCGATGCGCGAGAAGTTCACCGGCAGCAGCACGCGGCGGCTGCCGCCCTGGATCGGCACCTCGACCTCGAGGTAACGGAACAGCACTTCGGCGCGGTCGACCCAGAGTTCGCGCACGGTGCCGGCCACGGCGCCATCGGCGCCGATCACCGGCAGGCCTCGCGGGTCGGCGTCGCGGTGCGCGACCTCGAAGGTCGGTGCGGCGCGCAGCGGCACGATGCGTGCATCGCCTTCGAGCGTGGTGTCGGGGATGTCGGCGCGATCGGAATACGAGCCCGGCCCGACGGCGGCGAGCATCGCATCACCGTTGGGCTCCAGCGGTGCGCCCAGGTGATTGGCCGATGGCGTGCCGCCCAGTGCCTGGTTCGAGCCGCGGAAGTTAGGTGCCATCACGACGCGGCCGTCGCGCAGGTGAAACGTCTTTGCCTTCGGCACGCGCGGCCAGCCCTGCACCTTGACGCGACCGCCCGAGCGATCGGAACGGTCCGACTCCAGCGGATAGCCCTCGCGCTTGTCTTCGCGGTGAAGGTAGTAGATCAAGCCCGCGAAGAAGACCCAGAAGGCGTACAGCGCGATCTGCGCCACGTCGATGTAGGAAGTGATGGCTCCGGTTCCCATGAAAGGTCTCCTGTGGCGTGTGACTCGGGCGTGAAGATCAGCCGGGAAATTCGGCCAGGCCGAACTTGCCGGTGGGCGGTGTGCGCGGCTCCCTGCGAGCCGTCCTGACGAGCGGGCCGATCGCGATGAGCGTTGCGAACAGCAAATAGAGTTCGAGGTGGTAGACGAAGCTGTAGCCGGTGCCCGGGCTACTGAGCGCTTCGCCGAGCGCGCCTTGCGTGGCGAGGGCGGAGACGATGTCGCGGATCGCGCCACCGGCCGCGATCGCCACGCCGGCGCACGAGGCCTGCACCGCGCCCCAGGCGCCGAGCGCGAGGCCGTTGAGGCCGTCGTTCTCGAGGTTCATCGCGGCCGTCAGCGTGCCGACCGAGAACAGCCCGGCGCCGAAGCCGATCGACGTGGCGCCGAGGCGGAACAGCGCAGGCGACGCGAGCGGCTCGGCGAAGATCACGCACGAGAACGCGAACAGGCCGGCGAGCACGCCCCAGGCCGCCAGCTTGTGCGGCGACGCACCACGGCCGAGCGAGCGCGCGGCGAGCGCGAACGCGGCCAGCGCGCCGCAGGCCATCATCGCCGTGAGCGTCGTCGTGGCGCCTACGGCCAAGTGCAGGATCTCGCCGCCGTAGGGCTCGAGGATGATGTCCTGCATGTTGAACGCGGCGGTGCCGAGGCCGACCGCGACGAGGAAGCGGATCGATTGGCCGCGGCCGGCGAAGCGCGCCCAGTTCTCGCGGAACGACGGCTTGGCTTCGCCGCGCGAACGGTTGGCCGGGTCGCGCGCTTCCTGCTTCCACAGCGCGATCAGGTTGACCACCATCGTCAGCAGTGCCGCCCCTTGCACGACCTGGATCAGCTTGACCTGGCTGAACTTCTGCAGCGCGAAGCCGAACAGCAGCCCGCTGACGACCATGCCGATCAGCAGCATCACGTACATCAAGGCGACCACGCGCGGGCGAGACTCGGCCGGTGCGAGATCGGTCGCGAGCGCGAGGCCGGCCGTCTGCGTGGTCTGCAGCCCGGCGCCGACCAGCAGGAACGCGAGCGCGGCGCCCGCGTGGCCGATCCACACCGGGCCGTGGCTGTCGCCCGAGAGCACGATCAGCGCGAACGGCATGATCGCCAGGCCACCGAACTGCAGCAGCGTGCCGATCCAGATGTAGGGCACGCGCTTCCAGCCCAGCACCGACTTGTGGGTGTCGGAGCGGAACCCGATCAGCGCACGGAACGGCGCGAACACCAGCGGCAGCGCGACCATCGCCGAGACCAGCCAGGCCGACATGCCGAGCTCGACGATCATCACGCGGTTCAGCGTGCCGACCAGCAGCACCATCGCCATGCCGACCGTCACCTGGAACAGCGACAGGCGCAGCAGGCGCGACAGCGGCAGCTCCGCGCTCGCTGCATCGGCGAACGGCAGGAAGCGCGTGCCGACCTTGGCCCACTGGCTGGCGAGCGTCGAGTTCAGCTTCAGGACGGTCTTGGCCGGGTTCATGACGACACCCCGCTCGCCGAGTACGGCGATCGGCCCTCCGAGAGGGCCGGGCCTTGCTTGGGGCGGCCCGGCGCGGCGGCCCGAACCAGCTCCATCGCTTGGGAGGTGTAGAAGCCGCTCGACACGCGCTCGGTGCGTCCGCGCGACCAGCCTTGCAGTTGCGCGTCTTCATCGATGCGGCGGTGCAGCCAGCGTTCGGCCACTGGCACGACGGCCGGCGAGCGATCACCGCGCGGGAACAGCTTGCCGACCGCGCGAAACACTTCGAGCGCCGGGCTGCTGGGCACGTAAGTAAAGATCAGCCCGACGCGGGTGCGCTGCGCGAGACCGGCCAGCACGCTGACCGCATCGCCGGTCTCGTAGTGGATGACCGAATCCATGCCGACCACGTAGTCGAATGTGCCGAGCTCGGGCGCGAGCATGTCGCCGGATCGGAAGTCGATCGCGCCGCCGTTGCGAATCAGCGGCTGGCGTTCGTGGGCCAGGTTCACCAGCGTCGGCGAGAGGTCGATCGCCAGCACCTCGGCGCCGCGGTGCGCCGCCTCGACGGCGAGCGCGCCGGTGCCGCAGCCGGCGTCGAGCACGCGCAGGCCGCGCAGGTCATCGGGCAGCCACGAGAGCAGCGTGCTGCGCATGCGGTCGCGCCCGGCGCGCACCGAGGCGCGCACGCGGCCGACCGGCGCGTCGGACGTGAGCCGAGCCCACGCTTGCACGGCAGTGCGATCGAAATAGGTTTCGATTTGGCCGCGGCGCTCGGTGTAGGAAAGCTGTGTCATGGCGTGCTCCGGTGTGTCGCTCAATCGAAGCCCAGCAGATCGAAGATGTCGCGGTCCTTCATCGGCACCGCGTTCAGCGGCTCGGTGCCGAGCCAAAGCGACGCGGCGAGCCGCATGTATTCCTTCTGCACCAGTTCGAGCTCGGGCGAGTACTCCATCTCGAACAGCGTCGACTTCTTCAGTCGGCTGCGGCGGATCACGTCGAGGTCGGGGAAGTGCGCGGCGAGCTTCAGGCCGATCTTGTCGTTGTACTTGTCGATCTGGTCGGTGGCCGCGCTGCGGTTGGCGATCACGCCGCCGAGCCGCACGTTGTAGTTCTTCGCCTTCGCGCCGATCGCCTGCACGATGCGGTTCATCGCGAAGATCGAGTCGAAATCGTTGGCGGTGACGATCAGCGCGCGGTCGGCGTGCTGCAAGGGCGCCGCGAAGCCGCCACAGACCACGTCGCCGAGCACGTCGAAGATCACCACGTCGGTGTCTTCGAGCAGGTGGTGCTCCTTCAAGAGCTTGACGGTCTGGCCGACGACGTAGCCGCCGCAACCCGTGCCCGCCGGTGGGCCGCCGGCCTCGACGCACATCACGCCGTTGTAGCCCTCGAACACGAAGTCTTCGACGCGCAGCTCCTCGGCGTGGAAGTCCACCGTCTCGAGCACGTCGATCACAGTCGGCAGCATCTTCTTCGTCAGCGTGAAGGTGCTGTCGTGCTTCGGGTCGCAGCCGATCTGCAGGACACGTTTGCCCATCTTCGAGAACGCGGCCGAGAGGTTGCTCGACGTGGTGCTCTTGCCGATGCCACCCTTGCCGTAGATCGCGAACACTTTCGCGTTGCCGATCTTGACGTTCTCGTCGAGCGCGACCTGCACGCTGCCCTCGCCATCGAGGCGCAGGTTCTTCCGAACTCCGGGGTTCTTGATGTCCGGGAACGGGATCGTCGTGGTACTCATGCGGGAGCTCCTTCAAACACGCCTTCGAGCCGGTCTTCAAGCTCCTCACCCGCCCGGCGCAACGCGGCGAGCATGGTCGCGTCGGGCTTCCAGAAATTGCGATCCGAGGCTTCGAGCAGGCGATTCGCCACGCGCGCCGAAGCCGTCGGGTTCAGCTTCGCGAGGCGCTCACGCATCGCCGGATCGAGCATGAAGGTTTCACTCAATTGCTCGTAGACCCAGGGCTGCACCTGCCCGGTCGTGGCCGACCAACCCATCGTGTTCGTCACGTGCACCTCGATCTGGCGCACGCCTTCGTAGCCGTGCTTCAGCATGCCTTCGTACCACTTCGGATTCAGCATGCGCGTGCGGGTTTCGAGCGCGACCTGATCGCTCAGCGTGCGCACCGTGCCGCCGCCGTTCGCATCGCGGGTCTGGTCGCCGATGTAGACGGGCGCGACTTCCGCGCCGGCGCCCTTGGCGCGCTTCACCGCGCGGCTGATGCCGCCCAGCGTGTCGAAATAGGTGTCGATCGTCGTCACGCCGAGTTCGACCGAATCGAGGTTCTGGTAGGCGAGCTGCACGCCGGCGAGCACGCTGTTCAGCAGCGCTGCCTGTTGCACCGGCCGCCCGCTGACGCCATAGGCGAAGCCTTTGCGGCGGGTGTAGGTTTCGGCCAGTTCGTCGGCATCGTCCCAGCGGCTGTTGTCGATCAGGCTGTTGACGTTCGACCCGTATGCGCCCTCTGCATTGCCAAAGACGCGCAACGAGGCGGTTTCGAGATCGCCGCCATGCTCGGCGACGTAAGCCAGCGCGTGCTTGCGGATGAAGTTGTGCTCGATCGGCTCGTCGGCACTCGCCGCCATCAGCGCGCCCTCGGCGAGCAGCTTGATCTGCAACGGCAGCAGGTCGCGGAAGATGCCCGACAGTGTGATGATCACGTCGACGCGCGGCCGGCCGAGTTCTTCGAGCGACAACAGTTGCGCACCCGCAAGCCGGCCGTAGCTGTCGAAGCGCGGCTTCGCACCCATCAGCGCGAGCGCCTGAGCGATCGGGCCGCCCTCGCTCTTGAGGTTGTCGGTGCCCCACAGCACCAGCGCGATCGATTCGGGGAAGGTATGGCCGTCGCCCATGTGCTTGCGCAGCAGCCGCTCGGCCTGGCGTGCGCCGTCCTGTACCGCATACGCGCTGGGAATGCGGAAGGGATCGAAGCCGTGAAGGTTGCGACCGGTCGGCAGGATCGCGGGGGTGCGCAGCAGATCGCCACCCGGCGCGGGGCGCAGGAAGCGGCCGTCGAGCGCGTGAAGCAGGCCGTCGATCTCGTGGTCTTCGGCCATCAGCGCGTCGGCGGCGGCGAGCTGCTGCAGCAGGGCGTCGCCTGGTGGTGCGCCGCCGGCGACGAGCGCCTCGATCACCGCGCGCTCCGGTCGCGCGCCGTGTGAGGCCTCGGCCAGCGAGAGCAGCAGATCGACGCGCTCGCTCGGCGTCGGCGCCTCGCCGACGACGTGCAGGCCGTGCGGGATCAGCGTGTACTCGAGTTCGAGCACGGCGTCGTTGAGCTTCGCGATCCGCTGAGCCGCATCGGTGGTCCAGGGCGGCTCGATCACGGCGAGTTCGAGTTCGGCGGCCTGCGCCTGGATCATCGGCGCGAGTTCGTCGGCCTCGATCGTCGCATCGGGCTCGAGGCCACGGTAGCGCTCCAGCAGCGCCTTCAGATCGACCAGGCCCTTGTAGAGCCCGGCCTGCGCGACCGGCGGCGTCAGGTAGCTGATCAACGTGGCGGCCGCGCGGCGCTTCGCGATCGTGCCTTCCGACGGGTTGTTCGACGCGTAAAGGTACAGATTCGGCAGATCGCCGATCAACCGATCCGGCCAGCAGGCCGAGGACATGCCGTTCTGCTTGCCCGGCATGAATTCGAGCGCGCCGTGGGTGCCGAAATGCAGCACCGCGTGCGCGCCGAAATCCTCGCGCAGCCAGCGGTAGAAGGCCGAGAACGCGTGCGTCGGCGCGAAGCCCTTCTCGAACAGCAGCCGCATCGGGTCGCCTTCGTAGCCGAACGCGGGCTGCACGCCGACGAAGACGTTGCCGAAGCGCTCGCCGTAGACGAAGAGGCTGCTGCCGTCGCTCTGCTGCTTGCCGGGCGCCGGACCCCACTGGGCCTCGATCTCCTTCAGGTGCTTTTCGCGCCGCACATGGTCGTCGGCCGGGATGCGCACATGCACGTTCGCCGCGGCGCCGAAGCGTTGGGCGTTGCCGTTGATGATGCGTTCGCGCAGTTCGTCCACGCTCTTCGGCATCTCGACCGAGTAGCCCTCGCGCCGCATAGCGGCCATCGTGTTGAACAGCGATTCGAACACCGACAGGAATGCAGCGGTGCCGGTGTTGCCGGCGTTCGGCGGGAAGTTGAAGACGACCGCGGCAACCTTGCGCTCGGCGCGCTCGGAGCGCCGCAGATCGACCAGCTTGCCGACACGCGCGGCGAGCAGGTCGGCGCGCTCGATGCACGAGTGCATGTCATGTGCATCGACCACGTTCTTGAACGTGCAGCCATGCGCACAGCCAGTGCAGGCGATGTGCTCGGCACTGCCGCGGCCGCCGAACACCATCGAGCCGGTCGCGCCGTCGAGCTCTGGGATCGCCACCATCATTGTCGCCTCGACCGGCAGCAGGCCGCGCGGCGAGCCGCCCCACTGGTCGAGCGTCTGGAACTCGACCGGCGTCACGGCGAGGTAGGGCACGTCGAGCTTGGCGAGGATGTCCTCCGCCGCCTTGGCGTCGTTGTAGGCCGGCCCGCCGACGAGCGAGAAGCCGGTCAGCGAGACGACGGCATCGATCGTCGGCCTGCCGTCCTTGAAGAAGAACGCGTCGATCGCAGGGCGCGAATCGAGGCCGGTGGCGAACGCCGGCACCACACGAAGGCCGCGCGCTTCGATCGCGGTGATCACGCCGTCGTAATGGTCGGCGTTGCCGGCCAGCAAGTAGGAGCGCATCAGCAGCAGGCCGACGGTGCCGCGCTTGCCGCTGGTGGCCACGCGCGGCAGGTCGGTCAACTGCTCCGACATGCGCTTGGCCATCCGCGGGTGGTAGACACCGACCTCCGGGTACTCGACCGGCGACGGTGGCTTGACGATGCCGCGCAGCACTTTGCGCGGGCCGTCGGCATAGCGATCGACAAGGAACTGCACCATGTTCGCGACGTTCTGCTCCGAACCCGCGAGCCAGTACTGCAGCGTCAGAAAGTAGGCCCGAACGTCCTGCGCGGTGCCGGGGATGAAGCGCAGGATCTTCGGCAGTCGGCGCAGCATCTTCATCTGCTGCGCGCCGGCGGTGGCCTTCACGCCGGCCTCGTTGCCTTTCGCCTCGGGTTTGCCGCGCAGCCGCTTGAGCAGCGCCATCGGGCCGCTCGCCGGTGCGGCCATGTCGAACCTGCCCATGCGGGTGAGCTTCATCACTTCGGCGGCCGACATCGCGCAGACCATCGCGTCGCAGTGGTCGCGGCGCGCCCGCAACGCCGGCAGCACCGGCAGGAAGTGGTCTTCCATGAACAGCATCGTCGCGATGACGAGGTCGCCGTGGGCGATGTCGTCCTTGCAGCGCGCGAGCGCCGCGTCGTCGCCACCCCACTCGGCGGCTGCATGCACCACCAGTTTCAGGCCCGGCATCGTGCGCGCGAGCGTGCGATGCGCGCGCTCGGCGGCGCTGGCGAGGTGGCTGTCCATCGTGACGATCACCACGCGCATCGACGGATGCACGCTCACGACCTCAGCGGCTGAAGTGCGCTTTGGCGTCATAGAGGGTCTCGATAGTGATCAGGGGGACGTTGCGGTCGAGGGCGAAGCGCTCGGTGTTGCGTTTCGCCTTGCCGCGCACGAAGAACGGGATCTTGCGAAGCTCCTTCTCGGCTTCGGGTGCCCACGCGGCGACAACGATCTGGGCAGTTGATGCCGGTGCTGCAGCCACAGCGGCCGGCTGTGCAGCATGGCCGCCGAGGTGCGACGGTGCCGCGTCTTCGTGAAACTCGAAGTCGCCGCGGAACATGCCGATCAGATGTTCTTCGAGACCCATCATCAGCGGGTGCACCCAGGTGTCGAACAACACGTTTGCGCCCTCGAAGCCCATCTGCGGCGAGTAGCGCGCGGGGAAGTCCTGCACGTGTACTGGCGCCGAGATCACCGCGCAGGGCACGCCCAGACGCTTGGCGATGTGGCGCTCCATCTGCGTGCCGAGCACCAGTTCGGGCTGCAACTCGGCGACCTTGGCTTCGACCTCGAGGTAGTCGTCGGTGATCAGCGCTTCGATGCCGTAGAGCTTGGCGGCCTCGCGCACGTCGCGGGCGAACTCGCGGCTGTAGGTGCCGAGGCCGACGACGTTGAAACCGAGCTCGGTGGAGGCGACCCGCGCGGCCGCGACCGCATGCGTCGCGTCGCCGAAGATGAAGACGCGCTTGCCGGTCAGGTAGGTCGAATCGACCGAGCGCGCGTACCAGTTCGAACGCGAGCGAACATCGGCCAGTGCCTGTGTCGGGTCGATGCCGGCGAGCGTGGCGACCTCGTCGATGAAGTCGCGCGTGGCCGCCGCGCCGATCGGGATCGTCTTCGTCGCGGGTTGGCCGAAGTTGCGCGTCAGCCAGCTCGCGGCGAGCGCGCCGACCTCGGGATAGAGCACGACGTTGAAATCCGCGTCGCCGAGGCGCGACAGGTCGTCGGCGCTGGCGCCAAGCGGCGCGACGATGCGCACGTCGACGCCCATCTGGTCGAGCAGGCGGCTGATCTCGGCCACGTCGTCGCGGTGCCGAAAGCCCAGCGCCGACGGGCCGAGGACGTTGCAGCTCGGGCGCTGGCCTTGGGGGCGCGGCGCGCGCACGGTGCCTGCTGCGGGCACATTCGGCCCGGCCAGCGCGCGCACCATCTGATAGAAGGTCTCGGACGCGCCCCAGTTCTCCTTGCGCTGGTACGACGGCAGTTCGAGCGCAACCACCGGCACCGGCAGGTTCAGCGCCTTCGCGAGACCGCCTGGATCGTCCTGGATCAGTTCGGCAGTGCACGAGGCGCCGACCATCATCGCCTTCGGCTTGAAGCGTTCGTAGGCGTCGCGCGCGGCGTTCTTGAACAGCTCGGCGGTGTCGCCGCCGAGGTCACGCGCCTGGAACGTGGTGTAGGTGACCGGTGGGCGCTTCTGCAGCCGCTCGATCATCGTGAACAGCAGGTCGGCATAGGTGTCGCCCTGCGGCGCGTGCAATACGTAGTGCACGTCCTGCAGCGCGGTGGCGACGCGCATCGCGCCGACGTGCGGCGGGCCTTCGTAAGTCCACAAGGTCAGCTGCATGTCAGGCCACCAGCTTCAGCTTGCGCATCAGCGGCCGCGCGAACAGCTCGGCGAGGTCGCCGGCCTGGTCGTAGCCCTGGATCGGCGTGAACACCAGCTCGATCGACCACTTGGTCGTCATGCCCTCGGATTCGAGCGGGTTCGCCAGGCCGAGGCCGCAGACCACGATGTCGGGCTGCGCGGCGCGGCAGCGGTCGATCTGCTTCTCGACGTCCTGGCCTTCGGACAGCACCGTGCCGCTCGGCAGCAAGGCGAGCTCTTCGGCCAGGTGCTGACGGTGCAGATAGGGCGAGCCGACTTCGGTGAGCCGCATGCCGAGTTCACGCGCCAGAAAGCGTGCGATCGGGATCTCGAGCTGCGAATCGGGGAAGAAGAAGATGCGCTTGCCGGCAAGCTGCGCTTGCTGTCGAGCGAGTGCAGCTCGCGCACGCTCGCGGCCCGGCGCGGTGGCGCGCTCGAACACCTCGGCGCTGACACCGAACGCCGTCGCGGCCGCCTGCAGCCAGAGGGTCGTGCCCTCGGCGCCGAGCGGGAAGGGCGCGGGCAGGCGTTGCGCTCCGCGAGCTTCGAGCACACGGGCGGTGTCCGCCAGAAACGGTTGCGCCAGCAGCAGGCGCGTGTTCGGCCCGATCGCGGGCATCGCACCGGCGCGGCGCGGCGGGAAGAAGTGGACCGGGCCGATGCCGAGCGCCGCGAACAGCCGCATGAACTGGTCTTCGACCACATCGGCCAGCGTGCCGACGACCATCAGCGACGTGGGCGCGTCGGCCGCGGCGGTCGGCAGGTTCGGCACCAGCGCGGCGAGGCAGGCATCTTCGCCCTGCGTGAAAGTGGTCTCGATGCCGCTGCCGGAGTAGCTGAGCACGCGCACATCGGGCGAGAAGCGGCCCGACAGGCGCGAGGCCGCGCGCGACAGGTCGAGTTTGATCACTTCCGACGGGCACGAGCCGACCAGGAACAGCAGCTTGATCTCGGGCCGGCGTTCGAGTAGCCGCGTCACGACCCGATCGAGCTCGGTGTTCACATCGGCGAGGCCGGCCAGATCGCGCTCGTCGATGATCGCGGTCGCGAAGCGCGGTTCGGCGAAGATCATCACGCCCGCGGCCGACTGGATCAGGTGCGCGCAGGTGCGCGAGCCGACGACGAGGAAGAACGCGTCCTGGATCTTGCGGTGCAGCCAGATGATGCCGGTGAGGCCGCAGAACACCTCGCGCTGGCCGCGCTCGCGCAATACCGGGGCATCGCTGCAGCCTTCGGACGGCGCCGATCGGATCGGGATCACGGGGCTCATGCGGCCAGCTCTCCGCCGACCATCGCCGATTGCCTTTTCGCGTGATCCAGCCGTGCCGCGCGCAGCTTCAGAATGAACTGCGTCGCATTGATCACATAGGTGGCGTAGGCCGCGAGCGCCAGGTACATCAGCTCGCGCGCACCGAGCGCATCGGTGAACAGCGCCACGAGGTAGGCCGTGTGCAGCGCCAGCACCGCCATGCTGAACACGTCTTCCCAGTAGAAGGCCGGCGCGAACAGGTAGCGGCCGAAGACGACCTTCTCCCAGATGCAGCCGGTGATCATGATCGCGTAGAGCGTCAGCGTCTTGACGACGACGGACCAGGCGGCGGCGTCGTGTCCTTCGCCGCTGGCGAGGTAGCGCAGCACCAGCCCGAGGCTGACGAGGAACACCAGGAACTGCGCCGGCGCGAGCAAGCCTTGCACCAGCGTCCAGCCCGAAGCGTCGCGGCGCTGGCGCTCTTCGGCGGTGTAGAGCGGCCGGTAGGTTTCCGGCCGAGTCTCAGGTGCTTGCATCGACATCCTCAGCAGTGCTGCTGGGGCTGAATCTAGACCCGCGGTCGGTAGATGTCAATCAGGCTAGACGTAAATCAAACATGACACTATATTTGCAACCAGACCGGCCTCGGAGGCTCGATTGGAAACCGCGCACCAAGGGCGCGATCCCGATTGACGACCCGCGAACCGGGCAGTAGAACTTGATCCGCGGCTCACGAATCGTTGACAGATCCGGATGCCGCTTTCCCGGCCACCCCACGCCACCTGCGCGGTGGTGGCAGCGACCACGGGTATCTTCCCGGGGCGCAACGCCAGAACATCGCGAGGAGACCGTCGATGGAGAGCTTGCCGCAGGAACATTCGGCACGGGAGGGATTGTCAAGAGGCGCTGCACCGCCCGACTGCGAGGCCGAGATGCCGGCGTTCCGTCCGGCCGAAGCGGCCAACGACACGCGAATGGCGCAACTGGCTCGAACGATCGAACAGGAGATCATTCCGCGCCTGATGCTCGCGCACCGCACCACGACCGAGCCGCTGCTGCGCAGTGTGGGCGTGGGCTACGTGATCACCGCCGATGACGTGAAGCACTTCGCCAAGCTGGTGCTGTCACACGAGGAGGATGTGGCGTTCGCGACGATCCAGACGCTGCGCTCGCGCGACGTGTCGGTCGAGAAGATCTACCTCGACCTGCTGGCGCCGACGGCGCGCTACCTCGGCGAGCTGTGGGAAGACGACCTGTGCAACTTCACCGATGTGACGGTCGGCCTCGGCCGCCTGCAGCGCGTGCTGCGCGAACTCAGCCCGGCGCTGGGCCGCAGCGTGGAGCACCCCTCGCAGGGCCGACGCGTGCTGTTGCTGCCCAGCCCCGGCGAACAGCACACTTTCGGGCTGGTGATGGTGGCGGAGTTCTTCCGTCGCGCCGGGTGGGACGTGACCGGCGGCGCGTGGGCCGCGGGCGCTGACGCTGCGGCGCTGGTCGGCGCCGAATGGTTCGATGTGATCGGCTTCTCGCTCGGCGCCGAAGTACACCTCGGTCAGCTGGCCGCAAGCATCGCGGCCGTCAGGCATGCCACTTGCAATCAGGACTTGGCCATTCTCGTGGGCGGACCGCTCTTCGGCGTGCACCCCGAGTTCGTCGGCCAGGTCGGTGCCGACGGCATGACAATAGACGGGCGCGAGGCACCTCTGTTGGCTGAATCCCTGATCAGCGGCCACGTTCGACAGCACGGCTCTCCCGGCTGATGCTCGCTGCGCGCGAGGGCATCGGTCACGATGAAGACAAACGAGGAAGTGATGCGTCAGCCACCCGGAAAGCAGGGTTCATGAGAGAGTTCGAATCGCCAGCGCGAACGCTCGGCGACCTGAGTGCGGACGTGGCCGGAAGACTGATCGCAGCAGCGGCCGATGTGGCGCTGATCATCGATGACAAGGGAGTGATTCGCGACTTGGCGTTCGGCAGCGAAGACCTGCTGCGCGAGGGCTACTACGAATGGCTCGGCAAGCCCTGGGCCGACACGGTCACGATCGAGAGCCGGCCCAAGGTCGAGGCCCTGCTGCGCGAATCGCGCACCAACGCGGCGCCGCGCTGGCGCCACATCAACCACCCGTCGATCGACGGGGCGGACCTGCCGTTGTCGTACTCGGCAATCGCGCTGCCGCAGCAGGGCGGGCGCAGCAAGGCCGGCGCGCGCTCGGTGGTGTTCGGCCGCGATTTGCGCGCTAACGCGGCATTGCAGCAGCGCCTGATCAGCGCCCAGCAGGCGATGGAGCGCGACTACTGGCGCCTGCGCCACATGGAGACGCGCTACCGCTCGCTGTTCCAGGTGGCCTCCGAAGCGGTGCTGATCCTCGATGCCGTCACTGGCAAGCTCGAAGAAGCGAACCCGGCGGCGCTCACGCTGTTCGGCGTCGAAATCACGCGCACCGGCTGGATGCTCTCCGACAGCTTCGAGCCCGAGGCCGGCGCCAAGCCGGGCGCCAGCGTACCGGGGATGTTCGGCCGCGTTGCCGCCACTGGCCATGGCGAGAGCGTGACCACCCGCATCGCCGGCCGGCCCGGAGAAATGCGTGTCTCGGCCTCGCTGTTCCGCCAGGAAAAGACGGCCCACTTGCTGGTGCGCGTCTCGCCGCTCGATGCAGCCCGCGGCGGCGCCGAAAACAGCGGCCAGAGTGCGCTGCTCAAGCTGATCGAGAGCGCGCCCGACGCCTTTGTCGTGACCGACCTCGACGGCCGGATCATGACGGCCAACCACGCCTTCATCGATCTCGCCCAGCTCGCCACCGAAACGCAGGTGCACGGCCAGTCGCTGGAGCGCTGGCTGGGCCGCACCGGCGTCGATCTGAACGTGTTGATCACGAATTTGCGCCAGCGCGGTGCGGTGCGCTTGTTCGCCACCGTGATGCGTGGCGAGTACGGTGCCTCGACCGACGTCGAGATCTCGGGCGTGGCCGTCGCTGAAGGCGAGCAACCCTGCCTGGGCTTCACGATTCGCGATGTGAGTCGTCGCCTCGCCGCCGAAGTGCGCACCACCGGCACCGGCCGCGAGATGCCGCGCTCGGTCGGTCAGATGACCGAACTCGTCGGCCGCATGCCGCTGAAAGACATCGTGCGCGACACCACCGACCTGATCGAGCAGCTGTGCATCGAAGCCGCACTTGAGCTGACGCACGACAACCGCGCCTCGGCCGCCGAGATGCTGGGTCTCTCGCGCCAGAGCCTTTATGTGAAGCTGCGCCGCTTCAACATCGGCGACCTGACCCCCGTACCCGGTGAGGAATAGAGTGCAACGTTTGATTGACACTTTTCGTGTAAATCCAGATTGACGTTTTCGCGCGTCGCGTGCAGTATGGCTGCATGGCCCGACCCGCCCTGTCCGCTGTTGCGGAGCTGCTCAAACCGATCACCTGGTTCCCGCCGATGTGGGCGTTCGGTTGTGGGGTGGTCGCCTCGGGCGTCGCCACCGAGGGCCGCTGGCCGCTGATCGTCGTCGGCGTGCTGCTGGCCGGGCCGATGGTGTGCGCGAGCAGCCAGGCGGTGAACGACTGGTTCGACCGCGAGGTCGATGCGATCAACGAACCGCAGCGTCCGATCCCGTCGGGCCGCATGCCGGGCCGCTGGGGGCTGGCGATCGCGATTCTCTGGACGCTGCTCTCGCTGCTGGTGGCCGCGTTCCTCGGCCCCTGGGGGTTTGCCGCCGGCGTCATCGGCCTGCTGCTGGCCTGGGCCTACAGCGCGCCGCCGCTGCGGCTGAAGCAGAACGGCTGGTGGGGCAACGCCGCCTGTGGCCTCTGCTACGAGGGTCTGGCCTGGGTGACGGGCGCCGCGGTGATGGCCGGCGGTGCGATGCCTGAGCTGCGTTCGTTGGCGCTGGCGCTGCTGTACAGCGTCTCGGCGCACGGCATCATGACCTTGAACGATTTCAAGTCGGTCGAGGGCGATCGGCAGATGGGCATCGGCTCGCTGCCGGTGCAGCTCGGCATCGACAAGGCGGCGCGCACTGCGTGCTGGGTGATGATCGTGCCGCAGCTCTGCGTGCTCGCACTGCTGGTCGTGTGGCACCAACCGATCCATGCCGCCGCGATAGCAGGCTTGATCGCGCTGCAGGCCGTGATGATGCGGCGCTTCGTGCAGCAGCCGGTCGCGCGGGCGATCTGGTACAGCGGCTTCGGCGTGCCCTTGTTCGTGGCCGGCATGATGGTCAGCGCGTTCGCGCTGCGGGGCGCTGCATGAGTGCGTCATTCGGCTGGGGCTCGATCGTGCGGCTCGGCCTTGTGCAGGCCTGCCTCGGCGCCGTCGTCGTGATGACCACCTCCACGCTGAACCGTGTGATGGTCGTCGAGCTCGCGCTGCCGGCGCTGCTGCCCGGCATGCTGGTGGCGATGCACTACCTCGTGCAGGTGGCGCGGCCGCGCATGGGCTACGGCTCCGACATGGGCCGGCGCCGCACACCATGGATCGTCGGCGGCATGATCGTGCTCGCGGCCGGCGGCGCACTGGCTGCGGTCGCGACCGCGTGGATGGGCAGCGATCGCCTCGCCGGCATCGTGCTCGCGGTGCTCGCGTTCCTGCTGATCGGCATCGGCGTGAGCGCGAGCGGCACCTCGCTGCTGGTGCTGCTGGCGAAGCGCGTCGATGCGCCACGCCGCGCCACGGCCGCCACCATCGTCTGGCTGATGATGATTGTTGGCTTCGCCGTCACCGCCGGCGTTGCCGGCAAGCTGCTGGATCCGTATTCGCCGGGGCGCCTGATCGCAGTGACCGCTGGTGTCTCGCTGGTCTCGGTGCTGCTCACGCTGATCGCGACCTGGCGCCTCGAAGGTGCGGCTTCGCCCGAGCCCGCAGCGCCGAGCGCGGAGCACACCAAGCCGTCCTTCAGCGAAGCGCTCGCGCAGGTCTGGAGCGAGCCGGTGGCGCGACGCTTCACGATCTTCGTCTTCATCTCGATGCTCGCCTACAGCGCGCAGGACCTCATCCTCGAGCCCTTCGCCGGCGGCGTGTTCGGCTTCACGCCGGGCGAGTCTACCGGCCTGTCGGGCGTGCAGCATGGCGGTGTGCTGCTCGGCATGCTGGCCGCGGCGTTCGCCGGTCGCGGCCAGCGCTTCGGCTCGCTGCGCGCATGGCAGATCGGCGGCTGCCTGCTGTCGGCGCTGATGCTGCTCGGCCTGATGACGGCCGGCCTCGTCGGCCCGGCGTGGCCGTTCAAGGCCAACGTGTTCGCGCTCGGCGTGGCCAACGGTGCGTTCTCGATAGCGGCGATCGCCTCGATGATGCGTCTCGCGGGCGAAGGCCGCCACGCGCGCGAAGGCACGCGGATGGGCCTGTGGGGTGCGGCGCAGGCGGTGGCGTTCGGCATGGGCGGGCTCGTCGGCACGGCCGCGAGCGATCTGGCGCGCTGGCTGATCGGCACGCCGTCGCTCGCGTATGCGGTGGTGTTCGGATTCGAGGCGCTGCTGTTCGTCGCCGCTGCGGCGCTGGCCGCGCAACTGAGCCGCACGACGGAGCCTGCCACACGATCGGCCGCGGTGCCCACGCTCTCCGCGATGCAAGCGAGGTGACCCGATGAGCAGTACCGAGACCTTCGACGTGGTCGTGATCGGCGGTGGCCCCGCTGGCGCGACTGCGGCCCACGACCTCGCGCGACGCGGCCGTTCGGTGCTGCTGCTCGACCGCGCGGGCCGCACCAAGCCCTGCGGCGGCGCCATCCCGCCGCGGCTGATCAAGGACTTCGCGATCCCCGATGAGTTGCTCGTGGCGCGCGCGACGGCCGCGCGCATGGTCTCGCCGAAGGACGAGAAGGTCGACATCCCGATCGACAACGGCTTCGTCGGCATGGTCAACCGCGACCAGTTCGACGAGTGGCTGCGCGCGCGTGCTGCCGCCAGCGGCGCGCAGCGGCGCATCGGCGACTTCGACCGGATCACGCGCGATGCCGATGGCGTCAGCGTCGTGCATTTCGAGCAGCGCGCATTCGGCCATGCGGGCGACAAGACCGCGCGTGTGCCGGCCAGCGTGCGCGCCCGCGCGATCGTCGGCGCCGATGGCGCGCGCTCGAACGTCGCGCGCCAGACCGTGCCCGGCGCCGAGCGCACGAAATACGTTTTCGCTTACCACGAGATCCTGCGCACGCCGGCGGTGCCACCGGCCGGTTTCAATGCGTCGCGCTGCGATGTGTATTACCGCGGCACGCTCTCGCCCGACTTCTACGGCTGGGTCTTCCCGCACGGCGACACGATGAGCGTGGGCACCGGCAGCGCCGACAAGGGCTTCTCGCTGCGTGGCGCCGTCGGCGGCCTGCGCAGCGCGGCTGGCCTCACCGGCGCAGAGACGCTGCGCCGCGAAGGCGCGCCGATACCAATGAAGCCGCTGCCGCGCTGGGACAACGGCCGCGACGTGGTGCTCGCCGGCGACGCCGCCGGCGTGGTCGCGCCGGCCTCGGGCGAAGGCATCTACTACGCGATGTACGGCGGCCGGCTCGCCGCCGACGCGGTCGAGGCGCTGCTCGTGACCGGCGATGTGCGCTCCCTCGCGCTGGCCCGCAAGCGCTTCATGAAGGCGCACGGCACGGTGTTCCGTGTGCTCGGCATCATGCAGTGGTTCTGGTACTCGAGCGACCGCCTGCGCGAGCGCTTCGTCAGCATCTGCAAGGACCGCGACGTGCAACAGCTGACCTTCGAGTCGTACATGAACAAGGAGCTCGTGCGCAGACGCCCGATGGCGCATGTGCGCATCTTCTTCAAGGACCTGGCGCACCTGTTCGGGGTGGCGCGTGTATGAATCGTTCGCGCCCGATCTGGATCGCTGCCGCTGCGGCGATCTCCGTGGCCGTGATTGGCGGCCTGATGACCGACATCGGGCCCTGGTACATGGGCCTGAAGCAGCCCGCGTGGAAGCCGCCCGACTGGGCGTTCGGCCCGGTCTGGACGACGATCTTCGCGCTCGCCGCCGCGGCCGGCGTGATCGGCTGGCGGCGCGCGCCGTCGCGGCCCGATCGCGAGCTGATGCTGGCGCTGTTCGCCGCGAACGGCTTCCTGAACGTGTTCTGGAGCCTGCTGTACTTCCGCCTGCACCGGCCCGATTGGGCGTTGTTCGAGGTGCCGCTCTTGTGGCTCTCGGTCCTGGCGCTGATCGTCGTGCTGGCGCGCTTCGCGAAGACGGCGGCGTGTCTGCTGGCGCCGTATCTGTTGTGGGTCGCGATCGCGGCCTTCCTGAACTGGCAGACGGTGAAACTCAACGGACCGTTCGGCGCGGCGTGAGGACGGCGTCATGAACGAATCCTTTGGCATCGCATCGCTGATCGACGGCGTGATCGCGTTCACGCTGATCGAATGCGCTGTGCTCGTGGTCTACCACCGCGCCACCGGCAAGGGCGTGGCGCCGCGCGAGTTCCTCGCGAACATGGTCTCCGGCCTGTGCCTGATGCTCGCGCTGCGCTGCTTTGCGCACGACGCTGGCGCGACGTGGATCGCGCTGTGCCTGATCGCCGCGGGCCTTGCCCACGGCACCGACCTCTGGATGCGCTGGCGCCGCGATACGCGCACCGCCTCTGCCACTCGACAGGTGACCGCATGAGCGTTGTCGCACTCGGCCTGAACCACACGACGGCGCCGCTCGACGTGCGCGGGCGCTTCGCCTTTCCCGCCGACAAGCTGGTGCCGACCCTGCGCGCGTTCCGCGGCCGCGTGCAGCGTGCCGCCGAAGTCGCGATTGTCTCGACCTGCAACCGCACGGAGCTGTATGTCGGCAGCGCCGACGGCCACGTCGATGAACTCGCGGGCCAGACGCTGGGCTGGCTCGCCGAATCGGGCGGCATGCCGGCGGGTGAGCTGCAGCGCCACTTCTACGTGCTGGAGGATGCCGGGGCCGCGCGCCACACGTTCCGGCTCGCGAGCGGCCTGTCGTCGATGGTCATCGGCGAGACGCAGATCCTCGGCCAGATGAAGCAGGCGGTGCGCGAGGCCGACAGCGCCGGAACCCTCGGCAGCACGCTGCACCAGCTGTTCCAGCGCTCGTTCGCGGTCGCGAAAGAGGTGCGCACCGGCACCGAGATCGGCATGCACACGATCAGCCTCGCCGCCGCGATCGTGCGGCTCGCCGACAAGCTGTTCGAGGACTTCGGCCAGCTCAAGGTGCTGTTCCTCGGCGCCGGCGAGATGGCCGCGCCGGTGCTCGCGCACCTCGCCGCCAAGTCGCCGAAGCAGCTGACGATCGCGAACCGCAGCATCGAGCGCGGCGCGGCGCTCGCGGCGCACTTCAAGGCCGAGGCCATCGGCCTGACCGAGGCGATGGCGCGGCTCGCCGAGTTCGACGTGGTGGTGTCGTGCACCGCGAGCCAGCTGCCGGTGATCGGCCTGGGCGCCGCCTCCCGCGCCGTCAAGGCGCGCCGCCGCCGGCCGGTGCTGATGGTCGATCTCGCGGTGCCGCGCGACATCGAAACCGAGATCGCCGCACTGCCCGACGTCTACCTGTACTCGCTCGACGACCTGTCGCAGATCGTGCAGGCCGGCAGCGACAAGCGCAGCGCCGCGGTCGGCCAGGCCGAGACCATCATCGAGTCGGGCGTGCAGGATTTCGTGCGCTGGCTGGGCACGCGCGAGACCGTGCCGCTGATCCAGGCGCTGCAGACGCAGGCCGAGGCCTGGCGCGCTGCCGAGCTGCAGCGCGCGCGCAAGCTGCTCGCCAAGGGCGACGACATCGATGCCGTGCTCGAAGCCTTGTCGCGCGGCTTGACGCAGAAGATGCTGCACGGCCCGATGGCGGGCCTGCAGGGCGCCCAGGGCGACGATCGCACCGCGCTGACGACTACCTTGTCGCGGCTGTTCCTTCAGTGCCCGATGCGGGGGCAGCGGTAGAGCGGGCCAGCTGCTGCCCGAGGGCAAAGCTCACCCCGACCACGGCCACGACGGCCGCGCCGAACCACAGCTCCTTGCCCTGCGCCCAGGCATCGACACCGGGCAGGGTGCGGCTCGCCAGCGTCAGGCCGGCCGTCAGCAGCCCGACGCCCGACACGGCCAGCGCCATCACGCGCGAGGCCACGCGCGCGCTGCGATCGGAGCGGCGGATCAGGCGCGCGATCCACAGGCCGTTCACGCCATCGACCACCAGCATGCCGACGATGAACAGCAGCGCCAGCAGCAGCGCCGGCCGCCAGCCGCCGAACTGGGTGGCGGTCACTGCGAACAGCGCGGCCTGGCTGACCGTGTCGAACGACAGCGCGAAAAGCGTGCCGACGCCCATCACCATCACCGGGCTGCCGGCGTTCAGCAGCCGGGAGAACAGGCCGCTGCGCCAGCCTTCGAGCTGGGTCGTCTCGTGCCCCGGTGTGCGCATCACCGCGACGATGTTCAGCAGCGCCAGCAACGTCAGCAAACCGATCGACACCCAGGCGCCGAACGCTTCAAGCCACTCGGGCACGCGCCAGGCCTGCGCGAGCATCGAGACGCCGATGGCCACGCTCACCACCACGAGCCCGTGGCCGATCGAGAACAGCACGCCGGCCGCGCGCGCCAGCCGCGGCCGCGCCTGCGCGTTGTAGCGGGTCAGCCCGTCGATCGCGGCCAAGTGATCGGCGTCGAAGCCGTGCTTCATGCCGAGCAGCAGGATCAGCAACGCCAGGCTGGCGAAGTCGCGCGGCAGGTCGGCCGGGTTCATCGTTGGCCTAGCGAGCCGCGGCCAGCGTCGCGAGCTCGCCGCGCAGCCAGCCGTACCAATCATCCAGGCCCTCGCCGGTGTAGGCCGACACTGGGATGATCTTCAACCGCGGGTTGACCGCGAGCGCGTTGTCCATCATCCGCTGCAGGTCGACGCGCAGGTGCGGCAGCAGATCGGTCTTGCTCAGCAGCAGCACGTCGGCCGAGCTGAACATGTGCGGGTACTTGAGCGGCTTGTCTTCGCCCTCGGTGACGGAAAAGATCACCACCCGCGCGTTCTCGCCCAGATCGAACAGCGCCGGGCAGACCAGGTTGCCGACGTTCTCGACCACCAGCAGCGAACCCCGCGCGGGTTGCAGCAGTTCGAGTGCGCGCCCCAGCATGTCGGCTTCGAGGTGACAACCGGTGCCGGTGTTCACCTGGACGGCGGGTGCGCCGGTGGCGCGGATGCGCTCGGCGTCGAACACGGTCGCCTGGTCGCCTTCGACCACGCTGATCGCGACCTGGCCGTGCAGGTCGCGGATGCAGCGTTCGAGCAGCGTGGTCTTGCCTGCCCCCGGGCTGCTCATCAGGTTCAGCGCGAGCACGCCGCGCCCGGCCAGCCAGCCTCGGTTGCGCTCGGCCAGTGCCTGGTTCTTGCCGAGCAACGCGGTTTCGAGCGCGATGGTCTGCGCGTCGCGGCCGGGGACGTGCAGATCGTGCGTGTGCCCGTGGTCGTGCCCGTGCGAGTGCGTCGTGCCATCGGCATGTGTGTGCACATGCGGATGCTCGTGCTCGTGAACATGCGTGTCGCCGACCCGCTGAACCGTCGTCTCGCCTTCGCCGCAGCCGCAGATCACACACATGATTCCACCTCCATCTCCTTGATCTTCAACTCGGTGCCGGCGACCATGCGCAGGCGCGGCTCGCGGCACGTTGGGCAGCGGCCCAGCGGTGCGGTCATCACGGGCTCGGCGCCGCAGGCATCGCAATGCCCGCGGCCTTCGACGTCGACGATCTCCAGCACGGCGCCTGCAAGCGGCGTGCCCTTGCTGCACACATCGAAGCAGAACCGGATCGCCTCGGCGAACATGCCCGACAGGCGGCCGACCTCCAGCGTCACGCGCAGCACGCGCTGGCCCTGGGCCCGCTCGCTGACGATCGCGACGACGTTGCGGGTGATGCCGAGTTCGTGCATCGGGCGGCCCTGTCAGCAGATCCGCGGCAGCTGTTCGCCGACCAGCATGTCGATCACACGCTCGCCGCCGAACAGCGTGTTCAGGATCACATGGCCGGCCGGCTCGGCGAGCACCTCGCCGACGATGGCCGCGTCCACGCCAGCCGGGTGCGCGCGCATCGCAGCGAGCACCGCGTCCGCGCTCGCGCGCGACACGACCGCGACCAGCTTGCCTTCGTTGGCCATGTAGAGCACGTCCAGGCCCAGCATCTCGCAGGCGCCACGCACCTCGGGCTTGAGCGGCAGCGCGTGCTCCTGCAACCGAATGCCGACCTTCGAGCTGAGGGCGAACTCGTTCAGCACCGTCGCCAGGCCGCCGCGCGTGGCGTCGCGCAGGCAATGCAGATCGGGGCAGGCGCGCAGCATTACTTGCACGAGCTCGTGCAATGGCTGGCAGTCGCTGTGCAGATCGCTCTGCAGGTCGAGCTCGTTGCGCGCGACCAGGATCGCCACGCCGTGGTCGCCGAGCGTGCCGTTGACGATGATCGCGTCGCCGGGTTGGGCGCGACTGGCCGAGATGTCCACGCCGGCGGCGATCACGCCGATGCCGGCGGTGTTGATGAAGAGCTTGTCGGCCGCGCCGCGGTTCACGACCTTCGTGTCGCCGGTGACGACGTTCACGCCGCATTGCCGCGCCAGCGTGGACATGCTGGCGAGCACCCGTTCGAGATCGGCGGTGGGTAAGCCCTCTTCGATGATCAGCCCGCAGGACAGGAACAGCGGCACCGCGCCCGACATCGCGAGGTCGTTGACCGTGCCGCAGATCGCGAGCGTGCCGATGTCGCCGCCGGGGAAGAACAGGGGCGAGACGACGTAGCTGTCGGTGGTGAACGCGAGCCGGTCGCCGATTTCGCGCAAGTCCTGCAACCCGATGCGCGCCTGATCCTCCAACGGCGCGAGCAGCGGGTTGGCGAACGCCGGCAGGACCAGCCGCTCGATCAGCTCGCGCATCGCGCGGCCGCCACCGCCGTGCGCCATCGTGATGTTCTTGTCGCGAATCGTCGCCATGTCAAGCCACCTCGGCCGCGTCGCGCTTCACGAATGTGATGCGCGAATACTGGTGATACGCGGCGCACGCGCCTTCGCTGGACACCATCAGCGCGCCCAGCGGTGTCTCGGGCGTGCACAACGTGCCGAACACCTTGCACTGCTGCGGCTTGATCACGCCCTTGAGCACCTCGCCGCACTGGCAGGATTTCGGATCGGCGATCTTCAGGTTCGGCACCGAGAACCGGCGCTCGGCGTCGAAGCCGGCGTAAGCCTCGCGCATGCGGATGCCGGAGTGATCGATCGAGCCCAGCCCGCGCCACTCGAAGAATTCGCGCAGCTCGAACACGCGCGTGATCGCGTCGAGCGCGGGCGAGTTGCCGTCGATCGGCACGATGCGCTTGTACTGGTTCTCGACCTCGCAACGGCCCTCGTGCATCTGCCTCAGCACCATCCACAGCGACTGCAGGATGTCCAGCGGCTCGAAGCCGGCGACCACCAGCGGCTTGCCATAGCGCTGCGCGATGAAGTCGTACGGGCGCGTGCCGATCACCATGCTCACATGGCCCGGCCCGAGGAAGCCGTCGATCTGCAGATCGGGCGAATCGAGGATCGCCTTCACGGTCGGGATGATCGTGATGTGGTTGCAGAACAGCGAGAAGTTGCGCACGCCCAGCGCCTCGGCCTGCAGCACGGTCATGGCGGTGCTCGGCATCGTGGTCTCGAAGCCGAGGCCGAAGAACACGACCTCCTTGTCCGGGTGCTTCTGCGCGAGCTTGAGCGCGTCGAGCGGCGAGTACACGGTGCGCACGTCGGCGCCCTCGGCCTTGGCCTGCAGCAGGCTCTTCTTCGAGCCCGGCACGCGCATCGCGTCGCCGAAGGTCGTCATGATGACCTGCGGGTGCTCGGCGATCGCGACGCAGTCGTCCACACGACCCATCGGCAGCACGCAGACCGGGCAGCCGGGGCCGTGCACGAACTCGATGCTGGGCGGCAGCAGATCCTTCAGGCCGTAGCGAAAGATCGTGTGCGTGTGGCCGCCGCAGACCTCCATCACCTGCAACGGGCGCGGCATCTTCGCCGCCAGCGTGTCGGCCAGTTCGCCGATGGCCGACACCAGCGACTTCGCCAGCTCGGGGTCGCGGAACTCGTCGGCGTATTTCATCGGCTACCTCCCGGGCCGCGGTCGTCGGCGAGCAGGGTGTGCGTCAGATCCCAAAGGATGTGATACAGCGCGACATGCGTCTCCTGCACGCGGTGAATGCTGTCGGTCGGCACCACCAGGCAGAGATCGACATCGGCGCTCGCGCGCATCCGGCCGCCGTCGCCGCCGGCCAGGCCGAGCGTGGCGGCGCCCTGGCGCTTGGCCGCGCTGAAGCCCGCCAGCAGGTTCTCGGAGTTGCCGCTGGTCGAGATGCCGACCAGGCAGTCGCGCTCGCCCACATGCGCAAGCACCTGGCGCGTGTAGACGTGCGCGAAGCCAAGGTCGTTGGCGACGGCGGTGATCATCGCCATGTCCTGGCTCAGGTTCACTGCCGGTAGCGCCGGCCGACCAGCCGTGACGGGGTGCTGGAACTCGACCGCCAGGTGTGCCGCGTCGCAACTCGAACCGCCGTTGCCCATCGTGTACAAGCGCCCGCCGGCGCGGTAGCAGCGCGCCAGCATCTGTGCGGCCTCGACGATGCGCAGGGCGTTCTCGCCGAAGAAGCGCTGCTTGACCTCCACGCTGTCGGCGGCTTTCTGGCGCACCGATTCGAGCAGCGCCGCGGCCATCGCGGCGCCATCCGGTCGCGCGTCGCTCGCCGCAAGATGCGGGTACAGCCCGGCGAGCGCGTTGCGCGTGTTCATGGTGCCGCCACCGCCGCATCGGAGTCGCGCATCGAGTGCAATTCGGCCTGCGCCTCGCCGAGCTCGTGCAGGATGGCCAGCGTGAGCTGCGCTTCCTTCTCGTCGATGCGGCTCATCGCGAAGCCGACATGCACCAGCACCCAGTCGCCGACGCACGAGTCCACCGTGTGTTCGTCATTGACGATGCAGGCGATGTTGATCTCGCGCCGCACGCCCAACACCTCGACGGTGGCGAGCTTGTTCGCGTGGCTGCTGATCGCGATGATCTGGCCGGGGATGCCTAGGCACATGACGCTGTCTCCTGGTTCTTGTTCGCGAGGGCTCTGGCTGCCGCCACGGCGGCCTGGCCGAGCGCGAGGCCGCCGTCGTTGCAGGGCACGCGGCGGTGCGTGAGCACGGTGTAGCCGGCGGCGCGAAGCTGGCCGCTGACTCTTTCGAGCAGCACCTTGTTCTGGAACACGCCGCCCGACAGCGCTACAACGCGCAGCGGCTGTTCGTGCGCATTCGACACCTTGTCGACCATCGTCACGATCACGCGCGCCAGGCCCTTGTGGAAGCGCGCGGCCATCGTCGGCACCGGCGTCTTCAGGATCAGGTCGCCGAGCAACGCGGTCCACATCGCGAGCGGCTCGATGTAGGGCAGGTGGCTGCCTTTGAGGCGCGGGATGCCGAACGGGTAGCCGAGTTCGTCGTCCTCGAAGTGCAGCACGGCGTGATCGACGAGCGCCTCCATCTCGACCGCGCCCTGGCCCTCGTAGGCGGCGTGCTCGCGGCAGATACCCATCGCGGCGGCGACCGCGTCGAACAACCGCCCGCAGGAGCTGGCGAGCGGCGAGTTGACTTGTTTGGCGAGCATGCCGTCGAGCAAGGTTCGGGGTTGGGCGGCGAGGAAGTCGTGCAGTTCGAGCTCGCGGTAGTTCATCGTGAACGACGGCCACTTGAGCTCGGCCATCAGGTGCGCATACGTGTTGCGCCAGGGCTCGTGCATCGCCTGTTCGCCACCGAGGAGCGCCACCGGCTTGAAGGTGCCGCGGCGCTCGAAGGAGCGGTAGTCGGCGATCGCAAACTCGCCGCCCCACAGTTCACCCTCCGCGCCGAAGCCCAGACCGTCGAGCGCCACACCGACGACCGGGCCGGCGTCCAGCGGCCAGCCGTTGTCGATCAGGCAGGCCGCGATGTGGGCGTGGTGGTGCAGCACCTCGGCGGCGGTGCCGCCCGCAAGCGCGGCATCGGCATGCGCGAGCTTCGTCGAGAGGTACTCGGGGTGAGCGTCGCAGGCGCGCAGCGTCGGCGTGAACGCGAAGAAGCCCTGCAGATCGCGCAACGCGCGCCGGTAGTCGGCATGCGTGGCCGCGTCCTCGAGGTCGCCGATGTGCTGCGACAGCACGGCCTGCCCGCCGCGCAGCAGGCAGACCGTGTTCTTCAACTCGCCGCCGTAGGCCAGCACGGGCGGCGCGGCCTCGAAGCCCGCCGGCATCGCGATCGGCTCGGGTGCGAGGCCACGCGCGCGACGCAGCACGCGCGGCGCGTCGTCGATCACGCGCATCACCGAGTCGTCGATGCGCCGCGCGATCGGGCGGTCGTGGTCGAGCACGAAATCGACCCCCTCGGGGAAGCGAGCGGCGAACGCCTCCAGCGTGATCGCCTGCGGCTCGTCGCTGAGGTTGCCGCTGGTCAGCACGATGGGGCGCTTCATGCGGCGCAGGATCAGGTGATGCACGCCGGTGTTCGCCAGCATGAAGCCGAGCGTGGCCAGGCCGGGGGCGACGGCCTCGGCGATTGTGGTGGACGACAGGCCGGCGCGACGCGCCAGCAGCACGATGGGTGCGGCCGGCGACTGCAGCAGCGCGGCCTCGGCGGCATCGACCTCGCACCATGCGCGCACCGCCGCCACATCGGCCGCCATCAGCGCGAACGGTTTGCGCTCGCGCCGCTTGAGGCCGCGCAGGCGCGCCACCGCGTCGTGCTGGGTGGCGTCGCACGCGAGCTGGTAGCCGCCCAGGCCCTTGATCGCGACGATGTGGCCGCGTGCCAGCAGCGTGCCGGCGGCGTCGCAATCGTCGAGAAATGTGTAGGTGTCGATCGTGAAGGCGCGGCCGTCGAGCCGCTTCAGCGTCAGCTTCGGGCCACAGGCGTGGCAGGCGATCGGCTGCGCGTGGAAGCGCCGATCGGCGGGCGATTCGTACTCGGCGCGGCAGGCCGGGCACATCGGATAACCCGACATGGTCGTGAGCGCGCGGTCGTAAGGCACGCCGGTGACGAACGACAGCCGCGGGCCGCAATGCGTGCAGTTGGTCAACGGGTAGCGAAAGCGGCGCCCGAACGGATCGAAGATCTCGGCCGTGCATTGCGGGCAGGTCGCGGCATCGGCGGCCACGACGGTCTGGTTCGCACCCCGCTGGCTCGGCCCAATCGCGAAGCCCGCCGGGAGTGGCGCGGGCAGCGCGGTGCGAGCGCGCTCGAGCGCGGCGATGCGCGCCAGCGGAGGCGCTTCGTCGCAGATGCGGCGGACGAACGCATCGAGCGCGTCGGCGCTGGCCACCGCATTGATCAACACCCCTTCGGCATCGTTGCACACCGAGCCCGCGATGTGCAGCTCGCTCGCGATCCGCCACACCGTGGGCCTGAAGCCGACGCCTTGCACCGTGCCACGCACGCGGATGTGCTCGGCCACCAGCGCAGAGTTGACGAGATCGGCCAGTTGTGCAGACATCATCGGCCCCATGTCTCGGCAAGTGCCCACAGCATCACCCGGTTGTTGCCCGAGTCGGCGACGAGCAACGTGTCGCCGCCCTGCATCGCCACGCTGTAGGGCCAGCAGACGCTGTCGCGCGTGGCGGGCAGCCAGCGGTTGTCGCCCTTGCTGTTCCAGTCGGCTTGCGCGGCCAGCGCGCAGGCGTTCGCGTCAAAGCGGTTCAGCCCGGCGATGCGCCACGCGAGCAGGCGCGAGTTGGCGGTATCGGCCACCACCAGCAGCTCGCCGGCCACCACCGCGCCGTAGGGCATGTTCAGGCACGCCGCGTCGGGGTAGTAGCTGGCCTGGTTGTGTTCGACGCCGTGCACGCCGGCTTGGCCGACCATCACGTCGCACGGCTGGTTGTTCTCGGCCGGCGTGCGCTGCCACAACATCAGCCGGTTGTTGCCGGCGTCGGCCACGCACAGCCCGCCGGCCGGGAAGCTGATCGCGTGCGGCCAGCGCATGCTCGCGGCGCTCGGGGTGCCGCCGCCGTTCTCGTCGCGGTGGTCGAAGTCGGGCTGGCCGAGCACGAGGTCGGCCGCGGCGCCGTGGTGCTGCGGCGGGCCGTTCCACATCAGCACGCGGCGGTTGCCGGTGTCGGCGACCCACAGCCTCGCGCCGTCCCACGAGACGCAGTAGGGCCAGAACAGCGTCGAGGCGCTCGGGCGATCGTGGCCCCGGTTCGATTCGCCACCGTCGAAGTCGGCCTGGCCGAGCACCACGTCCGGTGGCTGGTGCGACCGCGTCGGCCGCGTGTGCCAGATCAGCACGCGGTGGTTCCACGCATCGGCCACGGCGAGGCCGTCGCCCACCGATCCACAGGCGGCGATGCCGGTGGGGACGTTCATCGTGCCGATGCTCGCGCTGCCGCGCGCATTGCGGCCCTCGCGATCGAAGGCGGGTTGGCCGAGCAGGATGTCAGCGGGCGTGTTGTCCGCCGTGGGCGCGCGCCGCCAGCCGAGCACGCGGTGGTGGCCGGTGTCGGACACCCACAGCGAGCCATCGGGCGCCGCGCATGCGCCGCGCGGGCCGAACATGGAGGTGGCGGACGGCACGACCGGCGACGCGAGGCCGAGCGGGTCGTCCGTCGCGCCGAGGATGACGCGCGCGCCGCGCGCATCGAGCAGCGCGCTGCAGGGCACGCCGGCCGAGGGCGCGCGCTTCGCCGCCGGGGCGAGCGATGCGTGCAGGATCGTGGCGGTCATGGAAGCGTCCTACCGGCGCAGCCGCACGGCCACGCGTTCGCCGGCGACCTTGACGGCGTGCATCGCGAGCTGCACCTCGGGCACCGTCAGGCATTCGCCGGTTTCGAGCAGGTAGACGAAGCCGTGGTAGGGGCAGCGCAGCGTGCCGTGGTCAACCTGCCCGCCATCCAGCGGCATGCCCATGTGGGCGCAGGCGTTGTCCATGCACGAGACGCTGTCGCCGTGCCGGTAGAGCAGCAGGTCGCGGCCCTCGACCGGGCGCGACGCCATCGCGCCGTCGATCAACTCGTGGAGCGCGCAGACATCGACCCAGCCGGCATCCTGCTGTCGCGCGAACGGGCTGACGAAGTGCACGATCTGCGTGCCGTCGGCGGAGGCTTCCGGCGCACCGCGGCTGACGCGGGTGACGGTCGTGATCTCGGGGCACAGTGCCTTGATCGCCTTGTCGACGCCTTCGCTCAGCGTCTCGCCCGACGACGGGCACGATTGGCACGAGCCGACCAGCCGCACCTCCACGGTGTCGGGGAACTTCACCGCGACCAGCTCGACATCGCCGCCGTGCGTCTTGAGAAACGGCCGCACGTCGTCGAGCGCGCGCGCGACGCGGTGCTCGAGCGGCTCCTTGACGAGCGCGTGGAACAGCAGCACCTGGTAGACCAGCGGATCGCGCACCGCCGCGCGCAGCGCCACGGCGGCCGCTTCATCAATCTTGAGTGCGCGGATCAGGCGCCTGAAAGCTGCCGCGTTGAGTTCTTCAATGCCGGTCTTGATCGCGCTCAGCACGGCCTGCTGCCCGGGCTCCCAGCCCTGCGTCAGCGCTTCGAGGCGCGCCAGCTCGCCCGCGCGCCGCGCAAGTTCGCTGGCGGACTCTGCGTGCGCAGCGTCGAGGTCGGCGGCGGTGTCGCGGGCCGTCATGATCAGGCGTACTTCAGGTCCTTGAACAGGATCGGCTGGATCAGGCCACCGACCACCGACGCGACGATCACGCCGACCAGCGGCGAGACGAACCAGCCCACGGCGAGCAGCAGTGCGAGGCACACGCCAAAGCCCTTGAGCCACTGCGTCAGCACGTCGCGTTTGTCGCGGAACAGCTTGCCGGCGAAGAACAGCTTCACCGAGTTCATGAACATGTCGAACATGCGGTTGCTCCTCAGTGCAGGAAGTAGAGGACGCACAGACCGACCAGCACCGCAGGCAGCGCGGCGGTGGGCCCGAAGAACGCACCCATCATCGCGGCCAGCCCGGCGCCGAGCGCTTCGGCGCCGATCCGCACGCCACTGGCCGCGCCCGCCGCCAGCGCCAGCACGAGAGCCAGCACGATCATTCCGACCAGACTCAATACCGTCATGTGATGAACTCCAGGGGTTGAAACGAAAGCATCAGTTCGACCGCTGGCGGCGCTGCGCCAGCTCGGCCTCGATCTCGCTCGCGGCGTCGGCCATCAGCGCGGCCTTGTGGGAGTCGCCGTGCGCCGCGAACAGTTCGCGCGCCTCGTGCGCCAGCGCCAGCGCGTCGCTCAGCGGGTCGTCCGGCGCGCCATCAGCGGTTGCCGGCTGCGTCGGGTCAGGCTCCAGGTTGCGCAGCACGTTCGCCTTGTTGGCGATGGTGTTCGCGTACTCGAGCGGCGTGTCGCGCACGTTGCGCACGCGCAGGGCCTCGTCGTAGGCGGCGAGCGCACGCAGGTTGTTCTCGAGCACATGGCCGCTGGCGGCGTACTGCAGCGCGTTGCCGAGGTTGTTGTTGATCATCGCGTACTCGCTCGGGTGGTCGATCAGGTTGATGACCTTCAGCACCTCCTCGAACGACTGCACCGCCAGCGCCTCGCGCATCTTGCCGGTCTCGTCGGTGGCCGGCATCGACAGGTAGGCGATCGCCAGGTTGTTGTGCAGCACCGCGTACTCCTGCGGATAGGCCTCGCGGCCGAAGACGCGCAGCGAGCGGTGGTAGGCCGCGATGGCGTCGGTGATGCGGCCGCGCCCCAGGCCAGTCAGCGCCTGCATCACCAGACCCTGGTTGAGTTCGGCTTCGGCCACTTCTTCGGGCTGGCCGTGCTGCTGCAGGGTCTCGATCGCGCTCCGAAAGCATTGCAGCGCGCGCTCGAGGCTCTCGGCACCGCTGTCGGGCAGCGCCTGCAGGGCCGTGCCCATGCGCGCCACGATGCGCGCCTTCAGCAGCACGGCCTGGGGCGGCGCGGTGTCGCGGGCGCGCTCGTAGAGGTTGACCGCATCGGCGAGTTGCTGCGCCGACTTCGGGCGCGCCTGCATGCCCATCGCGATCTCCATCAGCATCTCGGCGCGCTCCTCGGGCGACGCGTCGGCGTCTTCGGCCGCGTTCAGGGCCGCTTCGAATTGCGCGTTCGACAGGGTGGTGGACATGCGAATCAATCTACCGGGATGCTAGCGCAACGTCAACATGGTATGCGCGCGCAAAGATAGTTTGCACGCACCCGGCGAGGCGCGCTCAGTGGCGGGCGGTGCCCAGCCCTTCGATCAGCAGCGCGCCGGCCTCTGCCTCCCAGCGCACGCCGAACTCGAGCTCGTCCGCAAACGGATCGAAGCCCAGCTGCACCAGAAAATCGGTCGCGAGCATCACGCGGTCGCCGTGCAGGTTGCGCTGCTTGAGCAGCATCCCGCCCGCGACCGGGCCGCGCAGCGGCAGCAGCAGGACGCGGCCGTCGCGCTCGACGAGCGCGGCCGACTCGACGCCGCCGAGGTAGAGCGCGTAGGTGTCGCGCGGCACTCTGACGCGGCCGCGGCCGATGAACACAGCGTGCTTCACGACCCTGCGACCGCGTGCCGTTCGCGGATGTTCTCGGCGATCCGCCCGCAGACCAGCTCGACCGCGTGGTTGACCGGCGCGGTCATCTCGGTGCCCAGCTGCAGCGAGCCGGCCTCGATCAGGTAGACGGTGAGGTCGGCGGGAAAGTCGACGCCGAAGATGCGGCGGCCGGCATGCACCGCGTGGTCCCAGCGGAAGTCGTGCAGGCTGTACCCGGGCACGTGCGCACCGTCGATCTCGGTGCCCGGGAGTCGAAAGACCGCACCGGCATCCGAGCCGCTGCGGCAGGCGTCGACGATGATCAATGCGCTCGCGCCGCGCGCCTTGAACATCACCTCCATGCCGCCGGTGCCGGCATCGAACAGCCTCACGTCGGGCGGCAGGGATTCACCGAAGTGTTCGCGCAGCGCGTGGACGACGCGCACGCCGGCCGCGTCGTCGCTGCGATTCAGGTTGCCGCAACCGATGACGACCAGCATGGCGTTAACAGGCCCCAGCTCAGATGCGCCACAGTCGGCACCACCAGTCGGGCTCGACCGGCACGGCCAGTTCGGGCAGGTCGCACCATTTGCGGTGCACCAGGTAGTACATGCATTCCTGGCAACGCATCTGGTCCGGGCCGTAGGGCTTGTCGACGAATCCGGTCAGGATCAGCTTGCCTTTGAGGTCGCCCGGCGCGAGCTCGCGCACCTCGTTCAACAACCGGCCGAACTCCTTGTCGGTCTCGGGGAAGGGCTCGGTCTCGGTCTTCAGCCCAGCGGCCATCATGGCGCCGATCTGGTCCCTCAGGCGATCATCGTCACTCGTCGACATGTTGTGCGTCTGCTCGAAGGGTCCACGCCTGCGCGGTGCCGCGGCAGGCGCTGTGGAGGAGTCCGTGTTCATCCGATGCGAAAGCGCGCCAGCTCACCCCCGGTCTTCGCATCGTGTGCGTGGACGGTGCACACCAGGCACGAATCGAACGATCGTGCCACATGCCCGACCTCCACCGGGTCGCTCGAGTCGGCGATCGGCGCGCCGATCAGCGCCTCCTCGATCGGGCCGCGCACCTGCTGGCCGTCACGCGGGCCGACGTTCCAGGTGGTCGGCGCGATGATCTGGTAGTTCTTGATCTTGCCGTCCTTGACCTCGATCCAGTGGCACAGCGCGCCGCGGATCGCTTCGGTGGCGCCCCAGCCGCGGCCATCGCGCTCCTTCGGTTTGATGTACCACGGATCATTGAGCTTGAACTCGCGCAGGCAGCGCTCGGCCTGGCGGTAGAGCTTGATGGTTTCGTGCATGCGCGCGATCTGGCGCAGGTGCAGGCTCGCGCCACCCATCTTCTTGAACATGTCGAGCACCAGAGGGTCGTGGTGCTGCCAGGCCTCGCCGTGCTTGCCGCCGGCGATGAGCTGGCGCGCGAACGGGCCAGCCTCCAGGCGCCCGAAATCGGTGTGGCTGACGGCCGAGGCCCACGAGTATTTGTTGTTGAAATCGGTCGTGTTGTTCTGGATCGGCTTGGTGGTGCGATCGAACGGGTGTTGGTCGGCCGTGCCTTCGTCGTACCAGCCGTGGCTGAGGTTCTCGCGGGTGAACTTCTGGTCCATCAGCGTGTGGGTATCGGCGACCGAGTCGTAGACGCCGCTCTTCATGATGACTGCGGCGTTGCGGCCATCGATCGTCGGCTTCTGGTACTTGTCCTCGTGCGGCAGGTAGCCCCAGCTGATGTACTTGCCGACACCGGCGCCGTACTTGTCCAGCCCCACGTCGAGGCCCATCTTCCAGTAGAAGCCGAGGTCGGAGTTGGCGTGCGCGGGCGACTCGTCCAGCCACTTCATAAAGTCGTCGTAGCTCTTGATCTGCTCGTAGCGTTCGAGCTTGCAACCCAGCCAGCACGACTCCAGCCAGTTGAACTTGAAGTACTCGAGGATGGCCCAGGCACGCGTCACGTCGGTCAGCGTCGGCGCGCACATCACGCCGCCGGGCACCATGTAGCTCGAATGCGGCCACTGCCCGCCGAGCAGTGCGTAAATCTCGACCGGCTTGCCTGAGATCGTCACGCCGAGTTCGTACGACGTGCCGGTGAACGGCGCGAAGCGCTTGCACGCCTCTTCGTAGTATTTGCTGTGCTTGTACTTCTTGTTCGTCAGGTCGATCGCGTACAGGCCGTAGAAGTAGCGCGGCTGGCTTTGCAGGCTCTCGACGATCTGGCCCAGGTTGCGCGCGAGGATCGCGTTGCGCGGCACGTCGGTCTGCCACGCGGTGTCGAGCGCCCACGCGGCGCAGGTCAGGTGCGAGGCGCCGCAGATGCCGCAGGCGCGCGGCGTGACGACGAGGCCGGCCTGCGGGTCCTTATCGCGCAGGATGACCTCGAAGCCGCGGAACAGTTCGGCCTGCGTCCAGGCATTGACGACGTGGCCATCTTGAATATCGACGCGGATGTCGAGGTCGCCTTCGACGCGGCCGACTGGGGAGATATCGAGTGTTTGAACAGCGGACATGAAATTCCCCTTAGACCACGAAGATGTCTTGCTCGGCCCACTTCGGCGCCGCGTTCTTGGCCGCGCCGGTCAGCGCGATATAGCCCTTCTTGTCCACGCCCAGCGGCAGCTCCTTGGGCACGCCCATCACGGTCTGGGTCTTGAACACCGTGCCCGGTGCGAGATCGAAGAACGGGAACTCGGGCTCGGTGCAACCCATGCACGGCATGCCGGCGCGCGTCTTCGACGACTGCCGGTTCCACAGGATGCGGTTGCATGGCGAATGCGTCATCGGGCCGCGGCAGCCGAGGTCGTAAAACAGGCAGCCCTTGCGTTGGCCGAACTCCGTCGCCGAGACCTTGTAGGCGAAGTGCATGTTGCGCGTGCAGCCGGTCTGCGTGAAGCTCTGGAAGAAGGTCTTGGGGCGCTGGAACTCGTCCAGCCCGATGTCGCCGGCTCGGCCGGTGGCGACGGCCACGACGATCTGCGTGATCCAGTCCGGGTGGGCCGGGCAACCCGGCACGTTGATCACCGGCAGGCCCGACTTCGACACGAAGCTGTCGCCGAGGTAGCCGCCCTTGGCGCGCTTCAGGAACTGCAGCCCGCGCGACTCGCTCGGGTTCGGCGCCGTGGCCGGGATGCCGCCCCAGGTGGCGCAGTCGCCGATCGCGACGACGAATTGCGCGGCCTTCGACAAGTCCTTGACCCAGTCCTGCATCGCACGTCCGGCGAAACGGTTCCACATGCCGGTGCCGTTCGGTGCGGTGACCACTGTGCCCTCGAACACGAAGATGTCGAGCGGGATCGCCCCCGAGACGCAATCGCGCAGCAGCTTCTGCAGGTTGTCGCCGAGCTCCACACCAAGCGACGGGTGCCACAAGATGTTGATGCCGAAGTCGGTGACCAGGTCGCAGGCGCTGGGCTCCTCGGCGTTGAGGAACGACATGGTGTTGCCGGAGCAGGCACCGCCTTGCAGCCACAAAAGGTTCGCCATGAAAAATTCTCCTCGTTCGGGACGTCGGTTGTCGGTGGCAAGTTCGCATGCGACGTGCCAGCGGCGACGCGCCCGCGGGTATGTCCCGAGTTCACCGGGCTACGAGGCCGGTGGTTCGCGTCGTCGCGGCGGCACGGCGGCTACAAACAAGGTTGTCAGTCGGGCGAATTGCAAACCAACTTGCCAGCGTTGCCAGCGTTCTCGCGCGCTGCTCAGCCGTGCCGGTTGCCGCACACCGGGCATTCGACTTCGAGCATGCAGCCGTACCAGATGCCCTGGCAGCGGCTGCACCAGTGCCCGGCGAGCTGATCGTCGGGCAACGCCAAGCGACGCGCGAGTGGTGTGGTGCCGAGTTCGCGCTGCGCGCCCAAGGCGCGATCGGGCGTCAGCAGCGAGCGCAGAAACTTCTGCGAGTCAGCGTCGCTGTCGCCGGCGGCATCGCTCATCAGGCAACCTCCGCACTTCGCTCTGCGGTATGGCCCTTCGGGCGGCCGCGCGGGCTCATGCGGTCTCCGATTCGTCCTGCCGGCCGATGGCGTAGCGCTTGAGCTTGTTGCTCAGGCCGACGCGCGACAACCCGAGCTCGTCTGCGGCACGCGTGTGGTTCCAGCGATGCCGCTCCAGCGAGGCGCGCACCAGTGCCACCTCGAGCTGCTCGACCCGCTCCTTCAGCGTGTGGCCATCGAGCGTGGTGGGCTGGCCCTGACCGCTGCGGTCGGCACGCGGGCGGGCCCGTGCGATCTCGGTCGAGAGGTGCTGCACGGTGATGAACTCGCCGTTCTCGACCGTCGCCACGGTGCGCCGGATCTCGTTCTCCAGCTCGCGCACGTTGCCCGGAAAAGCATACGAGCGCAGCTTCTGCTGCGCCTGCATCGCGACCCCCGGGATCTTGCGGTTGAAGACTTCGCAGTACTTCTTGATCAGGTAGTCGGTCAGGACCGGGATGTCTTCGGGCCGGTCGCGCAGCGGTGGGATGGCGATCTCGAAGCCCTTCAGCCGGTAGTACAGGTCGCGCCTGAACTTGCCCTCGTCCACCAGCTGCTGGATCGGCCGGTTGCTCGCCGCGACGATGCGCAGGTTGGTCTGCTTGGTACGGTCGCTGCCGATCGCCTTGACCTCGCCGTCCTGCAGGAATCGCAACAGGCTCACCTGAACGGCGGGCGAGATGTCGGAGATTTCGTCGAGGAACACCGTGCCGTTGTCGGCCGCCACAAACAGGCCGAGGCGATCGCTGATCGCGCCGGAGAACGCGCCCCGCTTGTGGCCGAACAGCTCGGAGAGCAGCAGATCCGGCGCGATGGCGCCGCAGTTCTGCGCCAGGAAGAGCTGCTTGTGACGATCGCTGAACAGGTGGATCGCCTTGGCGAGCAGTTCCTTGCCGGTGCCGGTTTCACCGATCAGCAGCACCGGCAGGTCGGTGGCCGCGGCCTTGCGCGCGGTGTTGCAGACCTCGGCCATCTTGTCGCTGACGAACACCAGCTTGTCGAAGTGATACGTCTCCTGCAAGGCGCGCGTCATGCTGTCGTTCTCGTTGCGGATCACGGCGTCCGCGAACTTCAGCTCGCGGCTGAGGTAACGATGGATGCGCGAGAGCTCGCGGCTTTCGAGTGCGCGTTGCAGCAGCAGACCCATCTGCTCGGGCTCGAACGGCGGCGTCACGACCTGGTAGACCGCCGCATCGTTGATCGCCCGCACCATCTCGTCGCGGCGCGCGCTCTGCAGCGCCAGCACGCGCACCGTGTTCGGATGCTCGACGCGCATCTTCTGCAGCACATCGACGCCACGGGCGTCCTCGAGCTGTTGCTCGCACACGAGCACGTCCGGCGTGTGCTCGAGCATCAGCTTCCCGACCTCTTTGGCGCTGCCGACGCAATGCACCGAGTATTGGCGCCGCAAGTGGCGGTGCAACGCGCGATCGGCCAGCGCATCGGTGCCGACCAGGAAGACGCGAAACTCGGGTGCTGACGACATGACAACCTTCTTTGCCCTGTGAGTAGCAAATTATCACTCTCAGGGCCAAAGATCAACGTTCAGCAGGCGGTCGACCGCCATCGGGCCGGCGCCCGATCAGTTCGTCTTGCCTTTGAGGCCGCGCGCCGCGAGCTGGCGCAGGTGCATCAGTTCGTTGCGCGCCTTGGGCGGGAACCCGAGCCGTGTGCCGCGCTTGTCGGCGAAGAAGTCATCGAGGAGCCGAACGGCGAGGGCCGGATCTGCCCAGCACAGCGCGAGTCGATTGGCGATGCGCGGGAAGTGCGCGCACAGGTAGTTCGGTCGCGACTCGACCGGCAGGCTCTCCAACCAGGTCGGCACCAGTCGGGACAGCGACTTGTCGCTCTCACTCAGCGGCGCGCGCCGAGCCTCCGGTTCCATCAGCGGGCTTCTCCGGGGCGGCAGCTTGCGATCCAGTGCGCCGAAGTTCGAAAACTCGGAGAACCCCGAGAGTCTGGACGGCATGAACTCGGAGGGGCGCTCGGCCACCGGCTCGTGCTCCCATCCGAATATCTGACTTGGCTTGATCATGGCAGGATTCTGATTGCGCGCCCCGGATCGAGGCCAGCCCGCAGGTCAATGGGGATCGAACGAATGCGCCGAAACCGCGAAGAACTCCCGAAGTTCAGTGGGTTCCACGCTGCAAAGCACACCTGTGCTGTGTCGGGCGAGCCACCGTCGATGCCGTTCAGTCGACGTGACCCGGCTTGACGCCATCGCCCCGCGCACGCCGCACAGCCAGCATGACCAGCACCGCCACCACCGGAATGACGATGCCGACCACCAGGTCGGGTTCGATGTGAGCGCCCGCGGCCTTCAAGGCCTTGGCGCCATAGCCCGCGAGCCCGGCCACGTAGTAGACGATGGCGGCCACCGACAAGCCTTCCACCGTCTGCTGCAGGCGCAGCTGCAGCCTGGCACGCCGGTCCATCGAGCTCAGCAGCGACTGGTTCTGGCGCTCGCGTGCGATCTCGACGCGTGTCGAGAGCAGCGCACTCGCCTGCGCCACGCGCTCCGACAAGTCGTGCAGCCGCTGCGAGACGGTCGTGCAGGTGGCCACGGCCGGCGTGAAGCGGCGCGCCATGAACTCCTCGATGGTCTGCACGCCGTCCAGCCGGGTTTCGCGCAGCTCGGTGATCCGCCGCGTGACGAGCTCGAAGTAGGCGCGGCATGCGCCAAACCGGAACTGGCTCGCGGTCAGCCCGCTTTCGACCTCCGCCGCGAGGCGCGTGAGCTGCTGCAGCAGCGCTTCGTCGTTTTGGGTGTGGCTACCGGCCTGCTCGCGCGCGATGTCGTCGGTCAGCACCGCGAGCGATTTCTCGATCGCGACGATGCGGGGCGACTGGCGCCGCGCGATCGGCAGCGCCAGCAGCGCCATCATCCGGTAGGCCTCGATCTCGAACAGCCGCTGCAGCATGCGGCCCGCCTGGCGCGGTGTGAAGCCGCGGTCGAGCACCAGAAAACGCGCGCAGCCGTCGGCATGGATGCGAAAGTCGGTGAACGCCAGGCCCGCGCCATCGCCGATCTCGGCGCCCACCGCGATGTTGCCGCCGAAGTGACGCGCCAGCATCGCGGCATCGGGCAGGCCTTCGCCCGCGGGCACGAGCTTGGCGTGCGCCGCGACCACCGTGGCCCCGGGCACCGCCGCGAGCCAGCCCGGCGGCAGCAGCGAGGTCGGGGGTTCGCTGTACGGCTCCGGACTGCGACCGGACGTGATGAAGGTGTAGCCCGAGAACTCGCCGTGACGTTCCCACTTGACGCGCAGCTCCCCGAGCGCCGCACTGAAGTGCGTGACGCCGTCGGCGGGGCCCGGCACGGCGTGGCGCGCACACAGCGTGCCCAGGTGCGCCAGTTCGCGCTCCCGGTCGTCGGGCTCCACCAGCACGGCGACGTAGGTCGCGCGCGACGGCGTCTCCAGCGGCTCGGGCGGCCGCGCATGCACCTCGTCGGCGAGTGAGATTCGGTCCGGGTGGTCGGGCGGCAGCAGTGCCATCGGTTCAGCGGGCCAGCGCCTTGTTGCGCCGCTCCACCAGCCGCATGATCATCGGCGTGAAGATCAGCTGCATCGCCAGCTCCATCTTGCCGCCCGGCACCACCAGCGTGTTGGCGCGCGACATGAACGAGTCGTGCAGCATGCTCAGCAGGTAGGGCATGTCGATGCCCTTCGGGTTCGCGAAACGGATCACGACCAGGCTCTCGTCCGCGGTCGGGATGGTCCGGGCGATGAACGGGTCGGAGGTATCGACGACCGGCACGCGCTGGAAGTTGATGTGGGTGCGAACGAACTGCGGGCAGATGTAGTGCACGTATTCGTGCATGCGGCGCAGGATCACGTCGGTCACGGCTTCGGTCGAGTAGCCGCGCGTGCTGCGGTCGCGGTGGATCTTCTGGATCCATTCGAGGTTGATGACCGGCACCACGCCGATCAGCAGATCGACCAGCCGCGCGACATCGACAGTCGGCGTGGTCACACCGCCATGCAGGCCTTCGTAGAACAGCAACTCGCTCTTGGGCAACGGCTCCCACGCGGTGAAGGTGCCGGGCTCCTGCTTGAACGGCGCGGCCTCCTCGGCGTTGTGGAGGTACTTGCGGCTCATGCCGGTGCCGCTCTCGCCGTAGTCGCGAAACAGCGCTTCGAGTTCGGCGAAGAGGTTGGCCTCGTCGCCGAAATGGCTGAAGTGGCGGTTGCCGGCCGCCTCGGCCTCGGCCATCGCGAGCTTCATCGCCTGACGATCGAAGCGGTGGAAGCTGTCGCCCTCGACGACGGCCGCGCTGACGCTCTCGCGCCGGAAGATGTTCTCGAAGGTGCGCGTCACCGAGGTGGTGCCAGCGCCGGACGATCCGGTGATCGCGATGATGGGGTGCTTGATGGACATCGAGGGCTCCGAGGGCGTGGGTCTTGAGAATGCGTCAGTCCACCTGCGCGAACAGGCCGCGCTTGCCGAACAGTGGCGAGCTGTAGGTGTCCAGCGGCTCCTCGCGGTGGTAGGCCTCGATGCGCTCGACCTCTTGCGCCGAGCCGAACACGAAGCCGATGCGCTGGTGCAGCGATTCGGGCTGCACTTCCATCAGCCGCTGCTGGCCGTTGCTCGCCCAGCCGCCAGCCTGCTCGATCAGGAACGAGATCGGGTTCGCTTCGTACAGCAGCCGCAGCCGGCCCGGCTTGCCCGGGTCCTTGCTGTCGCGCGGGTACATGAACACGCCGCCGCGCATCAGGATGCGGTGCGTCTCGGCGACCAGCGAGGCGATCCAGCGCATGTTGAAATCCGCGCCGCGCGGCCCCGTCTGGCCGGCCATGCACTCGTCCACATAGCGCTTCACGGCCGGCTCCCAGAAGCGGCTGTTCGAGGCGTTGATCGCGAACTCGCGCGTTTTCTCGGGAATGTGCAGGTTCGGGTGGCTGAGCACCCACTCGCCCAGCATCGGCTCGAGCGTGAAGGCGTGCGTGCCCTTGCCCAGGGTCAGCACCAGCATCGTCGAGGGGCCATAGATCGCGTAGCCGGCGCACACCTGCCGGGTGCCGGGTTGCAGGAAGTCTTTCGCCAGCGCATCGGCCCCCGGTGCGGGCGCGCGCACGATCGAGAAGATGCTGCCGACCGCCACGTTCACGTCGATATTGGACGAGCCGTCGAGCGGGTCGAACATCAGCAGGTACTTGCCGCGCGGGTACTGCTCCGGCAGTGTGTAGACCTGCTCCAGTTCTTCCGACACCATGCTCGCCACGTGCCCACCCCATTCGTTGGCGCGCAGGAAGATGTTGTTGCTGATGACGTCGAGGCGCTTCTGGTCTTCGCCCTGCACGTTGTCGCTGCCGGCGCTGCCCAGGATGCCGCCGAGCGCGCCGTAGGCTACCTTGCGCGAGATCGCCTTGCAGGCGAGCGACACGTCGGTGATGAGCGCGTTCAGGTCGCCGGTGGCGCCGGGCGCGCGGCGCCGCTCCTCGATCAGGAACTGGGTCAGTGTGGCTTTACCGCCGGTGGGCATGGCGTGCTCCTGGAGTGATGCTCATTGCAACGTGACGCGCGCATGCCGCCCGGCCGACGCGTTGGTGCGGATCGCGTGGATCGCTTGCTGGTAGCGCCCGCCATTGAAGATCGCCGAGCCGGCGACCAATGTGTCGGCACCGGCGCTGCCGATGCGTTCGGCGTTGTCGGCCTTCACGCCGCCATCGACTTCAAGCCAGATGTCGCGGCCGCTCGCGTCGATGCGCTTGCGCACCGCCTCGATCTTCGGCAGCGTGCTCTCGATGAAGCTCTGGCCGCCGAAGCCGGGGTTCACCGACATCAGCAGGATCAGGTCGAGCCGATCGATCACATGGTCGAGGCAGTGCAGCGGCGTGGCCGGGTTCAGCACCAGCCCGGCCTTCACGCCGAACGACTGGATCAGCTGCAGGCTGCGGTCGATGTGCTCGCTCGCCTCGGGGTGGAACGAGATGATGCCGGCACCGGCCTGCGCGAACATCGCGATCAGGTTGTCCACCGGCTTGACCATCAGGTGAACGTCGATCGGGACCGCGCCTTCGGTGCTCACGCAATACGGCTTGATCGCCTGGCAGACTTGCGGACCGATGGTCAGGTTGGGCACGTAGTGGTTGTCCATCACATCGAAGTGAATCAGGTCGGCGCCGGCCGCGATCACGGCGGTGACTTCTTCGCCGAGCCGCGCGAAGTCGGCGGACAGCAGGCTGGGTGCGATGCGCACGCTGGTGGTCATGGTGTTCCGATCGACATCCGGTGAATGAGGTCATCGAAACGCAGCCCGGCGAGGCTGGGCAGCAGCAGCGACGCGGCCGAGAAGTCGCCCCCTTCGGTCCAGAAGTTCGGCGTCACCACCGTGCGCAGGCCGGCCGCGGTGGCGGCGCGCAGGCCGTTGGGAGAATCCTCGAACGCGATCGCGTGTTCGTTCAGCAGCCCGAGGCCACGCAGTGCGAGCCGGTAGATGTCGGGCGCCGGCTTCTTCGCGCGCACCTGGTCGCCGCAGGCGATGGCGCTGAACATGTCGAGACCGCGCGGACCGAGCGTCGATTGCAGCAGCGCGTCGATGTTGACCGCGGTGGTGGTGCTCGCGATCGCCAGCTTGCAGCCCTTGTCCAGCGCCTCGTCCAGGAGCTGCGCGACGCCAGGGCGCAGCGGCACCGCCCCATCGGCGACGAACGAGCTGTAGAAGCGCGTCTTCTCGGCGTGGATGTCGGGCACCATCGTGCTCAGCCGGCGGCGCTCTGCGTCCGGCAGCGGCAGTGTCTCGATGTAGGTAGCGATGCGCTCCTTGCCGCCGGTGATGTGGAGCAGCTCGCGGTACTCGTCCGGCTCCCAGACCCACCCCAGCCGGTAGCGTTCGAACGCGAGGTTGAACGCGACACGATGGGCTTCCTCGGTGTCGGCCATCGTGCCGTCGACGTCGAAGATCAGGGCTTCGATGCTCATCTCAGGCTCCTTTCGCGTTCGAAGTGAAAACACGGCTGGCGAGGATGTCTTCGGCCTGCAGGGTGGTGAGCTGCTCGCGCGTCAACACGGTGTCGGCCGAGAACAGCCTTGTGGCGTGGCGCAGGCGGATGCGGTCGAGCGCGTTGCGGATCGAGCGCGCGTTCGCGAAGTGCGGCTGTTGCCGGCGCAGGCTCACATAGCGCGCGAACGCCGGCTCGGCCTTCTCGTCGAAGCGGTAGTTGAGCTGCGACAGCATCAGCTGCGCGATCTGCATCAGCTCGGCTTCGCTGTAGTCGGGGAAGTCGATGTGGTGCGCGACGCGTGAGGCCATGCCCGGGTTGCTGCCGAAGAACGTGTCCATCCGGTCCTTGTAGCCGGCCAGGATCACGACCAGGTCGTCGCGGTGGTTCTCCATCACCTGCAGCAGGATCTCGATCGACTCCTGGCCGTAGTCGCGCTCGTTCTCCGGCTTGTAGAGGTAGTAGGCCTCGTCGATGAAGAGCACGCCGCCCATCGCCTTCTTCACCACCTCTTTCGTCTTCGGCGCGGTGTGGCCGATGAACTGGCCGACGAGGTCGTCGCGCGTCACCGCCACGAGGTGGCCCTTGCGCACATAGCCGAGCTGCTTCAGCACCTCGGCCATGCGCATCGCCACGGTGGTCTTGCCGGTGCCCGGATTGCCGGTGAAGCACATGTGCAATGAGGGTGGCGTCGATTGCAGGCCTTGATCGGCGCGCAGCTTGTCGATCAGAAGCAGCGCGGCGATGTCGCGGATGCGGCCCTTGACCGGCGCCAGGCCGATCAGCTCGGTGTCCAGCTTGTCGAGCACGGCGCGCACGCCTGATGCCTCGAGCATCTGGCTCGGGGTGGTGTCTGCCCCTGGTCCGACGGATACGTCGGCCGGTCCCCCGAGGGGACGCGGGCCGGCTCGGGGCGGCCCGGCGCTCGGCCCGCTCGCGTTGATCACAGTGTCCATGGCCGTCGAAGGTCAGTAGCGCTCGCCTTCGCCATGCGACTGCACCGAATAGCTCTCGATGCTGTAGCGGATGTTGCGGCCTTCCAACTCGCTGCGCACCAGCCGGAAGCCGGGTTCGTTCGCTGGCCGGTTGACGATGAACGACATGCGCACCGACTCCACGCCTTGCGTCGAGTCGAACGCGGTCACGCGCACGTAGTGGCTGGGGAAGGTCTTGCGACAGGCATTGATCTCGAGCAGGATGCCGGCCGGGTCTTTCAGGTCGAACATCGGGTTGCCGTACATCTCCCAGTAGGTGTTGCGCGGGTGCGGGTCGTCGGTGTACTCGATGCCGACCGCGTAGTTGTTCTTCAGCGCGTACTCGATCTGCCGGGTGATCTGCTCGTCGGTGAGGTCGGGCAGGTAGGAGAACTGGCCCTGGGTCACGCGCTTGCCGTGGTTGGTCATCATGGTCGGGTGTCCTTCAAGCGGATGCGGTGGCGGTGGCCACGAAGTCGGCCGTGTCGGTCGATTCGTAGTTGAAGCTGATGTCGCCCCAAGTGTCGATGGCGGCCTTCAGCGGCGAGCACCACTTGGCGGCGTCCTTCAGGATCTGCGGGCCTTCGTTCCAGATGTCGCGGCCCTCGTTGCGCGCCAGCACCATCGATTCCAACGCTACGCGGTTCGCGGTCGCGCCGGCCTGGATGCCCATCGGGTGGCCGATCGTGCCGCCGCCGAACTGCAGCACCACGTCGTCGCCGAGATAGGTGAGCAACTGGTGCATCTGGCCGGCATGGATGCCGCCGGATGCCACCGGCATCACCTTGTTCAGCGATGCCCAGTCCTGCTCGAAGAACAGACCCTTCTCCAACTGCATCGGCGTGTGGGTGTCGAGCAGCGTGTCGTAGAAGCCGCGGATCATCTGCGGGTCGCCTTCGAGCTTGCCGACCACGGTGCCGGCGTGGATGTGATCGACACCGGCCATGCGCATCCACTTGCAGATCACGCGGAAGTTCATGCCATGGTTCTTCTGCCGCGAGTAGGTGCTGTTGCCGGCGCGGTGCAGGTGCAAGATCATGTCGTTCTTGCGTGCCCACAGCGCCATGCTCTGGATCGCGGTGTAGCCGATCACCAGATCGATCATGATGATCACGCTGCCCAGGCTCTTCGCGAACTCGGCGCGCGCGTACATCTCTTCCATCGTGCCAGCGGTCACGTTCAGGTAGTGGCCCTTGACCTCGCCGGTGGCGGCGCTCGCCTTGTTGACTGCGTCCATGCAGTACAGGAAGCGGTCGCGCCAGTGCATGAAGGGCTGCGAGTTGATGTTCTCGTCGTCCTTCATGAAGTCCAGCCCGCCCTTCAGGCCTTCATAGACGACGCGGCCGTAGTTGCGGCCCGACAAACCCAGCTTCGGCTTGGTGGTGGCACCGAGCAGCGGGCGGCCGAACTTGTCGAGCCGCTCGCGTTCCACGACCACACCGGTGGCCGGGCCCTGAAAGGTCTTCAGGTACGCCACCGGGATGCGCATGTCTTCGAGGCGCAGCGCCTTGACGGCCTTGAAGCCGAACACGTTGCCGATGATGGACGCGGTGAGGTTGGCGATCGAGCCGCCCTCGAACAGGTCGATGTCGTAGGCGATGTAGGCGAAATACTGCGCGTCGGTCTTGGTGCCGGGGCCGGTGTTCGGCACCGCGTCGACGCGGTAGGCCTTGGCGCGGTAGAGGTCGCACGCGGTCAGGCGGTCGGTCCAGACGACGGTCCAGGTGGCGGTGGACGATTCACCCGCCACGGCCGCCGCCGCCTCCTCCTCATCGACGCCTTCCTGCGGCGTGATGCGGAACATCGCGATCACGTCCGTGTCCTTGGGCACGTAGTCGGGCTGCCAATAGCCCATCTGCTTGTACTTCAGCACGCCGGCGCTGTAGCGCTTCTTGCTGTCGGTGATCTGCTTCGTTTCGTCCATGTTGCCCAAGACCGTCTCCTGTTGATTGGATGGCTTGAAGCAAATGTAGGGAGGCAAACAGATTTGGATAAGTTAAATGTTTTGACATCGACATTAGGTCTTCGTAATATCAGAGCATGCCCCTCACGCGCAATGCCTCGTTCCGCCAGCTGGCCACCTTTCACGCGGTCGCGCGCCTCGGCAGCGTCTCCGCCGCGGCCGAAGAGATGCACCTGACGCAGCCGGCGGTCTCGATCCAGATCGGCATCCTCGAAGAGTCCGCGCGGACGCCTCTACTGCAGCGCACCGGCCGCGGCATCCGCCTCACCGAGGCCGGCGAATTGCTCGCCGGCTATGCCGGCCGCATTCTCGAGTTGTGGCGCGAAGCCGGCGAAGAGATGGCGACCTTGCAAGGCGTGTTCGCGGGCACCTTGCGCGTCGGCGCGGTCACGACGGCCGAGTACCTGCTGCCGCCGCTGCTCGTGACCTTCGCGAACCAGAACCCCAAGGTCAAGGTGAAGCTGCAGGTCGGCAACCGCGACGAGATCGTGCGCATGCTCGCCGGCCAGGAGATCGACGTGGCGATCATGGGCCGCCCCCCGGCCGAGCTGAAGACGACCGCCAGCGCGTTCGCGAAGCACCCGATGGCGTTCGTCGCGTCGCCGAAACACGCGGCGATGCACGACCCGGCCCTGAGCATCGCCGCACTCGCCGGCGCTCACCTGCTGGTGCGCGAGCGCGGCTCGGGCACGCGCACCACCGTCGAGCGGCTCTACAAGGAGGCGGGCGTGCCGCTGCGCATCGGCTCCGAGATGTCGAGCAACGAGGCGATCAAGCAGATGTGCGCAGCCGGTTTCGGCGTCGCGTTCCTGTCGCTGCACACCTGCGTGCTCGAGCTCGATGCCGGCGTGCTGAGACTGCTGCCGCTGCCCGGCAACCCGATCGAGCGCGACTGGTTCGTGATGCACCTCGCCTCGCGCCAGCTGCCACAGGTGGCGCTGGCGTTCGAGCAGTTCCTGAGCGAGCAGGCGCAGGCGCAGATCCAGCGCCAGCTAGGCCACGTCGGCGCGCCGCCGGCGTCCCGCAAGAAGCGCCGCGTCAGGCAGCCTTCTTGACGAACGCGCTGCACCAACCCTTGGCACCCACCTGCTTGCCTGCGAACAGTTGGCACGGCGCCATCGCATCGGTCGCTTTGCCCTGGTAGAAGTTGCAGCCGCTGCACTGCTGGCCGGCGCCGTATTGCGGGAACTTGGCCTTGTCGACCTTGCTCGCGTCGGCCTTGTAGCCGAGCGCCACGGCCTGTGGATCGGCCTCGGTGAGTGCAGGGGCCGCCGCCTGGGCCGACACCCGCGATGCGGCGAGGGCGCTGGAGCCCGCGACCACCGTCATCACGAATGCTCGTCGATTGGGGTTGCGCATGAACGAATCCTTGATCGGATCACCGTGACCCGTCAGAATAGTCTGACACATTGCTGTGGATATCAGGTTTACATTCAGCAATCCAGAGCAATCGCATCAGGTTTGGAGCCCGTCTTGGTCTTTCCCTTCTCGGCGATCGTCGGTCAAGACGAGATGAAGCTGGCCATCCTGATTGCGGCGATCGACCCCAGCATCGGCGGTGTGCTGGTGTTCGGTGATCGCGGCACCGGCAAATCGACCGCGGTGCGCGCGCTGGCCGCATTGCTGCCGCCGATGCGCGCGGTGGTCGGTTGCCGCTACCGCTGCGATCCGGCGCTGGCCACGGGCTGCGAAGAATGCGAGGCGCGCAAGCTGAAGGGCGCCTTGAAGAGTCACGCCGTGCCGGTGCCCGTCGTCGATCTGCCGCTGGGCGCGACCGAAGACCGCGTGGTCGGCGCGCTCGATCTCGAACGCGCGCTCGCCCAGGGCGTCAAGGCCTTCGAGCCCGGCCTGCTGGCGCGCGCGAACCGCGGCTTTCTCTACATCGACGAGGTCAACCTGCTCGAAGACCACCTCGTCGATCTGCTGATCGACGTCGCCGCCTCGGGCGAGAACGTGGTCGAGCGCGAAGGCCTGAGCGTGCGCCACCCGGCGCGCTTCGTGCTGGTCGGCAGCGGCAACCCGGAGGAGGGCGAACTGCGCCCGCAGCTGCTCGACCGCTTCGGCCTCTCGGTCGAGGTGCGCACGCCGCAGGATCTGCCGTCACGCGTCGAGGTCGTGAAGCGCCGCGATGCGTTCGAGCGCGATGGCGAGGCGTTCGGTAAGGCCTGGGCGAAAGAGGAAGCGCGCGTGCGGCGCCAGATCGTCGCCGGCCGCGCGCAGACCGCGAATGTGAGCGTGCCCGATGGGGCGCTCGAGCGCGCTGCGCAGCTGTGCATGGCGCTCGGCACCGACGGCCTGCGCGGTGAGCTCACGCTGATCCGTGCGGCGCGTGCATTCGCAGCGCTGCGAGGCGATGCGGTGGTCGGCGACGCGCACCTGAAACGCGTCGCACCGCCAGCCTTGCGGCATCGGCTGCGGCGCAATCCGCTCGACGACGCGGGCTCCAGCGTGCGCGTCGATCGCGCGGTCGCGGAGTTGTTCGGACCATGAGCCATGCATGAAGGCCCGCGTGCCGCGCTGGCGGCGGCGTTGCTCGCGGTTGATCCGGTCGGCCTCGGTGGGGTCGCGCTGCGCAGCGGCGCGGGCGCGGCGCGCGAGCACTGGCTCGCGCTGCTCAAGGGCCTGCTGCCCGCCGGCACGCCGTGGCGGCGTGTGCCGCTGCACATCGGCGACGATCGACTGCTCGGCGGGCTCGACCTTGCCGCCACCTTGCAGACCGGCCGCCCGGTCGCGCAGCGCGGGCTGCTTGCCGAAGCCAATGGCGGCATCGTGCTGCTGGCGATGGCCGAGCGGCTGAGCGCCTCGACGGCCGCGAGCATCGCCGCCGCGATCGACTCGCAGCAGCTCGTTGTCGAGCGCCACGGCATCGGCGTGCGCAGCGCGAGCCGGCTCGGCGTGGTCGCGCTCGACGAGGGCATCGCCGATGACGAGCAGATGCCGGCCCGGCTGCGCGAGCGGCTCGCGTTTCAGCTGAGCCTCGACACGAGCGAGGCCGACGACGCGCTCTTCACGCCGCAAGACGTGGCTGAGGCGCGCGCGCGATTCGCGCAGGTGCGGATCGATGACGACATCGTCGAAGGCCTGTGCGCCGCATCGCTCGCGCTGGGCATCGACTCGGTGCGAGCACCGATGCTCGCGTGCCGCGCGGCGCGCGCCGCTGCCGCGCTCGACGGCCGCGAGGCGGCGAACGCGCAGGACGCCGCGCTCGCCGCCGCACTGGTGCTCGCACCGCGCGCGACGCAGGTGCCGGCTGCGAGCGCGCCCACCGACGAAGCGAGCGACGCCGAGCAGGGCGAGCCCGCTGACGCGCCCGAGCCGAACGAAGCCGCCGAGGCGAGCCCGCCCGAGTCCGCCGACCCGCCCGAAGCCGCTGGCGGTGCGATCGACGACGTGGTGCTCGAAGCCGCCCTCGCCGCGATCCCGCCCGGCCTGCTGGCGATGCTCGCGCTCGGCCACCAGAAGACCACGCGCGCGCCGTCCGCTGGCCGTGCCGGTGCGGCCAAACTCGGCAGCGCGCGCGGCCGGCCCACCGGCGTGCGCCGTGGCGAACCGCAGGGCGGGGCGCGCCTCAACGTCATCGAGACCTTGCGCGCTGCCGCGCCGTGGCAAGCGCTGCGGCGGCGCGAAGCCGCGGCCGCGGGCGCGACCCGCACCGCGCGCATCCAGGTACGGCGCGAGGATTTCCACGTCTGGCGCTTCAAGCAGCGCAGCGAGACGACGACGGTGTTCGTCGTCGATGCCTCGGGCTCGTCGGCCTTGAACCGCCTTGCCGAGGCCAAGGGCGCGGTCGAGCTGCTGCTGGCCGATTGCTATGTGCGGCGCGACAGCGTCGCCGTGATCGCGTTCCGCGGCGCCGGCGCCGAGCTGTTGCTGCCGCCGACGCGCTCGCTGGTGCGCGCCAAGCGCAGCCTCGCCGGCCTGCCGGGCGGCGGCGGCACGCCGCTCGCGGCCGGCATCGCTTCGGCGCATGCGCTCGCCGATGCCGTGCGGCGCCGCGGCGCGACGCCGATCATCGTGCTGCTCACCGACGGCCGGGCCAACATCGCGCGCGACGGCACGCCCGGCCGCGCGCGCGCCAGCGACGACGCGCTGGCCGCGGCGCGCCGGCTGCGGATCGAAGGCTACGCGGCGCTGCTGCTCGACACCTCGCCGCAGGCGCAGGACACGGCGCGCGAACTCGCCGCCGCGATGGGCGCGCGTTACCTGCCGCTGCCCTACGCCGGCGCGGCCGTGCTGTCGCAGGCGGTGCGCATGGCGACGCCGTCATGAACCATTCGCTGAGCTGGGAGCGCGAGGGCCGCGACTGGCCGCACCGCGATGCGAGCCGCTTCGTGCAGGCCGGCGGCCTGCGCTGGCATGTGCAGCGCATGGGCGCCGGCCCGGTCGCGCTGCTGATCCACGGCACCGGCGCATCGGTGCATTCGTGGCGCGGGCTGATGCCGCTGCTGGCCGAGCACTTCAGCGTCGTCGCGATGGACCTGCCCGGCCACGCCTTCACCGACACGCCGGCGGCGGCGCAGCTGTCGTTGCCCGGCATGGCGAGCGCGGTGGCGTCGCTGGTGAAGGCGCTGGCGCTCGACGTCGAGCTGCTCATCGGTCACTCCGCCGGTGCCGCGATCGGCGCGCGCCTGGTGCTCGATGGCGCGCTCGCACCGCGCGAACTCGCTGCGATCAACGGTGCCTTCCTGCCACTCGCCGGCCTGCCGGGGCTGCTGTTCCCGCCGGTGGCGCGGCTGATGGCGGCGACACCGCTGGCGCCGCAGCTGTTCGCACGCCGCAGCTGGGACCGCGCCGCGGTCGAGAAGCTGATCGGCGGCACCGGCTCCACGCTCGATGCGCCAGGCCTCGCGCTCTACGGCGCGCTGGTGCGCGACCCGCGCCATGCCGCGGGCGCGCTCGGCATGATGGCGCGCTGGGATCTGCGGCCACTGGCGCGCGACCTGGCGCGGCTGCGCACGCCGCTCGCGCTGATCGTCGGGGCGAACGACCGCGCGGTGCCGCCCGCCGACGCGCGCCGCGTGCGGGCGCTGATCCCGCCGACCACGCGCAGCAGGCTCGATCTGCTGCCCGGCGCCGGCCACCTCGTTCACGAGGAGTTGCCGGCCGAGGTGGCGCGTCTCCTGCTGTACGCACACCAGGATCAGGGAATGCCTGCGTAGATTCGGGTTGTCAATCTGCATTGACACTCTTAGTATCGACGTATGTTTACACACGCGGCCTCTCCGGGCCAGCCCCACGCGGTCGTGATCGGCAGCGGCTTCGGCGGCCTCGCGGCCGCGGTGCGGCTGGGCGCGCGGGGTTACCGCGTGACCGTGCTCGAAAAGCTCGATGCGCCCGGCGGCCGCGCCTATGTGCACCGGCAGGATGGTTTCACCTTCGACGCCGGGCCCACGGTGATCACGGCGCCGTTCATGTTCGAGGAGCTGTGGGCGCTGTGCGGCCGGCGCATGGCCGACGACATCGACCTGCGCCCGGTCGCGCCCTACTACCGCATCCGCTTCGACGACGGCGAGTGTTTCGACTACAGCGGTGACGCCGCGGCGATGCGCGCCGAGGTGGCGCGTTTCGCGCCCGCCGACGTGGCCGGCTACGAGCGCTTCCTGAAGGCCAGCGAGGCGATCTTCAAGGTCGGTTTCGAGGAGCTCGGCCACGTGCCCTTCGACTCGTGGGCCGACATGGCGCGCGTGCTGCCCGCGCTGCTCAAGCTGGAGGGCTACCGCACCGTCTGGACCCTCGCCTGCAAGCATGTGAAGGATGCGCGGCTGCGCGTCGTGCTGACGTTCCAGTCGTTGCTGGTCGGCGGCAACCCGTTCTCGACCACCTCGGTCTACTGCCTGATCGCGTTTCTCGAACGGCGCTGGGGCGTGCACTTTCCGATGGGCGGCACCGGCAGCCTCGTGAAAGGGCTGGTGAGCCTGATCGAGGGCCAGGGCGGCGCGGTGCGCTGCAACCAGGGCGTCGCGCAGATCACGGTCGAGACCGGCGCCGACGGCATCGCCAGGGCCACCGGCGTGCGGCTCGAGAACGGCGAGACCCTCGCCGCCGATGTGGTGGTCTCGAACGCCGATTCGGCGTGGACGTATCGGCACCTCGTAGCGCCCGAGCACCGCAAGCGCTGGACCGACAAGCGCATCGAGCGCGCGCGCTATTCGATGAGCCTGTTCGTCTGGTACTTCGGCACCAGGCGCCAGTACGCCGACGTGGCGCACCACACGATCGCGCTCGGCCCACGCTACCGCGAGCTGCTGACCGATATCTTCGACCGCAAGCTGCTGGCCGACGATTTCAGCCTCTACCTGCACCGCCCGACCGCCACCGACCCGTCGCTCGCGCCGCCCGGCTGCGATACCTTCTACGTGCTCTCGCCGGTGCCGCATCTGCAGAGCGGCACCGATTGGGCGACGCACGCCGAGCCGTATCGCCTCGCGATCCAGCAGCGCCTGCAGGCCACGCTGCTTCCCGGCCTGGCGGACGAGATCCTTACGTCGCGCCTGCTCACGCCGCAGGATTTTCAGGACCGGCTCTCGTCGTTCCGCGGCGCCGCGTTCTCGCTCGAGCCGGTGCTGACGCAAAGCGCCTGGTTCCGCCCGCACAACCGCAGCGAAGAGCTGGACCGGTTGTACCTCGTCGGCGCCGGCACGCACCCCGGTGCCGGCCTGCCCGGCGTGCTCTCTTCAGCCCGTGTACTCGACTCGGTGGTTCCTCATGCAGACTCGATCAGCGCTCCCCGCTCCGCCCCTCGCGATGGCTCCCGGCCTGCACCCACCCGAGCGGCGCGAGATCGATCCGGCGGCTGACCTCGCGGCTTGCCGCGCGTCGCTGCGCAACGGCTCGAAGACCTTCCTCGCCGCGTCGTTCCTGTTGCCGCGCGGCGTGCACGAGCCGGCCTCGGCGCTGTATGCGTTCTGCCGCCTCGCCGACGACGCGGTCGATGCCACCGGCGAGCGCCAGGACGCCGTTGGCCGGCTGCGCGAGCGCCTGCGCCTGGCCTACGCCGGCACGCCGCAGGATGACCCGGCCGATCGTGCACTCGCACTCGTCGTGGCGCGCCACGGCATTCCGGCGGCGCTGTTCGATGCCCTGCTCGAAGGCTTCGAGTGGGACGTGCAGGAGCGGCGCTACGACACGATCGAGGCGCTGCACGACTACGCCGCGCGCGTCGCCGGCACGGTCGGCGCGATGATGGCGCTGCTGATGGGCGTGCGCACGCCCGAAGGCTTGGCGCGGGCGTGCGATCTGGGCGTGGCGATGCAGCTCTCGAACATCGCGCGCGATGTCGGCGAGGACGCGCGCATGGGCCGGCTCTACCTGCCACGCGGCTGGATGATCGAGGCCGGCATCGACCCCGATGCGTGGCTCGCGCGGCCGGTGTTCAGCCCGGCGCTCGGCGCGGTCGTGCAGCGGGTGCTCGACGCGGCCGATGTGCTCTATCGGCGCGTCGATGCCGGCGTCGCGCGCCTGCCGCTCGCCTGCCGGCCCGGCATCAACGCGGCGCGCTTCATGTACGCCGCGATCGGCCACGAGGTCGCGCGCCGCGGGCTCGATTCGGTCAGCGCGCGGGCGCGCGTGCCGGGTGCGCGCAAGGCCTGGCTGCTGCTGCGCTCGGTCGCGCAGATCGCACCGGCCGCGGCGCCGCGGCCGGCGCCGACGTTGCCCGCGAATCGCTTTCTCGTCGATGCGGCGGTGGCGGCGTCGCCGCGGCTCGACGCCGCGCCGCGCCGCGGCTTCGGCGAGCGCATCGTCTGGACGGCCGAACTGTTCGCGCGCCTGGAGCAGCGTGATCGCCTGCGGGCTTCGGGGCGCAACGTCGCGACATGAGCTCCGGGCTGATCATCGCGCTCGAGTTCACGCTGGTGCTCGGCGTCGTGATCGGGCTCGCGGTGTGGGAGCTGTGGCGGCTGCGGCGCGATCTCAGGAAGCCGCCGGACTGAGCTGCATCCCGGCGCACGGGTCGGCGCGCGGCTGCGCCGGCGTCGTGAAGGCGATGTCGAACGCCGCGGCATTCGGGTCACCGGGTTCGAGCAACCCGATCGACACGCTGCGCGCGCGCATCTCGCCGTTCAGCCAGCGCGGCACGCCGACATCGCGGCGCACGTGGCCGTTGCCGGCCAGCAGCACCACGCCGCGCGCCGCATTCGCCTCGATCGTGCGCGCCATGAACTGGTCGCGTGCGACCTGGGCGCCGATCATGCGCCGGGCTTGCGCGTCGTCGAGCATGCCGCAGTGGCCGTCGGTAATCGCGCCGGCCTGCGCCGTCTCGATGTCGGGCGGCACGGCGGCATCGAAGCCCGTGGCGCGCAGGCCTTCGGTGAGCACACGGCGCGTATCGACGCGCGACACGTTCGCTGCGACGATCGGCAGACGGTACGCGATCGCGAGTAAGAGGTAGGGCCGGTACAGCGGCCATGACCAGCCCTGCGGCTCTGCGCTGTCGGGCGCCGCCGCAGCGATGACCTCGTCGGCCGTGGCGTCGGGGCGCGCGAGCGCGCGATCGATGTCGGCCTGGCGCTCGCGGTCGAACTGCTCCATCAGCAGGGCTGGGCGCGCGCCGTTGTCGAGCAACGCGCGCAGCGCCTGCGCGCGCAGCGCGTGCTGCGCGGTGTTGTCGTGCACCTCGCCGAGCAACACGATCGGGCGCGAGCGCATCGCGGCGATCAGCTGCGGCAGTTCGTCGGGTTGGTGGGCCAGTTGCGCGCATCCGCACAGCAGCCAGCATCCGACCAGTGCGGTCTTGAACCATGTCGGGGCCATCGGCGCATTGTCAGCGCGGATCGCGTGGCATGCGAAACGGCAGCATCGCCTGCACCAAGGCGCTGTCAAAGCGGGTCAGCGACAGGCTCTCGTGCATCGCGGTGACGGGTTCACCGAGCCACTGCGCGTTCACCAGCGAGCGCGCGTAGAAGGGCGCGTCGGTCAGCGTTTGCCTGACCTGCGCGCGTGTGCCGCTGTCGCTGCGCGCGCCACGCGGGATGCGCCAGCCTGTCTTCGGCAGCGCGCATGGCGGCGGCGGATCGATCTCGCTGACGCGGCCGTCCGGATCGAAACGCAGCCCGAGTTGCAGTGGTTCCTCGGCGAGGCACTCGACGTCGTAGAACACCGCGCTGCGCCCGCCGGCGAGGTGCGCGCGCGACCAGTCCCAGCGGCGGAACGCGGATTCGAGCGGTGCGTCCCCCTGGTTCGAATCGAGGTAGCCCGGGCCGGACCAGCGCAGCGCGCCGAGGTCGACCTCGACCCGCGCCACCGGCGCGATCGGGCACCAGCGGTGGCCGGTGGCGAGCGCGACCTGGTGGTCGAAGCGCCGCGGCGCCTGCAGCTTCACGGTGCCGCGGATGCGCGCGGGCCACGGCACGGCGATCTCGTCGATCTCGACGTGCAGCGTGTCGCCGATCCACTGCAGCGCGCTCGGGCCGATCTGCAGCGTGCAGGCGTCGCGCCGCACCTGGCCGCGGCCGCGCTCGGTCATGGCCCAGCGCGCGCCGCCGCGGCCATACAGGGCGATGTTGAGCGCGCAGTGGTTCAGCGGGTCGGCGCCGCCGCTGCCGGCGTGCCGGCGAGCCCAGGCGTAGTAAGGCGAGAACACGCTGCCGATGAAGGCGATGAGGGTGATGCCGTGCGCGCCGTCGTCGCTCAGCGCGTCGAGGTACCACCAGGCGTAGCCGTCGGGCGCGACGTCGATGTCGAAGGCCGGCGCGACGTGCGCGCCGAGGCCAGCGCCGCCATCACACTCGCCGCCGCCTGCCGGCCCGAGAGGGCTGCCATCGGCACGCCCGGCCCCGGGTGCACCGAGCCCCCCGCGAGGTACAGGCCCGGCAGCCGGCTGCGCGCGCCCGGCCGGCTGAACGAGGCCGCCCAGCCGTGCGAGGCCCGGCCGTAGAGCGCGCCGCCCGTCGCCGGGAAGAGCCGCTCGAAATCCTGCGGCGTCGTCAGCAGCGTGCGCTCGGGCTGGCGTTGCACCTGCAGGCCGCAGCGCGCCATCAGCTGGAAGGTCTGGGCTTCGCATCGTGACAACTCCTCGGCGGTGAAGGGGCGCGCGTCGCCGCGCGCGGGCGCGTTGACGATCATCAGCAGGCGCTCGGCCGCGGTGGGTGCGCGCGCGTCGTCGTCACCGCGATCCTGCGCGCACACGTAGACGGTGGGCGATGACGGCAGCGCGCCGCGCGCGATGTTGCGGAACTCGCTGGCGTAATCGTTCGAGAAGAAGACTGTGTGGCGCGACAGCGGGAAGCCGCGCGTCGACGCGAGCAGGTTCCACGTCAACGCGGAGAGCGAGCGCCGCGTCGGCGCGACCGGTGCCGCGGCGCTGCAAGCCGCGCTGCCGAGGTGGCCTGCGGCGAGCGCGGCCACGTCGCCGTTGAAGACCACGGCCTCGGCTTGCAGCTCCTCGCCACCGGCGAGCCGCACGCCGCAGGCGCGGCCGTCGCGGGTGAGGATGGTCTCGACCTCGGCGTTGCAGCGCAGGACCGCGCCGCGCTGCTGCGCCAGCGCGGCGAGCGCCTGCGCGACGCGGTGCATGCCGCCGTTCACCAGCCAGACCCCGTCCTGCTCGACATGTGCGACCAGCATCAGCGTGGCCGGCGCCTGGAACGGCGACGAGCCGCAATAGGTGGCGTAGCGCCCGAACAGCTGGCGCAGGCGCGGGTCGGCGAAGTGCCGGCCGAGCTCGCCCCACATCGTGGCGAGCGGCGAGATGCGCATCAGGTCGGGCAGGCCGCGCAGGCCGACGCGGCTTGCCAGCGAGACCGGGCTCGGCCGCGAGCCGCGCAGAAACTGTTGCTCGAGCGTGCGGAAGATGCGCCGCGCGCGTTCGCAGAACTCGAGGTAGCCGCGGCTCGCGGCGGCGCCGGCGAACGCGCCGATCGCGTCGGCCGATCGCGCTGCATCAGCGAAGAGATCGAGGCGCTGGTCTTCGGTCCAAGCGTGGCGTGCCAGTACGCTGACAGGCTGCAGATCGAGGTGATCGGGCACGTGCGCGCCGATCGCGTCGAACAGCTCCTCGAACACCCAGCGCATCGTGAACACGGTGGGCCCCGCGTCCATCGCCGCGCCGCCGACCGTGACCTCGCGCATCTTGCCGCCGGGCTGCGCGGCGCGCTCCAGCAGCAGCACCTCGACGCCCTGCGCCGCCAGCTCGAGTGCGCTGACCAGCCCGCCGACACCGGCGCCGACCACGATCACGCGGCGCGAACGCATCGCATGGCCTCCGCGCAAGTGTCATGTTGACGCGCCAACTTCATGTGTCTATCCTACGTGACAGTCAGTGATGACATCAGAGCGTTACACCTCCCTCAGCTGCCACGCCGGCGACGGCGGATTCTCATGAAGCCCATGACGCGCATCGAACAGGCCCTGGCCACCGCCATCTCCACCGGCGAGGCGCCGGGGTGCCCGCCCAAGCTCGCGGGGGCGATCCGGCATGCGGTGTTCCCCGGCGGCGCGCGCATCCGGCCGCAGCTGTGCTTGGCGGTCGCGCAGGCCTGCGGCGACGATGACCCGGCGCTGTCGGAGGCGGCCGCGTCGGCGATCGAGCTGCTGCACTGCGCCTCGCTGGTCCACGACGATCTGCCGTGCTTCGACGATTCACCGCTGCGCCGCGGCCGCGCCTCGGTGCACTACGCCTATGGCGAGAGCCTCGCGGTGCTCGCGGGCGACGCGCTGATCGTGCTCGCCTTCCAGACTGTCGCGGTCAACGCCGCGCACTCGCCGCAGCGCCTCGCCGCGCTGATCGCGACCATCGCCACCGGCGTCGGCATGCCGGCCGGCATCGTCGCGGGGCAGGCGTGGGAGTGCGAGTCGCGCGTCGCGCTGGCCGAGTACCAGCGCGCCAAGACCGGCGCGCTGTTCGCCGCGGCGACGATGGCCGGCGCACAGGCCGCGGGCGCACCGGCCGAGCCGTGGCGTGCGCTCGGCGAGTGGCTGGGCGAGGCCTACCAGGCCGCCGACGACATCCGCGACGTGGCCGGCGACCCGCGCGTGATGGGCAAGCCGATCGGCCGCGATGTGGCGCTGCTGCGCCCGAGTGCCGCCAGCGAACTCGGCCTCGAAGGCGCGGTCGCGCATTTCGACCGGCTCGTCGGCTGTGCGATCGCGGCAGTGCCCGATTGCAAGGGCGCGGAGCACTTGCGCGCGCTGGTGCGGTTGGAAGCCGAGCGGCTGGTGCCGATCACGATGACCGAGGATCTGGTGCGCGTCACCGCCTGAAGGCCTCGCCATGCATCGCGACACCGGCGCGCTCGCGATGACCCGGTGGGGCGGCTGGGTCGATCGGTGCCTCGGCTGGCGCGACCGCCTTCTTGCCAGCCCGTTGTTCCAGCGCCGCGCTGCGGCCTTCGCGCTGACGCGCCCGGTGGCGCGCCGGCATGCGCGCGAGCTGTTCGATCTGGTCGCCGGCTTTGCCTATTCGCAAGTGCTGCTGGCCTGCGTGCAGTTGCGGTTATTCGATCTGTTGGCGGAGGGGCCGCAAACGCTCGACCGCCTGGCCCCGCGGCTCGATCTCGCGCCCGATGCGGTGCGCCGCTTGCTCGACGCTGCCGTCTCGCTGCGCCTCGTCGAACACCGTAGCGATGCGCGCTACGGCCTCGGCGAACTGGGCGCGCCGATGGTCGGTAACGCGGCCGTGGCGGCCATGGTGCAGCACCACGCCGCCTTCTATGCCGATCTGGCCGATCCGGTGGCGCTGTTGCGCGCGTCGCCGGCCGAGCGCAGCCGCAACGCGCTGGCGCGCTACTGGGCCTATGACGAGGCGCAAGCCAGCGCCGCGCCGGATGCGCGCGTCACGACCTACTCGACGCTGATGTCGGCCTCGCAACCGCTGGTCGCCGACGAGATCCTCGACGCCTATGCGCTGGGCCGCCACCGCTGCCTGCTCGATGTCGGCGGCGGCGACGGCCGCTTTCTCGCCAGCGTGGCGGCACGTGTGCCGTCGCTGCGGCTGATGCTGTTCGATCTGCCGGCGGTGGCCGAGCTGGCGCGCGCCCGCTTCGGCGCGACCGACATCGCGGCGCGCGCAAGCGTGCATGGCGGCAGCTTCCTGAACGATGCCTTGCCCACCGGTGCCGATGTGGCGTCGCTGGTGCGCGTGATCCACGACCACGACGACACCAGCGCGATGACGATCCTGCGCGCCGTGCACACCGCGCTGCCGCCGGGCGGCACGCTGCTGCTGGCCGAGCCGATGGCCGGCACGCGCGGCGCCGAGGCGATGGGCGACGCCTACTTCGGCTTCTACCTGCTGGCGATGGGCCGCGGCCGTCCGCGCAGCGCCGCCGACCTGACGCGGATGCTCCAGTCCGCAGGTTTCGGCGCCGTGCGGCAGGTGCCGACCCACCAGCCGCTGCAAACGCAACTGCTCGTCGCGCGCCGTGAAGAGTGAAAACCCTGTGGGTTTGTATGTAAATCCACATTGACACTTTGGACAGTAAGAATACGATGACACTCGCGATGAATCCTGCGCCTGACACATCACCGACGACCCGCCAGCAGAGGCCTGCCGCATGAACGCCCTGGCCGTCGTGCTACAGCAGCCGGAGCAGCTGACGCTGAGCCGGCTCGACCTGACCGCACCGACCTCAGACGATGTCGTTGTCGACATCGAGTGGAGCGGCATCAGCACTGGCACCGAGCGCTTGCTGTGGACCGGCCGCATGCCGGCCTTCCCCGGCATGGGCTACCCGCTGGTGCCGGGCTACGAATCGGTCGGGCGTGTGACGCAGGCCGGCGCCCACTCCGGCGCCCGCGTCGGCGACCGCGTGTTCGTGCCGGGCGCCAAATGCTTCGGCGATGTGCGCGGGCTGTTCGGCGGTGCCGCCTCGCGTGTGGTGCTGCCTGGCGCGCGCACGGTGCGAATCTCCGACCGGTTGGGCGAGCAGGGCGTGTTGCTCGCGCTGGCTGCGACGGCGCACCATGTGGCAGCGGGCGCCATCGAGCGCCAGCCCGATCTGATCATCGGCCACGGCGTGCTCGGCCGCATGATCGCGCGCCTGGCCGTCGCGGCCGGCGCCTCGCCGGTGGTGTGGGAGACGAACGTCGCGCGGCGCGAAGGCGCAGTTGGCTACTCGGTCGTCGATCCGTCTGCCGACACGCGGCGCGACTACCGCTCCATCTGCGACGTGAGCGGCGATTCCGCGCTGCTCGACACGCTGATCTCGCGCCTCGCACCCGGTGGCGAGGTCGTGCTCGCGGGCTTCTACGACACGCCGCTGTCGTTCGTGTTCGCGCCTGCCTTCATGCGCGAGGCGCGCATCCGCGTCGCCGCGCAATGGCAACCGGCCGATCTGGTCGCGGTGCGCGACATGGCCGAGTCGGGCGCATTGTCGCTGGATGGGTTGATCACGCACCGCGGGGACGCGATGTCGGCCGATGCCGCCTACCGCACCGCCTTCGGCGACGCCGCCTGTTTGAAGATGACCCTGGACTGGAGAGATTGCTCATGAGCAAGCTGATCGATCACCTCGTGCGCGCGCTCGACGGTCTCGCGAACCTGGCCAGGCTCAGCGATCTCGACTGGAGGGCCTGCGCATGAGCGCCACCACGATCATGATGCGCGACCTGCGCAACGAGGCCGCCGTCGAACCGCCGCCGGTCTCGACCTCACCGGTCACCAAAGAGACCCAGATCATCGCGATCTACGGCAAGGGCGGCATCGGCAAGAGTTTCACGCTCGCCAACCTCAGCTACATGATGGCGCAGCAGGGCAAGAAGGTGCTGCTGATCGGCTGCGATCCGAAGAGCGACACGACCTCGCTGCTGTTCGGCGGGCGCGCCTGCCCGACCATCATCGAGACCTCGTCGA
>CAXTSS010000010.1:0-154609 GCA_964247075.1 uncultured Rhizobacter sp. | reverse complement strand
AGATGGCTCATGCGCGTGCATGAAGGAACACTAACGTTGAAGGTGAGGTTGGGCACGTCACGCATATGTGCCCGTTGGACACGATTGCTCGTCGTGAGACAGGCAGCTCGATACGGTTTGATGAGGAGCAGATTCGTTCTTCAAAGGAAACCGCTATGGACTATTCATCACTCTCCAACATTGACGTGCTTGCCCGAGTCATCGGCAGCCGTGCTGCAAAACGCTTGTATCGTGGCGCACTCGCTCCGCTGTTTGCAGCGGAAGCCAATGGGTCACGCAAGCGTCAGCAACTTGCGGCAGCGGCAGAGCTGGTGCGCCGTTGGTTGCATGAGGAACTGCGACGGGTCAGCATCTTTGAAAATCCGATCGTGGTGCGTGACTACCTGCGGCTTGCGTTCGTCAACGAAGAGCGCGAAGTCTTCGTCGGCCTGTTTCTGGATACACAGCATCGCTTGATCGAAGCCGAAGCCCTGTTCATGGGAACACTGTCGCAGACAGCGGTCTATCCGCGCGAGGTGGTGAAGCGCGCGCTCGCGCTCAACGCTGCCTCAATGATCTTTGCGCACAACCATCCGAGTGGGGTGTCCGAGCCGTCACGGGCGGATGAACTTCTGACCACAACACTCACCCAGGCGCTCGGGCTGGTTGATATACGAGTGCTCGATCACTTCGTGGTCGGTGGTGCAGCGGTGACCAGTTTTGCTGAGCGGGGGTTGCTGTAGAGGTAAGAGACAGCGCAAAGAGCCGATCGAGAGATCGGCTCTTGTTGTTAATTGCTCGCCTGGAGCACACCGGGGCACTCATAGCTACATCCACAGAACGAAGGATCCTTGAAAATAGACCAAGGACGACTGTCATTGCAAGCCGGTGATGCCTCCGAACGGCAGCTGGCCAACTACCTGTGCTGCGCCGGTCGAACGATTGATGTTGAGCAGCACGCCGCCCGTAGTGACTCCGTACAAATAGCCACCACTGAAGTACAGTCCATACACGCTCGAATAGCCCGTCGATCCCACGACGTCGATGGTCGAGCGATTGAGGTCGATCCGAAGCAAGGAGTCGATTCCGTTGGGTCCGTATGCGGTGGCGAACATGTTCCCATCGCTGTCGAACGTGATATCGCCGCTCGATGTGTAGCTGCCCAACGTCAACGGCAGCGGAAGCGGCGTGGCGACACCACTTGTAGTGTCGAAATGATATATCTTGTTGCCACCCATCCCATAGAGCTCGCCGTCGGCATTGAACGCAAGCGCGTTACCGCCAACCGCAGACTGCGGAAGCCTGACGAGCGAGGGACTGGCAGTGTCGAATGTGTACACCGCATTCGCGGAAATGGCATAGGCCGGCCCGCCCTTGGGATTCACCGCGATATCCCAAATCGCAATTGCGGGAGAGTTCGAGAACGTGAAACTTCCCAATGGAGTAGCCGTGCTTGCACCCTGGGTGATGGCGAACAAACCGCCAGATGTTGAGCCGAGGATCGCCCCGGCTGGAGTCTGAGCGACATTGAGGGCCTGCTGCAAGAGGTTCGTAACCTTCCACGCAAGTGAGGCGGATTCGGCGGCGCCGGTTGGAAGGGTCTGATTGAGATAGACCTCGCTGAATCCATGTCCCCAAAGATCGTAGGTGCTGGCGCCAATGGCGTCAAATTCGGCAGGCAACGCAAATGCTCCCAGCCCAAAGATCACCAGGTCTTGTCTCGCCGAGACCCACAGTCCGCTTGGAGCGTTGATCGACGCGTTGGCAACATTGACCACCGCCAGACCCCGCGATATCGAAGGGATCGCACTCGCCTGGACAGCATTGAACGTTTCATTGGCGAAGAAATTGCCTTGTGAATGTGCGACGAGTACGGTCTTCGTACCATGCCCGAGATCGCTGAGTACGCGATCACGAAACTGGTTCACAAGCTGCCCTGTCGTCACGGTCGTTCCCGCGATCGCAATCGTATTCAAGGTGACGCCTTGGATGAGCGCGTCAACTCGATTGAGGATTTGATCCTTAACTGACTGAGTCAGAAGCGACTCCACCCCGAACGCCACGTACGAGACCTGGAGAAAGGCATCCTCGAAGCCAATGGAAAGCTCCGCCACCTTTTGCGCAGCCGACTCGACGAGGACGTCGACCATCAGCGAAATGGAGGGGTTGTGCAGGTAGGTCACCTCGGCGATGCAGGTCACCGAGAAGTGGGTGGCATAGTCCCGCAGTTCGTCGGCAGTGGCGCCGACATCTTGCGGGTTCGGTTTGTCAACGCCATTGACGTAGAAAACAGTCGCTCCGGGCAGACAAGGCACGAAGGGTTGTGCAGCAATTCGAGGCTTGAGTTGCACCGCGAACGCAGGCACGCCGACGACACACAAGCCAAACAGCAACACTACGATACTGACGAACCGGTGATTCATTGACAGACCGCCGAAGATACGCTGCGCGTGAACAGGCCCGCAGATGCGGAAATGGCCTTGTATTGCGCCAGACGTGCTTGCGTGTTGAGGGTCCGCGCAAAGAGTTCATTCAACTCTTGGGACGCACCCAAACCGGCGCTCCTGAAGTCGCGACCCGCACAGACGCCGGCGTCGCCGTTGTCTTGAAGGACTACCACTGCTGCGGACTTGCTTGAAGGGTCGGTTACGGAAAGGCGCTGCAATGCGCGTGCCGAAGTTCTTGCGGCCTTGACGCTGACTGCGTTCGCGCCGTACTTTGTCGCAATGAATCTGTCGATGTCGTCGCGGATGCCGTTCGCATCGGTGTCGATGCCAGCGACAGTAGCAATCCCGGCCGCACCAGGATCGGGTGGCACCGTGATGCCATTGATGACATTTGGGTTCGTTGGCGTTGTTGGATTGGTCGGAGTTGAGGGGGTAGACGACGTCGGCGGCGCGCTACTGTCGCTGCTGCCCCCACCACCGCAAGCAACCAGCAGCGCACCCACTCCGATGCACAGAGCAAAGAACGCGTACCTTGCGACGCGGCGTCGAGTGGTCGGAAGTTCTTCTTGTTTATTCATGTTTGTCTTGTTGCGCCCCATTCACATGGCTCCTCCGGCGCACTAATTCTCATCACAGTAACTTTGTAAAGCGGCGCTGGCAAGAGGTGTTGTCCCCTCGTTCGTGGGGTATCGGACTCCGACTTGAATTTCTATCTCTTCCGAGTTGCCATATGGCCGGCCCGGCACCGACCGACGAACATCTCGCCGCGGCGCCAAAGCACACGCTTGAAGCGAGCGGACGTGGCAATCTCGGTCACCTCGTGGGGGGTGCATTGGGTGACGTGGCTGGGCGGGGATTGCTGTAGCGGGAGGGTGAGTCGATCGAGCTGGCAGAGGGCATATCCCTCAACGTCCTGAATTTCGCAACGACACAGGCGAGGAAATTTGACCCTCGCCGGCCTTTCTTACGCTGCCTACTTGCTCGTGCCCATCACTCCAGCGGCGGCCGATTCGGCTTGACACTTCGCCTTCTTGAAGAAGTCGGTGATGCTGTCGCAGCGGTTGGACTTGGTGGCTTGGGTTGTGCTGGAGTTCTGATTGCCCGGCAGCGCAGTCTTCTCCTGCGAGTGCAGGCAGCCCTGCTTGAGTTTGGCGCAGCCGGGATAGTTGCCTTGCTGCTGGTTTGGCGCCGATGTTGATCGGCTCGAACCCATCGCTACCGTTTCAGAAGCAGCACCGGCCGCGTGGTAGTTGAAGCCCCTATTGGTCTTAGCGTAGGTCCACCACTGGACGTTCACGTATTTGCCGCCTTGCTCCTTCCACAGGGCGGTAGCGCCACCCTGCGTGTAGTTGCCGTGAACAGTGACCCAACCGACTTTGTCCTTGATCCAGAAGTTGCAGACGAGGCTGTCGCCGGCTACATGGGGGTAATTCGTCAGCGCCGCGGGATTGCAGGGCTTCTTCCGTTCAATGAACACGGCGTCCTGCGGCATCCCGACAGCGAACACATGCGGCGAGTACGTCGCCAGCCCGGGGCCGTTTTGGATCGCGCCCACGTTCGGGCTGAAAAGGGGTAGAGCGGCAGTGAGCGCCAAGAGACGTTTGAGCATGATGCCCCACCTGTATCGACAGTTTTCTTCGTTCAATCGCACGGCTCGTTTCGGTCGCCCGACCGGTAAGCGGTCGCGCCTCGGCGAATGTCGCAAGCGAATAGATCGACACCGCGATCCGTCACGGCGAAGACAACCTAATCTGTTGACAAGCAACGAATAAGATCATTCAACATGGTGCGTTGAATGTCAACACTCCACACCACCTCGGTTTCGGTGGGTGGTGCTTTGAGTGACTAAGGAGAGTGAGAAGAAGCTGCGTGAGCAGCTGGGACGCGCACTGCGCAAGGCGAGGCTCGCGCGCGCGTTGACGCAGGCCGACGTTGCCGAGTCGGTAGAAACCGATCCGGAGACCATCAGTCGCTTCGAGCGAGGGGCCACACTTCCATCGCTCGCCCGGCTTGTCGATCTCGCCGGGGCACTCGACGTAACCGTCGCGTCGCTCCTCGGGGGAGCGAGTCCGCGCGTTGTTGATGAAATTGACACCATTCAGCACACCGTCGCGGCGCTGTCGGCGAAGGATCGACAGCGCGCCATCCTGCTTATCCGCGCCGTTGTCGACGTACTGAAGGCGTGAGTAGCCCGGCCGTCTTGATGCGGCGACTGACCAGGCGTGCCGGGCTGAAGTGACCGTGCGAAGGCGGCACCATTTGCATGCCTTGTGTCAGTGCTTCTTGGTTGCTAGGGTGATGTCACCCAAAGCACATGAAGTATTTCATCTACTGCCGCAAGTCATCCGAAGCAGAAGATCGGCAAATCCTGTCGATCGACTCTCAGCTTGCCGAATTGCTACGAACTTTCGGCGGGCTCGCCGATATCGAAATTGTTCACACGTACCGAGAGGCCCACAGCGCAAAGGCGCCCGGTCGGCCGATTTTCGAGGAGATGCTGCGTGGGATCGAGGCAGGTCAGGCAAACGGCGTGATCGCGTGGCACCCCGATCGCCTCGCGCGCAACTCGGTTGACGGCGGGCGCATCATCTATCTGCTTGACCAGGGCGTACTGAAAGACCTGCGCTTTCCGACGTTCTCATTCGAGAACACGCCACAAGGCAAGCTGATGCTCTCGGTGCTGCTCGGCTTCTCCAAATACTACGTCGATAGCTTGAGCGAGAACATCAGGCGCGGCAATCGCACGAAGGCCGAGCGAGGCTGGCGTCCTGGGGCGTTCCCATTGGGCTATCGCAGCGACCCTGCAACGAAAACGGTGGTCACGGATCCCGTACACATTGCCTTTCTCAGGCGCCTTTTTGCGCTCGCACTGACCGGCGTTTACCCAGTGAGCCAGCTCTTGCGTATCGCTACCGATGAATGGGGGTACCGACTACCGAATGACCGTCGCTACAAAGGCCGACCTCTCGCGCGAAGCACCCTCTACAAGATTCTCGCCAACCCCTTCTACACGGGCCAGTTCTCATGGAACGGCCGCCTGTATCCGGGAAAGCATGAGGCGCTGATCTCCATTGCCGACTTCAATCGCCTGCAAGGCGTCATAAGACGCAAGCATGCGGAACGTCCGCAGTCGCATTCGTTTCCGTTCACTGGCCTGATTCGCTGTGGCGGATGCGGTCTGATGATCACGGCCGAGCACCACATCAATCGCTTCGGCAGCCACTACGACTATTACCGTTGCACGCGCAGGAACTCAGATGAAATCTGTCGGCAACCGGCAATTGGCGCTGCCGATCTAGAACGCCAGATGATCGCAATGATCCAGAGACTCTCGCTCGACAACACAATGCTCCGACTCCTGGCAGCAGCAACGGCGAGCGATGCCGCATCACGCGGGTTGTCCGTCACCGCGACACAGAGGGGCATTGTGGATCGGCAACATGCGTTGACTGAACAACTGGCGTCCCTGACCAACATGTGTTCGCGTGGTCTCATCGAAGAGGATGAGTACCTCACGCAACGACACGCAGTGCACTTCGAGCGCGCGGAATTGCTTGAGCGTCAAGGCAGAGTCGCGAAAACCAACCTTTGGTTTGAACTCGGCGCAGAGCTGAAAGCGTTCAAGTACAGAGCCGTCTCCTGGTTCACTGTCGGAACGCACCATACCAAGCGGATGATTCTGAAAACGGTCGGTTTGAACTATCGCCTGACCGACAAAAAGCTGAGCTATGAAGCCAGAAAGCCCTTCACGTTGTATGCGGAAGAGCCGTCGAATCTCTCGATGTGGAGCTCAGGTGTCGACGTTAGAACCCAGTTTGAACTTTTGGAAGAGCTTGATCCGAGTTTGCTCGATCTGCTCCAACCCCTGCGTGACATCAGAGCCATGGCGGAGGGGGAGGTTCATACGGCTCTTCCCCCTCTTCCGGAGGACGATGCGACAGTGTCCACCACAGCAGACGCAACCGCGTAAATTGCTCGCGTGCGTCATCGAAACTCATAGGTTCGCCGCTCGCATCCTCTTGGAGTTTGCGGAATGCTTCAACTTCGTCATCAGGTATTGGCATCTGTCGATGCTCGCACGACAACCGTCGACGACGTAGCCGTGGAGACGTGACCCTTAGTCACGGAATCATGCATACCAAGACCTACCTGTTGCCCGTACCGTGGACGGTATGCCAGGGGACAACCAGAAACAAGCAAAGAAGCCGACGCAGATCGTCTCGTCGATCGAGGCGAACGGTGACCTCATTGAACTGGTTGCGTCACCGACCGAGAAGAAGACGCGCCTCGCTATTGGGCACGGTACTGACGTAAGTGTCGTCGATTCAGTCGAGTCTGGTGGCGTCATGCTCGCGCCTGTACCGTACACCCACAACTTGATCCGTCATGAGGTGTTGCTGCTTCCGGAGAAACCGGAGCCGATCGCGTCGCCCATCGATTTGGCCGACGAGATCGGCCAGTACTTCGATCAATACCTCGACCTGTCACCCGAGTTCAGGAGCGCGGCAATTTGGTACGTGCTGCTCACCTGGGTCTATGACAGTTTCAACGAGTTGCCGTACCTGCGCTTCCGCGGTGACTTCGGCACCGGAAAAACGCGCGCCCTCTCGGTCATCGGCTCCCTTTGCTACAAAGCCTTCTTTGCGAGTGGTGCAGCGACGGTCTCACCGATCTTTCATACCCTCGATCACTTTCGCGGCACCCTCATCATTGACGAGGCCGACTTCCGTTTCAGCGATGAACAGTCCGATATCGTCAAGATTCTCAATCAAGGCAATGTGCGCGGGTTCCCGGTGCTGCGTACCTCGATGAACCGTGAGCGCGACTTCGAGCCGATCGCGTTTCATGTCTACGGCCCGAAGCTGATCGCAATGCGCCACTCGTTCGAAGACGAAGCGCTGGAGAGTCGCTGCCTCACGGAAGCCATGGGGAACCGTTCGATACGGTCCGAGATTCCGCTCAACCTTCCTGACGTGCAGAAGACGGAAGCCGCAGCGCTGCGCAATAGGCTGCTGTCGTATCGCTTCCAGCACCGGCACACCCTGGCGATCGATCAGAGCGAGCGTAACGAGCATCACTCGGCGCGTACCAATCAGCTTCTTGTGCCATTGCTCTCCATCATCTCCAGTGCGAAAGATCGCGAACGCATTCGGACACTCGCAAACACCATGGATGATGAACTGCAATTTGATCGATCGTTTTGCCCCGAGGCGCTGGTTCTCTCGGCGATTTGTGATCTTCGCGATCGGGGAGATCGCAAGACACTGTCAGTGAGCGAAATCACCGCGCACGTAGTTGAGCGACACGCGAAGGATTTCAAGCGCTTCGTGACCCCGCGCTATGTCGGGGAGATCATTCGGAAGCGCCTCACTCTGCCGACATACAAAAGCCACGGCGTGTACGTCGTGCCACTGGCCGACAACGCAAGGCTTGCGTTCCTCGTCGAGCGTTATGGCATCCCCATGAAGGGCGAGTGAAGAGGAGTTCGTTCTGAGCACTCCGTGCTTGGCAGTTGCCATTGACTGCCGTCATCGAATTGTTGTCCTAGTGTGCAATCGTCCGCGGGTGGACATTGGGGACGTGGGGAGCAACTGGTGAGCGTCGTTGCCGGCGGCCCTTAGCAGTGGAGCCACGTTGTGGCGCCTCGTGGCATATGGCCTGACTCCTGCCTGCGCCAGCCCCACGTCCCCATCGTCCCCGATGTTGTCTCGGATGTCGCACTTCCACTCCCTTGGCCGCTATGCCCTCAACGTGAACTGTGAACCTGTTCTTGTTGCTGCGGCGTCTGGGCCGACGGGCTACGCGGCCACCAAATTGCCCGGCAGAGCCGATTCGATGAAGGTGCCCCGTTGCGCTGTCGCGCGAGAGCTTCTCGCTAGCTCCGTGCAACCTCAGCGAGGAGGTCGGGGATCTCATCATGAGCACACCAAATCGGCTGCACACCCAGCTCGTTCATGACCTTGACTTGCCGCTCGAAGACAAGGTCCTCCATCCGTACCCAATGCTTTCGACATCGATCGACAAATGACTTTGATGCGGTGATGCTCTTTCCGGTCATTCGTCCCCGCAGCCACGGGCGTGATTGGAGCAACTGATTCGTCATTGCAGCAATCGCTTCGAGTTGCTTGCTTGTCAGCGGTGGGTGAACTCGACGCTGCTGGAGAGAATAGATTTCGGGTTTCACCGAGGTCTGCGCGCCAATGTCGAGAAGACGCCGCATGTTTGGATCGGTCATCGACAAGCCTACGGTAAGTCCAACCGAATCCGACGTAGATTGCAGTTGAATCAAGTTAGACCAAGCGTATGGTGTTGCTGCTTCGCGGTGGTACTGATCTTCGGTCAGCACAATTTCGTTTGGGTGTGAGGCCTTGTTCGCAGGATATGGTGAGTCTGGGTTCCGTGTGGGTAAGTACCCATGTACGTGATAGATCGGTAGCCGCGCCGGCCGCGTATTGGACTTCCCCCAAATCGTGCAATGCGGCGACGTACCGAGTCGTAGCTCAAGCAGGTCGTCGAAGTTGTAGCTGACCACCCTGCGCACTCCCGACGTTCCGTAGGTGGACTTGCTGCACATTTCTGCCAGCGCAGACAGCGTCTTGTTGTTCTCCAACGCTTCGATGAACTCTGCCGCCGGTAGCCCACTCGGCTTGGTCGGCACCCCCGCGTAGAGCGCAAACCGCACCCACGACAGAAATCTCGCTGGGTCTTCAAATGATGCCCGCAATTCACGCGCAACAATCTCAAGTGGCATGTCGATAGCGTCGAACCACTCTTGCGCTGCCGCTTGAAAGACTGCGGGATCGCGATTACCGATGCCGTTGAAGCTGTTGATGAAGACACGCTTCAGCAACTGCGACCAGTTGGGGAGGCCGCTTGCTACTGATGCTCCGGCACCGACGAACAGTGTCAGCTGATGTGCAGCGTATGCGGCCCGTAGGCGCGTAATTTTTTCGGAGGGAACACCCATGTCTTCTCCGCATCGTCTGTCGAGATTGACTACACGGCGTCAGATCGAGCGGCTAGCCGCGAGCTACGGTGGCGAACCCGTACTTGCGACCGGGGCTGACGCGGCTCCGGTCGCTGCCTTTGCTGCGTCGGCCTGGGCTTTCTGGAGCGCCTGCTGTGCGTCGAGAAGCTCCTTGAGGGAGGTCGCGAGCTTTTTCTCCTGGTCAACATTGCTGATTCGCAAGGTCAGCAATTCAGTTGGAACGGCGAGGATCGCCTTCAAGACATTGAGCGGAAGGTTCGCGATCGCCAGGGCAGCGCTCGGCTTGTTGATTGCGACTGAAGTGAGCAGGCCACCTTCAAAGGTGAAGGTATTCGTGCGAGTTGCCATCGAGCCAGACTGGAGGTCTACTCCTTCGATCCGAAGCGGATTGATCGCCACGAACGCGAACTGACCGACGAAGTCTTTGTCATTCGTCGCAGCTACTGCGTCGATTCGCGCCTGCACTGGCATGACCGATCGAAAACAGAGTGAGAATTTGCATTCCGTCTCGGTCGATCGATCTGCGTCGCGACTCAGTTTCCAGCTCGGATCAAGCCGAAGCGTGGCGCCATCTGGAAGTTCGGCGCTGCCACCCTTCTTGACCAGTTGTCCGAAGTCATAGAGCGCGGTAAAGGGATAGGCAGATGGCTTGGCTTTGGGCGCCTCACTATCAATTGAAGCCAGTGAGGGTTTGAACACGGCAGCGGCGCCAGCCTTCGCGATGGCGATCACGATATCGCCGGTACGATCCGTCGAGACTGTCTTCACCGTGCCCAACAGGCCGTTCTTGTCGACCGCTATGTTGAGGTCGTCGTCGGCAAAATTGGAAGCGGCATAGCGCACGCGGAACTGTGCCGAGTGGTCTGGCATCACCACCGGGATCACCGTATAGGTGATCTTGCCTTCGGCATCTTGTGCGCCAGCGACGGACAACAGTGTCTTCGGAAGGGAGTACACCAGACCGCCAGGTTCGCCGAGTGACGATGCCGCATCGCTCTCGATCGACTGCGATGACACCACCTTGTGAGCACAGCCGCTGAGCAAGGAAAGTGCGGTGACGGCGACGACAATCGCTGCCCTATGTGGGCGGCACAATGATGCATCCGTTGCGATTGTGTGTCCCCAACGTTGTCGGCTATCGGCGCGCCTCTTCATGGTGCCTCCTGTCTTTGCATCGTGAACACTTTGCGTGGTTCATCTCGCATCTTCTTGCGTGCCTGCGACGAAGACACGGCAGCAATCCGCTCTTCACTGCCCTACGCATGCGGGTCGCCGGAGCATGCGGGATTGAAGGGACGTCGGTAATCCCCAAGACTGTGGAGGCGCAACGAAGCGAGTCGTGCTCTTGACGATGAGCAAGCTGTGTTGTCCAGCAGCTTCGAGCGTTCCGGGTAGACGGGCGGCATTGGGGACGATGCACCGGGTGCCCGACAACCTCCACCATTGCAGTTGAGCCACGACTTGTCGCGGTGATCTTGGGGTCGGCACCGATGCCCGTCGTCGCGATACTCCCACGTTCACCCGAAGTTGCCGCCACGGTCACCTTTTCCCCTCTTCGTCGTTAGCCTCTCTACGCCGACAATGACGGTGTTCTTGTTGTCTACGGACGGCGAGATCGAGTGTTATGTCGTCACGAGTACCTTCATATCTGCGAACACGGCGCAGGCAATGGGGCCTCACGCAACGCGAACTGGCGCAACTCTTGGGGGCAAAGAGTCGTGCGCAAGTATCGCGATTGGAGCGCGATGAGCGCCTCCCGAGCGTGCGTACCCTGATCGCTTGCCTGATCATCTTCGGTGGCAGCACCGTCGAGCTTTTCCCGCACCTCTATGCGGAAGTAGAGGAGGGGGTGCTCCGAAACGCCGCCGGCTTACGTGAAGCACTCAAGGCCGACAGCACACTCCGCGGTGTGCGCAAGCATGAACTCCTGCAGTCCATGCTTGCTCGTGCAATTACGAGCTCACATAAGAAAGGAGTATGACCAGTGCAATTCCCGAGGCGCTTGTGTTCTCCATCTTCCCCAACAGTCGAGGCTTCGGTTTCGTTCTGTTTGAAGGGCCGTATGCGCCCTATGACTGGGGAGTCAAAGAGGTGCGCGAGCCGAAGAAGAATCGCCGCATTCTTAAATTCGTCGAAGACATGATTGATCGCTATTCGCCCATCGTCTTAGTGCTTGAAGACTGGACCGATGAGGCATGCCATCGCTGTGTGCGCATCAGGGAGCTGTATCGACAGCTTGTCGAACTGGCGCGTAGAAAGTGCATCGTGGTGTTCCGCTATTCATGGCAGCGCGTGAAGCACTGCTTTGCGGAAGTGGTACCAACTACCAAGTATGAGATAGCACTGCGGATCGCCAAGGAGATTCCGGCGTTCTCGTTTCAGGTGCCACCCGTGCGAAAGATTTGGATGAGCGAAGACCCGAGGCAGGGGCTCTACGATGCCGCTGCGCTGGGGCTGACCCACTTTGCGACGACGGAAGGATCGTTCAGCGTGCGTGAGGATCGACTGCCCGAGGAGCAGTGGGGGTGATCGGTGGCGTTTGATGGGGTCGAGGAATGCACCGTTGTTGTCAACAACGGTGCATTTTTTTGATCGACGAGCGCGCGGCTGCGCAGGCGCCGCGACCGCCTCAGGCTGCTGCGCACTTCGGCTGGTGCGGGTCACATTGAGTCCATCGAGTGTGGCGTCACTGCGCTCACCTCATCGGAGCGGCGCCAGCTGAGCGATCTTGGAAGTTGCTCGATCAGGCCGTCTGCGCGCAGCGCGATGGCTTGCCCGTGCCAAGTGGCCAACCCACTCACCCAATCCTTTCAAGTTCAAATGGAGGTAGTTACGTAGGCATGCAAGCAGCACAAGAGCCGCAACCCAGCAGTGACAAGGGTTGCGGCTCGATCAGTCGTCAATGCTCGGCGTGACCATGGTCGAGCTGGTGCACGCCGGCCACGCTTCAAGACGACGGCGCATCGGCATCGTCCGCCGACCCAGCAGAGATATGGATGTTGACGACAACGTGCCCAGCACTACTGCCAGCCCTGCGCGTACCTGCCTTTGCGTCGGACCGCACAGTGAATGTGTCCGGGACGCCCGACCGTGAAACGACAAATGACGAGGGATGACCCGGTGCGCTTTCGCTCAACGCCATTCCCGTGCCGGGGCCGGTCCTGAAGGTCTCCGGCACCTCACCAGCCGCCGGGTCGTCGTGTGCTGGCTCGGCGAAAGCCGCAGTGCCTTCCGCAAGAGGTGCCTGCGCGGGCTGGGCGAATACGTAGCACTGCACACCTTCGTATCCCCAGCCCCACCGGCCCGATCCCAACTCAGCCCAGTTCGTGGTGTAGAAGTGGTCGGTGATCTGCCCGTTCCAGTACCGGTACAGAGGCACGGTACCGGCCACTTGGGTCGGGTAGACATGGCAATGGATGCCCTCGTAGACCCAGCCGGATCCGCCTGATCCCAGCTCGGCCCAGTTGGTCGTGTAGAAATGATCGCCGGCGGCGGCATTCCAGTAGCGGTACAGCGGCACGGTCCCCGCCCGCGGCTGCGGCAGCACGTGGCACTGAATGCCCTCGTATCCCCAGCCCCATTTGCCCGACCCGAGTTCCGCCCAGTTGGTGGTGTAGAAATGGTCGCCGATACCGGGGTTCCAGTAGCGATGCAGGGGCACCGTGTTGACCGGCGAGATCGTACCGATCATCTGGCGCAGGTTGGGGCGGTTGCCAATGCGCTGGCTCGCCGGACGGCCGACCTCGCTTTGTTGGGGCGAGCCGGTGGCGCGCAGCAAGTTGCGTGCGGTTGCCGGTGTCAGCAGCGGCTTGCTGGCGGCGCGCAAGACCCCCTGCATGCAGCCGAGCGTGCCGACGATGATCGGCGAGGCACTCGACGTGCCGCTGAAGGTGTTCGTGTACCACAGGTCCTCGTTGCTGCCGCCCTGCAGGTCGCCGTAGCCGGTGGTGGTCACTTCGCGCCCCCAGCCCTGCACATCAACGCGTGCTCCGAAGTTTGAGAACGCAAGCCGCGACCGGTCCGCGCCGTGGTTTTGGCCGTGCGTGCCGGGGGGCGGCGCACCGGCGCCAACCAGGACCGCACCCGACTGAGGATTCGCCGGATTGAATGGGTTGCTCCAGCTTGCCGGAAACCCTGCGGGGCGCGCGTCGTATAGCGGGTCGTCAAAGTTCTCAGCACCATTGCCGCCAGCCTCGACCACGATCACCCCGCGCACCGAGGTCGCGTAGACGATGGCGGCGAACATGTCCGGCCAGAACTCCATCGCAATGAAGCCGAGCTGGCCACCAATGTCGGTGAAGTTGTTGCGGGGGCCGGGAGCGTGCAGTTCGATGAGGATGATGTCGCCCGGGCTCAGTGCATTGGCGGCATCGGTCACTGCCTTCGCGCCGCCCTGGCCGCCGCCAAAGATCGAGATCGCACGCACGTTGGCCTGCGGGCAGATGCCCGTCACGCCGAAGCCGTTGTCATCACCGCCGAACTCGCCCGTCACGGCGGTGCCGTGGTTGCGCCAACCGATGTCCGTCGACTGGGTGCCGCCAATCACGCCGCCCTGGTTCTGCAACAGGTCCTCATGGCTGAAGCGCCACGCGCCTTCGATGTCGATGATCCGTACGCCTTGGCCCTTGCCGCCGGGCTGCGTCCAGGCGAAGCGCGCGTCGATGCCCCCAGGTGCCGGGTCGAGGTAGAGCTGTTGGGCCGAGAAGTCCGGCGTGGCGGCCGGCGGCTCCTCAGCGACTCGCGGTGCCATGAACTCCTCGATGAACACCGGCGGCTGCACCTCGGGCTTGACGTAGGCGCCCTCGACCAGGTCAAGCTCGAGCATCTTGGCGGCCAGCGCCTCGAGTTGATCGTCGTCGGCCTTGACGCGGTAGAACGACGTCAGGTCATACGTGAACGCGGCAGCGGCTTCCGGCGCGGCAGCCGCCATGGCGCGGGCCACCCGGCTCTCAGTACCAAACACCGGCACCATCTCGGCGCCGCTCGCGGTGAGCAGTTGATTGAGCGGATCGACGTCATGTCCTGCCATCGACTCCACCGCTCCGCGCGCTGCTCGCAGGCCAGCTTCGGGGCGGGTCACGACGATGAGTTCGCGTTCGCCTTTGAAGCTGGACCGTGCATCCGCGGGAGTTGGTGGGTGGGTGGCGCGTTTGCCGGTTGTGGCCATGACGGTCTCCTGTGGTTGGGATAAAAAATCAGGGGGGCTGGGCTTCGGGCGCGAGGTACGCTGCAGTCACGCCCGCGAACGTTCTCAGTTCATCGATGAGGGTGTCTGCCGTATTGCGATCCGGCGCCTGGATCGCGAAGAACGGCGCGAGCATTGGATGCGTAGGATCGGGATGCACAGGTTCCAGGGTGACGCCGAACCGGTCGAGGACCGATTTCAGCTTGCCGACTGCCGAGCTGGCGTCGGTCCTGCCTGTCGATACACCCCCGGAACGGCGCAGCACGTTTGCCGTTGCATCGTCGAACTGAACCATGACCTTCATTGCATCCCCCATGGAGTGGCGCACACGTGGCGTCGGTCCGGGTGATTCTGGTTCCTTGGGGCTTGCGTTGCAGCCGACGTGTGGAAGTCCGAGAGCGTTGCATGGCACAAAGATAGGCCGTACACCGCTCTGGTGCATCCTCAAACGAGGTGACGGAGCAGCAGCGACGCATCTCCGTAGCAGTGTCGAGATCGCTGCGGCGAGCAGCGTGGAACCGTAGTTGGCACGCCCTTCGCGTCGCCATCGAGGCCCGCTCCTATACCCCGCGCCAACCGCGCTGGCGCTCGTGGGAGTAGACCGCGGACCAGCGCGGCGCGGCACCTGGGGGCCGCGCCCCCGCGCAGCTTTCTAAGGCGCCTCGATCATCTCACCGGGTAGGTACGACAGAGATTGGCTTGGAGTCTGTCTGCAAACGCAGCCGTCGTCAGGTGCGCATGCACTCGGGCAGCAGAGGTATCCACATCACTCCCGGGTTGTGACTCGATAAGGCGTCACTCTCGGCCTAGTTGAAGAAGTTGCCGTCCTGGATCAACCTTGCAGACTCGATACCGATGACCTGAGGAAACTTGCTGTCCAGAGAATGCAAGGATGCGGCAAAGCGAACGCCTGTCCGCTGCTGAATCGTCGAGAGCGGCACCTGATACCAACGAAAATCTTCGAGTTCCAACGATTCGGGTGTGATGGTCTTGAGCAAATCTTTCTGCGTGAGGATGAAAGCCCTTGCCTTTGATTCGCCGTCCGCATCGTCGACGTAAAACACCGCCTTCCAATACTCCGAGGGCAATTGCGCCGTCCGATATGCAAGATCCGTGTTTGATAAGACTGGGCCGCCCATCACGCTGACGCGCAGGTCCTTCAAGTCGACCTCATCGAGGATCGCGTTTTCCAGTAGCCCCCATTGACCCTTGAGCTTCGACTGATTGAACGCCTTGTGTTGTGGCGTCATGTTGGTGAAGAAAAAGCTGTCCTGGTTGCCTTGCTTCGCGTCGGCGGGTGTGCCCCACACCAGATCGTCGCGTCGCGCGACATGGCCGCGATCTAGGTCGTTCCCTGAATACAACTCGTCGCCGAATTGGAACTCGTCCAAACCGTCGCGATCGTCTTTGACGAAAGCGATGCCTTTGCGGCTAAGACTCTTCTTGTTCGCACCGTCGATGTTCCATGCGACGCAACGCGGCAAGCGGCGCGACCTGCTCAGCCACACGGTGAAGTGGCAGTAGTCGATCCAGTCGCCACCGGCGAGACCAACAAGATCATCCGCAGCCGCTTTCGAGAATTTCGGACGCGGAACCTCGAAGTCGAGGAACACGGCATCAAAGCCAGTCCGCAGTGAATTGATCGACTCGGCTGACACTATCCGCAGTTGTTCCGGTCCCGCAACCTTCGGGGTGGGGTCGATCTCCAGCTTCTCAAATACACTGTGCGCATAACACGCGAGGGCGAACTCACCGTCCGAGCCCTCGGCATCGCCGCCAAAGTGCAGCCCGAGCATGGTCGAAGTCACCTTGTCGTGCCCATCGACTGCCATCCAAGCGGAGCCTGAGTCACCACCCTTCGAGATTTCATTGGCTACTGCCGGGTGAGTCGGTGACGGCTCGATCTCGAAGCCGCCAATCGTCTGTTCCGGCATGCCCGAATACGGCATCTTGAAGAGCGCATCAACGCGCGCAACGACGCCATAGGTGACATCGGTCGTTCTGCCGCTCTTCACCACCAGATCGCCAAGTTCTGGTTTCCCGATCGATTCCACCCGGACGCCCAAGTCAACGATGTGGTCGTCCAGTCGCCGGCCAGTGATCGAGGCAATGGCGCAGTCGCCAGCCAACCCAAGGTGACTGCGCAAGAGTTCGCCAACCAAGTTACGGTCGGTCCGATCATCATCAAAGGGACCAGGCTGGACAATCGCATCACCGATCTTGCCGACCGCCCCGCAGAGAACATGCCAGTTGCTCAGCAGCACCGGTGAATGCGTCGCGCGATCGACTGCGATCGCTCCCAGGGTTCCCGCCGTCGAGGAGATATGTCCGATGCTCACCCCGGGCATGACCGGGTCAACGCGGGACTTGCGCTCAGGCTTTGCCTTGACGTCCACGACCTGATACGCCGGCACATAGGAGCGCTGGATCACATCGGTGGGAATCTCGACGCCTTCGAAGTTGATCGACTGAGGTAGGGCGGGGATGCTCTCCGCCGCGAGACTCTGCGGTTCGAGCTTCTTTGAGACACTGAACTGTAGCGCCGGTTGTGTGGTGCGCTGGCCCGCGGTGATCTTGTAGCCGACTCCAACGCTGGTGACATTCGGCAGCGTAAGCAAGCTTTCGCCTTTGGCCCGAATGAGACGCTTGATGCGATCGAGTTCGACGTCACCGGTCGCGGTTGCCTGAGCGGCGCCTGACAGTGACTCGGTGTGCTTCTTCTTGCCTTGCTGCGTGCGCGCTGGCTTGGCCGACTTCTTCGCGCTCTTGCTCGTGCCCATTCCTTCTCCTTCGCTCAGGCGTACTCCCAGAGTAGGGTGGCGCAAGATTCAGTTGTTGGCATCCACAATTCGTAGGAGAAATCGAAGTACGTTCAGTCTGTGCGACGCGCAAGGGAGCGAGCTTATTGCCGGAGCACAGACGAGTGACTACGATAGTGCGCGGCGACAACGTCGCACGGAGCCTCCATGAAGACGGTAAAGCGATATTCGTTGTGTGCCTTGGTGATTGCCATTGCGCCAATGCTCAGCGCGTGTCCGAAAAAGGAAGACAACGGCGCTGCGGCGTCTTCTCCAAAGAAGGGAGAGACCGCCCTCGAAACAGTCTGGACCGAGTTTGACAAGTTCGAGGCGCAGTTGATGGAGCGCGCCCGCAAAGTGATTGGGGACAGTGATGACTATCGCATCTTCGTGATGACGCTTGACTACCCGATCGGCACGCCGTTGCGCATGGACAAGGTCATCCCGATCGCCGAGTGCAAACCACCGACTCCGCCGACCTCTGCGCCTGCACCGACGATGTTTCCCGACTACAAACTCTCGAAGAGTCTGGCGATCAGTCTGGGACTGGACAACGCTGTGTTGACGCAGATCGCCGAGCTTGGTGCCAGCGCGAAAGACGCTGACACCTTCAGCTATCAGATCAAGGAGCCGGTCGTCACTGTGCTCAACGACAAGCATCTGAAAGAACTGGTTGCCCAGAAGGAGTGCCTGGAAGCTATGGGCGGCCAACCCGTGCGAATGGTGCGCGGCACCGTCTCCGGACAGCGCGATTTCGTACTGAGTACGACCACCACAGGTGAACTCAAAGGCAAGGTTGCGAAGGTCGGCTCGTTTGACGTATCAGGCGGGATCGGAAACTCTGACATCAGCATCAAAGACTCTTCCCCCAAAGCATTTCTGCAAATTGTGTCCCTGGTCACCCCGCCAGCCGCTGGAAGTGAATCTGCCAAGCCGGCCGCGACTGTGTCGGCTCTGCCAGTCGCCCCGCCTGCGTCATCCGGCTCGTCTCCCGATTTGGGCAAGGTGTACGTGCAGCAAGACAAGACCGATACGGCGGATACCAAGTCAGTGATCTCAGGCTTGCAGAAGACGTTTTCGGTCGCGAGCGCCGTTGAGAAGATCGACACGTCGAAGATGCCGAAAGACCCGCAGGTCCGATACTTCAATGATCAGGATCGCGCAAAGGCGGAGCAGATCGCTGCGGAGCTCAAGACCAAGGGCTATGCGACTGCGGCGCCAGTTCGCCTGGGGCTACCAGCGCCGTCAGGACAGGTCGAAGTGTGGTTGCCGAAGAACCCAGCGGCAGAACTGCTGAAGCCAAAGCTGACCATGTTGGTTAAGTAGGGTGCATCGACTGTTCTCTTGACCACCTCAGCGATCTGTCGTCGTGGTACTTCAGACTGAGGTATGACAACATGGGACAAGAGTTGCGCGCGACGGTTCTCATGAGCGGAGGGATCGACTCGGCCGCATGTGCTGCCTTCCTGATGGCGCAAGGGCTGAGCGTCTCCGCGATGTTCGTTGACCATGGGCAAGCTGCGGCGAGACCGGAGTCCGCAGCGGTAGAGGCTGTTGCCGCTGAGCTTGGAATTGAGTTGCGACGAATCTCTTTTGCCTGCGGTTTGCCATTGGGTGACGGTGAGCTTGTTGGCAGAAATGCGCTTCTCGCCTTCGCGGCATTGTTCGCGACACGCGGTCGCACCGATTCGATTGCCTTGGGCCTGCATGCTGGTACGCCGTACTACGACTGCTCGCCCGCGTTTCTCAGTCTGATCAATCGTGCCGTTGCAGAGCACACCGACGGTAAGGTGCAAGTCATAGCGCCGTTCATCGATTGGTCGAAGCAGGATGTCTACGACTACTTTGTTCGGTCACGACTTTCCGTCCAGCGGACTTACAGTTGCGAGCGTGGAGTAAGCCCGAGCTGCGGAGCCTGTGCTTCGTGCCGCGACCGAAAGGCACTTGGATGCTAGCGAGACGTAGGGCGATCAAGTTGAATGGTGTCGAGATCGAACGCACGCCGCTGCTCGTGCCTTCGTTCTCAAGCAAGGGCTTCCCAGATGTTGCCAAGATCATCGAGTACTGTTCAGAGTTGATCGAGGGCGTCACGCTCGTCAGTGCCTATGATCTCCACTACAAGAAGATCCAGCCCCCATTTGAGTTCCCCTCGCTGCTTTTCCTCGACAGCGGGGGCTATGAGGCGTCGAAGGATGCCGAACTATCCGACCTCGGAGACAAGGAGCATCAGCCAAAGGCATGGAGCAAGGAGATGCATGAGGAAGTGATTGCGGCTTGGCATCCCACTGTTCCCAGTGTCCTGATAAGTTACGACCATCCGAAAGCTCGGCTCGCCATTGTTGAGCAGATTGAGCGCGCGCTTGCGATGGCACCCGGCCGCACGGAGTTCTTGCGAGAGCTGTTGCTGAAGCCTGAAACTGAGGCTCAAACACTGCTCCCGATCACCGAAGTGATCAAACACGTTCATCGGTTTGCGGAGTTCGACATCATCGGTGTGACCGAGAAGGAGATTGGGAACTCGCTGGTGGACAGGATGAAGAACATTGCGCAGTTGAGGCGAGCGCTGTCTGCTGCCGGGCTGGAGACGCCCATTCATGTATTCGGTAGCTTGGATACCATCTCCACGCCGATGTACTTCTTGGCGGGCGCTGATATCTTTGATGGTCTGACCTGGCTCCGGTTCGCATTTCACGAAGGCCTGACCGTTTATAAACATAATTTCGGCGCGCTGAAGCTCGGCGTCACAACGAAGGCGCATATGGTTGACGCGCGCTGCTGGAACCAGAACTACTACTACATGACAGATCTCGAACTGGAGATGCGACGGTTCTTGACTGCCCATGACTTCGGCGTATTTACGCATCACCGGGAACTATTTCGCACTTCATTGCAGAGTGCGATGGAAGCGTTGGGAGAAAAGTGATGGGTGGCAGCGGTGGTGGATCAACGTTCAGTAGGCGCAGCCCTGACGACTTGCGAGACACGGTCCGCAAAGCCGAGGATGAGTCGACCGTCAAGCAATTTGAGGTCGAACTGGCGGGCACGCTGAGTGAACTGCTCGGGAGCTACAACAGCCGTGATGTTCAGGCGGTACGCGATCGGTTGGATGCCGTGCGGGCATTGTTGCAAGGCGAGATTGACGGAACGTTTGATCCGCTGTTTGGCGGCTCTGTTGCGAAGCACACGTATGTGGATGGACTGAGTGACATTGACTCGCTCGTTCTGCTGAACGATAGCGATCTCGAAGATCACAGTCCGCAGCGAGCGCTGGAAAAAATGGCGAGCATCGTTGGTGCTGGGATGCCTGCCGGCGCGACCGTGACGCACGGGCGGATGGCGGTGACCATCGACTACGGTGATGGAATGGTCATTCAGCTGCTTCCAGCGATCAAGGGAGCAGACGGCCTTGTCCATGTCCCATCGTCGCGACGTGATGCATGGTCCGAGATCAATCCGTTGGCGTTCAAGGAGGCGCTCAGTGCTCGAAACGCGGCATGTGGCGGAAAGCTTGTCCCGACGATCAAGCTCGCCAAGGCGATCAATGGTGAACTTCCGGAGGGCCAACGGCTCAGCGGATATCACGTTGAGAGTTTGGCAATTGCAGCATTTCGCGACTACGCCGGAGAGAAGACTACCTCGGCAATGCTGCCGACATTCTTTGAGCGCGCACGTGAGCTTGTGCTGTCACCGATTCGCGACAGCACCGGCCAGTCCGTCCACGTTGACGCCTACCTCGGTCCGGAGAGCAGCCCCGAGCGCGTCGCGACGAGCCATCTACTAAGTCGAATCGCGCGTCGGATGCGGAACGCCACGGCTGCCGCTTCGGTCCCGCAGTGGAGGGCTCTGTTTGGTCTGGAGCCATGAGTTCGAGCCAGTCGCAGCGCGACGAGTTGGCCAGAATCGCTAGGGTCGCCGACATGCTCTGCACAGGACATGCAGCGCTCCGTGACAGATACGCTCTGCGCGCCTTCATCTTGGACGTACTGATTTTGGCTGTTTCGACCTGGTTGGTCGCACTGGCATTTGTTGAGCCGCGATTGAATATTCGGCTGACGCCGTTCGGATTGGATGGCCAGCTCTGGGTAGGAGTACTCGGCACCGGGGTCTTCTTTCTGACTCTGGTACAGATGAAGACCGACTGGAAAGGCAGGGCTGACGCGCACAAGAGAACGCTCGACATCTACGCTGAGGTGAAGCGGGAGGCCGGATATCTCTTTGCGGCGGACACCTTCGAGCGAGACGCTTGTCAGCGGGTGTTCTCGCGCTATGACATGGCAAGTGCGGTAGGTGTACCTATTCCCGAAGCGGAGTTCTTGGTCCAAAAGCAACGACATCTTGTGAAAGTCGCATTGAGCAAGCAACTCGACGCCCAACCTGCTGCATGGCTGATTTGGCTACGCGTGAGACTCTGGTGGCGCGATTCCTTTAGGGACGGTACGAGAAGCGAATGAAGGCGAACCTACCGGCGGCCGAGCGCTTCTTTGCGAGGGCGCGCGAATACGTGAAAGGCGCGGGGCTGACCGCTGAAATTGTCTGGCAACGAGACTCAGTCCTCGCAGGATTTACAGAGAGTGACCTGCTACGAGAGCACGCATGGGTTGCGCTGTGTTCGGGCTTCCGGGAGTCGGTTGTGCGCCGCGTCTTCGACTACGTTTCGCTTTGCTTTTGCGATTGGGAATCTTCCGAAGCAATAGTCCTGTCCGGCGAGGTCTGCTGCGTGACCGCCGCTAGTACGTTCGCCAATCGAGCCAAGTTGCGGGGGATCCTCGCGGCAGCACGACATCTTCATGCCGTTGGCTTCAGTGAGTTCAAGGGTGCCGTGCTTGGTGACCCCATTCGTCATCTCCAGTCGTTGCCGTTCATCGGGCCAATCACGGCTTGGCATCTGGCCAAGAATCTTGGCATGGACGTCGCGAAGCCAGACCGTCACTTGGTGCGCTTGTCAGAGTCTCTGGGATTTCGGGATGCCAATCATCTATGTCGCGAGCTGGCCGCGACTACAGGTGAGCAAACCAAGGTCGTCGATCTCATAGTTTGGCGGTACATCGCCGATAACCCGCAGCAGCTACGCTTAGCAATCGCATGACGTGCGCACTCTCATCGGCCACGTAGCGTTGTACGCTGAGTGTTTGCTTTCGCATGTTGTTGTTGGCCGAGTGCTCGACCGCGTGACGCTTTCGTCTCAATCGGCACATGGGCAATCGCTGACGCGTAGTCGAGGCCGGCCTCCTTCATCGCGCGAATGAGCGCCGCGATGACCGCCAAGTGGGTTGGGACGACGCCGAACGCCTTGCAGTTGCTGATCGAGTTTGGGTTGAGCCCGAGCAATGCCGCGAACGTGCGATTGGACAGCCCGGCGCGGCGCAACTCTTCCCGAAAGTCCTCGTACTTCATTGCAAGTCTGACTGCAGGCTTATGGTCACACTAAATAGTGTAGATCAGTCCCAACAAATACACTAATTAGTGTAATATCTTGGCATGCACTTGAGGAGATCGCATGGCAAACCAGGCCCCCAAGCAAGTCGCCATCTGGCTGCGCGTCTCCACCGAGGATCAGGTGCGCGGTGAATCACCAGAGACTCATGAGCGTCGCGCCCGCCTCTATGCCGAAGCGAAAGGCTGGAACGTGGTCGAGGTGTATCGCCTTGACGCGGTATCTGGGAAGACGGTCAAAGAGCACCCCGAGACGAAGCGGATGCTTGCCGACATCAAGGCGGGTGCGATCACTGGCTTGATCTTCTCCAAGCTCGCACGACTGGCACGCAATACCAAGGAGCTATTGGAGTTCGCCGACCTGTTCAATGCGTCGGGCGCCGATCTGATCTCACTCGCTGAGAGCATTGACACCTCGACTCCTGCCGGCCGACTGTTCTACACAATGATCGCTGCGATGGCGCAGTGGGAGCGGGAGGAGATCGCATCCCGCGTCTTGGCATCAGTTCCCGTGCGCGCCAAGCTCGGTAAGCCGCTCGGCGGTGCTGCGACCTTCGGCTATCAGTGGAAGGACGGCAAGCTCATTCCTGATCCCAATGAAGCGCCCGTGCGCGTTCTGGTCTACGAGCTATTCAAGGAACACAAGCGCAAGAAGACAGTGGCTCGGCTGTTGAATGCGAAGGGCTATCGCACCCGCGGCGGTGCCGCCTTCTCTGACACCACCATTGATCGCCTGATCCAAGACACAACCGCCAAAGGCATCCGCCGAGCCAACTACACACGGAGCGAGAACGAGAAGACTGCTTGGAAGCTGAAACCTAAAGAGGAATGGGTCGAGCTTCCCGTCGAAGCGATCGTGACTCCCGCGCTCTGGGACGAATGCAACGGCACTCTGTTGCGTCAGAAGGAGAAAGGCAAGCGCCCGGCGAAGCGCTCGCCGCACCTGTTCACCGGCATCACCTTCTGCCATTGCGGCACCAAAATGTATGTCGCTTCGAACCAGCCGAACAAGTATGTCTGCCAAGCCTGTCGCAACAAGATACCGATCGATGACCTTGAAGCGGTGTTTCACGAGCAGCTGCGCTCGTTCTTCTTCTCGGACGAGGAACTCGCACTCCAGCTCCGAGCATCCGACCAGGACTTGATCGCCAGGGAAGAACTGCTTGCGATCTTGATCAACGAACGCAAGAAGCTATCCGGCGAGATCGACAAGCTGCATGACCTGTACCAATCCGGGATGATCGATAAGACCGGCTTTGGTGCGAAGTACCACCCGCTTGCCGCACGATGTGCGCAACTCGATGATGAGATTCCACGTGCGCAGGCTGAGCTTGATGTCCGGAAGATCAGCTACTTCTCGCGCGAAGAGATCATCAGTGAGGCGCGTGACCTGTATTCGCGTTGGACAGACCTGTCGCACGCCGAGAAGCGGCAGATCGTCGAGGCGATTGCCCAGAAGATCGTCGTTGGGGACGGTGACATCGAGATTGAGTTGTTCTACGACCCGACTCCACCGACTGGGACCGGTGGCACGACTGGCACACCCGGCGGCGGAACGCCCCCCGTCACCCCTCAAACTCCTGGTCGATTGGCAACACGGGCACACGGGTTCATCGCCGCGATCAACTGGAAGCGCGCCGGGAACTCGGCCTGCCGAGCGGCGCGCGAGATCACGATGCGGCCGGTCTCGAGCGGCTCGCGCAGCGCCTCGAGCGCGCTGCGCTGGAACTCGGGAAACTCGTCAAGGAACAGCACGCCGTGGTGCGCCAGCGAGATCTCGCCCGGCCTCGGCGGCGAGCCTCCGCCCACCAGCGCGGCCGACGAGGCGGTGTGGTGCGGCGCGCGCAGCACGCGCTGGCCCCAGGCTGCGGGGCGGAACGCGCCGGTCAGGCTCAGCACGGCGGCGGATTCGAGGGCGTCATCGTGGGTCATCGGCGGCAGCAGCCCGGCGAAGCGCTGCGCCAGCATCGACTTGCCGGTGCCTGGTGAGCCCAGCATCAGCACGCTGTGGCCGCCGGCGGCGGCGATCTCCAGCGCGCGCTTGGCGGCGGATTGGCCTTTCACGTCGCGCAGGTCGGGAAGGTCCGGAGCAGGCGCTGCGGTCTCGGCGACCGCGCGCGGCAGCGGCACGTGGTTTGCGGCCTCGGGCGGCAGCAGCGCCGCAACAACATCGAGCAGGTGCGTCGCGCCGTGGATCGACAGGCCTTCGACCAGCGCCGCCTCGCAGGCGCTCGCCCACGGCAGCACGAGCGTGCGCGCGCTGAGCCCGGCGCTGCGACGCAGCGCGAGCGCCATCGCCAGCGCGCCGCGCACCGGGCGCAACGCGCCGCCGAGGGCGAGTTCGCCGGCGAACTCGAAACCTCCAACGCGCGCCGCGTCGAGCTGCCCGCTGGCGGCGAGGATGCCGAGCGCGATCGGCAAATCGAAACGGCCGGATTCCTTCGGCAGGTCGGCCGGCGCCAGATTGACGGTGATGCGCTTGTTCGACGGGAATTCCAGCCCGCTGTTCTGGATCGCGGCGCGCACCCGCTCGCGTGCCTCCTTGACCTCGACATCGGCCAGGCCGACCAGCGTGAAGCTCGGCAGCCCGTTGGCGAGATGGACTTCGACGGTGACTTCGGCCGCGTCGAGCGCGTGCAGCGCGCGGCTGTGTATGACGGCAAGCGACATGTTCTCTCCCCGGTCAGATTGTGCGCGCTGTCGCTCTGCCGATACGCACCGAAGCGAGGCGTCGAGTGGAAACGCCCCGAGTTGGTGCCATGGTTTGCCAGGCCGGTCGCGCCGGGCTCAAGCCCGGTGCATGGCCCGCACGTGAGGGCTTGGCACAGAAGCTGCAAAACGTGTCCCAGTCTCGCGTCCTCCAATCGAATCAACCTTGGGAAACCCGTCAATGAACAAGACTCTCCTCGCGCTGGTCTCTACGCTCGCCATTTCCGCGCTGCCCCAGTTGGCGCATGCCCAAACCGCTGCGCCCGAGCCGGCGCCTGCCGCAGCGCCCGAAGCAAGCCCGTTGTCGTTCAATGTGAGCCTGACCAGCGACTACCGCTATCGCGGCATCTCGCAAACACGCTTGAAGCCCGCCATCCAGGGCGGCGTCGATTACGCGCTGCCGGGCGGCTTCTACATCGGCGCTTGGGCGTCGAGCATCAAGTGGATCAAGGACGCCGGCGGCGACGCCAGCGTCGAGATCGACCTGTACGGTGGCTACAAGGGCGAGATCGCCAAGGACTTCAGCTATGACGTCGGCGTGCTGACGTATCAGTACCCGCGCAACCACCTCGCCGTGAGCACCAACACGACGGAGCTCTACGGCGCGCTGACCTACGGCCCGGCCACGCTGAAGTATTCGCACAGCGTGAGCAACCTGTTCGGCTTCGACAACAGCAAGAACAGCGGCTACCTCGACCTGAGCGCCACCTTCGAAGTCGGCCCGGCGATCCAGCTGATCCCGCACGTCGGCTACCAGCGTGTCGCGCACAACAGCGACTTCTCGTATACCGATTACTCGTTCACCGTCGGCAAGGATTTCTCCGGCTTCTTCCTGAGCGCGGCCGTGGTCGGTGCCGAGACGAAGACGATCGCCGGCACGAAGGCCTACGCCTCGCCGAACAACGGCAAGGATCTCGGCAAGGCCGGCCTGGTCGTCGCCGTCAAGAAGACGTTCTGAATTTCATTCACACACTGGAGAGACGACCATGAAGATGGTGACCGCCATCGTCAAGCCTTTCAAGCTTGACGAAGTCCGCGAAGCCCTCAGCGCCATCGGCGTGCAGGGCATCACGGTGACTGAAGTCAAGGGCTTCGGCCGCCAGAAGGGCCACACCGAGCTGTACCGCGGCGCCGAGTACGTGGTCGACTTCCTGCCCAAGGTGAAGATCGAAGCTGCGGTGGACGATGCCATCGTCGACCGCGTCATCGAGGCCATCGAAGGCGCTGCGCGCACCGGCAAGATCGGCGACGGCAAGGTGTTCGTGTCCGCGCTCGAGCAAGTCGTGCGCATCCGCACCGGCGAGACTGGCAAAGACGCGCTCTGACGCGCCCCCCAAACAAAAAGCGAGAAGACAACCATGAACAAATTTGTGCGATGGATGCTGCTGGCATTCGCGCTGTCGCTGTTCGGAGCGGCGCAGGCGGCAGACTTTCCTGCCGCGAAACTGAACTTCGAGCTCGGCAAGTCCGAGCTCCCGGCCGATGCGGCCGAGACGACGAAGAAGGTGGCCGAGTTCCTGAAGGCCAATGCCGGTGCGAAGGTGCAGCTCTCTGGCTTCACCGACACCTCGGGTGACGCCAAGACCAACGCCGAGCTCGCCAAGGCGCGCGCCTTCGCGGTGCGCGACGCCCTCAAGGCCGCCGGTGTGGCCGAAGACAAGATCGTGCTGCAAAAGCCCGAGGAAGTGAAGACGGGCGGCAACCCTGAAGAAGCGCGCCGGGTCGAGATCACGCTCGCTGCCGCCGCCCCGGCCGCTGCTGCCGCACCCGCGGCCTCCGGTGCGGCCGAAGCCGCATCGGGCGCCGCCGCGGCAGCCTCCGCGCCCGTCCCCAACAAGGGCGACACGGCGTGGATGATCGTCGCCACCGCGTTCGTGATCATGATGTCGATCCCCGGCCTGGCGCTGTTCTACGGCGGCCTGGTGCGCAGCAAGAACATGCTGTCGGTGCTGATGCAGGTGATGGTCACCTTCTCGATGATCGTGGTGCTGTGGTGCCTGTATGGCTACAGCCTGGCGTTCACCGAAGGCAATGCGTTCATCGGCGGCTTCGACCGGCTGTTCATGAAGGGCATGTTCAACCCGGCCGACGGCTCGTTCTCGACCGCGGCGACCTTCAGCAAGGGTGTCGTGCTGCCCGAACTGCTGTATCTGGCCTTCCAGGCCACGTTCGCGGCGATCACCTGCTGCCTGATCGTCGGCGCGTTCGCCGAGCGCATGAAGTTCTCGGCCGTGCTCGCATTCATGGTGTTGTGGTTCACCTTCAGCTACCTGCCGATCGCACACATGGTCTGGTTCTGGCCCGGCCCGGATGCCTTCACCGCGAAGGACGTGGTCGACGCCCAGACGGCCAAGGGCGGCCTGCTGTGGCAATGGGGTGCGCTCGACTTCGCCGGCGGCACGGTCGTGCACATCAACGCGGCGGTGGCCGGTCTGGTCGGTGCCTTCATGGTCGGCAAGCGCGTGGGCTACGGCAAGGAGGCGTTCACGCCGCACTCGCTGACGCTGACGATGGTCGGCGCCTCGCTGCTGTGGGTCGGCTGGTTCGGCTTCAACGCTGGCTCGGCGCTTGAGGCCAACGGCACCGCGGTGCTCGCCTTCATCAACACCTTCTCGGCCACGGCCGCGGCGGTGTTGGCCTGGTGCATCGGCGAGTCGCTGATGAAGGGCAAGGCGTCGATGCTCGGCGCGGCGTCCGGTGCGGTGGCGGGTCTGGTGGCGATCACGCCGGCCTGCGGCAATGTCGGTCTGCTGGCCGCGATCGTGATCGGCTTCGTCGCCGGCTTCGCCTGCCTGTGGGGCGTCACGAGTCTGAAGAAGATGCTCGGTGCGGACGACTCGCTCGACGTGTTCGGCGTGCACGGTGTCGGCGGTATCGTCGGCGCGCTGCTGACCGGCGTGTTCAACACGCAAGCGCTCGGGGGCCCCGGCTTCGTCGGCGACTGGGTCGCAGCGACCGTCACGTCCAACCCGGTCGGCACGCAGACGTGGATCCAGCTCAAGGCGGTCCTCGTGACGATCGTCTGGTCGGGCGTGGTCTCGCTGGTCGCCTACTTCATCGTCGACAAGGTCATCGGCCTGCGTGTGACGGAAGAGGACGAACGCGAGGGCCTCGACATCAGCGCCCACGGCGAGACGGCCTATCACAACTGACGACAACTGACGCTTGTCTGGTTCGCCAGAGGAGGGCCGCCGCAAGGCGGCCCTTTGCATTCGGGGGCTGCAGCCCCACATGCCTAGAATCCTCCCTCCAACGCCTTCGGCACCGCCATGGTCCCCCACCTCATCACCGCACTCACCGGCCCGATCTACGAGCTGGAGCAGCGCATTCTGGAATCGCTGCCGGCCATCGAACGCTGGTTTCGGCTCGAGTGGATGGAGCACACGCCGCCGTTCTACACCGCGGTGGATGTGCGCAATGCCGGGTTCAAGCTGGCGCCGGTCGATACCTATCTGTTCCCGGGCGGCTTCAACAACCTGACGCAGGAGATGATGCCGCTCGCGGTGCAGGCGGCGATGGCGGCGATCGAGAAGATCTGCCCCGAGGCGAAGAACCTGTTGATGATCCCCGAGCGGCGCACGCGCAACACGTTCTACCTTGCGAACGTGCAACGGCTGATGCAGATCTTCCACATGGCCGGGCTGAACGTGCGACTGGGCACGCTCGACGAGGACATCACCGAGCCGACCGACATCGCGCTGCCCGACGGCAGCTCGCTCACGCTTGAGCCGCTGCTGCGCCACCGCGGGCGGCTCGGGTTGAAGAATTTCGACCCGTGCACGATCCTGCTCAACAACGATCTCTCGGCGGGCGTGCCGCGGGTGCTCGAACACCTGCATGAACAGTACCTGCTGCCGCCGCTGCATGCCGGCTGGGGCGTGCGCCGCAAGGCGAACCACCTCGCGGCGTATGAGGAGGTGGCGAAGAAATTCGCCAAGCTGCTCGGCATGGACCCGTGGCTCATCAACCCGATGTTCGCGCGCAGCGCCGACACGCATCTGCTGGACGGCAGCGGCGAGCAGGCGCTGATGGCCCATGCCGAAGCGCTGCTCGGCAAGGTGCGCCGCAAGTACAAGGAGTACGGCATCCAGGAGAAGCCCTTCATCGTCGTGAAGTCGAATGCCGGTGCGGCCGGCTCGGGCGTGATGACGGTGCGCGACCCGAAGGATCTGGCCGGACTCGATCGTCTGTTCCGCGCCTGCGTGGTGAAGGATGGCCAGGAGACGGCCGACCTGATCCTGCAAGAGGGCGTGCCGACCTTCGAGCGCGTCAACGACGCGGTGGCCGAGCCGGTCGTCTACATGATCGATCGCTACGTGGTGGGCGGCTTCTACCGCGTCAACGCCGAGCGCGGATTCGACGAAGGCCTCAGCGCGCCGGGCACGAGCTTCGTCCCGCTCGCGTTCGCTGAATCGAACCAGCTGCCGCGCCCCGGCGCCAAGCCGGGCGCGAACGCGCCGAACCGCTTCTACATGTACGGCGTGATCGCCCGGCTCGCGATGGTCGCGGCGAGCTACGAACTGGAGGCGACCGATCCCGAGGCCGAGGTCTACGAGTAGGCCGATTCGGTGGGCAGCGCAACCGTGAAACGCCCCCGGTTGCTGCGCCGCAACATCGCTTGAACGCGGTGTTGTCGATGCCCCCTGACCCGGGCGCAGAATCCAGCTTCCTCGACTCCCGCCTCGATGCCACGCATCCGGGCTTCTGGTTGTGAGCAACAAGAATCGCCATGCCGCGGGCTTCGCCGGCCTGACCGTCGCCGCCCTCGGCATCGTCTATGGCGACATCGGCACCAGCCCGCTCTATGTGCTCAAGACCGTGTTCGATCCGGTCAACGGCCTCAAGCTCGACCAGGCCAACCTGATCGGCGTGCTGTCGCTGATCTTCTGGTCCTTGATGGTCGTCGTCTCGCTCAAGTACGTGATCCTGATCATGCGCGCCGACAACCATGGCGAGGGCGGCATCATGGCGCTGCTGGCGCTGGCCGTGTCGTCGGTCGCGGACCGGCCGGGGCTGAGGCACGTGCTGCTGATGCTGGGCGTGTTCGGTGCGGCGCTGTTCTACGGCGATGGCGTGATCACGCCGGCGATCTCGGTGCTCAGCGCGGTCGAGGGCGTCGAGCTCGTCACGCCGCTGCTCAAGCCCTACGTCGTGCAGATCACGCTGGTGATCCTGGTCGCCTTGTTCTTGATGCAAAAGCGCGGCACCGCCGGCATCGGCAAGGTGTTCGGGCCGGTCATGGTGGCGTGGTTCGCGGTGCTGGCGGTGATCGGCGTCGTCAACCTGCTGAAGGCGCCGCAGGTGCTGACGGCGCTCAACCCGCTGGCCGGCCTCTCGTTCTGCCTGCACCACGGCTGGCTCGCGTTCGTCGCATTGGGTTCGATCGTGCTCGCCGTCACCGGGGCCGAGGCGCTCTACGCCGACATGGGGCACTTCGGCGCCGCGCCCGTCCGCATGTCGTGGATCTCGATGGTGCTGCCCTCGCTGACGCTGAACTATCTTGGCCAGGGCGCGCTGCTGCTGACGAACCCGAAGGCGCTCGAGAACCCGTTCTTCCTGATGTTTCCGCACTGGGCGCTGGTGCCGATGGTCGTGCTCGCCACGCTGGCCACCGTGATCGCCTCGCAGGCCGTGATTTCCGGTGCCTATTCGATGACCAAGCAGGCGGTGCAGCTCGGCTTCCTGCCGCGAATGACGATCCTGCACACGTCCGTGCGCGAGGTCGGCCAGATCTACGTGCCGGCGGTCAACACGGCGTTGCTGATCGCGGTGATCGCAGCGGTCGTCGGCTTTCGCTCCTCGACCGCGCTGGGCTCGGCCTACGGCATTGCGGTGACCGGCACGATGCTGATCACGACGCTGCTGACCTTCTTCGTGATCCGCTACAGCTGGAACCTGCCGCTGTGGGTGTGCATCGCATCGACCGCGTTCTTCGTCCTGATCGACGTGACCTTCTTCAGTGCGAACCTGCTCAAGATCGTCGACGGCGGCTGGTTCCCGTTGCTGGTCGGCGGCCTGATCTTCATCGGCATGGTGACCTGGGCGAAAGGCCGGCAGCTGCTCAGCACGAGCCTTCGCGCCGACGCGATCGAGCTCAAGCCCTTTCTGAAGAGCGTGCTGGCCGACCCGCCGATGCGTGCGCCCGGCACGGCAGTCTTCATGAACGGCGAGGCCGACCTGACACCGACCGCGCTGCTGCACAACCTGAAGCACAACAACGTGCTGCACGAGACCAACCTGTTCGTCACCGTGCACACGCAGGAGGTGCCGTGGGTGCCGTTCGCCGAACGCGCACGAGCCGAAGCGTTGTGCAAGGGCTGCTGGGCGGTGGCGCTGAACTTCGGCTTCAAGAACGATGTCGATGTGCCCGCCGCGCTGGAGCTGCTGCAGGGCCATGGCATCGAACTCGATCCGATGACAACCTCGTACTTTCTGTCGCGCGCGACCGTCGTGCCCACGCTCGGTGCGGGCATGGCGCCGTGGCGCGAGAAGATGTTCGCCAGCATGCACCGCAACGCCGCCTCGGCGGCGGACTTCCTGAACCTGCCGCCGAATCGGGTCGTCGAACTCGGCACGAAGGTGCAGATCTGAACCACTCGAATCGGTGGATCGGTGCGCCCGCCTCGGGCGCACAATGTTTCCCGCAACCTCATTTCCAGCAGTCGGCTTGAGTTCTTCGTCCTCGTCCTCTTCCAACAAATCCGGCATGGCCGGGCTCGTGCTCGCTGCCGTCGGCGTCGTCTACGGCGACATCGGCACCAGCCCGCTGTATGCGCTGAAGGAAGTGTTCGCGCACGGCCATGTGGCGCTGACTTCCGAGAACATCCACGGCGTGCTGTCGCTGGTGTTCTGGACGCTCACCGTCATCGTCTCGGTCAAGTACGTGGTGCTGATCCTGCGCGCCGACAACAACGGCGAAGGCGGCCTGATCGCGATGCTGGCGCTGGCCTCTCAAGCGGTGAAGAGCCAGCCCGCCTTGCGCCGGCGCCTGCTCGTGCTGGGCATCTTCGGCACCGCGATCTTCTTCGGCGACGGCGTGATCACGCCGGCGATCTCGGTGCTCTCGGCGGTCGAGGGGCTGGAGGTCGCCGCGCCAGCGCTGCACAAGTACATCGTCCCGGTGACGCTGGTGGTGCTGACGGCGCTGTTCCTGGTGCAACGCCACGGCACCGCGAGCGTCGGCAAGATGTTCGGGCCGGTGATGGTGCTGTGGTTCGCGGTGCTCGCGGTGCTCGGGCTCGTCCACATCGCCGAGAACCCGGCGATCCTGTGGGCGCTGAGCCCGCACTACGCGCTCGTCTTCCTGCTCGGCAACCCGGGCGTCGCGTTCATCGCACTCGGCTCGGTCGTGTTGTGCGTGACCGGTGCCGAGGCGCTCTACGCCGACATGGGGCACTTCGGCAAGAAGCCGATTCGCCTGGCCTGGTTCAGCCTCGCGATGCCGGCGCTGGTGCTGAACTACTTCGGCCAGGGCGCGATGCTGCTGCAGCATCCGGGCCACGTCGGCAACCCGTTCTTCGAGATGGCGCCAACCTGGGCGCTCTACCCGCTGATCGGCCTGGCGACCTGCGCCACGGTGATCGCCTCGCAGGCGCTGATCACGGCCGCGTTCTCGGTCACCAAGCAGGCGATCCAGCTCGGCTACCTGCCGCGGCTGCGCATCCTGCACACCTCCGTGCGCGAGGCCGGCCAGATCTACGTGCCGTTCATCAACTGGGGCCTGTACGTCTGCATCGTGATCGCGGTGGTCGTGTTCGGCTCGACCAGCAAGCTCGCTGCCGCCTACGGCATTGCGGTGACGATCGACATGCTGATCACCACCACGATGACCTTCTTCGTGATCCGCTACGGCTGGCGGTACCCCTGGTCGCTGTGCTTCGCGGCTACCGGCTTCTTCTTCATCGTCGACTTCGTCTACTTCGGCGCCAACGTCGTCAAGGTGTTCGACGGCGGCTGGTTCCCGATCGCCATCGGCGCCGTCATGTTCCTGCTGATGATGACCTGGAAGCAGGGCCGCAGGCTGATGACGGTGCGCCTGCGCGAAGACGCGATCGACTTGAAGAGTTTCCTGGAAGCCGTGTTCGTGAACCCGCCGACGCGCGTGCAGGGCACGGCCGTGTTCCTCGTCAGCGACCAGGGCCTGACGCCGAACGCGCTGCTGCACAACCTCAAGCACAACAAGGTGCTGCACGAGACGAACCTGTTCGTCACCGTCAAGCAGCACGAGGTGCCGTGGATCGGTTTCGACAAGCGCTGCGAGATGGAGCCGCTCGGCCACGACTGCTGGCAGGTCACGCTCAACTTCGGCTTCAAGAACGAGCCCGATGTGCCGGAGGCGCTGGCGCTGCTGCGCAACCGCGGCTGCGTGATCGACGACATGGACACGTCCTACTTTCTCTCGCGCGACATCGTCATCCCGACCATCGGCAGCGGCATGGCCGACTGGCGCGAGAAGCTGTTTGCCGGCATGCACCGCAACGCAGCCGCGGCGGCCGACTTCCTGAGCTTGCCGACGAATCGCGTGGTCGAGTTGGGCTCCAAGGTCGAAATTTGACGACGGTATCCTCGGGCGGATGAGCTCGCCGATCAAAGACCTGTCCCTCTCCGCCACGACCGCCGGCTTCGTCGCCGTGCTGGTCGGCTTCACCAGCTCGGTGGCGATCGTGTTTCAGGCGGCGACGGCGCTCGGTGCCACGCCGGCGCAGATCGGCTCGTGGATGTGGGCGCTCGGTCTCGGCATGGGCTTGTGCAGCCTGCTGCCCTCGCTGTGGCTGCGCCAGCCGGTGATGGTCGCGTGGAGCACGCCCGGCGCAGCGGTGCTGGCCACCGCCGGCATCGCCGGCGGCTTCGGCATGGCCGAGGCCACGGGCGCGTTCATCGTGTGCGCCGCGCTGATCACGCTGTTCGGCGTGACCGGCTGGTTCGAGCGCGTGCAGGGTCGCATCCCGATGCCGATCGCGAGCGCGCTGCTCGCCGGTGTGTTGACGCGCTTCGGGCTCGATGCGTTCGTCGCGCTCAAGTCGGCGTTCACGCTGGTGCTGCTGATGCTTGCCGCCTACCTGATCGGCCGTCGCCTCTGGGCGCGCTATGCGGTGCCCGGCGTGCTGTTGGTCGGTGTGGCCTATGCCGCGGCCATGGGCCAGCTGCATCTGGGTGACGTGCAGTGGGGGCTGACGGTGCCGGTGTTCACGATGCCCGAGTTCACCTGGCGCGCGACGGTGAGCCTGGCGCTGCCGCTGTTCGTCGTGACGATGGCGTCGCAGAACCTGCCCGGCGTCGCTGCGATCCGCGCTGCGGGTTACGCGATGCCGATCTCGAAGATCATCACGCTCACCGGTGTGGCGACGCTGGTGCTCGCGCCCTTCGGTGCGTTCGCGCTGAACCTGTCGGCGATCACCGCGGCGATCTGCATGGGCCGCGAGGCGCACCCCGACCCCGACAAGCGCTACGTGGCCGCGGCCGCGTGCGGGCTGATCTACTGCGTCGTCGGCCTGTTCGGCGCGGCGGTGACCGGTGTGCTCACGGCCTTCCCGCGCGAGCTCGTCGTCGCGATCGCCGGCCTCGCGCTGCTCGGCAGCATCGGAGGCGGGTTGGCGCTGGCGCTCAAGGAAGACGCGCACCGCGAGGCCGCGCTGATCACGTTCCTCGTCACGCTCAGCGGCGTCAGCCTGGCCGGCATCGGCTCGGCCTTCTGGGGCGTGGTCGCCGGCGCGTTGGCGCTTTTTGTGCAACAGTGGCAGCCCCGCTCTCTCGCCTGAACCAGACCATGAAACTGCTGTTCGTCGCCGACCCGCTCGAGAGCTTCAAGACCTACAAGGATTCGACCTTCGCGATGATGCGCGAAGCGGCCTCGCGGGGCCACGAGTTGCTCGCCTGCCAGCCGCAGGACGTGATGTGGCAACGCGGCGGCAAGGTCAGCGCGCCGCTGCTCGCGTTCACGTTGACGGGCGACCCCTACGAGTGGTTCAAGCCGAAGGGCGAACGCCAAGTGACGCCGCTCGCCGATGTCGACGCGGTTGTCATGCGCAAGGATCCGCCGTTCGACAGCGAATACTTCTACGCCACGCACTTGCTCGAGCAGGCCGAGCGCGAAGGCGCGCGCGTCTTCAACCGCCCGCGCGCTTTGCGCGACCACCCTGAGAAGCTTGCGATCCTCGAGTTCCCGCAGTTCATCGGGCCGACATTGGTGACGCGCAGCGAGGCCGACATCAAGCGCTTTCACGCCGAACATAAAGACATCATCCTGAAGCCGCTCGACGGCATGGGCGGCATGGGCATCTTCCGCGTCGGGCCGGATGGCCTGAATCTCGGCAGCATCGTCGAAACACTGAACAAGGGCGGCGCCGAGACGGTGATGGTGCAACGCTACCTGACCGAGATCACGAAGGGCGACAAGCGCATCCTCGTGATCGGAGGCGAGCCGGTGCCGCATTCGCTCGCGCGCATCCCGCAAGGCAGCGAGATCCGCGGCAACCTCGCGGTCGGCGGCAAGGGCGTGGCGCAGCCGTTGAGCGCGCGCGACCGCGAGATCGCCGAGGCGATCGGGCCTGTGCTCGCTGAACGCGGGCTGCTGCTCGTCGGCCTCGACGTGATCGGCGATTGCCTGACCGAGATCAACGTGACGAGCCCGACCGGGTTTCAGGAAATCACACAGCAAAGCGGGTTCGATGTGGCGAAGGTGTTCGTGGATGTGCTGGAGCGGCAACTCGCTGCGTGACCTGCTGGGATAATCCGCGCTTTCCCTGATCGTCGGCCGCGTGATGCGCGTTGGCACTGCGTGACCCCATGGCTGTCCTCTCCCTTTCCAACGCTCACCTGGCCTACGGCCACGTCGCCCTGCTCGACAACGCGGGGTTCTCGCTTGAAGCCGGCGAGCGCCTCGGCCTGATCGGGCGCAACGGCGCCGGCAAGTCGTCGATGCTGAAGATCATTGCGGGCCTCGAAAAGCTCGACGACGGGCTGCTGCAAATGACGCAGGGCGTGCGCATCCGCTACGTGCCGCAGGAGCCGGTGTTCGAGCCCGGCCACAGCGTGTACGAGGCCGTGAGCGAAGGGGTGGCCGAAGCGCGCGATGCACGCCAGGCTTATGAAGAACACGCCGACGGTGTCGACCTGGACGCGCTGCAGACGCGCATCGAGGCGCTCGATGCGTGGAACTGGGAGCAGCGCGTCGGGACCACGCTGCATCAGCTGCACCTCGACGGCGCACGCGACATCGGCGAGCTCTCGGGCGGCATGAAGAAGCGCGTCGCGTTGGCGCAGGCGCTGGTCGCGGTGCCCGATGTGCTGCTGCTCGACGAGCCGACCAACCACCTCGACCTCGATTCGATCGCGTGGCTGGAGGAACTGCTCTGCGGCTTCAAGGGCAGCCTGATGCTGATCACCCACGACCGCGCTTTTCTCGATGGCGTGGCCACGCGCATCGTCGAGCTCGACCGCGGCATCATCCGCAGCTACCCCGGCAACTTCAGCGCCTACGAACGCATGAAGGAAGAGCAGCTGGCATCGGACGCACTCGCGAATGCGCGTGCCGACAAGCTGCTCGCGCAAGAGGAAGTGTGGATTCGCAAGGGCGTGGAGGCACGCCGAACGCGCAGCGTCGCACGCATCCAGCGCCTCGAAGCGCTGCGCGACCAGCGTCAGAAGCGGCGCGATTCGCTCGGGCAGGTGCGGCTCGAAGTGGACTCGGGCGCGCCGAGCGGCAAGATCGTCGCGGAGCTGAAGGAGGTGTCGCTCGCCTTCGGCGACCGCGAAACCCGCAAGGTCATCGTGAAAGACTTCAGCGCGACCATCCTGCGCGGCGACAAGGTCGGCCTGATCGGGCCGAACGGCGCCGGCAAGACAACGCTCTTGAAGCTGATCCTCGGCGAGCTGCAGCCCGACAGCGGCAAGATTCGCCAGGGCAGCAAGCTCGAGGTTGCGTACTTCGACCAGATGCGCAGCACGCTGAACCTCGACGCGACCCTGGCCGACACGATCAGCCCGGGCAGCGAATGGGTCGAGTTCGCCGGACAGCGCAAGCACGTGATGAGCTACCTGAACGACTTTCTGTTCTCGCCCGAGCGCGCGAACTCGCCGGTGCGCACGCTCAGCGGCGGCGAACGCAATCGGGTGCTGCTGGCGCGCCTGTTCGCGTTGCCGGCGAACGTGCTGGTGCTGGACGAGCCGACCAACGACCTCGACATCGACACGCTCGAACTGCTCGAGGAGCTGCTGCAGAGCTACAAGGGCACGGTCTTCCTGGTCAGCCACGACCGGCGCTTTCTCGACAACGTCGTCACCAGCACGATCGTCTGGGAAGGCGATGAATCACCCGGCCGCTGGCGCGAGTACGAGGGCGGCTACGAGGACTGGAAGATCCAGCGCGACCGCGCGCAGGCGATCCGCGACCAGGCGGCACGTGCGGCCCGATCGAAAGACACGCCGCCTGCGGCAAAGGCCGCGGTCGCGGCGCCGGCGTCTGCCGTCAACAAGGCCCGCAAGCTCAGCTACAAGGAGCAGCGCGAGCTCGACGAGCTGCCCACGCGCATCGCGGCGCTGGAGGCCGAGCAAAAGGAGCTGGGCGAGTTTCTGGCGCGGCCCGAGTCGTACAGCGCCGAACCCGACCGCGCGATGAAAGCGCAGGCGCGCCACGCCAGGATCGACGACGAATTGTTGTCGGCGCTGGAGCGCTGGGAGTTGCTGGGAGCGAAGTAACGGGCGGGATCAGAACCAGCCGTCGCGCGCCGCATCCGGGTGCGAGCGGCTGACGATCAAACCCGCCTGCAAATACAGCGCATTCAGCAGCCGCGAGGCACGTTCGCGGTCCAGCGCCGGCCAGCTGGCCATCGTGGCCAGCGGCACGGCCTTGCGCCGCAGCCGTTCGATCACCGACTTCAGCGCGGCGGTCACCGGCACGCCGGCCATCTCCAGGCTTGGCGCGACCCGGTAGACGGCCGGCCCGCCGATCTCGGGTAACAGGTCGCGGCGCGGGCCGCGCATCGCCAGTTCCCAGAGCAGCGGTGTAAGCGGGTGATACAAGTGGCTGTCGCCGATCAGCTCGCGTTCGACGTCGCCGGGCGGTCGAAGAATGGCTGGCTCGACGTGCATCACCCGCACCTGGGGCAGGTGTTGCTCGATGAACTCGTTTAGGTCCATCGGGCAGTGCACCAGCCGTTCGTGCGGGAACACGGTCAATGGCAACACCCGACCAGAGCATTGCAAGTAAATGATCACTCTCGTGGAGTGTCTTACGCAAGCTGCGATGACTTCGACGGTCTCGGAAACGCCACCGGGCTGGTCGGCACGCTGCAGGTCGGCCTGGAGCGAGGGGCTGAGCAGATTCAGCCGAGTCGTGTCGCCGTCCTGCGCGCTGTCGGCGTCGAGTTCGTCGAGGTAGCGGCGGTAGGCGGTCGCCTTCAACAGTTCGGGTTCGCCGAATGGGATGGTCGAATCGAAGAGCTCGCCGTTCATATGTCACATATTCTTACCGTTCGCCAACAGTTACAGCAAGCCCGCGGCCGAGGGTTTTTCACAGATTTGTGCGCGCGCGGTCCAGGGCGCGCCAAAACCGCAAATCCTGGGTGGTGGCGAAATTGATCCGCATGAGCGTCGTCGGTCGGTGCGTGGCGTGGAACAGCGCGCCCGGCGCGATCAGCCATTCGTCGAGCATCACTTGTGCCAGGCGCTCGGTGTCCACGCCGGTATCGACCCAACCGAACAGGCCGCGTGGCGGCGCCGCGAAGCGGCAGCCATGCGCCTCGGCGAGCTTGACGGTGCGGGCGCGCGCCGCGTCAAGCTTGTTCATCACGCGCTCGGTGTGGCGGCGCAGCAGGCCATGTTCGAGGCAGTGGGCAAGCGCCTGCTCGGTGAGGCCGGGGGTGGTCAGCGTGGTCAGCAGCTTGGTGTCGATGAAGCGATCGACCAGCGCCAACGGCGCGGCGATGAAGCCGACACGCCAGTTGGGCACCAGGATCTTCGAGAAGCCCGAGATGTAGATCGTGCGCTCCAGCGCGTCGAGCGCGGCCATGCGCGGCAGGTGCGCCGGCGCGAGGTGGGCGTAGGTGTCGTCCTCGACGATCTGCAGGTCGTGCGTCTGCGCCAGCTGCAGCACGCGGTGCGCGGCCTGCAGCGAGAGCGATGCGCCGGTCGGGTTGTGCAGCACCGAGACGGTCACGTATAGGCGCGGCCGCTGAGCCGGCTTCTGGGCCTCGATCAAGCGCTGCATCACGGCCAGGTCGGGGCCGTCTTCGCCGCGCGGCACCGGCAGCACGCGCAGGCCGAGTGCGGCCAACCGCGCGTACTCGACCGACCAGCCGGGTTCATCGACCAGCACGCTGTCACCTGCGCGCAGCAGCGTGCGGGTGACGACGTCGAGCGCGTGCGTCGCGCCGACGGTGGTGACGATCTGCTGCGGCGTGGCGCTCACGCCGAAGTCCATCAGCTTCGCGGCCAGCGCATGGCGCAGGCGCGATTCGCCCGCCGGTTCGCCGTAACGAAGCGACATCGCGCCGAGCTGATCGCCCGCCGTGACCTTGCGCAGCGCGCCGGCGAGCAGCGACAGGTCGAGCCAGTCGGCCGGCAGGGTGCCCAGGCCCGGCATCGGTCGCGCACCGGGCGGCTGGAACATGCCGCGGATCAGCGAGGTGGCGCTGATCGGCAGCGGGTGCGTCGGCACGCGGTCGTCGCCGGCGCCCGGCGCGGCGCGGGCCGAGGCCGTTTCGCGCACGTAGAAGCCGCGCTGCTTGCGCGCCTCGACAAGGCCGAGTGCGAGCAGCTGGTCGTAGGCGGCGACCACCGTGTGCGGGCTCACGCCGTGGCGGCGCGCGCACTCGCGCACCGACGGCAGCCGCGCACCCGGTGCGATCAGGCGCTGGCGAATGCGCTCGCGAAAGCGCGCGGCGAGCTGCTCGGTGAGCGTCGCGTCGGCCTCGCGCGACAGTGGCGGCGGGTCGGAAGGGGCGGCGTCGAGCATGGTTGTGTCGGTGTGATGGCCAGTACAGAAGCGAACGAGGGCACTCAAAGTGTACTGGCTCTGTGCTGGTGTGCGGTCGTAGACTGATTCGATGCAGCTCACTGCCGATCGCAACGAAACCCGCGGCCTGTGGCTGGGCCTGCTCGGCGTCGTCATCTTCTCGATGACCTTGCCGATGACGCGCCTGGCGGTCGGCCCGGCCGCCGACCCGCAGTTGCCGCCGCTGTTCGTCACCGCCGGCCGGGCCGGGTTCGCCGGCCTGCTGAGCGTGCTTTACCTGTGGATCACCGGCGCGCCGCGCGTGCAGCGCCGCCACGTGCCTGCGCTGCTCACGTCGGCGCTGGGCACGGTGGTCGGCTTCCCGCTGTCTCTGAGCCTGGCGTTGCGCGAGGTCGATGCGATGCACGCCGCGGTGGTCACCGGGCTGATGCCGCTGGCGACCGCGATCGGCGCCGCGCTGGTGTTTCGCCAGCGGCCGTCGAACGGCTTCTGGGCCTGCGCGGTGCTCGGCTGCGCGATGGTGCTGTGCTTCGCCGCGTACAAGGGCAGCGGGCGCCTGTCGGCGGCCGACGGGCTGCTGCTGATCGCGGTGTTCTTCACCGCGGTCGGCTACGTTGCCGGCGCGCGCGTGGCCACCGAGCTGCCGGCCGAGCAGGTGATCTGCTGGGTGCTGGTGCTGAGCCTGCCGCTGACGCTGCCGCTCACGCTGGCGATGTGGCCGACCCAGCCGGTGCGCGCCAGCGCCTGGGGCGGCTTCGCCTACGTCACGCTGTTCTCGATGTGGCTCGGCTTCTTCGCCTGGTACCGCGGCCTCGCCCTCGGCGGCACCGTGCGCGTCAGCCAGGTGCAGCTGGTGCAGCCGTTTCTGGCGCTGCTGTTCGCGGTGCCGGTGCTAGGTGAGCACCTCGAGCCGACGACGGTGCTGTTCTCTCTCGCCGTGATCGCCGTCGTCTTCGTCAGCAAGAAGATGCCGACGCAAACCTTGAAGCCCTTGGAAACCTGAGACCGGGATGCCCGCGATGACTTCTTCCTCTACTCCTTGGCAGATGGCCCGCCGCGCCGAGCGCATGAACCCGTCGGTGATCCGCGAGATCCTGAAGATCACCGAGCGGCCCGGCATCATCTCGCTCGCCGGCGGCCTGCCGTCGCCCGACTCGTTCCCGATCGAGGCGATGCGCGAAGCCACCACCCACGTGCTGCGCGACGCGCCGCGTGAGGCGCTGCAATACGCGGCCAGCGAGGGCTTCGCGCCACTGCGCGAATGGGTAGCCGAGCACATGGCCGCGAAGGGCGTGGTCGCCGATCCGTCGCAGGTGCTGATCACGACCGGCTCTCAACAAGGCCTCGACCTCGTCGGCAAGGTGCTGATCGACGCCGGAAGCCGCGTCGCCGTCGAGGCGCCGACCTACCTCGGCGCGCTACAGGCCTTCGCGCCCTACGAACCCGAGGTCGTGACGGTCGCGTGCGACGAGCACGGCCCGCTGCCTGAAGGCTTGACCGCGGCCCAGGGCGCGCGCTTTCTGTACGTGCTGCCGAACTTCCAGAACCCGAGCGGCCGCTGCATGGGCGAGGCGCGCCGCGCCGCGCTTTCCGAGGCCGCGCGTCGCATCGAGCTGCCGCTGGTGGAAGACAACCCGTATGGCGACCTGTGGTTCGATGCCGAACCGCCCGCGCCGCTGGCCTCGCGCTGGGCCGAGGGCACGGTCTACCTCGGCTCGTTCTCGAAGGTGCTCGCGCCGGGTCTGCGGCTGGGCTATGTGATCGCCCCGAAGGTGCTCGGCCCCAAGTTGCTGCAGGCGAAGCAGGCCGCCGATCTGCACACGCCGGGCTTCAACCAGCGCGTCGTGCACGAGGTGATCCGCAACGGCTTTCTCGACCAGCATGTGCCGACGATCCGCGCCCGCTACAAGGCGCAGCGCGATGCGATGCGCGCCGCGCTCGAAGCGCACATGCCCAAGGGCTGCCACTGGACGGTGCCGAGCGGCGGCATGTTCTTTTGGGTCGAGCTGTCCGAGGGCGTGGACGCGGTCGCGCTGCTGCCCAAGGCCGTCGAGCTCGGCATGGCCTACGTGCCGGGCTCGGCCTTCTTCGCGACCGAGCCGAAGCTCAACACGCTGCGGCTGTCGTTCGTCACCGTCGCGCCGGATCTGATCGAGCGTGGTGTCGCGATGCTCGCGCAGGCGCTGAAGGCCGGCGCATGACGGCGCGTCGCTTCACGCAAGTGGATGTCTTCACCGACACGCCGCTGCTCGGCAACCCGCTCGCCGTCGTGCACGACGCGCAGGGCCTGAGCGATGCGCAGATGGCGGCGTTCGCGCGCTGGACGAACCTCAGCGAGACCACCTTCCTGCTGCCGCCGACCGACCCGGCCGCCGACTACCGCGTGCGCATCTTCACGCCGCAGCGCGAGCTGCCGTTCGCGGGCCACCCGACGCTCGGTAGCTGCCACGCCTGGCTCGCCGCCGGTGGCGTCGCGCAAGCGGCCGGCGAGGTCGTGCAGCAGTGCGCCGCCGGGCTGATCCGCGTGCGACGCGCCAGCACACGGCTCGCGTTTGCCGCGCCGCCTTGCCTGCGCACAGGGCCACTGGAGGACGATCTGCTGGCGCGCATCGTCGCGGCGTTCGGCCTGCGGCAAGAAGACGTCGTCGATCACCAGTGGGTGGACAACGGCCCGGGTTGGAGCGCGATCCGCCTCGCCTCGGCCGACGCGGTGCTGGCACTGCGGCCGGACTGGCCGGCGCTGAAGGGCATCAAGCTCGGCGTCGTCGGCGCCCACGCGGCCGGTCACGACGCGCAGTTCGAGGTGCGCGCGCTGATCGGCGAAGGGCCGGGCTATGAAGACCCGGTCACCGGCAGCCTCAACGCGAGCCTGGCGCAGTGGCTGATCGGCAGCGGTGTCGCGCCGGCCGCTTACGTGGCGGCGCAGGGCGCGACGCTGGCGCGCGCCGGCCGCGTCCACATCCAGCGTGAAGGCGAGTCGATCTGGGTCGGCGGCGGCTGTGTCAGTTGCGTCACGGGAGAGCTCGCGCTGTGATGCGGACGCTCGACCACCTCATCGTCGCCGCGCGCACGCTGGCCGATGGCGTGGACTGGTGCGAGGCCACGTTCGGCGTGCATCCCACCGTCGGCGGGCAGCACCTGTTCATGGGCACGCACAATCGTGTGTTCGATGTCTCGTCGGCCGCCTTCCCGCGCAGCTATCTCGAGATCATCGCGATCGACCCGTCGCTGCCCGCGCCGGCGCACCCGCGCTGGTTCGATCTGGACGATCCCGCGTTGCAGCGGCAACTGGCGCGCGGGCCGGCACTGGTGCACCGCGTGGATCGCGTGGACGACATCGAGGCCGCGCGCGCCGCGCTGCTCGCCGACGGCATCGATTGCGGCGCGGTGACGCAGGCCGAGCGCGGTGCCTTGCGCTGGCGCATCACGCTGCGCGCCGACGGCCGGCGTGCACCGACGCTGATCGAATGGGCCGGCGCGCACCCGACCGATGCGATGAGCGGCAGCGGGGTGCAGCTCGATTCGCTGAGCGGCGCGGATCTGCCGTTGAGTGCGACGTTCACCACCCCGCGCGGCCGCGTCACGCTGGCCGCCCTCCCATAGAAAGCCTGTCCCATGTTCGAGCCCCACCTGATGAACGACGCAATGCGCATCGTGCGCGAAGCGATGCCGCCGACGCCGCAGCAGCGCTGGCCGCTGCTCGACCAGCGCGTCGGCGCGCAGGTCTGGGTCAAGCACGAGAACCACACGGCTGTCGGTGCCTTCAAGCTGCGCGGCGGGCTGGTGTATTTCGACGCGCTGCGCCGGTGCGAGCCCGCGGTGCGCGGCGTGGTCAGCGCAACGCGCGGCAACCACGGCCAGTCGGTCGGGTTCGCGGCACGGCGCCACGGCCTGCAGGCGACGATCGTCGTGCCGCACGGCAACTCCACCGAGAAGAACGCGGCGATGCGCGCGCTCGGCGTCGAGCTGATCGAGCACGGCGATGACTTTCAGGCCGCGCGCGAACACGCGGGGCAGCTCGCGCGCGAGCACGGGCTGCACATGGTGCCGTCGTTCCACGACGACCTGGTGCGCGGCGTCGCCACCTACTGGGTCGAGTTCTTCGAGTCGTTCGCGTCGGGGGATGCGCCCGAGGCAGTGTTCGTGCCGATCGGCCAGGGCTCGGGCATCTGCGCCTGCGCCGCGGCACGCGCGCATGTGGGCGCCTCGACGCGCATCATCGGCGTCGTCTCGGCGCATGCGACCGCGTACCTGCAGTCGTTCCGCGAAGGCCGGCTGATCGAGGCGCCGGTGACGACGCAGCTCGCCGACGGCATGGCCTGCCGCGTGCCCGATGCGCAGGCGCTGGAAGTGATCCGCCGCGAGGTCGACGACGTGATCGCGGTGACGGACGAACAGGTCGCCGCGGCAATGCGGGCGCTGTTCGCCGACACGCACAACGTCGCCGAGGGCGCCGGCGCGGCCTCGCTCGCTGGCGCGCTGCTTCAGCGCGAGCGCTGGCAGGGCCGGCGCATCGGTGTGGCGCTCACCGGCGGCAACGTGGACAGCGCCGTGTTCGCGCGTGTGCTCGCGGGCGGTTGAGGCGCGGCTGGCGTCGGTACGCCGACGCCGGGTGCTCAGTTGCCCCAGCGCCAAGCCCGCGCCATCGCTGCGCGGGCCTGCGCCTCGTTCGGATCGGTCTCGCGCGACCAGGCGTTGAAGCGGCGCAGGAACACGAAGGTCGTGGCGCCGAAGAACGCGAGCAGCGTGCTCGCCACCGCCACCAGGATCACCGACGGCTTGGACTTGCGGTCCGGCGGTTGTGCCACATCCACGACCTGCAATGAAGGGCCCTCCTTCGCCTCGTCGAGCTTGGCCGCTTCGTACTGGCGAATCATGGTTTCGAGCAGTGTCTCCTGGAGCTTGAGCTCGCGGCGCGCGCGTACGTAGTCGATCGCCGCCTCGGGCAGCTTGCCGACCGGCATATCGACCGCGCTGCCGGCGTTGCCGCCTTGGCTGGACTCCATGCGCGCGAGCTCGGTGCGCAGCGCGCGCAGCTCGGAACTCATCCGGATCACATCCGGGTTCTGTTCGGTGGCGGAGCCACGCAGCACCTTCAGCTGAACCTCGCGCTCGGCGATCAGCGCGCGCACCTGCGCGGCGCCGGCGATCAGCGCCTCGGCCTGCTTGTCGAGCACGATCACGCCCGACTTTTCTTGAACCCCGCGCAAGTCTTGCTCGGCCTTGATCAGGTGCTCCTTGGTGTCGTTCAGCTGCTTCTCGAAGAAGACGCGGCGCAGCTGCGCCTCGGAGACGGCGAGTCGCCCCAGCACCTTGGTGACCTCGGCCGAGTGTGCGTTCGCCAGATCGGCCGCGAATTGAGGCTCCTTGTCGTCCACCTCGACCGAGATCAGGCCGCTCTTCTTGTCCGAAGAGACGCGGATGCGCGAGGGCAGCTCCTTGCGCAGCGTCTCGTAGCTCGACAGGTTGTAGCGCTCCCTGAGCTTGAAACGCTCGTCGAGCTTGCGTTGCACGCTGTCGCTCTTGAGCAGCGCGACATAGAGATCGTCCGGCGTCTTCGCGGCGGCGCCGGCGAGCGAGCCCAGCGAACCGAGTGCCGCCAGGGCGGCCATCGACCCGCTCTGCTGTTGTGAGCCCGGCGCGAGCAGGCTGGCGCGCGCCGTGTAGGTCTTGGGCCACAGGAGCCCAATGATCACCGAACCGATGGCCGCGGCGACCGTCACCGACGCGATCAGGCGCTTGCCTTCACCGAGCCAGGTCAGAACCTCGACCAGGCTGATGCCGGGATCGGTGTCTTCGACGTCGAAGTCGGCGCCGGGCGCGTCCTTGCCGCGCAGGGTGTCATCGTTCATTGCCGAAGCGTCTTGATGGCCGCCGCGCCGATGCCGAAGCCCGAGAAGATCTGCGCAAAGTCCTTCAGGTTGCGGATCGTGGCGCGGCCCCAGGTTTCGAAGTCGAGCTGGTTCGGAACAATCAGCGCATCGCCGGGTTGCATCACTTGCGACTGCAGGTTGTTGCGGCCGAAGAAGCTGCGGCTGTCGCCGGCATGGCTCACGGTGCCGTCGGCGCGCAGGATGAACATGTTGTCCGGCTCGGCGGCCTCGTCGGCGCCGGCCATGCGCAGGTACTCGCCCGCGGTGCGGCCAGGACGCCACAGGAAGGCATTGCTGTTCACCACCGCACCGGCCACCGTCACGAAGCCGGGGCGCGGCGGCACGACGACGCGGTCACCCGCCTCCAGCGGCACCTCGGGCACCGAGGCCAGCGAGGTCGCCTCCGGGCTCAGTTCGAGCGCGATCCGGCCGTTCGGCTGCACCGCGCGCAAGCGCGCGAGCTGGGCCTGCGTCGCGGCGTTGCTGACGGCGGTGGTGGTCGCGGCGCCGACCGCGTCATCGCGCCGGTTGGCGGAGTCGCGTGCGGCCTGCACCGCCGAGAGCGATTCGAGCCGGATGATCGCTGCCGCGATGTTCTCGCGCTGGCGCTGGCGTGTCTCCTCGCGGCTGAACTCCATGCCGTAGACGTAGGCCTGCGGCGTGAACCCGCCGGCGCGCTGGATCAGGCTTTGCAGCGTGTCACCGGCCGCCAGCTGGTAGACGCCGGGCGACGCGATCTCGCCTTCGAGCGAGACCAGCCGCGTCTGGCGCGACACCGGCACGCGGATGTCCTTCTGGCTGTAGACCGTGACCACGTCGCCGGGGAGCAACTCGATGTTGTTGGCCTCGTCGCCTTGCAGGATCGCCTTGCCGAGGTTGAACGGGATGACCTGCGTGCTCAGGTCGCGGGTGTTGAGCCGCTCGATCACCGCGTAGTCCCAGTTCAGCTCGTCGAAGAGAGCGGTCGGCGCCTTGCGCGAGGCCTCGACGACGGCGCGGTCTTCGCGACGGCGCTGCCGCTCGGCGCGGGTTCGGGGCGCACCGGGGGTCGTGCTGGCGCTGTTGTTGTCGTTGGCGTTGGCGTTGCCGCTTGGATTGGCGTTGCGATTGCCGATGCCGATGCCGATGCCGTTGCCATCGCGCGTCCCGTTGGCGCCGCCCACCCGGTTCGGCGCCGTGTTGTTCGCGGCTTCGTCGATGTCTTTCGAGTTGTCACCGGCCTTCGCGTCTTCGTCGTCTTCCAGCACCTGCACCAGCAGGTTCTTGCGCCGGTAGAAGTCGGGAGTGATCAGCGCGTCGCGATCCGGGATCAGGTCTCGGATGCGCATGCCGGTCTTGAACGGGTAGCGCAGCGGCTGGGCCACGTGGCCACGCAGCGTGACCGCGTTCGCGAACTGCGGCGAGATCGCCAGCAAGGTCAGCACGTCGCCGTCGCGCAGCGGCTTTTGCAGGCCATTGCCGTCGAGCGGGAAGGTTTCGACGGAGCGCGCCGCGAGCGGCTGCGACGCATCGACGCGCTCCAGTTGCACTCGGTTCGGGTTCGCGAGCAGCGGCGTGCCGCCGGCATAGCGCAGCACCTCGCGCAGCGGCTCCTGGGGCGTCTTGAGTTCGAAGATCGCGGGCGTGTCGAGCGAGCCGTTGACCGCGACACGCGCGCCCGCCGGCTGGAACACGACCACGTCGCCGGCGGCGAGCTGCACGTCCTTCGACTTGTCGCCCTGCACCAGGAACTCATAGATATCGAGCTCGGAGATGATCTTGCCGTCGCGGCGCAGCAGCACCTTGCGCATCGACCCGTTCGGTGCCGGGCCGCCGGCCGTCACCACCGCCGAGAGCATGGTCGATTGGCTGGCCAGTGTGATCACGCCCGGGCGCTGCGCCGGGCCGACCACGAACACCTTCAAGCCACGCAGTTGGCCGAGCGAGGTGCTCAACGAGAAATTGGTGTAAAGCCGCCCGATCTGCGCGCGCAGGTGTTTCTCCAGTTCCGAGGCCTTCACGCCGGCCACGCTGAAGCTGCCGATCTTGGGAAGGTTCAGCATGCCATTGCGATCCACCGTGCTGCGGTAGTCGACGTCGATCGAGCCCCAGGCCCGCAGCACGATCTCGTCACCCGGGCCGACGGAGTAGTCGGCGGTCACGGGCACGTTGTCCAGCGACGTGAAGTTGTCGGCCGCGTCGGCGAAGAAGGTGCTGCCGAACAGCGGCAGCAGGCGCCCGGTGGCACTCTCGACGAACTTCTGGAACTCGCTGGGCTTGGGCGGCGGCAGGTCGGCTCGTCGCGACGGCGCATCGAGCCCGTTGCTGCCTTGCGCGCCCGGGCGGCCGGGCAAGCCGGTCGCATTCTGGTTCATGCGCTGGCCACCGGCGTCGCCGAGGCTTCCCCTGCCCGACGGGGTGCCGCCGCGCGGCGCCGACGCGGCGGGATAGGCCGGCGTCACGAACGAGTTGCCTCCGGCAGCGGTGTCGTCGGCGGCCTGCGCCGAAGCCGCACCGAACGCGAGGCAGAAAGCGGCCAGAAGGTGTCGAGTGCGGCAGCGGTTACGGGGTTCGGTCATGGGGTCTCGTCGGCCAAGTCGGGCGCTTGACCGCAGCGCGGGTCAACCAACGAGTTTAGCGGATGGCGATCCGGCCGACGAACGACGCGAGCCCCGACGGCCTCACTCCTTGCGGTAGGTGTCGTGACAGGCCTTGCAAGCCTTGCCGGTGTCGCCTGCGGCCGCCTTGATCGCGTCGAGGTTGCCTCCCTTCGCCGCCACATTGAGCTTGACCATCTCTTCCTGCATCTTGGTCGCCGCGGCGTTGAACTTGTCCTTCTCGGCCCAGATCTTCGGCTCGGCCTTGGTCTCGCCCTTGTCACTGCCGTCCACGAAACCGGCGTACGGCAGCTTGGACATCATCGTCGCGATCTCGGCGTTCTCGGCCGCCGCCTTGGCGTCAAACGGAATCTTGCCGTTGGCCATGCCGGCGACGCGCCCGAAGTGCGTGGCCATGACTGTGAAAGCCGCCTTGCGGTACTTGATCGCATCCTCGGGCTTGGCGAACTGGGCTGCCGCCGGCAGCGCGATCGCGGAGCCGAGCAGCGCGGCGCCGGTCAACAGCAGAGTCTGGAAGTGACGTGTCATGCGGAGTCTCCTGGCCTGTCGGGTTGGGGAAGAAACAGCGCGCAGTGTAGGCTGGGCACCGCCTGGAACCGCGGCACCTCGGGAAAATCCGAGTGCAGCGCTTGGGTCGGGTCGGTTGCGGTTATCTTTGCGGCGTGCAACGAGGCGCATGAAAACGATGAATGACGAGTTGACCCGGGTCCGCGTGTGGGATCTGCCCACGCGCATCTTCCACTGGCTGCTGGCGGCCTCGGTGATCTCGTCCATCGTCAGCGGGCTGCGTGGCGGCAATGCGTTGGAGTGGCACATGCGTCTGGGCTACCTGGCATTCGCGCTGCTGCTGTTCCGCATCGTCTGGGGGCTGGTCGGAGGGCGCTGGTCGCGCTTCGGCAGCTTCATCTACGCGCCGGGCACCCTCCTTCGCTACCTGCGTGGTGAGCATCGTGCGGGCGAGCACCTCGACGTGGGCCACAACCCGCTGGGTGCGTTCTCGGTGTTCGGGCTGCTGGCGCTGCTGGCGTTGCAGGTCGGCACCGGCCTGTTCGCCGACGACGAGATCGCCACCACCGGGCCGCTGATCAAGTATGTTTCCGGCGCCACCAGCCTGGCGCTGACACGTTGGCACAAGCTCTCGGGCCAGTGGCTGATCGTCGCGCTGATCCTGCTGCACATCGCGGCGATCGTCTTCTACCGCGTCAGAAAGAAGCAAGACCTGGTGCGGCCGATGATCCACGGCGACAAGGTGTTGCGGCCCGACGTGCCAGCGTCCCAAGACACCACCCGCACGCGCCTGCTCGCGCTGGCGCTGGCGGCGCTGTGCGCGGGTCTCGTCGCGTGGGTGGTTTCGCTCGGCGGATGACCCGCATGCAGCTGCCCGCCGACGAACCGCCCGAAATCACGCTGGTGCGCGTCGATTCCGGTCAGGCCATCGAGCCGGCGCGCGAGATCCTGCGCGAGTACGCGCGCAGTCTTGCGGTGGATCTGTGCTTCCAGAACTTCGAGGAGGAGCTGGCGTCGCTGCCGGGCGAGTACGCCGGGCCCACCGGCCAGCTGTTGCTCGCCTACGTGGACGGCGCGCTCGCTGCCTGCGGTGGTCTGCGCGCGCTGCCCGACGTCGACTACGCCAATGCCTGCGAGATGAAGCGCCTCTTCGTGCGCCCTGCGTTCCGTCGCTTCGGGTTGGGCCGCGCACTGGCCGAGGCGCTGATGGACGAAGCGCGCCGCGCCGGCTACTCGGTGATGCTGCTCGACACGCTCGACGACATGGAGTCGGCGCGCGGGCTCTACGCGACGCTCGGTTTCGAGGAGATTGCGCCGTACTACTTCAACCCGATCGCCGGCGCGCACTACCTCAAGGCCGATCTGGACTAGCATGATCCGATACTTCACCGCGCCGGGAGGGCCATGACCGCATCCGCAAATACATTGCACGACACGCAATCGTTCGAGCTGCATGCGGGCGCGCTGCGTCTGGCGCTGCGGCCCGATCTCGGGGGTTGCATCGCCGGGCTCTGGCACCGCGACACGCCGATCCTGCGCTCGGTCGAGCCGACCGCGCTGACGGCTTCGCGCCCTTCCGCCGTCTATCCGCTGGTGCCGTATTCCAACCGGCTCGGCTACCGCAAGTTCCGCTGGAAGGGGCACGACTACACCACCCAGGCGAACTTCGGCGACAACCCGCATTCGGTGCACGGCGTGGGCTGGCTGCGGCCTTGGGAGATCGTGTCGAGCAGCGTGCTCGAGGTCGTGATCCGGCTGCGCCATCCGGGCGACGCCGACTGGCCGTTCCCGTTCGAGGCGACCCAGTACTTCACGCTGACGCCGCACTCGATGCACGTGGAGATGGTGTTCACCAACACCGCCGACACCGCGCAGCCGGTCGGCCTCGGCTGGCACCCGTATTTCCCGAAGCGGGCACGCAGCCGGCTGCACATCGAACTCTCCGACCGCTGGGACTCGGATGCGACGCAGCTGCCGGTGCGCAAGGTCGCGCAGCCCGGCATCGACAGCGATGTCTCGCACCTCGACTTTGACAACTGTTTCGACGGCTGGAATGGCTCGGCGCGCATTCGTGACGAGAAGTTCTCTCTGCAGCTGAGCTCGTCGCTGACGCACCTCGTGGTGTTCACGCCGCAGGACCGCGACTACTTCTGCGTCGAGCCGGTGAGCCATGTGTCGAATGCGATCCACATGGCCGACCCGGCCGCGCACGGGCTGCGCAGCGTGGCGCCGGGCGAGAGCTTCGAGGCCTCGATGAACCTCGAGGTGGCGGTGGTCTGATGGTCGGTGTTTCCCAGGTGCGTCTGGCCGTCGCATCGGCCGCGCTGTTGGGCGAATCGCCTGTCTGGCACCCGCGCGAGAACGCGCTGTACTACGCCGACATCCCCGGCCACAAGCTCCAGAGGTTCGACCCGGCGAGCGGCGACTTGCGCCACTGGGAATTCGACACCGACGTGGCCAGCTTCGCGCCGCGGCTCGATGGCGGGCTGCTGCTCGCGATGCGCGACGGGCTGTGGCTCTTCGACCCCGCGAGCGGCGAACGCCAGCGCGCGGCCGAACCCCCCTACGATCCGGCCACCGAGCGTTTCAACGATGGCAAGTGCGACCCGCAGGGCCGCTTCTGGGTCGGCACGATCTACGAGCCGCGCACACCGGCGCTGGCCTCGCTGAACTGCTTCAGCAAGGGCCAGCTGACGAAGCGCGTCGATGGACTCACGGTCGTGAACGGGCTCGCATGGAGCCCGAATGGCCGCACGATGTACTGGAGCGACACCACGACGCACACGATCTTCGCGGCCGATTTCGATGCGGCGAGCGGCACGCCGAGCCGCCGGCGCGTGTTCGCGCGTTTCCCCGTCAAGCAGGCGGGCCAGTCGCTCGACCGCTACGGCGGCCGGCCCGACGGCGCCGCGATGGATGCCGAGGGCTGCTACTGGATCGCGATGTTCGAGGGCCAGCGGCTGCTGCGCCTGTCGCCCGAGGGCGAGGTCGTGGGCGAGGTCGAGCTGCCGGTGCGTTGCCCGACGATGCCCTGCTTCGGCGGCCCGGAGATGAAGACGCTCTACGTCACGACCGCGCGCCAGAACCGGCCTGCTGCCGAGTTGCTCACGCAGCCCTGGGCCGGCTGCGTGCTGGCGCTCGACGTCGACGTGCCGGGGCTGCCGGTGAACTTTGCCGCTTGACGCGTGATTCGCCGCGGCGTCAGGACCCTGACAGGTTTCCCCATATAATTCCAAGGCTTTGCTGCCTGTGACTTTTGCCACGCCGTGATGGACACAATCGATCAAGCGATGGCGTCAGGAGAAGATGCGGAGCAACCAGCGTTCAAGACTTGGACCCGGGAAGAAGCCCAGGCCTGGAGGAGAGTCAACCCGCCGCTGTCGCCATGGCGGGTGGTCGCGGTGCAAGCCGCGGCCGGGCTGGTGTGTTGTGCCGCGGTCTGGGCCTTCACGCAGCGCGGCGAGGCAGCCTGGTCGGCACTGTATGGTGCGGCCGCTGTCGTCTTGCCGAGTGCCTTGCTGGCGCGCGGCATGACGCGGGATCTCAGCAACATGCCGGGCGCAGCGGGTCACGCCGTGTTCCGGTTCATGTTCTGGGAGATGGTCAAGATTGGAGCGGCGGTCGCGATGTTGTTGGCGGCGCCCAGGGTGGTACCCGGCCTGAGCTGGCCAGCGTTGCTGGTGGCGATGGTCGTTTGCATGAAAATGAACTGGATTGCGCTGCTCTGGCGACGCAAACCGGTGGTGACTGAACCTCTACAGAGAGTCTGATTCGACATGGCCGCCGAAGCATCCGCCGCTGAACATGCTGGACCGACCGCTGGTGAATACATCAGCCATCACCTGACTCATCTGCGCTCCCAGGAGCAGACGAGCATCATCGACTTCCACATCGTCAACTGGGACAGCCTGTTCTGGTCGATCCTGATGGGCGTGGTCGGGTTGTTCTTCCTCTGGCGCGTGGCCAGCAAGGTGACCTCGGGCGTGCCGGGCCGCGGCCAGGCGGCGGTCGAGTTCCTGCTGGAGATGGTCGACAACCAGGCCAAGTCGATCGTCCACAACGCCACCTCGCGCAAGTTCGTCGGCCCGCTGGGCCTGACCGTGTTCATCTGGATCCTGCTGATGAACGCGATGGACTTTCTGCCCGTCGATCTGCTGCCGCTGATCTGGGAGAAGATCGTCGGCGCTGCCGGCGGCAACCCGCACCATGCCTACCTGCGCGTCGTGCCGACGGCGGACCTCTCTGCCACGCTGGGCATGTCGATCGGCGTGCTGCTGATCTGCCTGTACTACAACATCAAGATCAAGGGCGTCGGTGGCTGGTTGCACGAGCTGGTCGCGGCGCCGTTCGGCAGCCACTTCCTGCTGTGGATTCCGAACTTCCTGTTCCAGATGATCGAGTTCACCGCCAAGACCGTTTCGCACGGCATGCGGCTGTTCGGCAACATGTATGCCGGCGAGCTGGTGTTCATGCTGATCGCGCTGATGGGCGCGGTCGGCTTCGGTTCGGCCACCGGCATCGTGCTGTGGCTGAGTCACGTGGCCGCCGGCACCGGCTGGATCATCTTTCACGCGCTGATCGTGCCGCTGCAAGCCTTCATCTTCATGATGCTGACGCTGGTGTACGTGGGTCAGGCCCACGATCACCACTAATCTAGTTTCCTTTCCACAACCACAACTTTCTTTCTCACTGGAGCCACCATGGAACACGTTCTCGGTTTTGTCGCCCTCGCCGCTGGTCTGATCATTGGTCTGGGTGCCATCGGCGCCTGCATCGGCATCGGCATCATGGGCAGCAAGTACCTCGAATCGGCCGCGCGTCAGCCCGAGCTGATGAACGAACTGCAGACCAAGATGTTCCTGCTTGCCGGCCTGATCGACGCGTCGTTCCTGATCGGCGTCGGTATCGCGATGATGTTCGCGTTCGCGAATCCGTTCGTTCTCAAGTAAGTCGCGTTTGCCGATCAACCTCCTGCATAGAAAGGCGTTGCCGTGAGCATCAATGCAACCCTGTTTGCACAGATGGTCGTGCTCTTCATCTTTGCGTGGATCATGATGTCCTTCGTCTGGCCACCCATCGTGAAGGCGCTCGACGAGCGTGCCAAGAAGATTGCCGATGGCCTGTCGGCCGCCGACAAGGCCAAGGCCGAACTGAGCAACGCGAACAAGCGCGTCGAGGAGCAGTTGTCGAGCGCCCGCAAGGACGCCTCGCAGCGCCTCGCGGACGCCGAGCGTCTGGCGCAGTCGATGGTCGAGGAGGCGAAGAGCCGCGCGACCGAAGAAGGCGCCAAGATCATCGCGTCGGCCAAGGCCGAGGCCGAGCAGGAAGCGATCAAGGTGCGCGAGACCCTGCGTGACCAGGTCGCCGCGCTGGCCGTCAAGGGTGCCGAGCAGATCCTGCGCAAGGAAGTGAACCCAGCGGTCCACGCTGCGCTGCTGTCGCAACTGAAGACCGAGCTCTAAGCGTATGGCCGAGCTTGCAACCCTGGCCCGCCCATATGCCGAAGCCCTGTTTCAGGTCGCCGTGAAGGGCGATCTGAAGCAGGCAAGCGGTGAGCTCGAAGCGCTGTCCGCCGTGGCCGCGAACCCGCAGCTGCGTCAGTTCGCCGATGCCCCGAGCGCCGGTGCCGCGCAGGTGTTCGAGCTGATGACCTCGGTCGTCAAGTCGTCACTGACAGCGCCGTTGTCGGATGCCTCGAAGAACCTGCTGCGCACCGTGATCGACAACGGTCGCCTCAGCGTGCTGCCGGAGATCGCATCGCAGTTCCATGCGCTCGTCAGCGCGCGCTCGGGCGTGTCGGATGCGATCGTCTACAGCGCCTTCTCGATCGAGCCGGCGCAGCTGGCCGATGTGGTCGCGGCGCTCGAGAAGCGCTTCAAGCGCAAGCTCAACGCGACGGTGCAGTTGCAGCCCGATCTGATCGGCGGCATTCGTGTGGTCGTTGGCGACGAAGTGCTCGACACCTCGGTGAAGGCACGCCTCGAACAAATGAAAGCGGCGCTCACGGCCTGATGGCCTGAGCTTCGTTCCTCGGAGAGACCTATGAACCTGAATCCCGCAGAAATTTCCGAACTCATCAAGAGCCGCATCGAGGGCCTCGGTGCATCGACCGACATCCGCAACCAGGGCACGGTCGTCTCGGTGACCGACGGCATCTGCCGCATCCACGGCCTGTCGGACGTGATGCAGGGCGAAATGCTCGAGTTCCCGGCCACCGCCGACGGCACGCCGACCTTCGGCCTGGCGCTGAACCTCGAGCGCGACTCGGTCGGCTCGGTGATCCTGGGAGAGTACGAGCACATCTCCGAAGGCGACACGGTCAAGTGCACCGGCCGCATTCTCGAAGTGCCGGTCGGCCCCGAGCTCAAGGGCCGCGTCGTCAACGCGCTCGGCCAGCCGATCGACGGCAAGGGCCCGGTGGGCGCCAAGATGTCGATGCCGATCGAAAAGATCGCGCCGGGCGTGATCGCCCGCAAGTCGGTCGACCAGCCGATGCAGACCGGCCTGAAGTCGATCGACTCGATGGTGCCGATCGGCCGCGGCCAGCGCGAGCTGATCATCGGCGACCGCCAGACCGGCAAGACCGCGGTGGCGATCGACGCGATCATCAACCAGCGCGGTCAGAACATGACCTGCATCTACGTTGCGATCGGCCAGAAGGCCTCGTCGGTCAAGAACGTGGTGCGTGCGCTCGAAGCCAACGGCGCGATGGAATACACCATCGTCGTCGCCGCCACCGCCGCCGAATCGGCCGCGATGCAGTACGTGTCGGCCTACTCCGGCTGCACGATGGGCGAGTACTTCCGCGACCGCGGCGAAGATGCGCTGATCGTGTACGACGATCTCTCGAAGCAGGCCGTGGCCTATCGGCAGGTCTCGCTGTTGCTTCGCCGCCCGCCGGGCCGCGAAGCCTATCCGGGCGACGTGTTCTATCTCCACTCGCGTCTGCTCGAGCGTGCCGCGCGCGTGAATGCCGACTACGTCGAAGCCTTCACCAAGGGGGCCGTCAAGGGCAAGACCGGTTCGCTGACGGCACTGCCGATCATCGAGACGCAGGCCGGCGACGTGTCCGCGTTCGTGCCGACCAACGTGATCTCGATCACCGACGGCCAGATCTTCCTCGAGACCTCGCTGTTCAACGCCGGCATCCGCCCCGCGATCAACGCCGGTATCTCGGTGTCGCGCGTCGGTTCGTCGGCGCAGACCAAGATCATCAAGGGCCAGTCCGGCGGCATCCGTACCGACCTGGCGCAGTACCGTGAGCTGGCGGCGTTCGCGCAGTTCGCGTCCGACCTCGACGAAGCCACTCGCAAGCAGCTCGACCGCGGCGCACGCGTCACCGAACTGCTGAAGCAGAACCAGTATTCACCGCAGCCGATCAGCCTGATGGGCGCGACGCTGTTCGCCGTGAACAAGGGCTTCATGGACGACGTCGACGTGAAGAAGATCCTCGCGTTCGAACACGGCCTGCACACGCACCTGAAGACGAGCAATGCCGCACTGCTGAAGAAGATCGAAGACATCAAGGCGCTCGACAAGGACGCCGAAGCCGAGTTGACGACCGCGATCACCGCGTTCAAGAAATCCTTCGCCTGACACCCAAGGAGCCGTCATGGCAGCAGGCAAAGAGATACGCGGCAAGATCAAGAGCTTCGAGAACACGAAGAAGATCACCAAGGCCATGGAAATGGTCTCGGTCGCGAAGATGCGCAAGGCGCAGGAGCGCATGCGCGCGGCGCGCCCCTACGCCGACAAGATCCGCAACCTCGCGGCGAACCTGGCCACGGCCACGCCCGAATACAAGCACCCGTTCATGGTCAGGAACGAGTCGGCCAGGAAGGTCGGCTTCATCCTGGTCACGACCGACAAGGGCTTGTGCGGCGGCCTGAACACCAACGTGTTGCGCGCCGTCACCAACAAGCTCAAGGAAGTCGAGGCCTCGGGCCAGAAGAGCGAGTCGGTGGCGATCGGCAACAAGGGCTGGGGCTTCCTGAACCGCATCGGCGCGCCGGTGGTCTCGCACGTCACGCACCTGGGTGACAAGCCATCGCTCGACAAACTCATTGGCCCGGTCAAGGTGCTGCTCGATGCGTATGCGGCGGGCCAGCTCTCGGCCGTGTACCTCTGCTACACGCGCTTCATCAACACGATCAAGCAGGAGCCGGTGGTGCAGCAGCTCCTGCCGCTGTCGAGCGAGAGCATGACGGCCGACAAGGGCACGCACGGCTGGGACTACATCTACGAGCCCGACGCGGCCACGGTGATCGACGAGCTGCTGATGCGCTACACCGAAGCGCTGGTGTTCCAGGCCGTGGCCGAGAACATGGCCAGCGAGCACTCGGCGCGCATGGTGGCGATGAAGGCGGCCACCGACAACGCGGGCAACCTGATCGGCGAACTGAAGCTGATCTACAACCGCACGCGGCAGGCCGCGATCACCAAAGAACTCTCGGAAATCGTCGCTGGTGCAGCGGCGGTTTGACGAACAAGATTTGAGCAAAAGGAAGAATCATGGCTGACGGCAAAATTGTTCAGTGCATCGGCGCGGTGGTGGACGTCGAGTTCCCCCGCAACGCGATGCCCAAGGTCTACGACGCGCTGAAGATGGAGGGCGGCGAGCTGACGCTCGAAGTCCAGCAACTGCTGGGCGACGGCGTGGTGCGCACGATTGCACTCGGCTCCTCGGACGGCCTGCGCCGCGGCCTGATGGTCGCCAACACCGGCCAGCCGATCATGGTGCCGGTCGGCCGCGCCACGCTCGGCCGCATCATGGACGTGCTCGGCCGCCCAATCGACGAGCGCGGCCCGGTCGCGCAAGACCTGACGATGTCGATCCACCGCAAGCCGCCGGCGTACGACGAGCTGAGCCCGTCGCAAGACCTGCTCGAGACCGGCATCAAGGTGATCGACCTCGTGTGCCCGTTCGCCAAGGGCGGCAAGGTCGGCCTGTTCGGCGGCGCCGGTGTCGGCAAGACCGTGAACATGATGGAGCTGATCAACAACATCGCGAAGGCGCACAGCGGCCTGTCGGTGTTCGCCGGCGTCGGCGAGCGCACCCGCGAGGGCAACGACTTCTATCACGAGATGTCCGATTCGGGCGTCGTGAACCTCGAGAAGCTCGAGGACTCCAAGGTCGCGATGGTCTACGGCCAGATGAACGAGCCGCCGGGCAACCGCCTGCGCGTCGCGCTGACCGGCCTGACGATCGCCGAGTCGTTCCGCGACGAAGGCAAGGACGTGCTCTTCTTCGTCGACAACATCTACCGCTACACGCTGGCCGGCACCGAAGTCTCCGCGCTGCTGGGCCGGATGCCTTCCGCCGTGGGCTACCAGCCGACGCTGGCCGAAGAAATGGGCCGTCTGCAGGAGCGCATCACCTCGACCAAGGTCGGCTCGATCACCTCGATCCAGGCCGTCTACGTGCCGGCGGATGACTTGACCGACCCGTCGCCCGCAACGACCTTCGCTCACCTGGACTCGACCGTGGTGCTGTCGCGTGACATCGCGTCGCTCGGCATCTACCCGGCCGTGGACCCGCTCGACTCGACCTCGCGTCAGCTCGACCCGAACGTCGTCGGTGAAGACCACTACAACACCGCCCGTGCGGTGCAAGGCACGCTGCAGCGCTACAAGGAACTGCGCGACATCATCGCCGTGCTCGGCATGGACGAGCTCTCGCCCGAAGACAAGCTCGCCGTGGCCCGCGCGCGCAAGATCCAGCGCTTCCTGTCGCAACCCTTCCACGTCGCCGAAGTCTTCACCGGCTCGCCCGGCAAGTACGTGCCGCTGAAGGAAACCATCCGCGGCTTCAAGATGATCGTCGCCGGCGAGTGCGACTCGCTGCCCGAGCAGGCCTTCTACATGGTCGGCACGATCGACGAGGCCATCGAGAAGGCCAAGAAGATCAACTGATCTGGAGCACGTTCACATGGCAACCCTGCACGTAGACGTGGTCTCGGCCGAAGGCAGCATCTTCTCGGGTGAGGCCAAGTTCGTGGCCCTGCCCGGCGAAAGCGGCGAGCTCGGCATCCTGCCGCGCCACACGCCGCTGATCACGCGCATCAAGCCCGGCGCGGTGCGCATCGAGCGTGCCGACAATGGCGAGGAAGAGTTCGTCTTCGTCGCCGGCGGCATTCTCGAAGTGCAGCCAGGCACGGTCACCGTGCTCGCCGACACCGCGATCCGCGGCAAGGATCTCGACGAGGCCAAGGCCAACGAGGCCAAGCGTCAAGCCGAGGACGCGTTGCGCAACGCGAAGAACGACATCGACCTCGCCAAGGCGTCCAGCGAACTCGCGAACCTCGCGGCGCAGATCGCGGCGATCCGCAAATTTCGCGGCAAGTAAGCTTCTCGATCCACCCCCATCGATCGGCCCGCGCGTGGCAGCACGTGACGGGTCGCGCGCCTATGGCTCAATCACCTCGATCGAGCCCGCATTGCGTCGGGTCGAGGGATCGGTGACATGCCCGGAGTGAAGGGTCTCGCGCCCCCTAGCTTCACGATTGACACCGCGCGACGCGGTACCTACTGTTGATCAGCGCTTCGGCGAACAACGCCGCGCTCGCCGAGTGGAGGCGATCAATGGAAAGGCATCGACATGTCCCGCACCGCCCAGCCCATTCGCCGCACTCTCAGGCTCACCTTCCAGGTCAACAAAGGTCAGCCGCGCCTGGTCTCGCACGAGCGCCTCGCGATGATTTGCCCGCCGTCGATCGGCGAGCCCCCTGAAATCGGCAAGCACGGCGGCTTTTGGTTGGAAGCGCGCGATGCCAAGGGCGGTGCTCTTTTCTACCGCCGCTTGAACGACCCGCTGGCCACTTCTGTCGCGGTTCACTCGCCCGATGGCAAGATCGAACGCCTGTTCGGCGAGCCGCGCGACAACCACAGCTTCGAGGTCTTGCTGCCCGACGATGCCGCGATCCGATCGGTGGCGCTGATCGGCCATGCCGTCGCTGCGCAGGCCGGCGCGGTCCAAGGCTCCGTCACCGCTGCGAAGGCTGTGCCCGGTCCATCCCGCGAACTTGCTCGCTTCGATATCCCTGCGGCCACGCTCGGGGGCAGGCCATGAGCGCCGCCGACGGGCATGTGGTCGGCACGACCAAGGTCGTCGACCATGGCCCCGACAACGCGCGCTGGAATCTCATCATCCTCGGCGATGGCTACCAGGCGACTGAACTCGGCAAGTACCACACGGACGTGCAGAGCTTCCTCACCACACTGAGGACCACACCGCCCTACGACGAACTCTTCTGTGGCATCAACGTCCACCGGATCGACGTCGTCTCGACCGACAGCGGCGCCGACGAACCGGCGGCCTGTGGAGGCCCAGGCACCACGCCGAAGACGTATTTCGATGCGACCTTCTGCAGTGTCGGCCCCGGAAACGTCAAGATCGAGCGCTTGCTGACGGTTGACTCCGCGCTCGCCAAGTCGGTCGCGGCGGCGCAGGTGACGCTCAGGCACCAGATACTCGTGATCGTCAACTCGAGCAAGTACGGCGGCTCCGGCGGTGACATCGCCACCTGCTCCACCGATTCGCAGGCTTCGCAGATCGCGATCCACGAGATCGGGCACAGCGCGTATCACCTGGCTGACGAATACGGTGGCGATGGCACCGGCACGCCAGCGGGCGAACCTGTGGAGCCGAACGTCACGCGGGACACGAACCGCGCCACCAACAAATGGCGTGCGTTGATCGCTGCGAGCACGCCGATGCCGTCGGCGTGCGACGCGAGTTGTGCCGCATCGAGTTGCGTCGCGCCGGCGACGCCACCGGCGGTCGGCGCCGTAGGGACTTACGAAGGAGCGATCTACTCGAACTGCAACACCTATCGGCCGCTGCCGAGTTGCTACATGCGCGACTACGGTCCGTTTTGCCCGGTGTGCTCGGGCGTGATCCGCCAGACGCTGAATCCCTTCCTGCCGGCAGAATCGATCAACCTCGTCACGCCGAGCATTCAGTTCCTCAACGTGCCGGCCGGCGTCGGCGGAGTCGGCGTGACCACGTACCGGGCGATCGTGTTCGAGGTGGTGGCGTGCCGTTCGCTGACCTTAGAGATGCTGATGCCCGGACCGACGGGTGGCTTCGGTACGCCTAGCGGCCGCTCGGTCAGCGTGACGGCCGATCCGATCCTGCCCGCTGCGCAGGCGCGGCTGTGGCTGTCGTATACGTCGACCAACCCGGGCGACAGCGCCAGCGGCAGCGTGACGGTGCGCTGCGTGCAGACGGGGCAGACCTGGACGATCAACATCGTCGCGAACACGATCGCGCGACCACGCGCCGCGGTGTCTCTGGTGCTGGATCGCTCAGGGAGCATGAATGACGACGCGGGCGACGCGACCACCAAGGTGCAGAAGCTGCGCGAGGCCGCCAATGTGTTCATCAGCGTGATGCAACCGGCCGACGGCATCGGCCTGGTGCGTTTCAACGATACGGCGCAGCGCCTGATGGAAGTGCAAGCCGCCGGACCGACGAGCGGCCCGAGCGGGCGCGCCACCGCGCTTCAGCACATCACCGGAAGCGACATCGATCCGAGTGGCGCCACGTCGATCGGCGACGGCGTCGTCAACGGCAAGAACATGCTCGACGACGCGCAGGCCGCGGCCGTGCCGCCCTACGACGTCCAGGCCATGGTGGTGCTGACCGATGGCCAGTGGAATCGACCGCCCGATCTGGCCAGCGTCTCCGGCAGCATCACGGCAGCGACCTATGCCGTCGGCTTGGGCCTGCCGTCGAACATCAGCGTGCCCGCGCTCACCACGCTGTGCCAGGGGCACAAGGGCTTTCTGTTGCTGACGGGCCAAGTGTCGACCGACCAGTCGATGCGCCTGAGCAAGTACTTTCTGCAGATTCTCGCGGGCGTCACCAACGCGCAGATCGCCGCCGATCCGCGCGGGGTTCTCGACGTGACCGCAGAGCATCGAATCCCGTTCTGGCTGAGCGAGGCCGACTATGGCGCGGACCTCATCGTGCTGAGCCCGGTGCCGCAAGTGATCGATTTTCAGCTCGAGGCGCCCGATGGCTCGCGCGTGACGCCGGCCTCGGGCTCGGGTGGCGCGAACTCGCAGTTCGTGATGAGCCGCTATGCCTCGTACTACCGCTGTGCGTTGCCGATGCTGCCTGCCGATGCGTCTGGCAGCCACGCAGGGCTTTGGTACGCGGTGCTGTCATTGGCGCGCACGGCGCCGGGCGCAGCGTCTTATTCGCACCTGGCGCAAAACTATGCGTCGCACTATGACGCCAAGCGCGCGGTGCTGCCCTACGAGTTCGTCGCGCATGCCTATTCGAGCCTCACGCTCGAGGCCCACGTGATGCAGGCGAGCTACGAGCTGGGAGCGGTGGCCCGTCTGGCAGCCGTGCTGCACGAATACGACGTGCCGATCCAGGGCCGTGCGCGCATGTGGGCAGAGATCGTCCGGCCCGACGGCATGTCGGAAACAGTGAGCCTGCGCGAGGGCGCAGGCGGCGGCTTCACGGCGTCGTACACCCTGCCGCTGAGCGGCGTTTACGCGATCCGAGTGCGCGCACGCGGCGAGACCCTGCAGGGCATCCCGTTCGAGCGCGAACGTGCACTCACCGCGTCGGCGACGCCGGGCGGCGACCGGTGGCAGCCCGAAGGTCCGAAAGACAGCGTCTTGTGCGAGCTGTTGCGCTGCTTGTCGCATGACGGGATTTTCGACAAGGTTCTGCTCGAGCGCTTGCACAAGATAGGAATCGACGTCGCAGCGCTGCTGGAGTGCCTAGAGCGGCACTGCCGCTCAGCGTCGGACTCGGCCGAGGCTGAGCGCAGGCCGACGGCGGAGATTGCAATCGGCTCGCTCACGACGCAGCAGTTGCTGGAGGCGCTGGTGCAGCGTGTGGGTTCGAAGGAGTAGAAGAGCGAACCGAGTGGCCTCTCGACCATGAACCGTCTGACCCGCCAGCCAGGCTCGGCGTGATCCAATAACGGGCATCATCACCTCCAGATGCAAGACGCGGAGACGTCCCGTCTTCTCGTCGATGCCACTTGCGCCATGAGCAAGACCGCGTATCAACGGTTCGTCTGCATTCGCGACGATTTCTATGAGGATCTCGAGAAGGTCTATCGCGCGGCCAGGACGGCGACGTACATCGACCACGAGGTCGCCACCGGCCTGCGCAGCAGCACGGTCTATCACGAGCCCGGGGTCAGGAAGAAACTCGAGCGGCTGCTCGGGCTCAAGATCACGCGCTGGGACACGGACCCGGCCGACGAAAACGGCGTGTTCTACATCGGCGCGGCCCGGGGCAGGCTCAAGGAGAAGCCCGGCATTCACATCGACCATCCGAACGACGATGTCACGGTGGTCATCTACCTGACGCCAGGGTTGCCGCCGGATTGCGGCACATCGCTGTGGCAGCACCGACGAACCGGCCTGGCGGATGCGGCCACGCCGGCCGATGCGCGTCGGTTGGGGATGCGCCACGCCGAGTTGCGGCAGGTGTTCGAGCGCGATGCCCGCATCCACGCGCGTTGGATCGAACTCGATCGCATCGGCTACAAGCCCAATCGCATGGTGGCGTACCCCTCGGGTGTCTTCCATTCGGCGTCACGGCACCACGGATCATCGGTGGCGAATGCGCGGCTTTATCAGACCTTTCGGTTCGGCGTCGACTGGGCGACGCAGGCGCGCTGAACCTGCTCGCCCCGTTTCGAGCTGCCACGCCCACACGGCGTCTTGATAGGCCAACACATCGCGCGGTTTGGCGCGCACGCACGCGGCCAGCAGCGCGTACTCCCGCCGGGTCTTGACGCCGATCGCGACGGCGGCCGGTGCCCATTCACGCAGCGCACGCTGCTCATCGGCCGTGGGGGCCTGCGTCCACCCGGCACCTTTTGCGAAGGCGGCGATCGACTCGCGCTCCATCGTCAGGCGGTCACCGTCGAAGCGCTTGGCGGTCACCCGGGTTACTTCGGTCGTGATGTCGAAGATGTGCATGGGCACGTGACGGCCGAAGTTCAAGGCGACGTTGCTGCCGGTGAGCTTGAACAGCGTCCGCTCCGAGGAGCGATGGCCGGGGCGACGGTCGATCGTGGCCTTCTCGCTCGCGGCCAGGGCATCCAGCGTCGCGTCGATGGAGCGGAAACCGTGGCGGTGGTAGAACCAGTAGGCACCGGAGGCGATGCCGTCGGGGTTGTCGAGACCGAACTGGTGGGCGTCGACCTCGAAGTAGTCGACGCGGAAGGTCTGGCGATAGGTCCGCAACACCTGCGCCATCATGTAGCCGCTCTCGCCGCCCCGGTAGGGCTCGAAGATGTTCATGCCGAAGGCCGCCCGGGGGCCGAAGATCCACGCGCCGCCGTAAGCCACGGGCAGGCCGTTCTTGAAGAGCGTGAAGCCGACATAGGACTCCAGCGGGAGCTGGCGATCCGGCGTCATGCCGAACACAGCGCAGCTCAGGCCGCGCTCCAGGTCGACGATGCGCAGAGAGTCGGGTTCGAGGTAGGTGCAGGGATCGGTCTCGCGGACGGTCAACGCCATCGTGTTCTTCAACACCAGGATCGCTTCGTCGCGCTCGGCCCGACGCATCACGCGCGGCGCCGGAAGCGGGGTGTCGATGAGGCCGGCCACGTCGAACTTCTTGACGATGTCCTGCTGGTGCACCGTGCCCCGAGGCATCGGCAAGCGATTGCGCGCCTTGCTGAACCGGCCATTCGTCGGGCGGATGCGCAGGAAGACGCCGAGCGAGTCGTAGAGATGGTCCTTGAGCAGCGGCTCGCCGTCGTGGCGCGACAGCTCCTGAACCAGGAAGGGCAGGCGGCGCGCGGGCCGCACCTTGAGGGCGTCCATCAGCTCGTCGTTACCGCAGCCCGCGGTGGTCTCGCTGCGTTCCAGTGCGGGCAGCGTGAGCTTCAGGATGTCGTTCAGCTCGGCCGTGGGCTGCTCGAAGCTGTCGAGCGCGACGCTGGCATGCGGGTGCCCCAGCATCCACCGCGCGGCGTCGTGCGAGAAGCGCGTGACGATGTCGATCCAGGCCATGCCCTGGTCTTCAAACGCGGCGATGGGGCGCGCGTGACGACGCGCCTTCAGGAAGCGCTCCAGGCGCGCCAGTTCGGCGGCAACGCGGCGCTCGAGCGGGCGATCGTGCGGGTGGGCCGCGAGAAAGAGCAGGCTGTCGTGATACTGCGCCGTCGCTTCGTTGAGCGGGAAGGTCAGGCGCGAGAGCCGCTCGAGGCAAGCGCGCTGTCGTTCGATGCTGTCGGGATCGAACTTGTTCTGGACCGCGCGCAAAGCGCCGACGCTGGATTTGAAGCTCACGGGCGGGGCGTGTCCGAGAGGCTCCGACACGGAGCAAGTCTGGGTCTCTCAAGCCAGTCCATTCGATCGTCCTAATCCGTTGCGACCACAAGCTTTTTCCCGACGAAGCCGCTGCCGTCGCCGGGATCCGCAAAATAGGAGACGCCCCAACGCTGTGAATCGGGGTCCCAGTTCAGAATGTTGTACGACAGCGCCTTGCCTTCGGCGCCCAGCGAAGTGCCGCACCCAATCGCCGTGATGTCTTTGTACGTTGACCCGTGCTCGCCTTCGAGTTCAACCTGCTTGTGCACGTGCCTCGGGACATGCTTGTGGCCGTGCAGGATCAGCGGAATGTCTCTGCGCGCGCACCAGTCGACGAATTCGTCGCCGTCCTGCATGCAAAGAAAGTCCTCGTCCGACTTTCCAATGAACTTCAGACTTCTATTCAGCAGCGAGTCTTCATCCGCTTGGAATGTGAACGGATGATGGTGCACCAACGCGACGTTGAGATAGCGTCGAAGCTCGGCGCGGGCGTTGGCGCGTGCTTCATACTCCACTGCCACATCGCGCTTCTGGGTCTTGGTGACCTTCCCCCGCGCCAAGTCCGCGTCTCGCGACGAATCAAAACAGAAAAAGACCGACTGCATGTCGTCATCCACCACCACCTTCTCCCATTCGAGTTCGGCGATCTCACGCAGATCTGGTGCGACGTTTCCCCATCGTTTTTGATCGTGGTTCCCAGGAACGATGACGGCAGGCTTGTCAGACAAGCGTCCCAGCGCGTACTTGAAGTTCTTGAAATGAATCGAGTAGGACCGTTTGGGTTCGTCGAAGAGGTCGCCCGTGATCACGATGCGATCGACGCTCGGAAGCACCCGCACAAGCTGCTGTAGCAGCAACTCCTGATTTTCGGTGGCTTGCTCGGTCCCGAGATGCAAATCACTCAAGTGCAGGATTCGCTTCCTTGATGTCGTGCGCCGATGCTTCGTCAAGACCTTCGCAAGATCGTCTTCGGTCCCACCGAGCAGCGCTGGCAGCAGGTCACCGTAAAGGAGTTGCGCTTCGGACAGCGGCGCGTAGACCGACAAGCCATCGGCGGTCCAGAAGAGCATCCCTGGTCGTTTGCCCAGATCGTCACCCAGCGCCCGAAGGGCTGGAAACGGATCCAGGAACTCGATGGGCTGATCAGCGCGGTCGACGTCGGTGATGAGGAAGAGAGCGCGATGCCCGGACGAATACGCTGCGTGCAGCGCGAACGCGTTGAGTTCCTCGTTCTTCGCGAAGTCACCTCGTATCGTGAGGCCGAACAGGTCGTACTGCGACAGGCAGCGGCGAAGTTCGGCGAGGGTATCGCCGACGAACCGGTCATCCAGAATTTCACCGTTCCCGTTGTATGGCAGCGCATTGAGCTGTTTGAACGCTTGTTCCGAGGCAGCATCGACACGCTGGATCCATTCGATTCCTGACGAAACGAATCCGCGCCGCGGTTGACCCTCGTGGAACTGCCGGCCTTGTCCGGCATCATGCATTGCGCCCAGGAACATCCAGAGATGGTGTCTCAGGAGACGTGGCGGTCGCAGACAACGTCGGTCCGTCAGGTACGCCACGATGTTGGCGTCCTTCAATGAAAAGAAGAATCCCATGACCTTCCTCCTCATAGAGAAACGGCAGCATACGTCTGCCAACGCTCTGACGCCAGCGACGCTCGGCGACGAATGCAGCGGACAACGCAACACGCCCAACGTTGAGTGTTCGCGACCACCCGCCGCGGCCGCGCGCTTACTCCTTCCCCAACCGGCACGCCGCGTTCCGCCTCACGCCCAGTAGCCGATCTCCTGCGCCTTCGACACCAGCGCGCGCTTCAGCCACGCATCGTCGTCGTTGAGGAAGGACCACGGCGTCTTGCCCAGCGCCCGCATCTCGCGCACGTAGGAGCGGAACCGGTAGTGGGCATACACCGCCATCACGTGGCTCGCATACGCGGCCGCGAGCGCCTTGTGGCCGCGCACGATCACGAAGTTCTCGTCGTTCTTCTCGCTCGCCGGGGCCGAGAAGTTGTGGCTGCCGGTCACGACCACCGGATCGTCGCCGAGCGCGTCGATCACCATGATCTTCGAGTGCACGATCGCGTGGCCGATCTGGGTCAGGAAGTCGCGGCGCGTCACCTCGGCGATCCACGGGCCGAGGTCGGCATCGATGCCTTGCGGCTGCACGACGGTGTAGTGATCCGGCTTGAATGTGCGATCGCTGCTGACCAGGCTCACGTCGAGCACGTTCAGGTCGGTGTTGCCCGCCTCGTTGCCGAGCGTGCTGACGAGCCCGCGCACGTACATGCCGGGCTCGTTCGCGCGTTGCCCGGCCAGCAGGTGCAGCCCCTGCTTGCCGGGCTGGAACATCAGGAACAGGATCGACTCTTTCGCCGCCGCGATGATCTCGCGCAACGCGGTCATGTCGCGTTGGTCGGAGGTGCGCGTGAACCACACGGTGGTCCGGGACGGGCCCACCGTCACGTCGTTCGGCACGTCGTTGGCCGCGACCAGCGCGGGCGGGAAGCCGGCCGGCACAAGCGCCGGCGGCGAGGCCGCAGCGAGCCGCTCCCACTGCGCGCGGTACAGCGCGGCCACGGCCTTGTCGCCGATCAGCAGCGCGTTGTTGATCTGTGTGCACAGGCCGGTCGTGGTCCAGTTCGTGCTGCCGGTCCACACCGCGCTGGGCGTGCCGGCCTTCGTGACGACGACGAATTTGTTGTGGCCCAGGCCTTTGGATTTCAGCAGGCGGTCGATCGTCGCGACGCCGGCCGTGTTCAGCCGCGCACGTGCCGCCGCGTTGCCGTCGCCGGATGGGTCGGAGCCGTTCGCGAGCACCAGCTCGACGGGCGGCTTCAGCGCGATCAGCGCGGCTTCGAGTGGCGCGTCGTCGAGCTCGTACAGCGCGGCGTGCAGCGTCGTGCCCTTGGCCGCGAGCAGCTTGCGCAGCCGCGCGCCGAGGTCGCCTTCGAGGAAGGCGCGAAAGGCCGGATCGACACTGCCCTTGAGCTGCGCCTTGAAGGCGGCCGGCGTGAGCCGGTGTTCCAACAGGTAGCGTGCGACGAACTGCGACAGCACGATGCCACGGTTGAAGTAACACGAGAAGCCCCCGCCGACGGTCGGCATGAGGCGCGCCCAGCGCGTCCAGCGGCTCGCCGTGCCGTGCTGGTACGGGCGACCGTTGCCGTCGTCGATCAGCGCGGTGACACGGTAACGCACCTCGTCGCCGCTGTTCACGACATGGTCGCTCCAGTTGAAACGCTGGAACGGCCATTGGCTCGACGGCCGGTGATCACCCGAGGTCGGCTTGTCCTTCTTGAAGCCGAGCCGGTTCTCGACTTCTTCGATCACCTCGCCGTTTGCCGTTTTGCGCGCGCGTTCGAGCAGGAAGCCGCGGCAACCGGGCATGAACGCACTCGGCGCCCAGGCGACGAACGCGTCGTCGCCGTTCGTGTAGACGGCGATCCGGATCGTGGGGTCGGCCATGGCGAGTCTCCCCGCCGCAGTGCGCGGCGCGCCACCAGCCTACGCGCGCGCTCGCGTCAACGCACTCCCTACCGTGATGAAGTGGTCCCGCTGCCCAGGCCCCAGGCGATCAGCGTGAAGCTGACGAACGCGAGCACCGTCGAGGTCATGATGATGCGCGCGATGCGACCGTTGTCGGCGCCGAAGCGCTCGGCCAGAAGAGAGACGTTGCTCGCGCTCGGCAGCGCCGCGGCCAGCACCAGCACCACCAGGCCGAAGTTGCTCACCGGCAGCCCCGCGGCCCGCGCCGCGAGGCCGACACCGCCGACGAGCAGCGGCTGCACGACGAGCTTGATCAGTGCGACGGGCAAATAGTCGCGCAGCGGCGTGCGTGTGTGCGCGTGCTGCCCGGCGCGCCACAGCACCGCGCCGATCGCGAACAGCGCCACCGGCGAGGCCGACCCGGCCAGCATCTTCACGAACTGATCGAGCGCCGCCGGCAAGCGCACGCTCGCAGCCGCCGCCAGCGCGCCGAGCGCGATCGCCCAGGGCTGCGGATTGGCCAGGGCCGCGCGCAACGAGCGACCCACCGAGGTCAGTGCCGTGCCCTCGGCGGGATCGTGCGGCTCGGCGTGGGCGAGCGCGAGGCACAGCGTGCTGGTCAGGAACAGATCGACCAGCAGCGTGCCGATCACCGGGCCGGCGGCGGCGTCGCCGTGCAGCGCGACGAGCAGCGGCACGCCCATGAAGCCGCTGTTCGGGAACGCGGCGACGAGCGCGCCGAACGCCGCGTTCTTCAGCCCGACCCGGCGCCGCGTGAGCCCGACCGTCAGCGCCACGACCAGCAACGCGCACAGCGCGTACACGCCGATCAGCGTCGGATCGATCAGCGTCGCGAACGGCATGCTCGCGCCGAAGCGAAACAGCATGCACGGCAGCGCGAAATACAGCACGTAGGCATTGAGGCCGGGGATCGCCGCCTCCGGCAGCAGCCGTTGACGAGCGGCCAGGTAGCCGCACAGCACGAGGGCGAAGAACGGAAGCGTGACGACGAGGATGGCTTGCATGCGTGACACGAGTATCGCAAGCCGCAGGTAGCATCGTGGCCTCGCAGTCGCCAATTTCCGGAGAGCCTCGATGGCCACATCCTTCCTCAGCTCCACCCGCAGCTTTCTGGCCAACCTGTGGGGTTTCATCGACGCCACCCGGCGCACGCTGCTGAACCTGTTGTTCCTGCTGATCGTCGTCGCCGTCGTGGTCGCTCTGATCAAGGGCGGCGCGCCGACGCTGGCCGACAAGACCACGCTGGTGCTGGGGCTGCAAGGCCCGCTGGTCGAGCAGCGCGGCGGCAGCGTGCGCGACAACGCGCTCGCCCAGGCGCGCGGCGAGGCGATGCAGAGCGCGCAGCTGCGCGATGTGCTCGCGGTGCTCGATGCCGCCGCCAAGGATCCGAAGATCGTGCGCGTGCTGCTGCAGCTCGACGAGCTGCGCGGCGCCGGCCTGCCGGTGCTGCGCGAGGTCGCGAGCGGCATCGAGCGTTTCAAGGCCAGCGGCAAGCCCGTGGTGGCCTGGGGCTCGGGATACGACCAGCGCCAGTATTACCTCGCGGCGCAGGCCAACGAGGTCTGGATGCACCCGCTCGGCGCACTCGCGCTCACCGGCTTCGGCGGCTACCGCAACTACTACCGCGACGCGCTCGACAAGCTCGGCGTCACCGTCAACCTGGTGCGCGTCGGCACCTACAAGAGCGCGGCCGAGCCGTTCATTGCGAACGAGCCGTCACCGGCCGCGCGCGAGGCCGATGCGCTGCTCTACGGTGGCTTGTGGGCGACCTACACGCAGGCCGTCGAGAAGGCGCGCAGGCTGCCGCCACAGACGATCATGAAGTCGATCGACCAGTTGCCCGAGCTGATGAAGGCCGCCGGCGGCGACGAGGCCAAGATGGTGCTCGACCTCAAGCTCGTCGACGCTCTCAAGACCCGCGACGAGATGCGCGAGCTGCTGATCGAGCGCGGCGCGCGCGACGACAAGCTCAAGAGCTTTCGCCAAGTCTCGTTCGAAGCCTACCTTGCGCGGCTGACGCCCAAGCTCGGCGGCGACGCCGTCGGCGTGGTCGTCGCGCAGGGCGAGATCGTCGACGGCGATGCGTCGGCCGGCACCGTGGGCGGCCTGTCCACCGCGCGCCTGATCCGCCAGGCGCGCGAGGACGAGGCGATCAAGGCGATCGTGCTGCGTGTCGATTCCCCCGGTGGCAGCGTGTTCGGCTCCGAGCTGGTGCGGCGCGAACTCGAACTCGCGCGCACCGCCGGCAAGCCGGTGGTCGTGTCGATGGGCAACGTGGCGGCGTCGGGCGGCTACTGGATCTCGACCGCCTCCGACGAAGTCATCGCCGACGCCGCCACCATCACCGGCTCGATCGGCGTGTTCGGGCTGGTGCCCACGGCCGACCAGGCACTGGCCAAACTCGGTGTGCACACCGAAGGCACGACGACGACCTGGCTCGGCGGTGCCGGCGATGTGCGCCGGCCGGTCGACCCGCGCTTTCTGGCGGTGGCGCAAAGCAGCGTCGATCACGTCTACGCCGACTTCACGACCCGCGTCGCGAAGGCGCGCAAGACCACGCCGCAGGCGATCGACGCCGTCGGCCAGGGCCGCGTGTGGACCGGCGAGCAGGCCAAGGAGCGCGGGCTGGTGGACACGCTCGGCAGCTTCGGCGATGCGCTGAAGTCGGCCGCGAAGCGCGCCAAGCTCGGCGACGAAGGCAGTTACCGCGTCGCCTACATCGAACCCGAGCCGGGCCGCCTTGCGCGCTTGCTCGAAGCGTTCGGCGGCGTCGCGGCCGCTATCGTCGCGGAGCAGGTCGATGCGCGCCTGCTGCCCGCGGGCGTGCCGCGCCGGCTGGTGCAGGAGGTGCGGCACGACCTCGGCTGGCTCGACGCGAACGTCCAATCGCGCAAACCCTTCACGTCGGTCGTGCACTGCCTGTGCGAATCTCCTTGAGTCGGTACTTCGCGGCGTCGGTACTCCGGCGCCGGGTGCCCTATCTGAGTTTCTCGTCCAGCATCACCAGCCGCTCGCGGGCCTCGGCCTCGCCGTGGGAGCGCGCGATCGTTTCGAACAGCGCGCTGCGCAGGTGCCAGATGTCATCGGCGCGACGCATGGTCTCCAGACGCAGCAGCATGCTCTTGCGATCCGACGCGGCGACATCGTCGAGCAAATCGGCGCACAGCTCGCGCAGCGCGCCGATGTCGGGTGCGGCGCGCTTCAGGCCGAAGGTCGAGAGAAGTGAGTTGCGAAAGCTCTGCAGGGTGACCATGACATGTTCCGTCGTTTTGCGCAGCTGTGACGACCGGTGCATCGGGTCGATGCGCGGCCCGAGTTGCGCGGCTGGTTCGGTGCGAAGTATTCCGCAGGTTCGTCAGGGACGCTTCTGGTGTGTACTCTCTAAATCGTCCGATGTGTCCAGCGCTGCAGGTCGCGCGCGCTGAAGCGTTCCACGCCGAACACGTTCGTGTGACTTCTGCACAGGCACGGCGCCTCTCGGGCGCGCCGCTATCATCGTTCGCACCGCTTCGCGCCGCCGTCTTCTCTCCCGCCTCGTGTCCGCACCTCCCGCCTCGCTCAACCCCGCCCAGCTCGAAGCCGTGCACCACCTCGGCGGCCCTTGCCTCGTGCTCGCCGGCGCTGGCTCGGGCAAGACGCGCGTCATCACGCACAAGATTGCACGCCTGCTGCAGGCCGGCTACGAACCGGGGCAGATCGCCGCGATCACGTTCACCAACAAGGCCGCGCAGGAGATGCGCGAGCGCGCCAAGGAGCTGGTCGGCGCACGCGCGGCCAAGCACCTCGTCGTCAGCACCTTCCACTCGCTCGGCGTGCGCATCCTGCGCAGCGATGGCGAGCGGCTCGGGTTGAAGCCGAAATTCAGCATCCTCGACAGCGATGACGTGCTCGGCGTGCTCAAAGATGCCGGCGCGAGCAGCGACAACTCGCTCGCGCGCCGCTGGCAATGGGCCATCAGCGGCTGGAAGAACCAAGGGCTGAACAGCGCGCAGGTGCAGCCCGCGGATGCCGACGAGCAGGTCGCGCAGCGCGTGATGCAGCGCTACGAAGAGCGCCTCGCAGCCTATCAGGCGGTGGACTTCGACGACCTGATCGGCCTGTCGTACCAGCTGCTGCAACGCGACGCCGACGTGCGCGCGAAGTGGCAGCAGACGCTGCGCTACGTGCTCGTCGACGAATACCAGGACACCAACGCGATCCAGTACGAGATGCTCAAGCTGCTCGCCGGCGAGCGCGCGCTGTTCACCGCGGTCGGCGACGACGACCAGAGCATCTACGGCTGGCGTGGCGCCACCATCGACAACCTGCGACGCCTGCCGCAGGACTACCCACAGCTCAAGGTGATCGCGCTGGAGCAGAACTACCGCTCCACCGGCAACATCCTGCGTGCCGCCAACATGGTGATCGGCAACAACCCGAAACTGTTCGAGAAAAAACTGTGGAGCGCATTCGGCGATGGCGAACCGGTGCGCGTGGTCGAGTGCGACTCGGAGGAGCACGAGGCCGAGAGGGTCGTCGCGCGCATCCAGGCGCTGCGCGGCCAGGGCACCGCGGGCGCGTCGATCGCGGGCGGCGCCGAGGTCGAGCTGCGCGACTTCGCCGTGCTCTACCGCGCCAATCACCAGGCCCGCGTGTTCGAGAAGGCGCTGCGCAAGGCGGGGCTGCCGTACAAGGTGTCGGGCGGGCAGAGCTTCTTCGACCGCGCCGAGATCAAGGACCTGTGCGCCTGGCTGCGGCTGCTCGTCAACAACGACGACGATCCGGCGTTTCTGCGCGCCGTGACTTGCCCCAAGCGCGGCATCGGCCACCAGACGCTTTCCAGCCTCGGCGAGTTCGCCGGCCGCTGGAAGACCAGCTTGTTCGAGGCGCTGTTCAGCGAGTCGCTGGGCAGCGTGCTGAGCGCGCGTGCGCTCGGCTCGCTGCACGAGTTCGGCCGCTACGCCAACGACCTCGAATACCGCGCCCGCCAGACCACCGGCGCCGAGGACGCGAAGGCACTGCTGCTCGGCTGGCTCACCGACATCGGTTACGAGAAGCACCTGCACGAAGGCGAGGACAGCGAGAAGCTCGCCGCCGCGCGCTGGAGCAACGTGCTCGACTTCGTCGACTGGATCGCGCGCCGTTGCGGCGGCGAGATCGAGAACGACGGCGGCATCGCGGTCGAAACCGAAAAGCAGAGCGTGCTCGACGTCGCCCAGACGATCTCGGTCATCATCAGCCTCGCAGAGCGCGGCGACGACCAGAACGTGATCACGCTCTCGACCCTGCACGCGGCCAAGGGCCTGGAGTGGCCGCACGTGGTGCTGGCCGGCGTCAACGAAGGCCTGCTGCCGTTCGTGAGCGGCAGCGACGACGGCGACATGACGCCCGAGCGGCTCGAAGAGGAACGCCGCCTGATGTACGTCGGCATCACGCGGGCGCGCAGCACGCTCAGCGTCAACACGCTGAAGCGCCGCAAGCGTGGCCGCGACACGGTGATGGGCGTGCCCAGCCGCTTCATCGGCGAGATGAAGCTCGACGAGGTCAAGGTGAAGGAAGATCCGCGCGAGAAGCTGAAGGCGCTGCGCGAGGCGGCCGCCTCGCGCGCGTCGAAAGAAGTGATTCGGTAATCGCGCTCAAGGGCTGCCCTGCCCTGAAAGCAGTTCGAGGCTGTAGTTCGCTTGAGAGTCACCGCGCTCGTGCTTGTGCTCTTGCTTGAAGAGCAGCGAGACGACGATGCTCTTGCCCGGCATGATCACACCTTCCTTCAGATGGACCCGAAGATAGGGATCTCCGTTTTGCGTCTTGCCGCTGCCGTTGACGAGTTCGATCTGGCGAGGAAGTCCCCTGGCAACCATCAACAGATGCGTGTCGATGACGGTGGTGCCGTTGTTGGTGATCCGGTACACATCCGCTTGCCGGCCGCTGTCGCGATCGCGGCTGATCAGCGCGGCGTGCGCCTGCGACGTCACGTCCAGGAACTCGAGACCCTGGTCCCGACGCGACAGCGGGTCGTTGTTGTTGATGGCCAGACCACTGAGCACGAAACCGTCCTTGGCGCCCAGGGCGGCGAGATCCGGGCGGTGCTTCGAGTAAGTGAGATCGCGCTCGTGCGGCTGGAAAGCATCGGTCGATGACTTGGGATCGAACTTCAAGAACGCGGGGTCATACAGACCGTTCTCCAGGAAGTCCGTGAGATCGTCGACTTGCTTGGCCGAAAGCCCAAGACCCCTCGGAGTGCCAGGCCCGCGCGGATTCGTGAATCGGGGTGACAGCGTGGGCGCTGCTGCGGCGGTGGGGTCCTGGGGAATGCCGGCGTTGAAGTACTCCACCACATCACGGACCTTGGTGAACGATGCGTTGTGGAAGAAGTTCCCTCCGTCCTTGAGCTGACGCAGGGTCAAGCTGCGGAACTTGAAGGCGTGCTCCGACAGGCCCGTGATCTCCTGCCGCCCCGTGTCCTCGGCATGGTAGGGGAAGCCGTCCCTGCCTAGTCTGGTGGGGTCGAGACGGCCCCTGGCCAGCGCGTTCAGCGCCTGGACCGGGTGGTCGCCGATGCCCACGTTGATGAAGTTCTCCTCCACGAACTTTCCGATGCCGGCGACGTCGGGGTCATTGGCCTGTTTGTTGAGCATGGGGCCGCTGTGGCAGGAGGCGCAGCCGGCACCGCCCTCGGTGGCCTTGGTGAAGAAGAGCTGTGCACCGCGCCGCTGGCCGGCGCTCAGCGCGCGGTCGTCCCCTGCGACGAACCGATCGAACGGCGTGTTCCGGGTGACCACCGTGCGCAGGAAAGTCGCCGTCGCACGCAGTACGGTCACATCGTTGACGAGGGCGTCGCAGGCTCCCGGCGCAGGAGTCGTCTGCGGCACACAGCCCGGCGACTTGGCGGCTTCGTCGGGGAACGCATCGCGGAACAGTTTCACGAACGCTGGAACTTTGATCAGCGCCGCCGACTGCTCACCAATCATGCGGTGGGCGTCGAGAAGCAGCAGCGTGATGTTTTCACCAGCCGGGTCGTCGAACGGATTGAGCGCGCCGCTCGTGGTCTCCGGTTCCCCGGCGAAGCCACCGAAGAGCAGACGGTTGTTGAACGCGAATCCGATCACGGACATGGACATGCGTGCCACGCTGTCCAGCTCGTCGAGCCGGCCGGTGGCGAGCAGCTCGCTCGGCGTCGGCGTGTGGCGGAAGGCGGCCGGCGTGGTCACGACGCGCTTGCCGAGAATGGTGTCGATGTCGGTCAACGTCGGCAGTGCATCGACCAGCGTGTCGCCGGCGAAGATTGGCGCGGAGCGCTTCTTGACAAGGATGTCTTGAGTCCGACGGCGGACGACGAACTTGCCGTTTTCATCGGTGTAGCCGCGGCCCTCGGCGCCGACGTGCAGGTTGATCTGCTGGCCGGCCTTTGTGGCCGCTTCGCCGAAGTGGCAGGTGCCGCATGACCCGGTCTGCTTCGTCGCATTGACGATCGCTTGCACGTTCGGATTGGTGGCGTTCACGGTTCCGCCGAAGGCCGTCCCCGCGGGCAAAGCCACCGGCACTTCCACGTTGATATTGATGCGCGCGGTGCGCACCGGATCGTGGAACAGCATCTTCCCGAGGAAGCGCTTCGCCTCCGTGGTCTTGTAGCGATCCGGCTCATCGGCCTTCCCCGGCGGCACGGGAATATCGGCGTTCGTCGGCGGAACCCTCAGTTTGTCGATGCCGCCGACTTGTTGGTCGATGAGGACGCGCAGGTGGGCCGCGCCCCGGCCGTGGTCGTTGTCGTCGTCACCTCGGTCGGCAGCGACCGCCATGCAGAACAAAGAAAGCGAAATCGCCAAGGTCGTGCGCAAGGCGCCGCCGCCCGAGGACCGCGCGGCCGTCGCAGCGGCAGTGAATGCGCGGCGATGCGCGGGTTGTGCAGGCTTGTCGATCGGTCGATGGTTCATATCTGTGCGCCCCAGAAGGTAGGTTGTGCGCGAACTCTATGAACGCGCGTCGGGTGGCGCACTGCTTCAAGTTAGCTTCGGCACCGATTTCGAAGCCCCGCGTCTCAGGCGGCGGCCGGCTGGTGGCGTTGGTATCCCGCCATCGCGATGAGCCCGCGCCGATCGTGAATCACCACCGAGCGCGCTTTCAACGTCAGCAAGCCGCGCTCGCGCAACTGGCGCAACACGCGGTTTACATGAATCGCGCTCAGGCCGAGCGCGTCGGCGAGCACGTACTGGTTGAGTGGGCAGGCGAATTCCTGATCGGGTGCCTGCCCGATCCACTGCAGCCGCTCGTGCAGCTCGAGAAAGAAGTGCGCGGTGCGCTCGATCGCGCTGCGCCGCCCGAGGCTGACGAGGTGGTCCACGACCCTGGACTCGTCTTGCGATGTGGCCCACAGGATCGCCACACCCAGGCGCGGCAGTTCCTCGAACAGGCGTCGCATGCGCGACGTGTCGACGCTGCTGACCACCACGTCCGTCAACGCGGCGAAGGAATGATCCGAGCTGCGCAGCAGTGCGCCGCGCAAGCCGACCCAGTCGCCGGGGAGCGGGAATCGGATGATCTGCCGGCCCCCGTCGGGCAGCAGCTTGAAGCTGCATGCCCAGCCGGCCAACAGCATGTAGGCCCGATGCCCGGTCTGCCCCTCGTGAACGAGCTCCCTGCCGCGCTCAACGCGAACCGGCGCCGATTGCAGCTCGGCGAGCAGCGCCCGCTCGCGCTGCGTCAACGAGAGGAAGGCGCCGAGCTTTCGCGCGAGCAAGCTGTCGGCTCGATCAAAGCACAGGTGGGCTGGCATGGCTTGTATGCGTCGGTGTGGGTGACTCGTCATGACACCGAATGGATTGGGTCACGGTGCCGCCAGAGGCCGTCGCGCAACCGGTTGCGCGCGCGATGCAGCATGACCCACAGGTTGCCGGCGGAGACGCCCAGCTCGGCGCAGATCTCTGCCGTGTCATGACCCCAGCATTCGCGCTGCACGAAGGCGCGCGCATGCGCTTCGGGCAGCTCGGCCAGCAGCTGCGCCAACGCCACGATGAATTGCGAGTCGGCGGTTCGCTGCACCGGGTCGTTGCCGGCCGCGCCCGTCGGCGCCGCCAGTTGGTCCAGATCGCGAGCGTCGCCGACGGTGCACACCAGGTTGCTGGCGAGGTGCAGCCGCCATTGATCGACGATCTTGTGACGCAGGATGCCGAACAGCCAGGCCCGCAAGCGCGCCGGTTCCTCGAATGCGGGCGGCCGTTCGAGCGCGGCGAGCAGCGTGTCCGAGACCGCGTCCTCGGCCCAATCGCGGTTGCGCAGTGTGTGCAGCGCGGCGCGCAGCAAGGCGGCGCGGGACGCGCTCAGCTGTTGAAAGAATCGGTCCGTACTGCACGACAAAATCTTCTCCAGCCCTGCGGCCATTGGGTTCCCGACCATACGGGTGAGCCATTGAGGCACACGAACCCGGTGCGCGTCTTGCACAGGGCTCCGCCGGTTCACCAGGAGCCCGGAGGTTTTTGCAATGGGCCGGCACGAAGGTCGATGATGAATTCAGGCAAACCGCAGCTGCAGATCGAACCGCGCCGTGGCGTGCGCCAAGGCGTTCACACCTACGCCAGCGCGCTGGCGGCCGCCGGCGGGACACAGCTCGAGGCGCTGATGCGCGGCGACGATCGCGGCGCGGTCGGCGCGGCGCTGTACACGTCTCCGCCCTACGATCTGCGGGTGCCGGCGCTGCTGGTCTCGCGGCTGTCGGTGAACATGACGTGTGCCCGCGTCAGCGGAGGGCCCGAGGGCGAGCGTCTGCGCCACTTCGAGGCCAAACGCCACTCGCTGTTTCTGACGCCAGCCGGCACGGCCGTGCGATGGCACAAGCAGTCGCCCAGCCGCCACCTGAACATTTACTTCCACCCCGACGGCTTCAGCAAGGGCGACGACGAGGCACCCTGGCTGGCCGAGGGCGAGCCGATTTTCAACGCCGCGATTCCGGGCCTGCGCGCCCTTGCCGATGAACTCGTCGCCGAGTTGAACGGCCGGGACAACCTGTCGGTCGAAGCCTCAGACAGTCTCGCCCGCTTGCTGCTCGTGCGGCTGGCGCGCCGACCGCCGCGAGCCGCGAGCGCGTCGAGCGCGCTCACGCCGCGGGTCCTGGCCCGACTGCGCGACTATGTGGAAGAACACTTGGCGGAGCGCATCCTCGTCGCCGATCTCGCGGCGGTGGCCGGGATGTCGCCCAACCGTTTCGCGCAGGCGTACAGCGAGCGCACCGAGCAGTCGCCGCACCAGTTCGTCCTCGGCCTGCGTCTGGTGCGCGCGACGACGCTGTTGCGCCAGTCGCGCCTCGGGTTGGCGGAGGTGGCTGTCGTCTGCGGCTTCGCCAGCCAGCAGCACCTGACGCACACGATGCGCCGCCGGCTCGGCACCACGCCGGCGCGCTATCGCTCGGTTCATCGCGGCTGACGACGAGAGTGGCCGCACGTGATGCCGGAGGGCGTTGGCGCAGCGGGCTCCGCTGAGGTAGATTTCTTGTTCACGCTGCCCGCCGTCCAACGCCGACTTTGCCGGCACCGTGGAGATCATCGAACGGGTGGGCATCACAAATCGAGTCTTGCCGTCACTCGCAGATCGGAGAGGCATCATGTCCAAGCTTCGCGTCGAGAGTTTCACCATTTCACTGGACGGTTTCGGCGCTGGCCCAGACCAGGACATCAGCAATCCACTGGGCGTTGGCGGCACGTCGCTTCATGGTTGGCTGTTCCCCACTCGAACCTTGCAGCAAAAGCTGTTTGGCAACGACAGCGGGGAAACGGGCGTCGACGATGACTTTGCCGCTCGAGGTTTCCAGAACGTCGGCGCGTGGATCCTCGGCAGAAATATGTTCGGGCCGGTTCGTGGCCCATGGCCGGACGAGAGCTGGCGGGGTTGGTGGGGCGAGAACCCCGTGTATCACGTCCCCGTGTTCGTGCTCACGAACCACCCGCGCCCACCGCTTGTGATGGACGGCGGAACGACCTTTTACTTCGTGACGGAAGGCGCTGCCGTCGCTCTCGAGCGTGCCCGGGAAGCCGCCGGAGGCAAAGATGTGCGCGTGGGTGGCGGAGTCGATGTCATCCAACAGTATCTTCGCCACCGCCTTGTCGATGAGATGCACATTGCCATATCGCCAGTCCTGCTCGGCTCCGGTGAGCGCCTCTTCGAAGGTGTGAATCTTCCTGCCTTGGGCTATGCCTGCGTCAAGCACGAAGCCTCGGCACGAGCCACCCATTTTGTTTTTTCTCGGCAGTGACCACGGTGACGCCTGACCCTGTCGTGCCGAGATGCTGCAAAGCCCGCCTTGACGGCAGCCCTGACGCCGCCGATAGTCGCTCCGCGCATGTCGCGCTGATGGGAGCCTCTGATGAAGCATGCAAGCGTGGTGGTGTCGGGGTTGGCGATCTTCGCGCTCGGTCTGGTCACTGGCCTCACGGCGCAGACGCTGACCGATTCACCGCAACGCGTCGAGCAGAAGCGCACAGACCTCACCGGCGCGCCGGATATGGAAGTCATCGCTTCCATTGTCGAGATCAAGCCGGGCGAAAGCAGCAATCTTCACGTCCACCATGGAGTCGAAGCCTTCCATGTGCTGCAAGGCTCGCTGGTACAGGCACCCGGACAAGAGCCCTCGATGCTGCCCACGGGCCTGACTTCGATGAACCTTCGAGACGTGAAGCACGGCGCCTTCAAAGTGGTCGGCGACAAGCCGCTGAAACTGCTCACGGTTCACATCGTCGACAAGGGCAAACCGCTTTACGACTACGCGAACTAGCGACGCCTGACCATTCCTTCAAGCGGACATGCGTATGGCATGCCGCTTGAGTCAAACTCGTTGAGCGGCATCGAACCCAGCCCAGACCTCAAGAGCGGCAACATGGAACCCATCGCCAAGCGCTCCGATTCGCGAAGCACATTCGTCGCAGCAACCCCTGCACAAGTCTTCGCCGCGATGAGCGATCCTGCGCGAATCGCCCGCTGGTGGGGGCCGGACGGCTTCAGAAACACGATTCACCAGTTCGACTTCCGACCCGGCGGCACCTGGTCGCTCACGATGCACGGACCAGACGGTACGGACTACCCGAACGAAAGCCGCTTCACGCGCATCGTGTCCGGCGAGCTGTTCGAGATCGAACACCTGACTGGCCACCACTTCGTTCTGTCCGTCGAGTTGCGACCCGTTGATCGCGGCACGCAGGTCCACTGGCGTCAAACCTTCGACACGGTGGAACACTACGAACGAATCGCCGAGTTCGTGCGCGGCGCCAACGAGCAAAACTTGCAGCGACTCGCAGCGGAAGTCTTGCGCTCGCGCGATGCCGCCCCCGGCCGCGAGCACCTCCCGTGAAGCAGGCGCGGCCGGGCCGCCGCTACAGGAACGCCAACCGGCGCGCGGCGCCGAAGTTCTTCAGGTTCGGCAGCACCGTGTCGAGTTGCGAGTCGCTCGCGCCGAACCAGCCCAGCAGCGTGGCCGCGTACTGATCGACGGCGGTCGTCGGGATCCAGCGGCCCTGCAGCTCCCAGCTCTCCTGGCCGACATCGTTCGCGCCGCCGAGCACCAGCTCGGGGTAGGTGCCGTAGGTCGCGCCACCCTTCACCGCGCCGCCCAGCACGAGGTGCTGGTTGCCCCACGCGTGGTCGGTGCCGGTGCTGTTGTTCGGCGCCAAGGTGCGGCCGAAATCGCTCTGCGTGAAGGTGGTCACGGCATCGCCGAGGCCGAGGGCCTTCATCGCGGCGTAGAACGCGCCGAGCGCGTCGCCCACCTGCTTCAACAGCCGCGCGTGATCGCCTTCGAGCGGGCTGCCGGTGACGAGCTGGTTGCCGTGCGTGTCGAAGCCGCCCATCGAGGCGAAGAAGATCTGCCGGTTGCCTTGCACCGTGGCGTTGCCGGCGATCAGCTTGGCGAGCTGGTAGAGCTGCTGGCCGAGCGGCGTCGTGATCTTGCCGCTGGCGGTGATGGGTGCGAACGCTGCGTCGATGACGGCCGACGCGCTGGCGTCGCCCGGCTGTGTCTTCACGAGGTCGGCCAGGCGCGTGGACATCGCGAACGCATTGCGTTGCGCCGCGGTGTAGGCGTCTCCCAGGGCGACGTCCTGCGCCTGGGCGTAGAGCGCGTCGATCGCGGCCTTGCGTGCGAGCTGCGGCGCCCAGGTGTCGGCCGCCTGCAGGCCATAGGCGCCGAAGGTCGAGCCCGGGCCGGGCAGCACCAGCGGCGTCTGCAACGCGGTCAGCCCGAAGCGCGCGCTGCCGGCGACCGAGATCACCGGGTTCACCGTGACCAGCGCCTCGGAGGCGCGTCCGCCCCAGCCGGTGCGGGTGAGCGAATCGCTGCTGCCCGTCTCCCACAGGATCTGCTGGTCGGAGTGCGAGAACAGGCTGCTCGGCACCACGCCCGAGTTCGCCGTGGCGGCGAGGTACTGCGCCTTCGTGAGCGGCTGGCTCAGCGGGCCGACGTTGAAGACCGGCGCGAGGTGACCATCGCTCCAGGCCGTGCCGAGTGCGGCCATGGCCGGATGCAGCCCATACGAGACGCCGCTCAGCCCCGTCAGGCTCGCCTGCGGAATCGCCAGGCCCTTGCGCACGCCGGCATACTGGTTGTAGCGTGCGTTGTCGCTCGGCACGATCATGTTCATGCCGTCGTTGCCGCCGTACAGGAAGACACAGACCAGCGCCTTGTAGTCGGCCGCATAGGCCGGCTTCGCGCTCAGCAGCAGGTTGCCGACCGTGCCGGCGCCGAGCGCGCTGGCCAGCGTGGCGCCGCTGCCGAGCAGCCAGCGGCGGCGGTTGGAGCGGAGATCGTCGGAGAGCAGAGCGTCTTTCATCGCAGCACCTGGTAGTTGGGCGAGCCGAACACGAGGTAGGCCGCGGCCTTCACCCGATTCGTCTTCCAGTTCGTCGCATCGGTCTTGTCCGTCCACCACGAGACGGCGTCGATCACCTTCTGGCGCGGCGTCGCCGGCAGGGCCTGGCCGAGGGCGAGCAGCGAGACCCGATCGACGAGCTTGGCGGCGTCGGCCGCATCGGCGGTGAACGCGCTCAGATCGACCTTCGTGCCGATCGCGTTCGGCACATCGGCGCTCGGGTCCGAGCCGTCCCAGTCGAACAGGTAGGTCAGGAAGTTCAGCCGCTCCAGCGCGGCGTTCGCGCTGTGGATGCCGAAGGTCGGGCCGACCAGCGTCGTGCCGGGCACCGGGTAATTCGGCGGGTAATAGTTGAACACCGACGGTGGGCGGAACAGGTGCTGGCGCAGCGACTCGCCCCACCACCAGGCCAGGGCATCACCGTCGGTGCGGCCGTTCATCGCTCGCACGACGCCGGTGAACAACTGCACCGGCTCGCGCAGCTTGCCGGCGGTGTTCGACGTCGTGTCGCCACGCGCTTCGGCGTCGAGCAGGATCGCCGCGACGGTGGCGGCGAGGTCGCCCTTCTGACCCGTGCCGTAGCCCTGGAACTTGCCGCTCGTGAACGCCGCCGCGACCCGCGTCACATACGCCGGCGACGGGTTGCTGCTGACCAGGTGCTGGATCAGCTGCTTGCCGATGAACGGCGCGATGTTCGGGTGCGCCATCAGGCTGTCGAGCACTGTTTCGAGCGCGGCCGGCGCGGCGCTGCCGGCGGCCACCGTGACGCCGGCGAGCAGCTTGCGCTCGGCGCTGTCGTGGTAGCTCGCGACGGCGGTCATGTCGCCGTCGTAGTAGGTGCAGTTCAGACCCGTCGGCCAGCAGCCCCAGGGCGTGGCGCCGCCGGCCGGGTAGGTCCAGCCGGTCATCGCATACGCATACGAACGCACCGTGTCGTTGCTGTAGGTCGCGGTGCAGGCACCGCCCTTCAGGCTGCCGTCGGTGTTGAGCTCGCAGGTGCCGATGCTGAACAGCTGCAGCAGCTCGCGCGCGAAGTTCTCGTTCGGCGCGGCCTTGTCGTTGTTGGCGTTGTTCAGAAAGTCGCCCATCACCGGCGACAGCGCGACCTTCTTCAGCACCTGGCGGTAGTTGCCGAAGGCATTCGCGAGCAGGTTGTTGTAGTACAGCCGGAAGCCGTAGGTGCCGTCGACCTCGAGGTTGTTGACGACGACGATCTGCTGCAGCGCGAACGCGACGCGCTGGCGCAGCTGATCGGGCTGCGTGACGGCGTTGCGGTAGAAGTCCCACACCAGCGGCTGGGTCGATGACCAGTCGCGCCAGCAGTTGGTGCCCTTGCCGTCGCAGAAGTTGCCGCTGCCGGTGTATTGGTGCACCGCGCCGCCCTGGCCGCTGGTGTAGCGCGAGTTGCTCAGCGCCATCTGCGCGCTGATCCAGTCGGCCGCGCCCTGCGATTTGATCGCCGCCACCAGGGTTTCGGTCGGGCCGAACGAGGCCTGATCGGCGAGGCGCACGGCGTCGCGGGTCGACATCGAGACCGGCGGCGGCGCCGGAGCCGGTGTGGGGGCCGGTGCCGGTGCCGGTGCCGGGCCGGGGGACGGCGCAGGCGCAGGGGCAGGCGATGGTGACGGAGCCGGGCTCGGCGCGGGGCTCGGCGACGGGGAAGGGCTGGGCGTGGGCGCGGGCCCAGGTGCCGGCGCCGGTGACGGCGCCCCGGTGACCGGCGCGACGGTGTCCGTCGAGCTGCTCCCGCCACCGCAGGCTGCCATCAGCGCGGCGATGCCGAGCAGGGCACTCGCGTTGCGCCAGCTCGGCGCGAGGCGCTGCAGCCGCAAACCGTTCGTCTCGTCGGGTTTCATGATTCGTCTTCTTTCAAGATGGGCGTTTCGCGGCATCGAACCGCAGTGCATCCGACCTGTCGGGTCGGCGCGCGCGTCATGCCTGTGGCTTCCGAGCAAGGCAGCAGGAACGATGCCCGAACGGCCGGGTGCGCGGTAACAATCGGTGCAGCGCTGGCCCGGCGCTTCCCGGAGAAGAGCGATCGACCTGAACCGTTCGTTGCCGTTGCTCACCATCGTCAGCGCCACGCTGGCGATCCTCGCGTTCATCGGCGTGCTGCCGGCGCCGCTCGCGTTCGTGTTCAAGCCGCTGACGACGGTGCTGATCATCCTGTTCGCGTGGCCGCGCGGTGCGGCGCAGCCGGTACTGCGCCGCTGGATTCGCGCCGGGTTGCTGCTCTCGCTCGTCGGCGACGTGGCGCTGTTGTGGCCCAAGCAGGGCTTCCTGCCCGGGCTGATCGCCTTCCTGCTCGCGCATCTCGCGTACATCGCCGCGTTCTGCGTGCCGGCGCGGCTCGCGGCGCGGCCGCTGGCGTTCGTGGTTTGTGCGTTGGTCGCGGCTGTCATCCTGTCGCAGCTGTGGGCCGGTGTGCCCGCCGCGTTGCGTGCCCCGGTCGTGGCCTACGTGCTGTGCCTGGCAACGATGGCTTCGCAGGCCGCAGTGTGGTGGCGCGTTGCTGCGGGCCGCGCCGACGCAACCCTGGCGCGGCACGCGGCAATCGGCGGCGCGCTGTTCATGGTGTCGGACAGCCTGCTCGCGATCAACAGATTCGCGCTGCCGCTGCCCTTGTCGTCACTGTGGATCCTGCTGCCGTACTGGGTGGCGCAGTGGTGCATCGCGGCGTCGCTGCGCGCGCGCTGAGCGCGGCCCTATGATTCCCGCCGTGACCGAGACCGCCTCCACGCTGCCGATCGCTGCCTTCATCGCACGCTGGTCGGCGGCCTCCGGCTCCGAGCGCGCCAACTACCAGCTCTTCGTCAGCGAGCTGTGCGATCTGCTCGGCACGCCCAAGCCCGACCCGGCCCGCGACGACACGCGCGACAACGCCTACGTCTTCGAGCGCCGCGTCCAGTTCGCACACGGCGACGGCACGCAGAGTAACGGCTTCATCGACTGCTACCAGCGCGGTCGCTTCGTGCTCGAAGCGAAGAAGGTCCGCGCCGGCGCTCACACCAAGGGCTTCGACGACGCCTTGCTGCGCGCCCGCTCGCAAGCCGAGAGCTACGCCCGCGCGCTGCCGGCAAGCGAAGGACGGCCGCCGTTTCTTGTTGTCGTCGATGTCGGCCACGTCATCGAGCTCTACGCCGAGTTCAGCCGCAGTGGCGCCACCTACACGCCGTTCCCCGACCCGCGCTCGCACCGCATCAAGCTCGACGACCTGGTTGATGAGCGCATCCGCGAGCGCCTGCGCACGCTCTGGCTCGACCCGCTCGCGCTCGACCCGGCGCGCATCAGCGCCAAGGTCACGCGCGAGGTTTCGGCCGAGCTCGCCACGCTCGCGACCTCGCTCGAAGCCTCGGGCCACGCGCCGCAGCTCGTGGCTGCCTTTCTCACGCGCTGCCTGTTCAGCATGTTCGCCGAAGACGTGGCGCTGTTGCCCGAACGCAGCTTCAAGGAGCTGCTCGAACGCCATCGCGGCGATCCGGCGCGTCTGCGAAAAATGCTGCAAGTCTTGTGGGCTGACATGGACCGCGGCGGCTTCAGCGCCGTGCTCGAGCACGACGTGCTGCGCTTCAATGGCAAGCTCTTCAAGGGCGCCGCCGCCGATGGCTATGTGCTGCCGCTCACGCGCGACCAGATCGACGGCCTGCTGCGTGCCGCGAATGCCGACTGGCGCGAGGTCGAGCCCGCGATTTTCGGCACGCTGCTCGAACGCGCGCTTGCACCCGACGAGCGCCACGCGCTCGGCGCGCACTACACGCCGCGCGCGTATGTCGAGCGGCTCGTGCTGCCCACGGTGGTGCAGCCGCTGCGCGCCGACTGGGCCGATGCACAAGCCGCAGCCGTGCTGCTCGCCAACGAAGGAAAGATGGACGAGGCGCGTGCCGAGGTGCGGCGCTTCCATCACCAGCTCTGCACCAAGCGCGTGCTCGATCCGGCGTGCGGCAGCGGCAACTTCCTCTACGTCACGCTGGAGCATTTGAAGCGTCTCGAAGGCGAAGTGCTGAACCAGTTGCAGGCGCTCGGCGAGACGCAAGACAAACTCGGTTTCGCTGGCGAGACCGTCACGCTGCAACAGCTGCTCGGAATCGAGATCAACCCGCGCGCCGCCGCGCTCGCCGAACTCGTGCTGTGGATCGGCTTCCTGCAATGGCACATCCGCACCTTCGGCAATGCGAGCGTGGCCGAGCCCGTGATCCACGACTACGGCAATATCGATTGCCGCGACGCGGTGCTCGCGTATGACCGCGTGGACTACGTGATGGATGCGAGCGGCAAAGCAGTGACGCGCTGGGACGGCGTGCACTTCAAGCTGCACCCGGTGACCGGCGAGAAGGTGCCCGACGAAGCGTTTCAGACGCCGCTGGAGAAGTACACGAACCCGCGCAAGGCCGCTTGGCCGAGCGCGGATTTCATCGTGGGGAATCCGCCGTTCATTGGCAAGCTAAGGATGCGGGACTCACTCGGCGACGGCTATGTCGATGCATTGCGCCGCACATGGAGTGATGTGCCCGAGAGCGCGGACTTTGTGATGCACTGGTGGCACGCGGCGGCGCAGTTGGTCGCGCGTGGCGATGCGCGGCGCTTCGGACTTATTACCACGAACAGCCTGACGCAGACGTTCAATCGGCGAGTTGTCGAGCGTGCGCTTGCCACGGTCGGCGCAGGCGACGAGGCGGGGCAGGCCGTCGCCCTCATGCCGCGAAATACGCCGAAATCGGGCGCCGGCCTGCCCCACCTCGCCGCAGGCAACGTCTCGCTGGTGTTCGCTATCCCCGACCACCCGTGGGTGGACAACGTGGATGGTGCGGCGGTGCGGATCAGCATGACGGTCGGCAACTTTGGAGCGGGTGAGGGCGAGTTGTTAGAGGTCTTGCGCGAGGCGTCGCTGCCCGATGGCAGTAGCGACGTAAGTTTCAGCGTGCAGCGAGGAATCGTGAATGCCGATCTCACGGTAGGAGCGAACGTGCTTGCTGCCAGTTCGCTTGAGGCGAACTCGGAAATCTGCAACGTCGGCGTGTACCCGCACGGCGAAGGCTTTGTGCTTTCGCCGGAGCAGGCCGCAAACTTTGGCGGCCTTCGTGAGCGCTCTCCGATCGTCAAGCCGTACCTGAACGGAAGGGATGTGAATGCAACGCCGCGGAGTGCGTTTGTCATTGACACTTATGGTTTCACGGTAGATCGGCTGCGTATCGAGCAGCCTCAGGCCTTTCAGTGGCTGCGCGAGCGGGTCAAGCCTGAGCGCGATCAAAATCCCCGCGCGTCGCGACGCCTCAATTGGTGGCTTTTTGGCGAGAACCATCCTCGTGTTCGACTTTCCATCGCCGGCCTTCCGCGTTTTATAGCGACCGTGCTGACATCGAAGCACCGCATGTTTTCCTTTCTGCAAGGCGACATTCTCCCGGACCAGACGCTTGTTGTGGTCGGCAGTGCGGATGCGACGCTGCTTGGTGTTCTCAGCAGCGCGACCCACGTTTGCTGGGCGTTGAATGCGGGCGGCACCCTGGAAGACCGACCGCGCTACATGAAGGGCGCTTGCTTCGAAGCCTTCCCCTTCCCCAACCTCGCCGACCAACCCGCCCTCGCTGCGCAGATCGCCGCGACCGCCGAAGAACTCGACGCGCATCGCAAGCGCCAGCAGGCCGCGCACGCGACGCTCACGTTGACCGACATGTACAACGTGCTCGACGCCTTGCGCCTCGGCCGGCCGCTCACGGCGAAAGAGAAGCTCACGCACGCGAACGGGCTCGTCAGCGTGCTCGCCGAGTTGCACGACCGGCTCGATGCGCTGGTGTTGCAGGCCTACGGTTGGGCCGACCTCGCGCCCGCGCTCGTCGGCCAGCCCGGCGGCACCTTGCCGTGGCCCGAGAAGCCGGCCGCGCAGGCCGCGGCCGAAGAAGAATTGCTGGTGCGCCTCGTCGCCCTCAACGCCGAGCGCGCCGCCGAAGAGGCGCGTGGCACGGTGCGCTGGTTGCGGCCGGAGTTTCAGGATCCGGCGCGGCGCGGCGCCGCGACCCTGCCGGTCGCGACGCAGGACGAGATGGACCTCGGCGTCGAGGCCGCGCCGGTGGCGGCGAAGAAGAAGGGCGGCAAGCCCGCTGCGGCGCCGGTGAAACGCGCATGGCCGAACACCTTGCCCGAGCAGATGCGCGGCGTCGCGGGTGTGCTCACCGCGAACGCGCGGCCGATCGCGCTCGACGTGATCGAAGCCGCCTTCACCGGCCGCGGCCCGTGGAAGCGCCGCATCCCGCAGATCCTCGACGCCCTTGCGGCCCTTGGTCGCGCGCGGGTCGTCAATGGATTGTGGACGTTGGGGTGAGCGCGGTGGTGGTGGATTGCCAGCTTGCTAGAATCCTTACTTGGTAATACTTCGGAGCGTTCAATGGAAAGCACGACGATGACGAGCAAGGGGCAGGTCACGATTCCCAAGTCGGTTCGGCAGCAGCTCGGGCTGCGCCAGGGCACGCGGGTGGCCTTCGTGGTCGAAGGCGATCACGCCGTCCTGCGGCCTGCGGTGCCGGAGCGCTCGGCGCCGAAGAGCGGCTTCGGCATGATCAAGGTGGCCGGCCCTGCCGTGCCGCCCGACTTCGATGTCGCCAGCCTGTTAAAGCCCGAGCTGGCGAAGCGGAGCGCTCGCAAGTGATCGGGTTGGACACCAATGTTCTGGCCCGCTACTACCTCGACGGGCACGAGACTGACGCTGCCACCGCGCGCCAGCAGCAGGCGGCGCGCCGCTTGCTCGAAGGCGGCCAGCCGCTGCACGTGGCCAAGACCGTGCTGCTCGAACTCGAATGGGTGATGCGCGGCGCGTACGGGAGCACGCGGGCGCAGTTCGCCAGCGTGCTGGGTCACCTGCTGGATTCGCCTCAGGTCACCGTCGAAGACCGCTTGTCGGTCGAAGCGGCACTCGCCGGTCACCGTGACGGGCTGGACTTTGCCGACGCACTCCATCACGCCACTTATCGAACCTGCGACGCGATGGCGAGCTTCGACGACCGCAAGTTCGCACGGCGTGCCAACAGGCTGGGGCTGGCACCTGTCGTGCACGTGCCGCGCTGAAGCGGCCGTCCCGACCTACATCCCCTTGAACAACCCCGCGAAACTGCGTGACACCTCGAGCTTCTCGCTGCTCCCCTTCACCGCCACCAGCTGGCGCCCGCGCAGGTCGCGGCTCACGCCGGCGATGAATTGGGTGTTGACCAAGGTCGAGCGGTGAATCTGCCAGAACACATCGGCATCGAGCTCCTCGATCAGCTCCTTGATCGGCTTGCGGATCAGCGCTTCGAGTGTGGCGGTCTGCACGCGCGTGTACTTCTCGTCGGAGATGAAGAACAGCACCTCCTCGACCGGGATCATCTGGATGTTCTGCCCGACCGTCGCCTGGATCCAGCGCAGCTGCGGTGACTTGGCCGGGTCCATGCGCGCGGCGAGTTTTTGCAGCAGCTGCTGCATCACGGGGGGCGGCTCCTCGGCGCCGCCGCTGACCGCACCGTGGCGTTGCGCCAACCGCTTGCGGATGCGCTGCACCGTGACCGCGAGCCGCTCGCGCTCCGGCGGCTTCAGCACGTAATCGACCACGCCCTGCTCGAAGGCCTCGATCGCGTACTGGTCGTAGGCGGTGATGAAGACGATCTCGCAGCCGCGCCAACCGGGCTCGTCGCCATCGCCCGCGTCGTCGTGCGTCGGCAGCTGCGCGATCGCTCGCGCCGCCTCGATGCCGGTCATGCCGGGCATGCGGATGTCGAGGAACACCAGGTCCGGCTGGTGCGTCTCGGTGAAGGCGACCGCCTCCAGCCCGTTCTTCGCCTCGGCCACGATCTCGAGCTCGGGCCAGACCTCGGCCAGCCGCGCGCGCAACTGCTCGCGCATCAGGCGTTCGTCGTCGGCGATGAGGGCGCGTGCGGGTGTGCTCATCGCGCGATCGTAGCGCCGGCTCCGGAGGCCTGCGAGCTGTCGCGCACCAGCCGCCAGATCAGCCAGACCAGGCCGACGAGCACGAGCAGCGGCGAGATCGCGGCCGCCGTGCCGAACAGCGCGGCCACCAGCACCGTCGGCACCACCAGCAGCACGATCAGCATCGCCGCGACCAGCGCCAGCATCACCACCAGGAGCAGCAGCAGCCAGTGCCCGGCGCCGAGTTGGGCCAGCGTGATCGACTCGCCGTCGAAGTTGAACGTGGTCTGTGCCAGTGGCCCGAGGGCCGAGACCACCGCGGCGATCAGCGCGACACTGAACGCCAGCGCCACCAGCAGCGCCCAGCCCAGCGTCTTCACGATGATGCGGCTCATGATGCGTCTCCTTCGCGCGCCTGTGCCTGGTAGGGCACGGTCAAGGTCACCAGCGTGCCGCTGGGCGGGTTCTCGGCCACCGTCATCGAGGCCTTGTTGCCGTACAGCAGCTGCAGCCGCTCGCGGATGTTGGCCAGGCCGATGCCGGTGCCGGCGGTCGCGGCCTTGCCGAAGCCCAGGCCGGTGTCGGCCACCGTGACCGCGAGCTTGCCGTGCACGATCTCGGCACGCACCGAGAGCAACCCGCCATCGGGCTTGGGCTCCAGGCCATGCTTGATCGCGTTCTCGACCAGGCTCTGGATCATCATCGATGGGAAGTCGGCCGACATCAGCCCCTCGGGCACGTTGATCTCGGTCTGCAACCGATCCTCCATGCGCACCTTCAGGATCTCGAGGTAGGGTTTGATGACCGCCATCTCGCGGCCCAGGTTGTGCGCGGCCGGGTGGTTCTCGCGCATCGCCGGCATCGAGGCGCGCAGCAGCGCGATCAGGTTCTTCTGCATCTGGCTGGCGCGCGCCGGGTCGGTCTCGATCAGGTGGTCGATGCTGGCCAGCGTGTTGAACAGGAAATGCGGCTCGACCTGCGCCTGCATCGCCGCCATGCGCGCCTCGACGACCTGGCGCTTGAGCTGCTCCGATTCGGCCGTTTCGGTGGCCGCGGCGGCCTTCACCTCGGCCTGCATGCGGCCCTTGTACGTGATCTTCAGGATCGCTGACAGCACGATGAAGAAGAACGCGAACGGCGGCAGCGAATCGCCGGCCCGCACGATGCGCGTGCGCACGATCTGGCGCTGCTCGTCGCGGCTCGCGTCGGCCGCGTCCCGCGCCGCCTCGGCCGCATCGACGGCGGCCTGGCGCGATTCCTCGATCGCCTCGACCACCGCGGTGCGGGCTTCCTCGATCGCTTCCTTCACGGCCTGGCTGTTGGCGCCCGGCGGCACCTTGATCTCGACGCCGTCCTTGCCGGTCGTGATCGACACCGATGGCGCGGAGGCGGCAGCAGCGGCGCCCGACGCCGCACCCGAGGCGCTCGCCGCCGAGGCCGCCTGCGGCGCGCGCGCGCTCGGCCCGATGCGCACGCCGTTCTTGTCGATCGAGATCGTGACGGCCTCGTCGCTGCTGTCCTTCATGCCTTTCTCGATCTTCACCGCCGGCGCCTTGGGGGTCTTCGGCGCCTTCGGCGCGTCGCGGATTTCGGTCTCCTTCCAGCTGCCGGGCAGGATGTCGCTGAGGATGCCCGCGCACACGAGCAGCAGAAACGACAGCACGAAGAAGCGCTTCCACGAGATGCCGACGAGCCAGTTCGCGTAGTCGTGGAACAGGCGCACCGCGCCGGCCGAGAAGTTGTCCCAGCCGGGGTGTCTGCTTGAGGTGTGGTCGGTCATGGGGCGGTCCGGCGGGTGATGCCCCGCGATGGTCTGCACTCTAAGGCGTCGTGCCCGCGGCCCGCCACCCGGCTGCGACGGCCTGCACCGGCGGGCCGACAGGCTGCGCGGGCGCTGGACAGGCGGCGCCGCGTGCGGCGCGTTTCGCGCCGGATCGCCGCATTCCGTCGCAAGCCGGCTGCGCCGAGCGGTGCGGATCGCGAGACTGCGCTCATCGATCACTCCGGAGCCTGTCATGTCCCACCTCCTCCCCACCCGCCAACGCAGCGTGTTCGTGTTCGTCGCCATCGTGCTCGCGTCCTGCCTCGCCAGCGTCGCGATCGCGGCACCCGAGGCCGCGTTCGAGATCGCGTTCCGCCACTTCATCGGCGCCTCGAACGGCGACAAGGCGGCGGTCGAGCCGGCCGCCGCCGAGTTCGAGGCGCTGGCCAAGGCCGAGCCGGCGAACCCGGTGCTGATGGCCTACGCCGGTGCCTCGACCGCGATGCGTGCAGGCACCACCGCGATGCCGTGGAAGAAGATGGCTTACGCCGAAGACGGCTTGGCGATGCTCGACAAGTCGCTCGCGATGCTGACCCCGGCGCACGACGCGCCGATCCAGCGCGGCACGCCCGGCTCGCTCGAAGTGCGCTTCGTCGCCGCCGGCACCTTCCTCGCGGTGCCCGGCTTCATGAACCGCGGCGCGCGCGGCACCAAGCTGCTGAACGACGTGCTCGCCAGCCCGCTGTTCGCGACCGCGCCGCTGCCGTTCCAGGGCACGGTGTGGATGCGCGCCGCCGCACTCGCCACGAAGGAGCAGCGCCCGGCCGACGCCGAGCGCTACCTGAACGAGGTCATCACCCGCAACGCACCGCAGGCCGACAAGGCGCGGGCGCTGCTGAAAGGCACGGCGTGAGTCAGCCCGTCGTCGAACTTCGTGCGGTGCACAAGACCTACCGCCTCGGGCAGCATGTGATCCGCGCGCTGCAAGGCGTCGATCTGGTGGTGCAGCGCGGCGAACTGCTCGCGCTGACCGGCCCGTCGGGCAGCGGCAAGAGCACGATCCTGAACCTCGCGGGGCTGATCGACACGCCCGACAGCGGCGAGATCGTGCTCGATGGCCAAGCCGTCACCGCGCTCGGCGAAATCCCGCGCACCTTGCTGCGCCGCGAGCTGCTCGGCTTCGTGTTCCAGAGCTTCAACCTCGTGCCGGTGATGACGGTGGCCGAGAACGTCGATTACCCGTTGTTCATCGCCGGCGTGCCCGCGGCCGAACGGCGCGATCGCGTCGCCGCGCAGCTCACCGCCGTCGGCCTGCTGGATCACGCGCAGCACCGGCCCGATGCGCTCTCCGGCGGCCAGCGCCAGCGCGTCGCGATCGCGCGCGCGCTGATCAAGCGGCCGCGCCTCGTGATCGCCGACGAGCCGACCGCCAGCCTCGATTCGCACACCGCCGACCAGGTGCTCGACCTGATGCGCGAACGCTGCCACGCCGAAGGCGCGGCCTTCGTCATCGCGACGCACGACAGCCGCCTCACGCAACGCTGCGACCGCGTGCTCGCGCTGCTCGACGGGAGGCTGCAATGAGGTGGTTCACCTTCGCGGTGCAGAACACGCTGCGCAACCGGCGCCGCTCGCTCGTCACGGTGGCGATTGCGGCGCTCGGCACCGCGGCCATCCTGCTCGCCGGCGGCTTCGCGCTGTTCACCTACCAGGCGCTGGCGCAGGCCGCGGCGCGCAGCACCGGCCACCTGATCGTCGGCCTGCCGGCGCAGTTCACGGCCGATGAAGACACGCCGCTGCAACACGGCCTCGAGAACTACAAGCAACTCAGCCGCCAGCTGCTCGCCGACCCCGAAGTGCGCCAGGTGCTGCCGCGCGTCGCCTTCAGCGGCCTGATCAGCAACGGCGACAAATCGACCGTGATGATCGCCACCGGCGTCGAGCCCGACAGCGAGTTCGCCGTCAAGGGCCCGTTCCTGAAGATGGTCGCCGGCGACGTGCTCGCCAGCGACGCGAAGCAGGCCGAGGTGATGCTCGGCGAGGGCCTCGCGCGCAGCCTGAAGGCGCAGCCCGGCACCGGCCTGACCTTGCTCGCCAGCACCACCGACGGCGCGCTGAACGCGCTCGACGTGACGGTGAAAGGCGTGTTCTCCACCGGCGTGCCCGACATCGACAAGCGCCTCGTCTACACCGACCTGCCGACCGCACAGAAGCTGCTCAACACGGCGCGCGTCTCCACGCTCGGCGTGTTCCTGCGGAGCATGGAGGCGACCGGCCCGGCGCGGCAGCGCGTGGCCGCGGCGAACCCGACGCTCACGGTGCAGACCTGGCTCGATCAGGCCTTCTTCTACCGCTCGGTGCGCGATCTCTACAACCGCATCTTCGGCGCGCTCGGGCTGATCATCGGCGTGATCGTGGTCTTCGTCGTCACCAACGCGATGGCGATGGCGATCATCGAACGCACCCGCGAGATCGGCACGCTGCGCGCGCTCGGCACCTTGCCGTCGCAGCTGCTGCGCACGCTCGCGCTCGAAGGCATGGTGCTCGGCGGCGTCGGCGCCGCGCTCGGTGCGCTGGTCGCGTTCGCGATTTCGATGCTGCTCTACATCGTGCCGATCGAGATGCCGCCGCCGCCGGGCAGCTCGCGCGGCTACGCGCTCAACGTCACGGTCGATCCGGCGATGTACGCCGCGACGGTACTCGCGATGGTGCTGCTGGCGATGCTCGCCTCGGCCTGGATCGCGCGCAAGACCGTGCACACGCCGATCGTCGAGGCGCTGGCCCACACATGAACTCGCAAGGAGTCGCGATGAAGAAGATCACGCCGTTCGCCACCCTCGTGCTCGCCGCCTCGGCCGCGTTCGCGCAAGACGTTCCCACGCTGCTGAAAGCGGCCGACAAGTACCGCATGAGCAGCGACAACATGCAGGTCGAGACCCAGATCAGCGTGCTCAACGCCGATGGCTCGCCCGACAAGGAGCGCCGCTACACCGTCTTCGCGCAGCAGAAGCACCAGTCGCTGGTGCTGATGCAAAGCCCGGCCGAGAAGGGCCAGAAGGTGCTCATGCTGGGCGACGACTTCTGGCTGCTGATGCCCGGCAGCCAGCGCCCGCTGCGCATCACGCCGATGCAGAAGCTGCTCGGCGACGCCAGCACCGGCGACATCGCGACGATGAGCTGGGCCGAGGACTACACCGGCACGGTCGCCGGCGAGGAGCCGTGCGGCGAGCCGGCGCAGCCCTGCGTGCACCTGAGCCTCGCCGCCGCGCGCAAGGGCGTGACGTACCAGCGCATCGAGCTCTGGCTCGGCAAGGCCAGGCACGAGCCGATCAAGGCCGATCTCTACGTGCAGAGCGACAAGCTCGCGAAGCAGGCGCGCTTCGTGATGGACAAGACGTCGGCGCCGACCGCGGTGACCGAGATGCTGCTGCGCGACCAGCTCACCAACAAGAAGGAGACGCAGGTGCGCTACCTCGGCCGCAAGGAGAAGAGCGTGCCCGAGGCCTGGTTGAACCCGATGTTCCTCGCGCGCAACCCGACGCTGGAATGAAGCTCGTCGCGCTGCTGTTGGCGATGACCGCGGCAGGCTGCCAGGCCGCGCCCGAGTTCAGCGGCCAGGTGCGCCCGCAATGGATAGCCCAGCAGGCCAATGAGCACAGCCCGCTGCCGCAGGCCAGCAGTGGCGCGACGCTGGAGATCGAGCTGCGCGCCAGCGGCCACGGTCTGAGCTTCGTCGGCACCTTGCAGCACCAGCGGCTGGAAGGCGATCGGCTGCGCAGCCACGGCTGGGTCAACGAGCTCTACGGTTCGGCCGAAGCGGCGGGCTGGCAGTTCAGCGCCGGCAAGAAGATCGTCGGCTGGGACGTGGGCTACGGCTTCCGCCCGAACGACGTGGTCGAGCAGGAGACGCGCCGCACGCTGCTGACGGTCACGCCCGACGGCCGCCCGCTGGCGATGGCCGAGCATTTCGATGCGAGCACCGCGTGGTCGTTCGTGCTCGTCAACCCGACGCAGCCGCGCGCGCAACGCGGTGCCGAGGAGCCGGCGCTCGCGGCGCGCGTCTACCAGCGCGACGGCGCGATCGACTGGCACGGCTTCGTGCGCTACGGCGCGCACACCGGCGCGAGCCTCGGCGGCGCGCTGGCGTGGGTTGCGAGCGATGCGATCGAGCTGCATGCGTCGGTGCGCGCCATGACGCGCGCTGACACGCTCGCGAGCGACGCGCCCGCCGATGCGCTGCTGCGCGCCAACCCGTGGCAGAACGCGAGCGTGCGCCGCCCCGTGCAGGCGCTCGTCGGCGCGACCTGGACCAACGATGCTCAGGTCAGCCTGCTGGCCGAAGCCTGGTGGGACGGCACCGCGCTGTCGGATGCGCAATGGGCCGACTGGAACGCGCGCAACCGTGGTCTCACCGCGCTGCTCGGCACACCGGCGCCGGCCAGCGCGGTGACGGGCAACCTGGCGTGGCAGGCGAGCGCGTTCAACGCAGCGGCGAATCTGCGCCGTGCCAACCTGTTCGCGCGCCTGAGCTGGCAATACGACAAATGGCAACCCGCGATCGACGTGCTCGTCACGCCCGCCGACCGCGGCCGCGTGGTGACGGCCTCGCTGGGCTGGCAGGGCGACCGGGTGCGGGTCGACGCGGGGGTGCGCGTTTACGGCGGGCCGTCGGACGCGTTGCTGACGCAGTTGCCGGCGCGGCGTATCGGCTACGTGGCCGGCACCTGGTCGTTCTGAGCGTGAGCGCCAAATATGATGCTCATCATATTTAGTGCTATAGTGCGATCATGTCTTCCCCACCGACCCGCCGCGAAGCCACCCACGAGCGCATCGTCGATGTCGCGGCGCGCACGTTGCGCCGCAACGGCTACGCCGGCGTCGGCGTTGCCGATGTGATGAAGCAGGCCGGCCTCACGCACGGCGGCTTCTATGCGCACTTCGAGTCGCGCGACGCGCTGCTGGCCGAGGCGATCGAGCGTGCCGGCCGCGACACCAGCGCCGCGATGAAGCGGCGCATCGACCGCAGCCGCGCGCACGGCGAGAGCCCGCTGCGTGCGCTGGTCGAGGGCTATCTGTCGGAGGCGCACCTGAGCGGCACCGAGGCCGGCTGCGTCGTCGCAGCCCTCGGGTCCGAGATGTCGCGCCAGCCGCCGACGCTGCTGGCGCCGTCGGTCGAGCGCGTGCGCGGGTTGATCGCGCTGGTGCAGCAGGCGCTGCCGCAAGGCGCCTCGAAGGATCAGGCGATGGCGATCGCCGGTACGCTGGTCGGCAGCCTGCAGCTGGCGCGCGCGCTGGGCGTCAGCGCGCAGGGCAAGGCGATGCTGGCCGCGGCGCGCGGCGCGCTGCTGGCACAACACGACACCGAGTAGTTCAGACCCAGGCGCTGAAATGCGCCGCCCGATAGCCTCGCTCACAAATATGACGATCATCATATTCATTCGTCACCTCACCGGAAGCACACCATGAAACTCGACAACGCCACCGTTCTGATCACCGGCGCCAACCGTGGCCTCGGCCTCGCCTTTGCCCGCGAGGCGCTCGCGCGCGGCGCGCGCAAGGTCTACGCCGCGGCGCGTGACCCGACCAGCGTCACGCAGGCGGGCGTGGTGCCCATCAAATTGGACGTGACGAATCCGGACGACATCGCCGCGGCCGCGCGCGCCTGCGGCGACGTCACGCTGCTGATCAACAACGCCGGCATCGCGGCGACCGGCGGCTTCCTGGCCGAAGGCAGCGTCGCCGCGGCGCAGCGCCACCTGGACACCAACTTCTTCGGCCCGCTGCGCCTCACCCAGGCCTTCGCGCCGATCCTGGCCGCGAACGGCGGCGGCGCGATCCTGAACGTGCTGTCGATTGCGAGCTGGATCAACGGCCCGCTGCTCGGCAGCTACGGCATGAGCAAGTCGGCCGCCTGGGCGTTGACGAACGGCACGCGCATCGAGTTGGCCGAGCAGAAGACGCAGGTGCTGGCGCTGCACGTCGGCTTCATCGACACCGACCTGACGCACGGCATGGACGTGCCCAAGACCGCCCCCGCGGTGGTCGTGCGCACCGCGCTGGACGCGCTCGAGACCGGTGCGAGCGAGGTGCTCGCCGACGACATCACGCGCCAGGTGCACGCGGGGCTGTCGGGCAGCCCGGCGGTGTACCTGCAGGCCCTGGCCCGGTGAGCGCGCGATGACCGCCGCCACCACACCCGTCACCGCGCACGCGCCGCCGAGCCACCCGGCCGAGACCCGCGGCTCGCCGTGGCCGACCTTCTGGATCGCCAGCGTCGCGGTCTTCCTCGTCTCGCTCGACACGACGATGCTGTTCGCTGCCTTCCGCGCGGTGCGCGAGGGCTTCCCCGGCACGTCGGCGGCCGACATGTCGTGGGTGCTCAACGCCTACACGGTCGTCTACGCCGCGATGCTGATCCCGGCCGGCGGCCTGGCCGACACGCACGGCCGCAAGAAGGTGTTCCTGCTCGGCGTCACGCTGTTCCTCGCGGCCTCGGCAGCCTGCGGGCTGGCCGGCAACGTCGGCTGGCTGATCGCGGCGCGCGTGGCGCAGGCGATAGGCGCGGCGCTGCTCACGCCGGCCTCGCTGTCGATCGTGCTCGATGCCTTTCCGCAGAGCAAGCGCGCGGTCGCGGTGAGCCTGTGGGGCGCGGTCGGCGGGCTGGCCGCAGCGATCGGGCCGAGCGTCGGCTCGTTCGTCGTCGATTCGGTCGGCTGGCCGTGGGCGTTCTACCTGAACCTGCCGCTCGGCGCGCTCTCGCTGTGGCGCGGCGCGGCGTTGCTGAAGGAGGCGAAGAAGCCCGACAGCCAACGCCCGATCGATGGCGTCGGCATGGCGCTGTTGATCGTGGGCGTCGGCGCCGTGGCGCTGAGCATCGTGCAATCGGAGTCGCCGCACTGGTCGCGCAGCGAGTTGACGGTCGCGGCGGCCACCGGCGCGATCGCGCTGATCGGCTTTGTCGTGTGGGCACGCGTCGCCAACGCGCCGCTGGTCGATCTGCGCCTGTTCAAGAACCGCACGTACACCTTCGTGAACCTCGCGACCCTGGCCTTCGGCACCGCCTTCTCGATGATGTTCTTCGCATTCTTCTTCTACATGACCGAGGTCTGGCACTACACGCTGCCGCAGGCCGGCCTGGCGATCACCCCGGGGCCGCTGCTGGTGATCCCGTTCGCGATCGTCTCGGGGCGGCTCGCGGCACGCCTCGGGCACCGGCCGTTCCTCGTCGGCGGCGGGCTGGTCTACGCCAGCGCCGGGCTGTGGTTCATGCTCGTACCGGGCGCGCAGGCCGCGTACCTGACGCACTGGCTGCCGGGCCTGCTGCTCAGCGGCATGGGCGTCGGGCTGGTGCTGCCATCGCTGGCGGCCGCGGCGGTCAATCGGCTGCCGGCCGATCAATACGCGGTGGGCAGTGCGGTCAACCAGGCGACGCGCCAGATCGGCTCGGTGATGGGCGTGGCGATCACGGTGCTGCTGATCGGCCACGCCGGGCTGACGCACGCCGACTTCATGCCGCTGTACGCCTGCCATGTGGCGCTGGCGCTGCTGACGGCACTGCTGTGCCTGCCGGTGAACACGCGGCCGGTGCGCTGATCAGTGCTTCTTGCTCAGCACCAGCTTGTCCCGCGTGTGCGATTCGATGCCCAGCACGCGCGACGGGCTGGTCGCATCGCCGGAGAAGATCTGCAGGCGGTCGCCGGCGCCCAGCGCCCAGCGCGCGCTGCCGCTGATCGGCTGGTCGGCGGCGCCGGGGCCGAACTCGGCGGCGCTGCCGTCGGCGTTGAGCGTGAACCCGCTGCGCCCGCGCGCCGGCGGGAACGCGAACCCGGCTGGCCGATAGACCACGCACTGCGCCGTGTCCTCCTCGTGCGAGTGGACCCAGGTGCGCGCCAGCGCGGCGGCGTCGACGGGCGGCATGTGCTTGCTCAGGTGACCAGCGAGGCGCGCACGCCGTTCAGCACCGCGTGCATGCGCGCCACCTGGCCCGAGGTGAACATGAACATCGTGTCGTCGTCGACATAGTCCATGTAGTTCATGAACATGTCGCCGTTCGGCCCGTTGTTGCACGAGACGTGGGGGAAGGTCGGCTTGTTGTAGTTGGCGTCTTCCGCGGTCGGCGTGTCGGCCACGAAGTCGTCGCCCGAACAGTTGGGAGCGTCGCCCCAGATGTGCCGAAGATTCAGGAAATGGCCGATCTCGTGCGTGGCCGTGCGGCCGAGCTTGAACGGCGCCTGGGCGCTGCCCTTGGTGCCGAACGAACCGTTCCAGATCACCACGCCGTCGGTCGCCGCCGGGCCGCCCGGGAATTGCGCATAACCCAGCAAGGCGTTGCCGCGCGCGTCGGTCAGCGAGCCGCAGACCCAGAGGTTGAGGTACTTGTCGGTCGGCCACGGCGCCACGCCGCCGGTGGCGGCGGACTTGACGGAATCGTCGTCGGCGATGAACGTGGTTCGCGTCGTCTGGGTGCGCGTGATGCCGGTGGTGGCCTTGCCGTCCGGGCCCTTGGTGGCGAGGTGGAACTGGATGTTCGAGTCGGCCACCAGGCCCCTCCACGGCGTGGGCGTCTTGCTGCGGTCGGCGTTCTTGGCCCGGTAATCCTTGTTCAGCGCGGTGATCTGGCTCTTCACCTGGGCCACGGAAATGTTCTCGGCCGCCTTCGCATAGACGACGTGCACGACGACGGCGATCTTGTAGGGCGTGCTGCGCTCGACCAACGCGCCGCGGTTCGCGGCGGTCGTCGCGTGCTCCAGCGCCAGCTGCTGGGCCCGAAACGCCGGGTGCGATTCCAGCAACTGGTGGTAGACCTGCATCGCGCCGCAGGTGCGACGCAGCGGCGGTACGGGGGCGGTTCGGCGGGTGACCATGTGGCGCGCTCCTGAGGTGAGAACCCTCAATTTAGGCCGTTACGGCCATGCGCACATCCTGCGAGCTAGGGACGAGAGGCTTCGATCTGTATCAGGATGCGCACTCGGTCGGCCACGAACGGCAGGCTGTGCGTGATGCCGAAGGCGCTGCGTTTGAACTCGGTCTCGAAGTCGCCGCCGCAGACTTCGCGCGCCGGATCGGTCTCCATGCGGCACGAAAAGCGCAGTGCGCGCAAGGTCAGCGACAAGGACGTGCCGCGCAGCGTCAAGTCACCTGACACGGTGGCGAGCTGATCGCCTTCGAAGCCGAAGCGGCGCGCGACGAAGTATGCGTTCGGTTGATCCTGCGCATCGAGCAGATACGGCCCGCGCAGAACGCCATCGAACGGCGCGAAGCCGGTCGAAACCGATGCTGTCGCGATCGTGAACGAGGCACTGCCGCTGTGCGCCTCGCGGTCCAGCGTGACGCCGCCGCTGATCGCATCGAAGCGGCCGCGCGAGGTCGAGGTGCCGAAGTGTTTCAGCTCCCAGTGCACATGCGTGTTGGCCGGGTCGATCACGAACTCTTGCGGCGCTGCCCGCGCCGCACCCACCGCGCTGCCGGCCACAAGGGCCAGCAGCAGGCGACGCACGACGCAAACGGGCCGCCGCGCCGGGCCGCCCCAAGCAAGGCCCGACCCTCCCGGAGGGTCGCAGGCCGTATTCGGCGTGCGGGTTGCTGACACTTACTGTTTGATCGCTTCGATCTGGATCAGGAGGCGGATGTTGTCGGGCAGGCCGTTGCTCACGCCGTAGGCCATGCCGTACTGGCTGCGCGCGATCGTGGTCTCGAAGTCGCCACCGCAGACTTCGCGCTTGAACAACGGGCTGGTGTAGCAGTTGAAGTTGTTCGCCTTCAGCATGACCGGCTGGGTCTTGCCCAGCAAGGTCAGCGTGCCGGCGACTTCGCTGACCTTGTCGCCGCTGAAGGCGAACTTGTCGGCGGTGAATTTCGCGGTACCGAATTCGGCCGCGTTGAAGAAGTCCTTGCTCTTCAGGTGCGTGTCGAGCGGCGGGACGCCGGTGCTGATCGAGGCGGCATCGATCGTGATCTCGGCCTTGCCGGTCTTGCCGGCCTTGTCCAGCGTGACCACGCCCTCCTTCTTGTCGAAGCGGCCGCGCAAGGTCGAGGTGCCGAAGTGTGTCGCCTCGAAGGTCACGAAGGTGTGGGTCGGATCGATCGCGTAGGTCGCGCTTTCGGCGTGGGCGGAGACGGCGCCGGCGGCGATCAGGCAGGCGAGGAGGGCTTTGGTCATGGTCATGGTCGGTCGGTGGTTGAAAGTGGAGAACAGGAACTTCAGAGAGGCAGGAACTTCAGAGCGCCGGCACGCCGGTCAGGGTCAGCTTGAACTTGACCTGCACGTCGTTGGCGACGAGCGAGGTGTCTTTCCAGTCGCCCTCGCCGATCTTGTAGTCGAGCCGCTTGATGACGAACGCGCCGCTGGCGACGGTGTTGGCGCCGGCCTGTGCGATCGCAACCGGCACGGTCACGTCCTGGCTCGCGCCCTTGATCACCAGCTTGCCGGCGACCTCGAACCTGCCCGGGCCGGCGGCCTTGACGGCGCCGCTCTGGAACGTGGCCTGCGGGAACAGCTTGGTGTTGAACCAGTCCGGCTTGACGAGCTCGGCCTCGGTCTCGGGCGAGCCCAGCGTGGCGCTGCCGATGTCGATGCTGAAAGCGATCTTCGCGGCCTGCGGCTGCTTCGGATCGAACGCGACCTGCGCGTCGAACTTCTTGAACTTGCCGTCCACCGGCACGCCCATCTGCTTGCTGGTGAACGCGATCTCGCTCTGCGCCGGCACGAGCTTCTGTTGTGCCAAGCAGGGCGTGACGAAGCCCATGGCCACGGCGAGGGTCGAGACGATCAGGTAGGTTTTCATGCGGTCGGTGATGTGTTGGATTTGGTTCCTGGCCACATGCGCAGCAGCAGGCCGTCGCCATCCATGTAGTGGTGCTTGACGGCGGCGCCGATGTGGATCAGCACGACAAAGCCGAGCGCGAACGCGAGCATGTGGTGGCGCGATTTCAGTACCTCGGCCAGCGCCTTGTCCACCGGCACGAAATCGGGCAGCGGGATCACGCCGAACACGACCACCGGGAAACCCGCCGCCGAGCTGTAGGCCCAGCCGGCCAGTGGCACCAGAAAGAACAGCGCATACAGCAAGAGGTGCGCGCCATGCGCGGCGCGCCGCTGCCAGGTGGACATCGGCACATCCGGCGGCGGCCGGTGGGTGAGTCGCCACAGCAGCCGCAGCGCCGAGAGCGCCATGATCGTGATGCCGGCCCACTTGTGCCAGTTGAACAACTTGAGCCGCGTCGGCGACATCGCCAGGTCGGACATGTACATGCCGACGCAGAACGAGCCGACGATCATCGCCGCGAGCAGCCAATGGAAGGCGATGGCGACGTTGCTGTAACGAGTGGCGAGTGGCCGGTCAGCGGGTGAAGCGGTCATCGAAAGCGCGGCGAGGTGTGCAAGGCCCGCATTCTGCCGGCCGCGCGCCGTGGGGTCTTTCGCCGCGATTCACCGGACCGTTCAATGAATGCGAAGCCCGGGCCGCGTCAGATGGCCAGCGCCGCCTCCGGCACCGCGCCGCGCAGGAAGATCAGCGCCCCGCCGGGGCTGTGCAGCCGATCGTGCAGCACATCCTTGCGGCCAAGGTGGAAGCCACCGGGGCCGAGGCGCAGCGTGTCGCCGATGCAGACCTCGCCTTCGAGCACGACGCACTCCTCGTCCATCGGATGGCGGTGCGCGGGCAGCTGCGCGCCGGCCTCGAGCCGCACCAGGTACGACATCACGCCGCCGGCCTCGTACAGCACCTTGATCGCGAGGCCCGCGCCGAACGGCTGCCAGCCGGCCGCGCCGGCGGGCAGCGCGAGGTGGCGCTCGGTGGTGTCGGCAGCAATGCGGCGCAACAGCTGGCGCTTGATGCGGGCGTGCGCGGCGGCTGCGAGCGGCTCGGGCTCGTGCGCCGCATCGAGCCGCTCGATCAGCTCGGCGGCCAACGGCGGCTTCGGGCCAGTGGGGTGGTTCATCGGCATGAGGGGCTCAGGTGGTTGCGCAGCTTGGTCTGGGCGCGGGTGATGTGCGATTTGACGGTGCCCAAGGGCATGCACGTTCGGGCGGCGATCTCGGCGTGGGTCAGCTCGCGAAAGTAGGCCAGGCCGAGCACCCAGCGCTCGGCCGCGGTCAGCAACTGCAGCGCAGCATGCAGGCGCGTGCCGGCCTGCTGCTGCCACAGCCGCTCGCTCGGGTCGGTGGCGCTCTCGTCCGCCAGTTCATGGAGCGAGGTGTCGGTGCCGGCGACGCTCGGGTGCGTGGCGCGCTGGCGCAGCAGATCGAGGGCGCGGCTGCGCACGATCACCAGCAGCCAGGTGACGGCGCTGCCGCGCGCCGGGTCGAAGCGCGCCGCGGCACGCCAAGCCTCGAAGAAGGCGTCTGCCAGCAGGTCGTCGGTGTCGTCGCTGCGCAGCACGCGGCGCGCCAGCGCGCGGGCGTAGCCGGCGGTGGCATCGAAGAACTCTTCGAACGCGCTGGTGTTGCCACGTGCGCTCGCGGTGAGCAGCGCCGCGAGCCGGGCATCGCGCTCGGCGCGCGCGGCGTCTACCGGCGCGACGGATGTGCTGGCCGGATCGGGTCTTGAAACCGTGGGGCTCATGGAACGTGCGTGGAGCAGCGACGTAACCCCGCACCCTAGCAGAACGGCTGCGAGGGCGCCATGGGGACGTGGTGCGGCGGCGATGGACAAAGGCATGGTCATGGCGCGTGCGGAGCTTCTCTCGTTCTCGCTTACGGCGCCCGGCCGGTTTCGGTTGCAGCGCCCCCGGTGCGGGCAGGGGCTTGGGTGGTCTCGCCGCATCCGGATCGGCCACGGCACCGTAGACCCGCCACACCAACCCACCGGAGACTGCGATGCCCCGCTTTGCCGAAGTGACCCACCATGAATGGATTGCCGCGCCCGAGACCCGTGTGCGCCGCCAGTTCGCCGACCTGCGCCACCATATCGACGCGGGGGTCCACCCGAAGCTGCGCTTCGAGATCCTGCACTCGGGCGCGCAATCGGCGCGCTACGTGCAGGAAGTGCGGCTGCTCGGCATTCGCCAGCGCGACGTGTTCGAGCGCCGTTTCGGCGCCGATGGCTCGATGCTCGACACCTCGGTCGAGGGCTTCAACCGCGGCGGCTCGCTGCAGTTCGACTTCCGCCCCGAGCGGCGCGACGACCGCGACGGCACCGACGTGCAAATCACCGTGCGCCTGCCATTGCCGCCGGTGATCGGCGGGCTGATCAGGCCGCTGCTCGAAGGCCAGATCCGCCGTGAACTTCGCGCCGCCGCAGGCGAAGACAAGCGCGACATCGAAGTGCGCGGCTACCCCCAGGCATCGGGAGACGATGCAATGAGCCCGATCGAAACCTTCCGGCACCGCAGCGCAACCTCGGTGACGCAGGCGACGTAGGACAGTGCCGTCATCGGGCCGGCGGTTTCGCTGATTCCTTGCGCGTCGAGCCGGGCGGAAGCTCGGGTTCTCACCCCGTCACCTCAAGGAGATCCACCGTGCTCTACACCATCGTCGTCGTGCTGCTCGTCCTCTGGGTTCTGGGTCTGGTCACATCGTTCACCGCCGGCGGCCTGCTGCACCTGCTGCTCGTTGCCGCCCTGGTCGTGCTCGTTTATCAGATGGTCACCGGGCGGCGCGTCTAGACATCATGGTCGCCGCGCGGCGAATCCGTCCGTCGCCCGCACCAGCCGATCCAGAATCCCGGGCTCCTTGAACGCATGCCCCGCGTCGTTGATCAGGTGGAACGCCGCCTGCGGCCAGGCGCGGTGTAACTCCCACGCGGTCTTCGCGGGTGTGCAGACGTCGTAGCGGCCTTGCACGATCACGCCGGGGATGCCGTGCAGCTTGTGCGCTTCGCGCAGCAACTGGCCTTCGTCGAAGAAGCCGTGGTTGACGAAGTAGTGGTTCTCGATGCGCGCGAACGCGAGCGCGAAGCGGGCGTCGTCGTGCGCGGTGTCGATCGACGGATCGGGCAGCAGCGTGATCGTGCGTCCTTCCCAATGGCTCCACGCGCCCGCGGCCCTGGCTTGCGCGGCCGCGTCGGCGCCGGTGAGCAAGCGGTGGTACGCGGCCATCAGGTCATGGCGATCCAGCGGCGCGATCGGCGCGACGAAGTGCTCCCACTCATCCGGGAACAGCCACGACGCACCCTCCTGGTAGAACCAGCGCAACTCTTCGCGCCGCAGCGTGAAGATGCCGCGCAGGACGAGTTCGCTGACATGCTCGGGGTGCTTCTGTGCGTAGGCGAGCGCGAGCGTGCTGCCCCACGAGCCGCCGAAGACGAGCCAGCGTTCGACACCCGCGAGCGCTCGCAGCTTCTCGATGTCGGCGACGAGGTGCCAGGTCGTGTTGTTGTCGAGCGAAGCGTGCGGCGTCGAGCGGCCGCAGCCGCGCTGGTCGAACAGCGTGATGCAGTATTGGGCAGGGTCGAAGACGCGGCGCTGATCCGGGCTGCAGCCGCTGCCGGGGCCGCCGTGCAGAACGACGGCCGGTTTGCCCTTCGGGTTGCCGCAGCGCTCCCAGTAGACCTGGTGGCCGTCGCCGGTGTCGAGCAGGCCGCGCTCGAAGGGTTCGATGGGCGGGTAGAACGTCGCCAGCGTCATGCGTGAATCCTGAACGTTTGGAACGCCGAGGATATCGCCCTACACTGCGGCGCATGGATTCGCTTCAACGCGCTCTCGATCACGCCGGCGCGGGCGCTTTGAGCGCGTGCGCGTCCAAATCCAAAAAACAGCGGCTCGTCTGACCGGAGCTCGCCGTTCCGTCAGCCGTGTGACGGAACCGCGGCAGGAGCTCCCCTTTCATTCGACGCATCGCCCCTCTGCCCGCCGCACCGCTGACGGTTTCCACCGTGCGGTCGCCTTGGAGTGGAAGCGATGACGAAGAATTTTTCAGGCATCTGGGTGCCGCTGGTGCTCTACGACGTGCCGTACCGCACAGGTGTCGGCATCGCGCTCGACACGCTGCTCGCGCTGGCCGCGCACCCGAACATCCGCGCGATCAGGGATTGCGCCGGTTCGCTGGAGACGACGCTGGCACTGATTCGCGATGGACGCTTGCAGGTGCTGGCCGGCTGGCCGAGGCGCGTGCCGCGTGGCACCGCCTCGTACCGCTGATCGGCGCGCTGGGCGCGGAGCCCAACCCGGCGCCGGTGAAGGCCGCACTTGCGCAGCTCGGGCTGCTGCGCGACGAGCTGCGCGCGCCGATGACGTGCGCGAGCACGGCGTTGAACGAGCGGCTGAAAGCACTTCTGGACATCTCGCCCGGTGCGCGGCGGTCCCATTCCAACGATTGATTCGACATCGTTGCGGTACCGGCCCGATGGCCCGACGGTATGCTCTCCGCCTCCTCCGGAGTTGCGTCCCTGCCGTGAAGAGTCTGACTGAAGTCGAATTGAAATTCCTCGTCTCCTCGGCTGCGCGCGCGAAGGTTGCGGTCGAGATGGCGCGCGGATCGAGCACGCTCAAGCGCACCTCGCTTGCAGCGATGTATCTCGATACCGATGACCGACGTCTGGCCAGGGCCGGCATGGCCTGGCGGCTGCGACGCGAAGGTCGCCGATGGGTCCAGTCCCTCAAGGCCGGCGGCTCGAACTCGCTGCTGCGCTTCGAGCACGAGGTCGTCCGGCCCAACGCCAGCCATGACGCATCGGAACACTCAGGGACGCCCGTCGGCGATGAGCTGATGGCGCTGCTGAGTCGCGCGCGCAAGGACGGAGTGGAGCCCGGCGTGCGCTTTCGGACCGAGGTTCGGCGCAGCACCCGCAAGGTTCGCACACGCGGCGCCGTGGTCGAGGTCGCCTTCGATGAGGGGAGGCTGTTAGCGCCTCGGTCGAGCCAGAGGATCCTCGAGATCGAGTTCGAGCTGGTTTCTGGCTCGACGGTCGCGATGCTGGCGCTTGCCGAGCGCTGGCGCAGGCGGTTCGGGCTGATCTACGACCCGCGCAGCAAAGCGGAGCGCGGCGACCGGCTCGCGCAGGGCTCATCGTTCCCGCCATTGCGCAAGGCCTGTGGGCCAACCTATTCGAGCGACGCGACAGCGGCCGAAGCCTTCGGTGTCGTCCTGGACGAATGCCTCGCTCAGGTCACGCACAACGCGGTGGGGCTTTCGGAGGGCGATCCGGCGTTGCGCGTCGAGCACGTCCATCAGCTGCGTGTGGGCATCCGCAGGCTTCGCAGCGCGCTGCGCAGTTTCCAGGGTTGGGCGCCATCACCGCCAGCAGAACTGGTGGAACGTCTGGGCTCATTGTTCGCGACACTGGGCCTGTCTCGCGAGAGCGATGTGCTGGACACCGGCGTCGTCGCCGAACTCGCCCGGCTGGGCGCGCCGCCATTGAAGCTCCAGGGCGCAATCGCTGGCGTCAACCCCGTCGAAGCAGTCCGGGCCACGGACACGCAACGCACGTTCCTGGCTTGGATTGCCTGGCGAGCTTCGTTTGTCGAGTCCAGCCGAGACGATGCGACCAACTTCCCGAACCATGCCGAGCGGAGGCTGCGCCGATGGCATCGAGGCATCGCTGCCGACTCCGGTCGGTTCGATGAACTCGACGAGGCCAGCCTGCATGCGCTGCGCAAGCGCATCAAGCGTCAACGCTACGCGGTCGAGTTCTTTGCGCCCGTGCTGCGCTGTCGCCAGGTGGAGCACTACCTGAGCGCGCTGATCATCATTCAAGACCGAATGGGCGAGCTCAACGATCTGTTCGTGGCCCGTGCCAGATACGCGGCACTCGTCGTGACCGACCCCGCGGCCTGGTTCGCGCTCGGCTGGCTTGCGGCGCGCGTCGCCTCGGTGCGAGCACTCGCGAAGCCCGAACTTGAACAGCTCCTCAAGGCTGATTCCCCGGGGATCCGAGGTATTCGCCATGCGTCCGGGCGAGCATCGAGCAAGCCTTGAGTGTGGGCCGGGCGCCTGTCACGGCGTGATCATGCGATCCGAAATCGGTGTTCGGTTCTCACGAGTTCCATGGATTTCTTCCGAGGGGATCGGTGGCGACGCAGGCTTCTCAGCGCCCCAGCTCCTTCAAGTACGCCGTGCGTGCCGTGATGCCGGTGTTGGCAAAGTCAGTGAACAGCCCATCGACCCCGGCACGGAAGAAGGTCAGGTACTCGGCGATCGGATCGCCCTTGTAGAAGCCGGCGAGGTACTTCTGTTCGTTGCGGAAGGTGTAGACGTGCACGAACAGGCCGAGCCTGTGCGCGTCGGCGATCAGAGCGGTCGGCGCCACGGTGTTGACGTCGGCCAGGCCGGCGCCGGTCTTGAACGGCGCGACGGTCAGCGCCATCACCTGCGGCTTCCACGGGCCGATGCCGTCGGCGTAGGTCTTGATCTCGGCCAGGCCGGCGGGCGTGAGCATGTCGCCGAAGTAGCGGCCATCACCGGCGAGCGTCCAGCTGTACGGCCGGCCATCGACGAAGTTGTAGGCGTCCGGCTGCTGGTAGATCATCGCGCCGGTCTGGTAATTGACATCGTTGCCGTCGACCAACTGCACGACGCGCGACGCGAGGCCGATCGAGCGCATGTACTTCAGGCTCGCCGGGTCGAAGCTCTGCACGAAGATCGGCGCGGTCTTGCTGTTCAGGTTGTTGTCCTTGACCAGCTTGACGATCGCGTCCTCGAACGGATGCGCGCCAGTACCGCAGCCATTGGCGATCGCCTGCTGGTTGTTCCAGTACGGGTTCTTCGCTTCGGGATAGACGGTGATCGTGCGGCCTGTCGCCGCACTCTTGGTCTTCGCGATGCCGATGATTTCCTGCATCGTCAGCACCGGGTATTGGCCGTTCAACGCGGTGGGCCGCTCGTTGCGGGCGTCGTAGGTGGTGCCGCCGATCCACTGCTTGAGTTCGGCGACCGTGAAGTCGGTGATCGACCAGTCGCCGGTGTGATCTTCGCCGTCGACGACGAGCGACTTCAACACCGACTTCGGGTCGGCCGGGTTCGTCAGGTCGCTCAGGTACTGGGCCGGACCGCCGTAGGTGGCGAGCGAATAGGTCACGTTGACCAGCACCCCGGGCACGGTGCGCTTGCGCGCCGCGACGCTGGCGTTCGTGGCTGCGACCGTCGTGATGTTGGTGTTGTCACTGAGCCAGGGGTTGTGACGAGCCACGAGCACGCAGTCCTTTGTCAGGTGCAGGTCTTCTTCGAGCGAATCCGCACCGGCATCGGCGGCGCCTTCGTAGGCCGGCTGTGTCTCTTCGGGGTACAGACCCGGCAGGCCGCGATGGCCGATGACCAGCGGTACGGCGCCGTCAACGGTTTGCAAGGGAGCCGGGTCGTCGCTGCCGCCGCAGGCGGCCATCGCGAGCGCGGCGGCCACCAGGGTCAGGGCCAGTAGCGGGCGCCGCGCAGCGCGAATCTTGGAGTTGTGCATGTTCGTCCGGATCAGAGTGGAGCGCCGATGGTGGGCAGCAGCCATGACAGGGCGATGACGGTCGGGTTGCTGTTTCGCGCGGCAGCCGGCCGGAGCCCCTGCCGGCGTTAGCGTTCAGCGTTCCGTGCCGCAGATGTCCACAGGCTTTTCCACCGTCGCGGTGCACAACTGCCGTCGAAGGCAGCCCGGATTTCCGCTTGCACGGCCCGAAACGCATGCGCTAGGATGAACTTCGTTCTCAAAGGATCGTGGCCATGAAAACGTCGGACTCCGTCACTGTCTTCCACTTCAGCCAGTTTGAGCTCGGGTCCGACGCTCCTGCCGTATCGTCGTACAAGGCCACACGAGAAACGATTGCAAGAACCTCCGATTGCAGGGTGCTGGAAGGCACCGGTGAAGAGGTGCCGCGCCATGCGCTCGACAGCAAGGGGCGCTATCGCCGGGTGGCGACCGGGTGGGGCGAGCTGCCGTCGCCCTAGTCGTCAATCGCCCGCAGCCGCGGCCGGCCGCAGCGGCAATTCAGGCTGCACGGCGCTGGCCGCCGGCGCGCCACTCGGTCATCAGCGCGGCCCATTTCGGGCGCGCCGCGGCGAGGTGGCGCTCCTTCACATGGCCGTAGCCGCGGATGTCTTCCGGCACGCGCGCGATCTCGGTCGCGAGCGCGAGGTTGCCGGCGTTCAGCGAAGCGAGCAACTCGTCGATCGAGGCCTTGTATTCGCCGATCAGCGCGCGCTCGGTTCGGCGCTCTTCGGTGCCGCCGAACACGTCGAACGCCGTGCCGCGCAGGCCCTTGAGCTTGGCCAGCCACCTGAAGCCGGTCAACATGGAGGGGCCGAACTTCGACTTCTGCAGCTCGCCCTTGTCGTTCTTCTTCGCCGTCAGTGGCGGCGCGAGGTGGTAGTTCAGCTTGTAGTCGCCCTCGAATTGCGACGCGATCTTCGCGAGGAAGGCCGGATCGCTCTGCAAGCGCGCCACTTCGTACTCGTCCTTGTAAGCCATCAGCTTGAACAGGTAGCGCGCCACGGCCTCGCCGAGCTTCTTGCTGTTCAGCGGTGCCTCGGCGGCGCGCACCTTCTCGACGAAAGCCTTGTAGGTCCGCGCATAGGCCGCGTCCTGATAGGCGGTCAGAAACTCGACGCGCTTCGCGACCATGTCGTCGAGGTTCACCGTCTTCTTGATGAACTCGATCACCTGCGCCGGCTTCATCAGCGCTTGAACGGCGGGCAGGTCGTGCGCCGCGCGCCGGCCCCATTCGAACGCGAGCTTGTTGTTCTCGACCTGCACGTTGTTCAGCTCGATCGCGCGCAGCATCGCGGCGAGGCTGAGCGGCACCTTGCCCTTCTGCCACGCGTAGCCGAGCATCAGCGGATTCGTGTAGAGCGAGTCGCCGACGAGCTGCACCGCGAGCGCATCGGCATCGAGCGCGCCGACATTCCCCGCGCCCGCGGCGGTCAGCACCGCGGTGTCGCAGTTCGCGGCCGGGAACTGCCAGTTCGGGTTCGTCACGAACGTCGCCGTCGGCGTACCGTGGGTGTTCATCGCCACATAGGTGCGGCCTACGCGCATCACCGCCAGCGTGCTCTTGTTCGCGGCGACGATCGGGTCGCAGCCGATCACCAGATCGGCTTCGGCGGTGCCGACCTTGGTGGTGAGGATCGCGTCGGCGCGGTTCGCGATCTGGATGTGGCTCCAGGTCGCGCCGCCCTTCTGCGCGAGGCCGGCAGCGTCCTGGGTCACGATGCCCTTGCCTTCGAGGTGCGCGGCCATGCCGAGCAGCTGGCCGATCGTGATCACGCCGGTGCCACCGACGCCGGCGACGACGATGCCCCACGGCGTCTCCGCCAGCGGCAGCGAAGGTTCCGGCAGCGGCGGCAAGGCGAACGGATTCGGCCGCGTCGCATCCTTCTTCTTGCCCTTCAGCTGCCCGCCTTCGACGGTGATGAAGCTCGGGCAGAAGCCCTTGGTGCAGGAGTAATCCTTGTTGCAGGTGTTCTGGTTGATGCGGCGCTTGCGGCCGAACTCGGTCTCGACCGGCTCGACGCTGAGGCAGTTCGACTGCACCGAGCAATCGCCGCAGCCTTCGCACACCAGCTCGTTGATGATCACGCGCTTGGCCGGGTCGACCATCGTGCCGCGCTTGCGGCGGCGGCGCTTCTCGGTGGCACAGGTCTGGTCGTAGATGATGACGGTGCAGCCCTTGACCTCGCGCATCTGCTTCTGGACTCGGTCGAGCTCGTCGCGGTGATGCACGGTGACACCCTTCGCGAGGCGCGCCGCGATGCCGGCCTCTTCGTACTTCTCGGGCTCATCCGTGACGACGACGATCTTCACCGCGCCCTCGGCGTCGAGCTCGCGCGTCATCTCGGGCACCTTCAGCGTGCCGTCCACCGGCTGCCCGCCCGTCATCGCAACCGCGTCGTTGAACAGGATCTTGTAGGTGATGTTGACGCCCGCGGCGATGCTCTGCCGCACCGCGAGCAGGCCCGAGTGGTAGTAGGTGCCGTCGCCGAGGTTCGAGAACACATGCTGGTCGGTCGTGAACGCGGCCTGGCCGACCCACGACACGCCTTCACCGCCCATCTGGCTGAACGTGACGGTGCTGCGGTCCATCCAGACCGACATGTAGTGGCAGCCGATGCCGGCCACCGCGCGCGAGCCTTCGGGCACGCGCGTGCTGGTGTTGTGCGGGCAGCCGCTGCAGAAGAAGGGCGTGCGGTCGCTGGTGTCGATGCTCTGAACGACCAGGCTGCGCTCTTTGGCCTCGATCAGCGCGATGCGCGCGTCCATGCGCGCCTGCGTGTCCGCATCGACGCCCAACTTTTTCAGGCGCTTCGCGATCGCCTTGCCGATGATCGCGGGCGTCAGGTCGGCCTGCGCGCGCAGCAGCCAGTTCTTGCTCGGGTTCGGCTGGCTCCATTCGCCGCCCGAATCGTCGCCATCGGCCTCGTCGAACTTGCCGAGTACGTTGGGCCGCACGTCGGCGCGCCAGTTGTAGAGCTCTTCCTTCAGCTGGTATTCGATGACCTGGCGCTTCTCCTCGACGACGAGGATCTCCTGCAGGCCCTGCGCGAAATCGCGCGTGATCGTGGCCTCCAGCGGCCACACCACGTTGACCTTGTGCAGCCGGATGCCGAGGCGGCGGCACTCGGCGTCGTCCAGGCCGAGGTCGTGCAGCGCTTGGCGCGTGTCGTTGTAGGCCTTGCCGCTGGCGATCAGGCCGAAGCGGTCGGACGACCCACCAGCGGGGCCGCTGATGACGTTGTGGTTGAGCTTGTTCGCGCGCACATAGGCGAGCGCGGCGTACCACTTGTAGTCCATCAGCCGCGCCTCTTGCTCCAGCGGCGCGTCGGGCCAGCGGATGTGCAGGCCGCCGTCTGGCACGCGGAAGTCGGTCGGGATCACGATCTCGACGCGATCCGGGTCGACGAACACGCTGGCGGTCGATTCGACGATCTCCTGGATCGTCTTCATGCCCGACCACACGCCCGAGAAGCGGCTCATCGCGAAGGCGTGCAGGCCCATGTCCAGGATGTCCTGCACGCTGCTCGGGAAGAACACCGGCGAGCCGCAGGCCTTGAAGATGTGGTCGCTCTGGTGCGCGGCGGTGCTGCTCTTGGCGATGTGGTCGTCGCCGGCCAGTGCGATCACGCCGCCGTGTTTCGAGGTGCCGGCCATGTTGGCGTGCTTGAACACATCCGAGCAGCGATCCACGCCAGGCCCCTTGCCGTACCAGATGCCGAACACGCCGTCGAACTTGTTCGCCTTCGGGTACAGATCGAGTTGCTGCGAGCCCCACACCGCAGTGGCGGCGAGCTCTTCGTTCACACCCGGCGTGAACACGATGTTCTGCGCCGCGAGGTGCTTCTTGGCCTGCCACAGCGCCTGGTCGTAGCCGCCCAGCGGCGAGCCGCGGTAGCCGCTGATGAAGCCCGCGGTGTTGAGGCCGCTGAGACCATCGCGCTTCTTCTGCAGCATCGGCAACCGCACGAGGGCCTGGGTGCCGCTCATCAGCGCACGGCCGTTCTCGAGCGCGTACTTGTCGTCGAGCGAGACGGTTTCGATGGCCTTGCGGATGGCTTCGGGCAGCGGTGCATTCATCGGGCGACACTCCAGCGGTGAGAGGGGGTTGCGAGGGGCGCAGCCGCGGCTCGTGACCACGGCGCGCCAGCGCACAGTGTAGGGATTCCAGGCAGATCAGTCTTTTCTATGTTTGCCTGCATTCGGCGCGTTGACGCAATAATCTTGCTCGAACTGATCGAATGGAGAGCAGATGGCGCTCAAAAAAGCGAGTTCGGGTAAGCCCTTGCCGGTCGCGGCCGAGCCGGCGACAACCCCTGGCCGCGACCTCGACCGCTACGACATCGCGATCCTGCACGAGCTGCAACTCGACGCACGCCTGAGCAACACGGAGCTCGCGGCGCGCATCGGCATCTCCGCGGCGCCGACCTGGCGACGCGTGCGCTGGCTGGAAGAGCAGGGCTTCATCACCGGTTACCGCGCCGAGATCGACCGCCGCAAGATCGGCCTGGGCGTGCTCGCGTTCGTGCGCATCGATGCCGATCGCAACACCGCCGCCTCGACGCGCGAACTCGAGGACGCTATCCGGCGCCTGCCCGAAGTGATCTCGTGCCACTACATCTCGGGCTCCGGCACCTTCGAGTTGCAGGTGATGGCGACCGACCTCGATGCGTTCTCGCGCTTCTCGCTCGACGTGCTGCTGAACCTGCCGCATGTGAAGGATGTGCACACCAGCTTCTCACTCGGCGAGGTGAAGGCCGGCGCGGCGCTGCCGCTGACGCACCTGCACAGCGGCAAGAACGCCGCGCGCTGAGTCACGACAGCGCGCGCTCCAGCTCCGAAAAGCTGCCGGCGATCGGGGTCACGTCGATGGTCTGGCCCAATTGCCGCTCGATCTGGGCGCGCGAAATCACCCCGCGCACCCGGCGCGGGGTTTGATCCGCGGCGTCCTGAACCACCAGCAAGTGGTTGCGACCGAAGCGCTTGAGCGTTGCGATCACGTTGCCGACGGTGGCGCGGCCCATGCGCTCGTAGGCGATCGCGTCGAGCATCGCCAGACCCGTCATCACGTCGCCGACGCACAGCTCGTCGTAGTGCAGGTTGCGCTCGTGTACCAAGCGCATCTGGCGCTCGCCGTGCAGGTCGGTCGTCGTGATCAGCCCTTCGAGCGACGGCATGTCGCTGACGACGAACAGCATGCGCACGCCTTGGTAGATCATCATCTGTTCGGCCTGCCGCAGCGTGGTCGACGGGTTGGCAGTGGCCGCCTTCACTTGCGTCAGGTCGGTCATCACGTCGAGCGCCGGCGAATCCAGCGTGACGGGCACGGCATTCCCGGGGTTCGCCTGTGCAATGGCCGCGCCGGCCTCGAGGCGGAATGTCGGCAGAGGATCGTCAGCGTTCATCGCGGGCTCCTGATGGGTTGGCGGGGCTGTCTCGACGTGAAGATACTCCACTTGCAACCTCACATTCCGTCACGCAGCCCCTCAGGGCGCTCCACTATGATCGGGCCCGCTGGCGCGCGTCAGTCACGACCAAGGGAGCAGTCATGAAGTTGTCATCGAGTGGAACAAGGCTCGCGCGCGTGGCGCGTGTCGGCATGGCGATCGCGTGCTTGCTGGCGTTGGCCAGCTGCGGTGGCGGCGGAGATGGCGGCACGCCTGTCAGCGTCATCGGCGGTGGCGCGTTCGTCCCGTCCAGTTCGGTCGCGCAGCGCTGCACAGCGCCGCGCAGCGGTACATCGGATGTGCAGGGCACACTTCTTGACGAGAAGAACTGGGTTCGTTCGTGGATCGACGAGACCTACCTCTGGTACCCGGACGTGCGGGCGCTCAGCGCCGTGGTGCAAGACCCGGTCAACTACGCGAACCCGCTGGATTATTTCAAGGCACTCAAGTCGCCGCTGCTGACGCCGTCGGGCAAGGAGAAGGATCACTACCACTTCACCTACGACACTGTGACTTGGCAAGCCGCGTTGCAAGGTGTCTCCTACAGCTACGGCTTCGAGGTCGCCTTGATATCCACCACGCCGCCGCGTCAGGCGGTGATCGCCTACACCAACGCCGCTACGCCGGCCGCCACGGCGGGCATCCTGCGTGGCGCGAAGCTGTTGGCGGTCGATGGCGTCGATCTGGTGAACGGCTCCGACGTCAACACGCTGAACGCCGGCTTGTTCCCGTCCGTCGCCGGCTCGCACACCTTCGGCGTGCTCGACCCTGGCGCGACCACCCCCCGCAACGTCACGCTCAACGCAGCCGCGCTCGCTGTCTCCACGGTGCAGAACGTCAAGACCTTGCCGGCGCCGAACCAGACCGTCGGCTACATGCAGTTCAACGACCACTTTGAGACTTCCGAGGCGCAATTGGTGGCGGCCGTCAACCAGCTCAAGGCGAGCGGCATCACCGAGCTGATGCTGGACCTGCGCTACAACGGCGGCGGCTTGCTCGCCATCGCGAGCGAACTCGCCTACATGATCGCCGGCCCGACGCCGACCAGCGGCAAGACCTTCGAGCAGCAGCAGTTCAACGACAAGAACCCGTTCGGGTTCAGCGCGGCACAGACCATCACACCGTTCCATTCAACCGCGCAAGGCTTCTCGCTCGCCAGCGGCACGGCCTTGCCGAGCCTGAACCTGTCGCGCGTGTTCGTGCTCGTCGGTGCGGGCACCTGCTCGGCCAGCGAGGCGATCGTCAACGGGCTGCGTGGCGTTGGCGTGCAGGTCAACCTGATCGGCGCCGCCACTTGCGGCAAGCCCTACGGCTTCTACGCGACGGACAACTGCGGCACGACTTACTTCTCGATCCAGTTCCGCGGCGTCAACCAGCTCGGCCAGGGGGACTACGCCGATGGCTTCGTGCCGACCTGCGTCGCGTCGGACGACTTCACGCACCCCCTCGGCGACCCGGCGGAAGGCCGGCTCGCCGGTGCGCTGGCCTACCGTGCGACCGGCGTGTGCGCGCCGGTGGCCAAGGCGCAGGGCGCGGGTGTGGCCGCGCTGCCCGAGCCGACGATGATGCGCACGCCGCTGCGCGAGAACCGGCTTTACCGACGCTAGCTGGTCCGATGAATCCGACCCCGTACCTCGACACCGTCACCCGCTACCTCGCGCTGCTCGAGGCCGGCGACGTGAACGGCATGGCCGCGCTGTTCAGCCCCACCGGCCAGGTGTTCTCGCCCTTCCTCGGCTGGATGAGCCCGCGGCCGTTCTTCACCGAGGTCGTCGGCGCCTCGGGCCAGAGCCGCATCGAGACGCTCGACATTCTCGTCAGCGTGCGGGGCGCGCCGCGGGCGATCGGCTACTTCATCTACCACTGGCAGTTGAAGGACGGCACCTTCGTCGACTTTCACTGCGCCGACGTGTTCGACTTCGACGCGCAAGGCCGCATCGAGCGCATGACCATCGTCTACGACACCCACCCGGTGCGCGCGCAGGTCGGTAACAAGTACGGCTGACTCCACTGCGTACACTGTGCTCTCGAAGAACAACGACGAGAGACCTCATGCGCACGATTCGGATCTGGTGTGTGGTGCTGCTGATCGGCCTGTTCGGCGCCCCGGCCTGGGCCTGGCAACCGGGGCAGGTGACGCGCTACGACGCAACCGACCTGCCCGGCAACGACATCGACGGCATGGCCGGCCGCGCGCGCTCGTTCGACGACTGCGCCGAACGCTGCATGGCTGACGGCCGCTGCGGCGCGTTCACCTTCAACCTGAACAGCGGCAACTGCATCCCGAAGTCGTCCGGCGGCTCGCCGCAGCGCAATCCGCGCGCGGTCTCGGGCATCGTCAGCCGTGCCGCGGCGCCGGGCTACGACAGCGGCGGCCTGCGCGGTGTGAACCGCTACGACGCGACCGATTTTCCCGGCAACGACCTCGAAGACATGGTCGGCCGCGCGCGCTCGTATGAAGACTGCGCGCAGCGCTGCATCGGCGACGGCCGCTGCGGCCAGTTCACCTTCAACCTGAACACCGGCAATTGCATCCCGAAGGCGCCCGGCAGCACGCTGAACGAGCGCAACGACCGCGCCGTCTCCGGCGTGGTGGATCGCAGCGCGGTGTCGCAGCCGACCGAGCGCGGCCTGCCGGTGACGCGCTACAGCGCCACCGACTTTCCGCAGAACGATCTCGACGACCTCGTCGGTGGCGCGCGCTCGTATGAAGACTGCGCGCGGCGCTGCCTGGGCGACGACCGCTGCGCCGCATTCACGTTCAACCTGAACAACGGCGCCTGCATTCCGAAGTCGTCCTATGGTGCGCCGGCACGCAACGAGCGCGCCGTCTCGGGTGTCGTCCACCGCGAAGGCCCGGAGCGCGACCGCCCCTACCCGAAACCCGGCTACGGTGGTGTCAACACCTGCAGTGTCGGCGGTACGCGCCGCTGCCCGGGCTGTTCGACCTCCTGCGGCCCCACGCAACGCACGGTTTGCAACGCGCCGCTCGAAAGCCCGACCGGCTTCTGCCTGCGCGAGGCCGAGTGCCGCTGCGCGTCCCGCTGAGCTGGAGCCGTCATGCCATATATGCTGATGATTGTCGAACCGCCGGGCCAGCGCATCGAGCGCGGCGTCGAGCAGGGCCAGCAGGTCTACGCCGGCATGCTGCGCTTCGCCGAGGAGTTGAAGGCGCGCGGCGTGCTGCGCGGCGTCGAGTCGCTCGCGTCGGATGCAAAGGGCGTGCGCGTGCAGGTGCGCGGCGGCCGCCAGCGCCTGGTCGATGGGCCGTTCGCCGAGGCCAAGGAGATGGTTGGCGGCTTCTTCATCGTCGATGTGGCGACGCGCGCCGAGGCCGTCGCGATCGCCGCCGAATGCCCGGCCGCCGCGTGGGCGACGATCGAGGTGCGCGAGGTCGGGCCGTGCTGGGCGTGAGCGTTCGCTAGGGAGATTCCCTGAATCGGCGGATTTTTCAGTCGATTCGCTCGATCGTCGTCCGTCGTGTGATCAGGCGCCAAAAAATGCGCCGACTCTCAACGAACCGGAGAGACCGCGATGCGATTCATGATCATCGTCAAAGCCAGCGCCGACACCGAGGCGGGCGTGATGCCCGAAGAACGGCTGATGGCTGCGATGGCCGGGTATCACGAGGCGCTGGCCGAGGCCGGGGTGCTGCTCGAGGCGAGCGGGCTGCAACCGAGCGCGAAAGGCTGGCGCATCCGCTACCGCGGCGACCGGCGCATCGTGACCGACGGCCCGTTCGTCGACACCCGGGAACTGATCGCCGGCTACACGCTGATCCAGGTGCGCGGCCGTGAAGAGGCGATGGAGTGGGCGCGGCGCTTCCCGGCGCCGATGGGCGACGGCGTCGATGCCGAGATCGAGGTGCGGCCACTGTTCGAGATGGAAGACTTCGCGCCGGGCGACGCCATCGATCGTTTCCGCCACCTCGAAGCCCAACGCTGAAGTGACGCTTCGATGACGCAGGCGGCCACTCACCGTGCGATCGAGGCTGTCTGGCGGATCGAATCCGCCAAGGTTATCGCGCACGTCGCGCGTCTCGTGCGCGACGTCGGCCTGGCCGAGGAGATCGCGCAGGACGCGCTCGTCGCCGCGCTCGAACACTGGCCCGAGGCCGGCCTGCCGCAGAACCCGGGTGCGTGGCTGATGACGACCGCGAAGCACCGCGCACTCGACCGACTGCGGCAGGACGCGCTGCACGCGCGCAAGCACGAGGAACTCGGCCACGACTTCGACGCGTTGCAAGCGCATGTCGAGCCCGATTTCGTCGAGGCGCTCGCCGAGGCCGGCGAGGACGACATCGGCGACGACCTGCTGCGCCTCGTCTTCACCGCCTGCCACCCGCTGCTCACGTCCGATGCACGCGTCGCGCTCACGTTGCGCCTGATCGGCGGCCTCACGACCGACGAGATCGCGCGCGCGTTCCTCGTGCCCGAGAAGACGATCGCGCAGCGCATCGTCCGCGCCAAGCGCACGCTCGGCGAGGCGCACGTGCCGTTCGAGGTGCCGCGCGCCGCCGAACTCCCCCGACGCCTGGGCTCGGTGCTCGAAGTGATCTACCTGATCTTCAACGAAGGTTATTCAGCCACCGTCGGCGACGACTGGATGCGCCCGGCGCTGTGTGCCGAGGCGCTGCGCCTGGGCCGCGTCGTTGCCGAGCTGATGCCGCACGAGAGCGAGGTGCTCGGCCTCGTCGCGCTGCTCGAACTCCAGGCTTCGCGCACGAACGCGCGCGTCGACGCGCAAGGCCGCCCGGTGCTGCTGATGGACCAGGATCGCAACCGCTGGGATCGGCTGCTGATCCGCCGTGGCCTGACCGCGCTCGCACGCGCCGAGGCGCTCGGCGGCGCGCGTGGCTCGTATGCGTTGCAGGCCGCTCTGGCAGCGTGCCACGCTCGCGCGCGGACGCCGGAGGCGACCGACTGGGCGCAGATGGTCACGCTCTACGATGCGCTCGTGCGGGCGGCACCATCGCCGGTCGTCGAGCTGAACCGCGCGGTTGCGGTCGGCATGGCGTTCGGGCCGGCGGCGGGCCTGGAGATCACCGACGCGCTCGCCGTCGAGCCGTCCCTCGCGAACTACCACTGGCTGCCCAGCGTGCGCGGCGATCTGCTTGCCAGGCTGGGCCGAAACGACCAGGCCCGCGCCGAGTTTGAGCGCGCCGCGGCCATGACCCGCAACGCGCGCGAGCGCGAGCTGCTGATGGCGCGGGCGCACGCCATCGGGAACCCGATCCGCGCCTGAAAGAAGGGAATCGCGATGCAAAAAGTCTCCCCCTGCCTGTGGTTCGACGGCCAGGCCGAAGAAGCGATGAACCTGTACCTGTCGCTGTTCAAGAACGCGAAGATGACCGACGTGGTGCGCTGGGGCGACACCGGCCCCGGGCCGAAGGGCTCGGTGCTGACCTGCGCCTTCGAGCTCGACGGTCAGGAGTTCGCCGCGCTGAACGGCGGGCCGATGTACCAGTTCACACCGGCGATCTCGCTGGTCGTGAAGTGCGAGACCCAGGCCGAAGTCGATCATTACTGGAACGGCCTGCTCGAAGGCGGCAAGCCGAACCAGTGCGGCTGGCTGACCGACCGCTTCGGCGTTTCGTGGCAGATCGTGCCGACCGTGCTGCCTCGTTTGCTGAAGAGCACCGACGCGACGAAAGTGAACCGCGTGATGAGCGCGATGATGAAGATGATCAAGCTCGACATCGCGGTTCTGCAGCAGGCGGCCGACGCCGCCTGAAACCCCCTACCGCTTTCATTCACCCAGGAGGATCACACCATGACCACCACCGTCAAACCCATCCCCGATGGCATGCACTCGCTCACGCCGCACCTGGTGTGCGCCGGTGCTGCTGCCGCGATCGATTTCTACAAGGCCGCGTTCGGCGCGGTCGAGCTGTCGCGCCTGCCCGGCCCGGGCGGCAAACTGATGCACGGCTCGGTGCGCATCGGCGATTCGGTGCTGATGCTCACCGACGAGATGCCCGAGTGGGTTTCGCTCGGCCCGAAGGCGCTGAAAGGCTCGCCGGTGACGATCCACCTGTACGTGAACGATGTCGATGCCGCCGTGGCACGGGCCGTCGCGGCCGGCGCGAAGGTCACGATGCCAGTCGCCGACATGTTCTGGGGCGACCGCTACGGCCAGCTCGAAGACCCGTTCGGCCACAAATGGTCGGTGGCGACCCACACGCGCGACCTGACGCCCGCGCAGATCCAGGAGGGGATGGCGAAGATGGGTGGCTGATCGCGCGCTTCAGATCACCGGCTCCGCGTCCGCCTCGCCCTCGGGCAGGTGGATCAAGCCGGTCGTGTAGTTGTACTCGAACACTTCGCCGTGCCGGCCCCACTCGATCGCGGTGCGCAGCACGCGCTCCGCTTCGGTCGCGTCCAGGCTCTCGTTGAGCAGGCGCAGGAACGGCTCCTCCGGCAGCTCGCCGGAGTCTTCCTGCTCGAGGCTGTGGCGGATGTGCGCGGCCAGCGGCACAGCGCTGAGCAGCTGCTGGCCGAACAGCTCCTGGCGCAGCGCGTGCGTGCCTTGCACGTAGCGTGCCCCCAGCGGCGTGATGTGCAGGTCGCCGGCCGCGAGGCGGGCCAGGCCGAGCAGTGACACGGCTTGTGCGAGCGGCAGCAGTTCGTCGTCGGTGAGTTCGGTTTGCTCGGCGAGTTTGGGCAGGTCAGCGCGGCCGTGGAAGGCATCGCCGGCGAGCAGTTCGAGCAGGCCTTCCATGCGCGCCACGTCGGCCTCGGGCAGGCGCTCGGCAAGCTGCAGGGTCGCGGGTTCTTCGGTGGTGCGCCCGGCACGGCCGCTGCCGGCGGTCATCAGCGCGTAGACCTCGTCGATCAGCTGGCGCACCTCGGCGCTCTCGGGGTTGCGCGGGCGCGGCAGCTGCACCGCGAGCTGGAAGCGCACGCGGCCCGGGTCGCTCGCGAAGATCAGCACGCGGTCGGCCATCAGGACCGCTTCTTCGATGTTGTGCGAGACGACGAGGATCGCCTTGGTCGGCATCTTGTGGCTCGTCCACAACTGGAGGATGTCTTCGCGCAGGCGCTCGCCGGTGAGCACGTCCAGCGCCGAGAAAGCCTCGTCCATCAGCAGCACCTCGGGCTCGACGACGAGCGCGCGCGCGATGCCCACGCGCTGGCGCATGCCGCCCGAGAGCTCGCGCGGCAGCGCGCCGTCGAAGCCGGTCAGGCCGATCAGCTGGATCGCGGCTTCGGCGCGCTTTGCGCGTTCGGCCGGCGGCACACCACGCGCCTCCAGCCCGAGTTCGACGTTGCCCTGCACCGTGAGCCACGGGAACAACGCGAACGACTGAAACACCATGCTCACGCCGCGCGCCGGGCCGTACAGCGGCTGCTCGCGGTAGCGCACTTCGCCGGCATCGGCGGGGATCAGGCCGGCCATGATGCGCAGCAGCGTCGATTTGCCCGAGCCGCTCTGGCCGAGCAGCGAAACGATCTCGCCCTCGGCGAGCCGAAAGTCCACGCCCTCGAGCACGGAGCGCGCGCTGCCGTCGGCCGACTTGAACGATTTGCCGACGCTCTTGAGTTCGATGATGGCTTGGGCCATGAGGCTGATTCCTAGAAATGCATGCGGTCTTCGGCGAGCGCATAGAGCTTGCGCCAGACGAAGTGGTTCATGCCCATCACGAACACGCACATCACGCCGATGCCGAGCGCGATGCGCGGGAAGTCGCCGATCGCCGTCATGTGCGCGATGTAGCTGCCCAGACCCTCGGCCTGCAAGGTGGTGTCGCCCCAGGTCACGTACTCGGCGACGATGCTGGCGTTCCACGAGCCGCCGCTGGCGGTGATCGCGCCGGTCACGAAGCTCGGGAACACGGCCGGCAGCAGGTAGCGCCGCCACTTCAGCCAGCCCATCAGTCCAAGGTTGTGCGCGGCGTAGCGCAGCTCGGTGGGCACGGTCGAGGCGCCGGCGATCACGTTGAACAGCAGATACCACTGCGTGCCCAGCACCATCAGCGGCGAGAGCCAGATGTTCGGATTCAGGTGCCATTTGACGATGAACACGACCGCGACCGGGAACATCAGGTTTGCCGGAAACGCGGCGAGGAACTGCGCCACCGCCTGCAGCCGCCCTGCCCACATCGGGTTCATGCCGATCCAGATGCCGATCGGCACCCAGACGATCGCCGCGAGCGCGACCAGCACGATCACGCGCAGCATCGTGATGGCGCCGAGCACGAACACATGGCCGACCTCGGCCCAGCCGACCTCGGCGCGGATGAAGCTGCCGAGCTGCCAGACCGCGATCAGCACCGCCGCGGCGAGCGCGGCATCCCAGACGCGTTCGAGCGCCTTGCTGCCGGGTTGGCGGCGCGCGCGGATCGAGGTGCCGTCGAAGGGCAGGCGGAAGATGCCGAAGCTGCGTTCGAGCACGCGCACGCCGCAGCGCCCGAGGGCGCTGAAGGCTTCGGTGCGGCGCATCCAGGTCAGCAGCCAGGAGGTCGGCGCGGTCTCGCTGCTGCCTTCCTCGAAGCGGAACTTGTCGGCCCATGCGAGCAGCGGCCGGAAGAACAGCTGGTCGTACAAGACGATGCCGACCAGCATGCCGCCGATCGCCCAGCCGATCGCGCCCAGATCGCGGTGCTCGATCGCGAGGGCAATGTACGAGCCGACGCCGGGCAGCAAGATGCGCTGGTTCGAGACCGAGATGGCTTCGGACGCGACCACGAAGAACCAGCCGCCCGACATCGACATCATCATGTTCCACAGCAGCCCCGGCATCGCGAACGGCAGCTCGAGGCGCCAGAAGCGCTGCCAGCCCGAGAGCTGGAACACCGACGCCGCCTCCTGCAACTCGGGCGGCACGGTGCGGAACGACTGGTACAGGCTGAACGCCATGTTCCAGGCCTGCGACGTGAAGATCGCGAAGATCGCCGCGCATTCCACGCCGAACAGGTTTCCCGGGAACAGCGCGATGAAGCCGGTCACCGTGATCGACAGAAAGCCGAGGATCGGGATCGATTGCAGGATGTCGAGCAGCGGCACCATCACGCGCTCGGCGGCGCGGACCTTGGCCGCGACGGCCGCGAACGCGCAGGCGAACACCAGCGACGCGGCGAGCGCGAGGAACATGCGCAGCGTGGTGCGCAGCAGGTAGTAGGGCAGGTACGCCGGGTCCAGCGTCAGCGGCAGCGCCTCGCCGACCTGATACGGCCGCGCCATCTGCGAGCCGCCCCAGGCGAGCAGCGCCAGCACGCCGAGCACGAGCGGCAGCATGGCCCAGTCCCAACGGTTGCCGCTGGATTCGACCACGAGGCGGGGGAAGAAGCGCTTGGTCGTCATGGCGCGCGATTGTCACCGCCCACCATGACCGATCCGCCGCTGTTTACACAAGTTCGCGTGGGATCATCGGCGATGTCCGCCAAGCCCCTGCGCATCCCCTCGTTCCTGCGCCACGTCGGGTCGGGCGTGGTCACCGGCGCAGCCGACGACGACCCGTCGGGCATCGCCACCTACACCCAGGCCGGTGCGCAGTTCGGCACCGGTGTGCTGTGGACGGTGTTCCTCACCGTGCCGTTCATGATCGCGATCCAGCTCGTCAGCGCACGCATCGGGCGGCAGTCGGGGCAAGGCATCGCGGCGAACCTGCGCGTGCATGCGCCGACGTGGTTCCTGCTGACGATCGTCGGGCTGCTGCTGGTCGCGAACACGATCAACATCGCCGCCGACATCGCCGCGATGGGCGAGGCATTGCAGCTGGTGGTCGGCGGCGGCGCGCATTTTCATGCGGTGGCGTTCGGCGTGATCACGCTGCTGTTGCAGGTGTTCGTGCCCTATCACCGGCTCGCGCCGATCCTCAAGTGGCTGACGTTGACACTGTTCGTCTACGTCGCCGCTGCGTTCAGCGTGAACGTGCCGTGGGCGCGCGTGCTGCACGACCTCGTGGTGCCGCAGATCGCGGCGAGCTCGGCGTTCTGGATGACGATCGTCGCGATCCTCGGCACCACGATCTCGCCCTACCTGTTCTTCTGGCAGGCCTCGCAAGAGGTCGAGGAGATGCGCCAGCAGGGCCTCACCGCCGGCGCCGAGAGCCGCCGCACGCTCAAGCGCGCCAAGCGCCGCATGCGGCTCGATACCGTGATCGGCATGCTGTTCTCGAACGGCATCGCGTTCTTCGTGATGCTGATGGGCGCGGTCGTGCTGCACGCCGGCGGCGTCACCGACGTGCAGAGCGCGGCGCAGGCGGCGCAGGCGCTGAGGCCGCTCGCCGGCGACTTCGCGTTCGCGCTGTTTTCGTTCGGCATCATCGCGACGGGCCTGCTCGCGGTGCCGGTGCTGGCGTCATCGGCCGCGTATGCAGTGGCCGAGGCCTTCGGCTGGCCCGAGGGCCTGGAGCGCCACTGGCGCGAAGCGAAGGGCTTCTACGCGATCATCGGCATCGCGACCATCGTCGGCACCGGGCTGGACTTCACGCCGATCGATCCGATGAAGGCGCTCTACTGGAGCGCCGTCGTCAACGGCGTCGTCTCGGTGCCCATCATGGTGGCGATGATGGTGCTCGCGGCCAAGCCCGACGTGATGGGCCCGCTGCCGGTGCGCCGCAAGACGCGCGCGCTCGGTTGGGGCGCGGTCGTGCTGATGACGGCGGCGGTGCTGATGATGGGGTGGGACCTGTTCCGTTGAACACCGCCGCGCGCCGATCAGCCCGGCAGCTTGGCCGCCAGCAGATCGATCTTCTCGATCGTCGGCGGCACGGCCAGCAGCGTGGCCGCATTCGCCATCAGCGCCGCGGCGATCGGGCCTTCGAGGTGGGCCTGGCGGCCGGTCTCGTCGGCGAAGGCGTCAAACACGCCGAAGGTCGAAGGGCCGAACTTCAGCGCGAACCACGCCGTCGTGCGGGCCTCGGCATTCGCCAGTGGCAGCGCGCCGGCGAGAAAGTCGGCGACGGCGGCTTCCTTGCCGGGCTTGGCTTCGAGGCGGACGAACAGTGCGAACTTGACCATGGTGCGTTCCTTTCGGCGAACGGTTGAGAGGAGCGCAGTCTGGGCGCTTGCGCAGCTGAGTGCGAGTGGCGAGAATGACAACGTTGATATCGTTCTTGCCACAACATCGATCGGCCATGCGACTCCACCTCCTCGTCCTCGACGGCGTCTTCGATCTCGGCCTCGCCGCGTTGACCGACACGATCGTCACCGCGAACGAACTTGCGTCGACCTTGGCAGACGCACCACCGCCGATCGATCTGACGCTGGTCGGCGTGCGCCGTCGCGTGCACACCGCACAGGGGCTGACGGTTCCGGTCGTGCCGGCAGCGAGCGTCGCACCGCCCGACGCGGTGCTGGTGCCCGCTCTCGGCGCGAAGATGCCCGAGGCGCTCGCTGCGCGCCTCGCGCGGCCGGATGTGGCGGATGCGATCGGCGTGCTGCAAGCCTGGTCGCGCGGTGGCGCGTCGATCGGCGCGGCCTGCACCGGTACCTTCGTGCTGGCCGAGAGCGCGCTGCTCGACGGCCAGCGCGCCACCACCTCCTGGTGGCTGGCGCCGATGTTCCGCCAGCGTTACCCGAACATCGCGCTCGAAGAGTCGCGCATGCTTGTCAACTCGGCCGGTCTGACGACAGCCGGGGCGGCGTTGGCGCATCTCGATCTGGCGCTGAGCGTGCTGCGCGGCCGCAGCCCGGCGCTGGCCGCGCTTGCGGCGCGCTACCTGCTCGTCGAGGCCAGGGGCTCACAAGCCGAGTTCGTGATTCCCGATCACCTTGCGCACGCCGACCCGGTCGTCGAGCGCTTCGAAGGCTGGGCGCGGCAACGCCTCGCCAAAGGCTTCTCGCTCAGCGATGCGGCGCGCGCGGTCGGTGCGAGCGAGCGCACGCTCGCGCGGCGCCTGAGCAGCGTGCTCGGCAAGACGCCGTTGTCGTACTTTCAGGATCTGCGCGTCGAGCGCGCCGTGCACCTGCTGCGCACAGGAGCCGACAGCATCGACCAGATCGCGATGAAGATCGGCTACGCCGATGGCGTCACGCTGCGGACACTGTTGCGGCGCAAGCTCGGCAAGGGCGTGCGCGAGTTGCGCGCACGCGGGTAGCGCCCGCGCACCGCGCCGGGGCGGCATCACGCTTGCATTCATTCGCCGAGTTCCGCCCTCGATGCACCAACCGGAGGATTTGCCGTGAATGACCACACGATCCAATTGGTGAGAGACAGCTTCGACCTCGTCGAGCCGATCGCGCCGCAAGCTGCCGCGCTGTTCTACGCCAACCTGTTCGCGGCCGACCCGTCGGTGAAGCCGCTGTTCCGCGGCGACATGATCACGCAAGGAGAACACCTGATGTCGATGCTCGGCCTGGCCGTTGCCAAGCTCGACGACCTTGAGGTGCTGATCCCCACGCTTCAAGGCCTCGGCCAGCGGCACGCCGGCTACGGCGTGCGCGATTCGCACTACGACAGCGTCGGCGTCGCGCTGCTCAAGACCTTGCGCCAGGGCCTGGGTGTGGCGTTCACCGAAGACGTCGAGGCAGCCTGGGTCGAGATCTATGGCGAGATCGCCGACACGATGAAGGAAGCTGCGAAGGTGCCGGCTTGAGGATGTCCGCCCCTCGTCCGCGGCGTACCGCGGCCGATCCCCCGAGGGGATGGCCGCCCGGCTTCGGGCGGCCGGGCGCACGGGCGGCATGGCCGTCAGGCGGCGACGAATTTGAGTGCCACGCCGTTGTTGCAGTAGCGCTTGCCGGTCGGCGCCGGCCCGTCGTTGAAGACGTGGCCCTGGTGGCCCTCGCAGCGCGCGCAGTGGTACTCGCTGCGCGGCACGATCAGCTTGAAGTCGGTCTTGGTGACCACGGCGCCCGGCAGCGAGGTGTAGAAGCTCGGCCAACCGGTGCCGCTCTCGAACTTGGTGCTCGACGCGAACAGCGGCAGGTCGCAACCCGCGCACAGGAACTGGCCGGCGCGCTTCTCGCCGTTCAGCGGGCTGGTGCCGGCGCGCTCGGTGCCTTCGTTGCGCAGCACGTCGAAGGCGGCCGGTGACAGGCGCTTCTTCCATTCGGCATTGCTCAAGCGCAGCGGTTCGATCGCGTTGCCGGGCACCTGCGTCTCGGCGGTCGAGGGCTTGGGCGCGAGGCCGAGGGCAGAGAGTGCGGCGAGGAACGGGCGGCGGGTCATGGTGAAGTCTCCAGAGCGGGATCGAACCGGTTGGTCGCGATGCTGAGGCAATTCTTTCGCTCACTCACGAGCGCGGCCAAAGCACCCACAGCTTCAGTGGCTGCTTCATGCGCCCCGCTTGCGCCTCGGCGTCCGCGCCCCATCCCCAGAAGTAGTCGGCGCGCACCGCGCCGGTGATCGCGCTGCCGGTGTCCTGCGCCATCACGAGGCGGCGCAGCGGTGCGCTCGACAAGGGTTCGGTGCTGTCCAGCCAGACCGGCGTGCCGTAAGGGATGCTCTGCGCATCGACGGCGATCGAGCGGCCCGGCGTCAGCGGCACGCCCTGTGCACCCTTCGGGCCGAGCTGCGGATCGGGCAGCGGCTCCTCGCGGAAGAACACGACACGCGGGTTGCTCCACAGCATCTCGTTGAGCCGCTTCGGGTTGGCGCGCGCCCACGCCTTGATGCCGGGCCACGAAGCTTGCGCGGCGGTCAACTCGCCCGAATCGATGAGCCAGCGGCCGACCGACTTGTACGGCTGCTCGTTGTGCGCCGCGAAGGCGAGCCGCACCAGCTTGCGGCTGCCGTCGGGCTCGACGAGGTTGAGCCGACCCGAGCCCTGGATCTGCAGGATCAGCAGGTCGAGCGGGTCGGCGATGTAGGCGATCGGCTTGCCGCGCAACGCGACTTGCGACACGGCCAAGGTGTCGAGCTGCTGGCGCGTGAGATACGGTCTGCGCGTCGCGAGCTCGGCCGGCGGCGCGAACAGCGCCACGCGCATGTCGGCACGCGGCGTGCGCGAGGCTTCGACGAGCGGCTCGAAGTAGCCCGTCATCAGGCCGTCGGCGGCACCATCGAGCGCTTCGACGCGGTAGGCCTGCAATCGCTGTTGCAGCCAGGCGCGCGCGGCATCGTCGCTGAAGCCGGGCAAGGCCGCGCTGCGCGCTTGTGCGCACACGCCGGCCCAGCCCGGCGCGGGCTGCTCGCAGCCGCGCAGCAGCGCCGGCCAGAGCTCGGCGGCGCGGTCGGCGCCCCAACCCGGCAGATCGGCGAAGCGCACCGGCACCCAGCGCGCGCGGCTGCGCAGCAATGCGCCCGTGGCGCTCGGCGCGGGCTCGGCGCTGGGCGGCTTGTATTCGGGCGGGGCGCTCGGCTGCACCGCCAGGTTCGAGCACGCGGCCACGAACCCTAGAATCGCGGCCAGCGCCGCAGTGCCGGCCCAGCGCCGGAGGACGTTCAACATGTGGGTACTTTTCCTGGAAGCCATCGGCGCGATGGTGCTGCTGATTCTGATCGTCTGGTGGACGATGTTTCACGGGCGGAAGAAGGGCGAGCGGGACGACTCTTAAGCGACTGCGTTCTTGCGCGGCCAGATGAACGACAGTGGCTTGCGCCACAGCCGCGCGCGGATCGCGCGGTAGATGCGGCTGCGATCCGCGAGGCGGATGCCGCGTGAGCGCAGCGCCACGCGAAACGCCAACAGGAAGCTCACGCTCAGGTTCAGCACGGCGGTGGCCGCGATGCCGGCCACGCACCACCAGAACGCGCCCTGACGCAGCAACTCGAATCCCTCGGTGCCGACCGCCGCGGCGAGCTGGCCGGTCGAGAGCGTGACGTGCCGCACCTCGATGGCCAAGCCGAAGAACAGCGCCACCACCGGCACCACGCCGAGCAGCAGCCCGAGCGAGATGTTGGCCGCGAAGCCGGAAACGTTGGCGCGCCAGTAAAGGCCCCAGCGCCGCGCGCGTGCCGCGCCGAGGCGGGCGACGATGCGCGGGTTCCATGTGATCGCGCTGTCGAGCCGGTGCCAGACGAACCAGTTCTCGACCCAGCCCGCGATCAGCGAGCTCGCGAACAGCAGCACGCCGGTGAAGGCGGCGAACAGCGCGGTCGGGCCGAGCAGCGTGAGTGAATCCAGCACGTGCGCGGCGGTCTTCTGATCGATCAGCGGCGCGCCGAACGCGAGCCAGCTGCCGTATTGCACCAGCAGCACGACGGGGATGACGGCGGCGAGGTTGCCGAAGATGCCCGCGGCCTGCGAGCGGATCAGGTGCGCGACCTCGTCGACGAAGCCTTCGACGGCGGCGTCGTCCGACACATCGGCGAGCTTCTCGGCCATCGCCGGCGCCGTCATCGCCGGCTGCTTGGTCGCGACCGTGAAGTGCAGCAGCTGCACGATCACGAAGCTGGCCGCGTAGTTGATGCCGGCCCACCAGCCGCCCCAGAACGCCGACAGCGGGATTGCCAGCAGCGCGAACTTGAAGAGCGTGGTGCCCGCGAGCACCGCGCCGCCGCCGACTGCGGCGCGCAGCATCTGCCGGTACTCGCCGAGGTCGCGCGTGATGTAGTGTTCGCCGGTCTCGGCGCTGCGCTCGGCGACCTTGCGCGCCAGCAGCGAGTAGTGCTGCGCGAGCAGCGTGCGGATGCTGCGGCGTTCGTCGGCCGTGCGCACCAGGTCGGCCAGCAAGTGCGCGATCTCGCGTGCCGGCTCGGGGCTGATCAGGCAGGTCAACAAGGCGTCGATGCGGTGCGTGCGCTCGCGCAGCTGATCGACCTCGAACACGATGTTGACCGACACGCCGTGCGCTTCCAGGTGCTCGTGCACGCTGTCGGCGCAGCGCCGGCAGGTGTCGAGCAGTGCGCGCAGGTACTGCGCCTGCTGCAGGAGCGTTGCTTCGCCCTCGGCCTGCACCTGCTCGCCGAGTTGCTCGGCGACGCGTGCGAGCTGGCGAAAGGGTTGATCGGCGAGCAGCTCGGCGCTCATGCGCTGGCGGATCGCGGGCGAGAACGCCGAGGCGCGCACCGCGCTGGCGAGGAACACGATCGCGTCGAAGAACGGCTGGCGCCAGGCGCCGTCGCGGTGCTCGGGCGCGATTCGCTCACGCAGGCGCGCCAGCGTCGCGTCGTCGATCTCGCGCAGCCAGACGGCGTCGTTCCGGTCCGGAAACAGCATCGCGAACAGTTCGCCCAGGTCGGTGGTCGCCGGCGTCAGCGGCAGCGCGCGCGCGCGCACACGCCGGCCGAGCTCGCCCCACAGGTCCATGCGCGGCGCGAAGCCGAAATCGGCCAGCAGCGCGGCGTTGTCCACCTCTTGCCAGAAGCGCCGCAGCACTTCGCCGACGCGCGCCTGATGCTCGGGGTGTCGATCGAGGACGCCGAGCAGATGCTTCAGCCGCAGCACCGGCGTCGGCGTGATCTGCGCTTCGTCAACGAGCCGCCGGGCCGCCCCAAGGCGAGTTGACCCCCACGGGGGGCGGACGCCGCGAGGCGGCCCGGTGGCACCACCCTCCACCGGCGCGTGGCGCAGCCACTCCATCAGGCGGATCAGCCAGAGGTGGCGCTCGGGGAGCGAGGCTTTCGGGTCGGCTGCATTGAGCAGCGCAGTCAGATCCCAGGTCGAGGCCTTCGCCATCGATCAATGAAGGGCCGAGGCTTGGGTCAGACCGAACTCGTGCACCGTCGCATCGAACGGCCGCGCGTCCTCGGTCATGCAGAAGAAGGTGCCGCGCATCGTGCCGTTCGGTGTGGCCAATCGCGTCCAGCTGGTGTATTCGAAGCTCTCGCCGGGCTTGAGCAGCGGCTGGTGGCCGACGACGGCGAGGCCTCGCACCTCGTCGGTGTGGCCGTTCGCGTCGGTGATGATCCAGTGGCGCGCGATCAGCTGCGCGGTGACGTCCCCGCTGTTGCGGATCGTGATCGTGTACGCGAACGCATGCTGGCCGGCCTGCGCATCGGATTGCTCCGGCAGATGGCGCACGGCGACGGTGCTGGTGAGTTCGGGTCGGGACATGCGGGCGATTCTGGCAGCAACTCCGTGACGGCCCCTAGAATTCCCGCGAAACCCCGGGGTTCACTCATGTCTTCACGCACCTACCGCATCGCCCCGAGCATCCTGTCCGCCGATTTCGCACGCCTCGGCGATGAGCTGCGCGACGTGATCGCCGCCGGCGCCGACTGGATCCACTTCGACGTGATGGACAACCACTACGTGCCCAACCTGAGCTTCGGGCCGATGGTGTGCGCGGCGCTGCGCAAGCACGCCGCGCGTGCCGACGGCAGCAAGGTGCCGATCGACGTGCACCTGATGGTGCAACCGGTCGATGCGCTCGCGCAGGCCTTCGCGAAAGCGGGCGCCGACCGCATCAGTTTCCACCCGGCCGCGAGTGCGCACGTGGATCGCACGATCCAGCTGATCCGCGCCGAGGGCTGCAGCGCCGGCCTGGTGTTCAACCCGGCGGCGTCGCTCGACGAGCTCGAGTGGACGATCGATCAAATCGACCTGGTGCTGGTGATGAGCGTGAACCCGGGCTTCGGCGGGCAGAGCTTCATCCCGGGTGCGCTGAAGAAGATCGAGCGCATTCGAAAGCTCATCGACGCGAGCGGGCGCGACATCCGCCTCGAGGTCGATGGCGGCATCAAGACCGACAACATCCGCGCCGCGGCCGATGCCGGCGCCGACACCTTCGTCGCCGGCAGCGCGATCTTCGGCCAGCCGAGCTACAAGGCGGTGATCGATGCGATGCGGGCGCGGCTGGCGGCGTAAAGTCGCTGCCAAACCGATGCCTGCACCATGGATCCCCAGATCGATTTGTTTGACCCGTTGTCCGCCGTGAGTGACGCGCTCGGCGAGTCTTGGTGCGTACACAACGACGCGGCGAGTCGCCGCTCGCAAGGCATCACGCTGACGCCGCCCTGGCTGGTGGAGCGCATGGTCGATGAGGTGAGCGACACACCCTACGACACGATCGTCGATTGCGGCGCCGGCACCGGCCGATTTGCGATGGCCGCCGCGCTGCGCTTCCCCGAAGCCCGAATCGTCGCGATCGAACAGAGCGCCGAACTGATCGTGCTGCTGCGTCAGGGCCTGCGCGAATCTGGTCTGGCCGACCGCGTCGAAGTTGTCGAAGCTGACTTTCGCGACGTGCCGATCACGACCACCGGGCGAACGCTCTACCTCGGCAACCCGCCTTATGTGCGGCACCACGACATCGGTGCGCCGTGGAAGGCCTGGTACGGCCACGAGATGGCGCGCTTCGGCATCGAGGCCTCGCGCCTCGCCGGCCTGCACGTGCACTTCGTGGCGCGCGCGGCTGCGCTGATGCGCCCCGGCGACGGGCTGTGCTTCGTGACATCGGCCGAGTGGCTGGACAACGGCTACGGGCGCGCCGTGCGTCAGCTGCTTGCTGGCAGCGCTGGATTCGCAACGACCGGGCTGTGGGTCGCCGACCCGGCAGAGCCGGTGTTCGACGATGCGCTGGTGTCGTCCGTCGTGCTGCGGGTGGCCTGTGGAAGCACGACCGATGACGCGAGGGCAGGCGCCATCAGTGCGCGCGCGCTGCGGACGCTGCGTCATGTCTCCCCGGCGGAGTTGCAATCGTCCGACCACTGGTCTTCCTGGTGCCGCCCGGTGCTTGCGCTGCCGACGCAAGGGATTGAAGTCGGCGAGCTCTTCCGTGTCACGCGCGGCCAAGTGACCGGGCTGAATGCCGCGTGGGTGCTCGACCCGCAAGCCACCGAGTTGCCGCGCGAGCTGACCGTGGCTGCCGTCACGCGGGCCAAGGAGTTGATCGACGGCGTGCCGTTGTCGCGCGCTGCGGTCGGCGCGCTGAAGCGTGTCGCCGATCTCCCCGGTGATCTCGATGCTGTCCGCGAGGAACACCGCGACAGCGTCGATCGCTTTCTTTCCAGAGCGCGCGCGATGGGCGCTGATCAAGGCTACATCGCGCGCCACCGAACGCCGTGGCACGCGGTGAAGATGCGCGCGCCGCCGGCCGCCTTCGTGAGCTACATGGGCCGGCGCCCGCCGGTGTTCTGCGCCAACCCATGGGGTGCGAGCTTCATCAACATCGCCCACGGCCTGTATCCAAGGCAGGCGATTTCTGCGTCGCTGCTCAAGCGCGTGCTGCACCACTTGAACACGACCACCGACGCGCACAGCGCGCGCGTCTACGGTGGCGGCATGAGCAAGTTCGAGCCCGGTGACGTGGCGCGCTTGCGCATCCCGCCCGGCCTGCTGGAGCTGGCGGCTTGAGCGCCGCGTGGCCGGCAAAAGCCAGGCACTGGAGCGCCGAGGAACTGGCTGCCGACGCGGCCGCGGCCGTCGCCGAGTTTCGGGCGCGTCGGCTGGGCGAACCACTGCAGCGCTATCTCGACGCCTATGACGCCAGCGTCGGCATCAATCAGGCGTTGATCGGTCGCTTGAGCGCAGTGCTGACAAGCGCCGACTCGACCAACGAGTTCGTACAGACGCTTTGGGCCACCGATGCCGGACGCACCGCGTTCCGCTACGTCGGTGCGCCGCCGATCTCGGACGATGATCTGACGACACTGGCCGAGGCGAAGCTGTCCAACGTCGCGGCACAGGATGTGGCGGGTAAGCGCCGGCGCTTGGTCGAGGTGATGCGGGCGATCGCCGATCCGCGCCGCTTTCCGTGGATCGCGCAGCAGCGCGAGCCGACGCCGGGTGAACTGCACGCTGCCGTGCTCGCGACCACTGCATTAATGGCGTCGCAGCGCGTGCAGACTTTGCGCCGTGGCGATGAAAAATCGATGGTCGAAGGCGCGGTCAAGGGCCTGCTCGTCGGCATGGGCTGGCAACAGGCGCCTACGCGCCCGCCACAAGGCGTGCAGAGCTTGCTGAACGACTCGCCGCCGCCGGGCAGCTTCCTGACCCAGATCAACGTCGGCAGCGACAACGCCGACGTGCTGGTGCGTCTGGGCGACGGACGCCTGCTGGCGATCGAGTGCAAAGGCTCGAACAGCGAGATCAACAGCCGCAAGCGCCTGAACAAGGAGGCGGCGCAGAACGCACGCGCCTGGCTCGCGCGCTTCGGCGGCGAGGTGGTGCCGGCGGTGGCATTGCAGGGCGTCTTCAAGGACCGCTACCTGATCGAGGCGCAGGCCACGCCGATGCTGATCTTCTGGGGCTATCGGCTCGACGACTTGAAGGCCTTCATCGACGCCACGCGTTGAGCCGGTCGAGCGCTCACAGCGCCTTCAGCCTGTCGTCGCGCAACCCCACCAGCACCGCCTCGCCCGATTCGCGATCGACGCGGAACTCGCCGTAGCGCGCGCCGTTGTAGCGCTCGGCCGTGCCTTCCTCGAAGAAGAACGCGTTCGTGCCGAGCCAGACCTGGCCGTGGCGGATGCGGTAGCGCAGCTTCAGGGCGGGTGCTGTGCCCTCGCCGGCGACGTGCGCGACGCGCTGGTCGTCGAGCGCGACGTTCGCGAACGCCACCGTGCCTTCGCGCGCCGCGCGCTTGTCGGCCGCTTCGCGGCGTTCGATGTCGGTCGTCAGCGCGAAGCGCAGCGCCATGTAGTCGCCCTGGATCAGCGAGCGCGGATCGACCGGCGCGAGCGGAAGGTAGGCGACTTCACCGTGGTGCTTGATCTGCTCCTTGCCGACGATCGTCGTGTTCAGCGTGCCCAGCACGAGCAGGGCGCCGAGCGCGATCAACGCGCGCAGTGCGAGGGATTTCATGCGGGCTCCTTCGTCGTCAGCGCGGTCTTCGTCAAAACACGTGCGGCGATCAGCATCGCAGCGCCCATCGCCAGCATCAGCAGCGACTTGATCAGCAGGCTGGTGCCGAGCGCGTAGTAGAAGTGCGAAACGTGCGCCAGCGCTGCGACGACGCACACGCTCATCAGCCCGCGCCGCCGCAGCGCGAACGCCGCGGCCACCGCGCCGAGGGCGGCGAGCGCCGAGAGCAGCGGCCACAGCGCGAGGCCGCCGGCATCGACCTCGCCGGCGCCGAACCAGCGGAACGACTCGAACGGTTGCGATGCGAGTGTGGCGAACGCGAGGCCGACGATCAGCCCGGTGGTGATCGGCTGCAGCAAGCGCTCGCCGCCGCGCGCGGCCCAGGCGGCCTCGCCGCGGATCAGCCACCACAGGCCCGCGCCCACCGGTCCCCACGCTGCCAGCCAGCCGGCAAGCGCGATCGGCAGCGAGGCGGTGTGATGGGAATCGCTGCCGCGCCAGAACTCGGGCTCGCCGAAGAGCGCGAAGCGCACGGTCAGCGCCCACGCGATCGTCGCGAACAGCGTCGAGAGCATCCTGTGCAGGCGGTTCGGCATCACGAGCGCGAGCACGGTTTGCAGCACCAGCGCGGCGCTCGCGATCGGCGCGATGCCATTGGCGTGCTCGCTCATCGCGTACAGCATCAGGCACTGGCCGGCGATCGAGAATGTCAATCCGAGCTGCGCGACGAAGACCTGCGCGCCGTCGCCATCGACCTTGAACAGACCCCACGCCGCGGCCAGGAGCACGGCGCCGCTGATGGCGGCCTGGCCGGCGTCGTCGGGGTGGAACAGCATCGCCACGAAGGCCAGCATGAACACGCCGGCGACCCAGCCGCTGGCGCCGAGCAGCAGGCTGATCGCGAGCGGGCGGTCGTGCGCCGGGGCCGTGTTGGTGGGCAATACCGTGCTCATCGGGCAACCTCCGTGCTTCGCACTGCGGTATTCGCCTTGGGAACGGCCCGGTGGCTCATGACGAGACTCCTTCGGTGGCCGCGACGCGCCATTGGCGCAGCCAGCGCATCAGCAGCATGCCGGCGAGGGTGGAGCTGGCGATCAGCCACATCGCGATGACGAAGAACCCACCGAGGTCGTTCAGCCGCATCGAGCTCGCCAGCCACGCAGTCGAGAGCGTGATCCAGCTGCCGGCAAGCACGGTGAGCGGGAACACATCCCGGCGTCGTAGCCAGGTGGCGACGGCGATGCCGACCGAGATCGCGACGAACAGCATCAGCGACGACATGCCGTGGCCACTCAAGTAAGGCAACGACGCGGCCGTGCCATAGCCCAGACCCAAGGTAAGCAGCAGGCGCAGCAGCCACAACGGCGCAGCCTCCGCGAAGCGTGTGCCGCGCAGCAGCAGAAAGGCGCCGGCCCCGAGCAGGTTGACGACGCAGGGCAGCATCAGTAGCCCACTGCGGCCCCAGCCCCAGCCCGCGACGACGCGCCAGAAGAAGTGATCCAGCCCCAGCGTGCCGCACAGCAGCGCGAGGCCGGCGTTGAGCACGACCCACCACAGGGCCCACACGGCGCCCGACAGGCCAGCGAGCGCGAACGGCAGCGCCAGCAGCGCCCAGGTGAAGAAGAGTTCGTGCACATCGGCGCCGGTCTGGTAGCTCTGGCCGAACAGCGCCAGCAGTGCACCTGTGAACAGCGTTGCGAGCAGCAGCGCGGCCTGGCCGATGCGCTGCGGCGGTGGCCGCCACAGCGCCGCGCCGATGCTGGCGAGCAGGCCCGCCTCCAGCAGCCCGAAGCGGCCGATCAGGCCCCAGGCCTGCCAGTTCGCGGCGACGAAGAAGATGAGGCCGGCACCCACGCCGCCCAACCCCGCGGCGTGCAGCAGGCGGGCCGCGAAGACGCGCCATTCGGCCGGGGTGGGGCGGTGGTCTGCGGGAAGAGCAGCGGGTGTGTTCATGGCGCGAGCGTAGCCGCGAATCCGCGCCCGGCCATCGCCGGCATGCCCGGAATGGCCGGCCGCGACCGAGGGTATCGCGCCGCGATGCGTGCCCGCGTGAGTCACACTTACGGGATGGCACAGCAGCACACGCACCGTGAACACCGCGACCACGCGGGGCACGATCATTCGGATCACCACGATCATGGCCACAGCCACCACAGCCACCACGGCCACGCGCACCACCATGCGCCGGCCAACTTCGACCGCGCGTTTTCGATCGGCATCGCGGTCAACACCTTGTTCGTCGCGATCGAGGCCTTCTATGGCTGGAAGGTCAACTCGCTCTCGCTGCTCGCCGATGCTGGCCACAACCTCGGCGATGTCGCGGGGCTGATCCTGGCCTGGGGCGGCGCATTCGCCGGCAAGCTGCGGCCGGATGCGCGCTACACGTATGGCTGGAAGCGCGCGTCCATCCTCGCCGCGTTCGCGAACGCGGTGATGCTGCTGGTCGCGATGGGCTCGCTCGCGTGGGAGGCGATCGGCCGGTTGAGTGCGCCCGAGCCGACGCAGGGCCTGACCGTGATGGTCGTCGCCGCGATCGGCATCGTCGTCAACCTCGGCACCGCGCTGCTCTTCATGCGCGGCCGCGACGACGACCTCAACATCCGCGGCGCCTACCTGCACATGGCGGGCGATGCGTTCGTCTCGGCCGGCGTGGTCGTGGTGGGTGCGCTCTCGCTGTGGTTGGGTTGGGCCTGGCTGGACCCTGCCGCGAGCCTGCTGATCGCGCTCGTGATCGTGATCGGCACCTGGGGCCTGCTGCGCCAGTCGATGCGGCTGATGTTCGACGGCGTGCCCGAGCACATCGACCTTGTCGCCGTGCGCCGCCAGCTCGAGACGCTGCCCGGCGTGGACCGCGTGCACGACCTGCATGTGTGGGCCACCGGTACCGCCGACGTGGCGCTGACCGCGCACCTCGTGATGCCGGGAGGCCACCCTGACGACCGCTTCTTCGAGACCGCAACGCTGCAGCTGCGCGACCGGTTCAAGATCGGCCACGTCACAATCCAGGTTCTGCGCGAGCCCTTCATGACCTTGTGCGAAGGCGACCGATGAAGTTTCAGGACTACTACCAGACGCTCGGCGTCGCGCGCGACGCGTCGCCCGAGGTCATCAAGCAGGCCTACCGCAAGCTGGCGCGCAAGTACCACCCCGATCTCAGCAAGGAGCCGAACGCCGAAGCGCGCTTCAAGGAGATCGGCGAGGCCAACGAGGTGCTGAAGGATCCGGAGAAGCGCGCCGCCTACGACGCCGTCGGCCAGCAAACGGCGGGCGGCAGCGGCGACTTCCAGCCACCGCCCGGTTGGGACGCCGGCTTCGAGTTCAGCGGCCGCGGCGACGAAGGCGGGAGCGCGCAAGACCACAGCGACTTCTTCGAGGCGCTGTTCGGCCGCGCGGCGCGCAGCGCTGGCGCGAGGCGCCAGAGCATGCGCATGCCGGGGCAGGATCACCACGCCAAGGTGCTGATCGACCTCGAAGATGCGTACCGCGGCGCGCAGCGCAGCGTCTCGCTGCGCATGCCGTCGCTCGATGCCGAAGGCCATGGTGTGATGCAGGAGCGCACGCTCGAAATCAACATCCCGAAAGGCATCCGCGAAGGCCAGCATCTGCGCCTCGCCGGCCAGGGTGGCCCGGGGCTGGGTGACGGGCCGGCCGGCGACCTGTTCCTCGAGATCGCGTTCAACCCGCACCGGCTCTACCGCGTCGATGGCCGCGACGTGTTCGTCGATCTGCCGCTCGCGCCGTGGGAGGCTGCGCTCGGGGCCAGCGTGAGCGTGCCGACGCCCGATGGCGAGGTCGAGCTGACGATCCCGCCCGGCTCGGCCGCGGGCCGCAAGCTGCGGCTCAAGGGCAAGGGGATTCCGGGCAAACCGGCCGGTGACTTCTACGCGGTATTGGCGATTGCGCTGCCGCCGGCCGCCACCGACGCGGCGAAGCGCGCTTACGAAGCGTTCAAGTCTGCAGCCGACTTCAACCCGCGCGCTGCACTGAAAGGATGAGCACCATGAGCACCATCGTCGAAGAGGACGTGCACCTGACGCTGATCGAGCTGTGCCGCGCCTGTCGCGCGCAGGAAGAGCAGGTGCGTGTCTGGGTCGTCGAAGGCGTGCTGACGCCGATCGGCGAGGCACCTCAAGAGTGGCGCTTCGCGGGCAACTCGCTGCGCCGCGCGCGCCTCGCGGTGACGCTGACGCGCGAGCTCGAGATCAATCCACCCGGCGTCGCCTTCGCGCTCGATCTGATGGACGAGATCGAGACGCTGAAGGCGAGTCTTCGCAGGCGCTAGGAGCCTGTCGGGCTTTGGGTTGGGCCCGCGCCGGGGCGAGTCGCGGTGCCAGACGAGGCGTCGGCGAGGCCATGTGGCTGGCCCACACAACGAGCCGGCAACGAAGTATGGCGCCGCGAATCGCCCCGGCCCGAAGGGTTGGGCCTGCAAGGGGGCACAGGCGTCGTTGCAAATGCTCGCCGGGTATCGAACCCGGCTGCGCTTTGCGCCTACCCTGTGCCCCCTTGCAGGCCCAACGCGAGCCCAACTCAAAGCCCGACAGGCTCCTAGACGAAGCCCAGGTTGCGCTGGCTCGAGTTCCAGTTCACGAGGTTGGGCAGCACCGTCAGCAAATCCGTGTTGCTGATGCCGAACCACGACCCGAGCGTGGCCGCGTACTGGTCGACGGAGGTGCTGGGCAGCAGCCGGCCCTGGCCCACGTCGTCCGGCCCGTTGTTGGCGACGGCCGGCGCCGTGCCGTAGAAGCGCCCGCCGTTGACTGCGCCGCCGAGCATGAAGTGCATGCTGCCCCAGCCGTGATCCGAGCCGTCGTTGCCGGTCGCGGTGCGGCCGAAGTCGGAGGCGGTGAACGCGGTGACCTGGTTCGCCACGCCGAGCTCGACGGTGGCGTTGTAGAACGCGCTCATCGCACCGGCGACCGTGCTCAGCAAGCCGGGGTGGATCGCGTTGAGACCGTCGTGGTTGTCGAAGCCGCCGATCGACACGAAGAACACTTGGCGCTTCGCACCGATCGCGCTCGCGTTCGAGATCATCCGCGCGACGAGCTTGAGCTGATCGGCCAGCGCGTTGCCGGTCGGGAACACAGTGGCGAGTGTCGGTGCGGCTGCGAGCGCCGCACTGAGCTGGCTGCCGGCATCGAGCGAGCGCGCCATCACACGGTTGTATTCGCTCTCGAACATGTCGGTGCGCGTGGCCGTCACCAGGCTCTTGAGCGCGGCGGAGCAGGCGCTCGACCCGAACAGCGTGCCCTGCGCGCCGTTCAGCGCGACCGGCCCGCTGGCCGTGACCTGGTACTGCACCGCGGTCTTGCCCGACAGGAACACCGCGTTTCCCGAGACGTTCACGCAGGTGAAGGTCGCGTTGCCGTTGCCTGCGGCGTAGAGATCGCCGATGCGGCCGCCCCAGCCCGAGGTCGCGCCTTCGGGCGCCGACGATTGCCACACCGATTGCTGGTCGTTGTGCGAGAACAGTTTCGGCGGCAGCGGCACGGAGCCCTTGGTGTACTGGTCCTTCGTCGTTGGCCCGACCAGCGTGCCGACGTTGAGCATCACGCCGAGCTTGTTGGCGGTGAACATCGGCAGCAGCGGTGCCAACTCGGGCGCGAGCGCGTACTGCCGGCCGCTGGGCAGCGCCACCGACGGTGTGAGCACGGTGGCCGCGAGAGCGGTCTGCGCGTAGGCCAGCGGCGGGCGCATCGCCTGGTAGGCCGCGTAGTTGGCGGTGTCGTACGGGATCAGCGTGTTCGCGTAGTCGTTGCCGCCGTAAAGGAAGACGCAGACGAGCGCCTTGTAGTCGCTCGCGGTTGCGGCGGCGGCCTCGCCGAGTGCGGCGAGGTTCAGCACCCAGGGTGTGGCGGCACCGGCCATCGACAAGGCACTGGCACGTTGCAGGAAGGCGCGGCGGGAAGCGTTGGTGGTCATGTCGGCACCTTCATTTTTGAACGAGGAATTCGGGCGCGGCGAGCACCAGCACGAGCGCGGCGTAGACGCGATTGCGCCGCGTCGCGTCGGTGCCGCCGGCCATCGACTGCACGGCGCTCACGAGCGCTGCGAGCGTCGCGGTGCCCAAGCGGCCGGCGGCGAGCACGAGGTTGATCTCGGCGAGCATCGCGCCCGCGTCGTCGGCGACCGCGAGCAAGCTGGAGTAGTCGGCGACGACATCGCCGACGCCCTGGCCGGCAACGGCGCGTTGCAGGTAGTTGACGTAGCCGACGACCGAGGACTCGTTCGCGATCTGGAACTCGGGCGCGACCATCGCGGTTGCGTCGAACGCGGTATTCGGCGGCACGTAGCCGGGTCGGAAGAAGTTGAACACCGAGGGCGAGCGCAGCGGGCTTTGCGCGAGCCGCGTCGCGGGATCGGACGTGTTGCCGATCGCCCAGGCGTTGGTCGCCGAGGCCACGCCGTAGGCGCGTGCCCAGCCGGTGAAGCGCAGGATCGGCTCGCGCAGCTTGCCGTAGCCGGTGGCGGCCGCGGCGGTCGTGCTGCGCGCTTCGTCGTCGAGCAGCACGGCCTTGATCACGGCCCTCAGGTCGCCCTTGACGCCGGCGCCGTTGTCGTTGAAGACCGTCGCGACGCGCGCCACGTAGGCGCTGCTCGGGTTGCTGGTGACGAGCCGCTGAATCAGCTGGCGGCTGAAGAACGGTGCGACGTTGGCGTGCGCGAAGATCGCGTCCAGTGCTTGCGTCAGGGTGGTCGCGGCATCGAGGCCGGCCGGGATCGTCTTGCCGAGGAAGGTCTTGTCGCCCGTCTCGTAGCGGCTCGCGATCTGCGTCAGCGGTTTGCGGATGAAGTCGGGCGTGGCGGTGGCGACCGCGGCCGCCTGGCCGCCGAGGTCGAAGTCCCAGCCCGTGAAGACGCGCGCGAGGCCGGTGATGTCGGCCTGGCCATAGGTGTAGGTCGGGCTGCCGCCGGTCAAGGTCGGCGTGCCGTCGAGATGGAGTTGCACCAGCCCGATCGTGAACAGCTGCATCAGCTCGCGGGCGTAGTTCTCGTCGGGCAGGGCGCCGGTCGTGGTGTTGGCCTTGGCGCTGCCACGGAAGGTCAGGAACTGGCCCATCGGCGCGGACAGCGAGATCTGCTGCAGCAGCGTGCGGTGGTTGCCGAAGGCGTTCGCTTCGAGCAGGTCGAGGTAGGTTGCGGCGGAGAACTGCCGCCAGCCGCCGCCGACCAGGCCATCGATCGCGACGACGAAGATTTCCGAGAGCGCGAGCGTGATGCGCTGGCGCAGCGTGTCCGGGGAACTCAGCAGCTTGGCCCAGGCGGCCGAATCGAAGCCGCCCTCGTCGTTCTTGTGCGAGATGTCGCCGTAGCCCGCGGCGATCAGCCAGTCCCAGCGCGTGCCCGAGGCCGGCAGCGCGAACTGTTCGTCGAGCCAGGCCGAATAGCCGATGGCCTGCACACGGGCGATCTGCGCGCGGTTCGCGCCCATCGAGGCTTGCGCGAGAAAGCGCGCCGCGTCGGTGCCGCTGGGCGGGGAAGTGGGTGGGGGAGCGGCACCACCGCCGCCGCCGCCACAGGCCGCCAGGGTCATCAGCGAAGCCACTGCGGCGAGCGACGCGCCCGCAGCCACCGGAGTCGGCGACAGCGGCGCGGCCGGCGGCGCCTCGAGTTCAAGAACGGGTGGCGCACTCATGAAGATCTCCTCGCGGTGGTTGTCTCATGACAACGCGCCAGCTCAAGTTTCGTGCGCCGATACCCGGTAAAGTCAGGTAAACGAGTGAACCCGGATGAAACTTCTTCAGCCACTGCAAGCCGCGATCGTCGATCTCGACGGCACGATGATCGACACGCTCGGCGACTTCGTCGTCGTGCTCAATCGTGTGCTGGGCGAGTTGGCGCTGGGGCCGGTCGATCACGGCTTTGTCTCACACACGGTGGGTAAGGGCTCGGAGTACCTGATCCGTCGCACGCTGGAGCATGTCGGCGGCAATGCTCATCTGTATGAGCAGGCCTGGGCGCTCTATCAGCAGCACTACGCCGAGGTCAATGGTGCGCACTCGCGCGTCTATCCGGGCGTCGTCGAAGGGCTGACGCTGCTGAAGGCGCGCGGCCTGCGCCTGGCCTGTCTAACCAACAAGCCGACCGCGTTCGCGCAGCCGCTGCTGCGGCTCAAGGGCCTCGACGGGTTCTTCAGCGCGGTGTTCGGCGGCGATGCCTTCGAGCGCAGGAAGCCCGATCCGCTGCCCTTGCTCAAGACCTGCGAGGCACTCGGAATGACGCCGTTGCGCACCCTGATGATCGGCGACTCGAGCAACGACGCTCGCGCCGCTCGCGCCGCCGGCTGCCCGGTGGTGCTGGTGAGCTACGGCTACAACCACGGCGAGCCGGTCGGCGCCGTGGACGCCGACGGGGTCATCGCGCGGCTCGACGAACTGGCCTGGTCTTAGCTGCCCGGCACGGCTGCGGGCTTGCCGAGCAGCGCCTCCTTCAACTGCGCGTCGGCCGGCGACTTGCCCAGCCAGATCCTCATCAGCGCCGAATAGAACTCCGGCTCCTTGATCGGCGCGCCCTCGACCTTGCCGTTGACGATGATCGTCGTGCCGGTTCCGGGCATCCATTCGATCGCGAAGGAATCGCCCGCGACAAGCTTCTTGCGCGTCGAGAAGACCTCGCTCATGCGCAGGATGCCGGGGATGGATTTGGAGAATTCTTCGCGTGGCGCGTTCTGCTCCATGCCACGCGTGAACAGTTTGCCGAGTTCGTTGCCGTCGATCTCGCGCAGCATCACGATCTGCAGGTGGCGCGGGCCGGGCGCGGCGAGCACCGCCTCGGGCGTGGTGGCTTTTTCGCTGAGGTACAGCCCGGCGGCGTAGACCTTGAACACGAGCTTGTAGCGAATTCCGGCCCCGTTGAGCTGCAGCTTGCTGCTGCCGACCTGCAGGGTGTTGGCGAACTTCACGCCGGCGATGTCTGTGGTCTGCGCCTGGCCGGCGAGCGGCGCGGCGAGAGCGATCGTCATGGCGGCGAGGGCGATGAATCGGCGCATGGTCGTTCCAATCGATCGGGGGCGGATGCGGGGCTGCTGTCAGCGCTGCCGGGACGATAGTGCAACTTTCGGCAAACACCTACGCCGCCTGGGGGCCTGCTACACTTTTGTGCATGTTCACACCGTGCAACCTCACCGCAGGGTCGATCGACCGGGGAGCCTGGCCCTGGCGGGGCTGAGCCGTTCGCGCTGAACGTTCAACGTTGCAAGCGCAGTGTGTTGCCGCGCTCGGTTGCCTTCGCAATCCGGCCTGATCCGACGGTTACCGACGGCCTGTGAAGGCCCTGAACATCATGATCACCGAACTCGAATTCAAGAGCCTCGCGGGCCAGGGCTTCAACCGCATCCCGTTGATCGCCGAAGCCTTCGCCGATCTCGAAACCCCGTTGTCGCTGTACCTCAAGCTCGCCTATGCGAGTGGTGGTGGCAAGCACAGTTTCCTGCTCGAATCGGTGGTGGGTGGCGAGCGCTTCGGGCGCTACTCGTTCATCGGCCTGCCGGCGCGCACGCTGCTGCGCGCGACCGGCTTCCACACCGAGGTGGTGACGAACGGCGCGGTCGTCGAGACGCATGACGGCAACCCGCTCGATTTCATCGCCGAGTACCAGAAGCGTTTCAAGGTGGCGCTCAGCCCCGGCATGCCGCGCTTCTGTGGCGGCCTGGCCGGCTACTTCGGCTACGACGCGGTGCGCTTCATCGAGCCCAAGCTCGCGAAGACCGAGAAGACCGGCGGCATCGACACGCCGGACATCCTGCTCTTGCAATGCGAAGAGCTCGCGGTGATCGACAACCTTTCGGGGCGGCTGTACCTGATCGTCTACGCCGACCCGAGCCAGCCCGAGGCGTATCACACGGCCAAGCGCCGGCTCGGCGATCTCGGTGACAAGCTCAAGTACAGCGTCACCGCGCCGGCGGTGAAGCGCGGCACCTCGCACGGCGTCGAGCGCGAGTTCGGCAAGGAGGCCTACATCGCGGCCGTGCTGCGCGCGAAGGAGTACATCGCCGCCGGCGACATGATGCAGGTGCAGATCGGCCAGCGCCTGCGCAAGCGCTACACCGAATCACCGCTGAGCCTGTACCGCGCGCTGCGCTCGCTGAACCCGTCGCCGTACATGTACTTCTACGACATGGGCGAGTTCCAGATCGTCGGCGCCTCGCCCGAGATCCTGGTGCGCCACGAGCATGCGGCCGAAGGCCACAAGGTCACGATCCGCCCGCTCGCCGGCACGCGCCCGCGCGGCGCCACGCCGGAACTCGACAAGGCACTCGAAGCCGAGCTGAAGAGCGACCCGAAGGAGCGCGCCGAGCACGTCATGCTGATCGACCTGGCGCGCAACGACATCGGCCGCATCGCGAAGACCGGCAGCGTGAAGGTGACGGAGGCCTTCACCGTCGAGCGCTACTCGCACGTCATGCACATCGTCAGCAACGTCGAGGGCATCCTGAAAGACGGCATGACCAACCTCGACGTGCTGCGCGCCACCTTCCCGGCCGGCACGCTGACCGGGGCGCCGAAGATCCGCGCGATGGAGATCATCGACGAGCTCGAGCCGGTGAAGCGCGGCATCTATGGCGGCGCCTGTGGCTACCTCAGCTTCGCTGGCGACATGGACGTGGCGATCGCGATCCGCACCGGCGTCGTGAAAGACCAGGTGCTCTATGTGCAGGCCGCGGCCGGCGTCGTCGCCGACTCGATCCCCGAGATGGAATGGCGCGAGACCGAGGCCAAGGCACGTGCGCTGATCCGCGCGGCCGAGTTGGTCGAGGAGGGCTTCTGATGCGCGCGCTCAAGGTCGGTTTGATCGGTGACTTCAACGCCGACGTGACGGCCCACCGCGCGATTCCGATCGCGTTGCGATTGGCCGGCGAGCAGCTCGGCCGCGCCGTCGAGTTCGACTGGCTCGCCACCGATGCGATGCCGGATGCATCGGGACTCGCGCACTTCGACGTGCTGTGGTGCGTGCCCGCGAGCCCGTACCGCGACATGGACGCGGCGCTGCGCGCGATCCGCTTCGCGCGCGAGCAGCGCGTGCCGTTCCTCGGCACCTGCGGCGGCTTCCAGCACGCGCTGATCGAATATGCGCGCAACGTGTTCGGTCTGCAGGATGCCGAACACGCCGAGACCGCGCCCCGTGCGCCGAACGCCGTCATCCACGCGCTGGCCTGCGCGCTGGTCGAGGTCAGCGATCAGGTGACGCTGGTGGAGGGCTCGCGCATCCACGCCGCGTACCACAGCGACACGGCGACCGAGGGCTATCACTGCCGCTACGGCCTGAACCCGGCGTTCTCCGCGCGCCTGCTGGCCGGCCCGCTGCGCGGCACGGCGCAGGACTCGCAAGGCGAGATTCGCGCCGTGGAGCTCGACGATCATCCATTCTTCGTCTGCACGCTGTTCCAGCCCGAGCGCGCGGCGTTGAAGGACGTGGCACCGCCGCTCGTGATCGCGTTGCTGCGCGCCGCGACACGCCACCGGGCTGGAACCCCTCAGGAGCTCCCATGACCGATCCCACACGCTTCGAACTCTTCTCCTTCTGGCGCACCTCGGCGACCTACCGCGTGCGCGTCGCGTTCAACCTGAAGGGCGTGCAACCGCAGGAGCGCAACGTCAACGTCGACGGCGGCGAGCATCGCAGCGAGGCCTATCTGAAGATCAACCCGATGGGCGCGATCCCGGCGCTCGTCGACCACGGCCCGGGGCAGTCGCCGACACCGCTGACGCAGTCGCTGGCGATCCTCGAGTTTCTCGACGAGACGTACCCCACGCCGGCGCTGTTGCCGGCTGACGCGCACGGCCGCGCGCGGGTGCGCTCGCTGGCGTTGATGTTGGCGGCCGACACGCATCCGCTGATCACGCCGCGGGTCAGGAAGTACCTGACGACGGCGGGGAAATTCGACGATGCGGCGTGGCGCGCCTGGCAGATCCACTGGTTCAGCACCGGGCTGCAGGCGCTCGAAGAACGACTCGCGGGTGCGCCGCAAACCGGTACCTTCTGCCATGGCGACACGCCGACCATCGCCGACATCTGCCTGGCCAGCATCGTCGTCGTGATGCGTATATTCAAGATCGAGGTGGCCGGCATCCCGACGGTGCTGCGCATCATGGCAGCCTGCGAGCGGCTCGATGCCTTCGCGAAGGCCGATCCGAGGCGCCAGGTCGGCGCGCCCAAGGATTAGGATGTGACCATGAATGCCAACAGCTTTGAAGCCTTCGAAGCCAAAGCCCGTGCCGCGGGCTTCGATGAAGCGCTCGTGCGCGAATGGGCGCCCGACGCGGTGATCGAGACGCACACGCACGCGTTCGACGCGGACGCGGTCGTGACCCGAGGCGAGATGTGGCTGACCTGCGCAGGCAACACGCGCCACCTGTTGCCGGGGGACACCTTCAGCCTGGCGGCCGAGGTCCCGCACGCGGAGCGCTACGGCCCGCGAGGCGCCACCTACTGGGTGGCGCGCCGCGACCCGCGCTGAAGGCGGCCGACCGATGCAGACACTCGACGACATGCTGAGCCGCCATCTGCTCACACCCGAGCAGCACGGCCAGATCGGCGCGTGGATCGCCGCGGCGCGCACGCCGCAGGCGATCCTCGACATGCCTGCCGAGCTGTGGCGGACATTGGAGCTGGCCAGCGTGCTGATGGGCTTCGACGCCGACATGATGCTGCCGGCCCCGCTGGGCGCCGATTCGGAGCGATAGAGCGGGTACCGACACCGGGCGCCCGGCGGGCACCCAACGCAATCAACGGGACAGAGCGCTCATGCTGCTGATGATCGACAACTACGACAGCTTCACCTACAACCTGGTGCAGTACTTCGCCGAGCTCGGCGAGGAGGTGCGGGTGTTCCGCAACGACGAGATCACGCTCGAAGGCATCACCGCGCTGAAGCCCGACAAGCTCGTGCTCTCGCCCGGCCCGTGCTCGCCGGCGGAGGCCGGCATCTGCATCGGCGCGATCGAGGCGTTCACCGGCCGGCTGCCGATCCTCGGCGTGTGTCTGGGCCACCAGGCCATCGGTGCGGCGCTCGGCGGCAAGGTGATCCGTGCGCAGACGCAAATGCATGGCAAGACCGATGTGATCACCACCGACGAACGCGGCGTCTACACCGCGCTGCCGCGTGAGTTCACCGTGATCCGCTACCACTCGCTGGTGATCGAGCGCCAGAGCCTGCCGACCGCGCTGGAGGTGACCGCCACCTCGCAGGACGGCGAGATCATGGGCGTTCGGCATCGTGCACTCGCCGGCACGAAGACGCCGCTCGAAGGCGTGCAGTTCCATCCTGAGTCGATCTTGACCGAACATGGCCATGCGATGCTGAAAAACTTCCTGGAGCTGCGCGCATGAACGTCGTTGACCTTCGATCCGACACCGTCACGCAACCGACCGCCGCGATGCGCGCGGCGATGTTCGGCGCGCCACTCGGCGACGACGTGTTCGGCGGCGATCCGACCGTCAACGCGTTGCAGGAGAAGATCGCCGCGCTGCTCGGCAAGGAGGCGGCGTTGTTCGTACCGAGCGGCACGCAGAGCAACCTCGTCGCCATCATGAGCCACTGCGGCCGCGGCGACGAATACATCGTCGGCCAGATAGCGCACACCTATCGCTGGGAAGGCGGCGGCGCCGCGGTGCTCGGCAGCGTGCAGCCGCAGCCGCTCGACCACCAGCCCGACGGCACGCTGGCCTTGAAGGACATCGAGGCCGCGATCAAGCCCGACGATTCGCACTTCGCGCGCTCGCGTCTGCTGGCGCTCGAGAACACGCTGGGCGGCAAGCTGCTGCCGAAGGCGTACCTGGCCGAGGCCACCGTGCTGGTGCGCAAGCGCGGCCTGGCGACGCATCTCGACGGCGCGCGCTTGTTCAACGCGGCGGTGGCGATGGGCGGCGATCCGCGAGCGAACGCGCGCGAGATGGCGTCGCATTTCGACAGTGTCTCGGTCTGCTTCTCCAAGGGCCTGGGCGCGCCGGTGGGCTCGGCGTTGGTCGGCTCGCGCGAGCTGATCCGCGGCGCGCACCGCTGGCGCAAGATGCTCGGCGGCGGCATGCGCCAGGCCGGCCTGCTGGCGGCCGGGGCGATCCACGCGCTCGATCACCACATCGATCGCCTCGCCGACGACCACGCGCTGGCGAAGCGGCTGGCCGAAGGACTGGCCGTGCTGCCCGGCCTCACCGTCGAGCCGCCGCAGACCAACATCGTGTTCGCCGACCTGCAGGGCCCGCGCGCCGGCGGCTTGATGGAGCACCTGAAGTCGCGCGGCGTGCTGGCCACGGGCCTGTATCGACTGCGCTTCGTGACGCACCTCGACGTCGATGCCGCTGGCGTCGATCGCGCGGTGGCTGCCGTGCGCGAACATCTGACCGCTTGACGAGAATTCATGTTGGCCCCCAGTCTCACTACGTTCGCCACCCCCCAAGGGGGCGCTGTTCTCCCTTGGGGCGGCCCGGCGGGAGAACTATCATGACGATCAACAACCTCGACGCGCTGACCCGCACCATCGACCACCGCGAGATCTTCCACGACGAGATGCTCGCGCTCGTTCGCCGCATCATGAGCGGCGAGATGTCGCCGGTGATGATGGCTGCGCTGCTCGTCGGTCTGCGCGTGAAGAAGGAAACCATCGGCGAAATCACCGCCGCGGCGCAGGTGATGCGCGAGTTCTCGACCAAGGTCGAAGTCGCCGATCGAACCCACCTGGTCGACATCGTCGGCACCGGCGGCGACGGCTCGCACACCTTCAACATCTCGACCTGCAGCATGTTCGTCGCCGCGGCGGCGGGCGCGCGCGTCAGCAAGCACGGCAACCGCAGCGTCAGCAGCAAGTCGGGCAGTGCGGACGTGCTGGAGGCGCTCGGCGTGCCGCTGACCTTGACGCCGGCGGCGATCGCCACGTGCATCGCCGACACCGGCATCGGCTTCATGTTCGCGCCGAACCACCACCCGGCGATGAAGAACGTCGGCCCGGTGCGCAAGGAGCTCGGCATCCGCACGATCTTCAACATCCTTGGGCCGCTGACGAACCCGGCCGATGCGCCGAACATCCTGATGGGCGTGTTCCACCCGGATCTGGTCGGCATCCAGGTGCGCGCGCTGCAGCGGCTGGGCGCCGAGCACGCGGTCGTCGTCTATGGCCGCGACGGCATGGACGAGGTCTCGCTCGGCGCCGCGACGATGGTCGGCGAGTACAAGGACGGCGGGATCCACGAGTACGAGATTCACCCGGAAGACTTCGGCCTGACGATGGCGAGCAACCGCGCGCTGAAGGTCGATACGCCGGAGCAGTCGAAGGCGCTGCTGCGTTCGGTGCTGGCCAATGAGCCCGGCGCGGCGCGCGACATCGTGATCCTGAATGCGGGCGTGGCGCTGTACGCGGCCAACGTCTGCTCGACGATGCAGGACGGTGTGGTGCTCGCGCGCGACGTGCTGGCCTCGGGCCAGGCGCTGGCGAAGATGAACCAGTTCATCGTGCGGGCGCAGGAGCTGGCGCCGAAATGAGCGACATCCTGGACAAGATCGTCGCCGTGAAGCGCGACGAAATTTCGCTGGCGCGGCGCCAACGCGATTTGTTGTCGCTGCGCCGCGACGCCGAATCGCTCGGTGGCCAGCGGGATTTTGTCGGCAGCCTGCGCGCCAAGATCGCGGCCGGTGGCGCCGGCGTGATCGCCGAGGTCAAGAAGGCGAGCCCGAGCAAGGGCGTGCTGCGCGAGCGCTTCGAGCCTGCCGGCATCGCCGAGAGTTATGCCGAGCATGGCGCGGCCGCGTTGAGCGTGCTGACCGATGTGCAATTCTTTCAGGGCAGCGCCGCCTACCTCGCACAGGCGCGTGCCGCCTGCGCGCTGCCGGTGCTGCGCAAGGATTTCATGGTCGATGCCTACCAGGTGTTCGAGGCGCGCGAGATGGGCGCCGACTGCATCCTGCTGATTGCCGCCTGCCTGCCTGACGCCCTGATGGCCGATCTCGAAGCGCAGGCGCATGCGCTGGGCATGGCGGTGCTGGTCGAGGTGCACGATGGCGCCGAGTTGGACCGCGCGCTGCTGCTCAAGACGCCGCTGGTCGGCATCAACAACCGCAACCTGCGCACGTTCGAGGTCACGTTGCAGACGACGCTCGACCTGCTGCCGCAGATGCCGAACGATCGGCTGCTCGTCACCGAAAGCGGCATCCTCGCGCGCCCCGATGTTCAGCGCATGCGGGATGCGAATGTGCATGCCTTTCTCGTCGGTGAGGCCTTCATGCGCGCGCCCGACCCGGGCAAGGCACTCGCCGCCCTGTTCGGGTGACGGCGCACGACAACCGCCTGCGCGAACCGCTCGCGCAGGCCTTCGCGCAGGTGCCTGGCGGCTGGCGCGAGGTCACCGATGCGTTCGCCGCCAGCGCGACGGGGCAGGACCTGACCACGTTTGTCGATCAGCGTGTGCGCGGGGGCGCGGTGGTCTACCCGGATCGGGTGTTCCGGGCGCTCGAACTCACGGCCTTGCAGGATGTTCGCGTCGTCATCCTCGGCCAGGACCCTTACCACGGGCCGGGTCAGGCGCAGGGGCTGGCGTTTTCGGTCGCACCGGGCCAGCGCAAGCTGCCGCCGAGCCTGCGCAACCTGTTGAAGGAAGTTCAGGCCGACACCGGCGCCCCGTCGATCTGCCGCGACGACCTCACCCCGTGGGCCGAGCAGGGCGTGTTGCTGCTCAACACCGCGCTGACGGTCGAGGACGGCGCGCCGCAAAGCCACGCCGGCCGCGGCTGGGAAGTGCTGACCGATGCGCTGCTGACGAGGGTGGCCGCGCGCCCGGCGCCGACCGTGTTCATGCTGTGGGGCGCTTCGGCCCAGCGCAAGCGGGCGCTGGTCGAGCAGGGCGGGCGGCATCTGGTGCTTGCTGCCAATCACCCCTCGCCGCTGTCGGCTTTGCGCCCGCCGGTGCCGTTCATCGGCTGCCGGCATTTCGGCCAGGCCAACGCGTTTCTGGCCGAGCGGCGCGCGGGCGAGGTGCCGGTCACTTGGTAGCCGCTCCGGCGCGGATTCGTTCCCTGCTATACTCCGCGGTTCATCTTGGAGGGGTGGCCGAGTGGTTAATGGCAGCAGACTGTAAATCTGCCCTCTAACGAGTACGCTGGTTCGAATCCAGCCTCCTCCACCAAGGCAGAACGGATTTTCGTTGAGTTTGCGTGGTGATATTGAGGCGTGTGCAGGGCTCCCGGGCGGGAGTAGTTCAATGGTAGAACCCCAGCCTTCCAAGCTGATGACGCGGGTTCGATTCCCGCTTCCCGCTCCAGTCGATCCGGCTTGAACCGCGTCAGCACAGGCTTGGCTGCTCTCGTCGCCAAGCCTGTACTGATTCTGATGTGATCAGTGCCCATGTGGCTCAGTGGTAGAGCACTCCCTTGGTAAGGGAGAGGTCGCGCGTTCGATCCGCGCCATGGGCACCAAGAGCAACCCCGCCGTCCTGTTGGAGAAGCAAATGGCAAAAGGCAAATTTGAGCGCACCAAGCCCCACGTGAACGTGGGGACGAT
>CAXTSS010000009.1:0-171425 GCA_964247075.1 uncultured Rhizobacter sp. | reverse complement strand
CGATGATCATGCCCTCGTACAAGGGGTCGCCGGCCTTCACGAACATGCGGCCGCGATCGTCGAGCTTGCCGAGCGAATAGGTCACCGCCTCGCCGTCGTCCTGGCTGATCAGCACGCCGTTCTTGCGGCCCTCGATCTCGCCCTTGTAGGGTTCGTAGCTGTCGAAGATGTTGCTGATCAGGCCGGTGCCGCGGGTCAGGTTCAGGAACTCGTTCTGGAAGCCGATCAGGCCGCGTGCCGGAATCTTGTATTCGAGCCGCACGCGGCCCATGCCGTCCGGCTCCATGTTGACAAGCTCGGCGCGGCGTTCGCCGAGCGCCTGCATCACGGCACCCTGGTGCTGGTCCTCGACGTCGGCGGTCACGGCTTCGATCGGCTCGAGACGTTCTTCACCTTCCATGCGGAACACCACGCGCGGCTTCGAGACCGCGAGTTCGTAGCCTTCGCGGCGCATCGTTTCGAGCAGGATGGTGAGGTGCAGTTCGCCGCGACCCATCACCTCGAAGATGCCGTCTTCGTCGGTCTCCTTGACGCGCAGCGCGACGTTGCTCTGCAGCTCGCGCTGCAGGCGGTCCCAGAGCTGGCGGCTGGTCACATACTTGCCCTCGCGGCCCGCGAGCGGCGAATTGTTGACGCAGAAGTTCATCGTCAGCGTCGGCTCATCGACGTTGAGCATCGGCAGCGGCACCGGGTTCTCGATGTCGGTCAGGGTCACGCCGATGCCGATGTTCTCGATGCCGTTGATCAGCACGATGTCGCCCGGGCCGGCCTCGGTCGCCTGCTGGCGCTCCAGGCCCTCGAACTTCAGCACCTGGTTGACGCGCGCGTTGAACGGTGTGCTCTCCGGTCCGCTGAACACCGCGACGTTCTGCATCGGCTTCAAGGTGCCCTGGTTGATGCGGCCGATGCCGATGCGACCGACGTAGGTCGAGTAGTCGAGCGAGCAGATCTGCAGTTGCAGCGGCGCATCCGCCTCGCCGCCGTGCGCCGGCACGTGGCTCAGGATGGTGTCGAACAGCGGCGCCAGCGTGGTGCCGATCTCGCCTTGCGTCAGCGTCGCCCAACCGTTCAGGCCCGAGGCAAAGACGACGGGGAAGTCGAGCTGCTCTTCGGTCGCGCCGAGCTTGTCGAACAGCTCGAAGGTCGCATTGATGACGTAGTCGGCACGCGCGCCGGGGCGGTCCACCTTGTTGACGACGACGATCGGCCGCAGGCCGAGCGCGAGCGCTTTCTTGGTCACGAAGCGCGTCTGCGGCATCGGGCCCTCGACAGCATCGACGAGCAGAAGCACCGAGTCGACCATCGACAGCACGCGCTCCACTTCGCCGCCGAAGTCGGCGTGGCCCGGCGTGTCGACGATGTTGACGTGCGTGCCCTTCCATTCGACCGCGCAGTTCTTCGACAGGATCGTGATGCCACGCTCCTTTTCGAGGTCGTTGTTGTCCATCACGCGCTCGGCGACCTTCTCGTTCTCGCGGAAGGTGCCGCTCTGGCGCAGCAGCTGATCGACCAGCGTGGTCTTGCCATGGTCGACGTGGGCGATGATGGCGATGTTGCGGATCTGGCGGGTCATGGTGTGGCAGCTTTCACTTCTTTTGGATTAAGAAGGCCTTGCACCTCCACCGGGCTCAGAAGCCTTGTTGAAATCAGTTCACCGGCCGTGATGTGGGCGCCGCCCAGAAAGGCGCGCGGCTCGGGGCCATAGACGCGCACATGTGCGGCATCTGGCAGCGGTGTGCGGCGGCGCACGCCGGTCAAGAAGCGACCCGCATCTTCCAGCTCCAGGCGCACGACGGGCCAGTCGGCCACCAAGGCGTCGGCCGGCAGCAGCGCATCGTCGCGTTCCGGCTCGGTCATCTCGCCCAGCACCGCCAGCGTCAGCGCGTCGGTCAGCGTCAACGCGCCGCAGCCGGTGCGGCGCAGCGCGCTCAGGTGCGCGCCGCAGCCGAGCAGCTTGCCGATGTCTTCGGCCAACGTGCGGATGTAGGTGCCCTTGCTGCAACGCACGTCGAGCGTCCAGGTGTCCTGCTCGCCGGCGATGATGTCGATGGCGTGAATCGTCACGCTGCGGGCCTCGCGCTCGAGCTCGATGCCGGCGCGCGCGTATTCGTAGAGCGCCTTGCCGTCGCGCTTCAGCGCGGAGTGCATCGGCGGCACCTGGTGAATCAGGCCGGTGAATCGCGCGCAGGCGGCTTCCATCTGCGCGCGCGTCACGGTCACCTCGCGCGTTTCGATGACCTCGCCTTCGGCATCGGCCGTGGTCGTGGTCACGCCGAGCTTCAGCGTGGCAAGGTAGCGTTTGTCGGCGTCCAGGCTGATCTGCGAGAACTTGGTGGCGGCGCCGAAGCACAGCGGCAAGAGCCCGGTCGCGAGCGGGTCGAGCGTGCCGGTGTGGCCGGCCTTCTCGGCGCGATAGAGGCGCTTGGCCTTCTGCAACGCATCGTTGCTCGACAGGCCGAACGGCTTGTCGAGCAGCAGCACGCCGTGCACGGCGCGGCGCTGGATGCGTTGGCGCTGTGGCTGCAAGATCAGTCTTCCTTCGCGCGCGTTGAGTTCGCCTTGGCGATCAGCTCGCTCAGCTCCAGCGCGCGCTCGGTCGTGCGGTCGAACTTGAAGTGCAGCGTCGGCACGGTGTGGATCTGCAAGCGCTTGAACAGGCCGTTGCGGATGAAGCCGGCGGCCTCGTTCAGCGCGATCTCGCACTCCTGCGGATCGCCGATCAGCAACGAGAACAGGATGGTCGCGTGCGCGTAGTCGGCCGTGACTTCGACGGCGTTGATCGTCAGCATGCCGACGCGCGGATCCTTCAGGTCACGGATCAGCTCCGCCACATCGCGCTGGATCTGGTCGGCAACGCGGAAGCCGCGGTTGGGGATGGATCGTTTGTGTCGCATAGGGTCTTCTCAAACACAAACCCCGCCGTCTTTTGGAGGGCGGGGTTCGGGACGAGACCAAAACCGCCTTAAAGCGTTCGGGCCACTTCCTTCACCTCGAAGAACTCCAGGCTGTCGCCCTCTTTGATGTCGTTGTAGTTCTTCAGCTTGATACCGCACTCGAAGCCGCTCGCAACCTCGCGCACGTCGTCTTTCAGGCGCCGCACCGATTCGATCTCGCCGGTGTAGACGACGATGTTCTCGCGCAGCAGGCGGAAGCGCGCGCCACGCCGCACCACGCCAGCCGTGACCATCGAACCGGCCACGGTGCCGATCTTCGACGCGACGAACACGGTGCGGATCTCGGCCGTGCCGATGACCTCTTCGCGCTGCTCGGGTGCGAGCATGCCGGTCATCGCCAGCTTCACCTCGTCGACCGCGTCGTAAATGATGTTGTAGTAACGGATGTCGACGCCGTTGTTCTCGGCCAGCTTGCGCGAGCCGGCATCGGCGCGCGTGTTGAAGCCGATGATCACGGCCTTCGAGGCGATCGCCAAGTTGACATCGGACTCGCTGATGCCGCCGACCGCCGCGTGCACGATCTGCACCTTGACCTCGGCCGTCGAAAGCTTGAGCAGCGATTGCGCCAGCGCTTCCTGCGAGCCCTGCACGTCGGCCTTGATGATGAGCGCGAGGGTCTGGGTGGCGCCCTGCCCCATCTGCTCCATCATCGTTTCGAGGTTCGCGGCCTGGCGCTTCGCCAGCTTCACGTCGCGGTACTTGCCCTGGCGGAAGGTCGCGATTTCGCGCGCACGGCGCTCGTCGCCCAGCACCATGAACTCGTCGCCGGCCTGCGGCACTTCGGTCAGGCCCTGGATTTCGACGGGAATGGACGGGCCGGCTTCGCTGATCGACTTGCCGTTCTCGTCCAGCATCGCGCGCACGCGGCCGAAGCTCGAACCGGCCAGCACCACGTCGCCGCGCTTGAGCGTGCCGCTCTGCACGAGCACGGTCGCTACCGGGCCCCGGCCCTTGTCGAGCTGCGCTTCGATCACGAGGCCCTTGGCCATCGAATCCTTTGCCGCCTTCAGCTCCAGCACTTCGGCCTGCAGCAGCACCTGTTCGAGCAGTGTGTCGATGCCCGCACCGGTGCGCGCCGAGACGCCGACGAACGGCGATTCGCCGCCGAAGTCTTCCGGCACGACCGCTTCAGCCACCAGCTCCGACTTGACGCGCTCGATGTTCGCTTCGGGCTTGTCGATCTTGTTCATCGCGACGACGATGGGCACGCCCGCCGCCTTCGCGTGGTGGATCGCTTCCTTGGTCTGCGGCATCACGCCGTCGTCGGCCGCCACCACCAGGATCACGATGTCGGTCGCCTTCGCGCCGCGTGCGCGCATCGCGGTGAACGCGGCGTGGCCCGGCGTGTCGAGGAAGGTGATCATGCCGCGCGGCGTGTCGACGTGATAGGCGCCGATGTGCTGTGTGATGCCACCGGCCTCACCCGCCGCCACCCGCGAGGTGCGGATGTAGTCGAGCAACGAGGTCTTGCCGTGATCGACGTGGCCCATCACGGTGACGACCGGTGCGCGCGGCAGCAACTCGTGCGTCGTGTCCGCGACTTCTTCCTCGAGGAAAGCGTCGGGGTCGTCGAGCTTGGCGGCCAACGCGGTGTGACCCATTTCCTCGACCACGATCATCGCGGTCTCCTGATCGAGCTGCTGGTTGATCGTGACCATCTGGCCCAGCTTCATCAACTGCTTGATCACCTCGGAGGCCTTCACCGACATCTTGTGCGCCAGATCGGCCACGCTGATCGTCTCGGGCACATGAACCTCTTGCACCTGCGCTTCCTGCGGGGCGATGAAGTTCGACGGCGCACCGTCGTTGCGCTCGCCACGGCGGCCGACACGCGGTGCACGCCAGCCCGGCCGGTTGCCGCCCGCGGGCGCACGCGCCCCCGGCTTGAGCGCGCTGCGCTTCTTCGCGTCATCGGCCCAGCTCGACGAGAGCTTCTCGGATTTGACGGCCTTCTTGTCGCCGGGCTTGGCCACCGCGGTGGTCGTCGCGCCTGGCGCGCCGACCTTCTTGTGGATCGTGCCCTTGATCTCGGTCGCCGCCGGCTTGGCTTCTTCCGGCTTCTTCGCGACCAGCACCTTCTTCGGCGCGTTCATCATCGCGCGGATCGCGTTCGCTTCGTCCTCGGCGGCCTTGCGCCGCTTCGCCAGATCGGTCGCACGCTGCTTCTCTTCGTCGACCACGTCGGCGGCCTTGATCACGCGCAGCGCGGGCTTCACGACTTCGGCCGAGGGGGTGGCGGCAGGCGCTTCGGCCGGCTTGGCATCGGCCACCGGCTTGCGGCCGTCCGCCGGCTTGGCCGCAGCGTTGACAGCCGCGGCCTGCGCAGCGGCAGCGGCGAGTCGCTCTGCCGCCAGACGCGCTGCTTCGGCGGCGTCGCGGGCTTCCTGCTCCTCGCGCAGGCGGCGCTTCTCGGCCAGTGCCTCTTCCTGCTCGCGCAGCAACAGCGCCTGCGCGTGAGCCTCCTCCTCGCGGCGCGCGAGGTCTTCATCGCTGGCGACCGGCTCGGCGCTCTCGTCGGCGTGCGGTGCGGCATCGTCGCGCTTGATGAAGGTGCGCTTCTTGCGCACTTCGACCTGGATCGTGCGCGCCTTGCCGCTCGAGTCGGCTTGCTTGATCTCGCTGGTGGACTTGCGCGTCAGCGTGATCTTCTTGCGCTCGGCGCCGGCGACCGTGCCGTGCGAGGTGCGCAGGTGGTCGAGCAGGCGCTCCTTGTCGGACTCGGTCAGCGAATCGTCCGTCGACGCCTTGCTGACGCCTGCCGACTGCAGCTGCTCGAGCAGTGCCGCGGCGGAGCGGTTGAGCTCGGCGGCGAGTTGGGCGACGGTGGTCGAAGCCATGGGTTGAATCCTTGCGTTCTGCTTGCTGCTTACTGTCGTACTGTCTTCAGGCGCGCTCGGTCAGGTCGTGAACCAGTGTTCACGCGCCTTCATGATCACGGCCTTGGCCTGCGTCTCGTCGCCGCCGATGATCTCGATCAATTCGTCGACGGCCAGATCGGCGAGGTCGTCGCGGGTGTGGATGCCACCGTCGGCGAGCGTCGTGATCAGGTCGGGCGTGAGGCCTTCGAGGTCGCGCAGATCTTGCGAGACGTCGCCCACGCCCTCTTCCTTCGCGAGCTCCATCGTCAACAGCGCGTCCTTGGCGCGGGTGCGCAGCTCGTTCACGGTGTCTTCGTCGAAGCTCTCGATCTCGAGCATTTCCTGCATCGGCACGTAGGCGACTTCCTCGAGGCTGGCGAAGCCTTCGTTGATCAGGATGTCGGCGACCTCGGCGTCGACGTCGAGCTTCTCGATGAAGAGCTTGCGCACATGGTCGGATTCGGAGGCCTGCTTCGTGGCCGACTCTTCCGCCGTCATGATGTTGATGCGCCAGCCGGTCATCTCACTCGCGAGGCGCACGTTCTGGCCGCCGCGGCCGATCGCGATCGCGAGGTTCTCTTCGTCGACGACGACGTCCATCGCGTGGCGCTCTTCATCGACGACGATCGATTGCACGTTCGCCGGCGCCAGCGCGCCGATCACGAACTGCGCCGGGTCTTCCGACCACAGCACGATGTCGACGCGCTCGCCGGCGAGCTCGTTTGTGACCGCGGTGACGCGCGAACCGCGCACGCCGACGCAGGTGCCGATCGGATCGACCCGCTTGTCGTGCGAGACGACGGCGATCTTGGCGCGCGAGCCCGGGTCGCGGGCGCACGACTTGATCTCCAGCAGGCCCTGCTCGATCTCGGGCACTTCCTGCGCGAACAGCTCCATCATGAATCCCGGCGCGCTGCGCGAGAGCAGTATCTGCGGGCCGCGCAACGTGGGATCGACCTCGGCGATATACGACCGCACGCGGTCGCCAGAGCGCAGGTTTTCCTTCGGGATCATCTCGCTGCGACGCAGGCGCCCTTCGATGCGGCCCTGCTCGACGATCACGTCGCCCTTGTCGAGGCGCTTGACGGTGCCGACGAAGATCTTTTCGCCGCGCGACAGAAAGTCCGTCAGCAACTGCTCGCGCTCGGCGTCGCGGATCTTCTGCAGGATCACCTGCTTCGCGGCCTGTGCGCCGATGCGACCAATCGACACCGAATCGACACTCTCTTCGATGTAGTCATCGACCTCGATGTCGGGGATCTGCTCCTGCGCTTCGAACAGCAGGATCTCGGAGTCGGGCAATTGCAGGCCGGCCTCGTTCGGTACGACGTGCCAGCGGCGGAAGGTCTCGTACTCGCCGCTCTCGCGGTCCACCGACACGCGCATGTCGACCTCGCCGCCGTGCAGCTTCTTCGAGGCCGACGCGAGTGCCGCCTCGACGGCCGCGAACACCACTTCCAGATCCACGCTCTTCTCGCGCGAGATGGCGTCCACCAGCATCAACAATTCGCGGTTCATTGAATACGACCTCCGTCAACCTCAACATTCGGGCCCGTCCCGGGCGGTGTGCCGACCTCGGACTGCGCCGCGAAGCGCCGCCCCTTGAAATCGACCACCGGCACCAGGCGCGCCTCGCGTACTTCGTCCAGGGAAAAATCAAGTGCCAGATCGCCGCCGGCCTCCGCAGGCGCCTGCGCCGCGGCGCGCTTGGTGGCGCGCGTGTGGCTTTGCTTTTCATCAATCAGCACGAGCCGCCAGTGATCGCCGAGCGCCTGCAACTCGCCGCTGTACTTCTTGCGGCCTTTGAACGACAGCTTCAACGTCAGCTCGATCTGCTCGCCCGCGAAGCGCACGTAGTCGGCGGCTTTCTTGAGCGGGCGATCCAGCCCCGGCGACGAGACTTCGAGCCGTTCGTAGGTGGCAGCTTCGACTTCGAGCACATGCTGCAGCTGGCGCGTGACCTTTTCGCAATCGTCCACCGTGATCGGCGCGGTCGATGGCGGCAGGTGGTCGATGAAGACGCGCAGCAGGCCACCGGCGCTTTTTTCAGCGTCGACCAGGTCGTAACCCAGGCCTGTCACAGTGTCTTCAACGGCGCGTTGCCAGTTCATCAAAAGCGAGTCCAACCCAAAACGATTCAGCCAAAAAAAATGGGCTGGAAGAATCCGCCCAATCGTTTGGCGAAACTCCGCCACGTTTCCGTCGCAGAGTTCACGCCCAGCAGCTTTCTAGCAAAACCAGGATTGTACTCCGGGCGGCGATACCGGGCAAGCGCGCAGGCGGTCAGCGGGCGCAGCCGCGCTCCGCCGCATGCCAAAATCCGCCGCACCACAACGACAACCGCGGGTGACACGATGGGCTTCCTGGCCGGCAAACGCTTCCTGATCACGGGCGTGCTCTCGAACCGCTCGATCGCCTACGGTATCGCCCGGGCCTGCCACCGCGAAGGTGCCGAACTGGCGTTCAGCTACGTCGGCCAACGCTTCAACGACCGAGTTGCCGAGTATGCCGCCGAGTTCGGCTCCACGCTGGTGTACGACTGCGATGTCGCGAACGACGACCAGATCGACAAGATGTTCGCCGACCTCGGCCGGGCCTGGCCCGAGTTCGACGGCTTCGTGCACTCGATCGGCTTCGCGCCGAAGGAAGCGATCGCCGGCGACTTTCTCGAAGGCCTGTCGCGCGAATCCTTTCGCATCGCGCACGACATCTCCAGCTACAGCTTCCCGGCACTGGCCAAGGCCGCCGCGCCCCGGCTGCGCGCGGGATCCGCCCTGCTCACGCTGACCTACCTCGGCGCGCTGCGCAGCATGCCGAACTACAACACGATGGGCCTGGCCAAGGCCTCGCTCGAGGCCGGCGTGCGCTACCTGGCGGCTTCGCTCGGGCCGAAGGGTGTGCGTGTCAACGGCATCTCGGCCGGCCCGATCAAGACGCTCGCGGCGGCGGGCATCAAGGGCTTTGGCAAGATGCTCGAAGCCTCCAGCCATTCGCCGCTCGGTCGCAACGTGACGATCGAGGATGTCGGCAATGCGGCGGCCTTCTTGATGTCCGACCTGGCGGCGGGCATCACCTCGGAGATCACCTACGTCGATGGCGGATTCAGCCAGGCCACGCTGGGCGGCCTGGCCGACGCCTGAACCGCCGTGGCTGAACGATCCGCCGTGCGGCTGCTGGGCGATGTCGGCGGCACGAATGCGCGCTTCGCCTGGCAGGCGGCCGAGGGTGCGCCACTGCAGAACATCGCGACGCTGCCGACCGCCGATCACGCCACCCTGGCCGACGCGATCACTGCATATCTGAAGGGCATCGGCCGCGCGGCGCCGGCGTGGTGCGCGATCGGCATCGCGAACCCGATCACCGGCGATTACGTCCAGATGACGAACTGCCACTGGGCGTTCTCGATCTCGGCGATGCGGCAAGCGCTGGGCTTCGAGCGCTTCGTCGTCATCAACGACTTCACGGCACTCGCGCTGGCGCTGCCCGATCTCGCGCCCGCCGAGCTGCGCCAGCTCGGCGGCGGTGCCGCGGTGCCGAGTGCGCCGATGGGGTTGATCGGGCCGGGCACGGGCCTGGGCGTCTCGGGCCTGATCCCGGGCGACTTGCCCGGCCGCTGGTTGCCGCTGCAGGGCGAAGGTGGGCATGTGACGCTCGCCGCGTCGACCGCTCGCGAGGTCGCGGTGCTGCAGGTGCTGCGCGACGAATTCGGGCACGCCTCCGCCGAGCGTGCGATCTCGGGCCAGGGGCTGGAAGCTTTGTACGCGTCGCTGTGCACGCTCGACGCGGTCGCCGGTTTCGCGCCCTTGCCCGCAGCGGTGGTGAGCGCGCGGGCACTGGCCGACAGCGACGCGCGGTGCGTCGAAGCGCTCGATCTGTTCTGCGCCTTCCTCGGCAACGTCGCCGGCAACCTTGCGTTGACGCTCGGTGCGGTTGGCGGCGTCTACATCGGCGGCGGCATCGTGCCTCGGCTCGGCGACGCCTTCACGCGCTCGCGGTTTCGCGCCTGCTTCGAGGACAAGGGGCGTTTCCGCGGCTACCTGGAAGCGATCCCCGTCTACGTCATCCACACCAAGGTATCGCCTGCCTTGCTGGGCGCGGCGCGGGCGCTGTAGAGCCGGCTCAGTCGGCCCGCACGCAGTCCACGTAGTAGTGGTGCTTGCCGTCTTCGCTGTCCGACTCGACCAGGCCGTGCACATCGGTATCGAAGCCCGGGAAGGCGGCGTTGAACTGGCGCGTGAACTTCAAGTAGTCGACGATCTTCTTGTTGAAGCGCTCGCCCGGGATCAGCAGCGGGATGCCCGGCGGGTACGGCGTCAGCAGCGAGGTCGTGATGCGGCCTTCGAGTTCGTCGATCGGCACGCGCTCGGTCTTGCGGTGCGCGATGTAGGCGAAGGCGTCGCTCGGCTTCATCGCCGGCTGCAGGTCTGACAGGTACATCTCGGTGGTGAGCCGCGCGATGTCGCCCATCGCGTACATCTCGTGGATGCTCTGGCTCAGGTCGCGCAGGCCCATGCGCTCGTAGCGCGGATGCTGCGCGCAGAACTCGGGCAGGATGCGCCACAGCGGCTGGTTGCGGTCGTAGTCGTCCTTGAACTGCTGCAGTGCGGTCAGCAGCGTGTTCCAGCGGCCCTTGGTGATGCCGATCGTGAACATGATGAAGAACGAATACAGGCCCGTCTTCTCGACGATCACGCCGTGCTCGGCGAGGAACTTGGTGACGATCGCCGCCGGGATGCCGGTGCCGGCGAACTTGCCCGACATGTCCAACCCCGGCGTGATGAGCGTGCACTTGATCGGGTCGAGCAGGTTGAAGCCTTCGGCCAGATCGCCGAACCCGTGCCACTTGGCGCCGGCCTTGAGGATCCACTCCCCGTTCTCGCCGATGCCCTCCTTGGCGATCTTGTCCGGCCCCCAGACGGTGAACCACCAGTCCTTCTTGCCGTAGTCCTTCTCGACCTTGCGCATCGCACGGCGGAAATCCATCGACTCGGCAATGCTCTCCTCCACCAGCGCCGGGCCGCCGGGCGATTCCATCATGGCGGCGGCCACGTCGCAGCTCGCGATGATCGCGTACTGCGGGCTGGTCGAGCTGTGCATCAGGTAGGCCTCGTTGAAGAGGCTGCGGTCGAGCTTGCGCGCTTGCGAATCCTGCACCAGCACTTGCGAGGCCTGGCTGATCCCGGCGAGCAGCTTGTGCGTCGACTGGGTGGCGAAGACGAGCTGGTCCTTCGGCCGCTTGCGGTTCTTGCCCATCGCATGAAAGCTGCCGTAGAAGCGGTGGAAGGCAGCGTGCGGCAACCAGGCTTCGTCGAAGTGCAGCGTGTCGATGTAGCCATCGAGCGAGTGCTTGACGGTCTCGGTGTTGTAGAGCACGCCGTCGTAGGTGCTTTGCGTCAGGGTCAGGATGCGCGGCTTCACCGTCTTGGCGTCCACGCCTTTGAGCAGCGGGTTGGCCGCGATCTTCTTCTTGATCGCCGCCGGCGAGAACTCGCTCTCGGGGATCGGGCCGATGATGCCGTAGTGGTTGCGCGTCGGCCGCAGGAACACCGGCACGGCACCGGTCATGATGATGGCGTGCAGGATCGACTTGTGGCAGTTGCGGTCCACCACCACCACGTCGCCCGGCGCCACGGCGTGGTGCCACACCATCTTGTTGCTGGTGCTGGTGCCGTTGGTGACGAAGAAGCAGTGGTCGGCGTTGAAGATGCGCGCCGCGTTGCGCTCGCTCTGCGCGATCGGGCCGGTGTGGTCGAGCAACTGGCCGAGCTCGTCGACCGAGTTGCAGACGTCGGCGCGCAACATGTTCTCGCCGAAGAACTGGTGGAACATCCGGCCGACCGGGCTCTTCAGGAACGCCACGCCACCGGAGTGGCCTGGGCAATGCCAAGAGTAGGAGCCATCCTGCGCGTAATCGACCAGTGCCTTGAAGAACGGCGGCGCCAGGCCGTCCATGTAGCTCTTGGCCTCGCGGATGATGTGGCGCGCCACGAACTCCGGCGTGTCCTCGAACATGTGGATGAAGCCGTGCAGCTCGCGCAATACGTCGTTCGGCAAGTGCTGCGAGGTGCGCGTTTCGCCGTAGAGGTAGATCGGCACCTCGGCATTCTTGAAGCGCACCTCCTCGATGAACTTGCGCAGGTTCAGTACCGCGGGATCGAGATCGGGGCCGCCCTTGAACTCTTCATCGTCGATCGACAGGATGAACGCGCTGGCACGGCTCTGCTGCTGCGCGAACTGGCTCAGGTCACCGTAGCTCGTGGCACCCAGCACCTCGAAGCCCTCTTTCTCGATCGCCGCGGCGAGCGCCCGGATGCCCAGGCCCGAGGTGTTCTCGGAGCGAAAGTCTTCGTCGATGATGACGATCGGAAAGTTGAAACGCAGCATGGGCGGGCCTCGGACGACGTGGGCACAGGGGGCGCAAAAACGCGAAGCGCGAAGTGTAGGGCCACTTGGGTCGGGCCTACACTGCACGACGACAAACGGGCCAAGGACATCGAATGGATCTCTCCACCCCCACGCTCTGGTGGATCGCCGCCGGCGTGACGGTGGCCGCCGAACTGGCGACGGGCACCTTCTACCTGCTGATGATCGCGCTCGGGCTCGTCGCCGGTGCCGTCGCCGCGCATCTGGGTTTCGGGTTGGCCACGCAGGTGACCGCCGCCGCGCTGGTCGGCGGCGGCGCCACCGCGGTGTGGCACTGGCGGCGTTTCAGGCAGCCGCAGTCGGCGCCCTCGCGCGAGAACCGTGACGTGAACCTGGACATCGGCGAACGCGTGGCCGTGCGCGCCTGGGTGGACGATGGCACGGCGCGCGTGCAATACCGCGGCTCGGCCTGGACGGCACGCATCGCGCCCGGCGCGCCGATGACCTCCGGCGAACACCGCATCGTCGCCGTCGAAGGGAACTGGCTCGTGCTCGAACCCGTCCATCACACGCACTGAATCGCTGAAGGGTTCACCATGGAAATCGCACTCGTCATCGCGGTGATCGCCGCCTTGTTCATCATCCGCACGATCAAGATCGTGCCGCAGCAGCACGCCTGGGTCGTCGAGAAACTCGGCAAGTACGACCGCACGCTCACGCCAGGCCTGAAGTTCGTTGTGCCCTTCGTCGAACGCGTCGCCTACAAACATTCGCTGAAGGAAGTGCCGCTCGACGTGCCGAGCCAGGTCTGCATCACGCGCGACAACACCCAGCTGCAGGTGGACGGCATCATCTACTTTCAGGTCACCGACCCGATGCGCGCGAGCTACGGTTCGAGCAACTACATCCAGGCGATCACGCAGCTGGCGCAGACGCTGCTGCGCTCGGTGATCGGCAAGATGGAGCTCGACCGGACGTTCGAGGAGCGCGATCACATCAACCTGTCGGTGGTCGCGGCGCTCGACGAAGCGGCAAGCAACTGGGGCGTCAAGGTGCTGCGCTACGAGATCAAGGACTTGACGCCGCCGGCGGCGATCTTGCATTCGATGCAGGCACAGATCACCGCCGAGCGCGAGAAGCGCGCGCTGATCGCTGCCAGCGAAGGCCGCAAGCAGGAGCAGATCAACATCGCCACCGGCGAGCGCGAGGCCTTCATCGCGCGCTCGGAGGGGCAGCGCCAGGCCGAGATCAACAAGGCGCAAGGCGAGGCGGCGGCCATCGTCGCGGTGGCCGATGCCACGGCCGAAGCCATCCGCAAGATTGCCGAAGCCATCCGCTCGCCGGGCGGCGAGCAGGCTGTGCAGCTGAAGGTGGCGGAGAAAGCGGTCGAGGCCTACGCGCAGCTCGCGCAGAAGAACAACACGATGATCGTGCCGGGCAACATGACGGAAGTGTCGGCGCTGATCGGCACGGCGATGGCGCTGATGAAGGCCCCGGCCCAGGCGACCCGGTGAGATAAACTCGCCGGCTCCGGAGAGGTGGATGAGCGGTTTAAGTCGCACGCCTGGAAAGCGTGTGGGGGCTAATAACCCCCCGCGGGTTCGAATCCCGCCCTCTCCGCCAGACCCCCGCGCGACCTCAGGCCATCGCCAAGGTGGCGCTCTGTGAACGCTGCGGCGGCAGGTCGCTCAGGCTGATCAAGCGCGCGCCGATGCGCTGCACTGCGAGCGTGCGTTCGATCTCTGCCAGATCGCCGGTGATGCGCTCGATGCGCCCGATGCGGCCCAGATGACCGACCGGCTCCGCATACGCGGCTTCGAGTTCGCTGCGCAAGCGCCCGTACTTTCCGATCAGCTGTTCGTTGGTCATCGTCGTGGTCCCCGCTTCACCGTGCGCACAGTGTCGATGGGTGCCGGTGCGATGCCTATCCATCGTTCGGGGGGTGTGTGGCGGCGACTCCTCAATCCTGATGAAACGCCCGGTCAGGGCCGGGGCGACGCGACCAGCTCGGAGTACAGCGCGATGTAGGCCCGCGCCGACCCGCCCCACGAATAATCCTGCGCCATCGCACGCAGCATCAGCCGCGTCCAGCGCGCCGGATCGGCGTAGGCGGTGATCGCGCGCTGGATGGCGATGTCCAGCGCGGCGGGGGTGGCGGCATCGAACGAGAAGCCGGTCGCGCGATCGGCCTGCACCGCTTCCTCGCTCGCATCGACCACCGTGTCCGCCAGACCGCCGACGCGCCGCACCACCGGTAGCGTGCCGTAGCGCAGGCCGTAGAGCTGGGTCAGCCCACAGGGCTCGAAGCGCGATGGCACGAGGATGGCATCGGCCCCGGCGATCAGCCTGTGCGCGAAGGCCTCGTCGTAGCCGATGCGCACCGCCACCGCATCCGGATGGGCTTGCGCCGCGGCGACGAACGCGGCTTCGATGGCCGGGTCGCCCGTGCCCTGCAACGCCAGCTGGCCGCCACGCCGCAGCAAGCCGGGCAAGGCGCCGAGCAGCAGATCGAGGCCTTTTTGCGAGGTCAGTCGGCTCACCAGCCCGAACAGTGGCGCATCGGACTTCGGCGTGAGGCCCAGTTCCGTTTGCAAGGCCAGCTTGCAGGTGGCCTTGCCGCCCAGTTGCGTCGCCGAATAGCGCGTCGTCAGGCTGGCATCGGTGGCCGGATCCCAGACTTTGCCGTCGACGCCGTTGAGCACGCCGGTCACGTCACCGCCGCGGCCGCGGATCACGCCATCGAGCCCGAAGCCGAACTCGTGCGTGGCGATCTCCTTCGCGTAGGTCGGGCTCACGGTGGTCACACGCTGCGCAAACTTGAGGCCGGCCTTCATGAACGACAGCTGCTGGTGGTACTCGAGCCCGCTCGAGGCCATGAAGCGCGAGGGCAATCCGAGCAGCGCGAAATCGCCGCTCGGGAACAGCCCCTGGTAGGCCAGGTTGTGCACCGTGAAAACCGTCGCCACCCGCGTCGGCGGGTGCGCGGCGATGTAGGCGCAGCTCATCGCCGCGTGCCAGTCGTGGGCGTGAACCACGTCGGGCGTCCACCCCGGGTCGAGCTCGCCCGCGGCGAGTTGCGCGCCGACCCAGCCGAGCAGCGCAAAGCGTTGCACGTTGTCGCTCCACTCGCTGCCGTCGCTGGCCTGGTAAGGGCTGCCGGCGCGCCGGTAGCGGTATGGCGCGTCGACGATGTAGACCGGCACCTTGCTGTAGGGCATGCGCCCGAGCCGCAGTGTCACGCGCGGCGCGCCGAAGCACGCCCCGATCTCGCAGACGACCTTTTGATGCAGCACCGCATCGACGATCGCCGGCAGGCCCGGCAGCAGCAGGCGCACGTCGGCGCCGGCTGCGATCAAGGCCTGTGGCAGCGCACCGAGGACATCGGCCAAGCCACCGGTCTTGACCAGCGGAAAGATCTCTGCGCCTACATGCAGAACCTTCATGTCATCAGTTTGTCGATCATCCCGCGCGTGACCAGCGTGATGCCGTTCTCCGAGCGCAGGAAGCGCTGCGCATCGAGCTCGGCATCCTCGCCGATGACGATGTCGTCGGGGAGCACGACGCCGCGGTCGATCACGCAGCGCGTCAGCCGCGCGCGGCGGCCGACCTGCACTTCAGGCAGCAGCACCGACCAGTTCACGACCGAGTGCGAATGCACGCGCACGCTCGAGAACAGCACCGAGCGGTGCACGGCACCCGAGACGATGCAGCCGCCCGACACCACCGATTCGATCGCCATGCCGCGGCGGTCCGGCTGGTCGTGCACGAACTTGGCCGGCGGCAGCTGCGCCTGATGCGTCCAGACGGGCCAGCGCGTGTCGTAAAGATTGAGTTTCGGGTCGGTCGCGGTGAGGTCGATATTGGCGTCCCAGTACGCATCGATTGTGCCGACGTCGCGCCAGTACGGTTCTTCGTTGCGGCGTGTGCCGACGGCGCTGAGGTCGAACGGATGGGCGGCCGCGTTGCCGTTCCGCACCGCACGCGGAATGATGTCCTTGCCGAAATCATGCGTCGAATCGGGGTCGTGGATGTCGCGCTCGAGCTCCTTGTAGAGAAAGCGCGCGTTGAAGATGTAGATGCCCATGCTCGCCAGCGAACGATCCGGGTCGCCCGGCATCGGCGGCGGGTCTGCCGGCTTCTCGACGAACTCCGTGATCAGGTGTTTCGCATCGACCGCCATCACGCCGAACGCGCTCGCCTCGGCGCGCGGCACGGCGATGCAGCCGACCGTGCAGTCCTTGCCCTTGGCGACGTGGTCGGCCAGCATCACGGCGTAGTTCATCTTGTAGATGTGGTCGCCGGCGAGCACGACGATGTAGTCGGCGCCGTAGCTCGCGAGGATGTCCTGGTTCTGATAGACCGCATCGGCGGTGCCGCGGTACCAGCTCTCGTCATCGGTGCGTTGCTGTGCCGGCAGCAGATCGACGAACTCGTTCATCTCGGTCTTCAGGAAGCCCCAGCCGCGCTGCACATGCCGCAGCAAGCTGTGCGACTTGTACTGCGTGATCACGCCGATGCGCCGGATGCCGGAATTCAGGCAGTTCGAGAGCGCGAAATCAACGATGCGGAACTTGCCGCCGAAGTAGACCGCCGGCTTGGCGCGGCTGTCGGTCAGGCTTTTCAGCCGGCTGCCGCGTCCGCCCGCCAGCACCAACGCGACGGCGCGTTTCGGGAGGTCCAGACTGAGGGCGAGTTCGTCGGGGGTCATGGGCTTGTCTCCTCTGAGTTCGCTTCATTGTGGCGTGGGGCCATCGCAAGCGCACCCATGTTCTACCCGAATCGGCAGCAGCAGCACGTGGGCGCAAAAATTGCAGGTTACGGATCGGGTACATCGTGAGCCGGTGCGACACTTGGCGTGGCTCGTATTTCAGACGACAAAGGATCCCAGCCGTGACATCCACCCCCTCCTCTTCGACCCCTTACAGCGTTGCCGATGGCATTGAAGACGAGCTGCTCGACACCGTCGGCGTGGCGCCCGCCGACGCCACACCGAACGACCTGATGCGGGCGGTCTCGCAGGTCGCGCGGCACCGGCTGTCGCAGCGCTGGGTCAAGACCCAGGCCGATCAGCGCGCCGAGAAGGCGCGGCGCGTCTACTACCTGTCGATGGAATTCCTGATGGGCCGCACGCTCGGCAATGCGCTCGCGGCGCTCGACATGCGCGGCGAAGCCGCCACGGCGATGAACGCCCACGCCCAGAAGCTCGAAGAGGTGGCCGACCAGGAACCCGATGCCGCTTTGGGCAATGGCGGCCTGGGTCGGCTCGCCGCGTGCTTCCTCGATTCGATGGCCACCCTCGGCCTGCCCTCGTTCGGCTACGGCATCCGCTACGAGTACGGCATGTTCGCGCAGGAGATCAAGAACGGCGCGCAGATCGAGCACCCGGACCCGTGGCTGGAAGACGGCACCGCCTGGGAGTTCCCGCGCGCGGAGCTGACCTACCCGGTGCGCTTCGGCGGCTGGGTCGAGCACCATGGCGAGGGTGCGAGCGCGCGCGCGACCTGGCGGCCGAACGCCGAGGTGGCGGCCAAGGCCTATGACATGGTGATCCCCGGCCATGGCACGGCCAAGGTCAGCACCTTGCGTCTGTGGAAGGCCGCGGCTCCCGCACACATCGACCTGAACGCCTTCAACACCGGCGACTACGCGCGCGCCGCGAGCGCGAAGAACGAATACGAGAACATCTCTTGGGTGCTGTACCCGAACGACAGCACGCCGGCCGGCCGCGAGCTGCGGCTGCGCCAGGAATACTTCTTCGTCGCCGCCTCGATGCAGGATCTCGTGAAACGCCACCTCGACGAGCACGGCGGATTGGCGAACCTGGCGGAGAAGGTCGCGATCCACCTGAACGACACGCATCCGGCGATCGGTGTGGCCGAACTGATGCGGCTGCTGTGCGACGAGCACGCGATGCCCTGGGCACAGGCTTGGGGCTTGTGTGGCCAGGTGTTCTCGTACACCAACCACACGCTGATGCCCGAGGCGCTCGAAACCTGGCCGGTGGCGCTGATGCAGCATGTGCTGCCGCGCCACCTCGAGATCATCTTCCGCATCAACGCCGAGTTGCTGGAAATGGCGGCCAAGCATCGGCCCGGCGACGATGGCTTCCTGTCGCGCCTGTCGCTGATCGACGAAGGTGGCGAGCGCCGGGTGCGCATGGCCAATCTGTCGATCGTCGGCAGCCACAAGGTCAACGGCGTCTCGGCGCTGCACTCCGACCTGCTGGTGCAGACGATCTTCAAGGACTTCGCCAGCCTGTGGCCGGATCGTTTCACGAACATGACGAACGGCGTGACGCCGCGGCGCTGGCTCGCGCAGGCCAACCCCGGCTTGACGCAGCTGCTGGACACGACCCTGGGCCCGGCCTGGCGGCTCGATCTCGACTTGCTGAAGCAGCTGCAGGAGCACCGGTCGAATGCCGACTTCCGCGCTTCGTTCATGGCCATCAAGCGCGCGAACAAGGCACGTCTGGCCGCGCTCATCGAGCGCAAGACCGGCGTGGTCGTCGATCCGGAAAGCCTGTTCGACGTGCAGGTCAAGCGCATCCACGAGTACAAGCGCCAGCTGCTGAACGTGCTGCACGCCGTGACGCGCTACCAGGCGATTCTGGCGAATCCGCAAGGCATCAACGGCGAGACCTGGGTGCCGCGCACGATCGTGTTCGCGGGCAAGGCGGCGTCGAGCTATGCGATGGCCAAGAACATCATCCGCCTGATCCATGACGTGGGCAGCGTGATCAACAACGACCCGCGCATCGGCAACCGGCTGAAGGTCGTGTTCGTGCCGAACTACGGTGTTTCGGTGGCCGAGGTCATCATGCCCGGCGCGGACTTGTCCGAACAGATCTCGACCGCGGGCACCGAGGCCTCGGGCACCGGCAACATGAAGCTCGCGCTGAACGGCGCACTCACGATCGGCACCGACGACGGCGCCAACATCGAGATTCGCCAGAACGTCGGTGACGACAACATTTTCATCTTCGGCCTGAAGACGCCGGAGGTGGCGTCGCTGAAGCAGAGCGGCTACCAGCCGATGCGCATCTACGAGAGCACGCCTTCGCTGAAGACCGTGCTCGACGCGATCGCGGGCGGTGCGTTCTCACCCGACGATCCCGGTCGTTACCGCGGTCTGGTCGATTCGCTGCTCTGGGGTGGCGATCACTATCTGCTGCTGGCCGACTACGCCGCCTATGTGGCGACGCAGCTGCGTGTCGATGCGCTGTACCGCCAGCCGGCGCAGTGGGCCGAGCGCGCGATCGCGAACGTGGCGGGCATGGGCGCGTTTTCGAGCGACCGCACGATCGCCGCATACGCTCGGCAGATCTGGCATATCGAGCCCGACACGCGGCGTTGAGCGTCCGCGGTACCATGCCGCGGCCCATCACCCGCTGCCGACCATGATCTCCGATCACGATATCGAGCTCGTCCGCCACGCCGCGCACGGCGATCCTTTCGGCGTGCTCGGCCCGCACGCCGACGCGCAGGGCGGCCTGTGGCTGCGCGCCATGCTGCCCCACGCGAGCCAGGTCAGCGTGCTCGACGCCGGCAGCGGGAAGCAGATCGGCGTGCTCGACATGCGGCATGCGGACGGTTTCTTCGAGGGCGCGCTGAAGGTCACCGAGCCGCCCAACTACCGGTTGCAAGTGCGCTGGGCGGACGGTCACTCGTCCATCATCGACGACGCCTACCGCTTCCCGCCGGTGCTCGGCGATCTCGACGTCTGGCTGCTCGGCGAAGGCACGCACCTGCGGCCGTTCGAGGCGCTGGGCGCGGCGCAGCGCGTGATGCTGGGCGCGCCCGGCACGAGCTTCGCGGTGTGGGCACCGAACGCGTCGCAGGTCAGCGTCGTCGGCGACTTCAACCATTGGGACGCGCGCCGCCATCCGATGCGCTTGCGGCGCGAGTGCGGCGTCTGGGAGATCTTCATCCCCGGCGTCGGCGTCGGCGCGCGCTACAAGTACCAGCTGCGCGACGCGCAAGGTCAGGTGCTGCCGCAGAAGGCCGACCCGTATGCGCTGCAAAGCGAGCTGCGCCCGTCGACTGCGAGCGTGGTCGCGCGCATGCCGTCGGTGGCGCCGACATCCGAGGCGCGCCAGCGTGCGAACGCGCTCGATGCGCCGGTCAGCATCTACGAGGTCCACCTCGGCTCGTGGCGTCGCATGGCCGACGATGTGAGCGGCCCGCACGGCCGCTTCCTGAACTGGGATGAACTCGCCGACACGCTCGTGCCGTATGCGCGCAACATGGGCTTCACGCACCTCGAGCTGCTGCCGATCAGCGAGTACCCGTTCGACGGCTCGTGGGGCTACCAGCCGATCGGCCTGTATGCCCCGACCGCGCGTTTCGGCGATGCAGCGGGCTTCCGCCGCTTCGTCGATCGCTGCCACGCCGAAGGCCTGGGCCTGATCATCGATTGGGTGCCAGCGCACTTCCCGACCGACGCGCATGGCCTGAGCCAGTTCGACGGCACCGCGCTGTACGAGTACGCCGACCCGCGCGAAGGCTTTCACCAGGACTGGTCCACGCTGATCTACAACTTCGGCCGCACCGAGGTTCGCAACTTCATGGTGGCGAACGCGCTGTACTGGCTGGAGCGCTACAACGTCGACGGCCTGCGCGTCGATGCGGTCGCGTCGATGCTCTACCGCGACTACAGCCGCCAGGCCGGCGAGTGGGTGCCGAACCAGCACGGCGGCCGCGAGAACCTCGAGGCGATCGCCTTCCTGCGGCGCATGAACGAGGTCGTCGGCACCGAGCGGCCGCAGGCCGTCACGCTGGCCGAGGAATCCACCGCTTTCCCAGGCGTTTCGCGCCCGCCATGGGTCGGCGGCCTGGGCTTTCACTACAAGTGGAACATGGGCTGGATGAACGACACGCTGAGCTACATGAAGCGCGATCCGGTGCACCGCCAGCACCATCAAAGCGAGATGACCTTCAGCCTGGTCTATGCCTACAACGAGAATTTCGTGCTGCCGATCTCGCACGACGAGGTCGTGCACGGCAAGGGCTCGATGCTGGCCAAGATGCCGGGCGACCGCTGGCAGAAGTTCGCCAACCTGCGCGCCTACTACGGCTACATGTTCGGCCACCCCGGCAAGAAGCTGTTGTTCATGGGCTGCGAGTTCGCGCAGGAACGCGAATGGAACCACGACCAGAGCCTCGACTGGCACCTTCTAGACGATCCAGCGCACAACGGCGTGCGCACGCTGCTGCGCGACCTGAACGCGCTCTACCGCGCCACGCCCGCGCTGCATGAACGCGACTTCGTGCCCGAAGGCTTCGAGTGGATCGATCTCCACGACACACAGCGCTCGGTGCTGAGCTTCGTGCGGCGCGGCGCGAATGCCGACGCGCTGATCCTCGTCGTTTGCAACTTCACGCCGACACCGCACCGTGGCTACCGCGTCGGCGTGCCGGCCGCCGGTGCGTGGCGCGAATGCCTGAACACCGACTCGGCGCACTACGGCGGCAGCAACGTCGGCACGCCGCTCGGCGCCGCGCAGGCCGAAGCCGTGGCCTGCCACGGCCGCGCGCAGTCGGTCGTGATCGACCTGCCCCCACTCGCCACGGTGATGTTTGAATGGACAGCCTCCTGAACTCCACTCGCGGCAGCGCCGAGGCTGCCGCCACGTTCATGATCAGCGAAGGCCAGCCCTGGCCGATGGGCGCGCACTGGGACGGCGACGGCGTCAACATCGCTGTCTTTTCCGCGAACGCGCAAGCCATCGATCTTTGCCTGTTCGACGCCACCGGCACGCAACAGACCACCCGCCTGCGCCTGCCCGGACACAGCGGTGACGTCTGGCACGGTCGGCTCGAGGGTGCCGCGCCTGGCCTCGTCTACGGTTTTCGCGCGCATGGCCCGTGGCGGCCCGACAGGGGGCATCGCTTCAACCCGACCAAGCTGTTGCTCGACCCGTATGCGCGCGAGATCCTCGGCCGCTTCGACTGGGCCGAGGAACACTTCGCCGCCGACCGCACGCTCCCGAAGCAGATGGACACGCGCGACAACGGTCCGACGGCGTTGAAGGCGCGCGTCACCCACGATCAATTCGACTGGGCCGGAGATCGCGCGCCGAACACGCCGCTCGCCGACACGGTGCTGTATGAAATGCACGTGAAAGGCTTCTCGCAGCTGAACGCGAACGTGCCCGAGCCGCTGCGCGGCACGTATGCCGGGCTTGGGCACGACGCTTCGATCACGCATTTGAAGCGCCTCGGCATCACCGCGGTGAGCCTGTTGCCGGTGCATCAGCACATCGACGAGGAACGCTTGGTCGGCATCGGGCTGGTCAACTACTGGGGCTACAACACGATCGGCTTCTTCGCGCCCGATCCACGCCTGAGCAGCACGCCGGCGGATGCCGTCGCGACGCGCAACGAATTTCGCGCCATGGTGCGTGCGCTGCACGCGGCCGGCATCGAGGTCATTCTCGACGTCGTCTTCAACCACACCGCCGAGGGCGACGCCACCGGCCCGATGATCAGTTTCAGGGGGCTGGACAACGCGAGCTACTACCGCTTGCCGCCCGACGCGAAGCACGAGTACGTCAACGATGCCGGCTGCGGCAACACCGTCGATCTGCGCCCTCCGCGCGTGCTGCAGTGGGTGATGGACAGCCTGCGCTACTGGGTCACCGACATGCATGTCGACGGCTATCGCTTCGACCTCGCGACCGTGCTCGGGCGCGGTGATGGTGACGATCGCGGCTTCGACCGCCGCGCCGCGTTCTTCGCGGCCGTCGCGCAGGACCCGGTGCTGGCGCGCACCAAGATGATTGCCGAGCCGTGGGACATCGGGCCCGGTGGCTACCAGGTCGGCGGCTTCCCGAACGGCTGGGCCGAATGGAACGACAAGTTCCGCGACGACATGCGCAGCTTCTGGCTGCGCCACCCGAGCACGCGCGGCGGCTTCGCGCAGCGCCTGTGCGCGTCGAGCGACATCTACCAGGCCCGCGGTCGCGCGCCGGCCGAGTCGGTCAATTACGTCATCTCGCATGACGGCTTCACGTTGCGCGACCTGCTCAGCTACGTCGAGAAGCACAACGAGGCCAACGGCGAACAGAATCGCGACGGCACCGGCAACAACCTGAGTTTCAACGGCGGCGTCGAAGGTCCGACCGACGATGCCGCGATCACGCGCTTGCGTGCCCGCCTGGCGCGCGCCGTGCTCGCTAGCAACCTGCTCGCGCAAGGCACGCCGATGATCAGTGCCGGCGACGAACTCGGCCACACGCAGCACGGCAACAACAACCCGTATTGCCATGACGACACGGTGACCTGGATCGATTGGGCTGCCGCGAACGATGACCTGATTGCCTTCACGGCGCGCGTGATCGCGCTGCGGCGCGTCGCCCGGCCGTTCGCGAATCGCTGGTACAGCGGCCTGACCGACCCGCTCGGCCTGCACGACCTGGCGTGGCTGACGCGCACCGGCGAGCCGCTTCAGGCCGACGCCTGGCGCGACCCGAACGAGCGCGTGCTCGGCTGCCTGATCGGCGAGCCGGGGCGCGCCGCGGCGCCGCTGTTGCTGCTCGTGAATGCGCAGGCCGAGGACAGCAGCTTCATGCTGCCGGCCGGCGTCTGGGACGTGGTGCTCGACAGCACGCACCCGCGCGGCCTGGGGTCATGGCACGGGCAAGGTGAGATCGAGCTGCCTTTGCCGTCCGGCAGTTTGCTGCTGCTCGCTGCCGCGGGCGCCAACATCAAGCTGTAGCGAAGCCAAGCCAGCCAAAAAAAGAGGCGCCGAAGCGCCCCTTGTCATCGTCGTGAGACGTTCGGCTTATCGAACGACGGCGATCTGGTCGCGCTTTTCACCCTTGTAGGTGAACAGCGTCAGCGCGCCATTCTTCACGTCGCCCTTGTCGTCGAACGAGATGTTGCCGGTCACGCCCTTGTAGCCGTCGGTCTTGGCCAGCACCGGCAGGTAGACCTTCGGGTCGGCCGAGCCGGCCTTGACCATCGCGGCGACCATCACGTTGAGCGCGTCATAGACGTAGGGTGCGTACACCTGCACCTCGATGCCGAACTTCTTCTTGTAGTCTTCGCGGAACTTTTCCATGCCGACTTTTTGCGTGCCTTCGACACCACCGGCTTCAGCGCAAACCACCTGGCCATCGGCCATCGCGCCACCGGCCAGCTTGGGCAGCTCGCCCGAGCAGATGCCGTCGCCGCCCATGAACTTGGCGTTGATGCCGAGTTGCTTCATCTGGCGGATCATCGGGCCGGCCACGGCGTCCATGCCGCCGAAGAAGATGACGTCGGGCTTCTTCGCCTTGATCTGGGTCAGGATGGCGGTGAAGTCGGTCGCCTTGTCGGTCGTGAATTGCGTTTCGGCAATCGCGCCACCCGAGGCCTTGACGGCCTTGGTGAACTCTTCGGCCACGCCCTGGCCATAGGCCGTGCGGTCATCGATCACGGCGATCGACTTGCCCTTGAGTTCCTTGACGGCGTACTTGCCGAGCGTGCTGCCCAGATGCACGTCGTCGGCCACGACGCGGAAGGCGGTCTTGAAGCCCTGGCGGGTGTACTTCGGGTTGGTCGCCGACGGCGAGATCTGCGGGATGCCGGCATCGCTGTAGATCTTCGACGCCGGGATCGTGGTGCCCGAGTTCAGGTGGCCGATCACGCCGGCGACCTTCGAGTCGACCAGCTTCTGGGCGACCGCGGTGCCCTGCTTCGGATCGCCAGCGTCGTCTTCCGGTTGGAGTTCGAGCTTGACCTTCTTGCCGCCGATCGTCACGCCCTTGGCGTTGAGCTCGTCGATGGCCATCTTGGCGCCGTTTTCATTGTCCTTGCCCAGGTGGGCGATGCCGCCGCTGGTCGGCCCGACGTGGCCGATCTTGACGACCATGTCCTGCGCATACGCCGCGCTGCCGAACAGCACCACGGCAGCCGCAACGATCGTGTTCAATTTGACTTGCATGCAAAATCTCCAGATGGGAAATGAGTAATGGTTGAGTGATCAACGGGCGACACAATACCCCAAAAGCAAGCCCGCTCACTCAGTGAATGCTCGGGTCTCACGGCTGCGACTTGTGGGACGCAAACCTCGGGGGTGGGGCTACAACGCGCCGACTAGCGGCCGCGATGACGGGACATCTCCTGCGCCACCGCGCGGGCGACGACATCACGCAATGTCGATGCCAGCTCGGCACGGGCGTCGCGGATGATGCTGTCGGTCGCCCGCGTCAGGATCGGTGAGAGCGCCTCGCGCAGCCGGTATTCGAGCATCAGTTCGATCTGGTGCTGAAGGTCGGCCAGCACGCGCTGGACGAGTTCGTCTTCGCCGAGCGGCCCCATGGGTGGCGACGGGGGTGCCGTGATCGGCGTCGCCGGTGCGACGACACGGGCCCCGACATCGTGGCCCTCGAACGGCATCGCCTCGGCGGCGGGCCCGAGTGGCGCCAGCGTCGTCGGATCCGGCATCACGACGACTTCGGTCAGGGTCGGAACGCCAACGGGCGCCTGCCAGTGATCGCCGCTCAACTTGCCACCTCGTGCTTCTCGATCGCGTAGCCCCGCGTCGCGTAGTGCTTCCAGCGCTGGCGCGCGGCGAGTCGGTCGCGTTCCTCCGGCGTGACGATCTCGATCACGCGGGCGAAGCCCTCGAACCCCGCTGGTGCGTCGTCATGGAGGTTCACCAGCACATCGTGGTGCCCCGCCTGCGCCAGGTCGGCGACCAGCCACACCGGTGTGGTGCGCAGCCGCGCCGCGATCTCCTGGCCGGGCCGAGCCATCACATGCGGGACGAACTCGAGCGGGTCGAACGTCCACAGCGTCCGATCCAGGTTCGCCAGCACCGGCGGCGCACCGGTCACCACGATCTGCGCGCCTTTGCGCAGCGCCTTGCGTAACAGGCGGCAGGCGTACTCGGTGCGATCCGGTACGTTGAAGTGGAAGCTGATCTCGGTCATTCAACCCTGCTGCGCCAGCACGAAGTGCGTCAGCAACGGCACCGGCCGGCCGGTCGAGCCTTTCGAGGCGCCGGACTTCCAGGCCGTGCCGGCGATGTCGAGGTGCGCCCACGGGTACTTCGCGGTGAAGCGGCGCAGGAACGCTGCCGCGACGCTCGCGCCACCGGCCCTCCCGCCGATGTTGGCCATGTCGGCGAAGTTGCTCTTCAGGCCCTCGCCGTACTCCTCGTCGATCGGCATGCGCCAGCACGGGTCGAGGCCGGCCTCGCTCGCGGCCAGCATTTGCGCGGCGATTCTGTCGTCGGCCGTGAACAGGCCCGAGTGGTGGTTGCCGAGCGCGACGACACAAGCGCCGGTCAGCGTCGCGACATCGACCACGACGGCGGGCTTGAACCGCTCGGCATACGTCAGCGCATCGCACAGGATCAACCGCCCCTCGGCATCGGTGTTCAGGATCTCGATGGTCTGGCCCGACATGCTCTTGACCACGTCGCCCGGCTTGACCGCACTGCCGCTGGGCATGTTGTCGCACGACGGGATGATGCAGACCAGGTTCAGCTTCGGCTTCAGCTCCGCGACGGCGCGCAGCGTGCCGAGCACGCTCGCCGCGCCGCCCATGTCGAACTTCATCTCGTCCATCTCGGCACCCGGCTTCAGCGAGATGCCGCCGGTGTCGAAGGTGATGCCCTTGCCAACCAGCACCACCGGCGCCTGCGACTTGGCCGCACCGTCGTAGCGCGCGACGATGAAGCGCAGCGGCTCGTCCGAGCCTTGCGCCACCGACAGGAACGAGCCCATGCCGAGCTTCTCGCAGGCCTTGCGGTCGAGCACCTCGACCTTGAGGCCGTACTCCTTGCCCAGCTTCTTCGCCTGCTGCGCAAGATACGTGGGCGTGCAGTGGTTGCCGGGGCGGTTCGCGCATTCACGCGCAAGCGTCACGCCGGCACCGATCGCGTGGCCGCGCACCAGCCCCTGCTGCACGGCCTTCGCTTCCGGTTTGCCGCACAGCAGCGTGAGCTTGGCGATCGCGGACGCGGCCGGCGCGCTCGGCTTGGTGTGGCGGTAGACGTAGGTCGCGTCGCGAACCGCGGCCACCATCGCTTCGGCATGCGCATCCGTCAATTCGACCGTGCCCGCGTAGCCGATCGCCACGTGCCTGGCGCCCGAGCCTTTGACATGGTTGATGCCGCTCGCCACCGCCGCCTTGAACGCCTTCGCGGTCGTCGCGCCGGCCACCGCGAACACGACGCGCGGCGCGCGGATGCCGGCCGGTCGGTGCAGGTAGATGCTCTTGCCGGCCTTGAGCGTGAGGTCGCCCTGCGCTAGCGCGTCGCCGAGGGCAGCCGCCAGCGGCGCATCGAGCGCGGCATCGACGGCGTCGCCGGTCACGATCAGCACGAGCGCGTCGCAGGTCAGGCCGGCCAGGCCGTCGGGTGCAGAAATCTGATGGCGAAAGTCCATAATCGGCGGTCCATTTGACGAGCCGTCGATGTTATTCGATTCCACCTTGCGCCGAGAGCTGGCGCGCAACTTCGGGGCCACGCTGGTCGTGATCCTGACCATCGTGCTGACGATGTTCCTGATCCGCACCTTGGGCAAGGCCGCGGGCGGCGAGATCGCGCCGCAGGAGGTGGTGCTGTTCCTCGGCTACACCGCGCTCGGCCACCTGCCGACGATGCTGGCATTGTCATTGTTCGTGTCGGTCGTCGCGACGCTGTCGCGCATGTACCGCGATAGCGAGATGGCGATCTGGTTCTCGAGCGGCGTCGGCCTGACGCGTTTCGTGCAGCCGGTGCTGCGCATGAGCTGGCCGGTGTTGCTGGTGATCGGCGTGCTGGCGCTGTTCGTGTGGCCTTGGCAGAACCAGCGCAGCGTCGAGCTGAAGGAACGTTTCGAGCGCCGCTCCGATCTGTCGCGCGTCACGCCGGGGCAGTTTCAGACCTCGAGCGACGGCCAGCGCGTCTTCTTCATCGAGCGCGACGCCGTCGACACCCACACCGGCCGCAACGTGTTCATTCTCGAATCGCTGCCCGAATCCGAACGTGTGACCTCCGCCCGCAGCGGTCGCATCGAGATGCAGGGCGACGACCGCTACCTGGTGCTGACCCGCGGCCAGCGCAACGACGAGAACCTGCGCACCGGCGAGAAGACACTGGCGCGCTTCGAGGGCTACCGTGTGCAGGCCGGCGAGAAGGTGCTCTCGAGCATGGACAACCTCCCGCCCAAGGCACGCTCCACGCTCGAACTGCTGTACGAGCCCACGCCGAAGCATCAAGGCCAGCTCGCGTGGCGACTCGGCCTGCTGCTGGGCGCAGCCAACCTGGTGCTGCTCGGCATCGGCCTCTCGGCCTCGAACCCGCGCCGCGCCAGCAACTGGAACCTGCTGTTCGCGCTGCTCGCGTTCGTCGTCTACTACAACGTCATCAATCTCACCGAGGCCTGGATCGCCGGTGGCAAGGCGAGCATGGGCAGCGCACTGATCGTGGCGCATGGCGGCGCATTCCTAATCGCCGTCGGCTTGCTGTGGTGGCGCGAGCAAGGCACGAGCCGTATCGGCTGGCGGCGGCCGATGGTGAGCGCGTGAAGACGGTTCGCCGGCTCTTCTACGCCGACATCGTCTCTGCGGTGGCGTTCGTCGCCGCGGCCTTCCTCTCGCTGTCGTTCTTCATCGACTTCATCGACCAGCTCGGCGATGTCGGCCAGGGCAGCTACACGATGCTGCACGCGGCGCTGTACTCGCTGCTGCTGGTGCCGGGCCACTTCTACGAGATCGCGCCGATCGCGGTGCTGATCGGCACGATCTACACGCTGTCGCGCATGGCGCAATCGTCGGAGTACACGATCCTGCGCACCGGCGGCCTCGGACCAGCGCGCGCGCTGTCGCTGCTCGCCAGCCTCGGGCTGATTTTCGGCGTGTTGACCTTTCTTGTCGGCGACTACCTCGCGCCGTTCAGCGAACGCCAGGCGACGCAGTTGAAGGCCGTCTACAAGGGCGGCAGCAAGCTCGGCGCCTCGGGCGCGTGGCTGAAGGATCACGCGAGCACGCCGCAGGGCGAGCGCAGCTACTCGATCAATGTCGGCTCGTCCGGGCCCGCCAGACTGCTCAACGAGATCCGAATCTTCGAGTTCGATGCCGACGGCCGCTTGTTGCGCCGCATTGCAGCCGGCAGTGCGCAGGTCGAGCCGGACCAGACCTGGATGCTGAAGGACGTGACGGTGACGCGCTGGATCGCCGAAAACGGTGCCGCCGCCACGCCGCAGGTGCCCGAAGAGAACCTGCTGACGATGGCCTGGCGCAGCAGCCTCTCCGCCGCGGTGGTGGCGGCGGCGGTGTCGCCGGTGAGCACGATGTCGACGATCGACCTGGCCCGCTACATCGTGCATCTGTCGGACAACGAGCAGGCCGCGCAGAGCCATCAGATCCAGTTCTGGAAGCGCGCGCTCTACCCGTTCGCCTGCCTCGTGATGGTCGGCCTGGCGCTGCCCTTCGCCTACCTGCACGCGCGCGCTGGCGGCGTGAGCCTGAAGGTCTTCGGCGGCATCATGCTGGGCATCAGCTTCGTGCTGCTCAACAACGTCGCCGGCCACCTCGGGCTGCTGCGCGACTGGACGCCGTGGATGGTGGCCGCCGCGCCGAGCGCGCTCTACCTGCTGCTCTCGTTCGCCGCGTTCAGCTGGCTGGTGAGGTACCGATGAGGGTCGAGCGCCGGGCAAGGGCCACGCAGTGGCCCCTTCGTGGCCCAGCCAAGCCGGCCCGCATCCCCCCGGGGGATCGGCCGACGTACTCGTCGGCCGAGGGGCTGTCATGAAGCGTGGCCTCTTGCTGTTCGCGCACGGCGCGCGCGACCCGCGCTGGGCCGAGCCGTTCGAGGCCGTCGCAGCGCGTGCGCGGCTGCATGAGCCGAGCTGGATCGTGCAGCTCGCGTTCCTGGAGTTCATGATGCCAACGCTGCTCGATGCGGGCCACGCGATGGCGGCGTCGGGCTGCGAGCGCATCGATGTGCTGCCGCTGTTTCTCGGCGCCGGCGGTCATGTGCGCAAGGATCTGCCGCTGCTTCTCGACGAGCTTCGCGCCGCCCACCCGGCGATCCGCTGGCAATTGCAACGCGCGGTCGGCGAGCAACCGAGCGTGATCGATGCGATGGCGCATGCCGCAGTCTTCCAATTGAGCGACGACCCTCTGCCATGAATCTCCACCAGTTCCGGTTCGTGCAGGAGGCGGTGCGACGCGACCTCAACCTCACCGAGACCGCCAAGGCGCTGTTCACCTCTCAGCCGGGCATCTCGAAGGCCATCCTCGAACTCGAGGCCGAGCTCGGCGTGGACATCTTCGCGCGCCACGGCAAGCGCCTGCGCCGCGTCACCGAGCCGGGCCGCGAGGTGCTCAAGAGCATCGAGGTGATCATGCGCGAGGTCGGCAACCTCAAGCGCATCGGCGAAGAGTTCTCGATGCAGGATGCCGGCACGCTCTCCATCGCAACCACGCACAGCCAGGCGCGCTACTTCCTGCCCGAGCCGGTGGCGCTGCTGCGCAAGCGCTTCCCGAAGGTCAACATCAGCCTGCACCAGGGCTCGCCGGAGCAGGTCGCGCGGATGGTGATCGAGGAGGTGGCCGATCTCGGCCTGGCGACCGAGTCGCTGACCGGCCGCGACGAACTCGTCACCCTGCCCTGCTACGAATGGCGGCATGTGGTCGTGATGCCGGCCGGCCACCCGCTGGCGCAGCTCGAGCGCATCTCGCTCGAAGACCTGGCGCTCTGGCCGCTGGTGTCGTACCACCCGTCGTTCAGCGGCCGTACGCGCGTCGACCAGGCCTTCGCCGCGCGCCAGCTCAAGCCCAACATCGTGCTCGAAGCGATCGATGCCGACGTCATCAAGACCTATGTGCGCATCGGCCTGGGCGTGGGCATCGTCGCCGAGCTCGCGGTGCGCGACGACCCGCCGGGCGGCGATCTGGTGTCGCGCCCGGTCGGCCACCTGTTCGGCAGCAACGTCACCCGGATCGCGTTCAAGCGCGGCGCCTACCTGCGCAACTTCGTCTACGCCTTTGCCGAGATGATGTCGGATCGATTGAGCCGCAAGCTCATCGCCAGCGCGATGGCCGGCGAGGCCGACGACTATCAACTTTGACTTCATTCATGAACACGTTCCCCACACCCCGGTTCACCAGCCGACTGCCGCAGGTCGGCACGACGATCTTTACCGTGATGTCGGCGCTCGCGCAGCAGCATGATGCCGTCAACCTCGGCCAGGGCTTCCCCGATTTCGACTGCGACCCGCGGCTGCTCGACGCCGTCGATGCGGCGATGCGCGCGGGCCTGAACCAGTACCCTCCGATGCCCGGCGTGCCGGTGCTGCGCGAGGCCGTCGCAGCCAAGATCGCCGCGATGTATGGCCACGCCTATGACGCGGGCAGCGAGATCACGATCACCGCCGGCGCCACGCAGGCCATCATCACCATCATCCTGGCCATCGTGCATCCGGGCGACGAGGTGATCGTGCTCGACCCGTGCTACGACAGCTACGAGCCCAACATCGAGCTCGCCGGCGGACGCGCGGTGCATGTGCCGCTGACGCCGGGCACCTTCGAGCCCGACTTCGCGCTCATCCAGGCCGCGCTATCGCCGCGCACCCGCGCGATCATCGTCAACACACCGCACAACCCGAGCGCCACCGTCTGGTCGGCGCAGCAGATGCAGCAGCTGACCGACCTGCTTCGTGGCACCGACGTGATCGTGATCGCCGACGAGGTCTATGAGCACATGGTGTTCGATGGCGCGCTCCACCAGAGCGTGGCGCGCGTCCCGGAGCTGGCGCAGCGCAGCTTCATCGTGTCGAGCTTCGGCAAGACCTACCACGTCACCGGCTGGAAGGTCGGCTATGTGGCCGCGCCCGCGCCGCTGATGGTCGAATTCCGCAAGGTGCATCAGTTCAACGTGTTCACCGTCAACACGCCGATGCAGCACGGGCTCGCGGCGTTCATGGCGGATGCATCGAACCACCTCAGGCTGCCGGCGTTCTACCAGCACAAGCGCGATCTGTTCCGGGCCGGGCTGGCAACCACGCGGCTGCGGCCGCTGGCGACGACCGGCAGCTACTTTCAGTGCGTCGATTACGCCGCGGTGAGCGACCTGCCCGAAGCGGACTTCTGCAAGTGGCTCACGACCGAGATCGGCGTGGCGGCGATCCCGCTGTCGGCGTTCTACCAGGGTGGCTTCGAGCAGCGCATCGCGCGCTTCTGCTTCGCGAAGAAGGACGAGACGCTGAACCTCGCCCTCGAGCGACTGGCTCGGCTGTGAACCAGGGCCTACTTCTTCGCGCTCGGCTTGCCGGGATCGAAAGGCTGGTTCAGGTCGAAGTCGAGAAAACCCGAGTCGGTCGGAAACGATTGATCCGGCGTGCGCCGCAATGCTGCGGGTAGGGTTTCGGCGGATTCGTAGGCGCGGTTGGCGGGCGGATCGAAGGTGACGTCCAAGTCCAGCGGCATCGTCATCAGGTCGCTGTTCTGGAAGTCACCCGGCCCGGTCACGGCCGACAGGCGCGAGATCGGCTCGGCGTCCGGATCATCGCTCAACGGCAGCAGAAAATCGACGTCCGACAGCGGCGCCATGCCGCCGTGCTCGGCCAGATCGCGAGCAACCGAGTAGAGAAACAGCAGCTCGCGATACGCGGGCAGATCGAAGGTTTCGTCGGTGCTGTTGCGGCGGAACAGCGATGCGTCGAGCGTCTCCATCACGCGCGTCGGCGTGGCCCACAGAGCCTGAAGGCGCGCGATCGTGTCGGGGTAATCGACCAGCGTGCGGCCGTGCTGCAGGTCGGAATCCCAGTCGGGCGCGTAGGCGTTGAAGCGCCGGTTGAAGCGATCGCGGATGCGCTCGTAGGGTTCGTTTTCGCCGCGCCGACGATAGATCTCCAGCAGCTTGAGGTAAGGCAGCGGGCTGATGCCACCGTCGCTGCGCACATGGCTCATCAGCAGCTCGATGGCGGCGTCGTCCTGACCGAGCACGACGAAGAATTCGGCCTGCTGTTCGAGGTCGATCAGTTCCTCGACCGAGAGCTCGCGCGCCGGCTCGGCCTGCAGCAGCGGAATCGATGCCGTCGGCCCGAACGATGGTGGGTGGCTCAGCGGCGGCGGCGGCGCGGGCGGGTCATCGTCGATGACAGTCGGAATGTCGAACGCGCCGGCGCCGGTGGTCGGATCGTCCAGGCTGAGCGACACCGACGGCAAACCGCCGGCGATGCTGTTCGGTCCCATCACGCGCGAGTCGATCGGCTGCCGCTGCTGCTGCGGCGGCGGGGCTTGCGACGGTGCGGGTGCCGTCCACCACTGAGCCGCATGGCGCGCGCGCGACTGGCGCCAGAGCAGCCAGCCCACCGCGAGCGCCAGCAGCGCCGACAGCCAGGCCAGCCCATAGATCAACGGGTTCGCATAGCGCTCCGACTCGGCTTCCTTCAGCCGAGCCTGCAACGCGGCCATGCTTTTTTGCGTCGCTTGCGATTCGGCGCGCAACTTGTTCAGACCGTCTTCGAGCACCCGGATCCGCTCACGCTCCTTCGCCAGCTGTTCGGCCTGTTCCCCAACCCTGGCGGCAGCGGAAAGGGCCTCGGCGCTCGCCAGCGCGGCGGCCGCGGTGGCCAGCGGCGACGATGCCGCCGACGCGGGGCTCGCGGCGGCCGCGGCCGTCTCCAGCTTCAGGCGCGGCCCGGCCGGCGCCGCCGCCACGCGCACGCGTTGCGCCGAGCGACGCGGCGTGCCGCTCTTCGGTTGCGGCGGGGGCGCGGGTGCCGCGGCTTCTCCCGAGGCGACGTCGAGCCGCGACGGCGCCGCGGGCGCGCGCGGCGCCACGTTCGCACGCGGCCGCACCCGGGTGGCGGTCGAACGCTCGGGTCGTTTCGGCGCGGCGACGTCAGGCCTCTCGCCCTCCACCAGCGTCAGCAGCGGCTCGACCTGCGAATCATTGCGCTGCGGCGGCAAGGTCGGACCGCTGAAGCCGCCCTGCGCGAGGTTGATCAGCGGCGGGTCGATGAAGGCGACGAACTTGCGCGTGATCTTGGCCGTGCAGCCGACGGTGACGCTGATGGTCACCACCGGCTCGTCGATGATGGTGTTGGTGGTGACGCGCACGCTGCGCTCGGAGGATTCCGGGCTGCCTTCCAGCGTGGTGCGGACCTGGCCGGGCTGCAGCTTGTTGTCGCCCGACTGCACCTCGGCGGAGACGCACTCGCGCGCCAGGCTCTCATCGACGTCGAGCCGCACCGCCGCGGCGAAATTCAGCGGCTGCCCCAGCTGAGTGGCATTGGTGATGCGCCCGAAGCCCAGTGCATGCGCCGACGAGGCGGCGAACCACAGCGCAGCGCCGATCGCGGTGAAGGTCGAAGCTGCGCGCATGCGTGTGATGTGGGGGGCTCGTGGACTGCGTTTCGACAATACTGCCTTGGACTCTAGCATGAAGAAACAGGGTCCCCTTCCGGTATCGGCCGGTGCCGGCCCAGCTTGAGTGACACAATCCCGCCCGCCCCCACTTCGTGAGCCCGCCGCCCATGCCCTCAGAGCTGCTGACCGAACGAATCGGCGCCGTGCTGGTAATGACGCTCAGTGATCCGGCGACCCGAAACACGCTGTCACACCAGGTGATCGCCGCGGGCATCGAGGCCCTCAACGTCGCCGAGGCCGACACCGACCTGCGCGCCGTGCTGCTGCGCGGTGACGGCGGGCATTTCTGCGCCGGTGGCAACCTGCAAGGGTTGGTGGAGCGGCGCCGCGCCGGCCCACCTGCTCAATTCCAGATGCTCGAGCACCTGCATCAGTTCATCGAGGCGCTGCGGGCGTTTCCGAAACCCGTCATCGCCGCCGTGGATGGTGCGGCGGCCGGCGCCGGCTTCTCGCTGGCGCTGGCATGCGACCTGATAGTCGCGGCGGAAGATGCGCGCTTCATCCTGTCGTATGGCCGCATCGGGCTCTCGCCCGATGGTGGCGCGAGTTGGGCGCTGATGCAGGCGCTGCCGCGCGCACGTGTGCAGCAACTGCTCTGGCTGGGCGAGCCGGTCTCGGCGCGGCAGCTGTTCGAATGGGGGCTGGTCGCGGCCGTCGCGCCCAGCGGGCAATCGTTCGGCGAGGCGCTGCGACTGGCCGAACGCCTCGCGGCGATGGCACCGAACGCGTTGGCGAGCGCGAAGGAACTGCTGCACCAGACGAGCCGCCATTCGCTGACCGAGCAACTCGCCTCGGAGCGCGATCACTTCGTCGCGAACCTGTTCCACGCCAACGGCGCCGAGGGGTTGAACGCCTTCCTCGAAAAGCGCCCGCCGACGTTCCGCTGAGAAACTTTCAGGTCCGGAAGCTGGAGTCGGCGCGGTCGAGCCGGCGCAGCAGGCCCGGCCACGTCAATGCGCCGCCGCCGACGCCGCGCGTGGCCTGTTTGGCCTGCGCCTGGGCGCCAGCGATGATGCGCGGATCGACCGTGATCAGCTCGCCGCCGCCGGCCTGGGCCCGGACCTGAATCGTGCAGACGGTCTCGAACAGGTACATGCTCAGGAAGGCATCGGCGATCGTGCCGCCGAGCGTCAGCAGGCCGTGGTTGCGGAGCATCAGGAAATTGTTGTCGGCGCCGAGGTCGGCCACCAGGCGCGGCTTCTCGTCGTCGCGAAGCGCGACGCCTTCGTAGTCGTGATAGCTCAGGCTCGACAACACGAAGATCGACTGCTGCGAGATCGGCAGCACGCCGCCCTTCTGCGCCGAAACCGCAATCCCGTTCAGCGAGTGCACATGGAGGACGCATTGAGCGTCGTGGCGCACGGCATGGATCGCGCTGTGGATCGTGAAGCCGGCCGGGTTCACGTCGTAGGGCGACTCATCGACCTTGTGGCCCCGCGCGTCGATCTTGATCAGGCTCGATGCCGTGATCTCCTCGAACATCAGCCCGTAGGGGTTGATCAGGAACTGGTCCTGGCGGCCGGGCACGCGCGCGCTGATGTGGGTGAACACGAGATCGTCCCACTTGAACGCCGCGACGAGCCGGTAGGCGGCGGCCAGATCGACGCGCACCTGCCATTCTTCGGGACTGACCTTGTTCTTGCGGCTGGGAATGTCGAGGGTTGTGGCGGTCATCGGTATCTCCACGGGTCATACACAATAGGTTCGCACAGCGGCATGATGCTGTCACATCAGCGACTCATCAATGAATACCCCCGTTCTTACAATCGCCGAACGCTCCAACATCGACGCCGGCTCTTGGTTTTCCAGACTCTCATCTCCTTTGCGCGAAGCGATTCTGTCGCGCGCGGCGGTGCGCCGTCTGCCCAATGGCGCGATGATGTCGGCCCGCGGCGCGCCGGCCGACGAGTGGTGCGGCGTGGCCAAGGGCGCAGTGCGCGTGAGCTCGGTGTCGCTGTCGGGCAAGCAGGTCACGCTGACCTACGTGGAGCCCGGCACCTGGTTCGGCGACATCTCGCTGTTCGACGGTCTGCCGCGCACGCACGATGCGAATGCGCACGGCGAAACCACCTTGTTGGTGGTGCGCAAGGCCGACTTCAACGAGCTGCTGGCCCAGCACACCGAGCTCTACGAAGCGCTGCTGCGGCTGAACTGCCGGCGCCTTCGACTCATGTTCGACGCGGTCGAAGACCTCAACACACGCCCGCTCGCCTCAAGGCTGGCCAAGCAGATTCTGCTGCTCGCGCGCAGCTATGGCATCGCGCAGGGCGAGGAGATCCGCATCGGCCTGCAGCTCGCGCAGGAAGACCTAGCGCAGTTGCTCGGCGCCTCCCGCCAGCGTGTGAACCAGGAGCTCAAGGGCTTCGAGCGCGATGGTGCGGTGCGCATCGAGCCGACCCGGCTGGTCGTGCTGTCCAAAGAAAAGCTGCTGGCGATTTCCAGCAAGTGATCAGTTCGCATCGAGGTGGATGACATGGAAGCCCAGACCGGCACCAAGGCCGTGGCCGAATCGCACGCCTTCGACGTGGCCGCGTTGCAGGCCTACCTCGAAGCGCACCTCGAAGGTTTCGACGGGCCGCTCACAGTTGCGCAATTCAAGGGCGGCCAATCGAACCCGACCTACCAGCTGATCACACCGGCGCGCTCCTATGTGCTGCGCTCCAAGCCCGGCCCGTCGGCCAAGTTGTTGGCGTCGGCGCACGCGGTCGAACGCGAGTTCACGGTGATGCGCGCGCTGCACGCCAGCGACGTGCCGGTGCCGCGGATGCACCTGCTGTGCGAAGACGAATCCGTCATCGGCCGCGCTTTCTACGTGATGGAGTTCATGGCCGGCCGCGTGATGTGGGATCAGGCGATCCCGAGCGCAGACAAACCGACCCGCGGCGCGATCTACGACGAGATGAACCACGTCATCGCCGCGCTGCACAACGTCGATATGAACAAGGCGGGCCTGGCCGGCTACGGCAAACCGGGCAACTACTTCGAGCGCCAGATCGGCCGCTGGACCAAGCAATACCTCGCGTCGATCACCCAGCCGATCGACGCGATGGACCAGCTGATCGCATGGCTGCCGGCGCACATCCCGGCGAGCGCGCGCGACGAGTCGCAGCTCGCGGTGGTGCACGGCGACTATCGGCTCGACAACCTGATGTTCCACGCGACCGAACAGCGCGTGATCGCGGTGCTCGACTGGGAGCTCTCGACCATCGGCCACCCGCTCGCCGATTTCAGCTACCACTGCATGTCTTGGCACATCGAGCCCGGGCGGTTCCGCGGCATCGGCGGCCTCGATCACGCGGCGCTCGGCATCCCCGACGAGAAGAGCTATGTGCGGCTCTACTGCGAAAGAACGGGCAGGATCGGAAAAGGAAAAGATGCCGACGCGGTGATGGCCGACTGGAACTTCTACCTCGCCTACAACCTGTTCCGCCTGGCCGGTATCGTGCAAGGAATTGCGAAACGTGTCGAGATGGGGACAGCGTCGAGCGCGCAAGCACGTCAAGCTGGCGCCGGTGCGAGATCGCTCGCAGAAATGGGTTGGGCGCTGGCGAAACTCGCCTAGCACGCGCCTGACCATCACCTTCCGAAGGAGACAACGATGGATTTCGCCTACTCACCCCGCGCCCTCGAACTGCAGGCCAAGCTGCTCAAGTTCATGGACGATCACATCTATCCGGCCGAATCGAAGTACGACGCCGAGATCGCCGCGAACACCGCCGCCGGCAAGCGCTGGACGCCGCTCAAGACGATCGAGGATCTGAAGCCGAAAGCACGCGCGACGGGCCTGTGGAACCTGTTCCTGCCGCCCACAGCCGGCGGCGAAGCCTCGGCGCACAACGGCCGCGACTTCGGCCTGTCGAACAGCGACTACGCGCCGCTGGCCGAGATCATGGGCCGCGTGCCGTGGTGCTCCGAGGTCTTCAACTGCTCGGCGCCCGACACCGGCAACATGGAGACAATCGAACGTTACGGCAAGCCCGAGCACAAGGAGCAGTGGCTGGAGCCGCTGCTGAACGGCAAGATCCGCAGCGCGTTCGCGATGACCGAGCCGGCAGTCGCATCCAGCGATGCGACCAATATCGCCTCGCGCATCGAGCGCCAGGGCGACGACTACGTCATCAACGGTCGCAAGTGGTGGATCAGCGGCGCCGGCGACCCGCGCTGTCAGATCTACATCTTCATGGGCAAGACCGACCCCGACGCGCCGCGCCACTCGCAACAATCGATGATCCTGGTGCCGGCGAACACACCCGGCATCAAGGTGCTGCGGCCGCTGTCGGTGTTCGGCTACGACGACGCGCCGCACGGCCACATGGAGATCACCTTCGACAACGTGCGCGTGCCGGCGAGCAGCATCCTGCTCGGCGAAGGCCGCGGCTTCGAGATCGCGCAGGGCCGGCTCGGGCCGGGGCGCATCCATCACTGCATGCGGCTGATCGGGCTGGCCGAGCGTTCGTTGGAGCTGATGTGCAAGCGTGCCTCGTCGCGCGTCGCGTTCGGCCGCACGGTGGCCGAGCAGGGCGTGACGCGCGAGCGCATCGCCGAAGCGCGCTGCCGCATCGACATGGCGCGCCTGCTGACCCTGAAGGCCGCGTGGATCATGGACGTGGCCGGCAACAAGACCGCGAAGGCCGAGATCGCGATGATCAAGGTGGTGGCGCCGAGCATGGCGCTGCAGGTGATCGACTGGGCGATGCAGGCGCACGGCGGCGGTGGCGTCTGCGAAGACTTCCCGCTCGCCGGCTTCTATGCCGGCGCGCGCACCCTGCGCTTCGCGGATGGCCCGGACGAAGTGCACCGCAATGCGATCGCCAAGCTGGAGCTGGGCAAGTACGCCTGACCCTACTTCTTTCGACGCGGGTCGGCGATCTCGTCGGTTTGCAGCGTCTGCCAGGCGGTGCTCGCCGAGCTGTTCGTCCACTCCGGCGACTTGCCCGAGGCGGCGCCGCCCAAGCCGAGCGCGCGGGTGACCGCGGTCTCGAACAGCGCCAGCGCGGCGGCGATGTGCGACACGTTCGGCGTGAGCAACTGCATGCGCAGATAGGCGCGGCCGCGCAGCGTCATCAGCACGAACGGCGGCTCATCGCGCAGGAAGCCGCTCGCAGCTTGTTGCTCGATCGCATCGGCGAGCGGCCCGGAGATCCAGGCCAGGCCCGCCTCCGGCGAGCTCGCCACCGCACCGAAACGCGCACGCAAGGTCTTCAGCGTGCTCAGGTTGATCTTCGGGAACATCACCAGCCAGCGCATTTCCTCGGGCGACTTGGTGCCGATCTGCGTCTGCACGTTGTCGGTGAACTCCTCGAAGGTCTTGCGCTCCAGCGCTTCCATCAGCGAGCGCGAGAGCAGCAGCATCTGCGCGTCGCCGGCCAGCTCGAGCTCCATGCGCAGGCGCAGTTCGTTGCCGATGATGTAGTCGCGCTGCGGCAGGCCCCATTCGATGCGCCAGGGTTTGGCGTCGAGCAGGCCTTCGATCACGAAGCCGGCGTCGTCGCGCACCCGCTTGAAACCGAATCCACGCCCCGCCGCCCACTCGGCCACGTCGGCATGGTCGGGTTCGTGATCCTCGCCGCGACTGCCGAACAGACGTTTGAACGATTCGAGCATGGCGCCGCCCAATCAACTAGAGTGACGACCCAGCGCACACCGGGCGCGCGTCAGGGAAGAACTCACCATGATCGAAGTGTATTCGTGGGCCACACCGAACGGGCACAAAGTTCACATCATGCTGGAGGAGTGCGGCCTGCCCTATCGCGCCACCGCGGTGGACATCGGCGCCGGCGAACAGTTCACGCCCGGGTTCCTGGCGATCAGCCCGAACAACAAGATCCCGGCGATCATCGATCCGGATGGCCCGGACGGGCAGCCGCTGTCGCTGTTCGAATCGGGTGCGATCCTGATGTACCTCGCCGCGAAGACGGGGAAGTTCATGCCCGCGAGCACGCGCGGCCGCTACGAAATGCTCGAGTGGCTGATGTTCCAGATGGGTGGCGTCGGCCCGATGCTCGGGCAGGCCCACCACTTCCGCATCTACGCGCCCGAGAAAATCGGCTACGCGATCGACCGCTACACCAACGAGGCGAAGCGCCTGTACGGCGTGATGGACAAGCGCCTCGCGAAGACCAAATACATCGCCGGGCCGACCTACTCGATCGCCGACATCGCGATTTTTCCGTGGCTGCGCTCCTGGAAGAATCAGGGCATCGAGTGGAGCGACTTCCCGCACCTCAAGGGCTGGTTCGACGAGATTGCGGCGCGGCCCGCGGTGAAGCGCGGCGTCGAGGTGCTGGCCTCGCAGCGCAAGCCGCTCGACGACGACAAGGCGCGCGAGGTCTTGTTCGGCAAGATGCAGTACCAGAAACGATGAACCGCCCTGCCCGCTCCGGAGATCGAATGAAGACCCTGTTCGCCCTGCTCGCCCTACTCGCGGCCGGCCTGGCCGCGGCGGCCCACGCCGAAACAGTCGGCGAAGTCGATACGGTGTTCAAGCTGATCGGCCCCGATCACAAGATCGTCGTCGATGCGTGGGACGACCCGAAGGTCGGCGGCGTCACCTGCTACATCTCGCGCGCCAAGACCGGCGGCATCAAGGGCGCGGTCGGGCTCGCGGAGGACAAGTCCGACGCGTCGATCGCCTGCCGGCAGGTCGGCCCGATCAGCTTCTCCAAGCCACTGCCCGACCAGGAGGAGGTCTTCAGCGAACGGCAGTCGTTCCTGTTCAAGAAGCTGCGCGTCGTGCGCATGGTCGACAGGAAGCGCAACACGCTGGTGTATCTGACCTACTCTGATCGGGTCATCGAGGGCTCGCCGAAGAACAGCGTCACCGCCGTCGCGGTGGATCGCGGCACCGCGATCCCGTTGAAGTAAACGCAGTTCGCTTCGCGACACCGCCCCTTTCCCACGAGGTTGCCGATGCTGGTCAACGTAGTCCGTATGTGCCGTCTCGGCGAGATGCTTCCGCCCGATGAACTCGAGACCGCCGCGCGCGTCCGCGGGCATCTCTTTCTGACGCGCTGGCGCCGCGAGGTCACGATCACTGGCGAAGCCTCGGGCCTGGTCTACGAGGCCTCGCTGCACCGGGAGGACGACAACCGCCTGCCGCACCTGCTGCCGGCGTTGCAAGAAGCGTTCGTGTCGAAGATCAAGCACGACGGCCTGCTCGTCACCGGCCTGGAGATCGGATCGGCGGGCGCCCCCGATGCCCGCTATCGGCAGACCTGGTGGTGCCGGCTCGCCGGCGGACAGCGTTGAGCAACGCCGTCCAGTGATCCGACCCGCGCGGGTCAGGTGAAGAAGCCGCGCAGCACATCCCACAGCGCGAAGAGCGCGAGGACGATGCCGAAGATCCACACGAGTCGGTTCGTGCGGCGACGCTCCGCCAGGGCCTGCGGGCTGTTCGTCAGCCATTCGCGATCGATGTTGAGAATCCGGAACGCGTTGGCAAAGGATTGGTTGCGCATCGTGCAGACGAAGCGTGCCGCCTCGAACGCCGACGCCGAATCGTCGCTGAAGTCGAACGCCCTCGTGACCTCGCTCAGTGGCGGCACGCGCAGGTGCTCGGTCTCGGCCCAGACTGCAAGGCCTTGCGCCCAGGCGATCAATGCAAACACCGCGCCGATGCCGAGTTCCACCAGGAAGCGCGTGCCGCGGCCGTGCAGCACGTCACCGAGCGCCAGGTAGGCGAGGAAGACCGCGGCGATCGCCGGGAACACCGCGCCGAGCATGTCCATCGTGGCGAAGCTCGAGAGCACGTTCTCGATCAGAGCGGGCCTGACTTCCTGCGCGCGGTGGCTCGCGATGCATGAATCGCAGAACGGCACGCTGACCGACGACACCACATAGCGCGTCGGGCCGTCGGAATCGCTGTGCCGAAAGACCTTCGCGTACTCGATCCGGTTAGCGGCTGCGTTGCCGCAATGGGGGCACAGTGGCGGAAAATCCGCCTCGCGGGGCGTGCCGCGCAGCGTGAGCCGATGGGGGTGCGGCGTCAGTTCGGACGCGTTGTCCTGCGACGCGATACGCTGCATCATGGCCGCTCCGCTTCACGTTCTGGTGGCCAGCCCGGAGGGACTCGAACCCCCGACATCCGACTTAGAAGGTCGGTGCTCTATCCAGTTGAGCTACGGGCTGGTAGGGGCCGGGAGAGGCCTTGAAATGATTGGTCGGGGCGGCGGGATTCGAACTCGCGACCTACTGGTCCCAAACCAGTTGCGCTACCAGGCTGCGCTACGCCCCGAACAGGCACGCATTGTACCCAGTGCAATGGCGCACCCGGCGCCGGCCCCGCTCAGGCCGCCTTGGGCGCCGGGAGCATCAGCTGGCGTGACACGGCCACGCACTGCTGGATATGCTGCTCGCACACGTACTTCAGCGACGAGAACGTCAGCACCGCCGACACGGCTTGCCCGGCGATCGGCACGTACTTCGCCGCCTGCTGCGTCGTCAGCCGCACGCCGACGAGCTTGAGCAGCTTGATGACGAGTTCGCGCGTGACGAGCCGGCCGACCAGCATGCCGCTGCCGGCCGAGATCGTCTTGTAGACGACCAGCCGGCGGTCCGGCGCGAGCCGCTCGATCTGATCCGGCGTGAGCCCGAAGGCGCGGTTGATCTCGGGGATGAGCTTGAGCAGCACGGCGACGTCGGTGATCCAGTCCACCCCCGGGATCGGCACGACGGCGACGCCTGCCGCCACCAGCGCGCGCTTGTTGACGAGGCGGCGGCACTGCCGCACCACCGCCTCGACCTCGTTCGGGGTGTCGGGCACCACGACCCAGTCCGCCGCCTTGGCCATGACGCTCAGCTCGACGAGCCCTTGAGCTTGCTGACGACGAAGAGCAGCACGATCGCGCCGATCACCGAAGCGATGAAGCCGACCGGTGCGCCGGCCGGATACCAGCCCAGCGCCTGCCCGACGAAACCGGCCGCGAACGACCCGGCGATGCCGAGAACCGCCGTCAGGATGATCCCGAGACTCTGCGTGCCCGGCAGGATCGCGCGTGCCACGAGACCGACGATGAACCCGATCACTGCCATCCAGACATAACTCATGCGTGCACTCCTCAGTGGTTGTTGCCGCGCCAATGTAGCGCACCTACGCAACGCTGCGGCCAGCCCGGCGGTTGTCAGCTGGCCAACTGGGCCCAGACCTTCTCCAGCCGCTTGACGCTGACCGGCTGCGGGGTGCGAAGTTCCTGCGCGAAGAGGCTGACGCGCAGCTCCTCCATCAGCCAGCGGAACTCATCGAGCCGCGCATCCGGCACGCCCTTGCGTTCGGCGAGGTGGCGGGTGTAGCGCTGCTCGATCGGGCGCAGCTCCGCCAGCCGTTGGGCATCACGGGCCGGGTCGGCGCGCAGCTTGTCGAGCCGCATCACCACCGCCTTCAGGTAGCGCGGCAGGTGCGCCAGCTGCGCCCACGGCGTGGCGGCGACGAAGCGTTTGGGCATCAGGCGCGCGAGCTGCGTCGTGATGTCGTCGCCAACCTCTTTCGGCGCGCGCGCGTCCTTCAGCTTGCGCAGCGCGCTGGCGTAGTCGACCAGGATCACGCCGGCGCTGCGCGCGACCTCGCTCGCGATCAGCGTGAGCCGGCCGCGGCCTTCGTCGATGCGGCGCGCAAAGGCGGCGGCGTCGGTCGGCAGCGGCTCGGCGAGGAAGGCACGGTCCAGCGCGAGATCAATGATCTGATCGCGCAGCCCGTCGGCCGAACCGAGCGGCATGTACGCGACCGCCATCTTCTGCAGGTCGGGGATGTTCTTCTCGAGGTACTTCAGCGCATCGCGGATTTGCAGCGCGACCAGTCGGCGCAACCCGGCGCGGTGCTTGCGCGCGGCCAGATCGGGCTCGTCGAAGACCTCGATCTCGACATGCGTCGTCTTGTCGATCAGCGCCGGGAAACCGATGAGCGATTGGCTGCCCTGGCGGACCTCGAGCAGCTCGGGGAGCTCGCCGAAATCCCAGCTGGTGTGCTTGGTGGCCGCGCCCTCACCCCGGCCCTCTCCCAGAGGGAGAGGGGGCAATTCACTCCCTCTCCCTCTGGGAGAGGGCTGGGGTGAGGGCTCAGTGCGCCCACCGACCTTCAATCCCGCCAGCGCCTGAAACGCCGACCTCGCCTGCCCACCCAGCTCGGCCTTCAGCACCGCGAGGTTGCGACCCATGCCGAGCTGCCGCCCGTGCTCATCGACCACGCGGAAGTTCATCAGCAGGTGCACAGGCACCTGCTCCAGCTTGAAGTCGTTGCGCTTGATGTCGAGCTGGGTCTTGTCGCGCACATGCTTCAGCAGCGCATCGATCAGGCCGCCACCGCCGAACGGCACGGCGTCGATGAACGCCTGCGCATAGTCCGGCAACGGCACCAGCCGCGAACGCGGCCGTTGGTGCAGGCTCTTCACGAGCGCGAGGACCTTGTCCTTCAGCATGCCGGGCACCAGCCACTCGCAGCGCTCGTCGTGCACCTGGTTGAGCGCGAAGATCGGCACCGTCACGGTCACGCCGTCCTTTGCGTCACCGGGCTCGTGCAGATAGGTCGCGCCGCAATCGACGCCGCCGAGCCGCAGCGTCTTCGGGAACGCCGCGCTCGTGATACCCGCCGCCTCGTGGCGCATCAGCTCCTCGCGCGTGAGCAGCAGCAGGCGCGGCTGGCGCTTCGCTTCTTCGCGGTACCAGCGCTCCAGGCTGTGGCCGCTGCACACGTCCGCCGGCAGCTGCGCGTCGTAGAACGCATGGATCAGCTCGTCGTCCACCAGCACGTCCTGCCGGCGCGACTTGTGCTCCAGCTCCTCGACCTGCGCGATCAGCTTGCGGTTGGCGTTGACGAACGGCAGCTTCGTCTCCCACTCGCCCGCCACCAGCGCCTCGCGAATGAAAATCTCGCGCGCCGCGGCCGCATCCACATTGCCGAAATTCACTCTTCGGTTGCTGTAGATCACGATGCCGTAGAGCGTGGCGCGCTCCAGCGCGATCACCTCGGCAGCCTTCTTCTCCCAGTGCGGCTCGAGCAGCTGCGTCTTGATCACATGCGCCGCGATGCCCGGCAGCCACTGCGGTTCGATCGCGGCGATGCTGCGGCCGAACAAGCGCGTCGTCTCGACCAGCTCGGCCGCGACGATCCAGCGCCCCGGCTTCTTGGCCAGGTTCGCGCCCGGGTGCTTGTAGAAGCGGATGCCGCGCGCGCCGAGGTACCAATCCTCGTCCTCGCTCTTCAGGCCGATGTTGCCGAGCAGGCCGGCGAGCATCGCGAGGTGGATCTGCTCGTAGGTGGCCGGCGCGCCGTTGAGCCGCCACTTGTGTTCGGCGACGACCGTGTGCAGCTGCGAATGGATGTCGCGCCACTCCCGCACACGGCGCGGCGAGATGAAGTGCTCGCGCAGCAGCTGCTCCTGCTTGCGCTGCGAGAGCTTGTGCTCGCCCGCCCCGCCCTTCGCGCCTTCGAGCCACTTCCAGAGCTTGAGATCGCCGATGAACTCGCTCTTCTCGTCGTCGAACTTCTTGTGCGCCGCATCGGCCGCCTGTTGCTGCTCGAGCGGCCGATCGCGCACGTTCTGCACGCTGAACGCGCTGGCGATGATCAGAACCTCGGTGAGCGCGTCGCGCGTGCGCGCTTCCAGGATCATGCGGCCGACGCGCGGGTCGAGCGGCAGGCGCGCGAGCTCGACGCCGATCGGCGTGAGCTCGTTGAACTCGTCCACCGCACCGAGCTCGGCGAGCAGCTGGTAGCCATCGGCGATCGCCCGGCCGGGCGGCGGCTCGAGGAACGGGAACTCCTCGACCGTGCCCAGACTCAGCGACTTCATGCGCAGGATCACGCCGGCCAACGACGACCGCAGGATCTCGGGGTCGCTGAACTTCGGCCGGCCGCTGAAATCCTTCTCGTCGTAGAGCCGGATGCAGATGCCGTCGCTGACGCGCCCGCAGCGCCCTGCGCGCTGGTTCGCCGCGGCCTGGCTGATCGGCTCGACCAGCAGCTGCTCGACCTTGTTGCGGTAGCTGTAGCGCTTGACACGCGCGGTGCCGGCATCGACGACGAACTGGATGCCGGGCACCGTCAGCGAGGTCTCGGCCACGTTGGTGGCGAGCACGATGCGGCGCGTGCTGTGGGGCTCGAAGATGCGGTCCTGCTCCTGCTGGCTCAGGCGCGCGAACAGCGGGACGACCTCCACGCCCGGCGGATGGTGCTTGCGCAGGTGATCCGCGGCCTCGTGGATCTCGCGCTCGCCGGGCAGGAAGACGAGCACGTCGCCCGAGCCTTCGCGCCACAGTTCATCGATCGCCGCGCCGATCGCGTCGTTCAGGTCGAACTCGCGGCTCTCCTCGAACGGCCGCCAGCGCTGCTCGACCGGGAACAACCGGCCCGAGACCTGAATCACCGGCGCCGGGCCGTCCTTCGAGGCGAAGTGGCGTGCGAAGCGATCGGCGTCGATCGTTGCCGAAGTGACGATGATTTTCAGGTCGGGCCGCCGCGGCAGGATCTGCCGCAGGTGGCCGAGCAGGAAGTCGATGTTCAGGCTGCGCTCGTGCGCCTCGTCGATGATGATCGTGTCGTAGGCGCGCAGCAAAGGGTCGGTCTGCGTCTCGGCGAGCAGGATGCCGTCGGTCATCAGCTTGACGCTGGCGCCGGGCGAGAGCCGATCCTGGAATCGCACCTTGAAGCCGACGATCTCGCCGAGCGGCGTCTTCAGCTCCTCCGCGATGCGCTTGGCGACGCTCGATGCGGCGATGCGCCGCGGCTGCGTATGGCCGATCAGCTTGCCGGTGTGGGCACGGCCGCGGCCGAGCTGCAGCGCGATCTTCGGCAACTGCGTCGTCTTGCCCGAACCGGTCTCGCCGCAGACGATCACGACCTGATTTTGCTGAAGCGCCTGCGCGATCTCGTCGCGCCGCGTCGAGACGGGCAGCGATTCGGGGAAGGTGATAGGCGGCAACGCGTTCCCCGGGCGCGGCCCGGCAGCAACGACGGCCGCTGGGCTGGCCCGGTGGTTCGACATGTCGGCGCGGATTATCGGAGATGCGCCGGCACGTGCGCCCCGCCGCGGGCTATTTCGCCGGCATCGCGTAGGTGATGACGTTGATCGACGCGCCCTGCGGGTCGGCAATCACCGCGAACCGGCCGACGGTCGGGATGTCGGTCGGCGGCATGAACACCTTGCCGCCCAGGCTCACGACTTTCTTGACCAGCGCGTCGACATCGGCCACCGTCACATACGGCACCCAGGTCGGCGGCATGCCCGCCGGTGCGCCGGGCGGCATGCCCATGATGCCGCCGATCGCGGCATCGCCGACCTTGACGACGTTGTAGGGCATGCCCATGTTCATCGCCTCGAGCTTCCAGCCGAACAGTTGGGCGTAGAACTCGGTGGCGGCTCCGGGGTTGGTGGTCATCAACTCGCACCAGCTGAAGGCACCGGGGGTTTGAAATGCATCCATGGAAAGGCTCCGTTGAAGTGGGGCTTCATGCTGCGCCAGCGGGGTGGGCGGCGTCAACCACGCACGGTTCGCCTACAGCGTCGTCCACCCGTTCGTCACCGCGATCTTCAGCAGCTCAGCCGCCGAATCGACGCCGAGCTTGCGGCGCAGGCTGAGCCGGTGCGTCTCGACCGTGCGCACGCTGATGTCGAGCTCGCGCGCCACCAGCTTGTTGCTGCGGCCGTGCGCGAGCAACAACAAGACCTCGTGCTCGCGCGCGGTGAGCTGCGGCGCGGCCACGCCGACGAGTGTCGCCAAGTTCGACAGCTGCGCGCTGAAGTAGTTGCCACCAGCGCAGATCGCGCTGATCGCGGCGAGGATCTCTTCGGTCGGCGACTCCTTCAGCACGTAGCCGCGCGCGCCGGCGCGGATCGCGCTCAGCACGTATTCGCGGTTGTCGTACATGCTCAGCATCAGCACGCGAATGGTCGGATGCCGCAGGCGCAGCGCGGTTGCCAGCTCGATGCCGTTCATGCCGCGCATGCCGACATCGACGAGCATCAGGTCGGGCGCGTCGGCGGCGGCGAGTTCGAGCGCCTCGGCACCGCTCGCGGCCTCACCGATCACCTCCACACCCGGCACCACCGAGAGCCGCGCGCGCAGGCCGTCGCGCACCAGCGAATGGTCATCGACGATCATCAGCCGAACCACCAGCGCCGTCATGCCGCGACCAGAGGAAAGCTCGCGATCAGCGCCGTGCGCCCCGGCTCGGAAACCAGCGCGAAGCTGCCACCGTTGCGCTCGACGCGCTCGCGCATGTTGGTCAGGCCGATGCCGCGGTCCTTGCTGAGCTCGATGTTCTTCACGTCGAAGCCGACGCCGTCGTCGGTGATGCACAGCACCAGCTTCTCGTCGCGATCGTCGAGCCGGATGTCGATGTGGCTGGCCTGCGCATGCCGCTCGACATTGCGCAGCGCCTCCTGCGCGACGCGGAACAGGCTCACTGCCTGCAGCTCGGGCAGCCGCTCTTCATGCACTTGCTTGGATATGCGCACCGTCAGGCCGCTGCGCTCGGCGAGCTCGTTGCCAATGTGCTCCAACGCCGCCGGCAGGCCGAGATCGTCGAGCAGCGCGGGGCGCAGATCGTGCGAGATGCGGCGCACTTCGGTGATGGCCTTCGAGAGCGCGCCGATCTCCTTGTCGATCGCCGTCACCGGCGCCTCGCCCGGGTGGGCGAGGCGGTGGCCGACGAGCTCGAACTGGTACTTGATCGACACCAGCAACTGGCAGATGTGGTCGTGCAGTTCGCGCGACACGCGCGCGCGCTCCTCCTCCTGCGAGCTGACGACGCGGTGCGCGAGCGCCTTGAGCTTGCGGTCGGCCTGGCGTTGCTCGCTGATGTTGAGCGCGAGGCCGCCGGCGAACACGGCCAGCGCGGCGATCACCGCCACCGTCGCGAGGCCGAGCAGCGTCTGGCGCACGCTCTCCAGCAGGTTGCCGCGCAGGCGGGCGGCGGCGGCGTCCACATCATCGAGGTAGATGCCGGTGCCCAGCATCCAGCCCCAGCGCGGCAGCGCCACCGAGTAGCCGAGCTTGCGCTCGATCTTGCCGGTCGAGGGCTTGGGCCACAGGTAGCGCTGGTAGCCGCCACCCTCCTTCGCACGCGCGATCAGCTCGCGAATCACGTAGGTGCCGTCGCTGTCGCGCATGTTCCAGAGGTTGGTGCCGACGAGGTCGGGCTGGCGCGGGTGCACGAGGTTGAGGCCGTCGTCGGCGTAGACGAAGAAGTAGCCGTCGTCGCCGAAGGTCATGTTGCTCAGGATCGCCTTGGCCTGCTCCTTGGCGGGTTCGTCGTCGCGACCGGCGCCGTAGAGGTGGCTGATGGACGTGAGCGCGAGCGTGATGTCGCTGCGCAGCTCGTCGCGCTTGGTGCTGAGCAGCACATCCTCGAGCACCTGCGCCTGCTGGCGCTCCAGGCGCTGCGTCTCGAACACCAGCAGCCCGCCGATCAGCGCGATCGCGAGCAGCAGCGGCGCCACCGCCAGCATCAGGATCTTGGCCTTGAGCTTCACGACCACGATTGTGCGGTGCGTCCCGGCACACTTTGGCTGCGCCGAAACACCGCGTGGCGGTGTTTTCCCCTATGCAGAACTACGCAGCGCGCACTAGCAGTGATGCGCATGCGCGAACCCGACCGGACACACATAATCATTCGGCGCCGCACCGCGGCCATGAACCACATCCACCGCCGGAGACACACGATGATTCGATTCTCGAAGATGGCCCTTGCCGTCGCCCTCGCCACCTCCGCAACCCTCGCGCTGGCCGCGGACCCGATCAAGATCGGCGTGGCCGGGCCGTTCACCGGCGGCTCGTCGTCGATGGGCGTCAGCATGCGCGACGGCGTGCGCCTCGCGATCGAGGAGATCAACAAGTCGGGCGGCGTGCTGGGCCGCCAGCTGCAAGCCGTCGAGCGCGACGACGAAGCGAAGAACGAACGCGGCGTGCAGATCGCGCAAGAGCTGATCAACAAGGAAAAGGTCACCGCCACCGTCGGCTACATCAACACCGGCGTGGCGCTGGCCTCGCAGCGCTTCTTCCAGGAAGCGAAGATTCCGGTGATGAACAACGTCGCGACCGGCTCGGTCATCACCAAGCAGTTCGAGAAAGAGCCCGAGAACTACATCTTCCGCAACGCCGCGCACGACAGCATCCAGGCGCCGATGATCGTCGAGGAGGCGATCACCCGCCGCAGCTTCAAGAAGGTCGCGATCCTGGCCGACTCGACCAACTACGGCCAGCTCGGCCGCGAAGACCTCGAGAAGGCGCTGAAGGCCAAGGGCGTCACGCCGGTGGCGGTCGAGAAGTTCAACATCAAGGATGTGGACATGACCGCGCAGTTGCTGAAGGCCAAGGAAGCCGGTGCCGAAGCCGTGCTGACCTATGGCATCGGCCCGGAGCTGGCGCAGATCGCCAATGGCATGACCAAGCTGGGCTGGAAGGTGCCGTTGATCGGTAGCTGGACCCTGTCGATGGCCAACTACATCGACAACGCCGGCCCCGGCGGCGAAGGCGCGCGCATGCCGCAGACCTTCATCCAGGAGCCGACGACGCCGAAGCGCCAAGCCTTCATCATCAGCTACCTGAAGACCTTCAACCCGAAGAACGCGCGCATGGACTCGCCGGTCTCGGCCGCGCAGGGCTACGACTCGGTCTACCTGCTCGCCGCAGCGATCAAGCAGGCCAACAGCACCGACGGCCCGAAGATCAAGGCCGCGCTCGAAGACCTGAAGACGCCGGTGGAAGGCGTGGTCACGACCTACTCCAAGCCGTTCTCGAAGACCGACCACGACGCGATCACGGCCAACATCCCGGTGTTCGGCGAAGTCAAGGGCGGCAAGGTCGTCTATGCCTACTCGGAAGACCAGAAAAAGGCTTCTGAAGTCCGCGTGAAGAAGTAAGCTGCCACCCGGCCAGCGCCGCCCCGGGCTGAACGGCTCGCGGCGGCGTCTTCTTGTGCTCTCTCGGGAACGACCATGCAAATCCTGACCCAACTGATCTTCAGCGGCATCGCGCTGGGCATGATCTACGCCGTCATCGCGTTCGGCTACCAGCTCACCTTCGCGACCAGCGACACGCTGAACTTCGGCCAGGGTGACGCGTTGATGCTGGGCGCACTCGTCGGCCTCACGCTCGTCGGCCTCGGCGTGAACTACTGGCTGATGATTCCGCTGGTGTGCCTGTTCGGCATCGTGCAGGGCGCGGTCGTCGAGCGCATCGGTGTGCGGCCGGCGATCAAGATCAAGTCGGAGTTCGGCTGGATCATGTCCACGATCGCGCTGGGCATCATCTTCAAGAACGTGGCTGAAAACGTCTGGGGCCGGGACGATCTGAAGTTCCCGTCGCCGCTGCCCGAATCGCCGCTGAAGTTCCTCGGCGCGAACGTGCTGCCGATGGAAATCCTCGTCGTCGTCGGCGCGATCCTGATGATGCTGGCGGTCGAGTTCTTCAACCGCAAGACGATTTACGGCAAGGCCGTGGTCGCCACCTTCAACGACCGCGACGCCGCCAAGCTGATGGGCATCAACACCGGCCTCGTGATCACGTTCTCATATGCACTCTCGTCGCTCACCGCCGCGTTCGCCGGCGTGCTGATCGCGCCGCTGACGCTGACCGGCGCGACCATGGGCGCAGTGCTCGGCCTGAAGGCCTTCGCGGTCGCGATCATCGGCGGCCTGACCAGCGGCCTGGGCATCGTCGTCGGCGGCATCATCCTCGGCGTGGCCGAGACCACCACCGGCTACTACCTCAGCACCGGCTACAAGGACGTGCCCGGCCTGGTGCTGCTGCTGATCGTGCTCGCGGTGCGACCGCAAGGCCTGTTCGGCAAGAGCGCCATCAAGAAGGTCTGAAGCCGACATGAAACGCAACCACCTTCTTCTGTCCATCGTCGGCATCGCGTTGCTGCTGCTGTTCCCGGTCGGCATCACGAACCCGTACTACATCCACCTGCTCGAAACGATCATGATCTACGCGATCGTGCTGTTCGGGCTCGACATCGTGGTCGGCTACACCGGTCAGGTGTCGCTGGGCCACGCCGGGCTGTTTGGCGTCGGCGCGTACACGGCCGGCGTGCTCGTCATGAAGCTGGCCGCACCACTGTGGATCTCGCTGCCGGCCGCGGTACTCGTCACCGCCGGCTTCGGCGCGCTGCTCGCGCTGCCGGCGTTGCGCGTCTCGGGGCCGTACCTCGCGATGGTGACGCTGGCCTTCGGCACGATCATCCAGATCCTGATCAACGAGATGACCTTCCTCACCGAAGGCCCGATGGGCATCAAGCTGCAGAAGCCGTCGATGTTCGGCCACCTGCTCGACGAGCGCGAGTATTACTGGCTGGTGGCGGTGCTGATGGTGCTGGCGCTGATCGTCGTGCACCGCGTGCTGCGCTCGCACCTCGGGCGCGCCTTCGAGGCGCTGCGCGGCAGCCCGGTCGCCTCCGATTGCATGGGCGTCTCGGTCTACCGCTACAAGGTCTATGCGTTCGTGATCAGCGCCGGCTTCGCGGGGCTGGCCGGCAGCCTGTACGCCTACTCCGAGCAGTACATCTCGCCGAACTCGTACAACTTCGAACTCACCGTGCTGTTCCTGCTCGCGGTCATCATGGGCGGGCGCAAGAGCCGCATCGGCTCGCTGGTCGGCGCCACCATCATCGTGCTGCTGCCCAAGCTGCTCGACGACATCCAGATGTTCCGCTATGTCTCGGTGGGCCTGGCGATTCTGGTCGTCGCGACCACGGTGTTCGGCATCCAGAAGGGTCGCGTCACGCCGAAGCAGATGGCTATTCCCGTGGTCGGCAGCATCGCGCTGGCGGGCCTGTCGTTCTGGCTGCAGACGATGACCGACTGGCGCCTGTCGATCTTCGGCGTGATCATGCTGTTCGTCGTCTACTACCTGCAGGACGGCATCGTCGGCTTCGTGCGCAGCGCGCTCAATCTGGCCAAGCCGAAGCCCGAAGCCCAGGTCGCTGGCGCCTCGCTCGCGGGCGGCGACGCGCTCTCGACGAGCGCCGCCAAAGGCTCGGCCGAGATCCTGAAGGCCGACGGCGTGCTGATGCAGTTCGGCGGCCTGAAAGCGCTGAACGATGTCTCGCTCAGCATCAAGCGCGGTACCATCCACGGCTTGATCGGGCCGAACGGCTCAGGCAAAAGCACGATGATGAACGTGCTCACCGGCATCTATCAACCCACGGCCGGCGCGATCGCGTTCGAGGGCCGCTCGGTGGTCGGGCGCACTTCGTCCGACATCGCGCTCTCGGGCATCGCACGCACCTTCCAGAACGTGCAGCTGTTCGGCGAGATGACGGCCTTGCAGAACGTGCAGGTCGGCCTGCACCACACCTTCCGCAGCAACCTGCTCGACGTGGCCGTGCAGACGCCGCGTTACGGCCGCGAAAGCAAGGCTGCGACGGCGCGCGGGCTCGGCCTGCTGCAGTTCGTCGGCTTGGCCGATCTGGCCTACGAGGAAGCGCGCAACCTACCCTACGGCAAGCAGCGCCTGCTCGAAATCGCGCGCGCGCTGGCGCTCGATCCGCAGCTGCTGCTGCTCGACGAACCCGCTGCCGGCCTGACCGCGCCCGACATCAAGGAGCTGATCAGCTTCATCCGCAAGATCCGCGAGCACGGCGTGACGGTGATCCTGATCGAGCACCACATGGACGTCGTGATGAGCATGTGCGACACGGTTTCGGTGCTCGACTTCGGCCAGAAGATCGCCGAGGGCCAGCCTGCCGCCGTGCAGGCCGACGAGAAGGTCATCGAGGCCTACCTGGGTGGGACTGCAGCATGAGCACCGACACCAAAATGTTGACCATCAACAACCTGTTCGCGGGCTACGGCAAGGTGCAGGTGCTGCACGGCATCTCGATCGAGGTGCCCAAGGGCAAGGTCGTGACGCTGATCGGCTCGAACGGCGCCGGCAAGACAACGACGATGCGTGCCGTCTCCGGCATGATCGTTCCGACCGCGGGCGACATCTCGCTCAACGGCAAGCGCATCGAGGGCATGGAGTCGTATCACATCGCCAAGCTCGGCCTCGCGCACTCGCCCGAGGGCCGGCGCGTGTTCGCGACCATGTCGGTGACCGACAACCTGACGCTCGGTGCCTTCCCGCGCCTGACCGGCAGCCGCCCGAAGGGCGACGTGGCCGGCGACCTCGAACGCGCACTCGAACTCTTCCCGCGCCTGAAGGAGCGCCGCACGCAACTCGCGGGCACCTTGTCCGGCGGCGAGCAGCAGATGCTGGCGATGGCGCGCGCGGTGATGCTGAACCCCGAGGTCGTGCTGCTCGACGAACCCTCGATGGGCCTGGCGCCGATCCTCGTCGCCGAAGTGTTCCGCATCATCGAACGGCTGAAGAGCGAGGGCGTGACGATGCTGCTGGTCGAACAGTTCGCTGCCGCGGCGTTGGGCGTGGCCGACTACGGCTACGTGCTGGAGAACGGCCGCATCTCGGTGCACGGGCCGGCCGCGAAGCTGCGTGACGACCCGGCCGTGAAGGCGGCCTACCTGGGCGGTGGCGGCGGGCACTGAGAGGACGCCAACATGGCGATGAACGCGCTGTGGACGTCCGCGGGCCTGCCCGCCGACGCGCTCGCGCAGCTCACGCTGATCGGCGCCGATCCGGCGCTGCCCTCGTCATTCGCGGTCGGCACCGCGGCGCAGGTGTCGTTCGCCGCCGCGGCGCTCGCGGCGGCCGAGGTCGGTCATCTGCGCAACGGCCTGCGCCAACGGGTGCGCGTGGACATGCGCCATGCCGCGCTCGAATGCAGCGGCCGCTTCCTGATCGATGGCGTGGCGCCGAACATCTGGGACAAGCTCGCCGGCCTGTACGCATGCAGGACGGGTTGGGTGCGCCTGCACACGAACTTCGCCCACCATCGTGACGGCGTGCTGCGCCTGCTCGGCCTGCCCGAAGGCGCCGGAACCGATCGCGAGGCCGTTGCGAATGAATTGACGCGCTGGGATGCGGAGGCGTTCGAACAGGCTGCCGCCGACGTCGGCCTGGTCGTCGCCGCGCTGCGAACCTTCGACGACTGGGACGCGCACCCGCAATCCGCCGCGCTCGCCACGCAGCCGCTGGTGGCGATCGAGCGCATCGGCGATGCGCCACCGATCTCGCTGCCGACCCTGCGATCCGACAGCCGGCCGCTGACCGGCATGCGCGTGCTCGACCTCACGCGCATCCTCGCCGGCCCGTTCTGTGGCCGCTCGCTCGCGACCTATGGCGCCGACGTGCTGATGGTCAACTCGCCGCACCTACCGAACATCGATGCCATCGCCGACCTGAGCCGCGGCAAGCTGTCGGCCTGGGCTGATTTGCGCACCGACGCCGGCCGCGACGCACTGCGCGGCGTGCTGCGCGAGGCCGACGTCTTCGTGCAGGGCTACCGCCCGGGCGCGCTCGCCGCGCTCGGCTTCGCGCCCGAGGCGGTCGCGGCCACCCGACCCGGCATCGTGATGGTCTCGCTCTCGGCCTACGGCGAGACCGGGCCGTGGGCCGGCAAGCGTGGCTTCGATTCGCTGGTGCAGACCGCCACCGGCTTCAACCACGCCGAAGCGCTGGCAGCGGGCGACGCCCAGCCGCGCGCCCTGCCGATGCAGATCCTCGACATGGCCAGCGGTGCGCTGATGGCGTTCGGCGCGCAGGCCGCGTGGCTGCGCCAGCAGCGCGAAGGTGGCAGCTGGCATGTCCGCGTCTCGCTGGCGCGCACCGGCGGGTGGCTGCGCACGCTCGGGCGCGTGCCGAACGGCTTCGATCTGCCGAAGGCCGACTTCAGCGACGTGATGGAGACCAGCGCCTCCGGCTGGGGCCAACTCAGCGCCATCCGGCACGCCGCCGAGTTCTCGGCCACGCCGGCGGGCTACCCGCGGCCGTCGATGCCACCCGGCAGCCACCCGCTCGCCTGGCCCGATCGCTGACGCCGCGTGGGGCCGCGTGCCAGAATCGCGACCGCAGCTATTCGACCCACGCAGCCACCCGAGCCCACGACCTTGAGCCTCGTCTTTCCCCACACCTTCGTGCCCTGGTTTCGCGCCGTCGCGCCGCACATCCATGCGTACCACGGCAAGACCTTTGTCGTTGCGATCACCGGCGAGCTGATCGCGGCTGGCAAGCTGAGCCCGTTCGCGCAGGATCTCGCGATCCTGCACGCGATGGGCATCAAGCTGGTGCTGGTCCACGGCTTTCGGCCGCAGGTGAACGAGCAGCTGCGTTCGAAGGGCCATGAAGCGCGCTTCAGCCACGGGCTGCGCATCACCGACGCGGTCGCGCTGGACTCTGCGCAAGAAGCGGCGGGTCAATTGCGCTTCGAGATCGAGGCGGCGTTCTCGCAAGGCTTGCCGAACACACCGATGGCGAACGCGATCGTGCGTGTGGTGTCGGGCAACTTCCTGACGGCGCGGCCGGTCGGCATCGTCGATGGTGTCGATTTCATCCACAGCGGCGTGGTGCGCAAGGTCGATGGCGCGGCGATCCGCAGTGCGATCGACATCGGCGCCATGGTGCTGCTGTCGCCGTTCGGCTTCTCGCCCACCGGCGAAGCCTTCAACCTGACGATGGAGGACGTGGCCACCAGCACCGCGATCGCGCTGCAGGCCGACAAGCTGCTCTTCATCACCGAGGTGCCGGGCATCCACGAAGACCTGAGCGACGCCGAAAGCCCGATCGACACCGAGCTGGCGTTGGCCGATGCCGAGCGCCTGCTCGCGAGCCTGCCGCGGCCGACGCAGCCGACCGACACCGCGTTCTATCTGCAGCACTGCGTGCGCGCCTGCCGCGGCGGTGTGGAGCGCAGCCATATCCTGCCGTTCGCGATGGACGGCGCGCTGCTGATGGAGGTCTTCACGCACGACGGCATCGGCACGATGGTGGTCGATGAAAAGCTCGAAAGCCTGCGCGAAGCCACCTCCGACGACATCGGCGGCGTGCTGCAGCTGATCGAGCCGTTCGAGCAGGACGGCACGCTCGTCAAACGCAGCCGCACCGAGATCGAGCGCGACATCGGCCACTACACCGTGATCGAACACGACGGGGTGATCTTCGGGTGCGCCGCGCTCTACCCTTATCCCGAGGCCAAGACGGCCGAGATGGCGGCGCTCACGGTATCCCCGGAAGTGCAAAGCCAGGGCGATGGCGAACGCATCTTGAAGCGCGTCGAGCAGCGCGCAAAAGCGATGGGGCTGGAGAGCATCTTCGTGCTGACGACGCGCACGATGCACTGGTTCATCAAACGCGGCTTCGCGGTGGTCGACCCTGACTGGCTGCCCGAGGCGCGCAAACGTAAATACAACTGGGATCGGCGCTCGCAGGTGCTGGTCAAGAAACTCAGCTGACTTTTCGAGGATATTCCGATGGCACGCACCGTTCAATGCATTCACCTGAAGAAGGAAGCCGAGGGGCTGGATTACGCGCCCTACCCGGGCGAACTCGGCAAGAAAATCTACAACGGCGTCAGCAAGGAAGCCTGGCAACTCTGGATGAAGCACCAGACCATGCTGGTGAATGAAAACCGGCTGAATCTCGCCGATCAGCGGGCACGGCAGTATCTGGCGCGGCAAATGGAGAATTTCTTCTTCGGCACGGGCGCTGAACAGCCCGCGGGATATGTTCCGCCCGCCGCTTCCTGAACAGCCGGATTGATACTCGACGAATCGCCGCGATAGAATATGTCGGCACGATTATCTGTATCGTGCGCGACAACAGAAAAGGAACTCGCCGTGGCCTCGTTGAAAGAACTGATCGCGCAAAAGGAAGCACTCGAACTCGAAATCGAGCGGGCCAAGAAGCAAGATCGCAGCGAGGCCGTCGCCAAGATTCGCGCGTTGATGGATGAATACGGCCTCACCGCCGCCGACCTCACCTCACGGCGCGGCCCCAAACCGGGCGGCGGCAAAGGCGCAAAGGTCGCCGCCAAATACCGCAATGCCGCCACCGGGGACGCCTGGAGCGGGCGCGGGCTGCAGCCGAAATGGCTGAAGGCCGCATTGGCCACCGGCCGCAAGCTGACCGATTTCACCGTCTGATCCGACGAGCGCGCTGCAGATGCCACCCATGCGGTGGCTCTTTGCATTGCTAACGCAGCGCTGAATTTGAATTGATCTACGGGATTGACTTACATTCAGCGCGACCGAACCCACGCACCGTTCCACGCCACTGCCCGTGACCGAAGCCCGCCTTGCCCGACCCGCCGACCCGTTGCTTGAGCAACTGGCGCGAATTGGCTCGCGCGACTGGGCGATCCGGGTCGCGCTCGTGCTGGTCGCGTATGTGCTCTGCGGGCGCGCTGGCCTGGCGACCTTGCAACCCGGGCAATACGCGACGCTGATCTGGCCCGCGACGGGCGTCGCGATCGCCGCGCTGCTGCGCTTCGGCCTCGGCATGTGGCCGGGCGTCTGGGCCGGTTCGTTCATCGTCGAGTTGACAATGGGCGCGCCGTGGTGGGCTGCGGCGCTGATCGCCTTCGGCAACACGCTCGGCCCCACGCTCGCGGCCTGGGTGCTGCATCGCGACGGCCTGCACCCCGAGCTCGACCGCCGTCGTGACCTCTGGCTGTTCGGCGCGATCGGCATCGGGTTCGCGATGCTCGTCACCGCCAGCAACGGCGCGTTCTGGCTCGCCGCGAGCGGCATCGTCGGCTGGGTCGATGTGCCGCGCTCTTGGGCCACGTGGTGGCTCGGCGACGCGGTCGGGGCGCTGGTCGTCGGCGTGCCGTTGCTCACGCTCTCGCGCGCATCGCTGCGGCAGGCGTTCGGCGACTGGCGCTGGGCACCGACCATCCTGCTCGCGCTGAGCACGCTGGCGAGCGCGGGGCTGGCGACTGCGTTCGCCGGCAGCGGCAACGCGCTGCGGTCGCCATTGTTCTTCGTGCCGCACCTGCTGCTGTGCTGGATGGCCGCGCGCTGCGGCCTGTTCGCCGCCTCGGCCACCGCGCTGATTCTGATCGCCGGCACCGTGGTCGGCGCGCTGAACGGGTTCGGGCCCTTCGTGCGGCCCGATGCCGTCCAGGACGTGTCGATGCTGATCGGCTACTTCTGCAGCCTGCTCGCGATCCCGCTGCTGACGACCGCGCTGACCGGCGAGATCGCAACCAACGAGCGGCGCTGGCAACTCGCGCTCGACGCCTCGCACATCGGCATCGGCGAATGGGATCTGACGAACGGCCGCGTCGTGTTTTCGCCGCGCTGGCTCGCGATGCTGGGCTACTCGGCACAGGATTTCGGAGACCGCCTGGAGGCCTTCTGGTCACTCGTGCATCCGGACGACGTGCCCGGCGTGCAGGAGGCCTTCGGGCCGCTGCGTGCGAGCACCGCCATCAACTGCCGCGCCGAATGCCGCATGCGGTGCCGCGACGAAACCTGGCGCCCGTTCGAATTGCATGCGCTGGTCGCCGAGCGCAGCGCCAGCGGCGAGCCGGTGCGCATCATCAACACCGCGCGCGACATCAGCGAAGCGCAGGCGGCGCGCGAACGCCAGGACTTGACCCAGAGCGTGTTCCAGTACCTGCACGAAGGCCTGCTGATCACCGATGCCTCGCACCGGGTGCTCGAAGTCAACCCGACCTTCTCGCAGATCACCGGCTACTCACGCGATGAGCTGCTCGGCACGGTGCCTCCGCTGCTGCGTGCCGTCGAAGGCGACACGCAGCGCAACGAACAACTGGCGCAGATGGGCCTCGCCCTCGAGGCCGACGGCAACTGGCGCGGCGAGCTGCACCAGGTGCAGCGCAACGGCGATCCAGGCCTGCTGCAGCTCACGATCTCGGCGGTGCGCAATGCCGACGGCACGGTGCGCAACCATGTGCTTGCCGTCACCGACATCACGCACACCCGCCAGCAGTGGGAGCAGCTGCAGCGCCAGGCCCACTTCGACGAACTCACGCGCCTGCCGAACCGGGTGCGGCTGGCGCAGATGCTGCAATCCGCGATGCAGACGAGCCGCCGCGAAGGCTCGCTGCTGACCGTGTGCTACCTCGACCTCGACCACTTCAAGCCGGTCAACGACCGCTTCGGCCATGAGGCCGGCGATCGCCTGCTGGTCGAGCTCGCGAACCGCATGCGACGCTCGCTGCGCTCGTGGGCCGGCGGCGACGACGTGGTCGCGCGCATCGGCGGCGACGAGTTCGTGCTGTTGCTGCGCACCGCCACACTCGAAGAAAGCCGCCATGCCGTGGAGCGCGTGCTGAACCAGGTCTGCCAGCCCTACGCCCTGGGCATGGGCGCCGGCCCGGTGATGGTGACGGCGAGCATCGGTGCGACGGTGTTCCCGCTCGACGGTGCCGATGCCGAAACCCTGCTGCGCCACGCCGACCACGCGATGTACGGCGCCAAGCAGGCCGGGCGCAACGGCTACCTGTTCTTCGACGCCGAGCACGACCGCCGCGCCGAGGCCCGATTCGTCGCACTCGGCCGTGTGCAGGAGGCGCTCGACGCGAACGAGTTCCGGCTGTTCTTCCAGCCCAAGGTCGACATGCGCAACGGCAAGGTGCTCGGCGTCGAGGCGCTGCTGCGCTGGAGACACCCGGAACACGGCGTGATCTCGCCGGCGCAGTTCCTGCCGCTGATCGAGAACACCGGGCTGTCCATCAGCGTCGGCAACTGGGTATTGCAGCATGGCATCGAGCAGCTCGCGCAGTGGCTGCGCATGGGGCTGGACATCACCGTCAGCATCAACGTCTCGGCGCGCCACCTGCAGGAGCCCCTGTTCGCGCAGCACCTCGCGGGCTTGTTGTCGCGGCACCAGGCGCCGGTCGCGAACAGCCTGATCCTGGAGGTGCTCGAGACCGCGGCGCTCGCCGACGTCGACTACACCTGCGCGCTGATGGAAGAGTGCCGTGCACTCGGTGTGCGCTTCGCGCTCGACGACTTCGGCACCGGCTACTCGACCTTCACCTACCTGAAGCGGTTGCCGATCGACATGCTCAAGATCGATCGCTCGTTCGTCATCAACATGCTCGGCGACCGCCAGGATCTGGCCATCGTCGAAGGCGTGATCGGCCTGTCGCAGACCTTCGGCTGCGCCGTCGTCGCCGAGGGCGTCGAGACCTCCGCCCAGGCGCAGCGCTTGATCGAGATCGGCTGCCACGTCGGCCAGGGCAACGGCATCGCGGCGGCGATGCCGGCGGAAGAAGTGTCGACCTGGGTCCACGACTACAAGGGCATGGTCGTGCCGGCGGCGCTGTTCGCGGACTGATGGAGCACCCGGTGGCCGAATACCGCCACCACCCGCCGAGCGGGTGCTCGGCGGCTTGGGGCGGCCCGGCGCCGGCCGAGCCGAGCGTTTCTCAGCCGATCATTCGGCGTTGTTGAAACCGAGATCGACGACGCCCTGCTGCGGCTTGCGCAACGGAGCGAATCGCCATTGCGCCACCGCGGCCAGCGCCGACGGGTTCAGCTTCGGGTTGCTGCTGGTCACGACCACCGGCTCGGCCACGCTGCCGTCGGGCAGCACCGTGAACCTGACCTGCACCTGGCCCGAGCGCAACGTGCGCAGCAGGTTGGACGGGAAGCGCGGTTCAGGCTGCGCCAGCGGCGTCAGCGGCTCGGTCGGGTCATCGAGCGTCGGCGCCTCCACCGTTGCCACAGCGGGCACCGGCGCTTCGTCCGTCACGTCCGCCACGGGCTCCACGGGCGCGGCGACCGCTTCTGGCGCCGCTGACGGCGCGGAGGCAGCCGGCGCGGCACCGGCGACGGCCTCGGTGACCTTGGGCGACGCGCTGACCGGCTCGTCCGGCCGTGCCGGCGCGCGCACCGGCGATTTGACGCGTGCGGTCGCCTTGTCGGGCTTGTCCGGCTTGTCGTCACGGCTGACGGCCGGTTTGCGCGCCTTGTTGCCCTGGATCAGGATCCAGTGAAAAACCTTTTCGGCGTCGCGCTTCGCCCGTTCGGCCGGCGTGAGTTCGACCGACGCGCCGGAAGCCGCCGGAGCGGCAGGTGCGACCGGCTGTGCCACCGCAGCGGCCACCGGCCATGCGGCGGTCGCGGCGAGGCACAGCGGGCGCAGACGAAACAGCAACATCAGCTTTTTCCGAACGTTCTCGTGGTCACGTCAGGGGCGGGGTCTATCGGGTGGCCATCGGCAGGTCGCCTCGGCAGCGCAGCAGTCTAGCGGCTCGGGGCCGGGTCGGCGTGGCGCGCCGTTAGACTGGGCAGGTGATACCGCCCGCATTTATTCACGACCTGCTCTCGCGCGTTGACATCGCCGACATCGTCGGCCGCCATGTGCAACTCAAGAAGGGCGGTGCGAACCTCAGCGGGCTGTGCCCGTTCCATGCGGAGAAATCGCCGAGCTTCACCGTCAGCCCGAGCAAGCAGTTCTATCACTGCTTCGGTTGTGGCGCGAACGGCGACGCGATCCGCTTCATGACCGAGTACAGCGGCATGAGCTTCATCGACGCCGTGAAAGACCTGGCTCAGCAGGTCGGAATGACGGTACCCGAGGACGACGTCTCGCCCGCCGAGCGCGAACAGGCGCAGGCGCGGCAAGCACGCCGCGCGACGCTGACCGACGTGCTCGCCAAGGCTGCCGACGCGTACCGCAAGCAGCTGAAGGCCAACCCGCGTGCGATCGAGTACCTGAAAGGCCGCGGCCTGAGCGGCGAGATCGCGGCCCAATTCGGCCTCGGCTACGCACCCGACGGCTGGCGCAATCTGGCGAGCGTGTTCCCGAGCTATGACGATCCGCTGCTCGAAGAGAGCGGCCTCGTGATCGCGAAGGACGATGAAGGCGATGGTGTAGACGCGAAACGGTACGACCGCTTCCGCGACCGGATCATGTTTCCGATCCGCTCGGTTCAAGGCGACGTGATCGGCTTCGGCGCGCGCGTGCTCGATCGTGGCGAGCCCAAGTACCTGAACTCGCCCGAAACGCCGGTGTTCAGCAAGGGCCGCGAGTTGTACGGCCTGTACGAGGGCCGCGCGGCGATGCGCCAACGCGGCCATGCGCTGGTCGTCGAAGGCTACATGGACGTCGTTGCGCTCGCGCAATCGGGCATTGGCAACGCGGTCGCGACGCTCGGCACCGCCTGCACCGCCGATCACTTGCAGAAGCTGTTCCGCTTCACCGACTCGGTCGTGTTCAGTTTCGACGGCGACAAGGCCGGCCGCCGCGCCGCCAGCCGCGCGCTCGAGGCGAGCCTGCCGCACGCGAGCGACACGCGCACGATCCGCTTCCTGTTCCTGCCGCCCGAGCACGACCCCGACTCCTATGTGCGCGAACACGGCGCCGCGGCGTTCGAGGACTTCATTGCGCAGGCCGTGCCACTCTCGCGTCAGCTCGTCGAGGCGGCCGGCGAAGGCTGCGACCTCAGCTCGGCCGAGGGTCGCGCCCACATGCTCGCCAACGCCCGGCCGCTCTGGGGCGCGCTGCCCGAAGGCGCGCTGAAGCGCCAGTTGCTGGTCGAACTCGCAACCGCCGGCCGCGACGACGCGGAGCAGTTGCTGCGCCAATGGGGTCACGCCGCCCCTGCCCGGCCGCCGGCCCGCGACGCGGCATCGTTTCGACCATCGCTGCGGCGCAGCGGCCGCGTCAGCAAGGGCGCGGCGAACCTGCTCGATCGGGCGATCTGGCTGTTGGTGCATCGCAGCGAGAGCTGGGCTGCACTGGATGGCGAATCGCATGACATCCTCGCCGCGCAGGCCGCGCCCTACGACCTGTTCTTCGGCTGCATCGAACGCTCGCTGCACGAGCACGGCGCGGTCGCCAAGGCGGCAATGCTCGATGAACTCCACCAGCGCGCCGGCGAGGTCGAAGGCGGCGCCGCGGTGCTGACCCGGGTCACCGCGTTTCACGACCCCGAGCCCGCAGCCGACCTGGCGGCCGAACTCGCGCTCGTGATCGCCAAGCTGCGCCTTCAGGCGGTGGACGACGAACTCAAGCTGCTGTTCGAATCGGGGGTTCAATCCGCTGACGCGCAGGCGCGCAGCCGTGAATTGATGGAAGCACGCAAGCGTCTCAAGGTCTAGATTGCCACCGATCGCGGTATAATCCTCGGTTGACAAACGCGAGGCAAGTGTGACAGCAGCACCTCCGGGCCCGGCCACCCTGTCGAACCAGGGTCTCTACAGCAGAGTTTCAGGTCACCCTCTCCCGCAAGGGCTGCACTCCAAATGATCACCCGAGCTTGCCCGCACCGGCGCGTCACCGAAGGTCTGTCCACCTCGGCACGCGACGGCATTGAATCTTGCGGCCTTGCTTTTGATGAGAGCGGGCGCAATTCAGCTTGCAGGCTGCCGGCGAGACAGAGACCGGCTTCGACCACCCAAGGATTTGCATGACCGCGAAGAAAATTGCTCCCGCCCCCGCCCCCGTCTCTGAATCAAAGACGGCCAAGGCAGCAAAGGCCGCCAAGGCCGATGACACGAGCAAGAAGGCCGTGAAACCTAGTGCCAAGGCGGCGCCGAAGGTCGCTGAGCCGGTCGCCAAGGGCAAGCCGGGCCGCAAGCCCAAGGTCGAGGAAAAGGCCAAGAAGCCTGAGAGCAAGTCGGAAGACAACGACGTCGATCTCTCCGACCTCGAAGCCGACATCGAAGGCGAGCCCGAAGTCGAGGCTGCGGCCGACGAGACCAAGGTCAAGGCCAAGCCGTTGCGCATGAAGGTCTCGCGCGCCAAGGAGCGCGCGCTGATGCGCGAGTTCGGCCTGGAAGAAACCGCGCTCACCGAAGAAGAAGCCGCGAAGCGCCGCCAGGAGCTGAAGACGCTCATCAAGATGGGCAAGACGCGCGGCTTCCTGACGCACCAGGAAATCAACGATCACCTGCCCGAGAAGCTGGTGAACGATGAAATCCTCGAGGCCATCGTCTCGATGCTCAACGACATGGGCATCGCCGTCTACGAACAGGCACCCGACGCGGCAACGCTGCTGATCGCCGGCGGCGGCACGACCACCGCGACCGAAGAAGAAGCCGAAGAAGCAGCCGAGGCGGCGCTCTCCACCGTCGACTCCGAATTCGGTCGCACGACCGACCCGGTGCGCATGTACATGCGCGAGATGGGCACCGTCGAGTTGCTGACGCGCGAGGGCGAGATCGAGATCGCCAAGCGCATCGAAGGCGGCCTGCAGGCGATGATGTACGCGATCAGCGCGTCGCCGAGCACGATCGCCGCGATCCTGAGTTACGCCGACCGGATCGGCTCGGGCGACATGAAGATCTCCGAGGCTGTCGATGGCTTCGTCTCCGAAGACGAAGCCGACGACTACGTGGCCGAGGAAGATGTCGACTTCTTCGACGAGGAAGACGACGACGACGGCCAGGGCGGCTCCAAGGCGCTGACCAAGAAGCTCGAGGAGTTGAAGGTGTCGGCGCTGGCCAAGTTCGCCAACCTGCGCATCAACTTCGACAAGATGCGCAAGGCCTTCGAGAAGGACGGCTACCAGTCGCCCTCGTACAACAAGGCACAGCAGGCGATCAGTGCCGAGCTGATGACGATCCGCTTCACCGTCAAGACGATCGAGAAGTTGTGCGGCATCCTGCGCTCGCAGGTCGATGACGTGCGCCGCTACGAGCGCGAGCTGCGCAAGATCATGGTGGACAAGTGCGGCATGCCGCAGGAGTACTTCGTCAAGCACTTCCCGCCCAACATCCTGAACCTGAAGTGGGCCGAGAAGGAAGCGGCGGCGGGCAAGTCGTACAGCGTGATCCTCGCGCGCAACCTGCCGCCGGTGCAGGAGCTGCAGAAGAAGCTGACCGACCAGCAGGCCAATGCCGTCGTGCCGCTCGAAGACCTGAAGCGCATCAACAAGCGCATGAACGAGGGCGAGCGGGCGTCGCGCGACGCGAAGAAAGAAATGATCGAGGCCAACCTGCGGCTCGTGATCTCGATCGCCAAGAAATACACCAACCGCGGCTTGCAGTTCCTCGACCTGATCCAGGAAGGCAACATCGGCCTGATGAAGGCGGTGGACAAGTTCGAATACCGCCGCGGCTACAAGTTCTCGACCTACGCCACGTGGTGGATCCGCCAGGCGATCACGCGCTCGATCGCCGATCAGGCGCGCACCATCCGCATCCCGGTGCACATGATCGAGACGATCAACAAGATGAACCGCCTGTCCCGCCAGCACTTGCAGGAGTTCGGCTTCGAGCCCGACGCGCCGACGCTGGCCGAGAAGATGGAGATCCCGGAAGACAAGATCCGCAAGATCATGAAGATCGCGAAAGAGCCGATCTCGATGGAAACGCCGATCGGCGACGACGACGACTCGCATCTGGGCGACTTCATCGAGGACACCAACAACACCGCGCCGATCGAGGCCGCGATGCAGGCCGGCCTGCGCGATGTGGTGAAAGACATCCTCGACAGCCTCACGCCGCGCGAAGCCAAGGTGCTGCGCATGCGCTTCGGCATCGAGATGAGCACCGACCACACGCTCGAAGAAGTCGGCAAGCAGTTCGACGTGACGCGCGAGCGCATCCGCCAGATCGAGGCGAAGGCGATCCGCAAGCTCAAGCACCCGAGCCGCTCCGACAAGCTGCGGACCTATCTCGACACGCTCTGACGGCGCGGTGCTGCAATGACAGAGATCGTCGAACGCACGGTGTTGTTCGCCGACCTGCGCGGCAGCACGGCGATGTACGAAACGTTGGGCAACACCGATGCCACCGCCGTGGTCACGCAGAGCATCGCGTTGCTGGCGCAGATCGTCGCGCTGCACGACGGCCGTGTCGTCAAGACGCTGGGTGACGGCCTGATGGCGATGTTCGTCTCGGCCGCCAGGTCGGTGGCTGCGGCCGTCGAAATGCACGAATCGCTGGAGCGCATCGGCGCGCCGGGCGATCGCGGCCTCAACCCGCGAGCGCGCCTCGTGCCGTTGCGACTGCAGGTCGGCCTGGCGCGCGGCGAGGTGATCGAGATGTCGGGCGACGTGTTCGGCGATGCCGTCAACGTCGCGGCGCGGTTGATCGATCATGCCGGCGACAACGAAACCCTCGTCACCTCGAGCGTGCTCGATGCACTGGCCGAGGTCGAGCAGGCGCGATTTCGCAGCCTCGACCGGATGCAGCTGCGTGGTCGCGTGGAGCCGGTGCATGTGTACCTGCTCGAATCGATACGCCGTTTCGGCGACACCGCGGCCACGGCGTTCGGCGACATCGCACCGACCGCGCCGGAGCCGGAAGGCATCCGCCTGATCTGGCTCGATCAGAACCGCATCTACGCCGGCACCAGCCTGCCGGTCGTGCTCGGGCGCAGCCCGCAGGCGACCTACATCATCGACGACACGCGTGTGTCGCGCTCGCACGCGCGCATCGTCTGGCACGGCGGCACGTTCCAGCTCACCGACCTCAGCTACAACGGCACCTACGTGCGTTTCGACCACGACCCCGAAGTGATCAGCCTGCGCCGCGGCAGCTGCACCCTGCACGGCAGCGGCCTGATCGGCCTGGGCGCCTCGCCCGCCGACGCGGAGAGTGCCAGCGTGCGCTTCGAGATCATGAAGTTCGCCGACACCCAGCCGCAACAGTCGTCCGACCTTGACTTCAAGTCATGACCTTCAAGCCCGAACCGCCGTTCGAGCATGGGAAGCCGGAGCGCACCGCCGTGCTGCTGTGCAACCTCGGCACGCCCGATGCGCCGACCACGCCCGCGGTGCGGCGCTACCTCGCGGAATTCCTCAGCGATCAACGGGTGGTCGAAATCCCGCGGCTGGTGTGGCTCGCCATTCTGCACGGCGTGATCCTGCGCACACGGCCGGCCAAGTCGGCGGCCAAGTACGCCAGCATCTGGACGCCGGAAGGCTCGCCGCTGCGCGTCTGGACCGACAAGCAGGCCGTGCTGCTGCGCGGCTACCTCGGCGAACGCGGCCACCCCATCATCGTGCGCAGTGCGATGCGCTATGGCAGCCCGTCCATCGCCCGGGTGCTGGACGAGTTGAAGAGCGAGGGCGCGACGCGCGTGCTCGTCCTCCCGCTGTACCCGCAGTACTCGGCCACGACGACCGCCAGTGTGCATGACGCCGTCCACACCTGGGCGCAGCAGGTGCGCACCGTGCCTGAACTGCGCTTCGTGAACCGCTATCACGACAACGCGGGGTACATCAAGGCGCTCGCCAAGCGCATCACCGATCTCTGGACGGACCGCGGCCGGCCCGACAAGCTGGTGTTGAGTTTTCACGGCGTGCCGCGGCGCACGTTGACCTTGGGCGACGCCTACCACTGCGAGTGCCTGAAGACGGCGCGCTTGCTCACCGAGCAATTGCGCATCGATTCGAGCCTGGTCGTCGTCACGTTCCAGAGCCGACTCGGCCGTGCCGAGTGGTTGCAGCCGTACACCGAGCCCACGCTGATCGCACTCGCCGGGCAAGGCGTGAAGCGCGTCGATGTGGCGTGCCCCGGCTTCACCTCCGACTGCCTGGAAACGCTGGAAGAAATCAACCAGGAGGCGCGCGAAGCCTTCCTGCACGCGGGAGGCGAGGAGTTCAACTACGTGCCTTGCCTGAACGACCAGCACGAATGGATCGCGGCCCTCGCGGCGCTCGCCATCCAGCACATGCAGGGTTGGCCGGAGGGCACGACCGCCGACACCGCCGCACTCGACGCGCAACGCCAGCGCGCCATCGCTCATGGGGCTGCGGTCTGAGGTGGACAAGGCCACAACCGGCGCCAAGGTGCGCCTCGACAAGTGGCTCTGGGCCGCGCGCTTCTTCAAGACCCGCAGCCTGAGCGCCGACGAAATCGGCAAGGGCCGCGTGCAGGTCAATGGCCAGGTCGCGAAGGCCTCGCGCGAGGTGCGCATCGGCGACCTGATCGCGCTGCGCCAGGGGCATGTGGCACGCAGCGTGATCGTGCGGGCGACCACCGAGCAGCGCGGCCCGGCGAGTGTGGCGGCGCTGATGTTCGAGGAAACGGCCGAGAGCATCGCGCTGCGCGAGAAGCAGGCGCTGGAGCGGCGCATGAATGCCGAGCCATCGCTCGCCATCGAACAGGGCCGGCCGACCAAGCGCGATCGGCGCCAGCTCGCCGACTGGAACCGCTGGAGCGCCTCGGCGGAACCCGACTGAGCGTTTGCCGGCGCGCAAAAACGTGACAAAACCTTCTTGAAACTGAGGGCAATCGCCCCATGTGCTCGGCTACCAGACCCAGCACACCATGACCCAAGACAAACCGACCCCCGAATTCGATCCGGCTGCCGAGGCAGCGGCCGCCGCGAACGAGGCTGCCGCCACTCATGCCGAAGCCAGGCTGCAAGAGCTCGAAGCCAAGCACGCCGAACTCTCCGACGCTTTCCTGCGCGCCAAGGCCGAGACCGAGAACGCTCGTCGTCGCGCCGAAGACGATGTCGCGAAGGCGCGCAAGTACGCCGTCGAAGGCTTCGCCGACAACCTGTTGCCTGTGAAGGACAGCCTCGAGGCCGCGCTTGCGATCACCGACGCCACGCCCGAGCAGATGCGCGAAGGCGTGCACGCCACGCTGCGCCAGCTGGCGTCGGCGCTGGAGCGCAACAAGGTCGCCGAGATCAACCCGGCGGCCGGCACGAAGTTCGACCCGCACCAGCACCAGGCCATCAGCGTTGTGCCGCGCCCGGTCGATTCGCAGCAGGAGCCGAACACCGTCGTGGCGGTGCTGCAGAAGGGCTACCTGATCGCCGACCGCGTGCTGCGACCGGCCTTGGTGACGGTGGCGGCTGCGGCCTGATTTGCACAGCTTGCGCTTGAAAGCCCACACCTTATCCACACGTTAAGCACATCTTTTTCAAGTTTCTCAGGAGCACACGACATGGCCAAAATCATCGGCATCGACCTCGGCACCACCAATTCGTGCGTGTCGATCATGGAAGGCAACACCACCAAGGTGATCGAGAACAGCGAAGGTGCGCGCACCACGCCGTCGATCGTGGCCTACCAGGAAGACGGCGAGATCCTCGTCGGCGCCTCGGCGAAGCGCCAGGCCGTCACCAATCCGCGCAACACGCTGTACGCGGTGAAGCGCCTGATCGGCCGCAAGTTCACCGAGAAGGAAGTGCAGAAGGACATCGACCTGATGCCCTACAAGATCGCCGCGGCCGACAACGGCGACGCGTGGGTCGAAGTGCGCGGCACCAAGATCGCGCCGCAGCAGGTCAGTGCCGAGATCCTGCGCAAGATGAAGCGCACCGCCGAAGACTATCTCGGCGAGACCGTCACCGACGCCGTGATCACCGTACCGGCGTATTTCAACGACGCGCAGCGCCAGGCTACCAAGGACGCCGGCCGCATCGCCGGCCTCGATGTGAAGCGCATCATCAACGAGCCGACCGCCGCGGCGCTCGCGTTCGGCCTCGACAAGAACGAAAAGGGCGACCGCAAGATCGCCGTGTATGACCTGGGCGGCGGCACCTTCGACATCTCGATCATCGAGATCGCCGATGTCGATGGCGAGAAGCAGTTCGAGGTGCTCTCGACCAACGGCGACACCTTCCTGGGTGGCGAAGACTTCGACCAGCGCATCATCGATTACATCGTGACCGAGTTCAAGAAGGACCAGGGCGTCGATCTGACCAAGGACGTGCTCGCGTTGCAGCGCCTGAAGGAAGCGGCCGAGAAGGCGAAGATCGAGCTCTCGAGCAGCGCGCAGACCGACATCAACCTGCCCTACGTGACGGCCGATGCCTCGGGCCCGAAGCACCTGAACATCAAGCTCACGCGCGCCAAGCTCGAAGCCCTGGTCGAGGACCTGATCGAACGCACGATCGCGCCCTGCCGCACCGCCATCAAGGATGCCGGCGTGGCCGTCGGTGCGATCAACGACGTGATCCTGGTCGGCGGCATGACGCGCATGCCCAAGGTGCAGGAGAAGGTCAAGGAGCTGTTCGGCAAGGAGCCGCGCAAGGACGTGAACCCCGATGAAGCCGTCGCCGTGGGCGCCGCCATTCAAGGCCAGGTGCTCGCCGGTGACCGCACCGACGTGCTGCTGCTCGACGTGACGCCACTCTCGCTCGGCATCGAGACGCTGGGCGGCGTGATGACGAAGATGATCAAGAAGAACACGACCATCCCGACCAAGTTCGCGCAGACCTTCTCGACCGCCGAAGACAACCAGCCGGCGGTGACGATCAAGGTCTATCAAGGCGAGCGCGAGATGGCCTCGGGCAACAAGAGCCTGGGCGAGTTCAACCTCGAAGGCATCCCGCCGTCGGCGCGAGGCCTGCCGCAGATCGAGGTCAGTTTCGACATCGACGCGAACGGCATCCTGCACGTCGGCGCGAAGGACAAGGGCACCGGCAAGGAAAACAAGATCACCATCAAGGCGAACTCCGGCTTGAGCGAGGCCGAGATCGAGCAGATGGTGAAGGACGCCGAGGTCAACGCGGCCGATGACAAGAAGAAACTCGAGCTGATCCAGGCCCGTAACTCGGCCGATGCGATGATCCACAGCGTCAAGAAGAGCCTGGCCGAACACGGCGACAAGCTCGAAGCCGCCGAGAAGGAGAAGGTCGAGGCCGCGATCAAGGAGGCGGAAACCGCGCTCACCTCCGAGGACAAGGCCGAGATCGATGCCAAGACCGAAGCGCTGATGACGGCGAGCCAGAAGCTCGGCGAGAAGGTCTATGCCGAATCGCAGGCGGCCGCCGCCGCAGCGGGTGGTGCGGCACCGGGCGCCGAGGCGCCGCACGCCGAAGCCCCGCAGCAGGCCAAGCCGGCTGACGACAACGTCGTCGATGCCGAGTTCAAGGAAGTGAAGAAGGGCTGACCGCCCTACCGTCTGGCCACGGCCGGCGCGACGCCAGACTTCGGTCTCGGCCCGCGCCGGCCTTGTCACTTGAATGAAAGGCAGCGATGGGCAAGGGAAGAATCGAAGCCTTCAGCGACGGCGTGATCGCGATCATCATCACGATCATGGTGCTGGAACTGAAAGTGCCGCATGGCGCGGCGCTGGCCGATCTGGCGGCGCTGTGGCCGGTGTTCCTGAGCTACGTGCTGAGCTTTGCCAACGTCGGCATCTACTGGAACAACCACCATCACCTGTTCCACGCCGCCAAGAAGATCACCGGCGGCGTGCTGTGGGCCAACCTGCATTTGATGTTCTGGCTCTCGCTGATGCCGTTCACCACCGCGTGGGCGGGCGAGAATCACTTCGGGACCATGACGGTCGTCGTCTATGCCCTCGACCTGATGATGTGTGCCATTGCGTACATCATCCTGCAGCAGGCGTTGATCCGGGCCAACGGCGGCGCCGACTCGACGATGGCGCGCGCACTGGGCGGCGACCTGAAGGGCAAGATCAGCCTGGCCGCCTACGTCATCGCGGTGCCGTCGGCGTTCGTGAGCACGGCGCTTGCAGGCGCACTGATCGTCATCGTCGCGCTGATCTGGTTCATCCCCGATCGCCGCATTGAGAAAGCACTATCCGAATGAGCAAACGGGACTACTACGAATCGCTGGGCGTGCCCAAGAACGCCAGCGAAGACGACATCAAGAAGGCTTATCGCAAACTGGCGATGAAGCACCACCCCGACCGAAACCAGGGTGATGGCGCGAAGAAATCGGAAGAGAAATTCAAGGAGGCCAAGGAAGCCTACGAGATGCTCTCCGACGCGCAGAAGCGCGCCGCCTACGACCAGTACGGCCACGCCGGCGTCGACCCCAGCATGGGGCGCGGTGGCGGCCCGGGCGCGGAAGGCTTCGGCGGCTTTGCCGAGGCCTTCGGCGACATCTTCGGCGACATCTTCGGCGGCGCGGCGGGCGGCGGCGCGCGTCGCGGCCCCGGCGGCCAGCAGGTCTTTCGCGGCGGCGACCTGAGCTACGCGATGGAGATCACGCTCGAAGAAGCGGCGCTGGGCAAGGAAACACAGATCCGCATTCCGGCTTACGAAGCTTGCGAGACCTGCAAGGGCAGCGGCGCCAAGCCGGGCACCAGCCCGAAGGTCTGCAACACCTGCAACGGCCAGGGCACGGTGCACATGCGCCAGGGCTTCTTCAGCATCCAGCAGACCTGCCCACATTGCCACGGCACCGGCAAGATCATCCCCGAGCCGTGCATCACGTGCAGCGGCCAGGGCCGGATCAAGAAGAACAAGACGCTGGAGGTGAAAATCCCCGCCGGCATCAACGAGGGCATGCGCATCCGCTCCAGCGGCAACGGCGAGCCGGGCACGAATGGTGGGCCTTCTGGCGATCTCTACATCGAGATCCGCATCAAGCAGCACGACATCTTCGAGCGCGATGGCGACGACCTGCACTGCACCGTGCCGATCGGGCTCACGACCGCGGCGCTAGGCGGCCACATCGAGGTGCCCACGCTCGGCGGCAAGGCCGAGATCGAACTGCCCGAGGGCACGCAGCACGGCAAGACCTTCCGGTTGCGCGGCAAGGGCGTCAAAGGTGTGCGATCGAGTTACCCGGGCGACCTGTACTGCCACGTCAGCGTCGAGACGCCGGTCAAGCTCACCGAGCACCAGCGCAAGCTGCTGAAGGAACTCGACGAGGCTTTCCGCCACGGTGGTGATCGGCATTCGCCGAACGCCAAGACCTGGGCCGATCGGGTCAAGGACCTGTTCAAGTAGGGCAACCGGTGACCCGCCGACAATACGGCCGATGAATCTGCGCCGGGTCACCACGAACACCTCTTCCGGCTGGAATCCGCTGACGTTGGCGGTGCTGGCCAGCGCGTGGATCGCCGCGCTGCCGAACTGGCCACTGTGGAGCGCGCTGCTCGCGCTGCCCGAGACGGCCTCGCCGCGCGGCGCGCTCTTCGTCGTCGGCTTCGGCGTGATGATCGCGGCGCTGCTGACCGCCCTGCTCGCGCTGCTCGCCTGGCGAGTCACGATCAAGCCCGCGATCGCGCTGCTGCTGCTCGCCGCCGCGTTCGGCGCGCACTACATGGGCAGTTACGGCGTCGTCATCGACACGACGATGATGATCAACGTGCTTCAGACCAACCCGCACGAGGTGCGTGATCTGCTGAGCTGGCGCCTGCTCGGCAGCGTCGCGTTGCTCGCGGGTGTGCCGCTGCTGCTGCTGTGGCGTGCGCCGGTCGCGCGCGCGAAGATCGGGCCGCAGGCCGGCCGCAACCTGCTCGCCGTGATCGCGGCGCTGGCGCTGCTCGCGGCACTGGTGTTCGCGCTGTTCGCCGAACTCTCCACGACGATGCGCAACCACCGCTCGATGCGCTACCTGATCAACCCGGTGAACTCGCTCTATGCGCTGGTCGATCTGGCCGCGCAATCCGGCGTCAAGCCCGCCGGCCCGCCGCTGCCGATCGGCCTCGACGCGCGCATCCTGCCGCTCGCGGACGGCACGCGGCCGCCGCTGATGATGCTCGTCGTCGGCGAAACGGCGCGCGCCGATCATTTCGCGTTGAACGGCTACGCGCGGCCGACCAACCCCGAACTCGCGGCGTTGAACGTGCTCAGCTTTCGCAACGTGATGTCGTGCGGCACGAACACCGCCGCGTCGCTGCCGTGCATGTTCTCGTCGCTCGGCAAGGCCGGCTACGAGGATCGCGATCGCGAGCACGAGAACCTGCTCGATCTGGTGCAGCGCGCCGGCATGGCGGTGCTGTGGATCGACAACCAGGCGGGTTGCAAGGGCCTGTGTGAGCGCGTACCGCACGTCGACACCTGCGCCGGCGACGACTGCCTCGACGAAGCCATGCTGCAGGGACTGGACGCTCGCATTGCCGCCCTGCCCGCCGAGGCCCGCGCACGCGGCGTGCTCATCGTCTTGCATCAGATGGGCAGCCACGGCCCGGCGTACTTCAAGCGCAGCCCGCCGGATCGCAAGCCCTTCATGCCCGAGTGCACGACGAACGTGCTGCAGCAATGCGACCGTGCCGCGCTGATCAACGGCTACGACAACTCCATCGCCTACACCGACCACGCGCTGGCGCAGGCCATCGGCTGGTTGCAGCGCCAGCAGTCGGTCTACGACACGTCGATGCTTTACGTCTCGGACCATGGCGAATCGCTGGGCGAGAACAACCTGTACCTGCACGGCCTGCCGTATGCGGTGGCACCGATCGAGCAGCGGCATGTGCCGATGGTGATGTGGCCAGCGGTCGAGTGCCTGCGCGCGCGCCAGGATGCCGCGCTGACCCACGACAATCTGTTCCACACCGCGCTCGGCCTGCTCGGCATCCGCGCCGGCGAGTACAAGCCGGCGCTCGACGTGAATGCAGCCTGCCGCGCGCCCTGACGACCCTCGACGACACACGCATGTCCGCCCAAGCCGATTCGCTCAAGTCCATCCTGTTCGCGCTCGGCGCCAACTTCGCGATCGCGATCGCGAAGAGCGTCGGTGCGGCCTACACCGGCTCGGCCTCGATGCTCGCCGAGGCGATCCATTCGTTCGCCGACTGCGGTAACCAGGCGCTGCTCATCTGGGGCCTCAAGTCGGCCAGGCAGGCCGCCTCGCCCGACCACCCGCTCGGCCACGGCCGCGCGATCTACTTCTGGAGCTTCATCGTCGCCCTGATGCTGTTCAGCATGGGCGGGCTGTTCTCGATCTACGAAGGGGTGCACAAGCTGCACGACACCACGCCGGTGAAGTACGCGTGGGTGGCGGTCGGCATCCTGTCGTTCGGCGTGGCCGCGGAATCGGTCTCGCTGTGGGGCGCGCTGCGCGAAATCGACAAGGAACGCGGCGAGCTCAACCTGTGGCAGTGGTTCCGGACCTCGCGCCAGAGCGAGCTGCTGGTGATCTTCGGCGAAGACCTCGCCGCGCTCGGCGGGCTGGTGCTGGCGCTCGGCTTCATCGCGCTCGCGATGATCACCGGCAACCCCATGTGGGACGCGATCGGCTCGATCGGCATCGGCGTGCTGCTCGTGATGGTGGCGATCCTGGTCGGCATCGAGGTCAAGGCCTTGCTGATCGGCAAGAGCGCCGAGCCGCAGGTGCTGGCGCGGATCCGCACGCACATCGAAGCCCGGCCCGAGGTCGCGCAGGTCTACAGCCTGATCACGCAGCAACTCGGCAGCGAAATCATGGTGGCGGTGAAGGCACGCATGCAACCGCTCGGCTCGGACGTGGCGCTGATCGAAGCGATCAACGCGGTCGAGGCGAGCCTGCGCGCCGAGTTCGCGCAGGTGCGCTGGATCTTCTTCGAGCCCGACCTCGCCGACTAAGCATCAGCCGAACAGGTCTTGCTGCCCGTCACGCCGCGGCGCGAGCGGCCGGCGAAACTGAGTGAGATCGAGTTCGACGCGCTGCCGGTTCAGCCCGAGCCTCGCGCAAGCCGTGTGAAAGCGCTGCGACAACAGCTGCGCCCACACGCCCTCGCCGCGCATGCGCGAGCCGAAGCGCGCGTCGTTGTCCTTGCCGCCACGCATCTCGCGCACGCGCGCCATCACGCGCGCAGCGCGATCCGGAAAGTGCTGATCCAGCCATTGCTGGAACAGCGGGTTCACCTCCCACGGCAGGCGCAGCACGACGCTGAAGGCGGAGGTGGCTCCCGCCTCCGCCGCGGCTTGCAGGATGCGCTCGAGTTCGGGCTCGTTGATGAACGGGATCACCGGCGACACGCTCACGCCGACCGGCACCCCGGCATCGGCCAGCGCTTTGATCGTTCGCAGCCGACGCTGCGGCGAGGCGGCGCGCGGCTCGAGGATGCGCGAGAGATCGGCATCGAGCGAGGTCACCGAGATGTAGACCGCGGCGAGGTTCTTCGCGGCCATCGGTGTGATCAGATCGAGATCGCGCTCGACGCCGGAGGATTTGCTGACGAGCGAGAACGGGTGCGCGCACTCCGACAGCACCTCGATCACCGAACGCGTGATACGCAGCGTGCGTTCGACCGGCTGGTAGGCATCGGTGGCCGAGCCGAGGTTGAGCAGCAGCGGCTCGTAGCTGCGGCTCGCGAAGGCCTCGCGCAGCCGCTCTGCGGCATTCACCTTCGCAATGATGCGGGTCTCGAATTCGAGCCCGGGCGACATGTTCAGGTAGCTGTGCGTCGGCCGCGCGAAGCAGTAGACGCAGCCGTGCTCGCAACCACGGTACGGGTTGATGGACAGGTCGAACGAGATGTCCGGCGAGTCGTTGCTCGACAGGATCGACTTGACGCGCTCCTCGATGATCTGCGTGGCGGGCGCGATGCGTTCCTCGCTCGCCTGCTGGTCGAGCAGGCCCCAGCCGTCGTCACAGGCCTCGCTCACCTGGCGGGTGAAGCGGTGATCGATGGCCCAGGCCGTGCCGCGCCCCTTGAGCGCGTCGACGAGTGGCGGAATCGGCGGTTTCGTCCGTGCGGGTCGGCTACTCATACTGTGAATATATCCATGTATTTGACGTGCCGTACCCATTTCGGCCCGTCGGCCCAAGCAAAGATCGCGGCGCAAATGGTTGATTGTTTGCCGAGACGTGCTATGCTTGCCGCATGAACACGCCATCAGACCTCGACTTGCTGCAGCGCGAACTAGCTTCGCTGGCGGCGCGCAAGAGCGAAGCAATCAAGGAGTTGGATGCACTGTCGGCCGAAGAGCAGCGCTTGGAATCGGCAATGGCAGTGCTTCGTGTTGTCCGCGCAAAGCACGGCGCCGAGTTGTCGGCGAACGCGACGGCCAGTGCGGTCGTGACGGCGACTTTGACCGTTGCTGAGCGGCCCAAGCCCGCCGAGCAAGACGATGCCGGCAAGCCGGGTACGGTGGAAACAATGCTGCGCGATGTTGTGGCAAGCGGCGGCGCTCAAGGCGCCACATCATCGGCGCTGTTCGCGGCGGTAAAGAAGCTGCGCCCGATTTCGGACGCCACATTGTCCAGTTCTTTGAGCCGGCTGGTGCGGAAAAAACAAATTCGCCGCGACGGGAAACTCTATTTCCCCGCGCCGACGCACTGAAATGAAAAAACCTCCGCAGGGGGTTGATCCTGCGGAGGTTTAAGGTTTGATTGACGAGGTGGCTGAATGGTAAGGCGGCATCCTGGCAAGTTTGCATCTCATCGGTTCGATTCCGGTCCTCGTCTTTTTCTAGTTCTTTAAGAGCCAACTTCTGTTTGTTCAGCGGAGCGCGGGGAGCAGCGCGCGATTTGACTGGGACCCGCCATGAGGGCCGATCAAACCCCACCCGTGACAGCGGGTGAGCCGAAATGCGTCATCGGCAACGGCTACTGCCTTTTCTTCTTCGCCCGGACCGGCGCCTGTGTGTCGGCTCCGGGCATCTTCATTATCGCTTCGTCTGGCTTCAATGGCAACTTGGCGGGCCGAACGACCGTTTTCATGGCGCGCTCAAACAACGCGCTACCCTCTTGCCCCATCAACTCCGCCGCTTGTTTCACGAATCGCTCGGACTGGGCGGGATCGTCGGGCGGAGGCCGCGTGCGCTTCTTGGCTTTTTCCATTTCACTGGACTCCTGCTGTAGGCCGTTTCACGGCGCAGACATTTGATAGGTCAGCCGCTTGCCGACCACTCCTTTCAGCAAAAGATCGGCGCGGGTCACGTCATTCACGCCCAGCGATGTGCGATTTGAGAATCGAAAGTCGAACTCGTCGCAGTAGCGCTGCAAGTGCTCCTTGCTCACGTGATGGTAGGTGCCGGTGATGCCGCGCTTCAGGATCGCGAAGTAGGACTCCACGGTGTTGGAGTGCGCCGATACGCCAGCCACCTTCGACGGCTTTGCGTACTCGCCTTGCTGGTGGTTGGTGTGCTCGTGGTGCGCGAACTCCTTGCCGACGCCGCGATAGAACTGCGCGCCATCCGTCATCAGATGCGAGTCCTTGGCGATGTTCGCGAGCAAGATCGGCTTGAGGTTGTCGCCATCCACATTGGCGACGTGAAACGAGCGAGTCTTGCCATCGCGCTGGACAAGCGACACCACGCTCTGGCCGCCGCGCTTCTCCTTGGCGCGCCTCGGCTTCGGGCCGAGGTAGACCTCATCCGCCTCCACGATTGAGCCGCCGCCGCCGAGCAGGCCAATGTCGTCCTTCATCGCTTCGCGAATGCGGTGCCCAAGGAACCATGCCGACTTCAGCGTGATCCCGAGAGTGCGGTGAAGCTGGTTCGCGCTGATCCCCTTCTTGCTGGCCGCGACCAGGAAGATCGCTTGCAGCCAGATGCGCAGTGGAATGTGGCTCGACTCGAAGATGGTCCCGACCTTGACGGTGAACGGCTTGCGGCAGTCATAACACTTGTACACGCCGGTGCGGGTAGAGGCGCCACCGAGCTTTCCGGCGCGACCAAGCACGCCGCACTTCGGGCACACCGGGCCATTCGGCCAGACGCGCGCCTCGATGTGCGCGTAAGCCGCTTCTTCGTTGTGGAACTGCGGCTGGGAGAGGATGGATTCGGTCATGTTGCGCGCCTCTTTGGTACGCAAAGTATCGGTTATCCCTGTGGGTACGTCAAGTAAAATATATGGGAATATATACAGTCTTTGCCGCACTGCCAATGTGGCCCCTTCAGATGCCGCTATCCTTCGCTCCGAAAGGACAATCGCATGTCAATCCAGAAAATCGAAAGCGGCTCCACCAACGGCTTCCAGGTGCGCGTAGGCCCGCGCCACGCCGCACTCACCAAGTTCTTCGCCGTGCGCAAGTACGGCGGCGTGCGCAAGGCGCTCGCCGAGGCCCGCGCTGCCGAAGTGGTGATGCGCAAGAGCGCGCAACCGACCTTGCCGCGCGAAGGCGCGCGCAGCACCGCGCAGGCCAACAACACCAGCGGGTTGATCGGCGTGCGACCACGCTACACGATGTTCTCGGACATCCCCTACCTCTACTTCGTCGCGTCGTGGAGCAAGAACGGCAAGGCCCACTCCACCAGTTTCTCGGCAGAGAAGCACGGCACGCTGGGCGCGCTGAAACTGGCGATGGAGCGCCGTGAGAAAGCCACCGGCATGCGCTATGACCTGTCGCCGCGCAAGGCGCTGAACCGCATGAAGCACCTGATCGCCGGCCACTGAACCAGCGCATCGCGCCGAGCAACGACATGTCCGACCAGGGTTCCTCGCGTTCGACCATCGCCTCCGTCGAGCGGCGCACCGAGGTCATCGAACGCGTGCTGCACGAGCGCGGCATGAAGCCAGCCGAATTCATCGACGAGTTCGTGCACCTTGCCGAAGAGCAGTGGGTTCCGCAGAACGGCGCGCGGGTGGTGGCCAGGGCCTGGACCGATCCGGCCTTTCGCCGGAAGCTGCTCGCCAATGGCCGCGACGCCGTGATTGGCATGGGGCTCGAGCTGCCACGCCACCACCGCCACCTCGTGGTGCTGGAGAACACCGCGGCGGTTCACAACGTCATCTGCTGCACGCTGTGTTCGTGCACCGCGTTCACGATCATCGGCCTGCCGCCGGACTGGTACAAGGATCTCGAATACCGCGCGCGCGTGGTGCGCCAGTCGCGCACGGTGCTGCGCGAGATGGGGCTCGACCTGCCACCGGAAGTGGAAATCCGCGTCTGGGACACGACCGCCGACACGCGCTACATCGTGCTGCCGATGCAGCCGCCCGGGACCCTCGGCTGGACGGCAGATCGGCTCGCGGCGATCGTGACCCGCGACTCGATGATCGGCGTCGCGCACCTGTAGCGCGCGGAGTTCACCATGGACGGCATGCACGATCTCGGCGGCAAACAGGGCTTCGGCCCGATCCGCTACGCGCCGATGGCCCCGACCTTTCACGCGCACTGGGAGAAGCGCGTCACCGCGCTCTACTCGCTCGCGGTCAAGCTCGGCGTCTTCAACATGGACGAGTATCGCCACGCCATCGAGCGCATGGAGCCGCGCCACTACCTGTCGGCCAGCTACTACGAGCGCACGTTGACGAGCCTGGCCACGCTGTGCGTCGAGAAGGGCCTCGTGACGCGCGAAGAACTTGAGGCCCGCGCGCAGGGCGCGTTCCCGCTGTCGTTGCCCAGCGCACCCGGCCGCTCGAACGGGGCGGGGCGCGAGCCGTTCAAGGTGGGTGATCGTGTGCGCGCGCGGGACGATCTGGTGGCCGGCCACATGCGCATGCCGGCCTACATCCGCGGCAAGACCGGCGTCGTGGTCGGCGCGTCACCCGGTTACCCGTTCCCCGATGCCCACGCGCATGGCGTGCCGGCGGCCGATGAGCCGACCTACGACGTCCGCTTCAGTACGACCGAGCTGTGGCCGAACGCGGCCGACGAGGCGTTCGTGCATGTGGCGGTGTTCGAGAGCTATCTGGAGCGAGTCGAATAGAGTTGGGGAAATGGGACGGCCACCGGGCGCGGCCCGACCGCAAGCGCGGCGGTCGCGACGTCGGGTCGCATCTGTGCGGCCCAGTCGATGATTTCGAGCGTGCCGTCGGCGTGTTCGGCCAGCGCGGTCAGGCTCTCGACCCAATCGCCGTCGTTGGCGTAGAGAATGCCGCCGATCTCGCGCAACTCGGCGTGGTGGATGTGGCCGCAGACGACCCCGTGCAATCCGCGCTGGCGCGCTTCGCGTGCGACGGCGGCCTCGAAATCGCCGATGTAGCTGACCGCACGCTTGACCTTGTGCTTCAAGTACTTCGACAGCGACCAGTACGGCAGCCCGAAGCGCGCGCGCAACGAGTTCAGATGGCGGTTGAGCCGCAGCGTGAACTCGTACAGCGAGTCGCCGACGTGCGCAAGCCACTTGGCGCACTGAATCACACCGTCGTAGAGATCGCCGTGCGTGACCCACAGCTTGCGGCCGTCGGCAGTCGCATGGACCCAATCGGCGGCCACTTCGATGCCACCGAAGTCGTGGCCGACGAAGCCGCGCGCGAACTCATCGTGGTTGCCCGGGATGAAGATCACGCGCGTGCCCTTGCGCGCCTTGCGCAGCAGCTTCTGGATCACGTCGTTGTGCGCCTGCGGCCAGTACCACTGGCGGCGCAGCTGCCAGCCGTCGATGATGTCGCCGACGAGGTACAGCGTCTCGCACTCGGTGTGCTTCAGGAAGTCGAGCAGCGCCGCGGCTCGGCAGCCGGGCGTGCCCAGGTGCAGGTCGGAGATCCACAGCGTGCGGAAGCGCAGACACCCGCGCGCGGACGCCTCGTCGTCGTGGTCGCCAGATGATGAAGCCGCGCTCCATGCGCGGAGAAACGATGCATCGCGTTGCATGCGGGGATGCTGCCGACGCGATGTGACGATGACGTGGCGCGGCGATGTCGGTCGCGTGACAGCCCCGGTCTGTCACGCGCTCGTCACCGGTGCACCGCAACCTCGAAGGTTTGGCCATTCGAGATCTCTGCACTTGTGAACGTCATCACCGCAGCACCTTACGGCACCGACGCTTCTGGATTGATTTGCGGCTATCTGTTCGATCCCGAAACAGGTGGGCATCCGCTCGACTGCGCCGACGCGGCGATTTGGCTGGACGCTCGCGGCGGCATCAGTTCTGCGACAGGTGAATCGACCGCCGCCAGCTTCCTGTGGCTGCACTTCAACCTCGCCCACACCGGCGCGCTGCCCTGGCTGGAGGTGCACGCCGGCCTAGCCGACGACTTCTTCGAGATGCTGGCCGACGGCGGTTCGCACGCGACCCGTATCGAGCGCAGCGAGCAGGCGCTGGACGCCGTCATCAACGACATTCACTTCGACTTCTCGTTCGAGCCCTCCGACATCTCGACGCTGTGGATCAGCGTCAAGCAGCACCTCGTGATCACGGCACGCCGCAAGCCCTTGCGCTCTGTCGACAAACTGCGCGAAGCGGTGAATCGCGGCCAGCGGTTGCGTTCCACGGTCGAGCTGCTCGAACACCTGCTGCACGCGCAGGCCGACGTGCTGGTCGACATCGTGCGCGACGTGACCGACCGCGTCGATCGCATCGAGGACCAGATGCTGTCGAACCGACCCGGCGCCAACCGGTCGCGCCTGGGCGCGCTGCGCCGGTTGCTGGTGCGGCTGCAACGCCTGCTCGCGCCCGAACCGGCGGCACTCTTCCGCTTGCTGCAACACCCTCCCGCGTGGGTTGCCGATCCGGACGCGCAGGCGCTGCGCCAGTCGAGCGAGGAGTTCTCAGTCGTGTTGCGCGACATGACGACCTTGCAAGAGCGCATCAAGCTGCTCCAGGAAGAGATCGCCGCGCTGGTCAACGAAGACAACAGCCGCAGTCTGTTCGTGTTGACGATCGTGACCGTGCTCGCGCTGCCGATCAACATCATCGCGGGGCTGCTCGGCATGAATGTCGGCGGCGTGCCGCTCGCGCAGCACGCGCACGGGTTCTGGATCGTCGTGGCGATCGTCCTCTCGTTCACCGTGATCGCCGGTTGGGTCGCGTTCCGCGGGCAACGCGTTCGCGACGATTGAAGCCTGGCGCGGGCGGTCATTGACTTCAGCGTCTGTGGCGGTTGTTCCACAGGTCATCGACGCGTCACACCGCGCTCACGGGCCTGTCATCGCCGGTCGCCAACATCGCGCCGACTCAGCCACGGAGCCGACCATGCGTGAACTGCCCTTGCCCACCCTCGCCATCGCCGACCTCTGCGCGCCCGCCGCGCCCCGGAGGTCACTTCGACCACGCGGCAGCGAAGCGAGCGCGCCCGAACCCGCCGCTGCTGGGGGCCTGGAGGTGGTTTGGGCGCGCGATGAGGAAGACGTTCGCCAGGCGCAGCAACTCCGCTACCTCGTCTTTGCCGAGGAAATGGGAGCAAAGCTGACCGTCCCGCCGGGCTCGCCGCCGCAACACGACATCGACGTCTACGACCCCTACTGCGAACACTTGCTGGTGCGGGCCGTCGCGGCGGGTGCCGAACCCGGGCCGGTGATCGGCACCTACCGCGTGCTCACCCCTGCGAACGCGCTGCGGGTCGGTGGCCTGTACAGCGACACGGAATTCGACCTCACCCGGCTGCGCTCACTGCGCCCGAAGATGGTCGAGCTCGGGCGCTCCTGCGTGCATCCGGACTTCCGCTCCGGTGGCGTGATCCTGGCACTGTGGGCGGCACTGGCGGAGTTCATGCACCGCAACCAGCTCGACACGATGGTCGGATGCGCGAGCGTCAGCATGCGCGACGGCGGTCACTTCGCGGCCAGCCTGTGGGAACGCCTGCGGCAGACCCATCTCGCGCCGGTCCAGTGGCAGGTCACGCCGCGCCTCGCGTTGCCGATTGACGACCTCGACCGTGAGCTGCCGGCCGAGGCGCCTGCGCTGATCAAAGGCTACCTGCGCTGCGGTGCCAGGCTGCTCGGGCCGCCGGCATGGGATCCGGACTTCAACACCGCCGATCTGCCGATGCTGCTGCGTATCGAAGACCTGCCGGCGCGCTACCGCAAGCACTTCTTCTGAACCCGCCCTTCCCCTTGCGGTCAGGTGCGCTGGTCGCGCGACCAGCGCGAACGCGCGAGTGCGATCACTTCGACCGCGCCCCACAGCAGCGCACCGATCAGGCCGATCAAGCTGCTGCGGATGTCACCCAGCCGACGACTCTGGTTCATGGCGGCTTCCTTCACAAAGTCAGATCTCGGTCACCTTAGCCTCGCGCGATGACAGCTTCGTGTCTGCTCGAACTCGAAGCGCTGTTCAGCGCCGCCGGCCCCGCGCTGGGCCGACGCCTGCTGTGCGAGGTGCCGCTTGGCGAGGAGCGCCTGCCGGTACACGCCTATCTGCTGGGCAGCGACCGAGCCGATGTGCCGGCCGCGGCCTTCGTCGGCGGGATCCACGGGCTCGAGCGCATCGGCGCCGAGGTCGTCACTGCGTACCTGCGCAGCCTCGTGATGCGGCTGCGCTGGGACGAGACGCTGCACCGGCAGCTCGAATCGATGCGTCTGCTGTTCGTGCCGCTGGTCAATCCGGGCGGGTTCGTCCGCGGCACGCGCGCCAACCCGAGCGGCGTCGACCTGATGCGCAATGCACCGATCGAGGCGACCGAGCGCGTGCCCTACCTGATCGGCGGCCAGCGCACCAGCGCGAAGCTGCCTTGGTATCGCGGCGTGGCGGGCGCGCCGATGCAGGCAGAGGCCGATGCGCTGTGCAGCGTCGTGCGTGCCGAGTTGCTGACGCGGCCCTTCAGCGTCGCGGTCGATTGCCACTCGGGCTTCGGGCTGCGCGATCGGGTCTGGTTCCCGTTCGCGCACACGACGCGGCCGATCGAACACCTGCCCGAGATTCACGCCCTGTGCGAGACGATGGACGAGACGCTGCTGCACCACCGCTACGTGGTCGAGCCGCAGAGCCGCCAGTACCTCGCCCATGGCGACCTGTGGGATCACCTCTACCTCGGCGCACCGGCGGGTCGCGTGTTCCTGCCGCTGACGCTGGAGATGGGCTCGTGGTCCTGGGTGCGCAAGAACCCACGGCAATTGTTGTCGCGCCACGGCTTGTTCAACCCGACGATCGCGCACCGCCAGCAGCGCGTGCTGCGCCGGCACATCGGCTGGCTCGACTTCATCACCCGCGCAGTCTGCAGCCACAGGCGCTGGCAGCCGCTCGACGCCGAGCGTGAGATGCAGCGCGACCTGGCACTGGCGCGTTGGTACCGCGGACGCTCGCCTTGAACACCTGGGTATTGCTGCGTGGGCTGACGCGCGGCAGCGGCCACTGGGGCCCGTTCGTTCGATCGATGAGGGAGCGATTTGAAGGCGACGCATTCGTCGCGCTCGACGTGCCTGGCAACGGCCTGCTGAACGACCTGCGCAGCCCCGGCAACATCGAAGCGATGGCGACGTGTTGCCGCGAGCAGCTGCGCGCGACGGGCGTCGCGACCCCCGTGCATCTGCTCGCGGTGTCGATGGGCGCGATGGTCGCCGCCGAATGGGCCACGCGCGCACCGCAGACGCTGGCCGGCTGCGTTCTCGTCAACACCAGCTTCGCGGGCGTCAGCCCATGGCACCAGCGCTTGCGGCCATCGAGCTACGCGACGCTGCTGTCGATCGCACTCACGGCCAGGACGAGCGCACAACAAGAGGCAGCGATCCTTCGCCTGACCAGCCGCAATTCCCGAGCGGCCGCGGCGGTCGTCGAAGAGTGGACCGCATGGCGCGATGCGCACCCGGTGTCTGGCAAGAACGCGCTGCGGCAACTGTTCGCCGCCGCGCGCTACCGCCCGTCGCTTGCGGCGCCGAAGGTGCCGCTGCTGGTGCTGAGCAGTTGCCGCGACAGGCTGGTCGATCCGCGCTGCTCGCGAACGCTGACGGCGCGCTGGAACTGCGCCAATGCAATCCACCCGTGGGCGGGACACGATCTCACGCTCGACGATGGCCCGTGGGTCGCGGCGCGGATACGGGAGTGGCTGGCGGCGTAGTCGCGCTTGTCACACACCTGCCACATTCGAGCCGTAGCGTGCACGCTTTCGCCACCGAGGATCCGCTTGAACACACCCGAAAAAGAACTGATCCGGCGCATTCACGCCGACCTGGCCGACAGCTACGACGAGGAACTCGAGCTTGAACTCGACGACCGCCAGGTCGACGACGTGTCGGGCATCTCGAACGAGCTGGATGACGATCACAAGGAGAATCGCCGCCGCTACTTCCGCGAACTGTTCCGGCTGCAGGGCGAGCTCGTGAAGTTGCAGGACTGGGTGGTCGCGACGCGGCACAAGGTGGTGATCCTGTTCGAGGGTCGCGACGCCGCAGGCAAAGGCGGCGTGATCAAGCGCATCACGCAGCGTCTGAACCCGCGCGTGTGTCGCGTCGCCGCGCTGCCCGCACCCAACGATCGCGAGCGCACGCAGTGGTACTTTCAACGCTACGTGGCGCATCTGCCCGCAGCTGGCGAGATGGTGCTGTTCGACCGGAGCTGGTACAACCGCGCCGGCGTCGAGCGGGTCATGGGTTTCTGCGACGACACGCAGTACGAGGAGTTCTTCCGCACCGTGCCGGAGTTCGAGAAGATGCTGGTGCGATCCGGCATCCAGGTCATCAAGTACTGGTTCTCGATCTCCGACGAAGAGCAGCACCTGCGGTTTCTCGGCCGCATCCACGACCCCCTCAAGCAGTGGAAGCTCAGCCCGATGGACCTCGAATCGCGGCGCCGCTGGGAGGAGTACACCAAGGCGAAGGAGATCATGTTGGAGCGCACCCACATTTCCGAAGCGCCGTGGTGGGTCGTGCAGGCGGTCGACAAGAAGAAGGCGCGCCTGAACTGCATCCATCACCTGCTCCGCCAGATGCCGTACGAGGAAACCGAGCACGCTCCGATCGTGCTGCCCGAGCGCGAGCGCCACGAAGACTACGTGCGCCGGCCCGTGCCCCAAGACATCGTCGTCCCGGAGGTCTACTGACATGAACACCACCGCGCCCGTCGGTGCCGCACCGCATGGCGCGCTCACGCACGGCCCGCGCCCGCAACTCGACAAGAAGCCCGGGCCGGTCACCGCGATCATCTTCATCGGCCTGCTCGCGGTTGGGCTGCTGTTCACTGGCTACAGCCTGGTCAGCGACGTCAACGCCGCCAGTGCGGCCCCTGCAACGACCTGGGTGCCCTACATCCTGCTCGGCGTCGCGCTGTTGATCGCGCTCGGCTTCGAATTCGTCAATGGCTTCCACGACACCGCGAACGCGGTCGCCACGGTGATCTACACGCACTCGCTGCCGCCGAACTTCGCGGTGATCTGGTCGGGCTTCTTCAACTTCCTCGGGGTGCTCGTGTCCTCCGGTGCGGTGGCGTTCGGGATCATCTCCCTGCTGCCGGTCGAACTGATCCTGCAGGTCGGCTCGGGCGCCGGGTTCGCGATGGTCTTCGCGCTGCTGATCGCGGCGATCCTGTGGAACCTGGGCACGTGGTGGCTCGGGCTGCCGGCCTCGTCGTCGCACACGCTGATCGGGTCCATCATCGGCGTGGGCGTGGCCAACGCACTGATGCACGGGCGCGACGGCACGAGCGGCATCGATTGGCCTCAGGCCACGAAGGTCGGCTACTCGCTGCTGCTGTCGCCGTTGGTGGGTTTTTGTTGTGCCGCGCTGCTGCTGCTGGCGCTTCGCGCCCTGGTGAAGACCAAGGAGCTGTACGACGAACCCAAGGGCAACGCGCCGCCGCCGCCCTGGATTCGCGGCCTGCTGATCCTGACCTGCACAGGCGTGTCGTTCGCGCACGGCTCGAACGACGGACAAAAAGGCATGGGCCTGATCATGCTGATCCTGATCGGCACGGTGCCGATGGCGTATGCGCTGAACCGTGCGATGCCGGTCGAGCAGATGACACAGTTCACCGCGATGGCGCAGATGACTCAGCAGTCGCTGATGAAGAGTTCCCCGATCGCCGCGCCCGTCGATTCGCGCAAGGCCTTATCGGAGTACGTGCGCACCAAGCAGTTCAACCCCGAGGTCGTGCCGGCATTGGCCGCGGTGACCGGCGGCATCGGTGCGCAGATCAGTGAGCACGGCTCACTCGCGAAGGTGCCGGCCGCGGCGGTGGCCAATGTGCGCAACGACATGTACCTCGCGTCAGAAGCGATCCGCTTTCTCGACAAGAACGATGCGCCCAAGTTCGACACCGACACGAAGAAGAATTTGAAGGCCTTCAAGGCGCAGATCGACGACGCGACCAAGTTCATCCCGCTGTGGGTGAAGGTGGCGGTGGCGATCGCGCTCGGGCTGGGCACGATGGTGGGCTGGAAGCGCATCGTCATCACGGTCGGCGAGAAAATCGGCAAGACGCACCTGACGTATGCGCAGGGCGCGTCTGCCGAACTGGTGGCGATGCTCACGATCGGCGCCGCCGACATCTACGGTCTGCCTGTCTCGACGACGCAGGTGCTGTCGTCCGGCGTGGCCGGCACGATGGCAGCAAATCGCTCCGGACTGCAGATGTCGACCATCCGCAACCTGCTGATGGCCTGGGTGCTGACGTTGCCGGTCGCGATCGTGCTGTCCGGCAGCTTGTACTGGCTCTTCACGCAATTGTTCTGAAGGAAACACTCGATGAAACTCATCAAGACGCTGTTCGTGTCGGCGGTTGCGGCGCTGATAAGCAGTTTGCTGGCGACCCACGCACTGGCCGACCAAGACGACGAGCGACGTGGCAGCGGCGAACCCTATGCCATCGGCTTGTGGGGCGACCTGCCGTACTCGGACGTGCAAGCGCTCGTCGGCGTGCCGAATCTGATTGCCGACATGAACAGGCACGATCTCGCGTTCACCGTTCACGACGGCGACTTCAAGGCCGGCAGTGGCACGCCGGGGTCGGTGACACCTACGACGTGCAGCGATGCGATGTACGTACAAGCGCTTGGCTTCTTCAACGCACTGAAGGCGCCCGCGATGTTGACCCCCGGTGACAACGACTGGACGGATTGCGATCGAACGGCGAATGGCAGCTATTCCTCACGCGAGCGCCTCGACCACGAGCGCCAGCTGTTCTTTTCGACGCCGTACTCGCTCGGAAATCGTCGACTGCGTCAGGACGTCCAGACCGCAGCGCTGTGCCTCGGAGTGAACGGGTCGACTCCCTGCGTCGAGAATCGCCGCTGGACGTTCGGCCGCGTGACCTATGTGACGCTGAACGTCCAAGGGTCGTGCAACAACCTGTGTGACGTGGCACCCGATCCGATCGAGTGGGCCGCTCGAAATCAGGCCAACATTGCCTGGCTGAGAGAGTCGTTCCGCCATGCCGCGGCGCTGCAATCGGCGGCGGTCATGATCGTTTCGCAAGCGAACCCCGGCTGGGACGCCAGCGACGCGACGCGCGCGCCGCTGCGCGACCCGAAGACGCTCGCTCAGACCGACGGCCAGCCGGACGGATTCCAGGAATACCTGGTGGCGCTTCGCGACGAAGTGATTGCGTTTCGCAAGCCGGTCGCCTATGTACACGGCGACTCGCACTACCACCGGATCGATAAACCGCTGTTGGACGCGCTGGGCCGGCGCCTGGAGAACTTCACGCGCATAGAGACCTTCGGCGACAACCAGGCGAATGGCACCAACGATGTGAACTGGTTGAGGGTGACCGTGAACCCCCGCAGTCGCGAGGTCTTCGAGTACCAGGCGCAGATCGTGCCCGCCAACCGCACGGCGGTGCCGGCTCCCGTCAACGACGGTCAGCTGTAACGCCCGGCGCAGGGCCGCCCGACGGGAACGGTGTAAACTGTTTATACCGTATATCTCGACGACGAAGGATTCATGACAAACGCAAAGACCCCGACCCGATCAACGCGCAAGCCGGCGAACCCGGTCAAGACAGTCGCGTCGAAGCGCGTTCCCCGTCAGACCGAGGTTGCGACCAGGGCGAAACGCCAGACAGCAAAACCGGTCGTCACAACGGAGGCAGCCCCGGTAGCCGCACCGGCCAAACAGAAGAACAAGTTGGTACGCGACAGTTTCACGATACCCAAGTCCGAGTACAACGTGCTTGCGGGATTGAAGCTCCGCGCCGCGATGCTCACGCGGCCGACGAAGAAGAGTGAAATTCTGCGCGCCGGGATCGCTGCGCTGAACGCGATGAACGACAAGCAATTTCTCGCCGCAGTCATCGCCGTTCCAAGCCTCAAGACCGGTAGGCCCAAGACCGAGGCAACGAAGTCATCACTCGCCAAGTAGGCGCGACGAAGCACCAACGAGAGCCCGGCGTTCGGCGAGCGACGAGACCACTCGAACGCCGCGCATGAAAAAGGCCCCTCGCGGGGCCTTCTCATGGGCATCACTTGGCGGAGCCGGAGGGATTCGAACCCTCGATGCAGGTTTTGCCCACATACTCCCTTAGCAGGGGAGCACCTTCGGCCACTCGGTCACAGCTCCGTACCAGCGCAAATTCTAACCCGCGAATGCGGCCCCATCACCCCGGGGCCTGCTCCAGATCGAAGGCCTTGTGCAGCGCGCGCACGGCGAGCTCCATGTATTTCTCGTGGATCACGACGCTGGTCTTGATCTCGCTCGTGGTGATCATCTGGATGTTGATGCCCTCCTCGCTCAGCACGCTGAACATGCGGCTGGCCACGCCCACGTGCGAGCGCATGCCGATGCCGACGATGCTGACCTTGCAGATCTTCGGGTCGCCGACGAGTTCGCTCGCGCCGGTCACCGGCAGCACCTTGGCCTTGAGCAGTTCCATCGTGCGCTGGTAGTCGCCGCGCGGCACGGTGAAGGAGAAGTCGGTGCGGCCGTCGTGCGAGACGTTCTGGATGATCACGTCCACATCGATGTTGGCCTCGGCCACCGGCCCGAGGATCAGGTGCGCGATGCCGGGCTTGTCGGTCACGCCCATCAGGCTGATCTTGGCTTCGTCGCGGTTGAAGGCGATGCCCGAGACAACGGCTTGTTCCATTTTTTCGTCTTCCTCAAAAGTGATCAGCGTGCCCGACTTCGCCTCTTCGACGATGTCGATGTCCCATGGCGTGAAGCTGGAGAGCACGCGCAGCGGCACGCGGTACTTGCCGGCGAATTCGACCGAGCGGATCTGCAGCACCTTCGAGCCCAGGCTCGCCATCTCGAGCATTTCCTCGAAGCTGATGGTGGTCAGGCGGCGCGCCTCGGCGACGATGCGCGGGTCGGTGGTGTAGACGCCGTCCACGTCGGTGTAGATCAAGCACTCGTCGGCCTTCATCGCCGCGGCCACCGCGACCGCCGAGGTGTCGGAGCCGCCGCGGCCGAGCGTCGTGATGTGGCCGTTCGGGTCCACGCCCTGGAAGCCGGTGATGACGACGATCTTGCCGGCCGCCAAATCGGCACGGACGCGCTGGTCGTCGATGCGCTGGATGCGCGCCTTGGTGTGCGACGAGTCGGTCTGGATCGGCACCTGCCAGCCGGCGTAGCTCACCGATTGCATGCCTTCGGCCTGCAGCGCGATCGCGAGCAGGCCGACCGAGACCTGCTCGCCGGTCGAGGCGATCATGTCGAGCTCGCGTTGCAGCTCGGGCGTGGTGCGCTCCGGCGAGAGTTCTTTCGCGAGGCCGAGCAGGCGGTTCGTCTCTCCGCTCATCGCCGACGGCACGACCACCATCTGGTGCCCGGCACGGGCCCATTTGGCGACGCGCTTGGCAACGCTGCGGATGCGCTCCGGCGACCCCATCGAGGTGCCGCCGTACTTGTGGACTATGAGTGCCATGACAGGAGTGATCAGACGAACGAAGGCGAGCCTTCGATTCTATCCGGCGCGCCGCAGCGGTCAGTCAGGCACCCAGCGCAGCGACACGAGCGGCTGGCCGGGCAGGCCGATGACGCGCGCGTCCAGCCCGAGCCCGGGCACGAACACAAGCTGGCCGCCGCTGTAGACGAGCGGGCCGCTGCGCTCCCACATCGGCACGCCGGCGTCCTGAAACTGCTTCTTCAGGCTGCGCGGCGGCCGGCCGATGCCCGACTGGAACTGCTCGCCGCCACGGCGCTCGCGGAGTTCGAGGTGAGCGAGCCAGGCGAGCGGCACGCCGGCGTCACGGACCTTCTCGACGTGCAGCGCGCCCGACCAGCCGGGCAGCGCATGGATGCCCGCGCGCTGGACGCTCAGCAGCGTCTCGCGCGCCTGCGCGGACGCCACCGCGCGTGGTTCGCAACGCAGCACGCCGCCGTAGACGCGCAGCTCGGCACCTTCGAGCGGCCAGCGCGCGCTGCGGCAGGTCGGCAGTTCGTCGAGCAGGCGTGCGACCAAGCTGGCCGGGGCGCTGATGCCGTGCGATCGTTTCAGCCAGGCGCGCAGCGCATTGCTGCGGCGCGGCAGTGACAGCGCGAGCCAATCGGTGACGCGCAGGCCATCGTCGCCGGCGACCGCAGCCAGATCGATCTCCGCCAGTTCGCCGAGCGCGGCGTGCGCTTGCTGCGCCCACTGCGCCGAGGTCGCCAGCGCAGCCTCGGCTTGCGGAAAGGCCGCGCTCAGCGCCGGCCAGACCTGCAAGCGCAGCCGATTGCGGGCGAAGCGCGGATCGGCGTTGCTGTCGTCGTCGATGTGCTTCAGCCGATGTTGACGCACATAGGCGTCGATGGTGTCGCGCGGCCGATCGAGCCAGGGCCGCAACCACCGGAGGCCATCGCGCTCGACGCTGCGCGGCATGCCCGAGAGGCCCGCGGTACCGGCGCCGCGCAAGGCTTGCAGCAACAGCGTTTCGGCCTGGTCACGCTGGTGGTGGGCGAGCAGCACGACGTTCGCGCCACGCTCGATGGCCATCGTTCGCAAAGCCCTGTAGCGCGCCTGGCGCGCCCAGGCTTCGACGCTTTCACCGGTCGGGGGCGAGGTTGTCAATCGCTGTGCCACGAACACCACTGGCAATCCGCGCCGCAACCAGCGCTTGCACTGTGCTTCGCAATGCGCCAGCCATGCATCCGCGTGCGGGCTCAGGCCGTGGTGGACATGCAGTGCAAAAACTTGCACGCCCTGTGCGGCCGCTTCCGTCAGCGTCGCGTGCAGCAGCGCCGTCGAGTCGCGCCCGCCGCTGTAAGCCACGGCGACGCAACGCGCGGCCACGAAGGATCAGCGCTCTTTGGTGTCGCTGAAGCGGCCGTAGGATTGCAGCCGCTCGTAGCGGCGCTGCAGCAACTCCTTCGGCTTCAGGTCGCTGACCTGGCGCAGCGCGTCGTTCAGCGCGCGCTTCAGGAACGCGGCCATCTGCTTGGTGTCGCGGTGCGCGCCGCCGACCGGCTCGTTGACGATCTTGTCGATCAAGCCGAGTGCCTTCAAGCGGTGCGCGGTGATGCCCAGCGCATCGGCCGCATCGGAGGCACGCTCCGCGGTCTTCCACAGGATCGATGCGCAACCCTCGGGCGAGATCACGGAATAGATCGAGTACTGCAACATCAGCAACTGATCGCCGACGCTGATCGCGAGCGCGCCGCCCGAGCCGCCCTCGCCGATGATGGTGACGATGATGGGCACCTCGAGCTGCGCCATCTCGAAGATGTTGCGGCCGATGGCTTCCGACTGACCGCGCTCCTCGGCGCCGATGCCGGGGTAGGCGCCCGGCGTGTCGACGAAGGTGAACACCGGCAGGCCGAACTTCTCGGCCAGCTTCATCAGCCGCAAGGCCTTGCGATAGCCCTCGGGGCGCGACATGCCGAAGTTGCGCAAGCCGCGCTCCTTGGTGTCGCGGCCCTTCTGGTGGCCGATCACCATGCAGGCCTGGCCGTTGAAGCGCGCGAGGCCGCCGACGATCGATTGATCATCCGCGAACGCGCGGTCGCCGTGCAGTTCCTGGAAGTCGGTGAACATCTCGTTCACGTAATCCAGCGTGTAGGGCCGCTGCGGGTGCCGCGCGATCTGCGTGACCTGCCAGGGGGTCAGGCTGGAGTAGATGTCTTTCGTGAGCTGCAGGCTCTTCTTGCCGAGGCGGTCGATCTCCTCGGAGATATCGACGGCGGACTCGTTCTGCACGTAGCGCAGCTCTTCGATCTTCGATTCGAGATCCGATACCGGTTGCTCGAATTCGAGGAAATGGCGTTTGCTCATTCTCGTGTTCCTTCTATTGGAAGGCCCTGACCCAACCTCAGTAGTCTACCGGCAGCGGATCGAGGCTGCGCCAGATGTACCAGGTGGCGACGGAACGGAACGGCGCCCAGGCCTCGCCGACCTCGCGCGCCTCGGCCCGCGAGACCGGCTCGCCGCTGAAGTAGTTGAGGCTGATGCCCTTGAGCAGCCCGAGATCGTCGAGCGGCATCACGTTCGGGCGCATCAGGTGGAAGATCAGGAACATCTCGGCCGTCCAGCGGCCGATGCCGCGGATCGCGACCAGCTCCTCGATGATGGTTTCGTCGTCCATCTGCTGCCATTGCGCGACGTGCACGGCGCCGGACTCGAAGTGCGCCGCCAGATCCACCAGGTACTCGACCTTGCGCGCCGAGAGCCCGGCCGCACGCGCCTCGGCCGTCTCCAGCGCGAGCACCTCGGTGGGCGCGAGGTGCGCCGACGGGCGGCTCATCAACGCGGCGAACCGATCCCACACCGATTGCGCCGCCTTCACCGAAATCTGCTGGCCGACGATCGAGCGCGCGAGCGTGGTGAACGCGTCGCCGCGGCAGTGAAGCCGGCCTTCGCCGAAGCGCGGAATCAGCTTGCGCATCACGCGGTCGCGTTTGCCGAGGTGCTTGCACGCCTCGTCCCAGTAGTGCGGCGTGATCTGCCGCGCGTCGGCGCCGTCCGTCGCCATCACCGCACTCGGCTCGCTCGCGCGTGCAGGCATCACGACTTCATCCAGGTGGTGCCGCCGGCCGAATCCTGCAGGACGACGCCCTGCGCGAGCAGCTCCTTGCGGATCTGGTCCGCGAGAGCGAAGTCGCGCGCGAGTTTCGCGCCAGCGCGCGCGGCAATGCGCTCGGCGATGCTGGCTTCGTCGAGCGTGTTGCCGGCTTGCAGATAGCTGCGCGGCGGCTGCTGCAGGATGCCGAGTGTGCCGGCCAGGCCTTTCAACAGCGCCGCGATGGCGGGCGCACGTGTGCGGTTCAGCTCGGCTGCCAACTCGAACAGCACCGCCATCGCCACCGGCGTGTTGAAGTCGTCGTTCATCGCCGCGCGGAAGGCGGCGGCTTGCGGCTGCGCCCAATCGATCTCGGCAGCTGGCACATCCAGGCCGTCGAGCGCGGTGTACAGGCGGCGCAGCGAAGCGCGCGCATCGTCGAGGTTCGCGTCGCTGAAACTGAACGGGCTGCGGTAGTGCGCGCGCAGCATGAAGAAGCGCACCGTCTCGGCGTCATAGCGCGCCAGCACCTCGCGGATGGTGAAGAAGTTGCCGAGCGACTTCGACATCTTCACCTGATCGACATTCAACAACCCGTTGTGCGCCCAGACCCGCGCCGGCGGTTTGCCGGTGGCGCCTTCGCTCTGCGCGATCTCGTTGTCGTGGTGCGGGAACTGCAGGTCGGCGCCGCCGCCGTGCAGATCGAACTGTTCGCCGAGCAGCGCGCAGGCCATCGCCGAGCACTCGATGTGCCAGCCGGGCCGGCCCGGCCCGAAGCCGGATTCGTACTTCGCGTCAGTCGGCTCTTCGGGCTTCGCGGCCTTCCAGAGCACGAAGTCGAGCGGGTCGCCCTTGCCGCCCTCGACCGCGACGCGCTCGCCGGCGCGCAGTTCGTCGATCGACTTGCCCGAGAGCTTGCCGTAGCCGGGGAACTTGCGCACCGCGTAGTTCACGTCGCCATTACCGGCGCGGTAGGCCAGGCCCTTCGCTTCGAGTGCCCCGATCATCGAGAGCATCTGCGGCACGAACTCGGTGGCGCGCGGCTCGTGCGTCGGCCGCAGCACACCGAGCGCGTCGAGGTCGGTGTGCATCTCGGCGACCATCTCGGTGGTCAGCGCACGGATCGGCATCTGGCGTTCGAGCGCGCGGCGGATGATCTTGTCGTCGATGTCGGTGATGTTGCGCACGTAGGTCACGTCGAAGCCGAGCGTGCGCAGCCAGCGGTAGATGAGGTCGAACGCGATCATCATGCGCGCGTGCCCCACGTGGCACAGGTCGTAGACGGTGATGCCGCACACATACATGCGCACGCGGTTCGGTTCCAGCGGCGTGAAGGTCTCGAGCGCTCGGGTGAGCGTGTTGTGGATGCGAAGCGTCATCGAGCAATTCAAGGCGTGCGGCGGCTGAACGTGGCCGTCACGCGGGAGTCGGATCAAGGGGCATCGTCGTGCCGTCAGCCTGTGCCAGAGCGCTCGTCGTTGGGGCTCTCGCAAGGGTGGCCTGCACTACAATCGGCGCAGTATACCGGGCTCACTTCGTGCGTCGACCGCCGCACGATCATGTGCCGGCGAAGCCCACGCGCCTCCGGTCCGCTTGCCTTTCACCACACCGATGCCGGGTCTGATTTCCCACCTCCACCGACTGCTGCCGATCGCCTTGGCTGGCGTCGCGCTCACCGCGCATGCGGATGATCTCGGCGATGTGCAGCGGCTCTACCATGCCGGCCAGCCCGCGGCGGCGATGGAGCGCGCCGACGCATTCCTGAGTACGCACCCGAAGGACGCGCAGATGCGCTTCGTCAAGGGCGTGATGCTGACCGATGCGAAGCGCGACGCGGAGGCCATCGATCTGTTCCAGAAGCTCAGCGAAGACCACCCCGACCTGGCCGAGCCCTACAACAACCTGGCCGTGCTCTACGCCGGCGCCGGGGACTACACCAAGGCCCGCGCCACGCTCGACCAGGCGCTGCGCACCAATCCGATGTACGCCACGGCGCACGAGAACCTCGGCGATGTGCATGCCGCGCTCGCGGCACAATCGTACGCACGTGCCCTCAAGCTCGACCCGGGCAACGTCACGGTGCCGCCCAAGCTGGCACTCGTGCGCGAGCTCTACAAACACTCGGTGCGCGCCCCGGTGGCCACCCATGCAACCCCAGGAGACACCCGATGACCTTGTCGATTTCACGCCTTGCCCGTTCCGCTGCGTTCGTGACCTTGCTGTGCGTCAGCGTCGCGGCGCAGGCGCAGCGCGTCAAGCTCGCCACGTCGGTCGGCGACATCGTGCTCGAACTCGATGCCGCGAAGGCACCGAAGACCGTCGCGAACTTTCTCGCCTACGTCAACGCCGGTCACTACGACGGCACGGTGTTCCACCGCGTCATTCCGACCTTCATGATCCAGGGCGGCGGCATGACGGCCGACATGAAGGAGAAGACGACGAAGGCGCCGATTGCGCTCGAGAGCCGCAACGGCCTGGGCAACGTGCGCGGCAGCGTGGCGATGGCGCGCACCAACGACCCGAATTCGGCGACCGCGCAATTCTTCATCAACGTCAAGGACAACGCCATGCTCGACGCCGCCAATTCGCGCGACGGCAACGGCTACGCGGTCTTCGGCAAGGTCGTCTCCGGCATGGCGGTGGTCGACAAGATTCGCGACGTCCCCACCGGAACGAAGGGCATGCACGACGATGTGCCGCTGACGCCGATCACGATCAACAAGGCCACTCTGGAGAAATGAACATGGGCACGCAAATCGACATCGAAACGAGCAAGGGCACGATCCGCGTCGAGCTCGACGAGGCCAAGGCGCCGCTGTCGTCGAAGAACTTTCTTGAGTACGTGGACGCCGGCCACTACGACGGCACGGTGTTTCACCGCGTCATCCCCGGCTTCATGATCCAGGGCGGCGGCTTCGAAGCCGGCATGCGCCAGAAGCCGACCCGCGCGACGATCCAGAACGAGGCCAACAATGGCCTGAAGAACGACCGCTACACGCTGGCGATGGCGCGCACGTCGGCGCCGCACTCGGCGAGCTCGCAGTTCTTCATCAACGCGACCGACAACAACTTCCTGAACTTCACCGCCGAGAGCGCGTCGGGCTGGGGTTACGCGGTGTTCGCCAAGGTGGTGTCGGGCAGCGAGGTCGTCGATGCGATCGAACGCGTCAAGACCGGCAACAAGGGCGGCCACGGCGACGTGCCGCTCGAAGACGTGCTGATCGTCAGCGCCAAGCGCGTCGCCTGAGGGTCACGGCGGCCCGCGTCGTGGATGCGCTCGCACCTGAAGTCCTGGCGCCGCCCGCGTGGCGCCGCATCGACTTCATCAGCGATCTGCACCTGGCCGACGACACGCCGCACACCTGTGCCGCGTGGCGCGACTATCTGCTGAACACGCGCGCCGATGCTGTCTTCATCCTCGGCGACCTGTTCGAGGCCTGGGTCGGCGACGACGCGCGCTTCGAGGGCTTCGAGGCGACCGCGGCCGCCGTGCTGCGTGAGGCCGCCCAGCGGCGCCCGATCGCGTTCATGGTCGGCAACCGCGACTTTCTGCTGGGCCACGAGATGCTCGCGGCCTGCGGCGTTGCGACCCTGCCCGACCCGACCGTGCTGTGCGCCTTCGACCAGCGCACGCTGCTGTCGCATGGCGATGCCTGGTGCCTCGCCGACACCGATTACCAGCAGTTCCGCCGCGAGGTGCGCGACCCGGCCTGGCAAGCGCGCATCCTGGCCAAGCCGCTCGCCGAGCGACGCACGCTGGCGCGCAGCATCCGCTCCGAGAGCGAGCGCAAGGCGGCCGAACATCGCGGCGAATGGGCGGATGTGGACACGCCCGCCGCAATCGACTGGCTGAGTCGGACGCGCGCGACCACGCTCGTCCACGGCCACACGCACCGGCCGGCCACCGAGGCGCTGGCGCCCACGCTGGTGCGTCATGTGCTCAGCGACTGGGATCTCGACCACGCCGATCGTGCGCAAGTGCTGCGCTGGCAGGGCGGCGCGTGGGCACGCCTGACACCGGCTGCAGCCGTGGCCTGAGCCGTGCGCGACTGGCTCAAACGCTGGCGCACCGCGCGCACGCTGGAGCGGCGTGCGATTCCCGATCCGTTGTGGCGGCTGACGCTCGCGCGCTTCCCGTTCCTGGCCTGGCGCAGTGAAGAAGACGTGGCGCAACTGCGCGAGCTGAGCACGCTGTTTCTGGCTGCGAAGGAGTTCACCGGCGCACACGGCCTGGAGGTCGATGACGCGATGGCCGTCGCGATCGCCGCGCAAGCCTGTCTGCCGGTGCTCAAGCTCGGGCTCGACCACTACGACGGCTTCGTTGGCATCGTCGTGCACGCCGATGCGGTCGTCGCGCAGCGCGAAGTCATGGACGACGCTGGCGTCGTTCACCACTACGAGGAGGAGTTGTCGGGCGAAGCGATGCAGGGCGGCCCGGTGATGCTGTCGTGGGTCGACGTCGATGACGCAGCCGCGTCGGCCGACGTCGGCTACAACGTCGTGATCCACGAGTTCGTGCATGTGCTGGACATGCGAAACGGCGGCGCCGACGGCATGCCCGCCCTGCCCGACCGCGCCGCACGGGACGAATGGATGCAGGTGATGGGTGACGAGTACGGTGCGTTTTGCGAGCACGTCGATGCCGGGGAGGACACGCTGCTCGACCCTTACGGAGCCGAGGCCGAGGAAGAGTTCTTCGCGGTCGCGTCGGAGGCGTTCTTCGTCGCCCCGCGCGACTTCAGCGCTCAGCATCCGCGCCTGTACCAGCTGCTGCGCAGCTACTTTCAGCAGGATCCGGCCGCCCATTGAAAAAGGGCCCGCAGGCCCTTTGGTCTTACGCGGTGGCCGGCTCGGCCTTGGGTTTGTCGCTCTTCTTGTTCGGATTGATGTCGAGCAGCGGCTTGCCGTCCGCATCCACATCCACCGTCAGGCGGCCGCCGTCAACGAGTCGGCCGAACAGCAGTTCGTCCGCCAGCGCGCGCCGGATCGTGTCCTGGATCAGGCGCTGCATCGGCCGCGCTCCCATCAGCGGATCGAAGCCCTTCTTCGCGAGTTGCTTGCGCAGCGCATCGGTAAACGTGACCTCGACCTTCTTCTCGGCGAGCTGGCTCTCCAGCTGCAGCAGAAACTTGTCGACCACGCGCAGGATGATCTCTTCATCGAGCGCGCGGAAGCTCACGGTCGCGTCGAGCCGGTTGCGGAATTCAGGCGTGAACAGCTTCTTGATGTCGGCCATCTCGTCGCCCTGCTCGCGCGCCGTGGTGAAACCGATCGTGGCCTTGTTCATCGTCTCGGCACCGGCGTTCGTCGTCATGATGATGATGACGCTGCGGAAGTCGGCCTTGCGCCCGTTGTTGTCGGTCAACGTGCCGTGGTCCATGACCTGCAGCAGCACGTTGAAGACATCCGGGTGCGCCTTCTCGATCTCGTCGAGCAGCAGCACCGCGTGCGGCTTCTTCGAGACCGCCTCGGTCAGCAGACCGCCCTGGTCGAAACCCACATAGCCCGGGGGCGCGCCGATCAGGCGGCTCACCGCGTGGCGCTCCATGTACTCGCTCATGTCGAAACGGATCAGCTCGACGCCGAGGATGTAGGCGAGTTGCTTCGCGACCTCGGTCTTGCCGACGCCGGTCGGGCCGCTGAACAGGAACGAGCCAATGGGCTTGTCCGGCCGGCCGAGGCCTGAACGCGCCATCTTGATCGCGGCGGCAATCGCCTCGACCGCGGGCTCCTGGCCGAAAACGACGCTGTTCAGATCGCGATCCAGCGTCTTGAGCTTGGAACGGTCGTCGCTCGACACGCTGGCCGGCGGGATGCGCGCGATCTTCGCGACGATCTCTTCGACCTCGTTGCGGGTGATGGTCTTCTTCTGCTTGCTCTTGGGCAGGATGCGTTGCGCGGCACCGGCCTCGTCGATCACGTCGATCGCCTTGTCGGGCAGGTGGCGGTCGTTGATGTACTTGGCCGACAGCTCGGCCGCGGCTTGCAGTGCACCGACCGCGTACTTGACGCTGTGGTGCTCTTCGAAGCGCGACTTCAGGCCTTTCAGGATCTCGACCGTCTCCTCGACGGAAGGCTCGACGACATCAACCTTCTGGAAGCGCCGCGACAGCGCCGCGTCCTTCTCGAAGATGCCGCGGTATTCGGTGAAGGTGGTCGCGCCGATGCACTTCATCGCGCCCGAGCTGAGCGCGGGCTTGAGCAGGTTGCTCGCGTCGAGCGTACCGCCCGAAGCCGCACCGGCGCCGATCAGCGTGTGGATCTCGTCGATGAACAGCACCGCATTCGGCTGATCCTTCAGGTGCTTGAGCACGCCCTTCAGGCGCTGCTCGAAATCACCGCGGTACTTGGTGCCGGCCAGCAGCGCGCCCATGTCGAGCGAGTAGACGACCGAGTCGGCGAGGATCTCGGGCACCTCGTTCTGCGTGATGCGCCAAGCCAGGCCCTCGGCGATCGCGGTCTTGCCGACGCCGGCCTCGCCGACCAGCAGCGGGTTGTTCTTGCGCCGCCGGCACAGGATCTGGATGACGCGCTCGACTTCGTGCTCGCGCCCGATCAGCGGATCGATCTTGCCGTCGCGGGCGAGCTGGTTCAGGTTCTGCGTGAACTGGTCCAGCGGCGAGCCCTTGCCGTCGCCTTCTTCCTTCTCGCTCTCACCGCCACTGGCGCCGCCTTCGCTCGGCTTGGCCGACTCGGGTGGGTCGGACTTCTTGATGCCGTGCGCGATGAAGTTGACCACGTCGAGGCGCGTCACGCCTTGCTGGTGCAGGTAGTAGACGGCGTGCGAATCCTTCTCGCCGAAGATCGCGACCAGCACGTTCGCGCCGGTCACCTCCTTCTTGCCGCTGCCGGTGGACTGCACATGCATGATCGCGCGCTGGATCACGCGCTGGAAGCCCAGCGTCGGCTGCGTGTCGACCTCGTCGGTGCCGCCGACGGTCGGCGTGTTTTCCTTGATGAAGCCGAGCAGGCTCTTACGCAAATCGTCGCCGTTGGCGGAACAGGCGCGCAGCACCTCGGCCGCCGACGGGTTGTCGAGCAGCGCCATCAGCAGGTGCTCGACGGTGATGAATTCGTGGCGCTGCTGGCGCGCCTCGACGAACGCCATGTGCAGGCTGACTTCGAGTTCCTGGGCAATCATGCGGCCTCCATAATGCATTGCAACGGGTGGCCACCGCGGCGTGCGGCAGCCAACACCAATTCAACCTTTGTCGACGCGACGTCCTTCGAGTAGACGCCACAAACGCCCCGCCCGTCATGGTGAATTTTCAACATGATCTGGGTCGCGGTTTCGAGGTCGCGTTTGAAATACTCCTGCAGCACCATCACGACGAATTCCATCGGCGTGTAGTCGTCGTTGAGCAGCACCACCTGGTACATGCGCGGCGGCTCGGTCTTTTGTGTCTTGCGCTCGACCACAACCGCCCCTTGCCCGTCGTCGGGCCGGGGTTGCACCACGGGAGGTGCGGGCGGTGAGGCGGGTTCGTCCGGCATGCAAACATTCTATCGAGTTGGTGCGCTGACTGCGGTGACCAGGGTCACGGTATCACCCTTCGCATATTGCGCTCGCCCACGGTTCTGCAAGCCCTGAACCGCGCAAGGCCGGCCCGGCTGTCCACGCCGTGCCAGAGGGTGTTCCCGTTCTTGACAGCTGATTTCGAGCGGCAGGAAAATGTGAACGGCGTCACGAACACTGGCGCCCGCAGGAGACACCATGGCCACCGGCACCGTCAAATGGTTCAACGATGCGAAGGGCTTCGGGTTCATTGAACCTGAAGCGGGAGGCGAAGACGTCTTCGCCCATTTCTCGGCCATTCAGATGGACGGGTTCCGCACCTTGAAGCAAGGCGGGCGGGTCCGCTTCGAGCTGGTGCAGGGGCCGAAGGGCCAACTGGCCCAGAACATCGCCGCGATCGATGCGGCGGGCGCGCCGGAAAGCGCTGCGCCGCCTGACGCGCAGGCGGCGGTGATCAGCCGGTCCGCCTCCTGATCAGGCAGTCGCGGCCTTGCCGCGCAGGGCGTCGGCACTCCACGCGCCGCCGCCGGCCGCGCTGATGAACAGGAACACGAAGCAGAACAGGATGGCCAACTCGCCCTGATTCAGGATGGGCGTGAGCACATGGCCCTGCGACGCGTGCGCCATGAAATACGCTGCGGCCATGAAGCCCGACAGCACGAACGCCACCGGCCGGCTGAACAATCCGACCAGCAGCAGCGCGCCACCGACGAGTTCGAGCGCGCCGGCCACGCCCATCAGCGAGGCGGCCTGAAAGCCGTCGAACATCGCCACATGCGGCGTGCCGAAGAACTTGGCGGTGCCGTGCTGGATGAACAGGAACGCGCTGACGATGCGCAGCAGCGCCAATGCGCGCGAGGTGTAGGCCGAAGTGGAAATCATCGTGAGTCCTTGCAAGTTGAAGTGAGTCGAGCCGATCAGCCGAAGCGGAAGGCGGAGACGGTGGCGCCGAGCACTTGATCCTCGAAGACTTTGACGCCGAGGTCGGTGCCGGCGGCACCGGCCGCCACCATCAGCGGCAACAGGTGTTCCTCGCGCGGGTGCGAGGCGCGCGCTGCCGGTGCTTGTTCCCAAGCGATCAGCGCGTTGTTGCGGGTATCGGCGCTCGGCGCGGTCACGGCATCGGTGAGCCAGGCATCGAAACGTTTCGACGGCTCTGCCGCACCCGGGCCGAACATGCGCATGTTGTGAAAGCTCATGCCGGTGCCGACCACCATCACGCCTTCGTCGCGCAGCGGCGCCAGCGCGGCGCCGGCGCGCAGGTGCACCGCCGGGTCGAGGTCGGCGCGCAGCGAGATTTCGACGACCGGCACATCGGCATCCGGCAGCACCAGCATGAACGGGACGAAGACGCCGTGGTCCAGGCCGCGCTCGGCGTCCTCGCTCGTCGCCAGCCCGGCGCCTTCGAGCAAGCCGCGCACACGTTGCGCGAGCGCGGGCGAGCCCGGCGCCGGGTACTTGAGATGGTAGGTGTGCTCGGGGAAGCCGTAGTAGTCGAACAGCAGCGGCGGGTTGGCGGCCGTGTTGACGGCAAAACCGCCCTCTTCCCAGTGGCCCGAGACGATCACGACCGCCTTGGGCTTCTGAGGCAGTGTGGCGACGAGGCCGCGCAGGAATGCAGCCATCGGCTCCCACATGCCGGCCGGGCCGCGCGTGTTCTCCATGAAGAAGCACGGTCCGCCGCCGTGCGGAAGATAGAAGGTGGGTTGGCGGGTGCTGATATTGGGCATGGCTGGAAGAGTAGAGGTTTCACCACGATTTATCTAGCGCGATACAGTAGATGAATCATGTCCCAGTAAGAAACGTTGATGGACACCCTGACAAGCCTGCGCGTGTTCCGAGAGGTGGTCGACAGCGGGAGCTTCGTCGCCGCGGCCCATCGGCTCGGCCTCTCGACCGCGATGGCGAGCAAGCACGTCGCGCACTTGGAGCGGCAACTCGGCGCGCGGTTGCTCAACCGAACCAGCCGCCGCCTGAGCCTGACCGAAGCCGGCACGGTCTATCTGGAGCAATGCCGTGAAGCGCTCGATTCTTTGCAGGCCGGCGAATCCGCGATCGGGCTGCGCCAGGAGACGCCGCGCGGCGTGCTGAAGGTCACCGCGCCGGTGTGGTGCGCGACGCGACGCTTCGCCGAGGTGCTCGCCGCCTACAAACTGAAGTGCCCCGAGGTCGTGGTCGACATCCGGCTGGAAAATCGCAAGGTCGATCTGGTCGAGGAAGGCTACGATCTCGCGTTGCGTGTCACGCGCGAGCCGTCACCGTCGCTGATCGTGCGGCCGCTGTGCACGCTGCAGTTCCACCTGGTTGCGACACCCGCGTACCTGAAGCGTGTCGGTCGCCCGAAGGACGCGACCGACCTCGAACGCCTCGGCGCGATCCTCCCGACCTACGTGAACCTGGATGGCCTGGAGCTCGACGGCCCGGCCGGCAAACTGAGAGTGCGCCTCGACGCCACGATGAAGACCAACGACACGACACTGAGCTACCACGCCGTGCACGCCGGGTTCGGCCTGGCCTACCTGCCCGACTGGTTAGTGGCCGACGATCTTCGACGTGGGGATCTGGAGCAGGTGCTGCCAGGATTCGAGGCGCCGACGCTGACGCTGTTCGCGGCCTACACGAGCCGCAAGTACTTGACCGCCAAGGTGCGCAGCTTCATCGACTTTTTTTCGGCGGCGCTGACACGGGGCTGAGATCGCAGACTGCGCGCGCTACTTCGGCGCCTCGTCGCCGTCGTGCACGTGCGCCGACGGGAACAGTTCGTCAAACAAATCCGACGGCACCGAGTTGGGGCCGTCGTCCACCACATCAGTGCCGCTCAGCAGATCGAACGACGAGACCAACCATCCGCCGGTCGACACCTCTGGCAGCTTCGTGATCGGCGTCGGGCGTGCGGCCGGGGGCCGAGGCGGCGCGCTGCGGTCGATCCACTCACCCGCCGGCGCATCCTGGCTGCTGCGCCAGACCCAGTTGTCGGCCTCATCGGTGCTCGGCTTGATCGGCTTGCGCGGTTTCACGGAGGGTCCCTTGTGATTCGGGCGGGGCGGATAGCCCACGATCAAATAGGTTAGTTTAGCGCCCGCAGTCCGTAAAGTGATTTTTCTAGGGATGCCGACGGCCGCGGAGTCGGTCGCCAGCGGGTCACATGTGGTCGATCATGACCTGCCCGAACCCCGAACACGACACCTGCGTCGCACCGTCCATCAACCGCGCGAAGTCGTAGGTCACCTTCTTCGACAGGATCGCCTTCTCCATCGCGCTGATGATCAGGTCGGCCGCGTCGAGCCAGCCCATGTGGCGCAGCATCATCTCGGCCGAAAGGATCTCGGAGCCAGGGTTGACGTAGTCCTTGCCCGCGTACTTCGGCGCGGTGCCGTGGGTGGCCTCGAACATCGCGATCGAATCCGACAGGTTCGCACCCGGCGCGATGCCGATGCCGCCGACCTGCGCGGCCAGCGCGTCCGACACGTAGTCGCCGTTCAGGTTCAGCGTCGCGATCACCGAGTATTCGGCCGGGCGCAGCAGGATCTGCTGCAGGAAGGCGTCGGCGATCACGTCCTTGACGACGATCTCCTTGCCGCTCTTCGGGTTCTTGAACGTCATCCACGGGCCGCCGTCGATCAGCTCGGCGCCGAACTCCTTCTGTGCCAGCGCATAGCCCCAGTCGCGGAAGCCACCTTCGGTGAACTTCATGATGTTGCCCTTGTGCACCAGCGTCACCGACGACTTGTCGTTGTCGATCGCGTACTGAATCGCCTTGCGCACCAGCCGCTCGGTGCCTTCGCTCGAGACCGGCTTGATGCCGATGCCCGAGGTGTTCGGAAAGCGGATCTTCCTGACGCCCATTTCCTCGATCAGGAACTTGATCAGCTTCTTGGCTTTGTCGCTGCCCGCCTCGAACTCGATGCCGGCGTAGATGTCTTCGGAGTTCTCGCGGAAGATCACCATGTTCGTCTTCGCCGGCTCCTTCACCGGCGACGGCACGCCGGCAAAATACTGGATCGGCCGCAGGCACACGTACAGGTCGAGCTCCTGACGCAAGGCCACGTTGAGCGAACGGATGCCACCGCCCACCGGCGTGGTGAGCGGGCCCTTGATCGAGACCACGTAATCCTTCACTGCGGCGAGCGTCTCGGGCGGCAGCCACACATCGGGGCCGTAGACTCTGGTCGATTTCTCGCCCGCGAAGACCTCCATCCAGTGAATCTTCTTCTTGCCGCCGTAGGCCTTGGCCACCGCCGCATCGACCACCTTGATCATCACCGGCGTGATGTCGGTACCGGTGCCATCGCCTTCGATGAACGGAATGATCGGCTGATCGGGCACGTTGAGCGAATAGTCCGCGTTGACGGTGATCTTCTGCCCGGCTTCGGGCACCTTGATGTGCTGGTACATGGGGATGAGCTCCGCGCCGTGGGGTGAGAGATTGGGTGAGCGATCAGGGGCGATCCGAACCTCGTTTTTGATTCTATGCCGACGGTCTTGTCGGCCGACGGCCGCGTGTCACGCGTTGATAATCGGCGCACCACTCCCACTCCGCTCGGACATGACTTCTCTCAAGACACTCGCCGCGCCGTTGTTGACGCTGGCCAGCGCCCTTGCGATCGCGCAGGACGCCCCGCAGCAACTCCCTGCGATCCGCCTGAGCACCGGCATGCACGTCGTCCAGGCCATGGTCGCGCAGACGCCGCAGCAACTGAGCACCGGGCTGATGTTTCGCAAGACCATGGGCACGAATGACGGCATGTTGTTCGTCTTCGACGAGCCCAGCCAGCAGTGCTTCTGGATGAAGAACACGCTGCTGCCGCTGTCGATCGCGTTCATCGACGACAGCGGCACCGTCGCCAACATCGACGACATGAAGCCGCAGACGCTGGACAGCCACTGCTCGACCAAGCCCGTGCGCTTCGTGCTCGAGATGAACGTCGGCTGGTTCGACAAGCGCGGCATCAAGGCCGGCAGCAAGTTCCAGGGCGAGCCGTTCAAGAAGTGAAAAGGGCCGGTCAGTGACCGGCCCTCCGCGTTGCGGCTCGCAGCTTACGCGAAGTTCGCCTCGGCAAAGTTCCAGTTGACGAGCGAGGTCAGGAAGGTCTCGACCCACTTCGGGCGCAGGTTGCGGTAGTCGATGTAGTAGGCGTGCTCCCACACGTCGATCGTCAGCAACGCCTTGTCCGCGGTCGTCAGCGGCGTGCCTGCGGCGCCCATGTTGACGATGTCGACGCTGCCGTCGGCCTTCTTCACCAGGAACGTCCAGCCGGAGCCGAAGTTGCCGACCGCGCTCTTCGCGAATGCTTCCTTGAAAGCGGCATAGCTGCCCCACTTCGCGGTGATCGCCGCAGCCAGCGCGCCCTTCGGCTCGCCGCCGCCGGCCGGCTTCATGCAGCTCCAGAAGAAGGTGTGGTTCCAGATCTGCGCCGCGTTGTTGTAGACGCCGCCAGTCGCCTTCTTGACGATGGCTTCGAGCGTCATGCTCTCGAACTCGGTGCCCTTCTGAAGGTTGTTCAGGTTCACGACGTAAGCGTTGTGGTGCTTGCCATAGTGGTACTCGAGCGTCTCCTTGCTCAGAGCGGGCGCGAGCGCGTCGAGCGCGTAAGGCAGTGCGGGCAGCGTGTGTTCCATCGTGGACCTCTTCCGGGTAGTGGGGGATTGAGTCATTGTAGGCAGCTTGGCAGCGTGCTGTCGCCGCTCGCGGCGCTGACCGACACCGCCTCAGCCGCTTGTCCGGCCCCGCACCCGGGTCACGTGCACGTCGGCAGCGCCGTCGTGCAGCACCGCCTGCAGCGCCTGACCGGCGCTGATCTTGCGCACCGAGACAATGGCCTGCCCATCGGTGTCGGTGAGCCACGCGTAGCCACGCGCGAGCACGCGGCTCGGGTCGAGCGCCAGCAGCCGCGCGTCCAGCGCCGAGACCCGCTGGCGCTCGGCCGCCATGCGCATCGCGACGCGATGCTGCAGCTCGCCTTGCGCGTGTTCGACGCGCGAGCGCTGCGCCTGCATCGCTCGCGGCGCGTGGCTCGCGAGCCGGTGCGCGATCTGCATCAGGCGTTCGGCCTGGCGATGCACGCCCTGCGCCGGGCGCGCCAACCGCAGCGCCGCGCGGTCGAGTCGCTGCGCGTTCTGGTCGATCACCTCATGCAGGCGGCGACTCATCGATGCCGCGTGTGCCTGCAACGCCTGCAGGCACGCGTCGCGAGTTGGCGCGACGAGCTCTGCCGCAGCCGTGGGCGTGGGCGCGCGCAGATCGGCAGCGAAGTCGGCCAGCGTGATGTCGGTCTCGTGGCCGACGCCGCTGACCACCGGCATGTCGGCGGCACAGATCGCGCGCACCACGCGCTCGTCGTTGAAGGCCCAGAGGTCTTCGAGCGAGCCGCCGCCGCGACACACGATCAGGGCATCGACCTCGGCACGGCGCGACGCGAGCGCGATCGCCGCGGCCAGTTGCGCTGGTGCCTCCGCGCCCTGCACCAGGCTCTGGTAGACGACCACGCTCACCTGCGGCGCACGCCGCGCAAGTGCCGTCAGCACATCGTGCAGCGCCGCGGCGCCGAGCGACGTGACGATGCCGACGGCGCGCGGATACGCCGGCAGCGCGCGCTTGCGTGTCGCATCGAAAAGCCCTTGCGCCTGCAGGTCCGCCTTGAGCCGCAGGAACTGTTCGTACAACGCGCCGGCCCCGGCGCGCTGCATCGCCTCGGCCACGAACTGCAGCTCACCGCGCGGCTCGTACACACCCAGTCGGCCGCGCACCTCCACGAGCTGGCCATCGGCCGGCGTGAACCCGAGCAACCCGGCCGCGCGCCGAAACATCGCGCAGCGGATCAGCGCGGTGCCACCGTCGGCGTCCTTCAGGTTGAAGTAGCAGTGGCCGCTGGCCGCGCGCGAGAAGCCGGAAATCTCGCCGCGCACCGTGCAAGCGCCGATGCTTGCCGCGACCACATCGGCGACTTCGTGCACCAGCGCGGCCACGCTCCAGACCGCGCGCCCCGGTCTCGGCACGAGCGGCTCAACCACCGGCAAACCCAACGCCGGTGCGGGCCCGGAACTCCACAAGCGCGCCATACAAGGCGCAAACGCTCATGTTGCCTGTCACACGCCCGTCACAATCGTGCAAGCTGTTGATTTCCAATGATTTTTACCTGCCTAAAGTTTGAGCAATCTGTCGCAGGCCGCGTCGTTTCAAGGCTTTGCGAAGTGTCGCACCGGGTTGCCCACAAAGTTATCCACATCCACGGTGGATGTCTGAAGGCACCGCGGCGCTGGTCTGATCACATCGTTGCAACGATGTGAACCGCGGTGCGCGCCGGCACGAATTTTTGCGGGCCATAATCGCGCGACCTGAAAACCCCGACTCGCTGCGGCGAGCCACCGAAAGGGCCCGATTGTTTTCGATCATACAAGCCGCTGGCTGGCCGATCTGGCCTCTGCTTCTGTGCTCCGTCGCGGCACTCACCCTCGTCGTCGAGCGCTTCACGAGCCTGCGCCGCGCCCGCGTGGCGCCGGCGCGTTTACTCGATGAAGTCATCTCGGTCACGCGGGCCAGCCTGCCGCCCGCCGATGTGGTGAACAAGCTCGCCACCAACTCCGTGCTCGGCATGGTGCTCGCCACCGGCCTGCGCGCGATCATCGCCGAGCCGCGCACCAGCGAGGCGGCGCTGCGCGGCAGTTTCGAGTCGGCCGGCCGCGCCGCGGTGCACCGGCTCGAACGTTACCTGAACACGCTCGGCACGATCGCCTCCGCCGCACCGCTGCTCGGCCTGATGGGCACGGTGATCGGCATGATCGAGATCTTCGGTTCGCAGGCGCCGACCGGCGGCAACCCGGCCCTGCTCGCGCACGGCATCTCGGTGGCGCTGTACAACACCGCGGCCGGGCTGATGGTGGCGATCCCGTCGTTGATGTTCTACCGCTATTTCCGCGGCCTGGTGGACGGCTACACGCTCGACATGGAGCAGGCCTCCGACCGGCTCGTGCCGCACCTGATGCGCTTCGTCGTCGAGCGCCGACACAGCTGAAATGACGACCCCCACGTCACTTCGTTCTTGCCCCCCGAGGGGGCGCTCAGCCGTCTTGGGACGGCCCGGCGACGTCTGAGGCCGAAAGGGCAGCACCATGGCGATGAACTTCCGCAAGCCGCGGCTCGAAGACCCCGAGATCAACCTGATCCCGTTCATCGACGTGCTGCTGGTCGTGCTCATCTTCCTGATGCTCTCGACCACGTACTCGAAGTTCACCGAGCTGCAGATCAAGCTGCCGGTGGCCAACTCCGACAAGGCGCGTGACCGGCCGCGCGAGATCATCGTCGCGGTCTCGGCCGACGGCCGCTACACCGTGAACCGCAAGCCCGTCGAGGGCCGCAGCGTCGAGCTGCTGTCGGCCGAGCTCGCGAGTGCCGCGGCCGGGTCGCCGGACATGGTCGTGATCGTCTCGGCCGACGCCACCGCCGCACACCAGACCGTGATCAACGTGATGGATGCGGCCCGGCGCGCGAACCTGCCGCACCTCACCTTCGCCACGCAAACATCGGCGGGAGCCGAGGGCCAGTAGGCCTTGGGCTCGCCCGAATCGCTGCAAGCGGCGCGCCGCTTGCAGCAGGCGTGGGGATCACGCGGCGCGCTCGCCTGTGCGTTGTGGCCGGTGGCGATGCTGTTCACCACCGTGACGGCGCTGCGGCGCGCGCTCTACCGCATCGGTGCGCTGCGATCGGTGTCGGTGGACGCGCCGGTGATCGTCGTCGGCAACCTGATCGCCGGCGGCGCGGGCAAGACGCCGGTCGTGATCGCGCTCGTCGAGGTACTGCGTCGGCGCGGTCACTCGCCCGGCATCGTGTCGCGCGGCCACGGCGCCGCCACCGGCGGCGTGCTCGAGGTGACGCCTGCCACCCGCGCCGCCGATTGCGGCGACGAGCCGCTGCTGCTGCGCCTGCGCACGGGGGCACCGGTCGTCGTCGGCCGCGATCGGGTGGCGGCCGCCGAACACTTGCTGCGCATGCATCCGGCAACCGACGTGATCGTCAGTGACGACGGACTGCAGCACCTGCGCCTCGCCCGCAGCGTGCAGGTGATCGTGTTCGACGAACGCGGCGCAGGCAACGGCTGGCTGCTGCCGGCCGGGCCGCTGCGCGAGGCATTGCCAAGCAGCATCCCGGCGCGCAGCCTGATCGTCTACAACGCGCCCGCGGCATCGACGCCGCTGCCCGGCACGCTGGCGCGGCGTTCGCTGGCTGGCGCCGTCGGGCTCGCGTCGTGGTGGCAAGGCCAGCCCGCGTCGATCGAGACGCTCGCCGCGCTGCGCGGTCGCAGCGTGCTCGCCGCTGCGGGCGTCGCGCAACCCGAGCGCTTCTTCACGATGCTGCGGCAGCACGGCCTCACGATCGAGACGATGCCCCTGCCCGACCACCACGACTACGCCACCCTGCCCTGGCCCGCCGACACGCCAGACGTGATCGTCACCGAAAAGGATGCGATCAAGCTCGACGCCGCGCGCGTGGGGCAAGTGCACGTGTGGGTCGCGCCGCTAGACTTCGCACTCGATGCGGCGTTCGACGCCGCGCTGTTCGCCCTGCTGCCACCGCCCGGAACACCGCCCCATGGAAACGCGACTGCTTGACCTGCTCGTCTGCCCGATCTGCAAGGGCCCGCTCGAACACCTGCGGCCGCCGATACAGCAGCAGGTCGAGCTGGTCTGTCGCGCCGACGGCCTGGCGTTCCCGGTGCGCGACGGCATCCCGGTGATGCTCGAAGCCGAGGCCCGCTCGCTGGACGCGCCGGCGGCATCACCAACACCATGAAGTTCACGGTGCTCGTGCCGGCGCGCATGGCGTCGAGCCGGCTGCCCGGCAAGCCGCTGGCCGACATCGCCGGCGTGCCGATGATCGTGCGTGTGGCGCAGCGCGCCGCGCTGTCGGGCGCGAAACGCGTCGTCGTCGCGGCCGACCACGCCGACATCGTGAGCGCCTGCGCCGCCCATGGCGTGAGCGCACTGCTGACGCGCCCCGATCATCCGACCGGCAGCGACCGCCTCGCCGAGGCCTGCGAGTTGCTCGGCCTCGATGGCGACGACCTCGTCGTCAACGTCCAGGGCGACGAGCCACTGATCGACCCGGCACTGATCGACGCCTGCGCCGCGTCGCTCGCACGGCATCCCGAGTGCGTGATGAGCACTGCGGCCCACGCCATCGACACGCTGGCCGATCTGGACAACACCAATGTCGTCAAGGTCGTGCTCGATGCCGGCGGGCGGGCGCTGTACTTTTCACGCGCGCCGATTCCGTGGTGGCGCGACGCGCGCGCCGCAGGCACCGATCCGTTGCCTCCCGCGCTCGCGCCGCTGCGCCACATGGGGCTGTATGCGTACCAGGCCGGGTTCCTGCGACGATTCCCGACACTGGCCATCAGCCCGATCGAAACCATCGAGGCGCTGGAGCAACTGCGCGTGCTCTGGCACGGTCACCGCATCGCCGTGCACGTCAGCGACACGCGGCCCGGCCCGGGGGTGGACACGCCGGAAGATCTGGTGCGCGTGCGGGCCCTCTTCACCTGAATTCAGCCGCGCGTGGTGGGTGTTTTCCCGTCAGTTTCGCGACGGGGTACGCATGTTATTCTCGACTCGATTCGCGCGCCAAGAGCCCGCGCATGCGCACCCGAGACAACGAGAACGAGGACACCCATGAGATTGATCCTGTTGGGCCCACCTGGCGCTGGCAAGGGGACCCAGGCCAACTTCATCTGCACGCGGTTCTCGATCCCGCAGATTTCCACCGGCGACATGCTGCGTGCCGCGGTGAAGGCCGGCACGCCGCTCGGCGTGGCCGCGAAGAAGGTCATGGATTCGGGTGCGCTCGTCGGCGACGACATCATCATCGGCCTCGTCAAGGAGCGCATCACGCAACCCGACTGCGCCAACGGTTTTCTGTTCGACGGCTTCCCGCGCACCATCCCGCAGGCCGATGCGATGAAGGCCGCCGGCGTCAGGCTCGACGTCGTGCTCGAGATCGACGTCCCAGACGCATCCATCATCGAGCGCATGAGCGGCCGGCGCGTCCATCCGGCCTCGGGCCGCACCTACCACGTCAAGTTCAACCCACCGAAAGTCGCGGGCAAGGACGACGCGACCGGCGAAGACCTGATCCAGCGCGCCGATGACGAAGAAGCGACGGTGCGCAACCGCCTCCAGGTCTACAAGGACCAGACCCGGCCGCTCGTCGCCTACTACTCCAACTGGGGCGCCACCGGCGCCGCCGACGCACCGCGCTATCGCAAGATCAGCGGCACGGGCAGCGTCGACGAAATCACCGCACGCGCAATGGAGGCGTTGAAATGACCGACAACACCCACGCTCACTTCGTTCACTGCCCTCCAAGGGGGCGCTCAGCGCCCTTCGGGCGGCCGGGCGGGCGCTGACATGGACATCGCCGGCAAGGTCTTCATCGTCACCGGCGGCGCCTCGGGCCTCGGCGAAGGCACGGCGCGCATGCTGGTCCAGCACGGCGGCAAGGTGGTGATCGCCGACCTGCAGGCCGACAAGGGTGAGGCACTCGCGACCGAACTCGGCGGCGCGGCAGTGGCCGCGTTTGTGAAGTGCGACGTGAGCCAGGAGGCCGATGGCCAGGCCGTCGTCGCGCAAGCCGTCGCGATGGGCAAGCTGGTCGGGCTCGTGAACTGCGCCGGCATCGCCCCCGCCGCCAAGACCGTCGGCAAGGACGGCGCGCATGCGCTGCACCTGTTCGCGAAGGTCGTCACGGTGAACCTGGTCGGCAGCTTCAACATGATCCGCCTCGCCGCCGACGCGATGAGCAAGAACGCGCCCGAGCCGACCGGCGAGCGCGGCGTGCTGATCTCGACTGCGAGCGTGGCCGCCTACGACGGCCAGATCGGCCAGGCCGCTTATTCGGCGTCCAAGGGCGGCGTGGTCGGCATGACACTGCCGATCGCGCGCGACCTGGCACGCAACGGCATCCGCAACATGACGATCGCACCCGGCATCTTCGGCACGCCGATGCTGTTCGCGATGCCGCAAGAAGCACAGGCCGCGCTCGCCGCGAACGTGCCCTTCCCGAGCCGCCTCGGCACACCGGCGGATTACGCCAAGCTGGTGCACCAGATCGTCACGAACGAGATGCTGAACGGCGAAGTGATCCGCCTCGACGGCGCGATCCGACTCGCGCCGAAGTGATGGCGCCCCTCGTCTGACGGGTACGTCAGACGATCCCCCGGGGGGATGCGGGCCGGCCAAGGGCTACGCAGTGGGGCTCTTCGTGGCCCATGGCGGCCCGGCGCTCGGCCCGCCCGCTTCGATCAGCTCTTGGCGCGACGCGCGTAGAGTGACCACAAGCGTGCCAGATCGGCAGTGCCGTCGGCACCGGTCACCGTCTTGAGCGTGGCCTGCGCCTTCGCTCCCTCACCTGCGATCAGTTGCGCGATCGCGAGGTGCAGCTTGGCATCCTCCGGGCGCTTCAGGCCGCCCTTCGCGATGCCTTGCTGCATCAGCTGCAAGCCCTTCGCCTTCTGGCCTTCGAAGACTTGGTTCATGCCGATCGTGACCAGGTCATTGCCGTCCTTCGCGGCCAGCGCGGCCTTCTCGTCGTCGGCGGCGGTCTTCTTCGCTTCGTCGGTGCGCTTGACGATCAGGTCGCGCAGGCGCTTGCTGCGATCGGCCTCGGCGCCGACGCCGAGCGCGCCGGCGGCGAACCCCTTGTCCACCACCTGCTTCGCCTCGGCACCCGAGCCGGCCTGCAATGCGAGCTGCGCCATCTCCGAATAGTCGGTGCCCGCCGTCATGCTGCCTGTGGCGAGCGAGAGCCGGTAGGTGTCGAGCGCGAGCCGGTCCGAGAAGCCGGGTTTGCGTTGCAGGCGGCTCAGCAGCGTCACCCAGTACTCCTTCTTCGGGTAGTACATGACGAGGCGCTCCAACGCGAAGGCTTCACTGCCCACATCTTTTTGCCGGATGGCCGCGTTCATCAGCATGTTGATGCGGTCTTCGCTGGGCGTGGCGCCACTGCGCTCCGCGCCCTGGATGTCGGCCATCAGTTCCTTGGACACGCCGGCCAGGTCGCCCGAGAGGTACTGCGTCTGGATCATCAGCGTGCGGTTCGCGGCGCTCGTGCCGCCTTCTCGGAAGTAGCGCTGGTACCACTGCTGCGCCTTCGCGTACTCCTTGGCGCGGTAATAGGTGCCGGCGATCGACTCGATCATGCGCAGCTTGTCGGCGCCGTTCGTGCTCGGGCCGACCGTCTCGAAGGACCTGGCGGCCGTGTCGGCGTCACCCGCGCCCGAGGCTGCGGCGAGGCGCATGCGCTCGACCAGCAGGTTCTCGGCCGCGCTCTTGCCGCCGACCGCATCGGCCTCGCGCACCTTGGCGAGTGCCTCGCGGTACTTGCCGGCCTTGATCATCTCCTGCGCGGCCTGCATCGGCTTGCCGAGCTCCGGGCGCATGCCCTGGCCCTGCGCCGCGCCGAACACCAGCGCGGCGGCGGCCGCCACGATCAGCCGATTCGTCAGTCGATTCATACGCTCACTTCACACGCTTATTTGACGAACTGCTCGTTGCCCACCATGCCCAGCTTGGACACGCCCAGGCGCTGCGCCTCCGCCAGCACCTCGGCCACGTACTTGTACTCGACCAGCTTGTTCGGGCGCACATGCACCTCGGGCTGATCGGGCTGGATCGCCGCGTCGTGCAGCTTGACCTGCAAGGCCTGCCGCGTCGGCAAGGCCTCGCCGTTCCAGAGAATGGTGCCGTCGAAGTCCACATCGATCGTCACCACCACCGGCTCCTTCACGGGCGGCGGCGGGTTGCCGGCCGGCATGTTCAGGTTCACCGAGTGCAACTGCACCGGGATCGTGATGATCAGCATGATAATGAGCACCAGCATCACGTCGATGAGCGGCGTGGTGTTGATGTCCATCATCGGTTCGGGCTCGCCCGAGCTGTTGCCCCCGCCTACGTTCATGGCCATCGCATTTATCCTTTCGAAGGGTCACGAATCACCCTTTGGGTGGAGGTTCGGTGACGAAGCTGATCTTCTGGATCGCCGCGCGCTGGCACGCGAAGACGACGCGCCCGATCGACTCGTAGCGCGCCTTCTCGTCACCCCGGATGTGGATCTCAGGCTGTGGTGTCAGCGTCGCGACCGTCTTCAGCTTCTGGAACAGCGCCTCGTTGTCGGGCACCAAGCGCGCGTTCCAGAACACATCGCCGTCCTTGTTGACCGAAATCTCGATGTTCTCGGGCTTGGTCTGGCGCGCGATGTTGGTTTCCTTGGGCAAGGTCATCGCCACCGTCTGCGTGACCACCGGGATCGTGATCAGGAAGATGATCAGCAGCACCAGCATCACATCCACCAGCGGCGTGGTGTTGATGGCAGAGACGACTTCGTCCTCGTCGCCTCCACCCGATCCAATGTTCATCCCCATGGTGGCGTCCTTCAGCGACGAGCGCCGATCTTGGCGCCCATCAGGATGCCGTGCAGATCCGCGCCGAAGCCGCGCACGGCCTCCATCGTGACCTTGTTGCGGCTCACCAGCCAGTTGTAGCCAAGCACCGCCGGCACCGCGACGGCGAGGCCGATGGCGGTCATGATCAGTGCTTCACCGACCGGGCCGGCGACCTTGTCGATCGAGGCCTGGCCGGCGATGCCGATGGCCGTGAGCGCGTGGTAGATGCCCCAGACCGTGCCGAACAGGCCGACGAACGGGGCGGTCGAGCCGACGGTGGCGAGGAAGCCGAGGCCATCACCCAGGCGGTTGCGCACGTCGTCGACGCTGCGCTGCACGCCCATCGTGACCCAGGTGTTGCGGTCGATGTTGTCGGTCAGCGAACCCTCGTGGTGGTCACCGGCCTGGATGCCGCTCTCGGCGATGAAGCGGAACGCGCTGCCGTCCTTCAGCGTCTTGACGGCGTCGTTCAGGCTCGAGGCCTTGAAGAAGCCCTGGCGCACGCCCTTGGCCTCGCCCGACAGTTTGAAGCTCTCGTACAGCTTGGTGATCAGGATGTACCAGCTGCCCAGGCTCATCAGCACCAGCAGCACCAGCACGAAGCGGGCAACGAAGTCGCCCTGGGCCCACAGCGCGCCCAGGCCGTAGGGGTTGTCCACGGTTTCCTTGGTGGTGGTGGCGTCGGCGATCGGCGCCGGTGCGGCAGGTGCAGGCGTGGCTGCGGCCGGCGCAGCGGGGGCTTCGGCGGCCGGCGCGGAGGCTTGCGCGCTGGCGATCTGCGGAGCCGCAATCAGGCTGGTGGCCAATGCGAAGGCGGCAAGCATCGTGTGCGAGCGCTTGATCAAGGAACGTGTGGTCATCTTGGAAACTCCTGACAAAGAATCTTGGGCAAATCGTTGTTGGCGTAATTGCAATCGTTCGTGCCGCGTCGAGGGTCACTCGATCTTGTAGCCGAACGGCACCTGCACGATGACCTCGCGGCCCTGGCCGGTGCACTTGTATTCGCCAACGACACGAATGCTGGCGCGCGCAAAGATCGGATGCGAGGCGCGGATCGACTTGATGTCCTTGACCTCGCCGGTCGGTGACAACGTGAACTGGATCAACGCGTCGCCCTTCTCGATCCCTTGCTTGATCGCCTCGCGCGGGTAGGCGGCATCGCCCATCGCCGTGCTGAAGTTCGGGCACACAACCGATGCCTGCACGGGGGCGGCGGGCGCAGGCGCGGGCGCCGGAGCTGGCGCAGCGACCACCGGCGGCGGCGTTGGCGTCATCACGGTCGGCGGCGGCGGCGTCGGCGACGGCGCCACCGAGATCGTCGGCTGCGGCGGAGGCGGCGTTGCGATCTGGACTTCAGGCGGGGGGATGTAGGGCGGCGGCGGCGCTTCCAGCTTGGGTGGCGGCGGCAGCACGACTTCGGGCGGCGGAGGCGGCTTCTTGATCTCTTCGATCACCTTGGTCTCGATCGGTGCCCGCACCACCTCGACCACCTTCTTGGCCAGGCCCGTCACCAACGCGTAGACGACGAACACATGGACCAAAATGACAATCGTCAGCCCCACCAGGTGGCGGCGAGGGTCCGCTTGTCGCTCAGAGAAATTCATGGTCTGGGATCTCCAGATGGGAAGCACGAAATAGAAAAGCGAACCTTAGCACCCACCGGCTTGTGACCTGGAAGGATGGCAGCATCTGGAAAACCGCGCCTTCGTGCAGGCCCGCATTCTAGCCATGGGCAAGCGCCGTTCAGGCCTGCCCTGCCCCGAGGTAAACCCGTGGTTCGCGCAGCGCCGATAGAAGTCGACGACGTTCCGGTCCCCGCAACAACCGTGCACCTCGTCGGCGACGCGTATCCAAAAAAAGCGGCGACCGAAGTCGCCGCTCTTGTATCACCGAGGTGCCGATCAGAATGCGTAGGTCACACGCGCATAGATGAAACGGCCACGCGGGTCGGCGTACTGCGGGTCGTAGCCGGCCTGGAAGGCGGCGTTGGTGTTGACGTACGGCGGATCGTGGTCGAACAGATTGCGCGCACCCAGCGTCAGCTTCCAGTTCTTGATACCGGAGTAGGTGACCTGCGTGTCGTAGGTGACGTAGTTGCGTGCGTCGTGCTTGCCTTCGGGATCCAGATCGGGATCGGCCAGATTGCCACCGGTGTCGTGGTAGCCCTTCTGGAAGTTCTGCGCGAAGCTGGCGTTCCACGGACCGCGCGTCCAGTCGATCGACAGGTAGTGCTTCCAGCGTGGGATCACACCGCCGGTCGAACCGTTCACCAGGTCGACATTGCCACTGTAAGTGCCGTCGAGGTTCTGGGTGTCGTACTGCAGGAAGTAGGTGCCGTTCAGGCCGAGGCTGAACTTGCCCAGATCCCCCGCCGGAATCGCCCACTTGGCGTCGAGCTCCCAGCCGGACAACTTGGTGGCACCGAGGTTCAAGTTGGTTTGGAGCAGCTTGGAGATCGGGCCTGGCAGCGCTTGCCCGTTGGCATCGACGGCTCCGTCAGGCGCGCCGCGCACGATCAGAGCTCCGTATTTCACGGTATCGCTCAGAATCGTTGGCGCGTCGATGCCCTGGATGATGGTGTCCTTCAGGCGGACCTTGAAGTAGTCCAGGCCGACCGAGATGTCGTTCGTCGGTTGCAGAACAATACCCAAGGTACCGCTTTTGGATTTCTCGGGTTTCAGCGCGGCATTGCCGCCAAAGACCGTACCGAATTGGGTCGTGCAGTCCTTGATCGCGTCGCCGGTGAAGGGGCAACGGACAGGATCGCTCAGGCCGGTGGGTGACACCCCTTGCGTATTCGCGGAGTAGAGGTCGGCGAGGCTCGGCGCGCGGAAGCCTTCGCCCACCGACCCGCGCACCAGGAACATCGAGTTGGGCTGCCAGCGCAGGCTCAGCTTCGGCGTTGTAGAGGAGCCGACACCCTGGTACTTGTCCCAGCGCACCGCGAAGTCGGCCTCCAGGCCCTTCACGATGGGCACGTTCACCTCGCCGAACGCAGCGGCAACCTTGCGATCCCGGTTGATCGGCAGGAAGTTGCCGCCGTAGCCGGACACATCGCCGAGTTGGAGTTCGGTGGCGTACTGAGCGTTGTACTTCTCCTTGCGGAACTCGCCGCCAGCGGCCACCGCCAACGCACCGGCGGGCAACTGGACCAGGTCCTTGCTGCCTTTGAGCGCGAGGCTGTCGATCGTCGACTTGATCTTGAACGCATCGCCATGGAACGTCGCGGCCTGCAACTGCGAATCGATCGCGGCGCTGTTCGGCCCGAAGAAGTTCACGGTGCCGGAGTTCAGGATCGGCAGGAACTGCGAATAGATCGGGTAGCCGCCGTTGACGGTCTCGCGGACTTCGCTGCTGGTGTGCAGGAACGCGCCTTCCAGATCCGCACCGAAAACCGTACCGCGCGCGCCCAGCACCATGCGTGGGGCCGTAGACGTATCGGTCAGGTCGCGGTTGCCGGCCGTCGCGGCGCGGTAACGAACCAGCAGGTCTGGCGTTGCGCCACCGGTGATGCCGGTGACATAGGCCGTCGGGTAGAACGGGCTCGTCGATTTCAGGATGATCGCAGCCGAAGGGATCGAAGCGCCAAAGGTGTTGTACGGAAACTGGTTCGCCAGCGGATTGGTGTCGGGGATCGCGAACTGATCCGACAGCGGCACCGGCTGGATCACGGTGCGGATCTTGTTCCGGTTGAGCGACGCCTCCGCGAACAACTCGAGGTTGTTGTTGATCATCAGCCGCCCGGACCCGAACAGGCTGATGCGATCGCTGCGCGGCACCAGCGTCACGAGCGGCGCCGGGTCGAAGCGGCAGGCCGTATTGGTCGACAGCAGCGGATCGACCGTCGAATACGGGGCCAGGCAGCCCGTCGGGCGACTCGGGTTGCGCGTGCCGAACGATCCGTCAGCCGCCGCGATATTGGCCGGGAAGGTATTGCCCGAGGTTGTGTCGTTCAGGTGATCGACGTTGATGTCGCTGCTTGAGAAACCGCGCTGGCTGCCGAACAGCACCTTTTCGCGCTGCAGCGAGGCCACGAACATGATGTTGTAGCTGTCCTTCTCCAGATCGCCGAAGCCGACGGTCGCGGAGCCACGCATCAGCGCACCGCCGCCTTGCGTGGTGTCGCCGTACTCGCCGGTGACCTCGACGCCCTTGAAGTCCTTGCGCAGAATGAAGTTGACGACACCGGCGATAGCGTCGGAACCGTACACCGCGGAGGCGCCGTCCTTCAGCACCTCGACACGTTCGAGGGCGGCCAGTGGGATGCTGTTGACGTCGACCGAGACCGAGTCGTTGGTGAAGCCCAGGCCGTAAGGCGAGACGCGCCGGCCGTTGATCAGGACCAGCGTGCGACTCGAGCTCAAGCCGTGGATGGAGACAGCTGAAATGCCGCCGGTGGTCGCGCCCGATGCCGATGACGCCGTCAAACCGCCGGAGCTGGCCATCGAGCTGATCGTCTGCAGCAGCTGCTCGACGTTGGCGGCGCCGGTCTTCTGGATCTGCTCGCGCGTGATCACCTGAACCGGCAGCGCCGATTCTGCGTCGATGCGCTTGATCGATGAGCCCGTCACCTCGACTCGTTGCAGCTGCGCAGGCTGATCGGCGGGAGCGGCGGTTTGCGCCAGCGCAGTCGCGCTCCAGACAACCGCTGATCCACTGAATGCCAGCAGCAGGCTCTTGGCCAGCACTGTTCTTTTGAGCATCGGAAACTCCTGGTGGGAAAGGTTGAAAGACCAAACCTTCGAGCAAGTCACATACCAGCTTTGTGAACGGGGTGCGACGAGTCTGCGAAGACGTGTAAATCGATTGTCACCGAGAGGCTTGCGAGACTTGACCTAGGGTAATCATCTATCGGTCGGCGCTGCCCCGGGAACGCGCCCTTCCGAATGATTGCGAATCGCCCGCAAAGCCTTTGTGCGCGCGGCTCGCAGCCTAATGGCCTGCACGCGCTCGCAGGCTGCTCGAGCCGCCCGAACCGGCCGCATGCGGGCATCTCCCTAAGCTGCGTTCCGTCACACGTTGGCTGCTCACAACAGCGCCGCGGAGCGGATAAGCCCGCAGTGATGGCGTCGCCGCTCACGCGATGTCGGATTGGCGCGGGCAGTGTCCGAATGTGATCGTTGCGCGCGCTCCAGCGGCGTGTGCGCGGGGCAAGGCGCGGCTCAGGCGACCTTCAAAATCGCGCCGCTGTAGCTGGCGACAATGGCATCGCGCGTGACCAACGTGAGTGGCTCGGCGAGCGATTGCGCAACCAGCATCCGATCGAACGGATCGTTGTGAATCGGGGCAAGCAGTTCGACGGCCAGTGCATGCTCCGGCCGAATGTTGAGCAAGGTGTAGCCCGCGTCACTGAACGCTTGGAATGCTTGGCCAGACGAGATCGGCATGTCTCCTCTGCCGAGCCCATGCTTGATCGCGATCTCCCAAAGGGATGCCGCACTGACGAACACCTCGTCGGCCGCCAGGATCACCTCTCTCGCCTTCGGCGCCAGCCGTTTGCTGCCCACCACCGCCCACAGCGCGATGTGGGTGTCGAGCAGGATGCGCAAGGTCAGCGCGCTTGAAAGAGTTCGGCCACGTCCGGGGCGGACTTGTCGATGTTGTCTGGCACGGTGAACCGCCCTTTGGCAACGCCGATACGTCGACCACGGTCTGATCGCTGCGCATGCAGCGGAACGAGTCGCGCGGCGGGCCGCCCGTTGCGCGCGATGATGAATTCCTGGGCGCCACCGGTTTCAAGATCGTGCACGAGTTTCGACAAGGTGGTCTTGGCATCCAGCATGTTGACGATCTGTGGCACGGCGTTCTCCATTGGTCAGAGTTAGCCAAGTATAGCGTGCTCGCTGCCTCATGTCGTGACCGCGATCCGCGGCACCGCCGCCAGCAACGTCCGGGTGTACTCGTTGCGCGGGTGTTCCAGCACCGTGCGCGCCGCACCGGACTCTTCGATGCGGCCACGGTTCATCACCGCCACCTGGTCGGCGATGTATTCGACGACGCCGATGTTGTGCGTGATGAAGAGGTAGGAGACGCCGAGTTCGCGCTGCAAGGCCTTGAGCAGGTTCAGGATCTGAGCCTGCACCGAGACATCGAGCGCCGAGGTCGGCTCGTCGCAGACGATCAGCTTCGGCTGCACGGCGAGCGCGCGCGCGATCGCGATGCGCTGGCGCTGGCCGCCGGAGAATTCGTGTGGATAGCGCTCCAGCGCGTCGCGGCGCAAGCCGACCTGATCGACCAGCGTTTCGAGCGCGGCGCGGCGCGCGGCCGCGTTCAGATCGGGCCGCAGGCCGAGCAGGCCTTCTTCGAGCAGGTCGAAGACCCGCATGCGCGGGTTCAGCGAGGCGAACGGATCCTGAAAGATGATCTGGATCTGGCGGCGTGCCGCACGCAGCGCGTCGCCTTCGAGGCTGAATAAATCCTCGCCGCCGAAGCGTGCCTCGCCGGCGATCACGGCCTGGCCGCGCAGCAGCTGCACCAGCGCCTTGCCCGTCGTCGTCTTGCCGCAGCCGGACTCGCCGACCAGCGCCAGCGTCTGGCCCGGGGCGATGCTGAACGACACGTCGTCCACCGCGGTGAACGCACCGGCGACGCGCTGCAGCAAGCCCTTGCGGATCGGGAAGCGCACGCTCAGGTGGCGCACATCGAGCAGCGGCTCGCTCGCGCGCAGCGTGACCTCGGGCGCGACGAACCGCAGCGACGAATCGATGCGCACCGTGCCCGGCCCAGGCACCGCGCCATCGCGGTAGAGCAGGCAACGCACGCTGCGCTGGCCGAGTTCGATCAGCTCCGGCGGCGTGTTGGCGCAAGCGTCGAAGGCACGATCGCAGCGCGGCGCGAAGCGGCAGCCGTCGAACTGCTGCCACAGCGGCGGCACGGTGCCGGGGATCGCCGCGAGCGCCTCGCCGCGCTTGGCCGTGTCCGGCAACGCGCGCAGCAGCAGCCGCGCATAGGGGTGCTTCGGCGCCGCGAAGAATTCGGCCGCGGTCGCGACCTCTATGATCTGGCCGGCATACATCAACGCCACGCGGTGCGCCATGCCCGACACCACCGCCAGATCGTGTGTGATCAGCAGCAGGCCCATGCCCTGCTCTTCCTGCAGTTGTTTGAGCAGGTCGAGGATCTGCGCCTGGATCGTCACGTCGAGCGCGGTGGTCGGTTCGTCTGCGATCAGAAAATCGGGCTCCGAGGCCAGCGTCATCGCGATCATCACGCGCTGCTTCTGGCCGCCGCTCAAGCGGAACGGGTACTCGTCGATGCGCCGCTCGGGCTCCGGGATGCCGACCCGGCCCAGCCACTCGATCGCCTTGGCGCGCGCCGCGGCGCCGCGCAGCGCGGTGTGCGTTTGAACAGCCTCGACGATCTGGTCGCCGACGCGCATGACGGGGTTCAGGCTCGTCGCCGGCTCCTGGAAGATCATGCCGATGCGCCCGCCGCGCACCGCGCGCATGCCGGATTCGGGCAGCGCGAGCATGTCCTGCCCTTCGAGCGTCACCTCGCCGTGCGTGACATCGCCGTTGTCGGGCAGCAGGCGCATCAGCGCGAGCGCCGTCATGCTCTTGCCGCAGCCCGATTCGCCGACCAGCGCAAAGGTTTCGCCGCGCCGGATCGACAGCGTCAGGCCGTCGATCGCCTTGACCAGGCCGGCATCGGCATCGAGCGCGACCTTGAGGTTGTGGATGTCGAGCATGGTGTCAGACGGGGGCCCTTTGACGCAGGCGCGGGCGGAAGGCCCGCGCGCGCGGGTCGAACGCGTCGCGCACACCGTCGGCAAACAGATTCGCCGCCAGCACCAGCGTGACCATGAACGCGAACGCGGCGGCGAACGACCACCACACGAGCGGGTCGCGGCTCATCTCGGTGCGCGCCAGGTTGATCATGCCGCCGAAGCTGTTCATCGACGGATCGACGCCGACACCGACATACGACAGCACCGCTTCGTAGAGGATCAGCGCCGAAAAATCGAGCACCGTCGTGATGATGATCAGGTGCACGACGTTCGGGAAGATGTGGCGCGCCATGATGCGCGTCGAGCGCACGCCGAACGCCGTGGCGGCCTGCACGTATTCGAGCTGACTCAGCTTCATCGTCTCGGCGCGCAGCAATCGGCACAGCGTGGCCCAGCCGGTCAGGCCGAGGATGACGCAGAGCAGGAACAGGCGCACGTCCGAGCGCTCGGCGCCGGTCTCGAACATGTCGGGGTGGGTGTCGATGAAGACCTGCATCATCAGCACGCAAGCGGCGATCAGCAGCACGTTCGGGATCGACGACAGCGTCGTGTACAGATACTGAACCACCTCGTCGACCCAGCCGCGCAGGTAACCCGACAGGATGCCGAGGCCGACCGCGAGCGGCAAGGTCGCGATGGTCGAGAGCGTGCCGATCACGAACGCGGTGCGAATGCTCTTCAACGCCTGGTAGAACACGTCGTTGCCGGTGCGATCGGTCCCGAACACATGGTAGTGCTGGCCCAACGCGAACAGCGGGCCGAACACCGCGCACAGCACCAGCAGCGTGACGATGACGGCGCGCAGCGGCAGGTCGGTGCGGCCTTGCCACAGCATCTGCGAAGCCTCGCCCCATGCGATGCGGTTGCGGCGCGCCACCGCGAATGCGATCAACGCGGCGGCGATCACCGCCGCGAACCCACCGAGCGCCAGGCCGAACAACACCAGCACGGCCACATCGCCGGCGTGTTGTGCATCGTCCGCCAGCATCTCGCCGCCGTGGCGCAGGCGCGGGTAGGTGCGCACGATTTCGCCGTTCACCTCGACCGAATCCTTCGTGAAGCCACGTATCGCCAGCGGCGCCGAATACGAGGTCTCGCGCCCCGCCACCTGGCGCGCGAGCAGCACGTCGAGCAGCGATTCGGTGCGCGTGCTGTACGCCTGCGCCTGGTTCGCGCCGCCGGTCGCGGTGTCGGCCAGTGCGCGCCGGAAGTGCAGGCTGTCCACCACCGCCACCGCGAAGAACAGCACCAGCACCACCGACGAGCAGATCGCGGCGCGATCCCGCAGCACCTTCATCCAGGTGGCACGCAGGTTCACGCTGCCGTGGATGCGCCAGCCGTAGGCGACCAGCAGAGCCAAGGTCGCGATGACGACGACATCGGACCAGAGCACGACGATCTTGGGCATCATGTTCAGGCCAGGCGGACGCGCGGGTCCACCCAGGTGTAGGCCACGTCGATGACGATGTAGCTGAGGATGTAGATCACCGAGCCGACGAAGACCATCGAGCGCACGATTGCGAAGTCCTGCCCGGTGATCGCCTCGATCACGTAGGCGCCGAGGCCGGGGATGCCGAAGAAGCTCTCGAACACCAGGCTGCCGAGGAACACGAACGGCAGGTAGCTGCCCGCGCTCGTCAGGATCGGAATCAGCGCATTGCGCAGCACGTGGTCGAACAGCACCTTCGGTTCCGAGAGGCCCTTGGCGCGCGCGGTGCGCACGTAATCGCGGCCGAGCTCTTCGAGGAACATCGCGCGGTACAGGCGCCCTTCGGTCCCGAGCCGCGACAGCAGCGACAGGATCACCGGCAGGATCAGGAAGCGCACCGCGTCCCAGCCCGATTCGAAACCCGAGATCGGCACCAGGTGGAACACGCGCGAGAACAGGAACTGGCCGACGATGATGTAGAACAGCGCGCTGATCGACAGCATCAGCACGCAGGTCACGACGCCCCAGAAATCGATCGCCGAGTTCTTGAAGAACACCAGCAGCAGCGCGAAACCGACGCTGACGATCACCTGCAACAAGAACAGCGGCACCGCGAGTTGCAGACTCACGCCCATGCGCGTCTTGATCTCGTGGCCGATGTCGGTCGCGCTCTTCGAGTCGGAGCGACCGAAGTCGAGCGCAAACAGCGAGACCGAGCGGTCCCAGAACACGGTGTCGGTGGCCTTGTGCACGCCTCCCGCATCCGCGTTCCAGTACAACGGCTTGTCGTAGCCGCGCTCGACCTTCCACTTCAGAATCTGTTCTTGCGTGACGCGCTTGCCGCCGATGTTCAGGCGCGCCATGTCGTCCGGTGTGTTGACGGTGAAGAACAGCATGAAGGTGAACAGGTTCACCCCGAGCAGCACGAGCAGGCCGTAGAAGCAGCGGCGGATGACGTAGTTCAGCATCTCAGGCGCGCGCCTCTGCGGCGAGGGCCAACGCCGTGCGGCGCTCGCGCGCGACGAACCCACGCCGCGCAATCCACACGAACGCGAGCACTGCCGCCAGCAGCAGCGCCAGCGGCCAGTAGCGCGGCGGGTTCCATTCGGCCTGCTTGCGCGCGCGCAGCGGTGCGTCGATCTTGTAGTAGAGCGCGCGGTCGTTCGTGAAGATGCCGTACTTGGCGTTGCCCACCCACTGCTGGTAGGCCCCGGCGGCATACGGAAAGTAGCCGAACGCCCATGGCGCATCGGTGCGCAACATGTCCACCATCTCGTCGATCAGCTTCTGCTTGGCCGGGCCGTCTTCGAGCAGCGCGAGTTCGCGGAAGCGCTTGTCGTACTCGGGGTTGTCGTAGTTGGCGGTGTTCTCGCCCTCGAACTTCGCCTTCGAGTTCGGGCCGTAGAACAGGAACAGATAGTTCTCTGCGTCCGGGTAATCGGCGTTCCAGCCCCACCAGAAGATCTGCTGCTTGCCCTTGAGCATCTTTTCCTGGAACTGGTTGTAGTCGGTCGCGCGGATCTCGAGCTGCACATTGAGCTTGGCGAACTGCTTGACCATCCAGTCGAGCTCGGCGCGGTATTCGGGCGTGGGCACGCGCTGGTAGTCGTAGTTCAGCACCAGCGGCTTGCCCGTCTTCTCGTCGCGGCCGTCGGGGTAGCCGGCCTCGGCAAGCAGCACCTTGGCTTCCTCGATCGAGCGGCGCACGATCTTGCCGTCCACCACCTTGTGCGTGACCGGGTTGATGCCCTCCGGCGTGCCGTGGCGCGAGCCGAACAGGCCGCCCGGCAACGGCCCCATCGCGGCCTCGCCGGCCTTCTGCGTGAAGACGCGGCCGTAGCCCTCTTCCCAGTTGATGGCGATGCTCAGCGCGTAGCGCAGCTTGCGGTTCCTCGCCTGCTGCGCCGGCGTGTCGCCCTTGCCCACCACCGGGTCGAGCCAGTTGAAGCCGAGGTACCAGTTGCTCGGCTCGATGCTCTTCGGGAAGCGGATGCCGCGCTCCTCGAAGCGCTGGCGCACCTCGTCGGAGTCGTTCGCGTCAGCAAGAAAATCGGGGCCCCAGTCGGGCCGCTCGATCTCGGGCACGTCGAGGTAGCCCTGCGTGAACTTGGAGCGCAGCGGCGTCTTGTCCTTCTCGGTGTTGAACACCAGCTTGTCGATGAACGGCATCGGCTTGCCGCAGTCGGCCAGCAGGCCGGCCTCCTTGTCGCCGGGCATGCCGTCGCACGGGTAGGTGGCGCCGTGGTAGTTCGGGTTGCGCGCCATCACATGACGGCGATCCGGGTCGTACTCGACCAGCATGAACGGCCCGGTGCCGACCGGCCACACGTCCAGCGTCAGGCTGTTCTTCGCCATGCCCGGCTGGGCGTAGAACTTGTCGGCCTCCCACGGGATCGGCGCCGTGAAGGTCAGCGTCATCCAGTACTTCCACTGCGGGTACTTGCCCTTGATGCGGATGCGCAGCGTGTATTTGTCGAGCGCCACCGCGCCGGCCAGCGGGTAGTTGCGGAAGTCGAGGAAGGGTTTGTCGAGCGCGGCCGGGTCCAGGCCCTGGCGCAGCTTCAGGTCTTCCGCGCGAATCAGCTTGCCGTAGTCCTTCAGGCCGATCACGTACTCGGAGAAGATGCCGTAGATCGGCGCCTCGATGCGCGGCGTGGCGTGGCGCTTCAGCGCGTAGACGAAATCGTCGGCGACAAGCTCCCGCGTGCCGGTCTGCGGGAAGTCGAGCGGCGAGTGCTTGTCGCGCGTCTGCGCTTCGCTCATCGCGTGGTAGAGGTACTCGCCCTGCGCGTTCTTCGCGAACGCCGGGTGCGGCGCGTAGCGCACGCCGGGAATCAGGTGGATGTCGTACTGGCTCTCGGCCACCAGTTCGCCCGGCGCGTCGTCCGGCAGCGGCTTGCCGTCCTTGTCGAGGTAGTGCGGCGTGGCGAGTTCGGTCGCCGACTTGGGCACCAGCGAATACGGCCGCTTCAGGTAGTGGTAAGCATACGGCGGCTCGTAGATCGAGTACATGTACGGCACTTCGTTGACGGCGTAGGAGGCCGTCGGGTCGAGGTGGCGCGGCGAGCGTTCCTGGAACGCGATGAACATCGTGTTCGCGGCTTCGCTGCCCTTCGGGTTCGGGCTGTTGTCGCATCCGGCGAGCAACGCCGCGATGCACAGCACCATACTCTTCCACCGCAGCCCACCGCTCATGGCGTTCGTCCTTGTTCAATGCAGGCGCGTGAGCCCGGCTTGTGGCCGGCGACCGTGCTGCGCGGCGGATTGTACGGTTGGTTTCAAACGCATCAGCCGTGCGCGTGGCCATGGGGGTGCACATGAGCGTGTACGTGATCCCAGCCGATCAGCACGTTGCGCCCATCGACGAGCAGCATCACCCGCGCGCCGACCGGCATCGTCACCTTGGTCGGCACATGGCCGAACGGCAAGCCGGTCAGGATCGGCGTCTTCGTCAGCGACCGCAGGTGTGCGACCACCGTCTTGAGCGAGAAGCCGCGGTCGTGCGGCGCCTTGCGCCAGGCGCTGAACTCGCCCAACACGATCGCCTTCTGCGCGTCGAGCACGCCGGCCTGGTGCAGCTGCAGCAGGTTGCGCTCGATGCGGTACGGGTGTTCGTTCACGTCCTCGAAGTACAGGATGCCGCCCTTGATGCGTGGAAAGTACTTGGTGCCCAGCATCGAGTTGACCATGCACAGGTTGCCACCCCACAGCGTGCCGCGCGCCTCCAGCCCGTCGAAGCCCGCCTCGGTGCGAAAGCCCACCGCTTCGAGCTCGCCGCTCATCGCCTCGAGAAAGCAATCGCGTGTGATCTCGTCCACCCCGCCGGCGTCATCGGCACGGCCGAAGTCGTCGCAGGCCAGCGGCCCGGCCCAGGTGATCGCGCCCTGCCCGCCGTGGCGGTGCGCGAGCAGCCCCATCTGCAAGGTGGTCACGTCGCTGTGGCCAACCCAGCGCGTGCCGTGCTCGATGCTGCGCTCGATCAGCTTCCAGTCGATGCGGTCGAGCAGGCGCGTCAGGCCGTAGCCACCGCGCGTGGCCAGCGCGATGCCAGGCGCCTCGTGCGCGATGCGGTGCAGCGCGGCAAGGCGCGTGTCGTCGTCGCCGCCGAAGCGCTGGAAGCGCGCGCGCGCCGCTTCGTCGATGTGCACCTCGAAGCCGAGCGCCTTCAAGCGCTTCGCAGCCAAGGTCAGCGGCGCCGATTTCACGAGCACGCCGGCCGGCGTGTAGAGGGTCAGCGAGGTCATCGAATCGGTCAGGTGGTGGTGTCGGGAGAATCGAGTTCGAGCACGTCGCCGGTCGGTATCGCGGCCGGCTGGCCGTCGCGCATCGCGCGGCGCTCGCGGTACTGAGCACGGCGTTCGGCGAAAAAGTCCTGCAGCAACTGGCCGCACTCGTCGGCCAACACGCCGCCGACGAGCTCGGTGTGGTGGTTCAGCTGGGTCTGCGCGAACAGATCGACGACCGAGCCGGCCGCGCCGGTCTTCGGGTCGCGCGCACCGAACACGACACGCTTGAAGCGCGCGTGCAGCAGCGCCATCGCGCACATCGCGCAGGGCTCGAGCGTCACGTAGAGCTCGCACTCGGGCAGCCGGTAGTTGGCCAGTAAGGTCGCGGCGTGGCGCAGCGCGACGATCTCGGCGTGCGCGGTCGGGTCGTGCTCGGTGATCGGCCGGTTGTAGCCGGTGGCGATCACCCGGCCGCCTCGCGTGATCACCGCGCCGACCGGCACCTCCCCGACCAACCAGGCGTTGTGGGCTTGGTCGAGCGCGAGGCGCATGGCCTGCTCGTCGGCGGCGCGTCGGAGGTCGATGTCCATCGTCGGCCTCAGAGTGTGAGAGGGAATCCAATGCACCCGCGCCGGGGTGGCCAAGGGCGCTGGCGTAGGCGCGTCGCGCGGCCTGGGCTTGCGCCCAGGCAAGCGGCGCAACACCCGCCAGCGCCCTTGGGCACCCCGGCCCTTCGGGTAAGCCCCCAAAACATTCCCACTCGTCGTTGCAAATGCTCGTCGGGGCCCGACCCCGACTCCGCTTTGCGCCTAGATCGGGCTTGTTTTGGGGGATTACGCGGGTGCATTGGATTCCCTCTCACACTCTCACTTGTCAGCGTCGGCGTTGCGCGCAGCACCTTGCTGCAGTGCCTTGGCGACGTCGGCTGCCGCCTGGTCTTCGAGCTGCTTCATCTGCGTGCGCACCGAACCGCTGGCCGCCACGGAGGTCGCGGCAGCGGCTTGCGCCTGGCTCTTCAGCTGCCGGCTCATCGCCAGACCGCCGATGGCCAATACCACCAGCAGCGACACCACGCCGAGCATCGCCTTCATGTCGTCGACGGGCTCATGGGGGCGGCTCGTGTGTCATGCGCACTCATCTGCACGGTGCTGCTTCAGCTCACCAACGTCATGCCGCACCCCTTCACCGCGCTGCGATCGAAGGTCATCGTTCGCTCGCATCCGGCCGAGGCCGCAGATCGCTCAATCAGGCAGTCGGCAAAGTCCGCGTTGTCACTTTGAAAGATGCGCAGCGACTTCCACACGATCTCCGCCCGATCGACCACGATCTCCTTCGTGCGCAACAGGCCCTCGAAAGCCTCGACGAGTTGGGCTCGATCGAGCTCATAGGCCGACGACAGCACCCAGGCCAGTTCCACGACCGACACCAGCGGCACAAACCCAGGTGCTTCGGCGGAAAGCGACTCCACGAGCCGAGTCGCCAGCGGTGACTGCTTTGTGTCGTCCTGCATGATGTAGCGCACCAGGACGTTGGTATCCAGCCCGATCATTTGGCAGACGCGCCACGCCGGGCGATGGCAGCGTTCATTTCCGCGATCGACACCGACTTGCGAGGCTTGCCGAACATTCCCTTCAAGGCCGTGACGGGCCGCGTGGCAGCGATGAACTCGAATCGCCCGGGCGCGATTTCGACGAACTCGACGCGGTCGCCGATGTCCACGCCAAGCGCAGCACGCACGGCGGCGGGGACGGTGATCTGGCCCTTGCTGGTGAGCGTGGCGGTGGTCATGGGGGGGTTGCGGGCTTGAATCCTTACTGTATTGTAAGGCGGTTACCGGAGCAAACGTCGTGAACGCTCGAAGCCTCGCACCGATGGTGGGTCCACCGAAGACCACGCCTCCCTTCAGCGACGACAATCTCGTGGAATCGACGCAACGAGGAGCTTTCACCATGGCCGCCTACATCCACGCCAGCGTCGAAGTCACCGACCCGGTCGCCTATGAAGAGTACCGCCGGCAGGTGCCGGCGGTGATCGCCGCCCACGGCGGCCGCTACCTGGTGCGCGGCGGCGCCACCGAGGTGCTGGAGGGCGAGGCCGTAACGCCGCGCCAGGTGATCCTCGAGTTTGCGGACATGGCCCACCTGAAGGCCTTCTATCACTCACCCGAATACACCGCGCTGATCAAGCTTCGCCAGCGCGCGTCGAGGGGACGGCTGGTCGCGATCGAGGGGGTTTGAGAGGTCCGCGTCGCGCCATGTGTGGCTTCACCACGCAGGACATGCATCGCAGCCAGGTCACCGCGCGCGCCGTGGCGCTGGTCTACAACTGGTGGAGCTGGTACGTGCGCGCGGCCAACCCGCAGGCCCGGCGCGAGTCGCTGACGAGTCGGCCGCTGCTGCTGGCGGCTGTGGGCCGCGCCACCAGCAGCGGCAGCCAGACTAGGCTGTACCTCACGCCAATGCACGTCGAGGCGGGATTGATCAAGTCGATGATCGCCAACGTTCATGCGGCTATCGAGTATGTCAAAGCTGCTGCGGAGCAGTTGCCCAAGCTCGACCGCTGGCGAATGCTGGCCTACATCCGCCAGCGCATCGTCGGTCAGATCGGCTTGCCGACCCCGCCGCCGACGCTCGCGGCGCCGGGGTAGCTGCTGTTTTTAGGGTAGAAAGATCGTTGCGGCTGGCGTGGGCCCGATGGCATCAGCCACCACCCGGCCTCGGCCGGACACTTGGATGGTCCGCGAAGGATGCCGGCGGTTCGCGAGTGCTACTCCCGCTCAATTGTCAATCGCTCAAACCCGAGCAGGCGCTGGTTGCACACGACTCTCGATTGTCCGATCCGGTTTGATTGGGCGTGAGTTGGCCTGCCCTAAATCTTGCTGACGATGAGAGTCGTCTCCAGCCCGAGGTGATCGGACAGAAAGAATTGGCCGTCCGATGGTTGCCGGCGACGGAATTGTCTCCTTCGGACTCTGCTGAGGTCCAGATTGCAGGTGTGAGGAGGTTGGTGGGAATCCTCCACGAAGATGTAATCGAAGCGCCCGACACAATCGACCGGCGGTGGACGCTGAGGATTTCTTGAATCGTCGCAGTAGTCTCCATTGATGGACAGTCCGGCGCAGATGTTGTCGAAGTTGGATTCTTGAGCCTTTGTATCGTCATCATCGTTGCGGGCGGTTTGGCCGCCTGACACGTTGTTGATGAATGGTCCGTCGGCCCAGGCGTCTCGCATCCGGAGCACCGCAAGTCGGTTCTTAAGTTGGGCGAAGTGGCCCGCGTCTGACCCGTCAATGTTGAAATCGCCGCAGATGATCGCGACGTTTTCCAGGTGATGCTGGGCGTGATAGAACTCGATCAACTCGTCAATCTGCGCCAGTTGAGTGGCAAATCGCTCCGCCGGATTGGATTCGGAGATGTGCTTCTCGAATGGAGTAGCCGCATTGATCAGGTCTTCACCGGTCTGTCCGAAACCCCCACCGAACATCAGGTGCGTCGAGAATATTTCAATGGTTCCGAACGGTGTGACGATTTCGGTAAGCATGACGCCCTTGTTCGCATAGAAATCCGAATCCAGGCTTATGTCCACGCTCGGACCGACACCGACGATCGGAACGATGTCGATGCTCTCTACCTTTCCCTTGTTCCCGTAGGTATGTTGCTCGCGTCGGCCGATCTTGAATTCTTGACTGATCGTGAACAGGCTGCTGAGTGTTCCGCCGAAAAAATTGTCGGGCGGCGATGATCCCCAAGCTGCAAGAATTTCGTCTCGTTGCCTTTCCTGCATGACTTCATACAGCGACGCGAAATCATAGTCGGCCATGACCTGTTGTCCGATCTCCCTGGCGCGCGCATGCAATGCCGGTTTGGCAGTTATCCGCACGTCCGGGAATGGATCAGGCAACGTGATGTGCGCCTCGGTGAGGTAGGTGTTGTAGCTGAGAAAACGTACCATCGCCGATGCGGAGTGGCGCCGCACGAGTTCCCTCAGGGTCCGGCCAGATCGGGGAACTGTCGCCGCCCACCGATGTTGCTCCAACAACGATGACAGCCGGATGCCGCTCCGCCTGTCTCCGAGAGGGTCGATTTCCGCAGCAACCTGGCGCATGGTTTTAGGCATCACGTTGGTCCGATGGTTAGCTGAGCTTCAAGCCGGGAGGAGGCTTCCGCGGCGAATATGTTTCTACGAAAATGCACTTGAGTGACTCTCCGTTGAAGGCGTTCTCAACCTGTAGCTCGGCGCCGCGAAAATCCAGGATGAGGTCACGGCTGACGTTTGCTTCGCGGTTGTCCCAAACGGTGAGTGTCGCTGTACCGTTCCCGGCATTGCTATACCCGATCGCGAGTACTTGATGCTGATCGATGGGATTGGCGCTCGTTCCGAATATGTATCCGATCGGCACCGCCGCTTCCCGATCGAGGATCTGCGTGAGGTGTGTCCATTCGTCGCGGGTTTGATCGAGGGCGCGCCCTGCACCCCCGAGTCGAAAGATGTCCACCTGCGTGCCGACAAGTGCACCGATCGCCGCGCCAATGGTCCCCGCCGCGCTTCCAGCGGCAGTGAGCAATGCGATGGTCGCACCTTTGCCCAGGACAGGGAGAACGTGGAGCGTGACGATCAAGTCCAGAAATCGGACTACGTTCAAGTCCAGACTATCCAGCAAACGCTCGAAGAGATAGTCGCTCAACGCTCCCGTCGTCGGCGGCGAAGTTCCCAGCCGCGCGTCAACCGGATAACCGTGAAGAAAGAAGTCATATCCGGCAAATGCCATTCCTCCGCAGCGGCCAAAATGCCCGGGAATGGCATCGGCGATCTTCGCGCCAAGCTCCCCGATTAAGTCCGCGGCCACTCTTTGCAGAACCTGCCCTTTGATCACGTCCGGGATACTGATCTTGGGTCCGATACCGGTCAGGTTCAGGTCGAAGTCGTCTAGCGGTGTCCTGAATCGACTTTCCGTGACGCCGACCACTGTATTCAAGACGTTCTGGAAGCGATGGCGGATCTGTTGTCCGTTTTCTTCGGTAATCGGAAAACTGTTGACGAACCGAAAGGCGTCGGTCCTTGCGTCGAACGGACCGGTTTGGACCAGTAGCGCGCGCAGGGAATTAGGCGGCACGACGCCAAAATGGTGAAGCAAATCCTTCGCGCTTGCACCACGGAGCGAGAGTTCCGAATGCCGTTGCACTGCTCGCCGCAGGCTTCTCATCGGAACTCTCCTTGAATGCCGTCAGCAGGTTGCCGCCTCGCGCGGCATTGTCGGCTGGCGGAGGTTCCGAAAAAATCGTCGGGAATCATCGTCGTTTGCGGAAAGGTAACGGGGAGCATGCGGGCTTGTTATTGCAAAGCCACGAGAACCGGCACGAGACCGCGGCCGGATTCGAGACTTCCGAGTGCTTTGCCGATGACGGCGCCGAACGCGCGCACAGGATCGCTCGCTCGCATGGCGTATCCGGGCGTTGGCGACGTGGTCAACAAGTCACCGAGTGCAACCGGCCCGCAATCCGCATCAACCTTGCACCAGACCTTTCCGGAAAGGGCAAGAGCACAGCGGTCGGCGTCGATTTGACGGTCCAGGACGATGCCGGGCCGGTAGTTGCCCGCACCCGACACAATGCCAGCAACGCGGTGATCATAGGACTCGTCGCTGACGCGAACTTGGTCGTTGCCGGCGAGCACGACGACGCTGCCGGGATCGGCCTTCAGATGCCCGACCACTCCAAACTGTTCGGCGAGGTCGGCTCCGGTCAATTGCACGTCGCCATCCACGCGAAGATCCTGCGTGACGTGCACGTGCCCTCCGAACACGCCTGCAAAGCCGCCGCCAGAATGAACGGCCCGCAGGGCGGCCGGACCACTTTCAGACTTCGCGTCCACCCCAACCGAACTGGTGCTTGAACCAGAGACGCCTGGCCCGGTTGCCGACTCGCCGAACACGCCGGAAAAGCCGCTGCCTTCGCAAATCCCGTGGATCCCCTCGGCGTTGCCTCGGCTGACCCCCAGGACTCCCGGTCCGTTTCCCGCGTGGACAGCGCGCAGCGCCGCGGGTCCGCTTTGCGACTTCGCGTCCATCCCGACCGAACTCGTGCTTGCACCCGAGACCCCTGGCCCTGTGGCGGACTCGCCAAATACACCAGGGAAGCCGCTGCCCTCGCAAACTCCATGCACTCCCTCACCGTTGCCCCTGCTGACCCCCAGGACGCCCGGCCCGTTTCCCGCGTGGACAGCGCGCAGCGCTGCGGGTCCGCTTTGCGACTTCGCGTCCATCCCAACCGAACTACTGCTTGAGCCAGAAACCCCCGGCCCCGTTTTGGCCTCGCCGAAAACGCCCGAGCTGCCATCGCCCTTGTGCGTTCCGCGTACAGCAGCGATGTTCGAGTCGTTCGTTTCGCCAATCAGATTTGTTGGGGCCGGCATGGTAGTCCTCTTCTTTCGTGATCAAGTTTGACTTCGTTGACGGTGGGGCGTCGTTCGAAAAGTGGCTAAGCGATCAAAGCTTCCGCAGGTAGGCCAGCAGCGCCGGAACCTCGGCGTCGGCAAACGGGCGGTCGATGACCGGGGGTGTGGCGCCCGGCTGCGTGGTCAGGAGCGGAGCTGCCGGGTTCTGCACCTGCACACGTTTGAAGAACTGCTTGTAGTGCTCGAGCATCTCCTCGAGAGTCGCCGCGCTGTTGTTCATGAAGTACGGCGCGGTACGGCTGATCCCGCGCAGGCTTGGCACGTCCATGTGCTGGATGTCGCCGCGTCCGCCGACGTCCGGATAGCCGGTGAGCAGCAGCCGCCCCGGATCCGACGTAGTCAAGCGGGTGACGCAGGCGGGCTGGGGCGAGGCGCCGCCGCAGGGGGATCCGCTCGGCGCAACGCCGCTGTTCGTGATCTCGTAGGTCCGCACGTTCTTCATCTGGTTCGCGCTGCACGGCGCGAACGCGAAGCGCGGTGGGCTGACGTTGTCGATCGGCCTGGGACAGGCGGTCAAGATGTCGTGGTAGCGGGCGAGAGCGGTCGGCGTGCCTTGCGTGCCTTGCAGGATCGGCGTGCTGCCGCTCGGATGGCCGCCCTGGTTGCCGTGGCACTGGGCGCAGGCGCGGTTGAAGACGGATTTGCCGACAGTCTCCAAAGCATCCAACACAGGATCGGGATCAGGCAGCGGGCTTGTGCCCGCAGTGATCGCGTCAGACAGGGCGTTCACGCTCGGAGCCGAGAACTGGGTGCTCTGGAAGCCCGCCAGATCATCCAGGAAGCTCGCCGGCGGGTCGACCGTGATCCCGGCGTGGTTGCGCAGCGCGCTGAGCGCCTGGTTCTGCAATGTGTCGATGCGACCATCGAGCTGGTAGCCGCCGCTCGGGTTCGGCCCTCGGGGCCACACCGGACCGGCACCATCCGGTCCGGTGATCTTCGCATCGAAGATCGACGGAACCGAGCGCCAGACATCGGCGAAAGTCTCGCTGGTCGGGAGGGCCGATGCCGGGCATGGCACCGTCGCTCCGCACTCGAGGAGCTTCACGCTCGCGGGCAGCGCGATCGTCACGCGAACCAGGCCGAGCTGCGTCAGGTTCGTGAAGTCGCGCGCGGCCGCGCCGTTGACGCGGAAGTCATCGGCGTCGATCGCGCGGAACAGTGGGTCATCGACACCCGTCGAGGTCATCTTCGCGAACCTGGCCTGAGCGGCTGCCGGGGTCAACTGGAAGTTCTCGGAATCCATGTGGCAGTCTGAACATGCTCGGCCATTGCCACCCAGGCCCGCGAGGGTGCGGTCGTGGAAGTTCGCCTGGCCTCGACAGAACGCGCTGTCGGCTGGCGCGCAGGCGCTGGCTTCAGCGGGCGCCTCACCGTCGTCACCACCACCGCATGACGAGACGGCGATGCCGCCGAGCAGTGCGAGCGCTGCGGCCAATTGGTTCTTGAAGCGGTTCCATTTCATGGGTGCTCTCCGAGTTGCGCGACAGGCCGAGCGTTCGACCTGTGCACAGGCTAGGTTCGCATCGACGCCCTTGCGACGCGCGTGCGACGAAGGTCGGAAATCGCGGCTCGATGCCGCCCGGGTGGCGACGAACGCGCGCCTCAGTGCCAGCGATAGCCGGCACGCGCGTACCAGACGCGGCCGCGCGGATCGGCATAGCTCGGGTCGTAGCCTTGCTGAAAGAAGTCGCCCTGGTTCGTGAAGGGCGGATCGCGGTCGAACAGGTTCTTCACGCCCAGGGCGAGCGTCCACCCGACCGCGGGGCGGTAACCGAGTTGCGCGTCCCATACGTGGTAAGCAGCAACGCTGCGCTCGGCCCCGTCGACGCCGGGGTTCGCATCGACGTAGCCGCCGCGCCAGGTCTGCACGACGGTCGCGCTCCAACCCGCACGCTCCCAGCCGAGCGTCAACGCATGCTGCCAGCGCGGACCTCCGCGGTAGCGCCCGACCAGTTGTTGGTCGGTGGCGCCATCGAACGTTCGCTGTTCGGCCAGATAGCTGCCCGACAGCGCCAGCGTAAAGTGCCCTGCCGCGCCGGCTGCAAGGCGATAGCGCAGATCGAGATCGACGCCCTCGGCCGTGCGGCGCCCGCCGTTCTCGTTGATCTGAACCAGTCGCGTGATCGGGCCTGGCAGGTTCGGAAACGCCGGATCGACCGGCCCACGCACGATGTTGCGGCCCTCGTACCGATCGTCGCCACTGAGGATCACGTCTTCGGCCAGCGACCCGATCGTGTTGCGCGAGCTCAGGCGCCACCAATCGATGCCGATCGAGGCCCCATCGATCGGCTCGAACACCAGGCCGATCGACGCCTGGCGCGACCGTTCGGGCTGCAGCGCCGGGTTGCCGCCGGTGAGCACCGGAAACTCGGGAAAGCAGTCTGCGTCGAGTTGCGTGACCGGGCAGCGCTTCGGGTCTGGCAGCTGGAGCGGCAGCGCGATCGAGGTCTGCGCGGAGTACAGCTCGGGCAATGACGGCGCACGAAAACCGGTGCCCGCCGAGGCACGAAACAGCAGCCATCGCTCCGGCTGCCAGCGCAGGGCCAGCTTCGGGCTCGTGTGGGTGCCGAAGTCGCTGTAGCGGTCGGTGCGTAACGCGATCTGTGCATCGAGTTTCGGAGCCAACGGCAACACCAGTTCGGCATTCAGCGACTGCGCCTCGCGTGCGCCCGTCTTCGGCCTGAGGAACGTGCCGCCGACGACCCGATCGTTGAGCTCGGTCGCGCGATCGTCGAGTCTTTCGCGACGCGCTTCGACACCGACGCCGAGGGTGACCGGGCCGGCGCTCCATTGCGCAATGTCGCGGCTGGCGCGCAGATCGACGCTGTCGGTCGTGCCGCGCGCCTCGCGTGAGCGGCCATGGGTCTGGGTCGATGCGAGCAGCGCGTTGCCTTGCGGCCCCGAGTCGCCGAACGGATTGATGAGGCCGGTCGCGAAAGCATCGGCCAGCCTGACCGAATCGACGTTTCCGCTCACATGGTCGCTGGTGGAACGGCCGGTCGATCGGGCCAGCGCGGTGTCGATGTCCCAACCGGCGACGGTGCCGCGCCAGCCGACCAGCGCACGCCATTGATCGGTCGCGGTGTCCGTCACGCGCGGCCCCAGCGGCACGGTGCGGTAGCGCGGATTGACGATGTCGCCGGTGAGGCCGAGGCCCGTCGGGTAGAACGGGTTGCCTTCCGGAATGACCAGCCCCTGGCCGCCGGGTATCGCGAAACGGCCCACCGGCGTCGCCGAGCTGACGAATCGCGTTTGCTGCCGTGACCACAGCAGCTCGGCATAGGCCTCGGTGCGGTTCGCCAGCGCCAGGGTTCCCCGAACCAGCAGGCTCGAGTTGTCGGACGGCGGCAGGATGTCGATCTGTCTCACGTAATCGTAGAGGCAACCGCCGAGCGCGAAGACGGTGACTTCGGTGCACGCCGGCGCGGCGGGGTTGACGAACACGCCCCTCGCCACGTTGACGTTGGCCGGGAACGAGGGGACCGTGGTGCCGTCGAGGCCGAGTTCGGGCCGGTAGCTGGTGGCGGCGAACGCGCGCTGGCGCGAGGCCAGGGCGTGCTGGCGCTTGTGGTCGATCACGGCAAATACGTTGAAGCCGTCCGCCTCCGTGTCGCCGGCGCCGAGTGTCAGCGTTTCGCGTTCTCGCGCTCCTCCGCCGGCTTGTGCATGGGCACGCGTGACGTCCACCTCCGCGCCGCGGAAGTCGCGCCGCGTGATGAAGTTGATGACACCCGCGATTGCATCGCTGCCGTAGATCGCCGAGGCGCCGTCCTTCAGCACCTCGATGCGGTCGATCGCGGCCATCGGAATGGCGTGCAGATCGACGCCGATGCCGCCCTCGCCGCTGAACGCGTAGTTGGCAAGGCGCCGTCCGTTCAGCAGCACCAGGGTCGCGCGCGCGCCGAAGCCGCGCAGCGATGCGCCCGAATAACCCGGCTGGTCCGAGTTGCCGATGCCCATGGCTTCATTGAAGCCGCCGAAGTTGGCGCTGATGCGGGTCAGCAGTTCCTCGGCACTCAATGCGCCGCTGCGCTCGATCTCCTCGCGGCTGATGACCTGTACCGGCAACGCCGTTTCGGCGTCGACGCGCGGAATGCGCGAGCCGGTGATGACGACTCGCTCCAGGCTGATCACCTGCGACCGCGCCGCCGGCGCGAACACGCAGCCCAGCAACGCGCCCAGCGCCATCGATGCCCCGAGGCGCGCGCTACATCTGCCTGAACAGATGCGCATACGTCGAGCTCACGGCCAAGGTTTTCGCGTGGCGCTTCAGCCGCACTTCGAGGCCCCCGTTGCTCTTGCGATGCACGGCCGCGATTTCGTTCACATTGACGACGGTGGCGCGATGGATCTGCCAGAACAGCTCGGGGTCGAGTTCAGCCACGAGTTCGGCGATCGTCTTGCGGATCAGCGACTCGCCGTCGGCGGTGACGACCAGCGTGTACTTGCTGTCGGCCTCGAAGAACAATATCTCCTCGACGGTGATCAGCCGCACGTTCTGGCCTTGCGAAGCGCGCACCCAGCGCAGGTGACTCTTCGTTGCCGGGTCGCGCTGCGCGAGCGACGCGAGCAGGCCGTCGAGGTCGGCAGGCTGGCTGTCGAGGCGCTCCTTCAGGCGCGCCACCGTGGACGCCAGGCGCGCAGCCGAGAACGGCTTGAGCACATAGTCGACCGCGCCCTGCTCGAAGGCCGCCAGCGCGTACTTGTCGTACGCGGTGACGAACACGACATGGCACTTGCGGCTCGCCTGCGCGGCGACCTCGAGGCCGGTCATGCCCGGCATCTCGATGTCGAGGAAGAGCAACTGCGGCTGGTGCGACTGCAACGCGCGCATCGCCTGCAGCCCGTCTTCGACCTCGGCCACCACCGTGAGCTCCGGCCACAGCGCGGCCAGCGTCTCGCGCAGCTCGGCGCGCAACAGCGGCTCGTCCTCAGCGATCACTGCCGTCGGTGTCTTCATGGGGAATCTCCAGGGTCGCCCGCGTACCGCGTTCACGCATGCGTTGAACCTCGAAGCGCGCGTCTTCACCGTACAGCGCGCGCAGCCGCGCGCCGATGTCGTCGAGATCACTGGGTTGGCCGGCTGCCGCGAAGCCGCTGGCGATGATCGACAGCCGCAGCCGGCCAGCCGCCACTTCGGTCACGATTCGGATCGAGCCGCCCGCTTCGGACGGTTGCAAGCCATCGACCAGCACGTGGTCGATCAGCGGCAGCAGCACCATCGGCGGCACGCGGGCGCTCTTCGCAGCCTCGGGCACGGCGATGTCGAAGCTCAGCCGATCGCCAAGGCGCACGCGCATGATGTCCAGGTAGGCTTGCGCCAGCGCGATCTCCTGGCCCAGGGTCGAACTCGAATGGCGCAGGTGCGGCAGCGCGGCGCGCAGGTAGGCGATCAGGTCGTCGAGCATGCGGCCGGCCACCACCACGTCCTGCTCGTACAACTCGCGCACCTGGGCCAGCGTGTTGAACAGGAACTGCGGCTCGACCCGCGCTTGCATCGCCTGCAACCGCGACTCGAGCGTGCGCCGGCGCGATTGCGCGCGCCCGAGTTCGGCCGCGCGCAACCGCAGGCCGGCCGCTTGCGCGGTGCGGCGATTGACGTAGACGAAGCAGGCGACTGCGCTGAGGAACAGGTAGTCGAGGAACACTTTCGGCGGCGCCGTCAGATCGAACCAGCCGTCGTCGTCCGCCGTTGCCACGACGTCCCAGCCCAGCACGACGCGCAGTTCCCACTGCGCCCAGGCGGCCGTTGCGCAACCGAGCACCACGGCGCAAAGGTAGGCGCGCATTCGCGGCACGCCACGCGACACCGCCTCGTCGGCGACGATCACTCCGACCATCACGCTGACGATGACCAGCGATTCGATCAGCAGCTCCGACGCCAAGAACTCCAGCTCCCGCAGCGACTGCAACTGCAACAGCGTGCGCTGCGCCAGGATCAGGCCGATGGCCCACAGCACCAGGCTCGGCTTGAAGCGGCGCGCCAGCGACCCGACGAACCCCGCCCCGCCGCCAGTGCTTTCGACCACGGTGAAGCGCGGCGGCATCATTTGCCACTCGCTGCTGGCAGCCGCAAGGTCGAGGTCACGCCGCGTGGATAGTTCTCGGCCAGCGCCAGGCTGGCCGCGTCGCCATGCATCGCGGCCAGCCGGGCCCGGATATTGGCCAACCCGGTCCCGCCGCCAGAATCGGCGTGGAAACCGCGGCCGCTGTCGGCCACGTCGATGCAAAGGAACCCGCCGTCGCCGCGCGCCTGCACGCGCAGGCTGCCACCTTCGGGCAGCGGGTTCAGCCCGTGCTTGATCGCGTTTTCCACCAGAGTCAGCAGCATCATCGGCGGCACTTCGAGCGGCAGCAACTCGACCGGCACGTCGATCTCGAAAGCCAGTCGCCGGCCCATGCGGATGCGCTGCACCTCGAGGTACGACTCGATCAGCGTCAGCTCGCTGGCCAGGGTCGAGCGGCGTTCGCGCATGCGCGGCAGCGCGACCTCGAGATAACGCATCAGGTGATCGAGCATCGAACGGCCGCGCGCCGCATCGGTCTGGTACAGCCGGCGCACGTTGGCCAGCGTGTTGAACAGGAAGTGCGGCTCGATCTGCGCCTGCAGCACCTGCAGCCGCGCCTCGGCCATCTCGCGGTCGAGCGCGAGGCGATCGATCTCGGCGCGGTGCATCGCCTCGATGCTGCGCGTCTCGTGGCGCTGAAACTCCATGAGCAGCGTGACCAGCGCGGAGATTTCGGCGTAGCGGGTGCAGAAGCGCAGCATCAGCAGCAGGTACTCGGCCGGCGGAAACGGGCTTGGGAAGGTCAGCTGGACGTAGGCGAAGCGAAGCGCGGCGCTCAGCAGCGCGGTCAGCACGATCGTCAGCGCCAGCGCGGCATAGCGCCGCCAACCCGCCTGCGGGCCGAGATTGCCGACCGCGACGATCGGCAGCCACATCGCAGCGGCAATCACGATCGTGAACAGAAAATTGCCGCCCAGGTCGACGAGCCACTGCCGCATGTCGCCGCCGCCCCAAGCCCCGTGCAGGCCGCCGACATTGGACGACAGCGTGTACACCGCCGCCAGCGCCAGCACGACCGCGATCTGTTGCCGGCCGACGCCGGACAGCACGCCGGCGAATGGCCGGACGGCGAGGCGGCCGGGCGCGGAGCGCGCCATGGCGGCGTGCAGGTCGTGGAACATCGGTCCCTGCCTCCTCTGCCCGTCGGTGCAGGCACGGCGATGATGCCATGTTGACGGCGCCTGCCGCCATGGTTCGCTCGGGTTGTCTCTGGCCACGCCTACAGGATCGCCGGCATCGCGATGCGGCCACCCTGCGTTGCGACGAATGGCCGATCGGGTGGTCTGAAACCCGGCGAATGGAGCCCGAACGCGCCGCTACGCGGTGGCGCTCGATATGGACCGGCCCCGACGGTCCACGACCCTCACTCCCACTCGATCGTCGCCGGCGGCTTGCTGCTCACGTCGTAGGTGACGCGGTTGATGCCGCGCACCTCGTTGATGATGCGGCCCGAGACCTTCTTCAACAGCGCGTACGGCAACTCGGCCCAGTCGGCCGTCATGAAATCGCTGGTCTGGACCGCGCGCAGCGCCACCACGTAGTCGTAGGTGCGGCCGTCGCCCATCACGCCGACGCTCTTCACCGGCAGGAACACGGCGAAGGCCTGACTCGTCAATTCGTACCAGTTCTTGCCGCTGGCGTCGTCGCGGAAGTTGCGCAGTTCCTCGATGAAGATCGCATCCGCACGGCGCAGCAGGTCGGCGAACTCCCTCTTCACCTCGCCGAGGATGCGCACGCCTAAGCCCGGCCCTGGGAACGGATGCCGGTACACCATGTCGTGCGGCAGGCCGAGTTCGACACCGAGCTCACGCACCTCATCCTTGAACAGCTCGCGCAGCGGCTCGAGCAACTTCAGGCCCAAGGTCTCGGGCAGGCCGCCGACGTTGTGGTGGCTCTTGATCGTGACGGCCTTCTTCGTCTTGGCGCCACCGCTCTCGATCACGTCCGGGTAGATCGTGCCCTGCGCCAGCCACTTCGCGGAGGCAAGCTTCTTCGCCTCGGCCTGGAACACCTCGACGAACTCGCGGCCGATGATCTTGCGCTTGGCCTCGGGGTCGGTCACGCCGGTCAGGTGACCGAGAAACTGCGCACTCGCATCGACGGCGATGACCTTCGCGTGGAGCCGCCCGGCGAACATCTCCATCACCATCGCGCCTTCGTTCAGGCGCAGCAGGCCGTGATCGACGAACACGCAGGTGAGCTGATCGCCGATGGCGCGGTGGATCAACGCCGCGGCGACGCTCGAATCGACGCCGCCCGACAGACCGAGGATCACTTCATCGCGGCCGACCTGCTCGCGGATGCGCGCGACCGCCTCCTCGATGTAGTTGCGCATCACCCAATCGGGCTTGGCCTTCACGATGTCGAGCACGAAGCGGTTCAGCAGCGCGCCGCCCTGCACCGTGTGCGTGACCTCGGGATGGAACTGCACGCCGTAGTAGCCGCGCGATTCATCCGCCATGCCGGCTATCGGGCAACTCGGCGTGCTCGCCATCAGCTTGAAGCCCGGCGGCAGCGCGGTGACCTTGTCGCCGTGGCTCATCCAGACCTTCAGCATGCCGTGGCCTTCCGGCGTGGCGAAGTCCTCGATGCCGCCCAGCAACTTCGTGTGGCCGTGCGCGCGCACCTCGGCGTAGCCGAACTCGCGGTGGTCGCTCGCCTCGACCTGGCCGCCCTGCTGCACCGCCATCGTGAACATGCCGTAGCAGATGCCCAGCACCGGCACGCCCGCATCCCACACCGCCTGCGGCGCGCGCAGCTCATGCTCTTCGTAGGTGGAGGCATGGCTGCCCGACAGGATGATGCCTTTCGGCGCGAACTCGCGGATGAAGGCATCGCTCACGTCGTTCGGGTGGATCTCGCAGAACACATGCGCCTCGCGCACGCGCCGTGCGATCAGCTGCGTGACCTGGGAGCCGAAATCGAGAATCAGGATCTTGTCGTGCATGGGGTGGTGGTTCAGCTCAATGATCCGGCGGTCGTCAGCGCCTCGCGCTTGCGGCGTTCGCCCTTGAAGTGGCGCAGCGCGATCAGCATCGATGCCGCTTGCAACGCGGCGCAAAAATAGAACGGGGCGCCGATGCGCCAGTCGCCGTGCGGCAGGTGCGAGACGGTGGCGAGCAGCGGCGCGCCGATGGCCGGCGCGAGCACCGCCATCATGCTGTTGAGCGACGCGACGGCACCCGCGGTGCGGCCCTGCGTGGTCGGATCGGCGGCGTTCGAGATCAGGCTCTGCATCGCCGCCGACACGGCAAAACCGAACACGTTGGCGAAGATCACCGCGTACAGCATCCAACCCTCGGAGGCGAGGCCCCACAGCACGTAGCACAGGCTCGATGAAATCAACCCCATGATCGCGAGACGCTGCGGCGAAAAGCGCTTCAGCAGCCGGCTCAGGAACACGCCCTGCACCAGCACCGACATCAGCCCGATCGCGAACAGCGACCAGCCGTTCTGCGTCGGCCCCCAACCGAACTTGAAGGTGGTGTAGAGCACCCACGACGTGTGCGTCATGAATTGCGCCAGGCCGCTCAATGCGATCACGATGACCAGGGAGCCGACGCCCTTCAGCTCGGTCAGGCCGCGCAGCGAATTCACCGGATTCGCCTCGCGCAGCACAAAGGGCTGGCGGCGTTCGAGCGGTAGCGATTCGGGCAGCACGAAGTAGCCGTACAGCCAGTTCAGGCAGGCCAGGCCGCCGGCGACGAAGAACGGCAGATGCAGGTTGATGCCGCCGAGCAGACCGCCGATCACCGGGCCGAGGATGAAACCCATGCCGAGCATCGCGCCGAGCTTGCCGAAGGCCTTGGCGCGATCGGCGGGCGCCGTGATGTCGGCCACGTACGCATTGGCCACCGCGATGTTCGACTGCATCGCGCCGCTGAACAAGCGCACCGCCAGCAGCATCCACAGCGCCGTGGCCATGCCGGTGACGAAGAAGCTCAACGCGAGGCCGCTGAAACCGAGCAGCAGCACCGGCCGGCGGCCGTAGCGATCCGACAGGCGGCCGAGGATCGGCGAGCTGAAGAAGTTGGCGATGCCAAACGCGATCGTCACGGCGCCATACCAGAAGGCCTGCTCCGATTGCGAGCTCGTGAACGAGCCGACCAGCGGCGGCAGCACCGGAATGATCAGGCCGATCGCGAGCATGTCGATCAGCACTGCGATCATGATGAACGGCATGGCCGCCTTCCGACGACCGGCTGAACTCGGGGACGTCGTCATTCGGCCGTCATTCCATGCGGTAGTTCGGTGCCTCTTTCGTGATCTGCACGTCGTGGACATGGCTCTCGCGCATGCCGGCCGACGAGATCTCGACGAACTCGGCCTTGTCGTGCATCTCGGCCACGCTGGCGCAACCGCAGTAGTGCATCGAGGCGCGCAGGCCGCCGGCCATCTGGAAGATCACCGCGACGACCGAACCCTTGTACGGCACCTGGCCTTCGATGCCCTCGGGCACTAGCTTGGTGGTGTTCGGGTTGTTGCCGCCGTTGTCCTGGAAGTACCGATCCGCCGAGCCCTGTTGCATCGCACCGATCGAGCCCATGCCGCGGTAGCTCTTGTAGGTTCGGCCTTGATACAGGATCGTCTCGCCCGGCGCCTCCTCGGTGCCGGCAAAGGCGCCACCCATCATCACGCTGTCGGCACCGGCGGCGATCGCCTTGGCGAGATCGCCCGAGAAGCGCACGCCGCCGTCGGCGATCAGCGGCACGCCGCTGCCCTTCAGCGCCTTCTTCACCTGCTCGATCGCGAAGATCTGCGGCACGCCCACGCCGGTGACGATGCGCGTGGTGCAGATCGAACCCGGGCCGATGCCGACCTTGACCGCATCCGCGCCCGCATCGACCAGCGCCCGAGCCGCTGCGCCGGTGGCGATGTTGCCGCCGATCACGTCGATCTGCGGGTAGTGCGTCTTGACCCAGCGCACGCGCTCGATCACGCCGGCGCTGTGGCCGTGCGCGGTGTCGACGACGATGGCATCGACGCCGGCGCGCACCAGCAACTCGACGCGCTCCTCGGTGCCGTCGCCCACCCCCACCGCAGCGCCGACACGCAGCTTGCCGTGCGCGTCGCGCGCGGCGTTCGGAAAGCTGGTCTGCTTGGTGATGTCCTTCACCGTCATCAAGCCGCGCAGCTCGAAGTCCTTGTTGACGACCAGCACGCGTTCGAGCTTGTGCTTGTGCATCAGCGCCTTGCCTTCTTCCAGCGTGGCCGACTCGGCCACCGTGACGAGGCGCTCGCGCGGCGTCATGATCTCGCTCACCGGCACGTCGAGCCGCGACTCGAAGCGCAGGTCGCGGTTCGTGACGATGCCGACCACGGTCTTGCCGTTGAGGACCGGGAAGCCCGACACGCCATGCTGGCGCGACAGCTCGATCACGGCCCGCACGGGCGTGTCCGGCGACACAGTGATCGGGTCGCGCAGCACGCCCGACTCATAGCGCTTGACGCGCGCCACCTCGGCCGCCTGCTGCTCCGCGCGCAAGTTCTTGTGGACGATGCCGATGCCGCCCTCCTGCGCCAGCGCGATCGCGAGGCGGGCTTCCGTGACCGTGTCCATGGCGGCGGACACCAGCGGCAGGTTCAGGCGGATGTTGCGGGACAAAGGGGTCGAGAGGTCGGTGTCGCGGGGCAACACCTGGGAGAACGCTGGCACCAACAACACATCGTCGAAGGTGAGCGCTTTGCCAAGAAGGCGCATGGAAAAGCTCCTGACGCAAAACCAAATTATACGGAGGCGCCAACAAAGGCACGGATTGACACACCGCGCGCCGCGGATCGGGCAGGCCGCAAGTAGACTTAGCGACCATTCACAGGCCCGGATCGACCGCCATGCATCGTTGGACTCTTGTTGTGCTCACCGCCGTGCTCGGGGCCATGCTGGCCCTGCCCGCCGTGGCCCAATGGAAATGGCGCGACGCCGGCGGCCGCACGCAGTACAGCGACACGCCACCGCCGCCCAGCATCGCCGAAAAGGACATCCTTCAGCGCCCGCAAACCTCGACGACGCTGAGCGCGCGCCGGGCCGCGCCGCCGGCCTCGGCCGCCTCCGACGCCCCCGCACTGGCTCCCAAGATCGCCGACACGGAGCTGGACGCCAAGCGCAAGCAGGCCGAGCAGGAAACGGCCGACAAGAAGAAAGCCGAGGAAGCACGGGCTGCGGCGACGCGCGCCGAGAACTGCACGCGCGCCAAGGCGCAGATGCGCGCGCTCGAGGCCGGTGGGCGCATGTCGCGCACCAACGAGAAGGGCGAACGCGAGTTCCTCGACGACAAGGCGCGGGCGCAAGAGGCGACTCGCACACGCGAGGCCATGACCTCGGAGTGCAAATAGCGCCAGCGGCTCAGCGCTTGGCGCCGCGTTGCGCCTGATGGCGCCGGCGCCGCGCCTCCTTCGGATCGACCCGCAGCGGCCGGTACAGCTCGACGCGGTCCCGATCGCGCAGCACATCGCTGCGGTCGCAAAACGCGCCCCAGATGCCGACCGGCAGTGCCTCCAGATCGAACTGCGGGTGACGCGAGGGCAGGCCGCTCGCAAGCACGGCATCGGCCACCGTCGCACCCGCGGCCAGCAGCAACTCGACCTCGTCCACTTCGCCCGCGCGCGGGCTGAAGGCGACGCTCACGCGCAGCTCAGCGTTCGCCATACACCTGCCCGGCCCGTTTCACGAACGAATCGACGAAGGTGTTGGCGATGCGGTCGAACACCGGGCCGATGAGCGCGTCGAGCGCACCACCGGCGAACGCATAGTGCAGGCTGAATTCGATCCGGCACGCTTTCGCGTTCGGCCCGTCGGCGGCGGGCACCGGCAGGAAACGCCACGTGCCGGCCAGCGCCGAGAACGGCCCATCGACGAGTTCGAGTTCGACGCTGTCGTCCGCGATGTGGGTGTTGCGCGTCGTGAAAGCCTGGCGCACGCCGAGGTACGACAGGTGCAGCCGGGCCGTCACGCCGTCGGCACGCTGCTCGATCACCTCCGCGCGCTCGCACCACGGCAGGAACGCCGGATACGCCGCCACGTTGGTGACGAGCGCGTACATCTCGTGCGGCGAGTACCAAAGGAGGACGGTCTTTCTAACGTGCTTCATACAATGCAGAAATTGTATTGGTGGCACACGCCACCATCTGAGCCTTCATGTCCATCGCAGAAAACCGCCGCGCCCATTTCGACTACCACCTTGAAGAGCGTCACGAGGCCGGCATGGTGCTGCACGGCTGGGAGATCAAGGCGATCCGCGCCGGCCAGGTTCAGCTGACCGACGGCTACGTGGTGATTCGCGACGGCGAGCTCTACCTGATCGGCTGCCGCATCAACGCGTTGCGCAGCGCCTCGACGCACGTCAGCCCCGAGGCCGATCGCACCAAGAAGCTGCTGATGCACAAGGAAGAGATCAAGCGCCTGATCGGCAAGGTCGAGCAGAAGGGTTTCACGCTCGTACCGCTGAACCTGCACTACAAGGGCGGCCTCGTGAAGGCCGAGATCGCCCTGGCCAAGGGCAAGGCCGAGCACGACAAGCGCAACACCGAGAAGAAGCGCGACTGGGAGCGCGAGAAAGGTCGGCTGATGCGGCACAAGGTCTCGTCCAAACCCTCGAAGACGAACGATTGACGCGATGAACGCACTGCGCGAAGTTGCTGATCTGCCCGGGCCGCGCGGGCTGCCGCTGGTGGGCAACCTGTTCCAGATCCGACGCAAGCATCTGCACCAATCGGTCGAAGCCTGGGGCCGCGAGTACGGCCCATTCTTCCGCTTCAGGCTCGGCCCGCGCACCTTGCTGGCGGTGACCGACTTCGAAGCCCTGAACGCGGCGCTGCGCGATCGCCCGGATGGCTTTCGCCGCACCAAGGTGATGGAAACCATCGGCCAGGAAATGGGCCTGACACCCGGCGTTTTCGCGGCCAACGGCGACGCCTGGCGGCTGCAGCGGCGCATGGTGATGGCGGGCTTCGACCCGTCGCATGTGAAGGCGTATTTCCCGTCGCTGCTGAAAGTCACCCTGCGCCTGCGCGGGCGCTGGCTGAAGGCGGCGAATGCCGGCAGCACGATCGAGCTGCAGCCCGAGTTGATGCGCTACACCGTGGACGCGATCTCGGGGCTGGCCTTCGGTGCCGACATCAACACGCTCGAATCCGACGACGAGGTGATCCAGCAGCACCTCGACAAGATCTTTCCCGCCGTCTACAAGCGGCTGTTTTCGCTGATCCCGTGGTGGCGTATCGTGCGCATGCCGGCCGACCGGCAGCTCGAACGCAGCGTGATCGAGGTCAACCGCACGATCGCCGCCTTCATCGCGCAGGCGCGCGCCCGGCTCGACGCCGAGCCGGCGCGCCGCACGCAGCCGCCCAATCTGCTCGAAGCGATGATCGTGGCCGCCGATCAGGGCGACAGCGGCGTCGGCGATCGCGAGGTCACCGGCAACGTGCTCACGATGCTGCTCGCCGGCGAGGACACGACCGCCAACACGCTCGCGTGGATGATCCACCTGCTGCATCGCCATCCCGCGGCGCTGGAACGCGCACAGCGTGAGGTGCGCGAGCGTGCGCCCGATGCCGCCGGCTTGACGCCCGAGATCGTGGCGACGCTCGACTACCTCGAAGCCTGCGCGCACGAAACCATGCGGCTGAAGCCGGTCGCGCCGTTCCAGGTCATCGAGGCCTTGCACGACACCGAGATCAAGGGCATTCGCGTGCCCCAGGGCATGGGCGTCTGGTGCGTGATGCGCGCCGACAGCGTCAGCGAGAAGCATTTCCCCGACGCGCTGGCGTTCGAGCCGGAGCGCTGGCTTAGCCAGCCCGGTGTGGCCAGCTCGGCCAAGCGCGTCTCGATGCCGTTCGGGGCCGGGCCGCGCATCTGCCCGGGGCGCTACCTGGCGCTGCTCGAAATCAAGATGGCAATGGCGATGCTGCTCGCGCACTTCGACATCGTCGATGTGAGCACGGCCGATGGCAGCGAACCGGCCGAGCTGATGGCGTTCACGATGACGCCGGTCGGGCTGCGGATGCGGCTCAAGGCCCGAGCGCCTTGAGCGCCTGCGCCGAATCGGCGATCAGGTCATCGACGCTTTCGAGGCCGACCGAGAAGCGCACCAGCCTCCCCGGCCACGTCGGCCTGGAACGCATCGATTTGACGTCGTAGGGCACGACCAGGCTCACCGGGCCAGCCCACGAGAAGCCGATCTTGAACAAACGCAGCGTATCGACGAAGCCATCGACCTGCGCCGCGCTGTAGCGCGCGTCAAACACGATCGAGAACAGCCCCGCCGCTTGCGTGCACAGCGCGGCCCAATGGGCATGGCCGGGCGAGCCTTCGAGCGCCGGGTGCAGCACTTGCGCCACTTCCGCGCGCCCCGCCCACCAGCGCGCGAGCGTGCGCGCCGCGCGGTCGTGCGCGGCGTAGCGCAGCGGCAGCGAAGGCAGCGCGCGCAGCACGGTTTCGGCGTCGTTCGCCGCTACGCCCCAGCCCATGCGCATGTGAGCGGCGTTCACGCTGAGGTGCAGCGCCGGGTCGCGCGTCGTGACCGCGCCCATCAGCACATCGCCACCGCCGGAAGGGTATTTGGTGAGCGCGTGCGCCGAGACGTCCACCTCCAGATCGAACGCTTTGAACGCGAGGCCCGCGCCCCAGGTGTTGTCGAGCGCGACCCGCGCACCCTGCGAGCGCGCGGCGCGGACCAGGTTCGGCAGATCCGGGAACTCCATCGTCACCGAGCCCGGCGCTTCCAGCCACACCAGCCGCGTGGCGGGCGTGACCATCGCGGCCAGCGCGTTCGCATCGAGCGGGTCGTAGAAGCGGTGCGTGATGCCCCAGCGTGCCAGCTCCTGGCGCGCCAGCTCCTTGCCGGGGCCGTAGGCGTTGTCGGGGATCAGCACCTCGTCGCCGCACTTGAGGAGCGCCACGTTGGTGAGGGCGATCGCCGCCAGGCCACTGGGCACGAGCACGCTGTGCGCGCCGCCTTCGAGCGTGGCGATGCGCTCTTCGAGCGTGAAGGTGGTCGGCGTGCCGTGCAGGCCGTAGGTGTAGCCGGCCTTGCTCTTCCAGTCGCGCGCACGCATCGCGGCGGTGCTCGCGAAGTACACGGTCGAGGCCTTGAACACGCCGGGCTGCGGCGTCTCGAACGCGGCCGGCGGCCGGTACGGGTGGTGGATCAGTGCCGTTTCGAGGGCAGGCTTGGCGGCGGGGTCGCGTTCGGTCATCGGGTTCTCGGGTTCTGGTTCGCGCTCAAGCGAGTGGCTTCAGGCCGTTGAACAGGGTCGGCAGCAACTCGGTCACTGTCGGGTGGATCCACATCGTCTGCTGGATGCGCGTGTACGGCAGATCGGCGGCCATCGCCAGCAGCAGCAGTTGCACGACCTCGTCGGCCTCGATACCGAGCAGCGCGGCACCGAGGATGCGCTGAGTATTCGCATCGACCAGCACCTTGATGAAGCCGGCGGTCTCGCCACGCTCGCGCGCGCGGCCGATGCGCGCCATCGGCAGCGTCGCCACGAGCGCCGCGCGGCCGCTGGCGCGCACCTCCGCCTCGCTCATGCCGACGCGGCCGAGCGGCGGATCGGTGAACAGGCCGTAGGTGGTGATGCGGTCGGAGACGCGCCGTTGGCCGCCATCGAGCAGATTGGCGCTGACGATCTCGAAATCGTTGTACGAGGTGTGCGTGAACGCGCCTCGGCCGTTCACGTCGCCGAGCGCCCAGACCCCCGGCGCGCTGGTGCGCAGTTCGTCATCGACGGCGATGAAGCCGCGCGCATCGACCTTGACACCGGCGGCATCGAGGCCGAGCGTCTCGGTGTTCGGTCGCCGCCCGACCGCGAGCAACAGGTGACTCGCGGTGACCGATTGCGGACGGTCGTCGAGCGCGAAGCCGATGCGCACGCCGGCGCCATCGCGCGCCATGGCCAGATCCTTCGCGCCGACATGCACCGCGATGCCTTCGCGCTCCAGCATCGCATGCACCTCGGCCGAGACCTCGGCATCTTCGCGCGCGATCAGCCGCGGCGCCGCTTCGATCACCGTCACCTCGCTGCCGAAGCGTCGGTACATCTGCGCGAACTCCAGCCCGATGTAACTGCCGCCGACGATGGCGAGGTGCTCAGGCACGAAGTCCACGTCCATCATCGAGGTGTTCGTGAGGTACGGCACGTCGTGGATGCCGGGCCAGTCGGGCACGGTCGCGCAGCCGCCGACGTTGATGAAGATCTGCGCCGCCTCGAACGCCTCGGCGCCGACCGCGATGCGCAGCGGCCCGGTGAAGCGCGCCTCGCCGCGGATCAAGGTCAGGTTCGCCAGCCCGCCCAGCCACGACGTGAGCCCAGCGACCGACTGGTTCACGACCGCGTCCTTGCGCGCCTTCACGGCCTTCATGTCAACGTGCACGCCACCTTCGTGCAGCACGCCGAACTCGGCCGCATGCCGCACCACATGCGCGGCGCGTGCACTGGCAACCAGCGTCTTGGTCGGGATGCAACCATCGTTGACGCAGGTGCCGCCGAGGTGCTCGCGCTCGATCAGCGCGACGGTCTTGCCGGCCTGCGCGAAGCGCGCGGCGAGCGATGGGCCGGACTGGCCGGCACCGATGACGATGGCATCGAAACGTTGCGACATGGCGTGCTCCCGTGAACGAATCAGATCGGCTGACCCACCAGATCGTGCCCCTGCGTGCCGACGATCTTCACGCGCGTGAACTCGCCGACCTTGAGCGTCTTCGAGGCCTTCTCGGGCGGCAGCAGCGTCACATGGCCGTCGATCTCGGGCGCGTCGGCATACGAGCGCCCCACCCCGCCACGGCGGCCGAGCGCGGGCGCAGAGTCGATCAGCACCTGCATCGTCGCGCCGACGCGCTCGCGCAGCTTGATGGCAGAGACTTCCTCGGCCACCGCCATGAAGCGCGCGCGGCGCGCCTCGCGCAACTCGATCGGCAGCATGCCGGGCAAGTCGTTCGCCGTCGCGCCGCTCACCGCCGAGTAGGCGAAGCAGCCGGCGCGGTCGATGCGCGCCTCGCGCATGAACGCCAGCAGGTGCTCGAACTCGCTTTCAGTCTCGCCGGGGAAGCCGGCGATGAAGGTGCTGCGCACCACCAGCTCGGGGCAGGCCTCGCGCCAGCGTTGCAGGCGATCCAGGTTCTTCTCGCCGTTGGCCGGGCGCTTCATGCGCTTGAGCACATCGGGGTGCGAATGCTGGAACGGCACGTCCAGGTACGGCAGGATGCCGCCGCTGGCCATCAGCGGCAGGATCTGATCGACATGCGGATACGGGTAGACGTAATGCAGCCGCACCCAGGCGCCGTGCTGCGCGGCGATCTCCGACAACTTCTCGCACAGGTCGGTCATGTGGGTCTTGACCGGCCGGCCGTCCCAGAAGCCCGTGCGGAACTTCACGTCGACGCCGTACGCGCTCGTGTCCTGGCTGATCACCAGCAGCTCCTTCACGCCGGCGTCGAACAGCCGCTGTGCCTCGCCGAGCACGTCGCCGATCGGCCGCGAGACGAGGTCGCCGCGCATGCTCGGGATGATGCAGAACGAGCAGCGATGGTTGCAGCCTTCGCTGATCTTGAGATACGCATAGTGACGTGGCGTGAGCTTCACACCCTGGGCCGGCACGAGGTCGATGAACGGGTCGTGCGGCTTCGGGCTGTGCAGGTGCACCGCGTCCATCACCTCGTTGGTGGCGTGCGGGCCGGTCACGGCAAGCACGCTCGGGTGCATCTTGCGCACGAGGTTGCCGCCGTCCTCACCCGCTTTCGCGCCCAGGCAGCCGGTGACGATGACCTTGCCGTTCTCGGCCAACGCCTCGCCGATCGTGTCCAGGCTTTCCTTCACCGCGTCGTCGATGAAGCCGCAGGTGTTGACGATCACCAGATCGGCGCCGGCGAAGGTCTTCGAGGTCTCGTAGCCCTCGGCGCGCAGCTGCGTCAGGATCAGCTCGGAGTCGGTCAGCGCCTTCGGGCAGCCGAGCGAGACGAAGCCGATCTTCGGGGCGACAGCAGCGATCGGCGGATTCAATGTGGTCGAAGTCATCGGCGGATTTTCGCCGATACCCGACACCTCACCTCTTCGGCGGCATAAAGCCCGGCATACCGGGGAACAACGCACCGGCCTGCGCCGCCATCTGCTCCTGCATCTGCGCGAACATCTTGCGCGATTGCTCCATGTAGTTGCCCATCAGCCCCTGCACGGCGGGCGCCTGGCCATTCAGGAACTGGCCCCACAACTCGGGGCTCTGCGCGACCGGAAGCCCCTGCTCCGCAAGGCGCGCCTGAATGTCGGTGAAGGTCTGCAGGTTCTTCTCGAGGTACGAGCCCATCATCCCCTGCATCGCGTGGCCATAGAAGCGGATCAGCTGCGACAGCATCGGCGCCGAGAAGATGGGCACGCCACCGGTCTCTTCTTCCAGAATGATCTGCAGCAGGATGCTGCGCGTGAGGTCTTCGCCGGTCTTGGCGTCGCGCACCTCGAAGCGCTCGGCCGCGAGCACCATCGTCTTCACATCGGCCAGCGTGATGTAGCTGCTCAGTTGCGTGTCGTAGAGGCGCCGGTTCGGATACTTCTTGAGGACGCGCGGACCGCCCACGGGCGCGGCGGTGACCGTGGCCTCGGCGCCCGGCCCGGCAGGTGCCGCGGGTTCAACGCTCGCCTTCTTGGCGCGGCGGGTAACAGCCATTCGGCAACTCCTTTGTGCAACTGAAGATCGATAGTAGGAGTGTGCACGAATGGACCCCAAGGGGTTTTCCCGCGCGGCCGAGCCGGCGGCGGTCACACGGGTGGCGCCGGCGCCAGCCCGAGCAGCGCCTCGATGCTCATGCCGATGCCCAGCAGCCGCTGGTCACTGCCCACCGGCCCGTCGAGCTCCAGGCCGACCGGCAATCCACCTGCGGTCATGCCGGCGTGGACCGACAGGCCGGGGATGCCGGCGTTGCTGCCGGGGTCGGTATTGCGGATGTAGGTGCCGAACTCGTCGACCGACGCCCCGCCGTTGATCGAGACCGTGGACGATCCGTTCAAGGCGTCGATCGCCACGGCGGGAAGGATGGTGGTGGGGAACATCATCGCGTCGAGCGCGTTGTCGGCGAAGTAGCTCGCATACAGGGCTTGCATTTGCGGCCGGTAGATGTTGATCGCATCGGCGTAGGCCGGGCCGAACACATCGCCGAGGATCGCGCCGAACGCACCCTTCACGTCCGGGCTGGCGATCTGCGCGGCGAGGCTCGCCACCGTGACGCCGGCAACGCCGGTGGCAGCCAGGTAGGCCGGAATGTCGGCGATCGGCTCGTGCAGTGCCACCTGGAACGACACCTTGTCGTTCAGCGCCGCCAAGCCCACCGTGTCCACGTCCACGAGCACCATGCCGGCCGCGGTGAGCTTGGCTCTGGCGGCCGTCATCACCGCGGCGAGTTGCGTGTCGAGCCCGGCCCAGAACGATGCCGGCACGCCGATGCGCAGACCCTTGAGCCCGATGGCAGCGGGCATCGCGCGGCCGGTGATCACCGCATCGAGCAGGGCCACGTCGGCGACGGTGCGCCCCATCGGGCCGACGGTGTCGCGCGTGTGGCTGATGGGCACGACGGCATTGGTGTCGGTGTAGCGCCGCTGCGCACCGCCGTTGCCCACCGAGGGGCGCAGGCCGACGATGCCGCACAGCGCAGCGGGCAGGCGCGTCGACGCCCCGGTGTCGGTGCCCAGACCCGATGGCGCGATGCGCGCCGCAATCGCCGCCGCGGTGCCTCCGGAGGAGCCACCGGTGATGCGCGTCTTGTCGTAAGGGTTCTTCACCGGCCCGGCAAAGGAGGCCAGGTTGGTGCTGGTGATGCCGAAGGCCAGCTCGTGCATGTTGGTCTTGCCCAGCACGATGGCACCGGCGTCGATCAGCTTCTGGAGCGACGGCGCGTTCGCCGTGGGTTGCACGTTGCGCAGTGCCGGCGTGCCGCCGGTGGTGGGCAGGTCGCGCGTGTTGATGTTGTCCTTGACCACGATCGGCAGGCCCGCCAGCGTGGGCAGTGCCGTGCCGGCCTTGCGCATTGCGTCGATGGCGCGAGCGGCCGTCAGCGCACCCGTCTTGTTGAGCGTGATGAACGCATTCAGCTCCTTCAGGGCTTCGGCGCGCGCGATCAGCGTCGTCACATAAGTCTCTGCCGCGAGGCCGCCGGCCTGGATGGCCGCGATGGCCTGCGACGATGTGAGCGCGAGTTGCTCGGCGGTGGTCATCTCGGCCGGACCATCATCGCCACCGCCGCCGCAGCCGCTGACAGCGGCGCCGAGCAACGAGGTGGTCGCCACGGCGCCCGAGGTTTTCAGGAAGGTTCTGCGTGATGAGTGGGGTGCCATGGCCGAGTCTCCAGAGTTGGCGTGCCGTGCGGATTCGGTGACCCGCCAGACGAGACCTTAGGAGGCTTGGGCGATGCCCGCCATCCTCGTGAATGAGGATGCCCGGCGTAGAACCTATCCGTGAATAAGACGGCCCTGCGCCGGGGTCAAATCGGGTGCAGGCGTAGGAGCGAGTCGCGCCGTGGTGCTGCGCACCACAAGCGGCTTGCGACACCCGCCTGCGCCCGATTTGGCCCCGGCCCGAAGGGTTGCGACGACAAAGCGCGTCTGCGGCGTTGCAATCCTTGCCCAGCGGTCACCCTGGGCAGCGGCTTGCGCCTTGCATCCATCGCTTTGTCGTCGCAACGCAGGGCCGTCTTATTCACGGATAGGTTCCTGTCGCGTGAGCCGGTGCGCCAGCATCATGCGATTCGTGACGCCGAGCTTGCGGAACGCATGATCGATGTGCGTGCGCACGGTCGTGATCGAGATGCCGAGGCGGCGCGCGATCTCCTTGTCCTGAAGGCCGCATGCCGCGAGCCCCGCGACCTCGCCTTCGCGCTCGCTCAGCAGCGATGCCACAGTTCGTTCGGTCGTCGTCAGCGCCTCGGCGGCGGGCACATTGCCGCGGCTGCGGTTCAATGCGGCGACGAATGCCGGCCGCACCAGGTCGAGCACTGCCAGGTCGTTGGCATCGAAGTTCTCGCGCCGGCGGTCGCGCCAGATGCGCATGTCGCCGATGTTGTGCTCGCCACTCCATGCGTAGAGGTTGACGCCCCAATGCAGGCCGTCGCGCGCCAGGAAGTCGTTGAAGAATTCGGTGCGCGACAGGCGCTCCTGAGCCAGCACGTCGGTCACGCGCACCGCGCGGCGGTGCTGCTGCAGCTTGAGCGTGATCGGGTCGTGGAACTGGTAGTAGCGCTCGTACTGGAGCAGGTTGGCCGCATCCATGTTGAGCTGGACGCCACCGTCGAAACACGCCTGCGCGTCGTTCCACACATAGCTCGCGTAGAACTGCGCGCCGAGCAGCTCCAGCATCAGCGCGCCGAGTTCGCTGCGGATCTCGCCTTCAGCGTGCGGCTCCGCCAGCGTCGTCATCACGCGGCCCAACAGATCGGTCTGGCGCCCGGTCAGGTACATGGCCGACCGATGCTCAGGGCTGGTACTTCCAGGCCCCGTTCTCGACCTTCACCATCACGCGCGCGCGCTGGTCGAGCCCGAGGTGGTCGGTGGCCGACATGTTGAAGATGCCGTGCGCGCCATGCACTTCCTTGGCGCCCTCGAGCGCGTCGCGCAGCGCGGTGCGGAACTCCTGCGTGCCCGGTTGCGCCTTCTTCAGCGCGTTCGTCACGGCCACCTGCATCAGCATGCCGGCATCCCACACATGGCCGCCGAAAGTCGAGGTCGAGCCCTTGCCGTTGGCGGCTTCGTACTTCGCGACGTAGTCGAGTGCCGATTTCTTCACCGGGTTGTCGTTCGGCAGTTGAGCGGCCACCAGCACCGGGCCGGCCGGCAGCAGCGTGCCCTCGACATCCTTGCCGCCGACGCGCAGGAAGTCGTTGTTGGCGACGCCGTGCGTCTGGTAGTACTTGCCGGCGTAGCCGCGCTCCTTCAGCGTGCGTTGCGGCAGCACCGCCGGCGTGCCCGAGGCGCCGATCAGGATCGCGTCCGGCTTGGCGGCGACAAGCTTCAGCACCTGGCCCGTCACCGACGTGTCGGTGCGCGCATAGCGCTCGTTGGCGACGACGGTCAGGCCCTTCAGTGCGGCCGCCTTGCCGAACTCCACGAACCAGCCTTCGCCGTAGGCGTCGGCGAAGCCGATGTAGCCGACCGTCTTCACGCCGGCATCGGCCATGTTGGTGGCGATCGCGAGCGACATCATGATGTCGTTCTGCGGCGTCTTGAAAACCCAGCGCTTCTTCGCATCGACCGGCTCGACGATGCGGGCCGACGCCGCCACCGAGATCATCGGCGTCTGGCCTTCGGCAACCACGTCGATCATCGCGAGCGAGTTCGGCGTCGTGCTCGAGCCGAGAATGATGTCGACCTTGCTCTCGGTGATCAGCTTGCGTGCGTTGGCCACGGCGGTGCTGGTGTCGGAGGCGTCGTCGAGCACGATGTAGTTGACCTTCTGGCCGCCGATGGTGGCCGGCATCAGCGCGATCGTGTTCTTCTGCGGAATGCCGAGCGAGGCGGCCGGTCCGGTGGCCGAGATCGTGACGCCGACGTTCACATCGGCATGCGCCAGCGTGACGGCGGCGAGCGTGGCGGCGAGCGCGACGAAGGTCTTCTTGAGGATCATGGTGTCTCCGTGAGTGAGGTGAGCGAACGGGAAATCAGGCGCGCCGCACACGCTTGCGCGCGGCGACGACAACGGGCGGTGACTGCGGAATCCGCACCGCGTTCACGCCGCCGAAGAACAGATCGGCAACGACCGGTGCGAGCGCCGCGTGGGTCAGCTTGCCACCCGGCTGCAGCCACATGAACATCCAGTTCATCATGCCGAACAGCAGCATCGTCAGTGGCCGGTGCAACTCGGCGGCGCGCAGCTCGGGGCGGGTGTCCGCGATCGCGTCGGCGAAGACCGCGACGACCTCGCGCTGCGCCTCGAGCACGCGCTTGCGATCCGCCGGCTCGAGGAACTTGACGTCTTCGGTGAGCACGCGGTGCGCCGCCTGCGATTCGGCATAGACCTCGAGAAAGCTCGCAATCATCGAGCGCACTCGGGCCTGCGGCTGCGCAGGCGTCGCGTGCGCCTCGGCGGCGAGCGCTTTCAGCCGCCCGACATGGTCCTCGGCGATCTCGACCAGCAGCTGGTACTTGTCGCGCACGTAGTGGTAGAGCGACGGCTTGGAGACGCCGCAGGCGAGCGCGACCTGGTTCATCGAGGTGGCGGTATAGCCTTGGCGTGCGAACAACTCGGCCGCGCGCGCGAGGATCTGCTCGCGCTGGGTGTCGTAGCCGGGGGCGCGTCCGCGGGGCATGGATGGCTTCAGCGGTCCGAGAAAGTCGCTGGCCGCTTGGCCAGAAACGCCGCCACGCCCTCGAGGTAGTCGTGCGATGCGCTCAGCTTGCTCTGCCACTGGCCCTCAAGGCTGAGCGCCTCTGCGTAGTCAAGGCGCATCGACGCATCGATCACCGCCCGCGTCGCCGCCAGCGCCTTCACCGGCATCGCCGCCAGACGCGCCGCCATCGCGGCCACCTCGGCGGCGAACAGCGCGTCGTCCACGCACTTCCAGATCAGGCCGATGCGCTGCGCCTCGTCGGCCGGCAGCTTGTCGCCGGTCATCGCCAGTGCCAGCGCGTTCGCGCGGCCCACCAGCCGCGGCAGCAGCCAGGTGCCACCGGCATCGGGCACGAGGCCGATCTTCGAGAAGGCCTGGATGAAGCTCGCCGAGCGTGCCGCGATGACGATATCGCAGCCAAGCGCGATGCTTGCGCCGGCGCCGGCGGCGACGCCGTTGACGGCCGCAATCACTGGCACCGGCAGCGCTCGGATGCGCAGCGCGAGCGGCTTGTAGAAACGCTCGATCACGTTGCCGACATCGGTCGGCTTCGCGCCGGGCGCGAGGTCGGGCGCCACCGCGGGGTCGGCCAGATCCTGGCCGGCGCAGAAGGCGCGCCCAGCGCCCGTCAGCACGAGGCAACGCACACTTGCGTCGGATTCGGCGGCGCTCAGCGCGGCAGCCAGCTCCTCGTGCATCGCCGACGTGAAGCTGTTCAGCGCCTTCGGCCGGTTCAGCGTGAGCGTACGCACCGCGCCTTCCTGCGCGATCAGCACCAGTGCCTCGGACATGACTCGCCTCCTCAGGTGGGTCGGCGAACATCCTCGACCGACCGGTAGGTAAATTCTAGGCGCTCCGCGGAGGCCGGGACAAGACCAACGGCCCGGGGTTTTCCCGCGGCAGCGACAATCGCCGACTCGATGAGTTCACTGCCGCCGCCCTCGCCCACCTCCCCACCGTCGCCGTGGAGCGCATTGCGCCACCCACCGTTCCGCGGGCTCTGGCAGAGCGGCGCCGCCTACTTCATCGGCAATGCGATGCAGGCGATGGCGGCAGCCTGGATGATGGTCGAACTGACCGGCTCGTCGTTCCTCGCGGCGCTGGTGCAGACGGCGGTGTTCCTGCCGATGTTCCTGCTCGCGCTGCCAGCCGGCGTGCTCGCCGACACCACCGACCGGCGGCGCCTGATCCTGATCGCGCTGGTGGTTCAAGCGGGCACCGCCTCGCTGCTCGCGGCGCTGGTGTTCGCGGGCTACGCCGGCCCAGGATCGCTGCTGTTCCTGATCTTCATCGCCGGCAGTTGCACCGCGGTGCTGTCGCCGGCCTGGAACTCGGCGGTCGGCGACTCGGTGCCGCGCACGGAGCTCCCGCAAGCCATCATCGCCGTGGCCATCGCCTACAACGCCGCGCGGGCGCTCGGCCCGGCGCTGGCCGGTATCGTATTCGCGCAGTTCGGTGCGAGCTGGATCTTCGTGATCGCGGTGAGCACCACGCTCGCGATGATGCAAGGCATCCGGCGCTGGCCGCCCAGCCCGCACCCACCGTCGCGGCTGCCTGCCGAGCGGCTGTGGGGCGGCATCCTGAGTGCGCTGCGGTTCGCGCGCCACTCGCGCATCATCCTCGCCCAACTGGTGCGCACCGTGGCCTACAGCGGCGCCGGATCGGCCCTGTGGGCGTTGCTGCCGATCATCGGCCAGCGCCAGCTCGGCCTCGGTGCCGAAGGCTTCGGCCTGCTGATGGGTTGCCTCGGCACGGGCGCGGTCTGCGCCGGCCTCGTCATCGGCCGGCTGCGCGCGAGCGCGGGACTGGAGCCCCTCGTGCGCGGCGGCTGCATCGTGTTCGCGCTCGTGATGCTGGTGGCCGCGTTTTCGCAGCAGCGGCTGCTGGTGTACTTCGCGCTGCTGCTCGGCGGAGCGGCGTGGATGTCGGTGATGTCGACGTTCAACACCGCGACACAAACCAGCGCGCCACCGTGGGTGCGTGCTCGCGCGACCGCGATGCACACCTTGTGCGCACTCGGCTCGTTCGCGATCGGCTCGGCGCTGTGGGGGGCGCTGGCCAGCCTGTTCGGGTTGCCGGCAGCGCTGTGCACCGCCGCGCTGTGCATGGCCGGCGGACTGCTGCTCGCCCGGCCGTTCCCGTTGCGCCTGGGTCAGATCACCGAGGTGAACCAGGTCGCGCCGTGGGAGGATCTGTTCGTGGCCGAGGAGCCTGCCCCCGAGGCCGGGCCGGTGGCGGTGGAGATCGGCTACCGTATCCGGCTTGACGAGACCGCCGCGTTCCTCGAAGCCGTGAGCCTGCTGCGCGCGCCGCGCCGGCGCGACGGTGCGACGATCTGGCGTCTCTACCGCGACCTCGGCGACCCGGCGCGCTATGTGGAGCGCTTCATCGTCACCTCATGGGCAGACTACCTGCACCAGCGCGCCCGCGCGACGGTCGCCGATCACGACCTCGAACTCGTCGTGCGCGGCTTCATGCAGGAGGGTGAGAGCGTGACGATGCAGCACTACATCGCCGAGCGCTGACCCCAACAAAGGCCCAGACGGCTCGCAACTTGACGGTCTGTGCGAGGCGCGGCACCGCCCGGTCGGAAATGGGCGCAAGTCCGAAATGCAAACTTCGTCACAAGCGCGTTGTCAAGGCACCATTCGCGCCGGACTTTTCGTGAATCGCCGAACTTGTGCACAATTCAACAGTGTCAGACAAACGCTTACACACTTAGAGTCCGCCGGTTGATCTCAACGATGGACTTGTTGAACGGCACGGACGTTGTCGTCCGTTCTGGCACCGAAGACGACGAACAGACCGACAGACGGGACACGAGAATTTTCACAACCCGACCAGAGATGTTTTCGATGACCAAAGAGCAGCCCAAGGGCCGATACGCGCGCTTGAAGAATGCGCTTGCGACGGGCGACGCGACCCAGCGTGGCCGCAGATCATTCTTGCGGAGCCTGCTGGCATTCTCCAGCGTTCCTGTGGCTGGCAGCGGCGCGTGGCTGCGTTTCCCGAAATCGGTCGTGGTGCGCGATGGCTGGGTGCTGTCGAGCGACGACTGATGCTCTTCCGCAGCGTCGAGGAACTGGCTCGCTCCCGGTTTCGGCCCCGAGTGTGCATCGTGGGCACCGGGCCTGCTGGAATGTCGCTCGCGCTCCGCTTGCAACAACGCAATGTGCCGTGTCTGCTGGTCGAGGCGGGCAGCTACGATTTCAGCGAACCGTCGCAGAACGTCTATCGGGGCGAGGTGATTGGCGATGATTACCCCGGTCTCCACGAGACACGGCTGAGGCAGTTCGGCGGCTCCACCGGCCGATGGTCAGGATGGGTGCGCCCGCTCGACGCCAGCGCCTTCGAGCCACGCGCGTACATGCCGCTTTCAGGCTGGCCGATCCGCAGCCGGGACCTGGAGCCGTATGCCGTCGCGGCCGATGCGATCCTGAAAGTCCCGCCCGCCGAGCCGGATCGAAAGATGACGGAGGACATCGACTACATCCAATACCGCTTCAGCCCGCCAGTTCGATTCGGAATGGAGTATCGCGAAACCGTTGAACAATCCCAGTCCATCGGCTTGCTGCTGAACACCCCTGTGCTGGAACTCGTCCCCGGAAACGGTCGCATCGATTCGATCAAGGTGTCGCAAGGGTCGACGACCGCCGACATCCGCGTCGACCAGGTCTGCATCTGTACCGGAGGCATCGAGAACAGCCGACTGCTGCTTTGGTCGAACGCCCGACACGCAGGCGGCGTCGTGCCCCGCGCTGCGACGCTCGGGCGCTATTGGATGGAACACGCGGTGTACATCCTGGCCGATGTCGTTACCTCGCACGGCTACGAGATGCAGTTCGAGACGCAAACGGCGGCCAAGACGTACTTCGCGCCGTCGGACCGCGCCAAGAACACGTTTTCGATCGGCGGTGCCCACATCTGGATGCGAGCACATCAGAAGGATGCAAGCTTCGCCAGGGAGCTCTTGCAGCAGGTGATGTGCGTCGCACCCGAATGGTCAAACCGCCAACTCAAGCGAATTGGCAAGGAATACCACTGCGGCGGCCTGGTCGAGAGCGAGTTCGAGCAGTTTCCGCATGTCGAGAACCGCATCGAACTCGACCACCGCACCGATGTCTTGGGAGTCCCTCGGAGTCGCCTTTACTGGAAGAAGGCTGAAACGGAGCGCTCGACCGCGTTGACCTCGGCGCGACTGCTCGGGGAAGCGCTCATCAAGCACAACATCGGACGGCTCCGCATCAGAAATTACCTGACAGATGGCACGGCGTGGCCAGCGGGCGAGTGGAGTGTGGGCTGCCACCACATGGGAGGGACGCGGATGTCGGATTCTCCGACGACCGGAGTGGTCGACAAGAATTGCAAAGTGTTCGGGATGCACAACCTCTACGTCGGCGGGTCGTCGGTATTCCCGACCAGCGGCCACGCAAACCCGACCTACACGATCGTCCAGATGGCATTGCGGCTCGGCGATCATCTCGCCACGAAACTCAGCGCCGCCTGACATCGTGACCCCCGACGGAAGCGCCACGCAGAACGCTCGCGCATGGCGCCGCCTGCGCTGGCGCGCCGACCTCGCGGTGGTGTTGGCCGGCACGTTGGCTTGCTACGTTCTTTCGGCAGCGCTCGAAATGAACGAATGGATAGCGCGCACGCTTGCCCGATACGAGCGCTGGCAGGCCGATGAATTGCCTCTGACCTTGACCGTGCTGGCCGCCGGCATGGCGTGGTTCGCCATACGCCGACGGCATGAGGTGAAGGTCGAACTGCGGTTGCGCGAGCGCGCCCAAGCCGATGCCGGAGAACTGCTACGGCAAAACCGCGAGTTGTCGCGGCGACTGCTGACGCTGCAGGAGAACGAGCGGCTCGCGCTGGCGCGCGATCTGCACGACGAGGTGGGCCAGGCGTGCAGCGCCATCCGCGTCGAGCTGGCATTCATCAGGCACTGCGAAGGCGCGATGTCGCAAGGCATCGGACCGGCCGCCGAACGAGCCGAAGAACATGCACTGCACCTGTACACCCTGGTCCATGACCTGCTCAGCCGCCTGCGCCCGGTGAATCTGGAGACGCTCGGTCTCGTCGCTGCGTTGCAAGACCTTTCCGAATCGTGGGAGGAGCGCACCGGCATCGGCTGCGTCTTTCATCACGAGGGCCAGGTGGAGTCGCTGGGCGAGGCGATCGACATCGCGGTCTACCGCATCACGCAAGAAGCGTTGACCAATGTGACGCGGCATGCCCAGGCGAGCGCCGTGCGGGTGCGACTGTCGCGCGCCGGCGAGTCGCTGACGCTCGTGATTCAGGACGATGGTCGTGGCGTCGACGCGGCGCGCGCTTCCGAGGGCCTCGGCCTGCTGGGGGCCAGGGAGCGCGCCGCCGCGCTGGGGGGCACGCTCGATTTGCAATCCGCCCCCGGTGCCGGCGTGCGCATCGCCTTGCGCTTGCCGCTGTCGGAAGCGCCGGCGTGATCCGGGTCGTGCTGGTCGACGACCACCCCGTGGTGCGCAGCGGCTACCTGCGTCTGCTCGACCAAGCCGGCGGCATCACCGTCGTCGCCGAGGCCGACGACGGCGACGGCGGCTATGCCGCGTTCGTGGCGGAAGGGCCGGACGTGCTCGTCACCGACCTGGCGATGCCGGGCGGCGGCGGGCTGGAGCTGATCCGCCGCGTGCTGCTGCGCGAGGCGCGCGCCCGCGTGCTGGTCTTCAGCATGCACGACGGCGCGATGCTCGTTCGGCGCGCCCTCGAGGCCGGCGCGCGCGGCTTCGTGACCAAGGCCAGCCCGCCGGACCGCCTGGTGGACGCCGTGCGCGCCCTGCACGCAGGCCACCGCTACCTGAGCCCGGACTTGACGCCGGCCCTGTTGCAAAACGATGCCGAGCACGAGACGCAGCGGCTGGCAACGCTCACGGCACGCGAGTTCGAAGTGTTTCGGCTGCTCGCGCAGGGCCACTCGGTGACCGACTGTGCCGCCGCGCTCAAGCTCAGCCCGAAGACGCTCGCGAACCACCAGACCCTCATCAAGGAGAAGCTCGGCGTGGCCACTTCGGCCGCGCTGGTGCATCTGGCGATCCGGCACGGCGTGATCAGCACCTCGGGGGTGTGAGGGAAAGCGAGCGGCGGCGTCGGGATTATTTCCCTGCCTCGACGACGGCGCGGCGGCTACGGTGACGGGTCACCTCCACGCGCTGTTGCGCCGCACGACCCATGAAGTACCCGCTCCCGCTCGCCTGGCGCCAGTTCGCAACCACCGGCCTGACCACCTTGGCGGTCTCACCGGCATTTGCGCAGGCGACGGCCGAGCCCGCGACGCTGCCGCGCGTCGAGGTCATCGGCACCACCCCGTTGCCCGGCCTGGGCACGGCGTTGCGCGACGTACCGGCGAACGTGCAGGTGTTTCGCGGCAGCGAGCTGGCAAAGCAACGCCAAGGCAATCTCGCCGAGTTCCTCGAGAACAACCCGACGAGCGTGACGGTCAACGCCGCGCAGGGCAACCCGTACCAGCTCGACATCAGCTTCCGTGGCTTCACCGCCTCGCCCCTGATCGGCGTGCCGCAAGGCTTGTCGGTGTTCCAAGACGGTGTGCGCATCAACGAGCCGTTCGGCGACGTGGTCAACTGGGATCTGCTGCCACAGTCGGCCATTGCCGGCATCCAGATCATCCCCGGCTCGAACCCGCTGTTCGGGCTCAACACGCTGGGGGGCGCGATATCGATCATCACCAAGAGCGGCAAGGCGAATCCGGGCGGCTCGGTTGAGGTCTCTGCAGGCTCGTTCGGCCGCAAATCGATGCAGTACGAACAGGGTGGCGCGTCCGGCCCATGGGACTGGTTCAGCACCGCCAACGTGTCGAAGGAGCGTGGCTGGGCCGACCACAACCCGAGCCGCGTCGTGCAGTTCTACGGCAAGGTCGGTTACGAAGAGGGCGACAACGCGTTCAACCTGAGCGCGAACGTCGCGAGCAACCGCCTCGAAGGCACGCAGACCCTCCCCACATCATTCCTCGACGACCGCACCCAGGCCTACACCTTCCCGGACGTGAACAAGAACCGCGTGCTGATGGTTGCGGCCACCGGACGCAAAGTGCTCTCGCCCACGCTGGTGTTCGGCAGCAATGCCTACGTGCGCCGCTACGTCAACCACAACACCAGCAGCAACGTCAACGACAACTTCGGCGAGATCGACCCGGGCACGGGCCAACCCGATCCGGCGGAGGCGCTCAACGACCGCTCGTCGATCGAGCAGACCAGCTACGGATTCGGCGTTCAGCTCACCGTGACGCAGCCGCTCGCGGGACTGAACAACCAATTCGTCATCGGTGCCAGTGGCGATTTCGGCCGCGCACGCTTCTCGCAGGAGTCGCAGCCAGCAGCGTTCACACCCACGCGCGACACCGTGGGCAGCGGCGATTTCGCCCCCGAAACCGACGCGCAGACGCGCAACCGCACGCTGGCGCTGTTCGTGGCCGACACGCTGGCGCTGACACCGCAATGGTCGATCACAGGCTCGGGCCGCTACAACGCCGCCCAGGTGAGCATTCGCGACCGCAGCGGCAACGCCCCTGCGCTCGACGGCGATCACCGCTTCAATCGATTCAACCCCGCGGTCGGCGTGACCTTCAACCCCGATGCGTCGAACACCTTCTTCGCCGCCTACAACGAAGGCATGCGCGCGCCGACCGCGATCGAACTGACCTGTGCCGACCCGCTCGCCCCCTGCAAACTGCCCAACAGCTTCCTTGCCGACCCTCCGCTGAAGAAGGTGGTGGCGCGGACGATCGAGGTCGGCGCGCGCGGCAAGGCGGGCCTCGACACCTGGAGCGTGGCGCTCTACCGCACGGACCTGAAAGACGACATCCAGTTCGTCAGCAGCGGCGGGGCCATCAACGCGGGCTTCTTCCAGAACGTCGGCAAGACGCGTCGCCAGGGTGTGGAGCTGACCGGCGGCACGCGCATCGGCCCGATCAGCGTGGTGGCGCGGTACAGCTTCATCGACGCCACCTACGCAAGCCCGTTCACCGAGAACAGCCCGAACAACTCGTCGGCCGACGCCAACGGCGACATCGCCGTGCCGGCCGGCGCCCACATTCCCGGGATCCCGCGGCACTCGCTGCGAGTGCGCCTCGAGGCCAAACCCAACGACGCGTGGCAGCTCGGCGCGAATGTGGCGATCAGCAGTTCGAGCCGCGCTCGTGGCGACGAGAACAATCTCGATGCCAATGGCAAGGTGCCGGGCTACGGCGTGCTGAACCTCGATACCGAATACAAGCTTGGCAAGGGCTTTGATGTGTTCGCCCGCCTGAACAACGTGACCAACCGCAAGTACGCCAACTTCGGCATCCTGGGCCAGAACGCGTTCCCCAACCCCGGGCGCACGTTCGACCCCGCCAATGGCACCAGCGAGACCTTTCTCGGCCTGGGCGCACCGCGCGGGCTGTGGGTCGGCCTGCGATACGCATGGGACTGAGTCCGCGCTTGGCCGCCCGCTGTGCAGGCAAGAAAAAAGCACCTGACGTTGCCGCCAAGTGCTTGTTCTTCCTACCGAATCTGGTAGGCGCGATTGGACTCGAACCAACGACCCCCACCATGTCAAGGTGGGAAAACGGGACTTTCTGGGATGTCCTGGGACGCTGTTTTACCTATGAGAATGGCTTGTCCTTGTCCCGAGAAGTTCGCTAAAGTACGGGAAAGATTTCCGTACTTTTTCCGTACTCCAAAGCGACCGTGGCCACCAAGATCGACACCGTCTCATCGCGCGACAGGCTCAAGCCGCGCCGCGAGCCGTACTGGCATCGAGTCAGCAAGGGCTGCTACGTGGGCTTTCGCAAGATGGTCAGCGCCGGGCACGGCAACTGGATCGCCCGAGCCATGCAGGAGAGTTCTGGCAAGGAGAACTACAAGGCTCTTGGAGACCTGTCTGAACTGCCTGATCACCTCCGCTTCGACGCGGCGCAAAAGGCCGCGCAAACGTGGTTCGAGCATCTTGGCCGCGGCGGTACGGCTGTCTCGCCAACCGTCGCGGATGCGTGCACGAGGTATGTGCGCCACCTGCGAGCTACCAAGTCGGAGCGAGCCGCCAACGATGCCGAAGCACGGTTCAAGAGCTACGTGCTGAACCACGCAAAGCTGGCAGCGACCGAGTTGCCCAAGCTGACGCCAACGCAACTTGAAGGTTGGCGCAAGTCGCTGAAGGAGCTTCCCACGCGCAGCGGTGGGCGGCGGGGTCAGCGTCGATCGGATAGCACGCTGAACCGCGACATGACCTGCTTCCGGGCCGCCCTGAACCTCGCGTACCTGGACGGCCTGCTGACGACGGACTTCGCGTGGCGCAGCAAGCTCCGCCCCATCAAGAACGCCGACCAGCGCAGGGAGCTGTACCTAGACCGACTACAGCGGCTCAAGTTTATCGAGAAGGCCCCGACCGACCTCGGCGCGTTCCTGCGCGGTCTGTGCCAGCTCCCGCTGCGGCCCGGCGCTTTGGCGAAGCTCAAGGCCGGCGACTTCGACCGGAGACTGAAGGTACTCAAGATCGGCCAGGACAAGAGCGGCAAGGACCGGCGGATCAAGCTGCCAAGCGTGACGGCGGAGTTCTTTGAGACAGCCTCCAAGGACAAGTTGCCGACGGCTCCGCTCTTGTCACGCGCCGACGGTAAGGCGTGGAACAAGGATGCCTGGAAGGGGCCGGTCAAGTCCGCTGCCGAGGCAGCCAAGCTGCCCGACGGAACCACCGCGTACACGTTGCGCCACAGTGTCATCAGTGACCTCGTACACGACGGACTCGACCTGCTCACGGTGGCGCAGATATCTGGGACCAGCGTCGCGATGATCGAACGGCACTACGGCCATCTTCGCAGTGATGTGGCAGCTGTGGCTCTGGCGCGTCTGGCGCTGTAGGTGTAGGAATCAGGTAAGCGGTCAATAGACCACGCCCTTGCGCCGAGTGCTCGCGGATGATCAGCG
>CAXTSS010000008.1:0-228660 GCA_964247075.1 uncultured Rhizobacter sp. | reverse complement strand
GCCAACAACGACGCGCGCCGCGAGCTCGAAGAGCAGCAGCGATTCAATCGGGCCGGCTTGCTGCGCGACTTCGAGATCACGACGTTGACGCGCGCGAACTTCTGCGTGCTCAAGGGCGTCGCCGAGGATGAGCTCGATGGCCTGCTCGAGATCGCGCGCGCCGAGGCGGCAGAGCGCGCGCGCCAGCAGCCGGTCTTCGATCAGCGCGGCCCGCGCCCGATCAGGCCGGCGCCGCGCCGCGCGCCGCGCGCAGGCGGCTGAACGCTAGCGCGACCAGCAGCACGCCGAACGCGCCGATGCCGATCACCCCGCTCGTGCCGATCCGCGCGACCAGCGCGCCGTCGATGCCGACGCCGACCGCCTGACCCAGAAAGAAGCTCGACGCGAACGCCGAGACGGCCGCGCCGCGGCGCTCGGGTGCCATCTGCGTGGCGTTGATCTGCAGTGTGTTGTGCAGCATGTAGAAGCCCAGCCCGGCGATGAAGCAGCCCGGCAGCGCCCACCACCAGACCGGCGCGATGCCGACCACGAGCAGCGAGGTGGCGAGCAGGATGCCACCGAACATCGTCAACCCGACCTCGCCGAGTCCGCGCACCAGCCGTTTCGAGGCGAGCGCGTACAGCAGGCCGCCGAAGCCGAACAGCATCAAGGTCGAGCCCGCCGCCGCGAGGGGCAATCCGAAACGTTCGTGCAGATGCGTGGCGATGAAGGCGAACGCGCCGTACAGAAACGCGCCTTCGAGAAACACCGTCAGCAACACGACGCGCGCCCAGGGCCGCGCCAGCACCTGCGCGAATTCGCTGACGACGCGTCGCACCGCATGGCCCTCGACGCGGTTGATCGCGCGCGCGTGTGGCGGCAGCCGCCGGTCGATCGAGAACAGCGCGACGCTGATCGCGACGAACCCCAGCCCGATGCCGAAGAACGGCACGCGCCAGCTCAGATGATCGGCCGCGAAGCCGCCGACGAACACGCCCGCCGACAGGCCGAGGATCTGCCCGATCAGAAAGCGCGCGAGCACCGGCTGGCGCTGGTCATAGGGAACGACGTCGCCGATCCACGCCATCGACAGCGGGATGATGGCCGCAGCCGTCGCCCCCGCCATCAAGCGCGCGAGCTCCAGCTGCGCGAAGCCCTGCGCGAGGCCGCACACCGAGGCCGTTACGGCGCAGGCGACGCAGGCCCAGGCGATGACGCGGTATTTGCCGAAGCGGTCGCCGACCGGGCCGAAGAAGAGCTGCGACAGGCCGTAGGCGATCGCGAACGCGGTGACGGTGTTGGCGGCGCGACCGATCGTGATGTCGAACTCGTGCGCGAACAGCGGCAGCAGCGCATCGGTGATCCGCAGCGAAATGCCGCTGGCAAACGCCGCGAACGAGAGCGCGAGCACGGCAGCGCGCGGAATCGGTTCGGCGGGCGAGGTCATCCCGGCATTGTGGCGAGAGACACCCTTCGATCGAGAGGCCTGAAAATATTCATTGGAAATAAGAATCGTTGTCGTTTAGATTCGCATATGATTTCAGCTTTCCTCGGCGGAGTGATCACGATGAATCGTCGGCAGTTGTTGCAGCGAAGCGCTGCGTTGAGTTCGATCGCGACGCTGACGAGCGTCGGCGCGCCGCTGTTGCTGGCGGCGTGCGGTGGCGGTGGCGGCGAGGAGCCGGCCTCCGGCAATGCCTACAAGCAGATCAACCTGGCGGCCACCAGCGCCAAGTACAACGCGCTCTTCACGATTCCCGACATGGTCAACGCCTGGGGCCTGGCGATCCGGCCCGCCGGCGCAGGCGGCCACTTCTGGGTGACCGCGAGTTCGAAGTCGTATGAGTTCTGGGGCGACGTCAATGGCGAGCCGCTGACGATCGATCCAGCACTCGTCGATGTGGCCTTGCCCGCCTCCGGCGCCAACTCCGGTGCGGCCAACGGCGTCGTCTTCAACGCCACCGGCACCGGCTTTCGCATCACCCAGACGCTGCCGAATGGCGAGACCTTCACGGCGCCAGCCAAGTTCGTCTTCGTGTCCGACAACGGCGTGATCTCGGCCTGGGCGCAGCGCAGCAATGCCGATGGCACGCTGAGCTACCCGAACTACTCGAACGTGATCCTCGACGAGGGTGCGCAGAACTCGGCCTTCTTCGGCCTCGCGATCAGTCCGACCTTCGACAAGCTCTTTGCCGCTGACTTCGGCAACAACCCGTACCCGCGCGTGCGCGTGTTCGACAACACCTTCGCCGAGGAGCCGATCGCCGGCCGCTTCGCCAACCCGTTCGTCGCCGAGGGGGCGTTCAAGCCAGGCGACTTCGCGCCGTGGGCCATCCACACCATCACCGTGAAAGGCGCGCCGACGGTGTTCGTCGCCTACGTGCGCACACTCGAAGATCCCGACCACCCCGGCCAGGTGCTGCTCGCCACCGAGAGCGCGGGTCGCGGCACCAGCAAGCTCGTGGAGTACACGCCGGCCGGGCAGCTGGTGGCGGTCTGGAACGATCGCGGCACGCTCAACGGCCCGTGGGGCATGGCCTTCGCACCGGCTGACTTCGGCCTGTTCTCGAACCACCTGATCGTCGCGAACTTCACCGACGGCACGTTGGTCGCGTTCGATCCGGTGACGAAGTCAGCGGTCGAGTTCCTGCGCGACACGACCGGCGCCTACGCGGTCGTGTCGGGGGTCTGGGGCATCCTGTTTGGCAACGGCGTGAAGCTGGGCGACAGCAACGCGCTCTACTTCGCCGCCGGCCCGGTTGACGAAACCGAAGGCCTGTTCGGCTCGCTGCGGCTGGCCTGACGCGCGCCCCACCGGAAGAACCCACACCATGAACCACAAGACGAAACTCGCGCTCGCTGCCGGCATGGCCTTCGCATTGGCGCCTGCCGCGCAAGCCGGCGACCAGGTCTTCACGCACACCCATCTCGCCGAGACCAACCCGGCGGCCTCGAAAGAGGTCGAGCAGCAGGTGACCTATCGCGACAAGAAGTCGCAGGGCCTGTACCGGCTCTGGCAAACGCGCACCGAGTTCGAGTACGGCATCACCGACCGCTGGCAGGTCTCGCTCTATGCCAACGCCTACCGTGTCACGGCCGAGAACAACAACTCGACGACGTCGCGCAACAACTTCCTCGTTGGCCCCGGCGATGGCGACGAAGTGACAGGCGGCGGGCCGGCCACGATCGGCTCTTACGTGCCGTTCTCGGGCAAACTGCCGATCCCGGCCGCGCGCTACCGCAATACCGATTTCGAGAGCGTCTCGGTCGAGTCGATCTACCAGTTCATGAGCCCGTACAAGGACGCGTTCGGGCTCTCCGGCTACATCGAGGGAACGCTGGGCTCGAAGACCAGCGAGTTGGAGCTGAAGCTGCTGTTCCAGAAGAACCTGCTCGAGGACGACCTGATCCTGGCCGCCAACATCGCGCTCGAGTTCGAGAAGAACAAATACTCCGGCCTAGGCGCGGAGAAAGAGACCGAGCTGGTCATCAGCGGCGGCGCGTCGTATCGCGTCGCGCCCGGCTGGCGGCTCGGGCTGGAGATGCGCAACGAGCGCGGCTACGAGGGCGCCTATTCGCTCGCGAACAGCCACCGCGACTACTCCGCCTGGTTCGCCGGCCCGACGGTGCACTACGCGAACAAGAGCTTCTTCGTCACCGCCGGCTACTCGCAGCAGCTGCCGTGGGCGCATGCCTATTCGACGGGCTCACAGCTCGAGCTGGTCGATGGCCGCGTCTACAAGGAGAGCGAGAAGCACGTTTTCAAGCTGATCGTCGGGATGTCGTTCTAGTGCGCTGGACATTCGCCCCGGTCATCGTGCTGGCCGCGGGCGCCGGCTCGGCCCACGCGGTGCAATACCTGACGATCGAGCAGGCGCAGAGGCTGCTGTTCCCGGCGGCCACCGAGTTCAAGTCGGCCGAGTTGCTGATGACGGATGCGCAGCGCCAAGCCGTCGGCCAGGCCAGCGGCATGCGGGTGCGCGATGCCCGAGTGCGCGCCTGGTCGGCGCGCGACGCGCAGGGCGCGCTGATCGGGCGCGTTTTGCTCGACGAGGTGACGGGCAAGCACGACCTCATCACCTACGTTGTCGCGGTGACGGCGGACGGGCACGTCATCGGCATCGAGATCCTCGACTACCGCGAAAACTACGGCGGGCAGATTCGCGAGCCGGCGTGGCGCGCGCAGTTCCGCGGCAAGACAGCGCGCGATGCGCTGAAGATCGATGCCGACATCTCCAACATCAGCGGCGCGACGCTCTCGTGCTCGCATGTGGCCGATGGCGTGCGGCGCCTGCTCGCGACCAACGAACTGGTCCTGAGCCCGCACCCGACCTGAGTTCAGCCACGCCGCGCGCGCAGGCCCCAGAGGCGGTGCAGCACCAGCCACACCGGCAGCCCCAGGCCGACGGCCCAGTGCAGCGTCGAAACCGTGTCGCGCCCCGCCTCAGGCCCGTAGTACAGCCACAGCCCGGTGCCGGCCAGCCCGAGCATCAACCCGATGAGCACCGAGCCGCTGCGGCGATTGCGCTGCCGCCCCCAACCGAGCCGCACGTGCAACGGCAGCACGCTGCCGGCCGCGATCAGCAGCGCGTACGCGGCGATGCCATGCGCGCGCAAGAACCACGCGGCTGCTGTGCGCGCGGCCGGTGAAGGCTGCGCATCCGAAGGCAATGCGGTGAGCAGCCAGCCGATGCCGCTCACGACCAGCAGCGCGATCGTGCTGTAGATGGCCCAGCGCTGCCAGCGCGGCAGCGCGATCGCCGCGACGGGCTCAGGCCGCGCCGGCGCCTTCATGCGACGCGCTCCACGCGCCCGGCGCGGTCGATCGAGAAGCCATGCGCCGCGTGTCGAGCGAGCATCGGCGCCGCGTCGGGGCCGAGCACGGCGAGCACCTTGGTCAGTGCATCGGCCGTCTGGCAGCAGGGCGCGACGACCGAGACGGAGCGATCGGCCCAGCGCGCAGCGCACGGTGACACCAGCGCGGGGCGCGCGTCACCGCGGTTCTCATACGGGCCCGACGTGGCGATCGCACCGTCGGCCAGCGAGCCCGCATCGACCTGCGCGCCGTGCGGCCCGAGCACCGTGATCGGCCGTGCCGCCTCGCCGTACATCCCGATGTCGCCTCCGGCGTTGATGCGTGCCGCGGCAACGCCCTGGGCACGAATCAGCGCGAGCGCCGCGTCAACGGCCGCGCCCTTGGCGATGCCGCCGAGGTCGATCCAGACGGGCTGCATGAGGGTGACGCGCGCGCCATCGTCGAGCCTGAGTGCCGCGCAGCACGAGGTCGCGAGCACCGTCGACGCGGGCGACATCGGCGGCGCCGGCAGGCGACCGCGGCGAACCATCTCGGGCGCCACCGCGACGTTGAAGATGCCACCCGATTCGGCCTCGAAACGCTGCGCTGCCTCGATCACGTCCCAGGTGATCGCCGCCACCTGCAGCGTGGTGCCGACCGGGGCTGCCGCGATGCTGCGGACATCGCTGTCGGCCTCGTGGAAGCTCATGCGCGCGTGGTACTGATCGATGCGGCGGAAGGCCAGCGAACTCACGCGCATGAACTCAGGCTCGCTCGCGCACAACAGGGCGATCTCGACCAGCGTGCCGAGAAGCGGTTGGGCGCGGCGGCGCCAGACGAGCGGTGTGATGCGGGAGACGGGCATGGTCGCGATCTGCCAAGAAAAAAGGCCTGCACTCTCGCACAAGCCTTCGACCTTCAACTCAATGCTGCGCACGACGGGCCGTCGACCGCGCACCGGCATCGATTCTAAATTCTTTTCGACACCTGAGATTTCTTGAACCGGAACGGATCGGCGCGCAACCCATGGGTGTGGACGACGCGCCGCCTCGAATCGGCGCCGAGGCCGAAACCCCTGACCACCAAGGAGATCATCATGTTGGACGACCTGCTCAATTCGATCGCTTTCACCGTCGTTGTCGCGATCGCGGCGGCAGCCGCCGCCAACTTCCAGCCCCCGGTGCTCGCGGATCAGGCCGGGCAAGCGGCGCGCGTCGCGGAGGCCACCGCTCCGGTGGTCGTCAAGTCGCCCGCCACGGTCGTTCAATTGCCCACCGTGGTCGTCGTCGGCCGCCGCGAGCGTGCAGCCGAGTTGCTGTCGGCCGCGTCCGCGGACTGAGCATCGATATCAAACCCGGCGCCGCTTTCGAGGCCCCCAGACCGCGATGGTCGGGGGCCACGCTTCGCATGGGCCTGCGGGTTGGTGGTCGCGCGGCGACGAGGCAGACACACGTCGGCGAGACTGTCATCATCAAGTGGTATGTCGTCGGGTCATGCGCAGAGGCGCGCCGTTCGGCGCACCCCAGCTCGACCCAAAGCCCGACGGGCTGCTAGTGCAGTCGGATCATGCCCAAGGGCAGTTCCACGGGCGCTGCTTCGGCTTGCCGAGCGCGCAGTTCGCGTTCCGCACGGCGCAGGGCATCGACAAGGCAGTCGACCCGACCGCTGTGCCACGCTTCGTGCGTCGCAGCCAGCTTGCGCTTCAGCCGGCACAGACGATCCATCAATTGCTCTTGGTTCATCGCGGACTCCTCGACGTGCAAGGCCTGGGGATGGCCCTTCGATACTGAGTTGCGGCTGACTCGCACGGCGTTCAAAGAAAGATGAGGTTGTCTGCCGGCCGGGCCGGTGTCGGGCTCCATGCACTGATCATCTGGCGCAGACCGAAGGGATCGAACCTCCGTCATCGGCCTCTGGGGCCGCCGATCTTCCATTGAACTAGGCCTGCTTGGAACCAACGATATCGGGCATCTCGCACGCACTCCATCCCATGGGTTAGGGCGCCCGAATGGGGGCCCGTGAATCGGGGGGTGGTGCGAACATGCTCTATGCCAGATCGAGCCAGCCGAAGCCGTGCCGTGGGTCGGCCACGACGATGTCCGCAGCGGCCGCGCCCCACACCGCTGCCAGCGCGGCACGCGCCAGCGCCGGCGTGTTGTTGCGCTCGCTGAGGTGTGCGGCCACCAGATGCCTCAGGCCACCGTGCCGGCAGGCCGCCAGGATCTGCGCCGCCGTGTCGTTCGAGAGGTGCCCGAGGCGGCCGCCGATGCGCGCCTTGAGCGATGCCGGGTAACCCGACGCGGCGAGCAGTGCGCGGTCGTGGTTGCATTCGAGCAGCAGCGCGTCCAGACCTTGCAGGTTGGCCAGCAGGTGCTCCGAGATCGAGCCCACGTCGGTGAGCACGCCGAGATGGTGGCGACCATCGGCGAGGCGCAGTTGCAGCGGTTCCAGCGCGTCGTGCGCCACCGTGAACGGCAGGATCGAGAGCCCGCCGACGGCGATCGTTTCGCCGTCGCGCGCGAAGCGGACCGATTGCGGCAGGTCGGGTGCGCCGATCGCGCGAAACGTGCCGCGGCTCATCCACAGCGGCAAGCCGTGACGGCGCGCGAGCGCCACACCACAACCGATGTGATCGCCGTGTTCGTGCGTGATGAACACGGCGTCGACCGATTCGCAACTCAGGCCGATGCGGGCGAGGCGTGCATCGAGTTCGCGCAGCGAGAAACCGCAGTCGATGAGCAGGCGGCTGGTCCCCGCACCAACGTCGGTCTCGACCAGCGTTGCATTGCCGGCGCTGCCACTGCCCAGGCTGCAAAAGCGCATGAGCGCCGGACTACTTCAGGTCGTCGAGCAGCAGCGTGGTGATGCGCTTGCCGGCATCGCCGTTTTCGGGTGCACCCTTGCCGTCGAGCACGGTCACCGTGCTGCTGCTGTCGCTGTCGGCCTTGACGGTGACGCGGTAGCGGGTGGGGTTGCCGGCGTCGTCTTTCTTGCCGAAGCTGAACAGCTTCGAGAAGAAGTTCGGCTCGTCCTTGCCGGCGAAGGCCGGGTCGATGTAGCGAACGAAGTAGACGCCCTGCGTGCGGTCGCGGTCTTCGACCGTGAAGCCGCTCCGGTCGAGGGCCACGCCGACGCGTCGCCAGGCGCGATCGAAGCCGTCATCGATCTGCAGCGCCGCGCTCGGGCGGCCGGTCAGGAGCCGGGCGCGGCTCGGCGCCGCGGCGGCGCTGACGGCGCCGGGCACGACCAGCGCCGTCTTGGCCGAGTCTTCGGTGGCGCCCAGGCGCAGCATCAGGCGCGACAGCAGTTCGCCTTCGAGTTGCGGATCGGGCGCGCGCGGTTGCCAGGTCGTGCTCTCGCCGCGAACCTCGCCCCGGTAGACCTCGATCATCCCGCGGTGCGTGATGTAGACCTCGGTGCCGCCGCTGACGCGCTCGACGCGGGTGCGGAACTTGTCGAGCTCGCCAGTGGAATACGCGCTGTCGAAGACCTTGCCGATGGTCGAGCGGATGAAGTCCAGCGGAATCTTGCCGCGGTTCTCGGCCCAGTCGGTTTCCATCACGCCCGCTGCGGGTTGATCCTGGACGATGACGAAGCCGCGCTCCTTCCAGAAGGCTTGCAACTGCGGCCAGAGTTGTTCAGGAGGCAGCGTGGTGCGCAGCCAGCGCTCGTTGCCGAGGCGCTCGATGCTCATCGTGCCGATGCTTTGCGCGGCGACGGTCACCGACTGCACCGTCGTGGCCGCTGCGGCGACCGGCGTGCCCGCCTGGTAGGCCGCGGCGCTGACGGTGTTGCCCTGCGTCTGCTGGTAGCGCGAATCCTTCGTGAGCTGCGTCAGATCGGGCGGCACTTCGAGCCCGGCGGTCTTGGTGCTGGTGGTGCGGTAGTCGAGCTTGTCGCCCGACATCATGCTGTCGAGCGTCGAGCAACCACCGAGCAACGCGGCAGCGAAGGCGGCAGCAGCGGCGGCGCGCGCGGTCAGGAAAAGGGGACGGGTCACGGGGTGAATCTCCAGAGGGGCGTGATGTGCGACCTGGCGGTGCACGGCCCCGGTGATCGGGAACAGGTGAGCTGGCTTCAAAGCAGGCCGGCGTCTCGCATCGCCTGCTCGACCACGGCCTGGCCGGCGGGCGTGAGCGGGGTGATCGGCAGGCGCAGCGCCGGGCCGCACAGGCCCAGCCTGGCCATCGCCCACTTGGTGGGTGCGGGGCTCGGTTCGAGGAACAGGTGCTTGTGCAGCGGCATCAGTTTCAGATGCAACGCCGCGGCTTCGCGGGCGTTGCCCGCCATCGCGGCGACGCACAGCGCATGCATCGCGCGCGGCGCGAGGTTGGCCGTCACGCTCACGTTGCCGTGGCCGCCGAGCAGCATCAGCGCCACCGCGCTGCCATCGTCGCCGGAGTAGATCGAGAAGCCCTGCGGCGCGTACTTGATCAACCATGAGGCGCGGTCGATCTCGCCGGTGGCTTCCTTCACGCCGACGATGCCGGGCACTTGCGCAAGGCGCAGCGTGGTCTCGGGCTGCATGTCGGCCACGGTGCGGCCGGGCACGTTGTAGAGCACGGTCGGGATGTCCACCGCCTCGGCGATGCTCTTGAAGTGCTGGTAGATGCCTTCCTGCGACGGCTTGTTGTAGTACGGCACGACCGAGAGCGTGCAGTCGGCGCCGACCTTGTGCGCATAGCGCGAGAGCTCGATCGCCTCGGCCGTGGAGTTGCCGCCCGCGCCCGCCATGATCGGCACGCGACCCTTCGCATGTTCGACCGAGACGCGGATGATTTCGCAGTGCTCCTCGACCGACACCGTCGGCGATTCGCCCGTCGTGCCGACGACGCCGATGCAGTCGGTGCCTTCGGCGACATGCCAGTCGATCAGCTTGCGCAGGCCGGCGTAATCGACCTTGCCGTCTTCGAGCATCGGCGTGACGAGCGCAACGATGCTGCCAACAATGGGTTTCATGCGGAATCCTCTGAATCCGAAGATTTTACCTGCCCGGCGGCGCCAGATCGTGCCGTGCCGGCGCGGCCGAACCCGGAGCTTCCCGCAGCGCCACAATTCTTTGCACGAAGCGCATCGGCTCAGCTTCGAAGCCGTCCTCGAACGCGATCACACGAAGACCCGCCGCGGCCCGCAGAAGTTCGCCCGGTGCGAGCAGGAAGTTCGGGTTCGACGGCTTGCCGACGGTTTCGTTGCCGGCGGAAAAGGTCTCGTAGATCAACACGCCTTCGGGCGCCACGCTGGCGACGATCTCGGCCAGGCGCGGCCGCCACAGGTAGTTCGTGACGACGACCGCGTCGAACGTGCGCGCCGTGAAGGGCCACGGCCCGCCCTCGATATCGGCGTTCACGATCTCGGCGATGCCGGCGAGCGGCGCGGTCGCCACCGCGTCGCGATCCACGCCGGTGACGCTGCAGCCGCGCTCCGCGAACCAGCGCACGTGCCGGCCCGAGCCGCACGCCACGTCGAGCACCCGCGCGCCTTGCGGCACGAGGTGCGACCAACGCTGCACCCAGGCCGATGCCGCCGCGCCTGCCATCACGCGGCGCTGGCCTCGTTCAGCAGTTGCACCGCCTCGGCATCGAGCGACAGGCGCGCCGCAGCGACGAGGTCGGCAAGCTGCGCGAGCGAGGTCGCGCTCGCGATCGGCGCCGTGATGCTCGGTCGCGCGATCTGCCACGCGAGCGCCACCTGTGCCGGCGTCGCGTTCAGGCGCCGGGCGATCGCGTCCAGCGCGTCGAGCACGCGCAGGCCGTGCGGATTCAGATACTTCTTCACGCCCTGCCCGCGGGCGCTTTGCGACAGGTCCGCCGCGCTGCGGTACTTGCCGCTCAGAAAGCCGCTGGCGAGCGCGTAGAAGTTGATCACGCCGATGCCGTTGGCCACGCACACCGCTTCGAGCTCGGCCTCGAACGCCGGGCGCTCGACCAGGTTGTAGAGCGGCTGCAGGCATTCGTAGCGCGGCAGACCGTGCGCCTGGCTGACAGCCAGCGCTTCGCTAAGGCGCGCCGCCGTGAAGTTCGAGGCGCCGATCGCGCGCACCTTGCCGGCCTTGATCAGGTCGGCATAGGCGCCGAGCGTGTCGGCCAGCGGCGTTTTCGCATCGTCGTCATGCGACTGGTACAGATCGATCGCATCCGTCTGCAAGCGCTTCAGTGAGGCTTCGACGGCGCTGCGGATGTAGGCCGGCGCGAGCCCGACCTTGCCGTCGCCCATGTCCTTGCCGACCTTGGTGGCGAGCACGATCTTGTCGCGCCGGCCGCTCTTCCTCAGCCATTTGCCGATGATCGTTTCCGATTCGCCGCCGGTGTGGCCGGGCACCCAGCGCGAATACACGTCGGCGGTGTCGATGAAGTTCATGCCGGCATCGACCCAGGCGTCGAGCAGGCTGAATGAGGTGGCTTCGTCGACGGTCCAGCCAAACACGTTGCCGCCGAGGCAGAGCGGCGAGACGTGAAGGCCAGAGCGGCCGAGCGGACGAAGTGTGGGTGAGTTCATCCGCACATTGTTGCAGGGCTCGCCGCGGTTGGCCGCGGCAACGTGCGGTGACACATCGGCGTCGCTGCATGGCCCTCTTGGGGGTGGGCAAGGATCGCGGCAGCGTCTATACACGGGGCATGACCCTGCTTGCCCTGTTGCCGACCGGCTCCGCGACCGCACCGGCGCGCGCCGCCGCGGGCGCCCCGGCGGACACCTTGCTCGAGCGCGGCCCGGAGCTGGCGTTGCTCGCCCGGCGGATCGCCGCGTTGCGCGGGCCCGAGCCGGCGGGCGGCTGCGTGCTGCTCAGCGCCGAAGCGGGCGGTGGCAAGACCAGCCTGCTGGCCGAGGCGGCGCGTCGTGCCGATGTCGATGTCGAATGGCTGCGCGGCGCCTGCGAGCCGATGCTCTCGCCGCCGCCGCTGGGCGCGCTGATCGACCTGATCGACCACATGCCGCCCGCGCTCGCCGCCGCCGTGCGCGCCGGGCACCACACTCCCGATGTCCTCGCCGGCGTGCTGGCCATGCTGCGCGAGCGCCGAGCGCCGGCGGTGCTCGTGATCGACGATGTGCACTGGGCTGACGGCGCCACGCTCGACCTGCTGCGCTACGTCGGCCGACGCATCGAGTCGACGCGCGCACTGCTCGTGCTGAGCTACCGTGGCGACGCGCTTGGCGCCGAGCACCCGTTGCACGGCGTGCTCGGCGGCCTGCCGCCGCGCAGTTGCACTCGCATCGAACTGGCACCACTGTCGAGCTGTGCGATTGCCGAGCTGGCGCAGCGCGCCGGCCGCAGTCCGCACGGCCTGCACCGTTTGACGCACGGCAACCCGTTCTTCGTGACCGAGCTGCTTGCCGGCGACGCGCAAGCGCTGCCCGCCTCGGTGCGTGACGCCGTGCTGGCGCGCGCGGCCCCGCTCTCGGCCGACGCGCGCGACGTTCTCGATCTGGCCAGCGTCGCGCCCGCCCAGATCGAGATCGACGTGCTGAACGCCGTCATCGACGACGCGGACGAAGCCATCACAGCCTGCACCGCCGCCGGCTTGCTCCTCCGTGACGGCGCCGCGCTGCGCTTTCGTCACGAACTGGCCCGGCGTGCGATCGAAGCCGCGCTGGCACCTGACCGGGCCGCGGCCTTGCATGCGGCGATGTTCGACGCGCTGGACGTGCGCGGCGCCGGCGCCGTGCGACTCGTGCACCACGCGGCGCAGGCGGGCCTGTCGGGGGCCGTGCTCGCGCTCGCCCCGCGCGCGGCACTCGAGGCGGCGCAGGCGTCGGCGCACCGCCAGGCCGCCGTGCTGTACGGGCTTGCGCTCGAGCACGCGGCGACCGCTTCGGCGCACGGCCGAGCGGCGCTGCGTGTCGCGCACGCCGACGAATGCATGCTGGTCAACCGGGTCGATGACGCCATGGCGTCGCGGCGCGAGGCACTGGCGCTGCACCGCGCGCTCGGCGACAGGCTGGCCGAAGGCCTGGACCTGCGCGCGCTGGCCCGCATCGACTGGTATCGCGGCGTGCCGAGTTCGGGCCAGCCGCACGCGCAGGCCGCGATCGAGGTGCTCGAACGCATCGATGCGCCGCGCGAGCTGGCGATGGCGTGCGCGACGATGGCCGAACTGCAACTGCTCGGCGAAACCTCGGTACCGGCGATCGATTGGGGAATGAAGGCACTGCCCGTGCTCGAAGCCATGAATGACAGCGAAGGCCTGGCTTATGCGCTCAATACCGTCGGCACCGCGCAGCTGCGCGCCGACGACGCGCCGCAGGCCTGGGCGCGCCTGCATCGCAGCCTGGAGATCGCGCTCGCGCACGGCCTCGACGAACACGCGGCGCGCGCATACACCAACATCGCCTCGCTGCTGGTCGTGCACCGCCGCTACGCCGAGCTCGATGCGCCGTGTGCCGAAGGCGCCGCGTACTGCGAGGCGCGCGACATGGACATGTACTGGTGCCGTCTGCACATCCGCCACAGCTACGCGCTGCTGCAACGTGGTCGGTGGGATGCGGCCGAAGTCGAGATCGACGCAGTGCGGCGCCGCGAGCAGCTCTCGGGGCTCGAGCAGGAACAGTCGGCACATGTGCTGGCCTTGCTCCGGCTGCGGCGCGGTGTGGAGGCCGCCGACGCGTATTGGCAGGCCCAGGTCGACGGCCACCAGGCGCTCAGCGTCGACCCGTGGTACGCGCCGCAGGCCGTGGCGCGCTGCGAGGCGGCGTGGCTGCAGGCCGACGACGCGCGAGTCCAACGTATCGCGAGCGCCGCGCTCGGCTCGGCGGTGCGCAGCGGTGAGCGCTGGCGCATCGGCCAACTTGCCTGCTGGCTGCGCCGTGCCGGCGGAGAGCCGCCGGCCGATGTGCAGCCGGTGGCGCTGCCCTGCGCCTTCGAGCTCGCTGGCGACCTGCGCGGTGCGGCCGACGCCTGGGCCGCGCTCGGCTGTCCGTATGAGCAGGCGCTCGTTCTGCTCGGCGGCGACGAAGCCGATCTGCGCCAGGCGCACGCGCTGCTCGACGAACTCGGCGCCGCGCCCGCCGCGCGCATCGCCCGCCGCCGGCTGCGTGCACTCGGCGTGCGCGATCTGCAGCGCGGCGCGAACCGCCGCACCCGCACCGACCCGCTCGGCCTGACGGCGCGCGAGCGTCAGGTGTTGGAACTGCTGGCACAGCAGCTCTCCAACCGCGCGATCGCCCAGCGGCTGCATCGCTCCGAGCGCACGGTCGAGAACCATGTCGCGGCGCTGCTCGGCAAGCTCGGTGTGGCGAGCCGCAACGACGCCGCAGCACTCGCTCGCGCGCTCGAAAAATAGGTACCGGGCCCGCGAAAAGCGGGTAGGCGCCACGCTGTTGGCCCGCCCTGACGCTGCCTAAAGTTGACGCACGGTGACGAGTTCACGCCGGAGCGCACGGGAGCAACCCCCCGATGAATCGAAGGCCCCGGCGGGACTGTGGAGCGGCACCGCCGAGGTCGTTGTCAGCCGGCATGACCTCGGTCCTTCATCCGACCGGCTCACCTGGGGAGAAGCAAATGACAGTCTTGACCGATATCGCGAACGCGATGAATTCGTACCCACTCGACGAGACCGCGATCGAGATCCTCGAACCCGTTCTGGAGAGTGGCACGGCAGGGGTGATCAACGTCAACGAGGTCTGGAAGTTCAAAGTCAAGGTCACGAACAACGGCCACCTGAACATGACCGACGTGATCCTGCATGTCAACGGCACGAACGGAACCACGATCAGCAAGAAGCCCACGACGGGATTCACGGAGAAGACGATCAAGGCCGATCCCTTGACCGTCAATGGCGGAGGTGGCAGCAGCACGACCGGCTACCTCTATTTCACGGCGCCTTCGACTCAGAAGCCCGCCGACACGCCGCTGCTTGAATCGCACATCTTCGACTTCAACGCCAACTTCGATCACTTCTTTACGAACCACACGCCGGATGAGGACCACGCAACGGTCAGCTACCCGAGCGGAACCTACAAGGCCCAGGTTCAAGGGTGATCGAGCCGGGCCGCGCATCACGCCGAACTCGCGCACGGCAGCCAGACCTTGGAGGGGCGATCATGAAGAGCCGTTGTTTGTCGGCAGTGCCACTGCTCCTCCTCGCACTGTTCGGCGTGCGCGCCGAGGCCAAAGACGTGCAAGTCACCGCCGGTGACTACTTCACCTGCGCCTGGGTCAAGAACGTGGTGGCCAAGTGTTGGGGCCTGAACACCCAAGGGCAGCTCGGCCAGGGCAGCAATGCCCTGACGCTGGGCAACGCCGCGAATCAGATGGGCAACAACCTCGCGCCGATCAACTTCGGCGCCGGCCGCACCGCGACCACCATCGTTGCCGGTTCGTTCCATGCCTGCGCGTTGCTCGACAACAGCCAGGTCAAATGCTGGGGCGACAACCAAAGCGGCAAGCTCGGCCTGGGCAACACCACCGGCCGCGGCCTGCTGGCCACCGACATGGGCGACGGTCTGCCGGCGGTCGACCTCGGCAGCGACGCAAAAGGCTTGGCCTACACCGCCAAACGCGTCGCGGCCGGTGCGGCACACAGTTGCGCGCTGCTCAGCACCAATCAGGTCAAGTGCTGGGGCAACAACAACTACGGCCAGTTGGGGTTGGGCGACATGACTCCCCGGGGGGATGGGATCGGCCTGATGGGCAACAGCCTGCCGGCAGTCGACCTCGGAAAGAACCCCGTGACGGGCCTGCCGTATGGCGCGAAGGAAATCGGCGCGCTCGGCTACCAGACCTGCGCCCGGCTCGACAACGATGATCTCAAGTGCTGGGGGGACAACAACCACGGGCAACTCGGCCAGGGCGACCTGAATTCGCGTGGCGACGTGCCGACCGAGATGGGCGACAAGCTGCTGCGCATCAAACCCGGCACGGGGCGCATCGCCACCAAAGTGGCCGGCGGTGCCTATCACGTGTGCGCACTGCTCAACGACGCCACCGTCAAATGCTGGGGCTGGAACATCGACGGCCAGCTCGGCCTGGGCACGGGCGACACCACCGATCGCGGCGATGGGCCCAACGAGATGGCCGACAAGCTGCTCGCCATCAACCTGGGCACAGGCCTCGCGGCGCTCGACGTCGCCGCGGGCGGCTCGCACAGCTGCGCGCTGCTCGGCAACAACGGGGTCAAGTGTTGGGGCAACAACGCCTACGGCCAGCTCGGCCAGGGCGACACGGCGAACCGCGGTGCCGTGCTCAACGACATGGGCGATGCACTGCTGACGATCTCGCTCGGCACCGGGCGCACCGCCAAGCGCATCGCTGCCGGCGTGGCGCACACCTGCGCCGTGCTCGACAACCAGCAGCTCAAGTGCTGGGGCTTCAACCAATGGGGCCAGCTCGGCCTGGGCGACAGCAACAACCGCGGCGATGGCGCCAATGAGATGGGCGAAGCGCTGCCAGCGATCGACCTCGGCACGCTCTGAGGCGACTCGATTCACACCGGGGAGAAAACAACATGGTTGCCACGCTCGTCAAGACGATCATCGCCGCCGTTCTCGGCCTGGCCCTGGCGGGCTGCGGCGGAGGTGGCGACGATGGCAGCGCGCCCCCGCCTGCCAGCACCGACATCGGCGCGGCGGGCGGCACCGTCACCGGGCCATTGGGCGCTCAGGTGGTCGTGCCTGCCGGTGCGCTCGCGGCCAGCACGGCGATCGGCATCGCGCAGTCGAGCGCCGGCGCACCGGCGTTACCGGCCGGCGTGACGGCGTTCGGGCCGGTCTTCGCGTTCACGCCGCATGGCACGAGCTTCGCCGCACCCGTGACGATCACCGTGCCGTTCGACCCGGCTTTGGTGCCGGCGGGCACGACCCCGGCGCTCTACAAGACCAACGCCACACAGACGGAGTGGGACGTGGTGCCTGGTGCCACGGTCAGTGGCAGCACGATGAGCGGGCAGGTCAGCGGGTTTTCGTTCGTGACCGTGGCGCCGCTGCAAATGTTTCCAGACCTGACCAAGAAGACTTGGGACGTGCGTGCCGACGACGTCAACGGTGAGCCCGCGAAGTCGATCAGTGCCGATACGCAAGTGGGTGGAGAAGTTTTCGAGGGCTTCCGGATTGGTCGGGACATGCCGATCACCCCAACCGCCAACAGGTTGGACCCGCGCGCCCTCGTCGAAGCGTTCTCAAGCGACAGTGGGAAAACATTTTGGACCCTCGCCGAGGCGCCGCATAGCTTCATCGAGGAAACCCCCTTTCAGGTCAATAGCAGCAGCGTTCTCACGCAAACCTACACCTTCAAGAAGAACGACGCCGCGGCGACACTGCAGTTCAAGGTGACCCGATCGATACTCAACTTGATTAACCAGGGAGGAAACGGGCCGGGACCCGCGGGTTGCCCATGGTTGCCGGAGAACCCGACGGCAGAGGTGATCGCGCGCGACTGCACCCTCGCCATGCTCAGCGTGAGCAATCATTTCACGGTGGAAGCGCGCCTGCCGCTGCGGACGGAGCCCCTCCTCAGCGTGGGCGGGCACGCTGAGCTTAGCGGTGTCGGCCTTGACTTCTTCAAGGTCTCGTATTCCCAACCCGCTGAAAGCCTCGATGCGTTGTGGACGGCGCGTGACTACGACGAGGTGCATGACACCGCAGTGAACGGCATCTTCGTCGGCCTGAACCGCGATATCCCGATCGACGTGCCGTTGGATTCGGTGTTGCCAGGCGAGATCTTCAATGTGGTGGTCAGCATCCGGAGCGACGCGAGCAACCTGATTCAGGGCGAATCCTATGCCGGGGCGTTCTTGCGCGATCCGCTGGACACCGGCGGCGGCACAGCCCTGAGCTTTACCGGCCTCGAGCCGTTGCCGCCGCGCGAAGACATTCCGCCGGAGCAGCCGCCGCAGCCCTGTACGACTGGCCCCGACCCGCAAACCGGCACGTTGCAGTTCAGCAAGGCCGATTTCCGGAGTCCTGAGCGCCAGCCGGGCGCGAGGGTGATCGTCGAGCGCATCGGCGGCACCAAGGGCGACGTAAGCGTGCTCTTCGAGACCGCGGACGGCACCGCCCTCGCGGGCAGTGACTACAAGCCCATCAGAACGGTGGTTCGCTTCAAGGATGGGCTCGGCGGCCAGCGTCTGCTGACCGTGCCGCTCATCCTCGACAAGATCGCCGAGCCCGACGAAACGGTGAATCTCAAACTCTCGATGTTCAGCGGCTGCGCGGCGCTGGGCGCCCAGGCCACCGCCACGCTGACCATCCTCGACGACGACCGGCCCTTGCCGGTGACGCCGACCTTCACGATCGGCGGCACCGTCACCGGCCTGACGGGCAGCGGCCTCGTGCTGCGCAACCAGCTCGGCGAGCGGGTGCGGCCCACCGCCAACGGCACATACAGCTTCGCCGGGCGCCAGGCCAACGGCAGCGCCTACACGGTCAGCGTGGAAACGCAGCCGACCAACCCGCTGCAGGTCTGCACCGTCAGCAACGGCAGCGGCACCATCAATGGCGGCGATGTCACGAACATCGGCGTCGACTGTGCGACGCCGTTGCCCAACGGTGCGCTCGACGCCAGCTTCGGCAGCGCCGGCAAGGTCAGCAATGCATTCACTCCCGCCAAGGCGCTGGCGTTGCAAGCCGACGGCAAGCTGCTGGCGTTGGGCGACCTGACGCTGTCGCGCTACAACGCCGACGGTTCGCTCGACGCCGCGTTCGGCAGCGGTGGCAAGATCGCGATCGTCGCCAACGGCGGCGGGCTGGATACGATGCAGGCGCTGGCGTTGCAGGCCGACGGCAAGATCGTGGTCGCCGGCAACACGTCGCTGCCAACGGTGTTCAACCCCGACTTCGTCGTGCTGCGCTACAACGCCGACGGCAGTCTGGACACCGGCTTCGGCAGCGGCGGCAAGGTGGTGACCGATTTCAACGGCATGTCCGACCGTGCCAACGCGGTGCTGGTGCAGCCGGACGGCAAGATCGTCGCGGTCGGCGCTGCGACGCTCGGCACGCTCGTCAGGCCTGATCAAGACATGGCTCTCGTGCGCTACCTGGCCGATGGCCGGCCCGACAGTTCGTTCGGCAGCGGCGGCAAGGTCACGCGCAACGTCGTCGGCCAGGGCGACTCCGGCGACGCCGCTGTGCTGCAGGCCGACGGCAAGATCGTGGTTGCCGGCTTCGTGGCGCTCGCCAACGGCCCGACCGATTTCGGCATCGTGCGCTTCGCCAGCGATGGCAGCCCCGACACGTCCTTCGGCACCAGCGGCACCACGCGCGTCGATTTCGGCGGCGATGATCGGCCGGCCGACCTGGCGCTGCAGGCCGACGGCAAGATCATCGTCGGCGGCTCCACGTCGAGCGGTGGCGGTCGCTACGCGCTGCTGCGGCTGAACGGCGACGGGTCACCCGATGCGAACTTCGGTACCGCCGGCCTCGTGAGCTCGCCCTTTACCGGCAGCGGGGACTTCGGACGCGCCGTTGCGTTGCAGTCCGACGGCAGGATCGTCGTCGCCGGTGCGGTAGGCAACTCGAGCAGCAACTCCGACTTCGGCATCGCGCGCTACACCAGCGCGGGCGCACTCGATCCGTCGTTCGGCAGCGGTGGTCTGGTGCGGGTCGATTTCTTCGCCTCGTTCGACGGTGCGTCGGACGTGCTCATCCAGCCCGACGGCAAGATCGTCGCCACCGGTTCGGCACGCAATGGTGCGACCACGGGCCTCGGGCTGGTTCGTGTGCTGCCGTGACGATCGGAGGCACACCATGAACTCATCGGCATCTGGCCACGACACCTGGGACGTCGATGCCATCAGAAAGCACTTCGTCTTCCCGCGCGCGGGCCGCATCGCCACCAACAACGCGGCCAGCACCCAGCCGCCGCGCGAGCTGCTCGACCTCTACCGCACGCTCGCGCCGCAGTACGAGAACGTGCACCGCGGGCAGTCGAGTGCGTCGATGCACACAACGCGCGCGTTCGAGGCGGCTTACGACGACATCGCGCGTTTCGTCGGTGCGAAGAGCCGCAACAACATCGTCGTCACGCGCAACACCACCGAAGCGATCAACGCGGTGATGTATTCGCTGATGGCGGAGTTTCGGGATGGCGACAACGTCGTCACGACACTGATGGAGCACAACTCGAACTACGTGCCGTGGCATGCGATGTGCCGCGAGATCCTGCCGAAGTTCGGGCGGCGGGTGCAATTGCGATTGGCGCGGTTCGATCCGTTGACCGGCGAGCTCGACCTCGATCACCTGGCCTCGCTGATCGATTCGCGCACCAAGCTCGTGTGCTGCACCGGCGCTTCCAATTTTCTCGGCACGAAGACGCCGATCGCCGCAATCCGCGCCTGGGCGGATTCAAGCGGCTATGTGCAGCCGACCGGTGAACGGCGCTCGTACCTGCTGATCGACGGCGCGCAGCTCGTGCCGGGCAACGCGACGGATTTCGAGGCGCTCGGCATCGACTACCTCGCGTTCTCGTTCCACAAGATGCTCGCACCGTTCGGCGTCGGCGTGCTCGTCGCGAAGGAGCACTTGCTCGAAGCGTCGGCGCCGTTCCTGTACGGCGGCGACATGATTGCCGACGGGCAGGTGTTCCCGGATCGGGTCGGCTACAACGCGCTGCCCTGGAAGTACGCGGCCGGCACGCCGAACATCCTCGGCACGATCGTGTCGGCGCAGGCACTGCGGCTGCTGCTCGACCTGGCGACAACACCGGGGCGCACGGCGCTGTTCGGCAACGAGCGGCCGATCGAGCGGGCCACGGTGCACCACGCGATGCACCGTGTGGCGGCCTGGAACCGGCGGCTCACGGCGCACGCGCTCCGGCGGCTCGATGCGATCCCCGGCATCACGATCTACGGCCCGCCCGATGCCGCGCGGCGCACGGCGCTCGTGGCGTTCAACGTGCAAGGCCACGACCCGATGGCGCTGGCGCGGGCGTTGAACGATGCCGGCGTCGAATCGCGCGCCGGCTGCCACTGCGCGACGCTCGCGCACCACGCGCTTGGCCTGAACCCGCCGGCGAGCTGCCGCCTGAGCTTCTACCTCTACAACACCTTGGCCGAGGTCGAGCACGCGACCGATGCACTGGCCGACATCGTTGCCGGCCGGCGCAGGCGATCCACGACCTGGGAACGTCTGAGCTCATGGCCACAGCACCGGGCGTTCGCGACGGTGCATCGGTGGTTCAATCACTTCATTGGCCCGGCAACCTGACCTGGAAACGGAGAGCCATCATGAAAGAGCAAACGACGAACTACGCACTCGGGTCGAGCGATCAGGAGATCGAGCGCCTGGATCGACAGGCGGCGTCAATCGATGCCGCGACCCGCCTGCTGCTGCGCGCGAGCGGCATCCAGCCCGGCATGCGGGTGCTCGATCTCGGCACCGGCATCGGGCACGTGGCGATGTTGGTCGCCGAACTGGTCGGGCCGCAAGGGCAAGTCGTCGGCATCGACAACAGCTCAAAGCTGCTCGACGTGGCCGCTTTGCGAGCGGCCTCGCGACCGCAGCTGCGCTTCGTCGAGGGCGATGTGCGCAGCTGGCGCGACGAAGAGCCGTTCGACGCGATCGTCGGCCGCCTGATCCTGTTCCACCTGGCCGATCCGGTGAGCGTGTTGCGGCATCACGCCGCCGGGCTTCGCCCGGACGGCTTGTTGCTGGCGCTCGACTTCGACCTGGGCGCGTCTCGGGCCGAGCCGCCGCTGCCTCTGGTGGACGACGCGCTGGGTTGGGTCAAAGCCGCGTTTCGCCGCGCCGGTGCGAACCCCGCGATCGGCACGAAGCTGGTGCCGCTGCTGGCCGGGGCTGGCCTGGCCGATGTGCAAGGCTTCGGCGTCCAGGGCTACAGCGCGCCAGGCGACCCGCGCGGTCCGGCGCTGTTGAGCGGCGTGGTGCGCACGCTGGCACCGCAGATCGTCGCGGCCGGGCTCGCAACGCCAGGGCAGATCGGCATCGACACGCTCGAAACGCGCGTCGCCGACGCGGCGCGTGCGTCGGGCTCGGTGGTTGTGCTGCCGACGTTGGTGGGTGCCTGGGGGCGGCGGCGCTGAACGCGCGACGCCGATCGAGCCGGGCCGTGTCGCTGACCGAACTGCTGGGTTACGCCGCGGCCGCGTTGGTGCTGGCGACGTTCTCCGTCCGCTCCATCGTGGCGCTGCGCTCGGTGGCCATCGCCAGCAACCTGCTGTTCATCGCTTACGCCGCGTGCGCGCATCTGTTGCCGGTGCTGGCGCTGCACGCGCTGTTGTTGCCGCTGAACGTGTGGCGGTTGTGCGAGGCGCGCGGTGCGGGCGGTGCTCACCGCGATCATCGGAACCGCGCGCCTAGAATCCGCGCCCATGGCAACCAAGCAGAGCACCCACTACGGCGAGGCCTCGATCCGCGTCCTCAAGGGCCTCGAGCCCGTCAAGCAGCGGCCGGGCATGTACACCCGCACCGACAACCCGCTGCACATCATCCAGGAAGTGATCGACAACGCGGCTGACGAAGCACTCGCCGGCCACGGCCAGCGCATCGACGTGACGGTGCACGCCGACGGCTCGGTCAGTGTCGCGGACGATGGCCGAGGCATCCCGTTCGGGCTGCACCCGGAAGAGCAGGTGCCGGTGGTCGAGATCGTGTTCACGCGGCTGCATGCCGGCGGCAAGTTCGACAAGGGCGCGGGCGGCGCCTACAGCTTCTCGGGCGGGCTGCACGGCGTCGGCGTGAGCGTGACGAACGCGCTCTCGAAGCGGCTCGATGTGACCGTGTGGCGCGAAGGTCAGGTCGCGAGTCTCGCATTCGCCGCCGGCGACGTGGTGCAGGCGCTGACGACGCGCAAGTCCGCGACCGGCGATCGCAAGTCCGGCACCACCGCGCGTGCCTGGCCCGACGCCAGATACTTCGAGAGCGCCGAGCTGCCGAAGGCCGAGCTGATGCACCTGTTGCGCAGCAAGGCGGTGCTGATGCCCGGCGTGACCGTGACGCTGACGTACGAGAAGAGCGGCGAGCAAAGCACCTGGCTCTACAAAGGCGGCCTGCGCGATTACCTGATGCAATCGCTGCACGCCGACCCGGTGATCCCGTTGTTCGAGGGCGAGCACTACGCCGATGGCGGTGAAACCGAAAACTTCGCCGAGGGCGAGGGCGCCGCGTGGTGCGTGGCCTTCACCGAAGACGGCGCGCCGATGCGCGAGAGCTATGTCAACCTGATCCCGACGGTGGCCGGCGGCACGCATGAATCGGGCTTGAAGGACGGCCTGTTCCAGGCGGTCAAAGGCTTCATCGACGTCCACTCGTTGCTGCCCAAGGGCGTGAAGCTGATGCCCGAGGACGTGTTCTCGCGCGCCAGTTTCGTGCTCAGCGCGAAGGTGCTCGACCCGCAGTTCCAGGGCCAGATCAAGGAGCGGCTGAACTCGCGCGACGCGCTGCGGCTGGTCTCGACCTACGTCAAGCCCTCGCTCGAACTCTGGCTCAACCAGCATGTCGAGTTCGGCAAGAAGCTCGCCGATCTCGTGATCCGCTGCGCACAGACGCGCCAGCGTGCGAGCCAGAAGGTCGAGAAGCGCAAAGGCTCGGGCGTGGCGGTGCTGCCGGGCAAGCTGACCGATTGCGAGAGCCGCGACCTGACCCTGAACGAACTCTTTCTGGTCGAAGGCGATTCGGCCGGCGGCAGCGCGAAGATGGGGCGCGACAAGGAGACGCAGGCGATCCTGCCGTTGCGTGGCAAGGTGCTGAACGCCTGGGAGGTCGAGCGCGACCGGCTGTTCGCGAACAACGAGATCCACGACATCTCGGTGGCGATCGGCGTCGATCCGCACAGTGCCACGGACATGCCCGACCTGAGCGGCCTGCGCTACGGCAAGATCTGCATCCTCAGCGACGCGGATGTCGATGGCTCGCACATCCAGGTGCTGTTGCTCACCTTGTTCTTCCGCCACTTTCCGAAGCTGATTGAAACGGGGCACATCTACATCGCCAAGCCGCCGCTGTTTCGCATCGATGCCCCTGCCCGCGGCAAGAAGTCGGCGGCGAAGATCTACGCGCTCGACGAAGGCGAGCTGAACGCCACGCTCGACAAGCTGCGCAAGGAAGGCGCGCGCGAGAACTCGTGGAGCATCAGCCGCTTCAAGGGCCTGGGCGAGATGAACGCCGAGCAGTTGTGGGACACGACCCTGAACCCCGACACGCGCCGCCTGTTGCAGACCGAGTTCGGCGTGTTCGGTTTCGACGAGACCGTGTCGTCGCTCACCAAGCTGATGGGCAAGGGCGAAGCGCAGGCGCGCCGCGACCTGATGGAACTGCACGGCGACAGCGTGGAAGTCGACGTGTGAGTGCGATGCTTGCCGTGCGGCTTCGCCCCACGATGACCTCCGACCTCGACTTCGTGATCTCGGTCGAGCAGGACGCATTGAACCGCCCGTTCATCACGCCCTGGGACCGCACCCAGCACGAGGGCGCGATCCGCTTCCCGGACTTTCGTCACTTCATCGTCGAGGCCGGTGCCGGCTACCCGTCGGCGGGGTTCGTGATCCTGCAGGGCTGCCGCAATCCGCACCGCTCGATCGAACTCAAGCGCATCGTGCTGCAACCCGGGATGCACGGCCGCGGCGTTGGCCGCGCCTGCATCCGGCTGCTCGCGCAGATGGCGTTTCGCGACCTCGGCGCGCACCGCTTCTGGCTTGACGTGAAGGCGCGCAATCTCCGCGCGCAGGCGCTGTACCGCAGCGAAGGCTTCGTCGAGGAAGGGCGCTTGCGCGAGAGCGTGCGCACCGACGATGGTTACGATGCGCTGGTCGTGATGTCGATGCTCGAGCGCGAACACGCGCTGCGCCGCGCGGGATAGGAGATGACCATGCAAGCCACGATGATGGACGTGCCGTTGTCGCTGAACCACTTGCTCGACCGCGCCGGGCACTTGTTCGCCGCCAACACGATCGTGTCAAGGCTGCCCGACAAGTCCTGCAAGACGCACACCTATGGCGAGTTTCAGCGCCGCACGCGCGCGCTCGCCTCGGCGTTGCAGCGGCTCGGCTTGCGCGAGGGCGAGCGTGTCGCGACGCTGTGCTGGAACCACCACGTGCACCTCGAGTGCTACTTCGGCATCCCCGCCGCCGGCGGCGTGATGCATACGCTGAACTTGCGCCTCGCACCCGAGGAGATCGGCTGGATCGCGGGCGATGCGCAAGACCGCTTCCTGATCCTCGACGACGTGCTGTTGCCGTTGTACCGCCAGTTCGCGCACGCGCATGCGTTCGAGCGCGTGATCGTCGTGCCGTTCTCGGGCGCGTCGGTCGCTGCCGAGTTCGCCGACTACGAAGCCTTGCTGGCGAGCGCCGATCCCGATCGGTTCGCGTACGCCGAGCACGGCGAAGACGACCCGGTCGCGATGTGCTACACGTCGGGCACGACCGGCCGGCCCAAAGGCGTCGTGTACTCGCATCGTTCGACGGTGCTGCACACGCTGGTCGGCTGCCTCGCCGACCACTGGGGCTTGCGCAGCACCGATGTCGTGCTGCCGGTCACGCCGATGTTCCACGCCAATTGCTGGGGCGTGCCGTATGCGGCCGTGATGCTCGGCGTGAAGCTCGTCTTCCCCGGCCCGCACCTGCACCCGGACGACCTGCTCGACCTGATGCAGGCGCACCCGCCGTCGCTCGCGCTCGGCGTGCCGACGATCTGGATGGGGCTGATCCAGCGCTACGACCAGGCGCTCGCCAGCGAACCGGGCCGCTGGAAGCTGCCCGACGGCCTGCGCTCGCTGGTCGGCGGCGCGGCCGTGCCCGAGGCGCTGATCCGCGCGTTCGCGAAGCATGGCGTGTGGCTGTTGCAGGGCTGGGGCATGACCGAGACCTCGCCGCTCGCGACCGTCTCGTACCTGCGCAACGAGTTGAAGAATGCGGGCGATGAGCTGCGCTTTCGGCGCGCTGCGATGGCCGGGGTGCCGGTGCCGCTGGTCGATGTGCGCATCCGCACCGAGGCCGATGCGAACGCGCCGTGGGACGGCAAGACGATGGGCGAGATCCAGGTGCGCGGCCCGTTCATCACCGGCTCATATCACCAGGTGCCGGTGACCGAAGACAAGTTCACCCGCGACGGCTGGCTGCGCACCGGCGATGTCGCGACGATGGACGCGCTCGGCTTCGTGCGCATCACCGACCGCACCAAAGACCTGATCAAGTCCGGCGGCGAATGGATCAGCTCGGTCGATCTCGAGAATGCGCTGATGGCGCACCCTTCGATTGCCGAGGCGGCGGTGATCGCGATTCCGGATGAGAAGTGGAGCGAGCGGCCGCTGGCCTGCATCGTCGTCAAACCGGGCGAGGGCGCGCCCGCCGCCGAAGAACTCGCGGCGCACCTGATGCGGCACGGCTTCGCGAAGTGGCAGTGCCCCGATCGCTACGAAGTGATCGACGCGGTGCCGCGGACCTCCACCGGCAAATTCTGGAAGCTCAAGTTGCGCGAGCGGTTCGTGCGCTGAACGCTTCGCGGCGTGGATATACAATTCGAAGACGTCTATCCAGTAATGCAAGGGGTCTGCGATGCAAGTATCCAAGTGGGGCAACAGCCTGGCCATTCGCCTGCCCGCGGCGGTCGTCGAGGTGTTGGGCTTGAAAGAAGGTGATCAGGTCGAGGTCGATGTGGCCAATGCGCGCACGCTGAGCTTGCACCGGTCCGACGCCGGTGACCGGCAGGCGCTGGCGCGGTTGCGCAAGTACCGGGGTCTGCTGCCGGCGGACTTCAAGTTCGATCGCATGGAGGCCAACGAGCGGGGGCGCTGAGCATGCCGGTGCGCCCGTTCGTCGACACGAACGTGCTGCTGTACCTGCTCTCCGGCGACGCCGTGAAGGCCGACCGTGCCGAGGCGCTGCTGCGTGAGCGCATTGTCATCAGCGTGCAGGTGTTGAACGAGTTCGCCAACGTCGCGCGACGCAAGCTCGGCCTCGAATGGGGCGCGGTTTCGCAGTCGCTGCTCGACATCCGCCGATTCGCCGAGGTGCGCCCTCTCACGATCGAAACTCATGAACGCAGCGTCGCGCTGGCGAAGCGCCATCGATTGAGCGTGTACGACGCGCTGATCGCCGCCGCGGCGCTGGATGCCGGTTGCGAAACGCTGGCGTCCGAAGACTTCTCCACCGGCCAGCGCTTCGAGCGCCAACTGACCGTCCGCAATCCGTTCGCGTGAACTCGCATCCTGACCCATGACCTCCGAACCCGACCTCTTCACCCCACCCCCCGGCGACGGCGGCAACGCCATCGGTTTGGCCCAATACGCCGAGCGCGCCTACCTCGAATACGCGCTCAGCGTCGTGAAAGGCCGCGCGCTGCCCGATGTGTGCGACGGCCAGAAGCCGGTGCAGCGGCGCATCCTGTATTCGATGGAGCGCATGGGCCTGGCGTTCACGACCGCGGCGGGTGCGAAGGCGGTGAAGAGCGCGCGCGTCGTCGGCGACGTGCTCGGCAAGTTCCACCCGCACGGCGACACCGCGGCCTATGACGCGATGGTGCGCATGGCGCAGGACTTCTCGCAGCGCTACCCGCTCGTCGATGGCCAGGGCAACTTCGGCTCGCGCGATGGCGACGGCGCGGCGGCGATGCGCTACACCGAGGCGCGGCTGGCGCCGATCACGCGCTTGCTGCTCGACGAGCTCGACGAGGGCACGGTCGATTTCATCCCCAACTACGACGGCTCGAACGAAGAGCCGCGGCAACTGCCGGCGCGCCTGCCGTTCGTGCTGCTGAACGGCGCGAGCGGCATCGCCGTCGGGCTTGCGACGGAGGTGCCGAGCCACAACCTGCGCGAGATTGCCGCGGCGGCGATCGCGCTGATCCGCGACGAGAAACTCTCGGACGACGCCTTCGCCGCGCTGATCCCCGGCCCCGATTACCCGGGCGGCGGCCAGATCATCAGCAGCGATGAAGAGATCCGCGCTGCGTACGCCACTGGCCGCGGCAGCCTGAAGGTGCGCGCGCGCTGGAAGATCGAAGACCTCGCGCGCGGCCAGTGGCAGCTCGTGGTCACCGAACTGCCGCCGGGAACCAGCACGGCCAAGGTGGCCGAAGAAATTGAGGAGATCATCAACCCCAAGGTGAAGGCGGGCAAGAAGTCGCTGTCTGCCGAGCAGCAGCAACTGAAGGCCTCGGCCATCGCGGTGCTTGACACGGTGCGTGACGAATCGAACAAGGACGCTGCCGTGCGCATCGTCATCGAGCCGAAGACGCGCACCATCGATCAGCAGACGCTGATCAGTTTTCTGCTGGCACACACGTCGCTCGAAAGCTCGGCGCCGATCAACCTGACGATGATCGGCAGCGACGGCCGGCCGTCGCAGAAGAGCCTGCGCCAGATCATGGCCGAGTGGGTCGCGTTCCGCGCGGTCACGGTGCAGCGGCGCACGCAGCACCGGCTGGGCAAGGTGCTGGCGCGCATCCATGTGCTCGAAGGGCGGCAACTGGTGCTGCTCAACATCGACGAAGTGATCCGCATCATCCGCGAATCGGATGATCCGAAGGCCGCGCTGATCGCGCGCTTCAAGTTGAGCGAGATCCAGGCCGACGACATCCTCGACATCCGGCTGCGTCAGCTCGCGCGGCTCGAAGCGATCAAGATCGAACAGGAGCTGACCCAGCTGCGCACCGAGCAGGGCAAGCTCGAAGACATCCTCGGCAGCCCGGCCTCGCTGAAGCGCCTGCTGATCAAGGAGATCGAGCTCGATGCCAAGACCCACGGCGACCAGCGTCGCACGCTGATCCAGGCCGAGAAGCGCACGATCGCCGAAGTCAAGGTGATCGACGAGCCGATCACCGTCGTCGTGAGCCTGAAGGGATGGGTGCGCGGGCTGAAGGGCCACGAGGTCGACGCGGCCACGCTCGCGTTCAAGGCCGGCGATGCGTTGTACGGCACGTTCGCGTGCCGCAGCGTCGATGCGCTGCTGGTGTTCGGCAGCAACGGCCGCGTCTACTCGACGGCGGTGGCGCAGCTGCCTGGCGGACGCGGCGACGGTCAGCCGATCACGTCGCTGATCGATCTCGAATCGGGCACGCAGCCGGCGCACTATGTCGCCGGGCATCTGCAGCAGACGCTGCTGCTCGCGAACACCGGCGGCTTCGGCTTGCTGGCGCGGGTCGGCGACCTGCTCTCGCGGCAGAAGGGCGGCAAGAGCTTCCTCAGCCTGGAAGCCGACGACAAGCCGCTGCCGCCGAGCCTGACCGATGCGCAGACGCGGGTCGCGTGCCTGTCGCTGGCCGGGCGCTTGCTGGTCTTCGGTCTCGACGAACTCAAGCTGCAAGCGAATGGCGGGCGCGGCCTGACCCTGATCGATCTGGACGCGAAGGACGCGCTCGTCAGCGTCGCCGCGTTCGGCCAGAACCTGCAGGTGCTGGGCACCGGCCGCGGCGGCAAGCCGAAGGACGAGTTGCTCAAGGCCGCGGCGCTCGCGCCCTACCTGGGCAAGCGTGCACGCAAGGGCCGGGTGCAGGACGTGATGCAGAAGGCCCAACGCGTGGTTGCGGCTTGATCGCGGCCTGATCCGGCCTCGTCCTACACGCGACGGGCGTCGTGCCCGATCGCGCCGGCGCGCGTCGCTTGTTGCAATCGGTGTTCCGATCAAGCGCGACGAAAGGCCCAGCCATGCACACGACCGAAGACATGTTCACCGAAACGCCCCACGGCGAGTCGAGCCGCACCCGGCTCTGGGAGTTGATCCGCGACATCCGCTTCGCGATGTTCACGACGCGTCATGAGAACGGCCACCTGCATTCGCGCCCGGTGACGACGCAGAACTCCGACGTCGACGAGGACGCGAACCTGTGGTTCTTCATGTCGCGCCACGGCGAGCCGGTTGCGGATCTCGCCGGCGATCCGACCGTGAGCGTCGTCTACGCCGATCCCGGCAAAGACCGCTACGTCTCGATCTCGGCCACCGCGTCCGTCATCGAGGACATGGTGAAGAAGCGCCAGCTGTGGTCGAAGCTGGCCGAGGCCTGGTTCCCAGGCGGCGTGGACGACCCCGACCTCGCGCTGGTGCAGGTTCGAATCATTCATGCCAGCTACTGGGACGTGAAGGAGAGCAAACTCGTGCAGCTCTATCACATGGCCAAGGCGGCGTTCACCGGCCAGCCGCCGACCGAACTCGGCGAGCATGCGCACCTCCACATGCGCTGATCCGGGGAATGCCTGCCATGTCCGTGTTGTTCGACATCGTTCACACCACCCACTACCGCTACCACCAGCCGGTGCAGCTCGGCGAGCACCGCGTGATGTTCCGGCCGCGCGGCAGCCATGACCTGCGCGTGCTCGCGACCGACATGGTCGTGATACCGCAACCGGTGGACATCCGGCTGATCCAGGACGTGTACTCGAACTCGGTGGCGCTGGTGCTGCCGCAGAGCCCGGCGACGGAGCTGAAGATCGAGTGCTCGTTTTCGGTCGAGCACACCGGCACGCGCGCGCTCGATCTGCCGCTGAGCCCGGAGGCGCTGCAATACCCGTTCACCTACGAGGCCGAAGACCGGTTCGCGCTGCAGCACTACCTCGCACCCTGGTACGACGATCCGGGTGGCGAACTCGCCGATTGGGCGCGTGGCTTCATTCACAGTGACGGCTCGACCGGCACGCGACAACTGCTTGCCGACATGACGCAGTGGATCCGCAACGCGATGAACTACGTCGCGCGGCTCGATGAAGGGGTGCAGACGCCACACGAAACACTGCGCCTGCAATCGGGCACCTGCCGCGACTTCGCGACGCTGATGATCGAAGGCGTGCGCCAGCTCGGCTACGCCGCGCGTTTTGTCTCGGGCTACCTCTACACACCCTGGCTGGACAACGGCAACCCCGCGAATCTTGGCGCGGGCGCGACGCACGCGTGGGTTCAGGTGTACCTGCCCGGCACCGGCTGGATCCCGTTCGACCCGACCAACAACCTGATCGGCGGCACCGATCTGATCCGCGTCGGCGTCGCGCGGCACGCCAGCCTGGCGTCGCCCGTCAGCGGCTCGTGGGATGGGTTCGGCGGCGACTACGCCGGCATGTTCGTCGATGTGCAGGTGCGCCAACGGTAGATGGAGCACCCGGCGCCGGAGTACCGACGCCACCCGCCGAGCGGGTGCGCGGCCGCTTGGGAGCGGCCCGGCGCTGGCCGCGCCGGATGGAGCCCCCGGCGCTGGCCGCGCTAACGCCGCCGGCGGTCGAGCAGCACGCGGATCAACACGATCGCGATCAGCGCGAACAGCGCCAGGCTCCAGAAGTCATACGGCACGCCGAGCAGGTTGACGGCCGCATCGGCGCAGTTCGCGCGCGGCTCGAACACGTTCGGCAGCAGTTGGTCCAGGCCGAGCCAGCGGCTGACGATCTTGTCCGCGAAGGTCAGGTTGCAGGAAGCCGACGCCGCGGCCTTGAAATGCTGCCACAGCGCCGCCGCGATGCCGCTCAGCGCCAGCAGCAGGCCGAGCGACGCGCCGACGCGCCGGCCGAAGAGGCCGCGCCAGACCAACCCCAGCACGCAGGCGAGCGCGATGGCGAGAACGATCACGCGCTGCAGCACGCACCAGGGGCAGGGCTGCATGTCGAACACATGCTGCGACACCAGCGCCATGCCGACCGCCGCGACGCAGCCCAGCGCGGTGCCCGCGAGCCAGCGATCTGCGTTCACGAAACCTGTGCGATCAGCTCGATCTCGACGCACGCGCCCATCGGGATCTGCGCCACGCCGAACGCGCTGCGTGCATGCGCGCCCTTGTCGCCGAAGACCTCGACGAGCAGCTCGGAGCAGCCGTTCGTCACCAGGTGCTGCTCCGTGAACTCCGGCGTGCTGTTGACCAGGCTCATGACCTTGACGATGCGCTCGACCCGGTTCAGATCGCCAAGCGCCGCATGCAGCGTGCCGAGCAGGTCGATCGCGACGGCGCGCGCGGCCAGCTTGCCGGTGGAGGTGGCGATGTTGCGGCCGAGTTGCCCGACCCAGGGCTTGCCCTCCCGCTTGGCGATGTGGCCCGACAGGAACAGCAGGTTGCCGCTGCGCACGAAGGGCAGGTACGCGGCGGCGGGCGTGGACGCCGGCGGCAGCGTGATGCCGAGCCGTTCGAGGCGGTCGTACAGCGGAGCGGGTTGCGTGTCGGAGGTCATGGGTTTGCCGCGGGTCGGGTGAGGGTGGGCAAATCCTACACTGCGTCGATGCGCGAAACCGTCGACACCGGAATGCGCCTGGCGGTTCTGGCGCTGGCGTGGCTCGCCGGCGTGGCGCTGCACTTGCAGCAGCGCGCGCTGTGGCCGGAGCTGGCGTGCGCCGCCGCTGCGGCGGCGGGCGCGCTCGGCCTCCTCGTCGCCTGGCGCTGGCGCCGCGCGTTCATCGTCGGGCTGATCGGGGTGGCGCTGCTGGCGTTCGGCGCGTCGGGCTGGCGCGCATCGCAGCGGCTCGCCGATGCGCTGCCCGAGGCACTCGAAGGGGAGGACGCGATCGTCACCGGCGTCATCGCGAACCTGCCGCAACGCAACGCGTCGGGCCTGCGGTTTCGCTTCGAGGTGGAGTCGGCCACGCTGCAAGGGCGGCCGGCAACCGTGCCCGCGCTGCTCGCTGTCGGCTGGTACAAGGGCCAGCACGACGACGCGGCATTGAGCGAGCCGCAGGCCGAGTTGCGCGCCGGCCAGCGTTGGCGCTTCAGCGTGCGGCTGCGCCAGCCGCACGGCAACCTGAACCCGCACGGCTTCGACTACGAGCTGAGTCTGTTCGAGCAAGGCGTGCGCGCCACCGGCTATGTGCGCGACGCGCCGGCGCCCGAGCTGTTGCACCGCGCTGCGGGCTACCCGGTCGAGCGGCTGCGCCAGCGCGTGCGCGACGCGATCGAGGCGAGCGTGCCGGATCGCCGCGCCGCCGGCGTGCTGGCCGCGCTCGCGGTCGGCGATCAGGGCGCGATCGAGCGCGACGATTGGGATCTGTACCGCAACACCGGCATCGCCCACCTCGTCAGCATCAGCGGCCTGCACATCACGATGTTCGCCTGGCTCGCGGGCGCGCTGATCGGCAAGGGCTGGCGGCGCAGCGGGCGCGCGGCGTTGCGCTGGCCGGCGCCGCTCGCCGCGCGCTGGGGCGGGCTCGCGTGCGCCGCGGCGTATGCGGTGTTCTCGGGCTGGGGCGTGCCGTCGCAGCGCACGATCTGGATGCTCGCCACCGTCACGCTGCTACAGACGCTGGGGCTGCGCTGGCCCTGGCTGCTGGTGCTGCTGCTCGCGGCGGTGGTCGTCACGGCGATCGATCCGTGGGCGCTGATGCAGGCCGGGTTCTGGCTGTCGTTCGTCGCGGTCGGCTTGCTGATGGCGTCGTCGAATCGCGAGGCCGCGCCGGGTGCTGTCGCCAGTGATGCAGGGCGGCTGCGGCGCTGGGCTGCGGCGGCGTGGGCAGCGGTGCGCAACGACCTGCGCACCCAGGTCGTCGCGACCATCGGCCTGGCGCCGCTGACGCTGGTGTTCTTCCAGCAGCTCTCGCTCGTCGGCTTCGCCGCGAACCTGATCGCGATTCCGCTGATCACGCTGGTGATCACGCCGCTGGCGCTGCTCGGCGTCGCGCTCGTGCCGTTGTGGACGCTGGGTGCGTGGGTCGTGCAACAGCTCAACGTCGCGCTGGGCTGGCTCGCCCACCTGCCGGGCGCCGTCTGGGTGGCGCCGGTGGCGCCGCTGTGGGCGCAGCTCGCGGGCCTGCTCGGCGCGGTGCTGCTGGTGCTGCCGCTGCCGTGGCGCGCACGCGCGCTGGCGCTGCCGCTGCTGGTGGCGCTGGTGTGGCCGCCGCGAGAGGCGCCCGCCGCGGGCGAGTTCGATGTGCTGGCGATGGACGTCGGCCAGGGCACCGCGGTGCTCGTGCGCACGCGCGGCCACCTGCTGGTCTTCGACGCCGGCCCGCAATACTCGAGCGAGAGCGACGCCGGCCAGCGCGTGCTGCTGCCGTTGCTGCGGGCGCGCGGCGAAACGCACATCGATCGGCTGGTGCTGAGCCACCGCGATCTCGACCATGTCGGCGGCGCGGCGGCCGTCATCAAAGGCCTGCAAGTGGATGACGTGCTCAGCTCGCTCGAGCTCGATCACCCGCTGCTCGCGCTTGGCGCCCACACCACGCGCTGCCAGGCGGGCCAGTCGTGGGAATGGGACGGCGTGCGGTTCGACGTGCTGCGGCCCGCGCCGGAGGACTACGAGCGCAAGCGGAAGGCGAACGCGATGTCGTGCGTGTTGCGCGTCAGCGGCGCGGGCGCGGATGCGCGCAGCCTGCTGCTCACCGGCGACATCGAGCGCGAACAGGAGGCGGCACTCGTCGCGGCAGGGCCCGAGGCCTTGCGCAGCGACGTGCTGATCGTGCCGCACCACGGCAGCCGGACATCGTCCACAGCCGCGTTCCTGGAGGCGGTGCAGCCGCGCGTCGCCGTGTTTCAGGCCGGCTACCGCAACCGCTTCGGCCACCCGGCGCCGGACGTGATGGCGCGCTACCTGAGCCGCGGCATCGAGGTTCACGCCAGCCCGGCCTGCGGCGCGTGGCGCTGGGATGCGCGCAGCGCGCCGGCCGGCGTCTGCCAGCGCGACTTGGCGCGCCGGTACTGGCAGCACCGCGCCTACCGCGCGCGCGCCTATGATCCTTAGGTGCCGGTGTTATTGGCCTGATATTTGCTACCCTGTTCCCGAGGAGACATGCCGATGAGACCTGGTTTCGACGAGATGAGGGCCGACGGCCAAACCGTGCGCGAGCACTACCGCGGCTACGACCGCTGGCTCAGCGCACAGCCCAACGACGTGATGCTGTCCCGCCGTGAAGAGGCGGAAGTGATTTTTCGCCGCGTCGGCATCACCTTCGCCGTCTACGGCGCGAAGGACGAAGACGGCCACGGCAACGAGCGCCTGATCCCGTTCGACCTGATCCCGAGGGTGATCCCGTCGCACGAGTGGGTCGAGATGGAGAAGGGACTCGCGCAGCGAGTCGCGGCGCTGAACCGCTTCATCCACGACGTGTATCACGGGCAGGAAATCATCAAGGCCGGGCATGTGCCGGCCGAGCAGATCCTGAAGAACGCGCAGTTCCGGCCCGAGATGATGGGCGTCGATGTGCCGGGCGGCATCTACTCGCACATCTCCGGTATCGACATCATCCGCGCCGCCAATGCCGACGGCAGCGGCAGCTACTACGTGCTCGAGGACAACCTGCGCGTGCCCAGCGGCGTGAGCTACATGCTCGAAGACCGCAAGATGATGATGCGGCTGTTCCCCGACCTGTTCAGCCAGCACCGCGTGGCGCCGGTCGCGCATTACCCCGACCTGTTGCTCGAAACGCTGCGCTCCGTGGCGCCGGCCTCGGTCAACGAGCCGACGGTCGTCGTGCTCACGCCGGGCATGCACAACAGCGCGTACTTCGAGCATGCGTTCCTGGCGCAGCAGATGGGCATCGAGCTGGTCGAAGGGCAGGACCTGTTCGTCAAGGACAATTTCGTCTACATGCGCACGACGCAGGGGCCGAAGCGCGTCGACGTGATCTACCGCCGCGTCGACGACGATTTCCTCGACCCCGAGGTGTTCCGCAAGGATTCGACGCTCGGCTGCGCCGGCCTGCTCAAGGCCTATCGCGCCGGCAACGTGACCTTGTCGAACGCGATCGGCACGGGGGTGGCGGACGACAAGTCGATCTACCCGTACGTGCCGAAGATGATCGAGTTCTACCTCGGCGAGAAGCCGATCCTGCACAACGTGCCGACCTACCTGTGCCGTGAGGCCGACGACATGAAGTACGTGATGGCGAACCTGCACGAGCTCGTCGTCAAGGAGGTTCATGGTGCCGGCGGCTACGGCATGCTGATCGGCCCGGCCGCGACCAAGGCCGAGATCGAGGATTTCCGCAAGGCGGTGCAGGCGAACCCGGCCGGCTACATCGCGCAGCCCACGCTGAGCCTCTCGACCTGCCCGACCTACGTCGAGAGCGGCATCGCACCGCGCCACATCGACCTGCGGCCGTTCGTGCTCTCCGGCAAGGAGGTGCAGATGGTGCCGGGCGGGCTGACCCGCGTCGCGCTGAAGGAAGGCTCGCTGGTCGTCAACTCGTCACAGGGCGGTGGCACCAAGGACACCTGGGTTCTCGAAGACTAAGAGCGCGGAGACACGACATGCTTTCAAGAACGGCCGATCACCTTTTCTGGATGGCTCGATACATGGAGCGGGCCGAAAACACCGCGCGCATGCTCGACGTCAACTACGAAGCGTCGCTGCTGCCGCAAAGCGCCGACGCCGCCGAGAAGGGCTGGAAGGGCCTGCTCAGCATCAGCGAGCTGACCAGCGACTACGCGAAACACTACGGCGCGGTCACGCCCGGCAACGTGATGCGCTATATGGTGAGCGACGCCGAGAACGGCTCGAGCATTCGCAACTGCCTGCTGGCGGCGCGCGAGAACGCGCGCGCGGTGCGCGGCACGCTGACCACAGAGGTCTGGGAGACGCAGAACCAGACCTGGCTCGAGTTCCAGCGCATGGTCGCGAGCGATTCCTTCCTGCGCGATCCGAGTTCGATGTTCGAGTGGGTCAAGTTCCGCTCGCACCTGTCGCGCGGCGTGACCGTCGGCACGATGCTGCAAGACGAGGCCTTCCACTTCCTGCGCATCGGCAGCTTCCTGGAGCGTGCCGACAACACCGCGCGGCTGCTCGACGTGAAGTTCCATGCGGTCGAGAGCGAGTATTACGGCGGCACGGCCGCCAACGGCGGCAGCGGCAAGGACATCGAGGTCGACTTCTATCATTGGTCGGGCATCCTGCGTTCGGTCTCGGGCTTCGAGGTCTATCGCAAGGTCTACCGCAACGTGATCCGCCCGGAGCGCGTTGCCGAGTTGCTGATCCTGCGCCCGGACATGCCGCGCTCGCTGGCTGCCTGCATGCACGAGGTCGTGACGAACCTGAAGATGGTCGCGAACGAGCAGAGCGCCGACACCTTGCGCCGCGCCGGTCGCCTGCAGTCCGATCTGCAATACGGCCGCATCGACGAGATCTTGGCGACCGGCCTGCATGCCTATCTCACGCAATTCCTCGAACGCGTCGGCACGCTGGGCGTCGGCATCAGCCGCGACTTTCTTGTGCCGGTCGCGGCCTGATATTTGCTCTATGCCTGTCTGAAGCTCTGGAGACTCAATGTCCATTCACGTTGCGCTGAACCACGTCACGCACTACCGCTACGACCGGCCGATCAACCTCGGCCCGCAGATCGTTCGGTTGCGCCCGGCGCCGCATTCGCGCACCCGCATCCTGAGCTACTCGATGCGCGTCGAGCCGGCCACGCACTTCATCAACTGGCAGCAGGATCCGCAGTCCAACTACCTCGCGCGGCTGGTGTTCCCGGACAAGACCACCTCGTTCCGCATCGAGATTGATCTCGTCGCCGAGATGGCGGTGCTGAACCCGTTCGACTTCTTCCTCGAACCCTCGGCCGAGCACTATCCGTTCAAGTACGAGCCGGAGCTCGCCGTCGAGCTCGCGCCGTACATGATCAAGGCGCCCGAGATCACGAACTCGCCCGCCTTCGCCGCCTACCTCGCCGCCGTGCCGCGCGAGAAGACGCCGATGAACGACTGGCTCGTCTCGGTGAACCAGAAGCTGCAGCGCGACATCGGCTACCTCGTGCGCATGGAGCCCGGCGTGCAGACGCCGGAAGAGACGCTCACCAAAGCCAGCGGCTCGTGCCGCGACACCGGCTGGCTGCTGGTGCAGCTGATGCGCCACCTCGGCGTGGCCGCGCGCTTCGTCTCCGGCTACCTGATCCAGCTCAAGAGCGACGTCAAGTCGCTCGACGGCCCGAGTGGTACCGAGATCGATTTCACCGACCTGCATGCGTGGTGCGAGGTCTTCCTGCCGGGCGCGGGCTGGATCGGCCTCGACCCCACCTCCGGCCTGCTCGCCGGCGAAGGCCACATCCCGCTGGCGTGCTCGCCCGAGCCCGGCTCGGCCGCGCCGGTGAGCGGTGCGATCGACGAGTGCGAGACCACCTTCGAGCACAGCATGTCCGTCACGCGCGTGTGGGAGGCGCCGCGCGTCACCTTGCCCTACACCGAGGCGCAATGGGCCAGCATCGACCGGCTCGGGCACCAGGTCGATGAAGATCTGCGCCGCAACGACGTGCGCCTCACGCAGGGCGGCGAGCCGACTTTCGTGTCGGTGGACGACCGCGAAGGCGACGAGTGGAACACCGAGGCGATGGGCCCGACCAAGCGCCTGCTGAGTGCCTCGCTGATGGACAAGCTGCGCCTCAAGTACGGCGACGGCGGCCTGCTGCACTACGGCCAGGGCAAGTGGTACCCGGGCGAGCAGTTGCCGCGCTGGTCGCTGAACCTGTTCTGGCGCAAGGACCGCGAACCGGTCTGGACCCACCCCGAGCTGTTCGCCGACGAGAAGAAAGACTACGGCGCCACCGAGGCGCATGCGCACCGCTTCCTCGCCGGCGTGGCCAAGCGCCTCGGCCTGAACCCGCAGTACGTGTTCCCGGCCCACGAGGACACCTGGTACTACCTGTGGCGCGAGCGCAAGCTGCCAACGAACGTCGACCCGTTCGACGCGCGGCTGGCCGATCCCCTCGAGCGCGACCGCATCCGCAAGATCTTCACGCAGGGCCTGGACAAGGTCGTCGGCCATGTGCTGCCGGTGGCCCGCAACCCGGCCGGCACGCCGCGCTGGCAGTCGGGGTCGTGGTTCCTGCGCGCCGACCGTTGTTACCTGGTCCCGGGCGATTCGGCGATGGGTTATCGGTTGCCGCTGGATTCGCAGCCCTGGGCCAAGGACAGCGACCTGCCCTGGGTCCACCCGCCGGACCAGACCCAAACGTTCGCGACGCTGCCGGCTTATCGCCGGTTGCGCTTCGCGAACATGGCCAGCGAAGGCGCCGCGGGCGCTGCGGCGCCGGCGACCAGCGGCAGCGGGCAGCCTGGAAGCTTCGCCGATCGCTCGCGCGTGGCGCTCAACGGCGACGCCAAGAACGGCGCTGCGCAGCCGCTGGTGGCGAGCCGCACGCCGGCGCGCCTCGAGTCCGCAGCGTTCGTCACACGCACCGCGATCAGTGCCGAGCCGCGCGACGGCAAGCTCTACATCTTCATGCCGCCCACGACCGCGCTGGAGGATTACCTGGAACTCGTCTGCGCCGTCGAAGACACCGCGCTCGAGATGAAGATGCCGGTCATCCTCGAAGGCTACGAGCCGCCGAAGGATCCGCGCCTGGCGCTGCTGCGCGTCACGCCCGATCCGGGTGTGATCGAGGTCAACGTGCACCCGGCACACAGCTGGGGCGAGTTGGTCGAGCAGGCCACGCATCTGTACCAGGCGGCACACGAGACGCGCCTCTCGACCGAGAAGTTCATGCTCGACGGCCGCCACACCGGCACCGGCGGCGGCAACCACTTCGTGCTCGGTGGCGCGACGGTGGCCGATTCCCCGTTCCTGCGCCGGCCCGATCTGCTCACCAGCATGGTCGCGTACTGGCACAACCACCCGGCACTGAGCTACCTGTTCTCGGGCCTGTTCGTCGGCCCGACGAGCCAGGCGCCGCGCGTCGATGAGGCGCGCAACGATTCGGTCTACGAGATCGAGATCGCGTTCGCCGAACTCAAGCGTATCACCGCCGAAAGCGGCTTTGTTCCGCCGTGGCTGATCGACCGGCTGATGCGCAACCTGTTGATCGACGTGTCCGGCAACACCCACCGCGCCGAGTTCTGCATCGACAAGATGTACTCGCCGGACGGCCCGACCGGTCGCCTTGGCCTGCTCGAAATGCGCGCCTTCGAGATGCCGCCGCATGCGCGCATGAGCCTGACGCAGCAACTGCTGATGCGCGCGCTCGTGTCGCGCTTCTGGCAAGCACCGTACCGCCCCGAGCGCCTGAAGCGCTGGGGTACCGAGCTGCACGACCGCTTCATGCTGCCGCACTTCATTTGGCAAGACCTCTGCGATGTCGTCGAGGAGCTGAACGCCTTCGGCTACCCGGTGCAGGCCGACTGGTTCGCGCCGCACCTGAACTTCCGCTTCCCGCGGCTCGGTGACTTCTCGGCGATGGGCGTGAACGTCGAGGTTCGCCTCGCGCTCGAACCCTGGCACGTGATGGGCGAGGAGGGCGCCGTCGGCGGCACCGCGCGCTTCGTCGATTCGTCGGTCGAGCGCGTGCAGTTCCGCGTCACCGGGCTCATCAGTGACCGCCACGTGCTGACGTGCAACGGCCGCATGATCCCGCTGCAACCGACCGGCAAGGTCGGCGAGTTCGTTGGTGCGGTGCGCTACCGCGCCTGGAACCCGCCGAGCGCATTGCACCCGAGCATCGACGTGCACGCGCCGCTCGTGATCGACCTCGTGGACACCTGGATGGGCCGCTCGATGGGCGGCTGCCAGTACCACGTCGCGCACCCGGGCGGGCGCAGCTACGACACCTTCCCCGTCAACGCCTACGAGGCCGAAGCGCGGCGCCTGGGCCGCTTCTTCCGCACCGGCCACACGCCGGGGATGATGAAAGTCGGCAAAGAAGAGCGCAATCCGAACTTCCCGTTCACGCTCGATTTGCGCAGAGCCGCCGCGACCTGATGCCCCCGGCTGCGGCATACCGCAGCCACCCCCAAGGGCCACGAAGGGGCCCCTTCAGGGCCCTTGGGGTGCGCAGGCCGCTTGGGAGCGGCCCGGCGCCGGCCTGCGATCGCCGCTCGTGGACAATGCTCCTCATGATGACGTGTGACGCCGCCCGCCGATGTTGAGAGAACTGCTCGCCGACTACGCCGTGCCTTCGAGCCGCTTCGACGAGCTCCTGGCGGCGCCGGGCCTGCCACGCGCGCACTGGGATGCCTTCCTGCGCGCGCTCGCGTCGCGCGCCGGCCTCAAGATCGGCGACACGCTCTCGATGATGGAGCGCGAGATCCGCGAGAACGGCATCACCTACAACGTCTACGCCGATCCGAAGGGCGCCGATCGTCCCTGGGAAGTCGATCCGCTGCCGCTGCTGCTCTCGACCGATGAATGGGCCGGCATCGAGGCCGGCATCGCGCAGCGCGCCGATCTGCTCAATCGCGTGCTCGGCGACATCTATGGCCCGCAGACGCTGCTGCGCAGCGGTGCTGTTCCCGCGCCGGTGATCTTCGGCCACGGCGGCTTCCTGCGGCCCGCGCACGCGATCCGGCCCGCCGGCAACGTGCACCTGTTCCAGTACGCGGCCGATCTGGCGCGTGCGCCCGACGGCAGCTGGTGGGTCGTCAACGACCGCACGCAAGCGCCGTCCGGCGCCGGCTACGCGCTTGAAAACCGCCTCGTCGTCTCGCGCGTGTTCCCGCAGATGTTCAGCGACCTGAACGTGCAGCACCTCGCCTCGTACTTCGCCGCGGTGCGCGATTCGCTGCTGCACTGGGCGCCGCGGCCCGGCGCCTCGGGTGACGCCGGCCCGCCGCTGGTCGTGTTGCTGACGCCGGGCCCCTACAACGAGACCTATTTCGAGCACGCGCTGATGGCGCGCTACCTCGGCTTCCCGCTCGTCGAAGGCAGCGACCTCACGGTGCGCAGCGGCTGCGTCTGGATGAAGACGGTCGAGGGCCTGAAGCGCGTGCACGCGATCCTGCGCCGCCAGGACGACGACTACTGCGACCCGCTCGAGCTGCGCTCCGACTCCGCGCTCGGCGTTGCCGGCCTGACCGATTGCGCGCGCCGCGGCACGGTCTTCATCGGCAACTCGCTCGGCTCGGGTGTGATCGAGTCCGGTGCCTTGCTCGGCTACCTGCCCAAGCTCTCGGAGCAACTGCTCGGCGAGCCGCTGAAGCTGCCTTCGGTGGCGACCTGGTGGCTGGGCGAACCGGCGGCGTTCGACGATGCGTGGAAGCGCCTCGACAAGCTGCTGATCAAGCCGCTCGAACGCTCGGCCCGCGAGCCCGCGATCTTTGGCGCCGATCTCTCGCACGATGAACGCATCCTGCTGCGCGCCAAGGTGGCGGCGCGGCCGCAGCGCTTCGTCGCGCAGGAGTGGGTGCAGGTCTCGCAGGCGCCCGTGCTCGAACGCCACCGCGACGCCCGCGAGTCGCTCGAACCGCGCGCCGTCGGCCTGCGCGTGTTCGCCGTTGCCACGCCGGATGGCTACCGCGTGATGCCGGGCGGGCTGACGCGTGTCGCCGTCGATGGCGATTCGCGCGTGATCGCGATGCAGCGCGGTGGGCGGTCGAAGGACACCTGGGTGCTCTCCGGCGCGCCGGTGAACGCATCGTTCTCGCTGCTGTCGTCCACGGTCGCGCCGCAGGATCTGGTCGCCTCGCGCGCCAACCTGCCGTCGCGTGCGGCCGAGAACTTGTACTGGTATGGCCGCTACGGCGAGCGCTGCGACAGCACGGCGCGCACGCTTCGCGTCGCCATCGCGGGCGTGCTCGACCACATCGCCGCGCCATCCGATGGGCTCGCGCCGGCCATCGCGTTGGCACACCACGTCGGCCTGATCGAGCTGGATGGAACTGGCGACGACGCGCGCGTCGCGCTGCTGCGCGCCGCCACGCATCCGGACGAAGCCCTCGCGACGCGGCTCAAGCAGCTCGCGCGCACCGCGTTCAACCTGCGCGACCGCATGTCGGCCGACAACTGGCGCACCTTGAACCAGCTCGCCGCCGATCCGGTGTTCCAGCGCGGTGCGGCGCTGCCGCTGGCGCTGAGCTGGCTCGACCGCGCGGTGACGTCGATGGTGACGCTCTCGGGCTTCGTGCTCGACGGTATGACGCGCGGTGCCGGCTGGCGCTTCCTGTCGATCGGGCGGCGCATCGAGCGCCTGGTCAACCTGTGCGCGGCGTTGCAGATCGCAACGCAGGCGGGCCACGCGCACGGGCTCGACTGGCTGCTCGAACTCGCCGATTCGACCGGAACCTACCGCTCGCGCTACCTCGTCGCGCCCGAGTGGCTGCCGGTGCTCGACATGCTCGTGCGCGACGACACCAATCCGCGCTCGCTCGCGTTCCAGGTCAAGGGGCTGGCCGAGTACGTCGCCAAGCTCGAACTCGGGCACGGCCGCTTCGCTGGCGATGTGCTCGCGCCGGCGCAGGCCGCGCTGCGTGACCTCGGCGCCCACGACCTGCATCCCGAAAGCGCTGCGCTGGCAGCGTTGATCGAGCAACTGCGCAAGTGCGCAGGGACCGTGTCGGACGAGCTCACGCTGAAGTTCTTCTCGCACGCCGAATCGCGCAGCGTGCTCTCGCTGGTGGCCTGACCATGAGCCGCCGCGCCGGGCCGCCCCAAGCAAGGCTCATCCCCTCGGGGGATCGGCCGATGTACCCATCGGACGAGGGGCTGTCATGAACGTTGATCGCTACGCCGTCCAGCACGAGACGCGGTACGCGTACACCGCACCGGTGTCGCAGTCATGGCAGCTCGCGCGCCTGACACCGCGCCTGCTGCCGTGGCAGCGCCTGCTGTCGCACTCGGTGCAGATCGAACCCAAGGCGGACGAGCGCCACGACGAACTCGACAGCTTCGGCAATCTCGTCACCCACTTCGCGCTGCACGGCGCGCACCGCATGCTGCGGGTGCGGATGGAGTGCCTGATCGAGGTCACGCCGCGGCCGGGCGTCGGCGCCGAACCGCAGAGGCAATCGCAAGCGATGGGCGGGATGTTCCAGGCGCAGGGCGCGCAGGTCGTGCCGCTGAGCTGGGAGGGCGTGCGCGAGGCGATCCGGCGCGAGCCGCAGCAGGATGATCTGGTGCCTGCGAGCATGTGCGAGCCGACGCCGCTGGTGCCGTTGTCCGAGGGCGCGCGCCACTACGCGAGCGCGTCGTTCGGCCGAGGCCGGCCGTGGTTCGACGCGGTGCTGGAGCTGATGCACCGCATCCACGGCGATTTCGAGTTCGAATCGGGTGCGACCACTGTCAGCACCTCGGTCGACGAGGTGCTCTATCAGCGGCGCGGCGTGTGCCAGGATTTCGCCCACCTGATGCTCGCCTGCCTGCGCGGCATGGGGCTGCCGGCGCGCTATGTGTCGGGTTACCTGCTCACCGAGCCGCCGCCCGGCATGCCGCGGCTGATGGGTGCCGACGCCTCGCACGCGTGGGTCGCGGCCTACTCGCCGCAGCATGGCTGGGTCGAGTTCGACCCGACCAACAACCAGCTCGCCGACACGCGCTACATCACGCTCACCTGGGGCGCCGACTTCGCCGACGTGGTGCCGCTGCGCGGCGTGATCCTCGGCGGCGGCGAACAGCAGCTGGATGTCGAAGTGAGCGTGATGCCGGCGTGAAATGGAGCACCCGGCCTCGCGAGTAGGCGCGGCCACCCGCCGGGCGGGTGCTCAGCCGGCTTGGGGCGGCCCGGCGCTCGGCTGAGGCCGGCTTCCCCCGTCCGGGGGTGGCGCTTCCAGGGGGGCGTCGTTCCGCCTTCGTCGGGATGGCCGCCGAGACGGCGCGCCGCAACACTCTGACCCATCGAACGACGCATCCGGAGGAGACAGAGATGGCCCGTTTTCACTTCAATTCACGCAGCGCGCTGGCCGGCCGCGCGGCGCGCCCAATGGTCTCGCAGCGCACGCTGAAGGCCTTGCATCTTGACGAAGCTGCGGCAGACGAGCCGCTCGGCCCCGGCTGGTTCGATTCGAGCTGGGATCTGGTCTGCGGCCTCGACGTGCGCGAAGCCGCGCCCTCGGACACGCCACTGAACGACTGGCTGGCGTGGTGCCTGCAGGCTGCGGCCGAAACTCAGACGCCGCCGGGCCGCCCCAAGGCGGCTGAGCGCCCCCACGGGGGGCAGGAGCGAAGCGACGTGGGGGCCGTCAATTCATCAGCTGCCGCCCAGCGCGACGAACAGCCAGGCGCGCGCCTTGTCCCAGCGCCGCCGCACGGTGCGCTCGGCGATGCCGAGCAGCTCGGCGATTTCGGCCTCGCCGTAGCCGCCGAAGTAGCGCATCTCGACGAGTTCAGCCAGTTCGGGATCGACGGCCTCGAGCTCGTGTAGCGCGTCGTTGACCCGCATCAGCTCGCCGCCGGCGTCAATGCCCATGACCTGCACCGCATCCGCACCGCTCAGCGTCACGTGCTCGGCGCCGCCACCGCGGCACTCGGCAAGCTGCTCGCGGGCGCTGTCGATGATGATGTTGCGCATCGTCTTTGCGGCGTAGGCAAAGAAATGTCGCCGGTCTTCGAGACGCAGGCCGCGCGCGCCGATCAGCCGGACGAAGCTCTCGTGCACCAGCATCGTCGTGCTCATGCCGTCGCCGCGCCCCTGCTGCCACAGCCGGGCCCGCGCGACGCGCTTCAAGTCGGGGTAGAGCGACGCATAGACCGCATCGAGCGCGGCGCGGTCGCCCACCGCGGCCTGGTGCAGCAGCCGGGTGATCTCGGGCAGCGCATCGGGCGCGAGATGACTCGGGCGAGGTGCTTGGGTGTCCATCGCGGGCGAGGGTAGCGCCGCATTCGCAGGCCGTCCATCACGAATCGGAGGGATGCGTCGCAAATGTGTCTGTCCCAAGCTTGACGGATTGCAGCGCGCTGCCTGCGCTCCTATGCTCCAGACTTCTGCACCTCACCCGATGCGATGAACCGGACCCCGGTGGCCGACTGGCAACAACTCTCCGCGCTCTATGAAGCGGCGGATGCGCTCGACCCGGCGGCGCTCGACGCCTGGCTGGCGCACCTGCGCGAGCAATCGCACCCGTTGCTCAAGCAGCTCGAACAGATGCTCGCCGCACGCGCGCAGGTGCAGCACAACGGCTTCCTTGGCGCGTTGCCGCCGCTGAACCCGCCGCCGCCCGAGCCGCAGGTGGCCGCCTGGGCCGAAGGCAACCGCATCGGCCCGTACCGCCTCGTGCGCCATCTCGGCGAGGGCGGCATGGCCGAAGTCTGGATGGCGCAGCGCGACGACGGCGCGTTCCGTCGCACGGTTGCGATCAAGCTGCTGTTTCGCAACGCCGGCAGCAGCGATCGCGACAGCTTTGCGCAGCGCTTCGCGCGCGAGCGCGACATCCTCGCCTCGCTCGACCACCCGCACATCGCCGGCTTGCACGATGCCGGCGTCACCCCCGCCGGCCAGCCCTGGCTCGCGCTCGAATACGTCGAAGGCGAAACGCTGACGCGCTGGTGTGACACGCAACGGCTCGGCATCGAGGCGCGCGTGCGCCTGTTCCGCCAGGTGCTGATGGCGGTGCAGCACGCGCATGCCAACCTCGTCATCCACCGCGACCTCAAGCCCGGCAACATCCTCGTCACCGCGCAAGGCGAGGTGCGCTTGCTCGACTTCGGCATCGCCAAGCTGATGGAGCCCGAAGGCGGCCCGCAGGCCGAGAGCGAGCTCACGCGCCTGGCCGGCCGGCCGATGACGCCGCAGTACGCCGCACCCGAGCAGCTGCTCGGCCAGCCGTTGACGACCGCCTGCGACGTGTACGCGCTCGGCGTCGTGCTCTACGAGTTGCTGTGCGGCGAACGGCCCTACGAGCTCAAGCTCGATTCGGCCGCGCAGCTGGAGCAATCGATCCTCGATGTGGAGCCGCGCAGCCCGAGCCGCCGCACCGTGACCGAAGCCGCGGTGCAAGCACGCGGCACCACCAGCGTGGCGCTGCACAAGGCGCTGGCGAGCGACCTCGATGCGATCGTGCTGCGCGCGCTCGCCAAGCAACCGGCGCAGCGCTACAGCTCGGCCGAAGCCTTCCGCGCCGACCTCGACCACTGGCTTGCCGGCGAGCCGGTCGAGGCGCGCGTGCCGAGCGCGGCCTACCGGCTGCGCAAGTTCGCGCTGCGGCATCGGCTCGCGGTGGCGCTGAGCGCGGGCGCGGTGCTGTCGCTGATCGGCATCACTGCGGTGGCCGTCGTGATGGGCCTGCAAGCCCGCGAAGATTCCGCCCGCGCCGGCGCGGCCCGCGATTTCATGCTCGGGCTGTTCAAGCGAGCGGATCAGGAGAAAGCGCGCGGGGCGGACATCACGGCGAGGGAATTGCTGGAGACGGGGCGCAAGGATGTGCTGACGCGGATGGCGGCGCAGCCGCGCCTGCAAGTGGAACTGTTACAGGGCATCGGTACGATCCAGCGAGACATGGGCGAGTACGTCGGCGCCGACAGCACGTATGCCGACGCTGCTCGGATCTACGAGCGGTTGGGCAGGCCGCGCGACGCCGCGCTCGCGCGCATCGCCCAAGCGGATGCCGCTGTGCGGATGGGTGACATGAAGTTGGCCCAGTCGGCATTGCAGCAGTCCCGAGAAATGCACGATCGTCCGCCGGACGATGCGGAGTTGAACGCACGAATGGGCGAGATCGCAGGGTGGATTGCCTTGGCCCATGGAGATACATCCGACGCTCGGGACTTGTTTCGCCAAAGCCACGTGCAAGCGCTCAAAGCCTTTGGACCGTATCACCTGAAGGTCATCGATACGTTGCGCGGGCAGTCGATGGCCGAGGGTCGATTGCGCAATTTCGATGAGTCCTTACGGCTGCTGGATGAGTTGGAAGCGACTGCGATGAAGACGAGCGGCGTTGACGCGAGAATGGCGCCGAACCTCGCAAGAGATCGAGCCAACCTTTTGCTCGGAGCCGGCCACTGGGCCGAGTCGCTCGTCCGGGTCTCGGCCGCATTGCCAAAGTGCGTGTCTGATTTGGGGCCGAACCAATCGGAGTGCAGGGAGCTGATGTTCTCCAAAATCAACGCGATGCTTCGACTGGAGATGCCGCGCGGGGCAGATGACCTGCCGTCGCTGCAGGCGATCGCAGACGATCAGACATCACCTGCGCTCGGCGTTGACACCTTGCTGTTGATACTGAAGTCGGAGTACCAGATGGGGTCCGCGGAGGGACAGGAAGCGGCGTTCGAGCGCGTGCGATCTCTCGTCGAGTCGGCGGCGGGTGCCAAGTTCGGTCCCGCGTTCAGGGCCAGGGCGCTGTTGGCGTTGGCCGAGGCCAGACTTCGCGCTGACGATCCGACCGATGCCGAGTGGTGGATCAGCAAGGCGCTCGCGCTTCAGCGGCGAAATGACGGTTCGATGCCCGCGTCGGTATCTGTCGCCGTTGCCAAAGCTCTGCAGGGAGTTTCTCTGTTGCTCCGTGAGCGCAACGCGGATGCGCTCGAAACGCTGCGTGCCGCGGAGGTTGACATGTCAAAGCTGTTCGGGCTCGACAACCCTGTGACGCGTCTGGCGTCGCTCAATACGGCGCTTGCACTCGAAGCGTTAGGGCGCCGTAGCGAAGCGCTAGCGATCGTCGAACAGGCCGGGCCCTCTTTGCGTAAAGCAATGGGTGAGGAGGCACCCGCATACGTGCGGGTCAAGGCCCTGCGCATCCACCTTGAACAAGCGGTCGCCGCGGGTGTAACGTCGCTCAAAGGTTCAGACCCTTCCATGACCGGCGCCAAGAAGCGCCCGAGCATCGATTTTTTCAGCTGACGACGAGGAGTACCCATGAATATGAAGAGCAAGCTGCCAGTCGCCATCTTCCTGCTGGCAATGCCGCTCGCGGCATACGCGCAGCCGGGGGGCCCGCACATCCTCTATTCCTTCGTCGGCGGGGCGGCGGGTGGGTTCGCGGGCGCGCTGCTCGCCTGCTGGCTCTGCAACCGCTCCCGCTCGAAGAACGACACCGACTCGAAGCGTTACTGACGCGCCGCCTTCGCGCAGCCGGGCCGCGGTCGAGTCTGTCCGGTTTTCGCCCCGCGTTGCGTATATCCCCTTGACCCCGCTCGTGCGGGGCAAGGAGGATGCAGATGAGCACGCACGACCCCGATTCCATCGAGCCCTGGCACTCGCCCGAGCGCGCCTGGGCGCCGCTGATGTGGTTGATCCGCGCCGTCGCGATCGCGCTGGCGACGGCGCTGCTCGTGCCGTTGCTGCAGCTCGTCGTCTGGTGGCCTTGAGCGCGCATTGCGCCGTCCCTGTCCGGTTTTCCCGCGAGACCCCGTATGCAGGGGTGAGGCATCCGATGTTCGGGCGCCGCACAACCAGCCAGACCGAGGTCCACCATGAGCTATGCCCTGAATCGCATGCCGTTCAACGCCGGCCGCACCGGTCGCACGCCCTTCGCGCGCGGCCCAGCGATGCGCGGCTGGGCCGAGGCCGCCAACAGTTCCGCTGCGGCGGGCCGCGTGCTCGACAGCGTGCTCGACGAATGCGGCGCCGGCCAAGCCGCGATGCGCTCCGGCGCGCGCGTCACGATCCTGCGCGACGATCGCTTCGACAACGCGGTGCGCCTGTACCGCGATGGCCACTGGGCGATCGCCTTCGATCACCTGGCCACGCTCGCCGACCAGGATCACGCGCCGGCCGCCCGGCTCGCGCTGCTGATGCTGCGCTACGGCGCGGCGCTGTACGGCGCGAGCTTCGCGGCGCGGCCGACGCAGGTGGCACGCTGGGCTCAGCGCGTGCTGCGCGCCACCTCGCGCGCCACCGCCTCACCGAGCTCGATGACGGCCAGGGCGTAGTAGCTCGACCAGTTGTAGCGCGTCACCGCGTAGAAGTTGCTGGTGCCAGCCACATAGCTCGGCGCGGCGTCGCCGTTCTGCAGTTCGACGAGCGCGAGTTTGCCGACGCCGCCGCTGTCGTCGAGCCGCACTTCGGTGGCGAGCGCGGCCGGCTCGATTTGCGCGCCGCGCTCGGCGAACTCCGCCAGGGTGAAGCTCGGCAGGATGTCGGGCGCGAGCAGCAGCGCGCGATCGACCGTCTCGACCGGCACCGCAACCTCGAACCGTGTCGGCAACGCGCGCCGCCAGCCGAACTCCGCGAGGTAATGCGCGACGCTGCCGATCACGTCGGCGGCGCTGCCGCGCAGATCGACATGGCCGTCGCCGTCCATGTCGACGGCGTACTTGTTGAAACTCGACGGCATGAACTGTGGCATGCCCATCGCGCCGGCAAAGCTGCCCTTCAGTTGCAGCGGGTCCGCGCCCTCGCTCTGGCACAGCACGAAGAAGTTCTCGAGCTCGTCGCGGAAGAACGCGCTGCGGTCCTTGCGCCCGACGGGGAAGTCAAATGCCAAGGTGGCGAGCGCATCGATGACGCGGAAATTGCCCATTTGCTGGCCGTAGATCGTCTCCACACCGACGATGCCGACGACGATCTCCGGCGGTACGCCATAGACCTCTTCGGCCTGCCTGAGCCACTTCTCGTTGGCGCGCCAGAACGCCACGCCTGCGCGGATGCGCACCGGCTCGACGAAACGGCTGCGGTACGCGGCCCAGTTCTTCGCCGTGCCGGCCGGCGGCGGCATGATGAACTTCGCCACGCTCGGCATGAAGCGCGCGCGTTGCAGCGCGGCCTGCACCCAGGTGGCATCCAGGCCGCGGCGCTCGGCGAGCTCGGTGCCGAACGCGAGCACGTCGTCGCGGCGGCCATAGGTGACGGCGTCGGGCGCGTCATCGGGCTGGGATTTCGCGGAGAAGGCGTTGCTTGCACCGCAGAGTAGCAGCGCGCAGAGCAGGGTCGGCAGTGATCGGGTCATCGGCCGGATTATCGAGGCGGTCGCAGCGCGCGGGCGCCGGACACGAAGGCGCGCGTCAGCGCCGCGTCGGGGCGCGCGATCGTCGTGCGGCTGTAGCGCTGGCGCTCCAGCGCGTCGAGCAGCGCGGCGAGCGGTTCGCCCGGCGCGCCGTAACGCTCGCGCAAGCGCGCGGCGAGGGCGCGCGGAGCCTCGTGGGCCGCGCTGTCGAGGCCGAGCCTGCGCAGCGCCTCGCGCAGGCGCTCCATCTGGCGAATCCATGGGTCGACGCGGTGGCGGTCCCACCAGGCCCAGGCCGCGCCGGCCAGCGCGAGCGAGCTGAGCGCGATGATCAGCAGCTTGGCCAGGTCTTCCCAGCTCGGCGATTCGACGCCCAGGCTCTTCAGCACATCCATCTGCTGGCCGCGCGAGTAGTTCAGCACCCACTGGTTCCAGCGGTTGTTGACGGCGTCCCAGCCGGCGCGCAGCGAGGCCAGCAGCTCGGGGCTGACGTTGCCCAGCGCGCCGGCGACGAGCCCCGGCGGTGGCGCGAGCCGGTTGCCGCGGTTGATGCGATCAGGCGCGACGGCGGCGGTCGGGTCGGCACGCACCCAGCCGGTGCCGGGTTCCCAGTACTCGGCCCAGGCATGGGCCGAGCCCTGACGCACGGTGTAGTAGCCGTCGATCGGTGCCGCGTCGGTGCCCTGGAAGCCGGTCACGATGCGCGCCGGCACATCGAGTGCCCGCATGATGACGACGAACGCCGCCGCGAAGTGCTCACAGAAGCCGGCGCGCCGATCGAACCAGAACTCGTCCACCGCATCACGCCCGTACTCGCCGGGCGCGACGGTGTAGCTGTAGCCCTGCGTCCGGATGTGGTTCATCAACGCCGCGGCGAGCACGCGCGGGCCGGCCGTGGCAAATGCCGGTTGGCGCCGCATCGCGGCGGCCCAGGCGAGCGTGCGCGGGTTGTAGCCGGCGGGCAGCTCGACCGCATCGCGCAAGCCCGGCGCGTCAGCGCGCGGGCCGTGGCTGAACTGAGTCCAGGCCTCGGCCCGAAAGCGCAACCGCTCGATCACCGGGCGCTCGGTGATCCACTGCAGATCGGGCAGCGAGATCGCGCGGTAGCCTTCGATGGCGGGCGTCTCGCCGGTCGCCTCCAGCAGCGGCAGCGAGGTGATGCGAAGCGGCTCGAGCGTCATCTCGTAGCGCACCGGTGCGCCACGCACGCGCAGCTCGCTGGGCGCGCGCAGCGCGGCGAAGCTTTCGTAGTTGGCGACACGCCACTCCGCGCCGTCGAAGCGCGACAGCACCGGGCCGCGAAAGTACAGGGTCGCGGGCGGCGGCGCGGGGCCGTCGAAGCGCACCCGCATCGCGATGCTGTCGTCGCGCGCGAGTTCGGCCACCGAACCCATGCGCATCGTGTTCGACAGGCCGGTGCGGGCCAGGCCGTCGTTCGGCACACCCCACAGCGGCCCGATGCGCGGGAACAGCGCGAACATCAGCGCCATGATCGGCGCACCCCACAGCGCAGTGCGCGCGGCCAACGTGCTCGCCTGGCGCAGGCTCGGCTGGCCGACCGGCATGTGCACCAGCACCAAAGCCGTCAGCAAGCCCCAGACCGATACCAGCATCGCCCCCGCAACGAGCAGCGACTGCGAATACAGGAAGTGCGTCAGCACGATGAAGAAGCCGAGGAAGAACACGACGAAGGCATCGCGCCGCGCGCGCAGCTCCAGCGTTTTGAGCGCCATCAGCACCACGACCATCGTCACGCCGGGCTCCTTGCCGAGCAGCGTCTGGTGCGACCACTGCGTCAGCCCCGCGGCCAGCACCAGCACCGCCACCAGCACCCAGCGACTCGGCAGCGGCGCATTCGCCAGCGCCAGCCGGGCCCGCCAGAGCAGCACCACGAGCGTGAGCAGCGAGCACCAGGCCGGCAGATGGGCAACGTGCGGCAGCACCGTCCAGCCGATCACGAACAGCATGAACAGCGTGTCGCGCGCGTCGCGCGGCAGGCGTTGCCAGCCCGGCCAGAGGGCCGGTCGCTGCGCGCCGAGCGCTGGCGTCATTGCCACAGCGCGAGCGCCTCCAGGCAGTGGCGGCGGTGTGCGTCACCACTGGCCAGGGCCAGTTCGCGCCCCGGCAGACGCAGGCCGAATTCGGCGTTGGCGCGGTGCGCGGCGAGCGTCCACGCGGTCAGGCGCGACAGCCGCTCCTCCGGCGCGAGCGAGCCGCATTGTTGCCACTCCAGCCACAGCGCCTGATGCACCGCCGCACTCGTGTCGCGGCTGACGAGATCGCCGCCGGCCTCGATCGCCTTCGCAGCTTTCTTCCAGGCGATCAGTTTCGGCGGATCGCCACGCCGATAGGCGCGCACGCCTTCGACCTCGCCGCCATCGGCCGTGCGCGCCTGGGCTGCGCCGCCGGGCACGGCGCGCGCCAGCGGCAGCGCGGCGGCGGGGAACTCAGGCCTGGGGTAGACCAGCAGCTCCGCGGCCGGCCGCCACACCGTCCAGGCGCGGAACAGGCCGAGCGGGAAGCGCGTCTCCGCGCTCAGCGTGGGCACCTCGACGCGCCCGCGCGTGGTCGCGACGAAGCTGAGTTGCGCACCCGCCTGGCCGAGCGCGGGCACGTCGATCCAGCTCAGCGTCGTGAACGACGCGCTCGCCACCTTCAGGCCGACGCCGAAGCGCGCAGTGCCGGGGCTGGTGAGCACCACGTCGAGCAGCACCGCGTCGCCGACGAACGTCGGCGCGACCGGCCGCAGGTGCAGGGTGAGCCCGCGCAAGGTGGCGTGCGTGATGTGCATCGAGACCACGCCGCTGCCGGCGAGCAGGAAGGTCAGCACATAGCCGAGGTTGAGCTGGTAGTTGATCGACGCGAGCAGCAGCACGAACACCGTGCCGGCGAAAAGCAGCCCGGCCTTGGTCGGCAGGATGTAGACGTTGCGCTGCGTCAGCTGCAGCGTGTCGCTGCGCGGCTGACGTGCCTGGGCCCAGCGCCGGAAGTGTTGGCGCAACTGGAACGCGGGGTTCAGCGCGGCGGCTTGCATCAATTCAGTTCAGGGCAGAGGGATCACGGCAGAGCCACGGCCTCGATCATCGCGCGCACCTGCTCCTTGCTGCCGCGCCCGGCGCCGGCGACCGGCACGAGGCGGTGCGCGATGGTCTGCGGCAGCACGTACTGCACGTCGTCGGGCGCCACGTAGTCGCGCTGCGCCAGCAGCGCGCGGGCGCGTGCCGCACGCAGCACGCCGATGCCGGCGCGCGGGCTCAGGCCCTCGACGAACCAGCTGCCCGAGCGCGTCGCGGCGATCAGCGCCTGCAGGTAGTCGAGCAGCGTCTCCGAGGCGTGCACCTGCTGCACCGACTTCTGCGCCTCGACGAGCTGTTCGGGCGTCATCACGGCCGTCAGGCCGTGGATCGCCTCGCGCCGGTCCTGGCCGGCGAGCAGCGCGCGCTCGCTGGCCTGGTCGGGGTAGCCCAGCGTGATGCACATCAGGAAGCGATCGAGCTGCGACTCCGGTAATGGGTAGGTGCCGAGCTGGTCGCTCGGGTTCTGCGTCGCGATCACGAAGAACGGTTCGGGCAGGGCGCGCGTTTCGCCTTCGACGCTGACCTGATGCTCTTCCATCGCTTCGAGCAGCGCGCTCTGCGTCTTCGGCCCGGCGCGGTTGATCTCGTCGGCCAGCAGCACCTGCGCGAACACCGGGCCGGGGTGGAACACGAAGTTCTCGCGGCTGCGCTCGTAGACGCTGACGCCGATCAGGTCGGAGGGCATCAGGTCGGCCGTGAACTGGGTGCGCGAGAAGCGCAGCCCGAGCGAGACCGCCAAGGTGTGGGCCAAGGTCGTCTTGCCGACGCCCGGCACGTCCTCGATCAGCAGGTGGCCGCCGGCAAGCATGCAGGCGACGCAGTCTTCGATCTGGGCTCGCTTGCCGACGATAATCGAGCCGATCTGCGCGATCAGTGCGGCGAGTTGTTCTGCGAGCGCTTTGTCCATTCAATGACAATACCCGAAAACACCGCCCGCCCATGACCACCGCTTACTACACCCATCACGATTGCCGCGGCCACGACATGGGCCAAGGCCACCCGGAGTGCGCGCAACGGCTGGCCGCGATCGACGACTACCTGCTCGCTACCGGCCTGGATGTCGCGCTCGAACGCGTCGAGGCGCCGCTGGTCGATCTCGACGACGTGGCGCGCGCCCACGCGCGCGGCTACGTCAATGAGCTGCGCGACCTGCTCGAACGCGTGCAGGCCGACGGCCGGATGCGCGCGCTCGACCCCGACACGGTGGCCGGCGCTGGCACCTGGGCAGCGGTGCAGCGCGCTGCCGGTGCCGCCGTGGCCGCCACCGACGCGGTGATCGACGGCCGCGCCGCCAACGCCTTCTGCGCCGTGCGCCCGCCCGGCCACCACGCGACGCGCGCGTCGGCGATGGGCTTCTGCTTCTTCAACAACGTCGCGATCGCGGCGCGCCACGCGCTCGACGTGCGCGGCCTGGAGCGCGTGGCGATCATCGACTTCGACGTGCACCATGGCAACGGCACCGAGGACATCATCGCGAACGACGAGCGCGTGCTGATGGCGAGCATCTTCCAGGATCACTTCTACCCGTTCAGCGGCGGCGTGCCGCTCGGCACCAACATGGTGAACGTGCCGGTGCCGGCCTATACCAAGGGCGCGGAGGTGCGCGAGCTGATCGAGGCCAACTGGATGCCTCGCCTCGAAGCCTTCCGACCGCAGATGATCTTCATCAGCGCCGGCTTCGATGCGCACCGCGAAGACGATCTCGGCCAACTCGGGCTGGTCGAGGCCGACTACGAGTGGATCACCTTGCGCATCATGGGCCTGGCCGAACGCCATGCCAAGGGCCGCATCGTCTCGTGCCTCGAAGGCGGCTACAACCTCAGCGCACTCGCGCGCAGCGTCGCGGCGCACTTGCGGGTGCTCGCGGGGATCTGACCGAACGCGATGGCAAACGTACTCAGCGCAGACGACTTGAACGAACTGCTGGGCTCGCTGACGCAGCCCGGCGCCCTCACCGAACTGGCGGTGCTCGCCGGCTGCCTCGCACTCGCGTGGGGCATCGTGCGGCTGGTGCGCGGGCCGCGGTCGCCGGAAGGCTCGATCTGGTTCGGCAGGCGCATCGTCGATGGCGTGCTCTTTCCGGTGCTGGCGCTGGCGCTGGCCTTCGCCGCCAAGCTCGTGCTTCACGCCACCGTCAAGGCGGCGGTGTTCAAGCTCGCGGTGCCGATGCTGGTCTCGCTGGTGGTGATCCGCCTGAGCGTGCGCGTGCTCGGCGCGACCTTCCCCGCGGCGCGCTGGGTGCGCCTTCTCGAACGCAGCATCTCGTGGCTGGCGTGGATTGCGGTCGTGCTGTGGGTCACCGGCGTGCTGCCGATCCTGCTCGATGCGATGGACGACCTGAGCTGGAAGGTCGGCGCCAGCCGCATGAGCCTGCGCAACGTCGTCGAGGGATCGCTCACCGCCGGCCTGGTGCTGGTGGTGGCGCTGTGGATCTCCGCGGCGATCGAGAAGAAGCTGCTGCACGGCACCGGCAACACGCTCTCGCTGCGCAAGATGGCGGCCAACGTCGTGCGCGCGGCGCTGCTCTTCATCGGCCTGCTGGTGGCGCTGTCGGCGGTCGGCATCGATCTGACGGCGCTGTCGGTGCTGGGTGGTGCGATCGGTGTCGGCGTCGGCTTCGGCCTGCAGAAGATCGCGGCCAACTACGTCAGCGGCTTCGTCGTGCTGGCCGAGCGGTCGCTGCGCATCGGCGACATGGTCAAGGTCGATGGCTTCGAGGGCCGCGTCACCGACATCCGCACCCGCTACACGGTGATTCGCGCGCTCAACGGCCGCGAGTCGATCGTGCCGAACGAGATGCTGATCACGCAGCGGGTCGAGAACTCGTCGCTGGCCGACCAGAAGGTCTCGATCAACAGCCTCGTGCAGGTCGCCTACGGCACCGACGTGCGCGCGTTGCAGGGGCGGCTCGAGGCCGTGGTGGGGCGCGTGGCGCGCGTGCTGGCCGACCCGGCCCCGGCGGTGCAACTGGCCGAGTTCGCGGCCGACGGCATCAACCTGAACATCGCGTTCTGGATCGCCGATCCGGAGAACGGCCAGGGCAATGTGCGCTCGGACGTGAACCTCGCGGTGCTCGACCTGCTGAACGAACTCGGCATCGAGATCCCGTTTCCGCAGCGCGTGATGCACGAGCGACCCGCCAACCCGGCGGCGGCGACTGCATCCGCGGCGAACTGAAGGCATGCGAGAAGCGCGCGCCGGATCGCGCCGGCGCGGTTCTGCGTTGCTGCCGGCCCCGACGCGCGCACTGACCTTTGCATTGACGTTCGCCCTGGCGGGCTGCAACGCGTGGCGCCCGATGACCGTGCCGATGCAGACGACCCAGGACGCCGCGCGCTGCGCCAGCGCGCCGAGCACGCTGATCGTGATGCTGCCCGGCGCGGCCTCGGTGCCCGACGAGTTCGTCCGCGAAGGGTTCGTGCGTGCATTGCGCGAGCGTCGCATCGCCGCCGACGTCACGATCGTCGACGCGCACCCTGGCTACTACCGTGAACGCAGCGTCATCGACCGCTTGCGCAGCGACATCATCGAGCCGGCGCGCGCACGCGGGTACCGGGAGATCTGGCTCGTCGGCATCTCGCTCGGCGGGTTCGGCGCGTTGATCTACGCGCGGGAGCAGCCGCAGGGCATCAGCGGCATCGTCGCGATCGCGCCGTTCCTCGGTGAAGGCCTGGTCGCGGAGGAGATCGCGGTGCAAGGCGGACTGCGCGCGTGGCGACCGCAGCCGGCCGACGGCGAGCCGATCGACGCACCGCTGTGGCGCTGGCTGCAGGGCTATGTGCAGCCAAGCGTGCCGCGTCCGCCGCTGTACCTGGGCTACGGCCGCGCCGACCGCTTGGCGGCCCCTGCCGAACTGCTCGGCGCCGCGCTGCCACCCGACCAGGTGTTCACCACCGATGGTGGCCACGACTGGCCGCCCTGGCGCGCGCTGTGGCAACGCATGCTCGACGCGATGCCGCTGGCGCACGATGCGAGCTGTGCCGTGACGCCGTGATGCAGCGCTGCGGCAGAATCGCGCCGCATGGACCACAGCTTCGTCTCTGCCTTCATCCTGCTGTTGCTCGTGCTCGATCCGCTCGGCAGCCTGCCGGTGTTCATCCCGATCATGGGCGCTGTTCCTCCTGCGAGGCGCACCTGGGTCGCGCTGCGCGAGGTCGGCATCGCGTTCGGCGTGCTGCTCGCGTTCATGTTCCTCGGCGGCGGCTTTCTGGAGCTGATGCGCCTGTCGGAGCGCTCGCTCGAAGTGGCCGGCGGCGTGATTCTCTTGATCATCGCGATGCGGATGATCTTCAGCCACGAGGGCGGTGTCTACGGCGTGCCGGAGGGCCGTGAGCCCTTGATCTTCCCGCTCGCGGTGCCACTGCTGGCCGGGCCGTCGGCGATGGCCACGGTGCTGCTGCTCGCCTCGCGCCAGCCCGAGCGCGTGATGACCTGGGCGGTCGCACTGACCTGCGCGATGGCGGTCTCGGGCGCGGTGCTGCTGCTGTGCGAGCGCATCCGCCGGCTGCTCGGCGACTCGGTCGTCGCCGCGCTCGAAAAGCTGATGGGCCTGGTGCTCACCGCGATCGCGGTCGAGATGATCCTGGCGGGGCTGAAGCGCTACTTCTTCGGCTGAACTTGTCGCGACACTGGGGAAACTCCTGAGAGCAGACGCCGCGATCGGCGTGCGCCGGCGGCCCTAAGATCGTTCGCACCACTTCGGGTCGGCGCTGTTCTTGCGTGCACCGACGAAACGCACCGGCGCCGGTGCTCCCAGCCCCGTTCCTTCTGGAGAACTCATGACCTTGCAACGATTCGGCCTCAAGGCCCTGGTGGCCGTGATCGGCTGTGTGCTGGCGCTGGCTGCGCAGGCGCGCAGCTTCGAAGACATCAAGAAGGACGGCAAGATCATCATTGCGACAGAAGGCCAGTTCGCGCCGTTCAACTTCTTCCAGGGCTCCAAACTCACCGGTTTCGAGATCGACATTGCCGACGCGCTCGTTGCCAAGATGGGCCTCAAGAGCGAGTACAAGGCGTTGAGCTTCGACGCGCTGCTCGCCGGCTTGCGTCAGGATCGGTGGGACATGGTGATCGCCTCGCACGGCATCACCGAAGACCGCGCCAAGGCGGTCACCTTCACCGACCCGCACTATTGCTCGGGCGGCATCATCGTCTCCAAGGACGGCGTCATCAAGACCGCCGCCGACCTGAAAGACAAGACGATCTCGGTGCAGATCGGCACGACTTACTTCGAGAACGTCAAGAAGGTCGCGGCGGTGAAGGAGGTCAAGACCTTCCCGCAGGACAGCGATGCGCGTGCCGCGCTCGCTTCGGGCCGCGTCGATGCCTGGGTCACCGACCGCTTCGTGGCGAAGAGTTCGCTCGAAGCCAACCCCGGCCTCGGCTTGAAGATGGGCGAGTTCCTGTTCGTCGAACGCATCGCCTCGGCGGTGGCCAAGGGCAACACCAGCGTGGCCGCCGAGATCAACAAGGCGCTGGCCGCGATCCAGGCCGACGGCAGCTACGCGACGATCTCGAAGAAGTGGTTCGGCGAAGACATCCGCTGCAAGTGACCGTGGCCTGACGCCTCTCACGTGCCCGGCTTCGGCCGAGCACTTCCCCTCGTGCGGACTGCCGGAAACACAACCATGGCATCAACCCTCTCCGTCTGGCCGGTCGGCTGGAGCCGGCAGCAGCGCAGCAGCGCCACGATGGTGGCCGCCGGCTTCGCGATCCTGCTCGTGTTGTGGCTGATGGCCAAGCCGCTGGCGCTCGCACCCGAGCCGATTGGCCCGAACGCACAGGCCTTCGCAGAAGGCACGCGCGTGACCGTGTTGCTCACGCTGATCGCCGGCGTTGCCGGGCTGGTGCTGGGCGTGCTCGCTGCGCTCGGCAAGGTCTCGCGCATCCCGCCGGTGCGCTGGGTCGCGAGCCTGTATGTGTGGATCATGCGCGGCACGCCGCTCTTGCTGCAGGTGCTGTTCGTGTTCTTCGCGCTGCCCGAACTGGTCCCCGTGCTCAAGTTCGACGAGTTCACCGCCGCCGCGTTCGCGCTGGCGCTGAACGTCGGCGCCTACAACGCCGAGGCGATTCGCGCCGGGCTGCTCGCGGTGCCGAAGGGGCAGCTGGAAGCGGCGCGCTCGCTGGGCATGTCGCGCTGGTTCTGCTTCATCGACGTGACCTTTCCACAGGCGTTCAAGATCTCGCTGCCGCCGCTGGTCAACAATATCGTTTCGCTGTTGAAAGACTCGTCGCTCGCCTACGTGATCGGCGTCGTCGAGGTCTCGCTCGTCAGCACACGCATCCAGGCCGCCACCTTCCAGCCCGTGCCGTGCTACATCACGACCGGGCTGATCTACCTACTGCTGACGACCCTGATGACGCAGATCTCGAACGCCGTGGAGCGGCGTTTCGACCACGAGGGAAAGCTGGCATGAGCGCCACCACCGTGGCGCCGTTGATCACGGTCGACAAGGTCAACAAGCACTTCGGCGCGGCCCATGTGCTGAAGGACGTGACGACCTCGTTCAACGCGGGCGAGGTGGCCGTCATCATCGGCGCCTCGGGTTCGGGCAAGAGCACCTTGCTGCGCACCTTGAACCGGCTCGAGACGCACGACTCGGGCACGATCATCGTCGACGGCATCGAGGTCTGCGACAGCCACAAGAACCTCGACGCGTTGCGCGCCGAGGTCGGCATGGTGTTCCAGCAGTTCAATCTGTTCCCGCACCTGAGCGTGCTCGACAACGTCGCGCTCGCGCAGCGCCGCGTTCGCAAGACGCCGCGCGCCGAGGCCAACGCGCTGGCGATGGAACTGCTCGACCGCGTCGGCCTGAAGAGCCATGCCGCCAAGCACCCGTTCCAGCTCTCGGGCGGCCAGCAGCAGCGCGTGGCGATCGCGCGCTCGCTCGCGATGAAGCCGCGCGTGCTGCTGTTCGACGAGCCGACTTCGGCGCTCGACCCCGAGATGGTCAAGGAGGTGCTCGACGTGATGAAGCAGCTCGCCAGCAGCGGCATGACGATGATCGTCGTGACCCACGAGATGGGTTTCGCGCGCGAGGTCGGCAACCGCATCCTGTTCTTCGACCAGGGCTGCATCGCGCAGGACGCGCCGCCCGATCAATTCTTCGGCGCCCAGGAGAACGAGCGCATCCGTGCGTTCCTGGGCCACATCGCACATTGAATCAACATCAACAACGAAGGGAATCCATGAAGTCGAACCTGACGATGACCGTGCTCGCTGCCGCCTGCGTCTTCGGCGCGCTGCCCGCGCAGGCGCAGACGATCGAAGAGCTGCGCATCGAGATGAAGAAGCTGCGCGAGGAGCTCGACGAGCTGAAGAAGGCGAGGGCCGACGCCGCGGTCAAACCGGCCGACAAGCCGGCCGACAACTCCGGCTGGGGCGAGCGCATCGAAGCGCTCGAGATCAAGTCGAAAGACGCGGTCGTGCTCGGCGACATCAACGGCGGCTTCCGCCTGCCCGGCTCCGAGACCTCACTGCGCATCTACGGCTATGCCGAGGCGCACGCGATCCACGACTTCAAGCAGTCGAACTTTCCCGATGTCTTCACCGACATGACCTTCCAGCCGCTCAACATCGCGGGCCTCCCGAAGGGCAAGACCAAGTTCACCGCCGAGACCTCGCGCTTCGGCTTCGAGACCTCGACGCCGACGAGCCTGGGCACCCTCAACACCAAGATCGAGGCCGACTTCTACGCGTATGGCACCGGTAACCGCAACCGCCTGCGCCTGCGCCACGCCTACGGTGAGTACGGTGGCTGGCTGATCGGCCAGACCTGGTCGACGTTCATGGATCTGGACGACCTGCCCGAGACCGTGGACTTCAACGGCCCGATCGGCGCGCCGTTCTCGCGCCGCGCGATGGTGCGCTACACCTACGGCGACGCGAAGGCGGGCTACAAGGTCAGCTTCGCCGCCGAAGACCCGGAAGACCAGTTCGGCGCCGGCAGCTCGAACGAGCGCATGCCACAGCTGGTGGCGCGCTTCGACAAGAGCTTCGACTGGGGCGCGGTCAACGCGCGCGTGCTCGCGCACGAGAAGCGCTCGCCGGTGGAGACCAAGCGCGGCTTCGGCGTCGGTGTCGGCGGCAGCTACAAGCTCACCGACAAGGACCTGTTCATGGGCCAGTACACCCGCGTCGACGGCGACGTGGACCAGCTCTATGGTTCGAACGGCTACGCGATCGACGCCGCCAGCGGCGAGATCACTTTCGACAAGAACCAGGGCCTCGTGCTCGGCTACACGCGCACCTTCAACGAGCAGCTGCGCGGCAGCGCCGTGCTCGGCTTCAACCGCGGCAAGACCGTGGCGGCAGTGGACAACAAGACGATCGGGCAGTTGTTCGTGAACCTGATCTACACGCCGATCAAGAACGTCGAACTCGGCGGTGAGTTCATCTACGGCCAGCGCAAGACCTTCGATGGCGACAAGGGCACGCTCTCGCGCTTCGACCTGATGGGGCGCTACAGCTTCTAAAGGCCTCAGGGCCGCGTGGCCATGCCGGGCGGCAGCTTCGTCCACGGCAGATCGCCGGGATCGGCCGCCATCGGGCCCGGCGCTTTCGCGACCAGGATGGTGGATGCGATCGGCGCGAACGCGGCGCGGAAATGCACCGAGCTCTTGACGACCAGCAGCTTCATGTCCGCAGGCTCGATGCCGAGGTAGCGGAACAGGTCGAGGTCGAGCATCTGCGCCTTGCGGCTCGACAGCAGCACCTTGATGCCGCGCACCTCGACGCAGGCGCTCGCGCCGAGCTGCATCGTCATGCCTGCCGTCATCGGGCCATGCATCGCGACCACGCCGTCGCTGACGGCGAGCACGCGCGCCTCGGCCTGCACCGGCGGCTCGGTGAGCGCGCCGCTCCAGGTCGGCACCGCGCGGCCGATTTGCAGCGGCAGCGTCGCACCGACGCCGGCCGCGCACGCGGCGCGGACCGAGTCGGGATCGAACAACAGGCCGAGCGCGACCTGCCCGTCGAGGCGCCGGCCCGCGTCGGCGGCGATCAGCGCGTGCAACAGCCCGGTCGTGTTGGCATCGCCGCCCGCACCGGGGTTGTCCTGCGTGTCGGCGATGACGACCGGCGCGTGCGCGAGCAGCGCGAGCTCGATGCCGTGCTCCACCGCGTCGTCGGGTGCCAGCAACTCGGTCTTCCAGTCGGCGCGGCGTGCCACCGCGGCCTCGTGATGCAGGCGCTGCACCGCCTCGCGCGCGGTATCGGCGTCAGCGGCGTAGCCGAACAGCACCGGCCCGCACTCGGCGAAGTCGGCGGCCGAAAAGCCCATCGCGAAGCTGAGCTCGACGTCGTCCTTCGCTTCGAGCTGGTCGATCAGCTCGATGATCGACCGGGCCGGCTGCATCAGCGTGCACTGCGCGTTCAGCGGCAGCAGGAAGCGCACACGCTCGGCGTGCATCGCGCGCGGCGCGGTGCCGAGGCGCCGCGCCAGCATGCGCGCCGCGCGCGCGCCGGTCTCGCGCATGTCCACATGCGGGTAGGTGCGATAGACCGTCATCGCGGTCGCGAGCGCCAGCATGCGCGCGGTCACGTTGGCGTGCAGGTCGAGGCTGGCGACAATCGTCATCTGTGGGCCGACCACAGCGCGGATGCGCGCCAGCAACTCGCCCTCGGCATCGTCGGCGTATTCGGCGACGCCGGCGCCGTGCAGGTCGAGGTAGATCGCGTCGAAGCCGCCGCGTGTCATCTGCAAGCTCAGGTCGGCGATGATCTCGCCGCAGAGGCGCTCGAACGCCTCGGTGGTGACGCGGTTCGACGGCATCGCACCGGCCCAGACCGAGGGCACGAGCGTCCAGCCGAAGCCGGCCGCGGCCTGAGCGAAGCCGCCCAGTCCGCTGCTCGACGGCCTCATCTTCGCGAGCATCGCGTCGCCGCGCGAATAGGCCGGGTAGCCGGCGCCGCAGGCGAAGGCCTCCCAGTCGGCCGGCGAGGGCGCGAAGGTGTTGGTCTCGTGGTGAAAGCCGGCGACGAAGATGTTCATGACGCGATGACTCAAGAGAGCAGGCCGATCTCGGCCTCGGTGAAACCCGCGGCGCGACGCGCTTCGGTGTTGAACGGCGGCCGCAGGCGCGGCGCCTGGTGGCGGACGGTCAGCTCCGCATAGAGCGCGATCGGGTCGTGGCCATCGCGCGCGCACAGCCAGCGGTACCAGTGGTTGCCGATCGCGACGTGGCCGACCTCGTCGCGCAGGATCACGTCGAGGATCTCGACCGCGCGCAGGTCACCCGCCTTGCGCAGCTTCGCCTGCATCGGCGGCGCCGCGTCGAGGCCGCGCGCTTCGAGCGTGCGCGGCACCAGCGCCATGCGCGCGGTCACGTCAGACGCGGTGCGCTGCGTCATCGTCCACAGGCCGTCGTGCGCGTCGAGTTGCCCATAGTCGCTGCCGAGGCTCAGCAAGTGTTCGCGCAGCAGCGTGAAGTGCAGCGCCTCTTCGCTCGCGACGCGCAACCAGTCGCGGTAGAAGGCGATCGGCATGCCGCGAAAGCGCCAGACCGCGTCGAGCGCGAGGTTGATCGCGTTGAACTCGATGTGCGTGACGGCATGCAGCAGTGCGGCGCGGCCTTCGAGTGTGAACGGCGAGCGCGTCGGCACCTCCTTCGGCGCGACGAGGCGCGGCAGCGCCGGGCGGCCGGGCAGTGTGTCGGGCGTGTCGAACACGGTCTGGGGGTCGATCGCGCCCAGGTCGAGGTCGGCGAACAAGGCGCGGGTGCGCGCTGCCTTGGCCACCGGGTCGGTCAGGCACAGAAGTGCCAGGGCATGCGCTCGTGGGTCCATTGGCAGATTCATTCCCTAGAATTATCGGCTGACCCACCTCGAAGGTTCCCCATGGCCCTCTACCAGCTCGACACCCTCACGCCCCGCCTCGCCGAGACCGTCTGGGTGGCCGACAGCGCGCAGGTGATCGGCAACGTGGAGCTGGCCGAGGGCGTCAGCATCTGGTTCGGCGCGATCCTGCGCGGCGACAACGAACCCATTCGCATCGGCAAAAACTCGAACGTGCAGGACGGCAGCATGCTGCACTCCGACCCGGGCTCGCCGCTCACGCTGGGCGAGAACGTCACGGTCGGCCACCAAGTGATGCTGCACGGCTGCACCATCGGCGACGGCTCGCTGATCGGCATCAAGGCGGTGGTGCTGAACGGCGCGAAGATCGGCCGCAATTGCCTCGTCGGCGCCGGCTCGCTCGTCACCGAGGGCAAGGAGTTTCCCGATGGCTCGATGATCATGGGCTCGCCCGCCAAGGTCGTGCGCGAGCTCACACCGGAGCAGATCGCCGGCCTCGCGCGCGCGGCTCGGCACTATGTCGAGAACGCGCGCCGGTTCGGGGCGGGGCTGAAGAAAATCGACTGACGGCGGCGGCTCTGTGCCCCGGGTCGGTTCGTCGTTCGAGGCGAAGTTTGCCTGAGCGCCCGCCATTCAGGTATCTTGAGCCACCTCGCCGGCCTGCGGGGCAGGGGATCGAAGCATGATGGATCGGCGCAGGTGCATGAGCGCGATGGCCGGCAGCCTGATGGCCCTGCCGTGGTTTGCGGCGGCACAGCCGTCGGGGCGCGTTTACCGCGTCGGCATCCTGCGGCCCAGCCCGATGCCGATCCTGCCCACCGACACGCAAGCGGTCGGCATCCCGAACGCGCTCGCTGAGTTCGGCTACGTCGAAGGGCGCAACCTCATCGTCGAGAAGCGCTATGCTGATGGCGACCTGACGCGGCTGCTGCCGCTCGCGCGCGAACTCGTGCAGGCCGGGGCGGATGTAATTGTCACGGTGGCCTCGACGGCGGTGCAGGCCGCGAAGGACGCCACCACGACGACGCCGATCGTCATGTACGGCAACTTCGACCCGGTGGCGCTGGGGGTCGTCGCGAGCCTCGCGCGCCCAGGCGCCAACGTCACCGGCGTGCTGATTGCCCCCGACGGCTCGCTGGCAGGCAAGCGGCTCGAACTGCTCAAGGCGGCCGTGCCGCAAGCCCGGCGCATCGCCTACCTGTCGCCGCCGGACGACGCGTCGACTCGTCTGCAAGCGCGCGAAGTGCGCGAGGCAGCCGAGGCGCTCGGCCTCGAACTGGTCGTCGTGGCGGTGCAGGGTGGCGACTACGCACGTGCCTTCGCCGCGATCTCTGCGCAGCGGCCAGCCGCACTCTTCGTCGGCGCGCACACCTCGTTCGTGCGCGATCGGGCCGAGATCATCGCGCTCGCCGCGAAGCACCGCCTTGCCGCCACCTACGAGTGGCCCGAGCAGGTGCGCGACGGCGGGCTGATGGCCTACGGCACCAGCCAGCAGAAGATGTACCGCCGCATCGCGTCGTACGTCGATCGCATCCTGAGGGGTGCGAAGCCGGCCGACCTGCCGGTCGAGCGGCCGACCCAATTCGAGCTGGTGATCAACCTGAGGACCGCGAAGGCGCTCGGCCTCGCGATCCCGCAGTCGCTGCTGCTGCGCGCCGACGAGGTGATTCAATGAAGCGGCGTGTGGGACTCCGGGCGGTATTGGGCGCGTGGGCGTGGCCGCTGTCGTTGCAGGTCCGCGCGCAGCAGCCTGCGAAGCCCCGGCTCGTCGCGATCCTGGCCTTCAGCAGCCCGCAGTCGACCGGGTGGGTCATAGAGGACCTCAAGCGCACGCTGCGCGAACTCGGTTGGATCGAAGGCGGCAATGTCGTCTACGAGACCCGCTGGGCCGAGGGCCGGGTCGAACGGTTGCCCGCGATCGCGCGAGAACTGGTGGCGCTGCGGCCCGACGTGATCTGGACTGCGTACACGTCCGGTGCGCTGGCGGCACGCCAGGCGACGCGAACGATACCAATCGTCCAGGTCGGTGCCGACCCGGTCGGCGCGGGCCTGGCGCAGAGCCTGGCCCGACCCGGCGGCAACGTGACCGGCCTGTCCAACGTCAACGTCGATATCGGCCCGAAGCTGCTTGAGCTGATGCGCGAGGTCGTGCCAGGTGCGGCTCGGGTGGGCGTGCTCTGGAACCCCGACAATCCTACGAATCTGCTGATCCTGACGAAGCTGCGCGCTGGGGCCGAGTCGTTGCGCGTGAGCGCGCTCGCGGTCGAGGCGCGAACCCTGCCCGAGATCGAGCAAGCGTTGCTGCGGATGTCGCGTGAGCGAGTCGACGCGGTGATCGTTCTGACCGATGGCCTGTTCGTTGCGAACGGACGCCGGATCGGTGACCTGCTGGCCGAGTATCGGCTGCCCTCGGCCGTGCAGGGTCGAGCGCATCTCGCGCTGGGCGGCATGCTGAGCTATGCGGTAAGCATCGAGGAGCTGAATCGGCGCGGCGCCTACTACATCGACCGCATCCTCAAGGGTGCCAAGCCGGCCGAGCTGCCGATCGAGCAGCCGACGCGGTTCGAGCTGGTCATCAACCTGAAGGTGGCCAAGGCGCTCGGCCTGACGATCCCACAGGCGCTGCTGCTGCGGGCCAACGAGGTGATCGAATGATGCGGCGCCGCACCCTGTCCGTCGGACTGGCCGTGCTGGGCATCCACCGGCTCGGGCTCGGCCAGGGCGGGGGTGCGCCGCGCCGTGTCGGGGTGCTGCTGACCTCGTCCGTCGCGAGCGGAGCGGCATTGATCGGCGCGCTTAAGCGCGGTATGGACGAACTGGGTTGGAAGGAGGGCAGCAACGTCGAGTACCGCATCGCCTACGCCAACGGCGACTTCGGCCGGTTCGACGCGCTGGCGGCCGACCTCGTCGCCCAGCACGTCGAGGTCATCGTCGTCGGCACGTCGCAGGCCACGCGGGCCGCGCACAAGGCGGCACCCTCGCTGCCGATCGTGATGGCGAGCGTGGCGAACGCCGTCGAGCAGGGATTCATCGCGAGCCTGGCCCGGCCGGGCGGCAGCATCACCGGACAGACGATGCTGTACGAGGAACTGCGCGCCAAATTGATCCAAGTGCTGCATGAGATGCTGCCCGGCGTGCGCCGGGTCGCTGTGCTCCAGAGCGCCGACACCGACATCACCGCGCTCGCCTGGGTCGACTTTCAGCGTGCGTGCCTGGCGCTCGGGCTAGAGCCACAGCGCTTCGTCGCGAACGATCCAACACAGATCGCTCCAGCGGTCGAGCGGATCGTCGCGCAGCGAGCGCAAGCCGTCGTTGTGCCCAGCGATGGCATGCTCTTCGCCGAGCGAGTTCGTCTGCAGGCGTTGCTGGACGCGGCTCGATTGCCTTCAGCCTATCAATTTCGCGAGCACGTGGTGGCGGGGGGACTGTTCGGCTACGGCTCCGAGATCAACGACGGCTTCCGCCGCAGCGCAAAGTACGTGGACAAGATCCTCAAAGGCGCGCGGCCGGCCGTTCTGCCGGTCGAGCAGCCGACCAAGTTCGAGTTCGTCGTCAACCTGAAGACCGCGCGGGCGCTCGGCATCGTGGTGCCGCAAACGCTGCTCCTGCGCGCCGACGAGGTGATCGAATGACGCGCTTGGGCATGCGCGTTGCGCCACCGCTGCGATCAGGCGTCGAGCGTTTTGATGCGCAGCGCCACGGCTGCCTCGCGCAGTGCCTTGTCCTTCGTCGCGAGCGGCAAACCCAGTCGCATCGTCAGTTCGAGATAGGTCGCGTCATAGGTCGTCAGCCGCTGGGTGCGCGCCAGCGGCAGCACGTCTCGGAATGCGCGACCGGGCATGTCGGGGTCGACCTGGATGTCGAGTTCGCCAAGAATCCCGACGAACTCGGTGCTGCGCGCTTGGGTGATGCGTTTGCGCCTTTCGGCGCCGAGGAGAATGTTGCCGATCTCGAGGTACCAAAGGGATGGAACGTGCGCCGGTGCGTTGCGCAATCGATCGAGAAGCGCCCACGCCGCCGGCGTGCTCTCGTCATTGAAGCACCACGCGAGCGCGACCGAAGCGTCGAGCACGAAGCCGCTCAACGCCGGCCTTCGTCGCGAAGCGACTTCCACGACAGACGCCCGAGCGTCTGGTGCTTGGCGAACGCCTTGGCCCGCACGATGGGGTCACCGCCCGCGCTGCGACGCGGGGTGTCGGCAGGAACGAGCCGTGCCACCGCGACGCCGCGCCGCGTGATCACCACCTCGGCGCCGCGGGCCACTTCGTCGAGCAGCGCGCTCAGGTGTGTTTTGGCCTCGAAGGTTCCGATCTCTTTCATGCCTGCGCCTCAAACTAGCCAGCTGGTTAGACCAGCATACCATGTGATGCGAAGCTTCCCGGCCTCGGGCAAGGTGATCGCTTGATGCAGCGCGATCCTCCCCTGGTTTCCGGGCCCCCGGCCGTCGAGCCCGGTGCTGCGCCGGATGCGGCAACGCCTCCGGTTCAGGGCGCTCACCGCGGCCGCCTGTTCCGCAAGTACCTGCTGCTGATCCTCTCGCTTGTGACGATCGTGTTGCTCGCGTCGAGCGGCATCAACCTGTACTTTTCGTACCGCGAGAATCGCACCGCGCTGTCGAGCCTGCAGCGCGAAAAGGCGATCGGCGCGGCGTCGCGCATCGAGCAGTACATCCGCCAGGTGTCGCAGCAACTCGCGTATGCGTCGCTGCCGCAGCTCGACGCGACCGATGTGGAGGCGCGCCGCATCGAGTTCCTGAAGCTGCTGCGCCAGGCGCCCGAGGTCACCGACATCGCGCAGCTCGACGCCGCCGGCCGCGAGCAGATCGTGGTGTCGCGGCTGGGCATGGACATCGTCGCATCGAACAAGGACCGCTCGGCGGAAGCCGCCTTCCAGCAGGCACGCCGCGGCCAGCCGTGGTACGGGCCGGTCTACTTCCGCAAGGAGACCGAGCCCTACATGACGATCGCGATCCGCTCGGGCGGTGAGAGGAGCCCGGTGACGGTGGCCGAGGTCAACCTCAAGTTCATCTGGGACGTGGTCTCGCGCATCAAGATCGGCGCGAAGGGCAAAGCCTATGTGGTCGATGCCGCCGGCCTGCTGGTGGCCGACCCCGACATCGGGCTGGTATTGCGCAAGACGAACCTCGCGGCGCTGCCGCACGTTCAGGCCGCCGTCGTGATGGACGCCGAAGACGACGTCGCGATGGTCTCGAAAGACCTTGCGGGCACGCCGGTGCTGACCTCGGTCGCGGCGATCGACCCGCTGGCCTGGAAGGTGTTCGTCGAGCAGCCGATCGCCGAGGTCTACGCGAAGCTGAACGCCTCGATCGCGCGCACTGGCGCGTTGCTGCTCGCCGGCCTGGTGATCTCGGCGCTCGCCGCATCGGCGCTGGCGCGTGGCATGGTGCGGCCGATCCGCACGCTCGACGAAGGCGCGCAGCGCATCGGCGCGGGCGACCTTGAGCAGCACATCGATGTGAAAACCGGCGATGAACTCGAAGGCCTGGCCGACCAGTTCAACCGCATGGCCGGGCAACTGCGCGAGTCGTATGCAGGGCTCGAGCGCAAGGTCGAGCAACGCACGGCAGAGCTGAGTGAGTCGCTCGACTACCAGACCGCGATCAGCGACGTGCTGCGCGTGATCAGCGAGTCGCCGACCGACGTGACGCCGGTGTTCGAGGCGATCTTGAACAGCGCGAGCCGCCTGTTCGGGAGCCCGCTCACCGTGATCTACCGCTTCGACGGCAAGCTGATGCACCTGGTGTCTGCACGCAACTGGCCCGCCGATGCGCTGGAGGCGGCGCATCGCTTGTTGCCTGCGCCACCGAACACGCGCTTGATGGGCGGGCGTGTCATCCTGGCGCGCGCGGCGGTCACGCTCGACGATGCGCAGGCCGACCCGTCATACGAACAGGCGCTCGCCGTCACCGGGCGCTGGCGCCGCGTGATCGGTGCGCCGATGCTCAAGGACGGCGAGCCGATCGGCGCGATTTGTCTTTCCTGGCCCGAGCCGGGCGCGACACCACGAAAGCATTGCGATCTGCTCAAGACCTTCGCCGACCAGGCCGTGATCGCGATCGAGAACGTGCGCCTGATCAACGAGACGAAGGAGGCACTCGAACAGCAGACCGCCACCGCCGAGGTGCTGCAGGTCATCAGCGGCTCGATGGCCGATGCGAAGCCGGTGTTCGACAAGATCCTGCAAAGCTGCCGGCGCCTGTTCGCGAGCGGCGAGATGGGCATCACGCTGGTCGGCGACGACGGCATGCTGCGCCTGGCCGCGCACGTCGGCTCGGCACGCGAGCGGCTCGAAAAGCAGTACCCACGGCCCGTCGACGCCAGCCCGGTCGGACTGCAGATGGCCGGGCACGCGGTCGTGCACCTGCCCGACGTGCTGGGCACACCGGGCGTGCCCCCGGCAATGCGCCAGATCGCCGAAGAGGTCGGCAACTACGCGATCATGGTCGCGCCGATGCTCTGGGAAGGCCGAAACATCGGCTCGATCCACGTCACGCGCCAGCCGCCATCGGCGTTCGCCGACAAGGAGATCGCGCTGCTCAAGACCTTCGCCGACCAGGCCGTGATCGCGATCCAGAACGCGCGGCTGTTCAACGAGACCAAGGAGGCGCTCGCGCGGCAGACGGCCACCGCCGACATCCTGCAAGTGATCAGCGCCTCGGTCGCCGACACCCAGCCGGTGTTCGACAAGATTCTGGAAAGCAGCATGCATCTGTTTGGCAGCAGCCCGGCGGCGGTCAGCATCCAGGTGATCGGTGACGACGACCGCTACCAACTGGTCGGTTACAGCGGGCCCAGCCCGCAGACGGTGCGGCAGATGTGGCCCAAGTCTCGCGAAGAGGCGGGCGCGAGCGAACTGGCGGCTCGTGAGCGCCGCGTGCTGAACTATCCAGACGTCTTGCACGGCAGCGACGTGCCCGAAGCTGTACGGGAAATCGCGCAGCAGATCGGCCGCAACTATGCGCTGATCGTCGCGCCGATGTTGTGGCAGGAGCAGGGGATCGGCTCCATCAGCGCGATGCGCGACGTGGTGGCGCCGTTCAACGACAAGGAAGCGGGCCTGCTCAAGACCTTCGCCGACCAGGCCGTGATCGCGATCCAGAACGCGCGGCTCTTCAACGAGACCAAGGAGGCGCTGGAGCAGCAGACCGCGACGGCGGGCATCCTCGGCGTGATCAGCAGTTCACCGACCGACACGCAGCCGGTGTTCGATGCGATCGTCGAGACCGGCTTGCATCTGTTTGGCGGGCTGGGCGTCGGCATCGCGCTTGTTGACGGCGACCGGTTGCGCATCGTCGCCGAGGCGGGAACGAAGCGCTCCGCCGCAGGATTGGAGATCGTGATTCCCCTCGATCGCCACAGCGCCATCGGGCGCGCCATCGTCGATGGGATCGCCGTGAACGTCGGCGACACAGAGACGGCGGGCGCCCCGAGCTACACGCGCGACGCCGGGCGCAGCCTCGGATTCAGGGCCATTGCCGCGACGCCGATGAATCGAGATGGACGAGCCGTTGGCGCGATCGCCGTGATGCAGAAGAACCCGGGTGGCCTCAGCGAGAAGGAGATCAGTCTGCTGAAGACCTTCGCCGATCAGGCCGTGATCGCGATCCAGAACGTGCGCCTGTTCAACGAGACCAAGGAGGCGCTCGAGCAGCAGACCGCCACCGCCGAGGTGCTGCAGGTCATCAGCAGCTCGGTGGCCGACGCGCAACCAGTGTTCGACAAGATCCTGCACGGCTGCGAGCAGCTGTTCGCTGGCACGCGGCTGTCGCTGCTGCTGGTCGGCGACAACGGCAAGCTGCACCTGGGTGCGTACCGCGACGAGCATGCCGAGACGTATGCCGAGTTCTTCCCGGCACGCATGGACGGCACCGCGACCGAGTGGGCGATCCGCGAGCGGCGTGTGGTCAGCTTCAGCGACGTGAGCACCGACGCATCGGTTTCCGAGACGGTGCGGGCCTTCGCGGCGACGCTGGGCACACGCTCGATGGTGGTAGCGCCGCTGCTGTGGGAGGACAAGGGCATGGGCGCGATCATCGTTGGCCGCGACGTCCTCGTTCCGTTCACCGACAAGGAAAAGACGCTGTTGCGGACCTTTGCCGACCAGGCCGTGATCGCGATCCGCAACACCCGGCTGTTCCACGAGATCGAGGACAAGAGCCGCCAGCTCGAAATCGCGAACCGGCACAAGTCGGAGTTCCTTGCCAACATGAGCCACGAACTGCGCACGCCGCTGAATGCGATCATCGGGTTTTCGGAAGTGCTGACCGAGCAGATGTTCGGCGACGTGAACGACAAGCAGATGGAGTACCTGCACGACATCCACTCCTCGGGCCAGCACCTGCTGACCTTGATCAACGACGTGCTCGACCTGTCGAAGATCGAGGCCGGCCGCATGGAGCTGGAGCTGAGCTGCTTCGATCTCGGCCTGCTGCTCGACAACTCGATGACGCTGGTGCGCGAGCGCGCGCAGCGCCAGGGCCTGGCGCTCACGCTCGACGTGGGCGAGGGCCTGGAGGAATGGGTGGCCGATGCGCGCAAGGTCAAGCAGGTGGTGGTGAATCTGCTCTCGAACGCCGTCAAGTTCACGCCGACTGGCGGCAGCGTGACGGTGCGCGCGCGGCGCGTCGATGTCGGCGGGAACGCCTTTGCGCAGGTCAGCGTCGCCGACACCGGTGTGGGCATCGCGCCCGAAGAGCAGGCGATGGTGTTCGAGGAGTTCCGCCAGGCCAGCGGCGACTACCTGCGCAAGACCGAGGGCACCGGCCTGGGCCTGTCGTTGGCGAAGCGCTTCGCAGAACTGCATGGTGGCACGATTCGCATCGACAGCGAGCGCGGCAAGGGCGCGACCTTCACCGTCACGCTGCCGCAGCTCGTTCTGGAGGCCTTGTCGTGAGCATGATCCTGATCGTCGAAGACAACGAGAAGAACATGAAGCTCGTGCGTGACATCCTGCGCCACAAGGGCCATGCGACTCTCGAGGCCACGACCGGCGAAGAGGGCGTGCAGCTCGCGATCGACCATCGGCCCGACCTGATCCTGATGGACATCCAGCTTCCCGGCATCGACGGCATCGAGGCGCTGCGCCGCATACGCGCGCAGGCTGTTCTCGACGCGGTGCCGGTGATCGCGGTGTCGGCCTCGGTCATGCCCGACGACCAGCGCCACATCGTCGGCTCGGGCTTCGACGCGTTCGTGCCGAAGCCGATCTCGCTGAAGCCCTTCGTCGCGGTGGTCGAGCGCTTCTTGAAAGACGGTCGCGCCCGATGAGTTCTCACATCCTCGTTGTCGACGACGTCGCGAAAAACGTCAAGCTGCTCGCCGACGTGCTGGCCGTGCGCGGCTACCGCACCAGCACCGCGGCCTCGGGCGAGGAGGCGCTGGCAAGCATCGCGGCCGACGCACCCGACCTCGTGCTGCTCGACGTGATGATGCCGGGCTTGTCGGGCTACGACGTGTGCCGCGCGATCCGCGCCGACCCGGCGCACGCGATGCTGCCGGTGGTGCTGGTGACCGCGCTCGACCCGGCGCAGGAGCGCGCCAAGGGCCTGGAAGCGGGCGCCGACGACTTCCTGAGCAAGCCGGTCAGCCAGGCCGAGTTGATCGCGCGCGTGCGCTCGCTGCTGCGCATCAAGACACTCTACGACGAAGTGCAGCGCCACAAGGCCGACTTGCAGGGCTGGAATGCGACGCTCGAAGCGCGCGTGGCCGAGGGCGTGAAGCAGCTCGAACGGGTCGGGCGGCTGAAGCGCTTCTTCTCGCCGCAGCTCGCGCAGGCGATCCTGGCCGGCGGTGCCGACGACCCGCTGAAAAGCCACCGGCGCGAGATCACCGTCGTGTTCCTCGATCTGCGCGGTTTCACCGCGTTCACCGAGACCGCCGACCCCGAGGAAGTGATGGCGGTGCTGGCGCAATACCACGCCGCGATGGGTGCACTCGTGCTCGCGCACGAAGGCACGCTGGAGCGCTTCTCCGGCGACGGCATGATGATCTTCTTCAACGACCCGCAGCCGGTGCCCGACGCGCCGGCGCGCGCGGTGCGCATGGCCTTGCGGATGCAGCGCGAGCTCGCGCTCTTGAGCGAGCAATGGCGCCGCCGCGGCTATGACTTGCACATGGGCATCGGCATCGCACAGGGTTTTGCGACGCTCGGCGGCATCGGCTTCGAAGGGCGCATCGACTATGGTGCGATCGGCACCGTGACCAACCTGGCTTCGCGGCTGTGCGGCGAGGCCGCGGGCGGTGAGATCCTGCTGTCGCAGCGGGTGCAGGGGGCGCTGCAAGAGGCAGGGCGCGACGGTGAATGGCGGCTGCAGGAAGCGGGCGAGTACGTGCTGAAGGGATTCCAGCGAAAGGTGCCGGCGTGGCGCGTGCTGGCATGATCAAAGGTCAGCCGGGCCGAGCGCAGGGCCGCTCCCAAGCCGGCCCGAATCCCCTTGGGGGATCGGCCGGCGTATCCGCTGGACGAGGGGCCCCATGAGTGAAGTACACAGATTTCTGTTCGACGGCCTGCCGGTGCGCGGCATGCTGGTGCGCCTGACGAGCAGCTGGCGCGAGGTGCTGGCGCGGCGCGAGGCCGCCAGCGACGCGTTCGCCTTGCCCGTGCGCACGCTGCTCGGCGAGATGGCCGCGGCCGGTGTGCTGATGCAATCGAACATCCGTTTCAATGGCGCGCTGGTGCTGCAGGTCTACGGTGACGGACCGGTGAAGCTCGCGGTCGCCGAGGTGCAGGACGACCTGGCGTTCCGCGTCACCGCAAAGGTCGTGGGCGAGGTGCCGGCGGGCGCGCGGCTGGAGGCCATGGTCAACGCGCGCGGCCGGGGCCGCTGCGCGATCACGCTCGACCCGAAAGACAAGCGCGCCGGCCAGCAGCCGTACCAGGGCGTGGTCGCGTTGCACGGCGACCGGCGCGAGCCGCTGCAGCAAGTGAGCGAGGTGCTGGAGCACTACATGCTGCAATCCGAACAGCTGGACACGAAACTGATCCTCGCCGCCAACGACGAGCTCGCCGCCGGCCTGCTGATCCAGCGCCTGCCGGTGCAGGGCGCGGGCAACCTCGAGGCGGCGGTGCGCAACGAAGACCGCATCGGTCTCGACGAGTCCTACAACCGCATCGCGCTGCTGGCCGGCACGCTGACCCGCGACGAACTGCTCACGCTCGATGCCGACACGGTGCTGCGCCGGCTGTTCTGGGAGGAGCCGCTGCGCCGCTTCGCGCCGGTGCACGGCGAAGCGGGGCCGCGTTTCGCCTGCTCTTGCTCGCGCGAGCGCGTCGGCAGCATGCTCAAGGGCCTCGGCCGCGAAGAGATCGACGGCATCGTCATCGAACAGGGCAGGGTCGAGATCGGCTGCGAATTCTGCGGCCTCAAGTACCACTTCGATCCCGTTGATGTGGGCAAGCTGTTCACGCCCCCGACCAATCAGCCGCCGGGTTCGGCGGCGACGCATTGACCCAGCAGACCGCTACTTCAGCCTGTGCCCGCAGACGCCGCAATAGATGTCGTCGCGGCCCACCGCCGCGCTGCATTGTGGGCAGGCCAGCAGCTTCCTCATCGCGGGGATCGTCGCGTCGATCGGTGGTTCGCGTGGCTTGAGCGGCTGCGCGGCCGGTGGAGCGGTTGAGAAGGGTGGTGGTGAATGCGGTGGGGTCGGCGCGGGCGCTGCCGCTTCCTTCGCCTTCTGGCCGAGATCGGAGGCCTGGCGCTTCGCTTCGTCGAGGCGTGCCTTCAGGGCGGCTTCGGCCGCGCCGCTGTCCAGCCCTTCGGTGACGCGCAGGTAGACCAGGTTCAGCCCGAGCAGGTTGACGAGCGAGAGCAGCGAGCCCGCGAGCGCCCACAGCAGGCCGCCACCGATGCCGGCCGCCAGCGCATAGCCGGCGCCGCCGGGGGCGACGCCGCCCATGTCGCCGAACTCGCCGCGCTGGCGCATCATGCCCATCATGCTGCTGAAGCCCTCGCCGCCGAGGATGCCTGCGGTCATGCCGACGCTCGGCATCAACCCGGCGAACAGCACCCCGAACACGATCACGCCGACGCCCGCCGACAGCACCCAGACCACGGCCATCAGCAGCATCGATTCGACCAGCCGGCTGCGCGCGATGGCCAGCGCCTGCGCGATCGCACGCCTGATCGTGGCGCCTTCCCAGATTGCCGGCAGCGCGAGGAACACGCACAGGAACAGGCTGCACACCGTGAGCCCGCAGACGACGACCGAGAGCGGGAACACGAGCACGAACAGGATCGGCCCGAGCACCGGGATCTTGCAGACGAGGTAGACGATCGCGACCGCGATGAACACCGCCAGCGCGACCGCGAACAGCGCCAGGCCGAGCAGGATGAACTTGGGGATGCACGTCAGGCCATGGACGATGGCGTCGCCGAGCTTGCGCGATGGCACGCCCCTGGCCTGGTCCATCAGCAGCACGCCGGCGGCGTTGATGCCGGTGGCGCCGCCGACGAACAGGCACAGCCCGCCGAGCACGCCCATCAAGACGCCGAGGCGCGCCGCCAGAAAGGCGAACAGGCCGAACAACAGCACGCCGGCGAACAGGCAGCCCACCATCGCGATCAGCGCGCGGCGATTGCGCAGCCCGTTGATCGCCTGGAACATGCTGGCGAATGCATCGGGCGAGAGGCCGCCGATGGGAGTGGAAGGGGTGCTCATCGATCGGGTCCTCGGTTCAGTTCTGTTCCCGGCGCTTGTCGTCGGCAGCGCGCAGGCGCTGGCACGGCGGCTCGTCGGTGTGCTCGCGGCGAGAGCACTCGCGCGCCTCGCAAATGGCTTGCGCGATCGGGTTGCGACCGGCGCACTGCTCCTGTGCCGTGCGCGGCGATGCCGGCACGATCGCCGCCGGTGCGGGCACCTGAACCGGTACCGATGCCGCTGCCGCGGCGCGGGCGCGCAACTCGTCGGCACGCTGGCGCTCGGCCTCGAGTTCGGCGGTGCGCGCAGCGGCAGCCTGTGACGCCGCTTGCTCGCGTTGGTCGCGCAGCGCCTTGGCGCGGGCATCGCGCGCGGCCTTGTCCCTCGCGCGCGCGGCAGCCGCCGCGGCATCGTCCGACGAGGGTGTCGATGCAGCGGCCGATGCGGGCAATGCGGCCACGGGCGCCTCGGAAGCAGCGGGCATCGGCGCGGGAGTGACCGCGGGTGCCGGCACCGGCGCCGCGGCGGGCGCGGATGCGGCGGGGTGGTCCGGGCGGGCCACGCTGCCATGCGGGCTCTTGAACCACCAGATGCCGGCGATCAGCGCGACCGCCACCGCGCCCGCGCCGAACCACAGCCCGATCGGGTTGGCGGGCGGCGGCATCAGCGGCGGCGCGACGCTGGCGCGCGGCGCGGCGCGTGTGCTCGTGGGCGGCTGTGGTGTCTTCGGGAAGACCGAGGGCACGGGCGCGGCCGCGCCCATCGGTTCGGGCGCGGGCATGAACGCGGCCGGCATCGTGTCCTCCGATTGGGCCGCGCCGCAGTGGGCGCAAAAGTGCGCACCCGTGGCATTCAATGCGCCGCACGCAGGGCACTTCACCTCGTTCGCGGGCGATGACACCTCAGGCAGAACGGGCGTCGGGCGCAGGGCATTGCCGCAGCCGCGACAGAACCTGGCGACCACGGCATTCTGGGTGCCGCACTTTGAACAGCCCTTGGGCATCGCAGGGGTCTCCTTGAGGATTCAGCGCGAGCGATTCTCGCCGCGATCGCCGAGCCCGGGCAATCGGGCATGACGCTCGCAGGCCGCGTCGCCGCAGCGCTCGCAATGCCAGTGCCAGCGTGCGGTGCCGGCTTCGTCGGTGTCACGCGGCGCGAGCACGTGCCGCACGCCCGCGAGCGCTGCCTCGGCGCGCGCCTCGCCGTGGCCGAACACGACCGAATAGGGCGTGCCGGCGCGGCCCAGCGCCGCGCGCACTCGCTCATCGACCGGTTCGCGCACGTGCGGGCCGTCGCGCTGCAGGCCATCGGCCTGCCACGGCAGATCGAGCGCCGTCAGCAGCGTGAGCGCGCATGTGGCGCGGTGCGCGGCCTCGGCGCTGGCGTACAGGCCGGCGTCGCCGAAGACGATGTCGCTGTAGACCGCGATCATCAGCGCCGTGGTGTCGGCGATCACGAGGTCGTGCGTGCGTGCGGCGGCGGCAATGCGCAGCGTTTGCTCGGCGGCGATGTGCGCCTGCTCGTCCGGCCGCGGTGTGCGGCCGTGCTGTTCGCAGAACTCGCGCAGGTACTCGGGCACCAGCGCGACGCGCCGGCCCTCGCCGGCCAGCGCCGCCACCAGCGCCTGCGCGAGCGTGGTCTTGCCGGTGCTTTCGGCGCCGAGCAGCCCGACGACAAGGCTCATGTGGCCGCCATTCGGCGCCACGCGCGCCAGCCCATGAACGACATGATGATGAACACGGTGTAGAGCAGCATCGTCAGCCACAGCCCCTTGTAAGCGAACAGGCCGACGCTGACGATGTTGACGACGATCCATGCGGCCCAGTTCTCGATGTATTTGCGGCCGAGCAGCCACTGACCGATGACGCTGGCGGCCGTGGGGAAGGCGTCCCACCAGGGCACATCGGTGTCGGTGTAGCGCTTCAGGAACAGGCCGGTGGCGGGCCACGCGAGCGCGAGTGCGCTCAGCAGCCACCAGCGGCCGCGCGATCCGAGCGCGCGCACGTGCAGCGGCGCGCCACCCGCCTCGGTGCCACGCAGCCATTGCCACCAGCCCCACAGCGCGACCACGGCGAACAGGATCTGCAGGCTCGCATCGCCATACAGCCGGCTGTTCCAGAACAGCGCGAAGTACAGCAGCGAGCTGATGATCGCGAGCGGCCACGCGAGCGGGTTGACGCGCATGTTGAGCACGACCATGACGAGCGCAAGCACGAACGCGACGATCTCGAGTGCGCTCACCGGCGAGCCCCAGAGCGTGAAGGCAGGCGTGAAGAAGGGCTGCACAGTCCGCAGCAGCGCGTCCACCGGTTGGTGCTGCGCTAGCGGGCCGAGCGCCGGGCCGCCCCAAGTCGGCCCGCATCCCCACGGGGGATCGACTGGTGTACCCGCCAGGCGAGGGGCTCCATCAGCGTTTTGCTGCGGTCACCTGGACGAGGATCTCGTCGGGCCTGACCATGCCAAGCTCGGAGCGCGCTTTCTCCTCGACCATCTCCAGGCCTTCCCGGAGGTCGCGCACTTCGGCGTCGAGCCGGGTGTTGCGCAGCTTCGCCGCCGTGTTCGCGGCCAACTGCGTCTGCAGCTTGCCTTGCAGCTCCAGCATGCGCGGCACGCCGCCCTTGCCGAACCACAGTTCGACATGCACCAATGCGAGCAGCGCGATCAGGGCGATGGTGACGTAGCGCATGCGCGGGCCGGCTCAGCGCAGGTTCAACGCAGGTTGTAGAACGCCGCGCGGCCAGGGTAGCTGGCGACGTCGCCGAGGTCTTCCTCGATGCGCAGCAGCTGGTTGTACTTGGCGATGCGGTCGCTGCGGCTCATCGAGCCGGTCTTGATCTGGCCGGCGTTGCTGCCGACGGCGATGTCGGCAATCGTCGAATCTTCGGTCTCGCCCGAGCGGTGGCTGATCACGGCGGTCCAGCCGGCGCGCTTGGCCATCTCGATCGCGGCGAAGGTTTCGGTCAAGGTGCCGATCTGGTTGATCTTGATCAGGATCGAGTTCGCGACGCGCTTCTCGATGCCTTCCTTCAGGATCTTGGTGTTGGTGACGAACAGGTCGTCGCCAACCAGTTGCACCTTGGCGCCGAGACGGTCGTTCAGGTGCTTCCAGCCATCCCAATCACCTTCGTGCATGCCGTCTTCGATGCTGATGATCGGGTACTTGTCGACCCAGGTGGCGAGGATGTCGGTCCACTCCGGCGCGCTCAGCACCAGGCCCTCGCCTTCGAGGTGGTACTTGCCGTCCTTGTAGAACTCGCTCGCGGCGCAATCCAGGCCGATGGCGATCTGCGAGCCGGCCGTGTAGCCGGCCTTGTCGATGGCTTCCAGGATCATCTGGATCGCCGCTTCGTGGCTCGCGACGTTCGGCGCGAAGCCGCCTTCGTCGCCGACCGCGGTGCTGATGCCCCTGTCGTGCAGGATCTTCTTCAGCGCGTGGAACACCTCGGCGCCATAACGCACCGCTTCGCGGAAGCTCGGCGCACCCACCGGGATGATCATCAGCTCTTGCAGATCGAGGTTGTTGTTGGCATGCTCGCCGCCGTTGATGACGTTCATCATCGGCACCGGCATCTGCATGCCGCCCGAGCCGCCGAAATAGCGGTACAGCGGCAGGCCCGATTCCTCGGCCGCGGCGCGTGCCACGGCCATGCTCACGGCCAGCGTCGCGTTCGCGCCGAGGCGGCTCTTGTTCTCGGTGCCGTCGAGGTCGATCAGCGTGCGGTCGAGAAACGCCTGCTCGCTCGCGTCGAGGCCGAGCACGGCCTCGCTGATCTCGGTGTTGACGTGTTCGACCGCCTTCAGCACGCCCTTGCCGAGGTAGCGCTTCTTGTCGCCGTCGCGCAGCTCGATCGCCTCGCGCGAGCCGGTCGATGCGCCCGACGGCACCGCCGCGCGGCCCATCGTGCCGCTCTCAAGCAGCACATCGCATTCGACGGTGGGGTTGCCGCGGCTGTCGAGGATTTCGCGGCCGACGATGTCAACAATGGCACTCATTCTGTTCTTCTCCTGAGGTTCACATTCAGCACGAAAAGTCGTTCTCGAGCAGCGGCTGCGATTTGACCACGCGATCCAGCGACGCGAGCTGTTCAAGCAGCGCGCGCATGTGTTTCAGAGGCACCGCGTTAGGCCCATCGCTCATCGCCTTGGCGGGGTCGGGGTGCGTCTCCATGAACACGCCGGCCACGCCAACGGCGATGGCCGCACGCGCCAGCACCGGCACGAACTCGCGCTGCCCGCCCGAACTCGTGCCTTGGCCGCCGGGCAGCTGCACCGAGTGCGTCGCGTCGAACACGACCGGGGCGTTCGTCTCGCGCATGATCGCGAGGCTGCGCATGTCTGAGACGAGGTTGTTGTAGCCGAAGCTCACGCCGCGTTCGCAGGCCATGAAGCTGTCTTCGGGCAGGCCCTTCTCGCGCGCCGCAGCGCGGGCCTTGTCGATCACGTTCTTCATGTCGTGGGGCGCGAGGAACTGCCCCTTCTTGATGTTCACCGGCTTGCCGCTCTGCGCCACGGCGCGGATGAAATCGGTCTGGCGGCACAGGAAGGCGGGCGTCTGCAGCACATCGACGACGCTGCTCACTTGCGCGATCTGCGACTCGTCGTGGATGTCGGTCAGCACTGGCACCTTCAGTTCGCGCCGCACCTTTGCCAGGATCTCCAGCCCCAAGTCGATGCCCGGGCCGCGGAAGGTGCTGCCCGACGAGCGATTCGCCTTGTCGAAGCTGCTCTTGAAGATGAACGGGATGCCGAGCGTCGCCGTCATTTCCTTCAACTGGCCCGCCACGTCCATCTGCAGCTGCTCGGACTCGATGACGCAAGGCCCGGCGATCAGGAAGAATGGCTTGGCTATGCCGACATCGAAGCCACAGAGCTTCATGCCGCCACCTTCTCCGCCAGCGCTGCACGCTGATGATCGAGTGCTGCCTTGACGTAGCTGATGAACAGCGGATGCCCGTCCCACGGCGTGCTCTTGAACTCGGGGTGGAACTGCACGCCGACGAACCACGGGTGCACGGTTTGCGGCAGCTCGACGATCTCGGTCAAGTGCTCGCGCTGGGTGAGCGCTGAAATCACCAAGCCGGCCTCACGCAGGCGATCGAGGTAGCGCTCGTTGGCCTCGTAGCGGTGGCGGTGGCGTTCGGTCACGACCTTGCCGTAGATCTGGTGCGCGAGCGTGTTCGCCGCCACGTCGGAGCTTTGCGCGCCCAGGCGCATCGTGCCGCCGAGGTCGGAGCTGGCGCTGCGCTTCTGGATCGTGCCGTCGCGATCCTGCCATTCGTCGATCAGCGCGATCACCGGATGCGGTGTGTCGGGGTCGAATTCAGTGCTGTTCGCATCCGTCAGCCCTGCGAGGTTGCGCGCGACCTCGATCGTGGCGACCTGCATGCCCAGGCAGATGCCGAGGTAGGGGATCTTGTGCTCGCGGGCGTACTGCGCGGTCAGGATCTTGCCCTCGACGCCGCGCTTGCCGAAACCACCAGGCACGAGGATGGCATCGAATTTTGCGAGCTGGCCGACGTTGTCGTCGGTCAGCGTTTCGGAATCGACGTAGTCGATCGTGACGCGCGCATGGTTGTGGATGCCGGCGTGGCGCAGCGCTTCGTTGAGCGACTTGTACGAATCCGACAGGTCGGTGTACTTGCCGCACATCGCGATCCTGACCTCGCTTTGCGGGTGCGCGACCTCGTGCACCAGCTTGTCCCAGCGGCGCAGGTCGGCCGACTTGGTAAGCAGCTGCAGCTTCATGCAGATCAGCTCGTCGAGCCGCTGCTCGTGCAGCATGCGCGGCACCTTGTAGATCGTGTCCACGTCCCACATCGAGATCACGCCGGCCAGCGGGACGTTGGTGAACAGCGAGATCTTGTCGCACTCGTCGTCGGGGATCTTGCGGTCGGCGCGGCACAACAGCACGTCGGGCTGGATGCCGATCTCGCGCATCTTCTGCACCGTGTGCTGCGTCGGCTTCGTCTTGAGCTCGCCGGCGGCGGCGATCCACGGCACGTACGTGAGGTGCACGAAGGCCGCGTTGTTCGGCCCGGCGCGCAAGGCCATCTGGCGCACGGCTTCGAGAAAGGGCAGCGATTCGATGTCACCGACCGTGCCGCCGATCTCGACGATCGCGACATCGACATCGACTGCGCCGCGCTTGACGAACTCCTGGATCTCGTTGGTGACGTGCGGGATCACCTGCACCGTCTTGCCGAGGTAATCACCACGGCGCTCCTTCTCGAGCACGGACTTGTAGATCTGGCCGGTCGTGAAGTTGTTGCTGCGCTTCATGCGCGTGCTGATGAAGCGCTCGTAGTGGCCGAGATCGAGGTCGGTTTCGGCGCCGTCGTCGGTGACGAAGACCTCACCGTGCTGGAACGGGCTCATCGTGCCTGGATCGACGTTGAGGTACGGATCCAGTTTGATCAGGGTGACTTTGAGGCCCCGCGACTCGAGGATCGCGGCGAGAGATGCAGAAGCGATGCCCTTGCCCAGCGAGGACACCACACCGCCGGTGACAAAGACATACTTGGTCATTGTGTGCAGCATCTGTTTGACACAAATGCTGGGGTGGTAAAGCGCGATTATAGGCGTGGGGTCGGCGCGGCTTCGGGCAGCGACTCGATCAAGCGCAGGACTTCGGCCGCGGTCTCGAACGGGTGCTCCATCGGAAACAGGTGCGAACCCGGGATCGCGCTGATGCGGCCCTGGGCCAGACGGTGCGTCGCGCTCAGGCCGACCTGCCTGACCTCGATCGATTCGGTGCCACGCACGAACGCCATCGCGCACTGCAGCGGATGCGCGCGCAGGGTGCGGGCGAGGTGGTGCGGCAGGGTGTTGTAGATCGCGGTCTCGACATCGCGATGAAAGCTCAGCCGCCGCAGCGCCCCATGGGTTTCGGTGCCGCTGGCGATGTAATCCTGCAGCACGCCGGGCGCCCAGCGCTTGAAGGCCGTCTTCGACGCGAAGTGCTGGAACGCCGCGTCGGCGCTGTCCCAGTGCTGGCGGCGCCGCTTCGACACCTTGCTCGGCATGAAGCGCTCGCCGATGCCCGCGGCCTTGGCGACCTGCACCGCGCGCGCCTTCCAGCCCGACAGCACCGGCGAGTCGAGCAGCACGAGCCCGCGCGCCAGAGCGGGTCGGCGCGAGGCCGCCATCAGGCTCAGGTAGCCGCCTAACGAATGTCCGACCAGCCACGCCGGCCCGCCGACCTCGTGCTCGATGAAATCGATCAGCTGCTCGCGCAGGTGCGGCCAGTTGCCTGTGACCGGGAAGCGCACGTCGTGGCCGACCTTCTCGATCGCGTGGACGGCGTAGCCGGCCGCGCGCCAGGCTTCGAAGAGTTGTCGATACGTGCCTGCCGGAAATCCGTTCGCGTGCGAGAAAACAATCGCCTTCAAACGATCTTCTCGCCCGGGTGCGTGATCTTCTTCATCGGCTCGTAGCGCGGCGCGGCGACGCACAACGGCACGGTGGTCGCACCGTCGCCCCACTGCGGGTCTTCGAGCGACTCGAACACCTCGCGCAGCTTCAGCCCCCAGTTGCCGCGGATCATCTGGAAGTACGGGTTGCGGTCGTCGATGCAGACGATGCGGTCGGTCTTCAGATCGCCGGCCGAATACACCAGCAAGTCCAGCGGCAGCCCGACCGAGAGGTTGGACTTGAGTGTGGAATCCATCGACACCAGCGCGCACTTGGCGGCCTCGTCGAGCGGTGTCGCCGGCGTGATCATGCGGTCGAGCACCGGCTTGCCGTACTTCGACTCGCCGACCTGGAAGTAGCAGGTCTCCCGCGTCGCCTCGATGAAGTTGCCGGCCGAGTAGACGAGGAACAGGCGCATCGCCTCGCCGGCGATCTGGCCGCCGAAGATCATCGTGGCGTTGAAATCGACACCTGCGGAGGCGAGCGCGGCGCCGTCCTGGTCGTGGATGCGGCGCACCGTGGCACCGAGCACGCGCACCGCGTCGAACATGCTCTTCGCGTTCCAGATCGTGATCAGCTGCCCGTCCGCGCCCTCGATCTTCTCGACCTGCAGGATCTCGCGCACCGACTGGCTGATCGAGAGGTTGCCGGCCGAGAGCATCACCATGAAGCGGTCGCCCGGCCGCTCGTACACCATCATCTTGCGGTAGGTGCTGATCTGGTCGAGCCCGGCGTTGGTGCGCGAGTCGGACAGGAAGACGAGGCCGGCGTCGAGCTTGATGCCTACGCAGTAGGTCATGTTGGTTTTCCTTGGAGAGACTTCAATTCGTAGAGCGCGGCGAGCGCTTCCTTGGGCGAGAGCATATCGGGGTCGAGCGCGGCGACCGCGGACTCGAGTTGTGATACCTCGGCCACCGGCGCCGACGGCGGCGCGGCGAACAGGTCGATCTGCGCGTCGGCCGCATGCTTGCTGGCTTCCAGCGCCTCCAGCGTGGCACGCGCCTGGCGCAACAGGCTGGCCGGCATGCCCGCCAGCCGCGCGACCTGCACGCCGTAGCTGCGGCTTGCCGGGCCGGGCTGCAACTCGTGCAGGAAGACGATGTCGTCGCCACTCTCGGCGGCCGACACATGCATGTTCAGCGCGCGCTCGTGCTTCACCGGCAACTCGGTCAGCTCGAAGTAGTGCGTCGCGAACAACGTGAAGGCCTTGGTGCGGTCGTGCAGGTGGCTGGCGATGGCGCTGGCAAGCGCGAGGCCGTCGAAGGTCGAGGTGCCGCGGCCGATCTCGTCCATCAGCACCAGCGAGTGCTCGGTCGCACCGTGGATGATCGCGGCGGCCTCGGTCATCTCCAGCATGAAGGTCGATTGCGCATTGGCCAGGTCGTCGGCGGCGCCGATGCGGGTGTGGATCGCGTCCATCGGCCCGAGCCGGCAGGCTCGTGCCGGCACGAACGAGCCCATCGCCGCGAGCAGCGCGATCAAGGCCACCTGGCGCATGAAGGTGCTCTTGCCGCCCATGTTCGGGCCGGTGATCACGAGCATCTTCTGCGCCGCGTCGAGCTTGCAGTCGTTGGCCATGAAATTGCTGCCACTCATCTCCATCAACCGCGCCTCGACGACCGGATGACGGCCGGCCTCGATGCGGATGCAGGGCTCGCGCGCGAACTCCGGGCGGCACCAGTTCAGCGTGGCGGCGCGCTCGGCCAGCGCAGCGAGCGCGTCCAGGCTCGCGAGCGCACGCGCGAGGGCGGTGAGCGGCTCCAGGTGCAATTGCAGCGCGTCGATCAGCTGCTCGTACAGCAGCTTCTCGCGCGCGAGGGCGCGGTCCTGCGCCGACAGCGCCTTGTCCTCGAAGGCCTTGAGCTCTGGCGTGATGAAGCGCTCGGCATTCTTCAGCGTCTGGCGGCGCTGGTAGTCGGCCGGCACCTTGCTCGCCTGGCCTTGCGTGACCTCGATGTAGAAGCCGTGCACCTTGTTGAACTGCACGCGCAGGTTCGCGATGCCGGTGCGGCCGCGTTCGCGCGCCTCGAGTTCGAGCAGGAAGGCGTCGCAGTTCTGGCTGATGCCGCGCAGTTCGTCGAGCGCGGCGTCGAAGCCGGTCGCGATCACGCCGCCGTCCCGCAGCAGCACAGCGGGCTCGTCGGCGATTGTGCGCGCCAGCGATTCGAGGATGGGAGGCGGCGGCGTCAGCGCCTCGGCCAGCATGTCCAGCAGCGCCGCTTCGCCCACCGGCACCTGTGCGCGCAGTGCCGGCAGCGCCTGCAGCGTGGCGCGCAGGCCGGTCAGCTCGCGCGGCCGCACCTGGCGCAGCGCGATGCGCGCGGTGATGCGCTCGACGTCGCTGATGCCGCGCAGCGCATCACGCAGCGGCTCGAGCTGCGCCGCCTGCAACGCGTCGATCGCGTCGTGCCGCTGCGTGGCCGCGCGCCGCTCGCGCATCGGATGCGTGAGCCAATGGCGCAGCGCGCGCGAACCCATGCCGGTGCGGCAGGTGTCGATCAGTGAGAGCAAGGTCGGCGAATCTTCGCCGCGCAGGGTTTGCGTGAGTTCGAGGTTGCGGTGCGTGGTCTGCGGCAGGTCGAGCAGGTCGCTGGCGCGTTCGACGCTGAGGCGCCGCACATGCGCCAGCGCCTGGCCTTGCGTGTGCTCGGCGAAGCTCAGCAGCGCGGCGCCGGCGGCATGCGCGGCGCGCAGATCCTGCGCGTTGAAGCCGGCCAGCGAGGCCACGCGCAATTGCTCGCACAGCTTGCGCAAACCCAGTGCGGCGTCGAACTGCCAGGCCGGCCGGTGCGTGATCGTGACGCGCGCCTGCTGAATGACCAAAGAGAGTGCGGGCGATACCTGATCGCGGTCCACCAGCACCTCGGCCGGGGCAAGCCGCGCCAGCCAGGCGCCGAGCTCGGCCTCGCTGCATTCCGTCAGGCCGAGCTCGCCGCCGGTCAGCGCGAGCCATGCGAGGCCCCAGGCCTTGCCTTGGCGCGTGAGCGCGAGCAGCAGTGCGTCGCTCTTGTCGGCGAGCAGCTCGGTATCCGTCACGGTGCCGGGCGTGACGACGCGCACGACCTTGCGCTCGACCGGACCCTTCGCGGTGGCCACGTCGCCGACCTGCTCGCAGATCGCGACCGCCTCGCCGAGGCGGATCAGCTTGGCGAGGTAGCCGTCGAGCGAGACGACCGGCACCCCGGCCATCGGGATCGGCTCACCACCGCTCGTGCCGCGTGCGGTCAGCGTGATGTCGAGCAGGCGATTCGCCTTGCGCGCATCGTCGAAGAACATCTCGTAGAAATCGCCCATGCGGTAGAACACGAGCGTGTCGGGGAACTCGCCTTTGATGCGCAGGTACTGCTGCATCATCGGCGTGTGGGTGGCGAGCGGGGCGGCGGCGGTGTCCATGGAGATGGCCTCTCAGCCTCGCAGTTCAGCTCAGCGCGCCGCTCCCACGTCCTTGCGGATGCGCACCGCGAGCTTCTTCGCCGGTGCGGCCGCAAGCGCGGCTTCGGGCGTCAGCAAGGGCACTGCGGCGGCGATCGGCGAGGGCGCCTCGTCGGCCGCGATCACGTGCGTGAAGGGGCTCAGCAGCGGCACCATCTGGCCGTAGATCTTCGGGCTGGCCGCGAGCACTTCGCGCTGATAAAGGTAGTCGGCCTCGCCGGTGAAGTTGCCGATCAGGCCGCCGGCCTCGGTCACCATCAACGAGCCGGCGGCGATGTCCCACGGGCTCAGGCCGGTCTCGAAGAAGCCGTCGGTGTAGCCCGCGGCCATGTAGCAGAGGTCGAGCGCCGCAGCGCCCGGGCGGCGCAGCCCGGCGCAGGCCGGCATGATGACTTCCATCATCTGCAGGTAGCGCTTGAAGTTGTCGCCCTTGCGGAACGGAAAGCCGGTGCTGATCAGGCAATCGCTCAAACGCGTCCGCTTGGACACGCGCAGGCGTTTGTCGTTCAGGAACGCGCCGCGGCCCTTGGAGGCGTAGAACAGGTCGTTGCGGCTCGGGTCGTAGACGACGGCCTGCTGCACCTGGCCGCGGAACGCGAGCGCGATCGAGACCGCATAGAACGGGAAGCCGTGGATGAAGTTGGTCGTGCCGTCGAGCGGGTCGATGATCCAGACGTATTCGCTGTCCTTCGCGCCGTGCGTGCTGCCCGATTCTTCGGCCAGGATGCCGTGGCCGGGATACGCGCCCAGCAAGGTCTCGATCACGATGGCCTCGGCCTTGTGATCGACCTCGGTGACGAAGTCGTTCGGCGACTTGGTGTTGACCTTCAGCAGGTCGAGGTCGAGCGAGGCGCGATTGATGATGGACCCCGCGCTGCGCGCCGCCTTGATCGCCGTGTTGAGCATGGGGTGAAGCGCTTGGGACATGGGTAACCGATCGAAGGTGGGCAGGGCAGGGCTGACGGGGACAAAGAGCGAGGCACGATGACCTGTGCGGATAATTCCAATTTTACCCGCCACGCATGAGCCGGCGGGCCGTTCCCAAGGCGAATACCGCAATGCGCAGCATGAAGGTTTCCTGATGACCACTTCCGACCCAACGCGCTTCATCCTGATCGGCACCAGTCACGCCGGCAACGTCGGCGCCGCAGCGCGCGCGATGAAGGTGATGGGCTTCGACGACCTGGTGCTGGTCGCGCCGCGCTGGCCCGACGTGCTGACGCACGACGAGGCGCACGCGATGGCGAGCGGCGCCACCGACGTGCTGGAGAGCGCGCGCGTCGTGCCGACGTTGATCGAGGCGCTGGACGGCATCACCTTCGCCTGCGCCACCGCGATGACGCCGCGCGACTTCGGTCCGGCCACGCGCGCGCCGCGCGAGCTGTTCGGCGAACTCGTGCCGCAGGCCCGTCGCGTGGCCTTCGTCTTCGGCTCCGAGCGCTTCGGCATGAGCAATGACGATGTCTACCGCTGCCACGTCGCGCTGAGCATCCCGACGCCGACCGACTACGGCTCTCTGAACCTCGCGCAGGCCGTGCAGCTGATCGCCTACGACTGGCGCCAGGCGCTCGGCGGCTTCAGTGTCGAGCCGCGCACGCCGGAGGTGGTGCGGGCGGATGGCGTCGCGGTGCAAGGCCTGCTCGACCACTGGCAGCAGACGCTGATCGACATCGAGTTTCTCGACCCGGCGGTGCCGCGCAAGCTGATGCCGCGGCTGCAGCAGCTGCTGAATCGCGCGCAGCTCACGATGGAGGAAGTCCATATCCTGCGTGGCGTGGCGCGCGCCGTCGACAAAGCGCGTTTCGATCGCAACCGGTAAGCCGAGCACCCGGCGCCGGAGTACCGACGCCACCCGCCGAGCGGGTGCGCGGCCGCGAGGTCCACGAAGTGGGCCTCTTCGTGGCCCACGGAGCGGCCCGGCGCTGGCCGCGCTAAACTGGCTCGCGATTCACTCCCGAGCACCCCATGTTCCAGCGGCTGCGTGAAGACATTGCCTGCATCCTCGAGCGCGACCCCGCCGCGCGCAGCGCGTGGGAGGTGCTCACCTGCTATCCGGGGCTGCATGCGCTGATCCTGCACCGGCGTGCGGCCTGGTGCCGCCGCCATGGCCTGCACTGGCTGGCGCGCTTCATCTCGCACATCGGCCGCTTCCTGACCGGCATCGAGATCCACCCCGGCGCGACGATCGGGCGGCGCGTCTTCATCGACCACGGCATGGGCGTGGTCATCGGCGAGACGGCCGAGATCGGCGACGAGTGCACGATCTACCAGGGCGTGACGCTGGGCGGCACGTCGCTCGGCAAGGGCACGAAGCGCCACCCGACGCTGGGCCGCGGCGTGATCGTGAGTGCCAATTCGCAGGTGCTGGGCGGCTTCACGGTTGGCGACGGCGCGCGCATCGGTGCGAGCGCCGTGGTGCTGAAGGAAGTGCCACAGGGCGCGACGGCGGTCGGCAACCCGGCGCGTGTGCTGCTCAAGAAGGCCGACGGCGCGCGCGAGGCGGCTGCCGCGAAGATGGGCTTCTCGGCCTATGGCATCACGCAAGGCGACGACCCGTTGTCGCACGCGATGAAGGGCCTGATCGACAACGCCTCGGGGCACGAGCACCAGATCGCGATGCTCTGGCAGGCGATCGAAAAACTCTCTGCCCGCTCGCGCGAACTGCCCGCCGAAGACTGTGTGCCGGCCGACGCCTGCACCACGGAGAACTTCGACGCCGAGCGCTTCAACCAGCTGATGAAGTGACCAGCGCGCGCCGATAGCCCCTGTTTTGCTGCACTGCGCCAAAAGATTAGGGTTTACCCTATAATGGCTCGTGTTCAACATTCAGGAGTCATCCATGTTCACTGCCCTGATGTGTCTCGGCCTCGTGGCCTTGGTCGCCGTGACCGGTATCGTCTACTCGCAGAAGATGGACGAGTTGCTGTCCGACCCGTCGCCGACACCACGCACCTGAGCGCGCGTACCCGTTGTCTCCTCCATCGTCCGCGATGGATTCGGCCCCGGCCCGCTTTTGGCCGGGGCCTTTTTCGTTCGGGCGCTACAGGAGCAGCAGCAGTGGCAACAGCAGCAGCAGCCCGCTCCAGTCGCGCGGCACCTCGATCTGCAGCGTGCTGCTGTAGGGGCTGACGAAGCCGTCGGCCTCGAGGCTGCGGTAGCGGAAGTAGTAGCGCCCGCCGCGCGACGGCGTCGGCAGTGTCCACTCGGGTGCGTCGAGTTCGCCCTCCGCGACGATCTCACCGAACGCCGGGTCGCGTGCCAGCTGCACCTGCTGGCGGTCTTGCGGCCGACCGCTCCACTTGATGACGAGCGAACCCCCGTCGGCCGACAGCCCACCGCTGGGCGCCTCGGGCAGCGGCCGCAGCTCGAAGCGTTGCGGATCGCCGAACGGCCCCTGGTCGCCACCCGGCAACACGCTTGCCAGCCGCCAGTGGTACTCGCCGGGTGCGCCGAGGTCGGCGCGCAGCGACGCGGCGTCGAGCTTGTTGCGGTCTTGCAGCAGCGTCGTGAAGCCCGCGTCCTGCGCGATCTGCAGTCGCACTTGCGTGGCCTCGGTGTTGGGCGCCCAGGCGAACTCGACACTGCCCACTGCCTGCTTCGCGCCCGAGCGCGGCGCGCGATAGGCCGGCGGCTCGGGCCGCGCCTTCAGCACGAAGGGCCTGCTCGCATCCAGGCCTTCCAGCCCTTGCGGGTCGATGCGGCGGGCGCGCAGGTGCCACTGTGCGTCGGGGAGGGCGGCGATGCGCACCTCGGCGCCGGGCTCGACGCGCTGGTCGACCACGAGCTGGTCGAACCCCGCATCGGCGGCGATCTGCACGCGCAACGGCGTGGTCTCGCCGGGCAGCGCGAAGCGCACCAGCGGACGCTCGAAGCGCTCCGGTACCGGCATCAGGTCCGGCGCCGGCAGCAGCTTCGCCACGCGCGGGGGCGCGCCACCCGCATCCGCCGAGGCGCCGAAGCCGGTGGCCAGATCGCTGCCGCCGGCGCCGCCGGCGGCATCAAAGCGCACTTGCCCCTCGATGACCTCGGATCGGCTGCGGTTGTTCGCTGCATCGTCAAGGCCGACGCGGTACTGCGTGCCGCGCACGCCGACCACCGCGGTCGGCGTCACGACCTCGAGCGGCTTGGCGCGCAGCACCTTGGTGGCGAAGACCTCGACCGAGCCGCGCAGCACGCGCAGCGTGCCGGCGAACCAGCCGTTGGCCGCGCCGGACGCGCCGCCGCGTTCGCCGAACTGGCGGCTGGTCGTGACCTCCGCCAGGCTGCTCGGCGGCATGCGCACGCGCGTTCCGTCGGCCAGCTCGATCACCGCCGAACTGGCCGGCCCGGTTTGCACCGACTGGCCTTCCGTCACTGCCGCGCCGCCTGTGGCAGCCCCGTCGGCGACGCGGACGTCGCCGACGGCGCTGACGATCCTCGCGACCACGGTGCTGCTGCGCAGCAGGCGCGTCGGGATCTTCAGCACTTGGCCCGGCACGATGCGGTTCGGGTTGCGCAGGCGATTCAGCGCCGCGACCTCGCGCCAGGCGGATGGCGAGACCAGCACGTTGTTCGACAGGCCGATCAGGGTGTCGGACTTCACGACGACGAAGTCGACGATCGGCTCGGCCGCAGGTGCTGCCGTGACGACCAGCAACGCGATCAGCGGCAGGGCGCGGAGGCGATGCATCGTCATGCGTGCTGTGCCGTCATGCAGCCGGCGACGCGCGCTGCGCGGACTTCGGCCGGAAGGCCTTGCACACCGCTGCGTCGGTCTCGATGTAAGGCCCGCCGACCAGATCGATGCAGTAAGGCACTGCGGCGAAGATGCCGTGCACGGGCGGCTGCGATGAACCGGGAAGAGCGGGCAGGCCGGCGAGCGTTTCGGCGATCGCCTTGGGCTGGCCCGGCAGGTTGATGATCAGCGCCTTGCCGCGGATCACCGCGACCTGGCGCGAAAGGATCGCAGTCGGCACGAAGGCCAGGCTGATCTGGCGCATCTGTTCGCCGAAGCCGGGCATCACCTTGTGTGCGACGGCGAGCGTGGCCTCGGGTGTCACGTCGCGCGGCGCCGGGCCGGTGCCGCCGGTGGTGAGCACGAGATCGCAGCGCTGCTCATCGACGAGATCGATCAACGCCGCGCTGATGCCGGCCTCCTCATCCGGGATCAGGCGCGTCTCCCAGTCGATCGGATTACGCACCGCCGAATTCAGCCACGACCGCAAGGCGGGGATGCCCATGTCGTCGTAAACGCCGCTCGATGCGCGGTCGCTGACGGAGACGACGCCGATGCGCACGCGGGCCAGGTCACTCATCGACGGGGTGCAGCTTGATGAACTGGAACAGCTCGCGGTAGGCGCGGCCGCTGCGTTTCTCGGGCTCGAGGGCGGCATCCTTGCGCGCGGCGCGCACCAGGCTGCGCAGTTGCTGCACATCGGTGCGCGGGTGTTCGGTGATCCAGCGCGTGGCCGCGTCATCGTCGGCGAGCAACTCGGCACGCCAGCGCTCGGCCTGGTGCAGCGCCAGCGAATCCTTCGCGCGACCGAGCTGCATGTCGGTCACGGCCTGGCGGATCGGCTCGACGTCGTGGATGCGCATCAGCTTGCCGATGTACTGCATCTGGCGGCGCTTGCCCTCGAAGGTGCGGGTCTTCTTGTAGGTCCGGATCGCATCGAGCAACTGCTCCGCGATCGCCAGCCCGTCGATCCGCGTATCGGGCAACGCGACCACCGCCTCGCCCAGATCCTGCAGCGCATGCGAGGCCTGCTTCTGGCGTGTCTTGCTCGGGCGTTCGAACGAGCCCGCTGCTGCAAGCTCGTCATCGGCATCGATGGTGGGTGGCACGGTGGACATGGAGCACAGAGTGGGGGCAGAGGCGCTCGGTATCATAGTCGCGCCAGCCTGGCACTCACCGGACACTTCCACCCATGCCCCCTTCCCCGTCTCCCGCCACGCCCGCACCGGGCTTCGCTTACACGCGCGCGCAGTTTCAGCAGTACGTCGAGGACGCGCTCGCGTTCGCGCGCTCGCTCGGCGCCAGCGATGCGGCGGCCGAGGTCTCCGAGGGCGTGGGCCTGTCGGTGTCGGTGCGCAAGGGTGAGTCGGAGAACGTCGAGCGCAATCGCGACAAGTCGATGGGCATCACTGTGTATGCCGGCCAGCGGCGCGGCAATGCCAGCACGTCGGACTTCTCGCGCGCCGCGATGGAGCAGACGGTGCGCGCCGCGCACGACATCGCCCGCTTCACCGCCGAGGATTCGGCCGCCGGCCTGCCCGATGCCGAAGACGTCGCGACGCCGGCACAGGCCGCGCGCGACCTCGATCTGTTCCACCCCTGGGCCATCGACGCCGAGGGCGCGTTGCAGATCGCGCTGCGCTGCGAAGCTGCCGCGCTGAGCGTGGATGCGCGCATCACCAACTCCGAAGGCGCGGGTGTGTCGGCGCAGCAATCGCATTTCTTCGCCGGCAACAGCCGTGGCTTTCGTGGCGGGTATGCGAGTTCGCGGCATTCGCTGTCGGTCGCGCCGATCGCGTCGGTGCCGGGCCGTCGCGGCGACGACATGCAGCGCGACGCCTGGTACACCTCGATGCGCGCCCCGGCCGAGCTGGCCGCGCCAGAGGCGGTGGGGCGCTATGCCGCCGAGCGCGCGCTGTCGCGCCTGCATTCGCGCAAGATCAAGACCTGCGAGGTACCGGTGTTGTTCGAGTCCTCGCTCGCCTCCGGTTTGCTGGGCGCCTATGTTCAAGCGACCAGCGGTGGCGCCCTGTACCGCAAGTCGAGCTTCTTGCAAGGCAGCCTGGGCCAGCGCGTGCTGCCGGCGCACATCGACATTCACGAGGATCCGCACCTGCCGCGCGGCAAGGGCAGCGCGCCATTCGACGACGAAGGGGTCCTGACGCATCAGCGCGATGTCGTGACAGCGGGTGTCGTGCAGAGCTACTTTCTTTCGAGTTACTCGGCGCGCAAGCTCGGGCTGCGCACCACCGGCCACGCCGGCGGATCGCAGAACCTGGCGTTGACGAGCCAGCTGACGGCCGTGGGCGACGATCTCGATGCGATGCTCAAGAAGCTGCACCGCGGCCTCTTCGTGATCGAGTTGATGGGTCAGGGCGTGAACTACGTGACCGGCGATTACTCGCGCGGCGCGGCCGGTTTCTGGGTCGAGAGCGGACGCCTCGCGTACCCGGTGCACGAGATCACCATCGCCGGCAACCTGCGCGACATGTTCTTGGGGCTGAGCGCGGTCGGCGCCGATACCTACACGATGGGCAGCAAGACGATCGGTTCGGTGCTGATCGACAGGATGAAGATCGCGGGGCTGTGATGTTTCATCCGCCCGTCGCGGCGCGGTAGAGCTTGCCCGAGCGCGTGCCGCTGCGACAGAACGCCAGCAGCGGCTTCGGCAACTCGGCCAGCAGCGAGGCGAAGCGTGCGATCTCTTCCGGCGTCTGCACCGCCGGGGCGACCGGCAGGAAGGCGTAGCGCAGGCCTGCCGCCGTGGCGGCGGCTTCGATCGCAGCGCTGGTCGGCTGATCCGGCCCGCCTTCAAAGTCAGGCCGGTTGTTGACCACGCTCTTGAAGCCCGCCCGCGCGGCCCAGGCCATCGCGGCCGGGTCGAGCTGCGGCGCGACGCTCACGTCGGCGCTCAGCTGCTGGACGACGACGGGCGCGCTCACGATGTGAGCGCCTTCTTGACGGCCGCGGAGACGAGGCCCATGTCCGCCTTGCCCGCGAGTCTGGCCTTCACAGCGCCCATCACCTTGCCCATGTCGCCGGGACCCGCGGCGCCGAGTTCGGCGACGATCGTGGCCACCTGCGCGGCGACCTCGTCCGCGCTCAGGCGCTGCGGAAGATAGCCTTCGAGCACCTGCAGTTCGGCGGCCTCCTTCTCGACCAGGTCGGGTCGGTTGCCGGCGGTGAACTGCGTGATCGAATCCTTGCGCTGCTTGACCAGCTTGTCGATGATCGCGATGACCGCGGCGTCGTCGAGCACGATGCGCTCATCGACTTCACGCTGCTTGCAGGCGGCGAGCAGGCCGCGGATCGTCAGCAGGCGCGGTGCGTCCTTGGCTCGCATCGCGGCCTTCATGTCTTCGGTGATCTGGTCTTTCAGGCTCATCACGGCTCCTGGCAGGGCACAAACGACAAAGCCCGCTGAAGGTCACATCAGCGGGCTTTTCAGGTACGAACCGCGAGGGTTCAGTACCGCGGAATCAGAACAGCTTCTTCGGCAGCTGCATGCTGCGAACGCGCTTGAAGTGACGCTTGACCGCGGCAGCCTTCTTGCGCTTGCGCTCGGCGGTGGGCTTTTCGTAGAACTCACGGGCGCGCAGGTCGGTCAGCAAGCCGAGCTTCTCGATGGTGCGCTTGAAGCGGCGCAGCGCCACGTCGAATGGCTCGTTTTCTTTGACGCGAATCGTAGTCATGTAGAAAGTTGTGTGGCTAGCAAAGACGACGATTATAGCCAGTAATTGGTCAGCCCTGCAATGGCGCCAGCGCAAGGGCGCAGGCAGCGGCGCTGGCCCAGGCCCACTGGAAGTTGTACCCGCCGAGCCAGCCGGTCACGTCGACGACCTCGCCGATGAAGAACAGGCCCGCCACGCGCCGGCTTTGCAGCGTCTGCGAACTGAGCTCGCGCGTGTCCACGCCGCCGGCCGTGACCTCGGCCTTGCGGTAGCCCTCGCTGCCCTGCGGCCGGAGCTCCCAGCGGCGCAGCCGCCCGGCGAGCTCGGTCAGGTCGCGGTCGCGCTGGTCGCGGATGGGCTTGCCGGCGAGTTCGGGCATGGTGGCGAGCCAGGCCTCGGCCAGCCGGCGCGGGATCAGCTCGGCGAGTTCGTTGATCAGCAAGCGGCGCGAGTCGCGCTTGGCCTGCAGCAGCTCGGCTTGCAGGTCGCGGCCGGGCGCGAGGTCGATGCGCAGCGGCGTGCCGGCGTGCCAGAAGCTCGAAATCTGCAGGATCGCCGGCCCGCTCAGGCCACGATGAGTGAACAGCAGGTCTTCGAGGAACGTGCCTTTCGCCTTGCCGGCGCCGGCCTCGACCCGTGCTTCGAGCGAGAGCCCCGACAGCGCCGCGAACGGCGCCCACGTCACCGGGTCGAAGGTCAGCGGCACGAGGGCGGGGCGCGTCTCCTGGATCGCATGCCCGAACTGGCGCGCGACGCGGTAGCCGAAGTCGGTCGCGCCGATCTTCGGGATCGACAGGCCGCCGGTCGCGATCACGAGTTGCTTGCCGCTCACTGTGCCGCGGTCGGTGTCGAGCTCGAAGCCCGCGTCGCCGTGGCGCACCGCCTGCACCGCGCACGGCTGCCAGCGCGTCACGCTGCCGGCCTCGCACTCGCGCAGCAGCATCGCGATGATGTCTTCGGCGCTGTCGTCGCAGAAGAGTTGCCCCTTGTGCTTCTCGTGCCACGCGATGCGGTGGCGCCGCACCAGAGCGATGAAGTCCTGCGGCGTGTAGCGCGCCAGCGCGGAGCGGCAGAAGTGCGGGTTGGCCGACAAGAAGTTGGCCGGGCCGGTGTCGAGGTTGGTGAAGTTACAGCGCCCGCCGCCCGAGATGCGGATCTTCTCGGCGACCTTCTCCGCGTGGTCGATCACCAGCACCTTGAGCCCGCGCTGGCCGCTGATGGCCGCGCAGTGCAGGCCGGCCGCACCGGCGCCGACGACGATCGCGTCGTAGCTCAGCCCTTCCACACGAACGGGAACGCCAACTGCCTGAAGAACCCGTTGGGCACGTAGTCGCCGACCACGCCGTAGTGCTCCGGCCACGCGCGACCCGACTTCACGGCGGTGCCGAAGAGGTAATCGAGGAAGGCGAAGTGCGCGGCGTAATTCTTGTCGATCGCGTCGTCGTCCTGCGAATGGTGCCAGTGGTGAAAGTTGGGTGTCACGATGATGTAGCGCAGCGGCCCGAGCCGCACGCTCACGTTGGCGTGGTTGAACACCGCCTGGAAGCCGACGATGATGATGTAGGCATCGATCACCTCCTTGCTGAAGCCGAACACGTAGATCGGCGCGAGCACCAGCGTGCGCGTGATGATCAGCTCGAGGATGTGCTGGCGCGAGCCGGCCAGCCAGTCCATGCTCTTGACGCTGTGGTGCACCGCGTGCAGGCGCCACATCACCGGCACCTCGTGGTAGGCGCGGTGCGTCCAGTACTGAACCAGGTCGGCCACCAAAACGATCAGGAACAATGCGACCCAGAAGTTCAGGCTTTGCACCCAGAAGCGGATGCCGTCCTTCGCGGCCCAACCGAACAGCTTGTGCACCAACAGATTCGTCGCCAGCAGCACGAAGCCGACCACCATGTGGTTGACGATGAAGTGGTGGAAGTCGGTCTGCCACTCGGGCCGGAACACCGGCTGCTCCTTGCGCAGCGCGAACAGCTTCTCGATGAAGATGAAGATCAGGGTCGAGCCGAGCAGGTCGAGGATGAACCAGTCGAGGCCGATGTAGGGCGTGTTGTCGGGGAAGTTGCTGTCCACCGGCACCTTGTGGCCGCCGAGTGCGAGCGAGAGCCCGATCAGCACGAACGCGCCGAGCGCGAGCCAGCGCGCGCGGCCCATCACGATGTTGTAGAGCGAGAGCGCGCCGGCGATCACCAGCGACCAGAACAGCAATTGGCGCATCACGTCGACGTTGTACGACTGGCGCAGCTGCGGCGTCGTGAGGTACTCGGGCCAGTGGAAGGCGAGCACGCCCAGAAAGCACAGGATCGCCAGCGACAGCGCGATCACGCCGGAGATCATGCCCTTGCCCGGCTGCAAGGCGCCGTGCGATTCGGCGAGCTGGTTGAGTTTTTGCAGTTCTTTCATGCGCCGCATTATGCGGCGCGCGTCTCCGACCGGGCCAGGCCTTGCAGGCCCTGCAGCACGTTGCCGACGAGGATGATTGCAGGGCTGCCGATGTGGCCGCTCGACACCGCTGTGGCGAGCGTCGCCAGTGTGCGATTCAGCACGCGCTGCTGCGGCAGGCTGGCGTGCTGCACGACGGCGGCGGGTGTCGCGCCGGGCAGCGTTTGCAGCAACCCTTGACTCAAGAGATCGATCGCGCTCACACCCATGTAGATCACGAGCGTCAGGCCTTGCGCTGCGGCGGCACCGAGCGTCGGCCAATCGAGCGCAGTGCCGTCGGCCCGTGCATGGCCGGTGACGAAGATCACGCCGTGCGCATGGTCGCGGTGCGTCAGCGGCACACCGAGCGCCGCGGCCGCGGCCATGCCCGAGGTGATACCACCGACAACGTCCACGGGGATGCCCTGGGCGCGCAGCCGCTCGGCCTCTTCGCCGCCGCGGCCGAACATGAACGGGTCGCCGCCCTTGAGCCGCACGACCGACTCGCCTTTCAGCGCCTCGGCCAGCATCAGCTTGTCGATGAAGGCCTGCGGCGTGCTCGCGCAGCCGCCGCGCTTGCCCACATGGATGACGCGTGCCTGCGCATTCGCGAACGCGAGCACGCCGTCGCTGACGAGGTCATCGACGAGCAGCACCGTCGCGCGCTCGATCGCGCGTGCCGCCTTGAAGGTCAGCAGCTCCGGATCTCCGGGGCCGGCGCCGACGAGCGTGACGCTTCCGGTCACGCGATCTGCTCCTTCGCCGCCGTCTTGCGGATCGCCGCGAGCGCGCTCATCAGGCAATCGACCTGTTGGGTCAACGGGCTCGGCGCCGGCTTCTCGCCGCTGACGACGGCCTGGATGTAAACGGCGGTGGTGGCGGCATCGTTCTCGCGCGGCAGCACCGGCAGTTCGGTCAACACGCCCTCGTGCGCCGGGCGCGAGAGGTCGGCGCGGGCGCCGCCGTCGATGAACACATCGAGCCGCTGCGCGCGGCGCGGGTCGGCGACCGGCTCGCCTTCGGTGCCGCGCATCAGCACCGCATCGGCATGCGTGTGTGCGAGGAAGGCGGTCAGCATCGCCGCGTACTCCGGGTGCGTGTGGTTGACCACGCGCAGCGCCGGGCCGCCGATGCAGGGCTGCAGCAGCTTGGCGATCGTGTGCCCGGAATTGCGCAGGCCGACGACGCGGCGCACCGCGAGCAAGCGGGCGAGCGACGGGCACAGGTCGGAGGTGGCGATGAAGACCGGTTCGTGCCGCGCCCAGGCGTTGTCGATCTCGTCGGCGTTGCACGCGAACGGCAGACCGAGGTCGTGAAAGATCTCGGCCGTGCTCACGCGCCCCGCGTCGAGCATCGGGCCGTGCACCAGCACCTGCGCACCTTCCTGCGCCAGCAGCAAGGCGAGCAGCGGTGTGAGGTTGGGCAGCTTGCGCGCGCCGTTGTACGAGGGCAGCACGACGGTCGGGCGATCGGTGCGGATCGGGATGCAGCGCTCGTGTGTGGCCGCGAGGAAGCCGGCGAGTTCGGGCACCGATTCGCCCTTGATGCGCATCGCGAGGGCGAACGCGCCGATCTCGAGATCGGTGACCGTGCCATCGAGCACCTGGCTCATCAGATCGTGGGCCTGGGCTTCGCTCAACGAGCGTGCGCCTTCCTTGCCGCGACCGATTTCCTTGATGTAGCTGGTGATCGTCATTGTTGGCTTCCCACTGCGCAAGTCGCAATTTTCAGGCCTGCGACGGCGCTGCTGCAACAAACGCTTTCATGCCGCGACGCGGGTCGGGTGAACCATGCGCTTCAGCTCCGGGATGCACGAGCCGCAATTGGTGCCGCACTTCAGTTGATCCTGAAGTTGTGCGAGCACCGCATCGGGCGTGCCGGTGATGCCAGCCAGCGCGTCGCTGATCTGGTTCTGGCTCACGTCGAAGCAGCTGCACACTTGCTTGCCGCGCGATGCCACCGCCACCGGCGCCTTCGCACCCGGGATCAACAGCAGCCGGCCGTAGGCCTGCGCCGGCAGTTCGTCCTGCAGCAAGGGCTTGACCCACGTCTCGGCGCTGATGTCACCGGCGAGCAGGAAGCCTTCGAGCTTCGCGTCGCTGCCTGAGCGTTCGAGGCGCATGCTGCGGCGCTGGCCGCGGCGCCTGTCGGCGTAGTGCAGCACGCCATGTGCGCTCAGGCCCAGCACGCCTTCGATGCGCTGCAGCAGCGCGTCGTCGGCAGCTTCGGATGCAGCGGCGCGCAACAGCACCCCGGTGCGCTCGCGGCCGAACGGCACGCAGGTCGCGAACGCAAAGCCTTGCATCAGCGGCGCGAGTTGCGCGCGCGCGCGCAGTGCGTCGTCAGGCGCCAACCAGGCGACGCACAACAGCCGCCATGGCAACTCGGCCTTCAGGATCTTGACGGCCGCGTGCTTCAGCTCGGGCTGCTTCGAGCTCGGGCAATACGCGGGCGAGGTGAGGGCGTTGACCCCGGCGGCGCGCGCGCCTGTGCTGGTTGCGCCGGAGAGAAACTCGTCGCCCCAGTGCATTGCGATGAAGGCCTGCGTCAGACTGACCTGCCCGCTCGCGCGCGCCGGCAGCACGATCGAGCCGCGCTTCGACGTGACGTGCACCAGATCGCCTTCCTTCAACGCCAGGCGTTGCATGTCCTGCGCGTGCATCTCGATCATCGGCTCGGGCACGTGGCCGAACAGGCGGCCGATCGTGCCGGTGCGGCTCATGCCGTGCCATTGGTCGCGCAGCCGGCCGGTGTTGAGCGCGAACGGGTAGCGGGCCTCGCGCGATTCGGCGGTCTTCACATACGGTGTGTCGACGAAGCGGGCGCGGCCGTCGTCGGTGGGGAACACGCCGTTTTCGTAGAGGCGCGCGGTGGCCTGCGTCGCACCTTCGGCGAACGGCCATTGCTGCGGGGCCAGTTCGAGTGCTGCGTAGCTCAGGCCGGTGATGTCGAGGTCGCGCCCCCGGGTCGATTCACGATGCTCGTTCCAGACCGATTCCGCGCTCGGGTAATCGAACAGACTCGCCGCACCTGGCCGCAGCCGCGCTTCGAGCCGGCGCGCGAACTCGGCCGCGATGCGCCAGTCGTCGCGCGCCTCGCCGACGGCCGGCACCGCCGAGCGCACGCGGCTGATGCGGCGCTCGCTGTTGGTGACGGTGCCGTCCTTCTCGCCCCAGGTGGAGGCGGGCAGCAGCAGGTCGGCGTACTGGCAGGTGGCGGTCGTCGCGAACGCCTCCTGCACCACGACGAACTCGGCGCGCTCCAACGCGGCCCGAACCGCCGTCACGTTGGGCATCGACTGCGCCGGGTTGGTGCAGGCAATCCACAGCGCGCGGATTGAGCCATCGGCCACGGCCTCGAACATCTCGACCGCGCTCTTGCCGGGCTTGGCGGGCACGTCGGCCACGCCCCACAATCTGGCGACCTCGGAGCGGTGCGCCGGGTTCGCCAGATCGCGGTGTGCACTCAGCAGATTGGCGAGGCCGCCGACCTCGCGGCCGCCCATCGCATTCGGTTGCCCGGTCAGGGAGAACGGCCCGGCGCCCGGCTTGCCGATCTGGCCGGTGGCGAGGTGCAGGTTGATCAGTGCGGCGTTCTTCGCCGTGCCGCTGCTGCTCTGGTTCAGGCCCTGGCAGTACAACGACAGCGCCGGCTGGCGCGGTGCGCCCGCGGCACCATCGAGCCCCGCGAACCAGCGCGCCGCCTGCACCAGATCGGCCTCGCGGATGCCGCACATCGTCGCCACATCCTTCGGCGTGAACTCGCGCACCCGCGTCTTCAACGCATCGAAGCCGCTCGTGTGCGCGGCGATGTAGGCCGCGTCGATCCAGCCCTCCCAAAGCATCACGTGCAGCATGCCGTTGAACAGCGCCACGTCGGTGCCGGGCTGGATCTGCAGGAACAGGTCGGCGGCCTCGGCGGTGTCGGTGCGGCGCGGGTCCACCACGATCATGCGTTGCGCCGGGTTCGCGCGTTTCGCATCCTCGATGCGACGGTACAGGATCGGGTGCGCGAACGCGGTGTTCGAGCCGGCGATGAACAGGGTCGCCGCGTGGTTCAGGTCGTCGTAGCAGGCCGGCGGCGAGTCGGCGCCGAGCGTCTGCTTGTAGCCGGCCACCGCGCTGCTCATGCACAGACGCGAATTGGTGTCGACGTTGTTGGTGCCGATCAAGCCCTTCGCGAGCTTGTTGAAGACGTAGTAGTCCTCGGTCAGCAGCTGGCCCGAGATGTAGAAGCCGACCGCATCCGGGCCATGCGTCTTCACGATGTCGGCGAAGCGGTCGGCGGCGGCGTCGAGCGCGGTGTCCCAGCCGACGACCGCGCGCGCATCCTCGCGGCGCGCGCGCAGCTGCGGTTGCAGCAGCCGCGTGTGCATCGCGATCGTCTTCGTGGCGGTCAGGTGAAGCGTGCTGCCCTTGGTGCACAGCCGCCCGAAGTTGGCCGGGTGATCCGGATCACCGCGCACGCCGGTGATCTGATCCGCTTCGGATTCGATGATGACGCCGCACCCCACGCCGCAATACGGGCAGGTCGAGCGGGTCTCGTTCATCGTCATGCCGACGCCTGCACCTCGTCGAGCGCGATGCTGTTCAGCTCATCGACATCCACGTGCACGACGCCGCCATCCACCTTCACGCTGAAGCGCGGCGTGCAACCTTCGTCGGGCGCGCGGGCGCAGCCGTCGGCCAGGCCGATGGTCCAGTTGTGCAGCGGACAGGCCACGCTCTCGCCGAACACGATGCCCTGGCTCAGCGGCCCACCCTTGTGCGGGCAGCGGTCGAGCAGCGCGAAGACCTTGTCCTCGGCGTTGCGAAAGATCGCCACCGCAGCGCCTTGCGAGCGCTCGATGCGGCGCGCGCCGAGCACCGGGATGTCTTCCACTTTGCAGATGCTTTTCCAGTGGCTCATCACACGGCCCCCACGGCGTTGAATTGGCGCGTATCGACCGCCGCCTTGTCGAATTCGAACCACGGATCGGGTTCGCCATCGAGCGAGAACTGCAGGCGCTCCCACAGCGCCTTGCGGCCCGCGGCGTCGTCGAGGATCTTCTTCTTGACGTGATCCAGGCCGACACGGCTGATGTAGTGCACGGTGCGCTCCAGGTACCAGCCTTCCTCGCGGTAGAGCTGGCAGAACGCGCCGGTGTACTCGAGCACCTCTTCGGCGGTCTTCAGCTTGACGAAGAAGTGCGCGACCTCGGTCTTGATGCCGCCGTTGCCGCCCACGTACATCTCCCAGCCGGAATCGACGCCGATGATGCCGACGTCCTTGATGCCCGACTCGGCGCAGTTGCGCGGGCAGCCGCTGACCGCGAACTTGACCTTGTGCGGTGCGTACATGCGCCACATCGCGCGTTCCAGGTCCTTGCCCATCTGCGTGCTGTCCTGCGTGCCGAAGCGGCACCATTCGCTGCCCACGCAGGTCTTCACGGTGCGCAGCGCCTTCGCATACGCGTGGCCGCTGGGCATGCCGATGTCCTTCCAGATGTTGACCAGGTCTTCCTTCTTCACGCCGAGCAGGTCGATGCGCTGGCCGCCGGTGACCTTGACGGTGGGCACCTTGTACTTATCGACCGCATCGGCGATGCGGCGCAATTCGCTGGCGCTGGTCTCGCCGCCCCACATGCGCGGGATCACGCTGTAGGTGCCGTCCTTCTGGATGTTGGCGTGGCTGCGCTCGTTGATGAAGCGCGATTGCGGGTCGTCCTTCGCTTCCTTCGGCCAGCTGCTGATCAGGTAGTAGTTGATCGCCGGACGGCAGCTCGCGCAGCCGTTCGGCGTGCGCCAACCTTGCGATTTGTAGACGCTGTCGATCGTCAGCAGGTGATCGGCCTTGATCGCCTCGCGCACGTCCTGGTGGCTGGCGTCGGTGCAGCCGCACATCGCTTTCTTGGTCGGCGGCTTGGAGTAGTCGCCACCGGCGGTGAACATCAGCAATTGCTCGACCAGGCCGGTGCACGAGCCGCAGGAGGCGCTCGCCTTGGTGTGCTTCTTGACCTCCTCGAGCGTGAACAGGCCCTTCTCCTTGATGGCCTTGCAGATCGTGCCCTTGGTGACGCCGTTGCAGCCGCAGACCTCGTCGGCATCGGCCATCGATGCGGCGCGGCTGTGGCCTTCGTGGCCGGTGTCGCCGATGTTGGATTCGCCGAACATCAGCTTGTCGCGGATGTCGCCGACCTTGCGGCCTTCACGCAGCAGCTTGAAGTACCAGCTGCCATCGACGGTGTCGCCGTACATGCAGGCGCCGACGAGCTTGTCGTCCTTGATCACCAGCTTCTTGTAGACGCCGCCGTAGGGGTCGCTCATCACGATTTCTTCGCAACCCTCGCCGCCCATGAAGTTGCCGGCCGAGAACAGGTCGATGCCCGTGACCTTGAGTTTGGTCGAGGTGAGCGAGCCCTGGTAGCGGCCGATGCCGAAGTGCGCGAGGTGCGTCGCGCAGACCTTGCCCTGCTCGAACAGCGGCGCCACCAGCCCGTAGCAGATGCCGCGGTGCACCGCGCACTCGCCGACCGAGTAGATGCGCGGGTCGGTGACGGTCTGCATCGTGTCGTCGACCACGATGCCGCGGTTGCAGTGCAGGCCAATCTTCTCGGCGAGCGCGGTGTTCGGGCGGATGCCGGCGGCCATCACGACCAGGTCGGCGGGGATCTCGGTGCCGTCCTTGAACTGCACCGCCCGGACACGCCCTTTGGGCGTGGCCTTGTCATCCATGCGGCCGTCCTGTGTGTCGCCGATCAGCGCCTGCGTCTGCGCGCCGATCAGGAAGCTCAAGCCCCGGTCTTCGAGCGACTTCTGCAAGAGCTTGCCCGAGACGTCGTCGAGCTGGCGCTCCATCAGCCACGGCATCACATGCACCACGGTCACGCGCATGCCTCGCAGCATCAGACCGTTGGCGGCTTCCAGCCCGAGCAGGCCGCCGCCGATCACGACCGCGTGCTTGTACTTGGTCGCGGCCTCGATCATCGTGTTGGTGTCGTGGATGTCGCGGTAGGCGATCACGCCTTCGAGCTCCTTGCCGGGCACCGGCAGGATGAACGGGTTCGAGCCGGTGCACATCAGCAGCCGGTCGTACTCGGCCTCGGTGCCGTCGTCGGCCTTGACGACGCGGTTGCGGCGGTCGATGTCGATCACCTTCTTGCCCAGGTGCAGCGTGATGCCGTTCTCGGCATACCAGCTCACCGGGTTCAGCACGATCTCGTCGAGCGTCTGCTCGCCGGCGAGCACCGGGCTGAGCAGGATGCGGTTGTAGTTCGGGTGCGGCTCGGCGCCGAACACGGTGATGTCGTAGAGCTCCGGGGCGATCTTCAGCAGCTCTTCGAGCGTGCGCACACCGGCCATGCCGTTGCCGACCAGGACGAGTTTCATTTTTTTCATGCGGTTCTCCGATCCGGTGCGGCTGCCATGAGCCGGTTAGCAAGCGAGGTGCCAAGGTCGTGTGCGATCCTTGGGGGATGAGCTTCGACGTCGACATCGGCCACTTCAGCCACAAGGGCCCGCGCGAGGTCAACGAGGACTTCGCCGCCGCGATGCGGCCGGCGCGTCACGACGAAGCGCGCGGCTGCGTCGCGGCGATCGCCGATGGCGTCTCGGCCGGCGGGCGTGGTCTGGAGGCCGCACAGACCGCGGTGATGAGCGTGGTGCAGGACTACTTCGCATGCCCCGACACCTGGGACACGACCGTGATGCTGGATCGCCTGATCGGCGCGCAGAACGCCTGGCTGGCCGATCACAACCGGCGCCGCCAGGGGGTCGGCAACGTCGGCGGCATGGCGATGACGACCTTGACCGCGCTGGTGTTGCGTGGCCACGCGTGGACGCTCGCGCATGTCGGTGACACACGTGCCTGGCTGCTGCGCGGCGCTGCCGACGGCCCCGATCACGGCTGCGTGCAACTCAGCCAGGACCACGCCTTCGATCATCCCGACCAGCGCAGCCGGCTGACGCGTGCTGTCGGCCTCGACGACCGGGTTCGCATCGATTTTCTGCAAGGCGAGCTGCAGATCGGCGATGCGTTCGTGTTGACCACCGACGGCGTGCACGGTGTGCTCAAGCGCGAGCGGCTCGCCGCCTTGGCGCGTGAGGGCAACGCCCAGGCGGCGTGCGAAGCGCTGGTGCAGGCCGCGCTCGACGCCGGCGGTCGCGACAACGCCAGCGCGCTCATCCTGCGCGTGCGCGAGCTCGCGCCGGGGCGGCTCGAAGACAGCTTGCTGCAAGGCCGGCAACTGCCGGTGCCACCCCGGCTGAAAGTGGGCGATCGGCTCGATGCCTTCACGGTCACCGCGCTGGTGGCGAACACCGGCGTGCACCGGCTCTACCAGGCGCGGACCAGCGAATCGCAGGAGCTGGTGGCGCTCAAGACCTTGCACGAGGCGCGCGCCAGCGACCGCGAGGAACGCGCCATGCTCGCGCACGAGGCGTGGCTCGGCAGCCGTGTCGCGCCGGGCTCGGGCGAGCGCGGCGACGCGGCGTTCGTGCGGGTGCGCGAGGTGCCCGAGCCGAGCGCGCTGTACACGGTGTTCGACTGGCACAGTGGCCACACGCTGGAGCAGCTGATGGCGGGCACGCGCTTGTTCGAGGTCGGCGAGGTCGTCGCCGGCACGCTCGCGGTGGCACGCGCGCTCGCGCGGCTGCACCGCCACGGCGTGATCCACCGCGACATCAAGCCCGGCAACCTGCACCTCGGCGACGACGGCCAGTGGCGCGTGCTCGATCTCGGCGTGGCGGTCTCCGGCCGCGAGCCGAGGTCGCTTCGCACCTTGCACGCCGGCACGCCGAGCTACATGAACCCGGAGCAGTGGAGCGGTGACGCGCACGTGCCGGCCGATGCCGGCTCCGATCTGTACGCGCTCGGCGTCACGCTGTATCAATGGCTGACGGCGAAGCTGCCCTACGGCGAGGTCGAGCCCTACCAGACGGCGCGTTTCCGGCGCGACCCGAAGCCGCCGTCGCGGCTGCGGCCCGAGGTGCCGATCTGGCTCGATCACATCGTGCTGAAGGCGGTCGCGCTCGACCCGCGGCAGCGCTTCGAGACCGCCGACGAGCTCGTGCTCGCGCTCGAGCGCGGCGCCTCGCGCCCGCTCGCCGCGCCCGGCGCCACGCCGCTCGCGGCGCGCGACCCGCGCGTGCTGTGGCAGATCGCGCTCGGCGTCTCGCTGTTGTTCAACGCGCTGGTCGTCTACTGGCTGCTGTTCCTGCCGCGTTGAGCGGCGGGGCGGCGTCATCACGAGGCTCGGGCGAGGGTCGTCGGCGAGGAGGTGGAGGCCGCTGCGGCAGGCGCGACACGCGCCCGGCCTCCCTTCTCGGCCCAGGTGCGCGTCCAGCGGATCTGCACCACGCGCAGCACCGCGAGCATCGCCAGCGCGAGCACGGCGAACGCGACGAAGCCCCACAGGTAAGTGCCGGCCAGTTGCTTCGATTGCCCCATCGCGTTCGGCAGGAAGCCACCGCCGAGCGCGCCGATCTCGCCGATCATCGAGCCCGCCACCGCGGTGCTCAGCGGCCAGCGCAGCGGCACGAGCTGGAACAGCGCGCCGTTGCCGGCGCCGAGTGCGGCGAAGCAGAGCATGAAGAGCAGCGTGGTCACCGCGACCGAACTGCTGGCCAGGCCGCAGAGCACCAGCGTGATCGCCACCAGCACGAGCACGCCGCTCAAGGTGACGATGCCGCCGACCCGATCCGAGATGTAGCCGCCGACGACGCGCACCGCCGAACCCATCAGCGTGGCGAGCATCGTGAGCTGGCCGGCCTCGACCTTGGTGACCTTGAACTGGTCGTAGAAGTAGGTCGGCAGAAAGCTCGCCAGGCCGATGAAGCCGCCGAAGGTGATGACGTAGATCAGGCTGAAGGCCCAACCGTCCTTCTCGAACAGGCAGGCGACGTGCTCGCGCAGGCTCTGCTTCTCGTGATCCGGCGGCTCCTTCGCGGCGAACCACATCACCACCATCGGAAGCAGCATCGTGCAGGCTGCCAGGCCGTAGACGGTGGACCAGCCGTATTTCGCAGCCAGCGGCGGCGCGAACAGCACCGCCAGCACGGTGCCCGAGTTGCCGGCGCCGGCAATGCCCATCGCCAGGCCCTTGTACTTGGGTGGGAACCAGCCCGAGCCCAGCGACAGCGCGACGCCGAAGCTCGCCCCGGCGATGCCCAGCAGCACGCCCATCGCGAGCACGCCGTCGTAGCTGTTGACGTAGAAATAGCCGAACGCGAGCGCCAGGATGATCAGGCCCATCTCGACCATCGCCGCGTTCTTGCGGCCGATGTACTGCGACAGCACGCCGAGCGGGAAGCGCATCAGCGCACCAGCCAGGATCGGCACCGACACCATGAAACCCTTTTGCGCGGCACTGAGGTGAAAGGTCTCGCTGATGAAGGGTGCCATCGCGCCGTTCATCACCCAGATGGCGAAGCAGAAGTCGAAATAGAGGAAAGAGGCGAGCAGCGTCGGCCAGTGGCCGGATCGAACGAAGGTCTTGAAGTTGGACATCATGGTCTCCAGGGTTCGCCCCGGCGCTAAGCCGAAGCAGGAGGCACATGAATGCTCACGTCGTTGTGAGCATGACCCGCAGTGCGGAAGCCGAGGTCGAGTGCAGCGTCACACCCGATCCCACTTGCGCAAGAGCTGTGCCAGCGTCGCACGCACCAGCATCACGCGAGGGACATGGTGCGCGGCTTGCATCGTGAGGCAGACTTCTCCTTCATGGAACACCCGCCACCGATGCTCTCATGCCTCGTCGTCCAGAGCCTGTCACCGGGCTCAGACACCCTCGTCGCCGACCTGGAGGCGGTCGGGATTCACGTCATTGGTGCAGTGCAGCGAAGCAATTTGGTGCGGGAGGCGTTGCGGCTGGCGCCCGACGTCGTTGTGATCCAGGAGGGCGTCGTCAGCGATGCGCTGTTCGACAGCGTTGCCCTGCTCCAGTCGACCGCACCGCAGCCGCTGGTGGTGTTCACCAACGACCCCGATGTCGGCAAGATGGCGCGCGCGCTGCAGGCCGGTGTGCATGCGTATGAGGTCAACGGCTACGGCGCGCACCGGCTGCGCGCGGTGCTGCACATGGCACAGGCGCGCTTCAGGCACGACCAGCAACTGCGCGCCGCGCTGGCCGACGTGTCGCATCGCTTCGAGGAGCGCAAGCTGGTGGATCGCGCCAAGGGCATCCTGATGCGCGCACGCCAGGTCTCGGAGGACGAAGCGTTCCGCGTGCTGCGCGCCGCCTCGATGCACAGCAACCTGCGCGTCGGTCAGGTGTCGCAGCAGGTCATCAATGCGGCCAGCCATGCCGAGGCCGTGAACCGCGCCGGCCAGTTGCGCATGCTGTCGCAGCGCGTGGTCGTGTTGTATGCGTTGCGCGTGGCCCGACCGGGGATGGCCGAGGCCGCGGCGCTGCTCGCCGAGTCGGACAAGCGGATCGACGCGAACCTGGCGACGCTGGGCAAGAGCCTCTCGAGGCCGACCCATGGTGACCTGCTCGATGCCGTGCTGGTGCCCTGGACGGGCCTGAAGGCGGCGCTGGCGATCGCCGGCAACGCGGCGCGTCTGGCCGAGGTCGATGCGCTGGCCGAGCGCATGCTGCTGCAAGCCGATCGGCTCGTCTCCAACCTCGAGACCGGCGCGATGATGGCGAGCCTGCACGTGATCAACGTCTCGGGACGCCAGCGCATGCTGTGCCAGCGTGTCGCGAGCCAGTCGCTGCTGGCGACGCTGCTCGTCGGCGACGCCGCCGCGGCGGCGCGGCGCGAAGCCGAGGCAGCGCGCACGGCGTTCGACGAGGCCATGGTCTACCTGAACGGCCTGCCGCTCAGTACGCCCGAGATCGCCGAGCTGCTCGAGGCGGCGGGACGCTCCTGGCTGGCGATGGTGCGGGCGCTGGCGCAGGTGAGCGGCGGCGCCGGGCAGGGCGCCTTGCTGGAGGCTGCCGAAGCGCTGTTGGCGCTGTTCGAGCAGCTCACCGAGCGCTACGAGCGCAGCATGCAGATGCTGATGGGCTGAGCGCCAGCCATCGGACCGCGGCCCCCCCCGAGATCGGGGGTGTCGGCGGTGAGAACAATCGCATTCCGGACGGGTGGGTGCGGCCCGGTGCGGGTCGCCGGCAGATCGCCAAAGCTATCATCAACTTAGGGGGAAGAACGGCCGTGTGGTGACCTCGTGCTTGCCAACGAGCGGTGCGCGGACCAAGATAAAAGCAACAGACGTCGGCGCCCCAGGGAATGCCACCGAGAAAGCGGAGTTGATGAACGAGACGACACCGGCCCTGCCCAATGCACGTACCGAGACGGCGCGCGCGTTGGCGGGGATGATCGAGGCCGATGATGCCGGGCTGGCTGGAGCCTTGCTCGAAACACTCGATCGCCTGGGTGTGCTGGTCGCGGTCAAGGAGGCCGCGTCCGGGCGCTATGTGCACGTCAATCAGCGCATGGCCGAGCTGCACGGACGTGCACGCGCCGCCGATCTCGTCGGCCTGACCGATGCCGAGCTGATGGAGCCGGCCCAGGCCGCGACGATCCGTGCCGCCGAGCAGACCGCGCTCGCTCACGATGCCGCGCCGACGCTCAGCGAACACCGCGTCGAGCGCGATGGCCGCAAGCGCGAGTTCAGCGTCACCCGCAGCGTGGTCGCGCGCGCCGATGGTGGCGCGCCGAAGCACGTGATGGCCATCTGGACCGAGCTGACCGCCGAACACGAGCGCGCGCATCAGCTGAAGCAGGCGCTGGCGCAGCTCGAGACCCAGCAGGTCGCGGTCGAAGTGCAGCGCCGCGAGACGCAGGATCAAGCGCTGCGCGACGGCGCCACCGGCCTGTACCAACGCGTCCACTTCGACGATCAGTTGCGCCGCGAGGTCGATCTGTCGTCGCGCGAGCACCGTGAGTTCGCGCTCGTGTCGATCGCGCTCGACCCGTTCAGCGATGCGGTCAAGGCGCTCGGCGGCGACGCGCGCGTGCGGGTGCTCGAAGCGCTGGGCCGGCTGCTGCGCGGCAACACGCGCGCGATGGATGCTTCGTGCCGGCTCGACGAAGACCGCTTCGCCGTGTTGCTCTCGGGTGTCGGCCTGGCCACTGCGCACTCGCGCATGGAAGGGCTGCGCCGGCAATGCGCCACCCAGATCGTCGTGCTCGACGGGCAGGACCTCGGCTTCACCGTGTCGATGGGTGTGGCGAGTTTCCCGCACACCGCGCACAGCGAGGAAGAGCTGATGAGTGCGGCCGATCTGGCGCTGCAGGAGGCCAAGAAACGCGGCGGCAACCACGTCGCGCTCGCGAGCATTCGCTTTGAGTTGGGCTCCCCCTGATGGCGCACCCGGTGGCGGACCACCGCCACCACCCGCCGAGCGGGTGCTCGGCCGCTTGGGGCGGCCCGGCGCTGGCCGAGCCTTCGGGTCAGAGCAGCTTCAGCACCGCGCGCCATTCGTCCGGTGCGACCGGCGTGATCGACAGGCGGTTGCCGCGCTTGAGCACGATCATGCTCGCGAGTGTCGGCGCCTCGCGCATCGCCGCGAGCGGCAGCAGGCGCGTCTTGCGCACCAGCTTCACGTCGACATGGATCCAGCGTGGCGCGTCTGCTTTCGAGGCTGCGTCGAAGTAGTGACTCTGCGGATCGAACTGCGTCGCATCGGCATAGGCCGGGCTTGCGACCTCCGCGAGGCCGGCGATGCCGGGCTCGGGGCATGACGAGTGATAGAACAGCACGCCATCACCGGGCCGCATGTCGTCGCGCATGAAGTTGCGCGCCTGATAGTTGCGCACGCCGACCCACGGCACGGTGCGCGTTGGGGCTTTTGCAAGATCGTCGATCGAGCACTCCGAAGGCTCGCTTTTCATCAACCAATAGCGCATGGTGCAGGCATCGTGAAAGGTGTCCGCCGCCACCCATGAGCCGCATTCCTGAACCAGGAGTTCAGGTGGGCGAGGTCAGCCCGGCTTCGGGTTCATCTGACGCGAGACGATCACACCAACCGGGCGATGTTCCAAGCCCTTGCTCTAAAGAGCATAGGTTCAAGGAAATATAAAACTCACGCGGAGGCGACGGACAAATTCATTCTATCCCTGCGTGCGAAAACGTGGTGTCAAAGAAGTTGACCATCCGCACCCAGAGCCTGATCCAGGCGCGCGATCAGCGCGTCGATGTCGACGGCCGCGCTTGCCGATGCGGATGCGGATGCCGGTGCGGCGCCCGCCACCAGCTTCGCGGGCGGGCGTCCCGCGAGCGCATAGGCGAGGTTCAATGCCGCCAGCACGGCAATGCGCTCGCGTGCCTTGACCTTGCCGCCGTCGCGGATCGCGCTCATTTCGCGATCAACGTTGCCGACCGCTTCGAGCAGCGCGATCTCGCCACCTTCCGGGCAGCCGAGCAGGTAGCTCTGGCCGAGTATCGTGACTTCCAACTGCTTCATGTGTCGCTCCCGGCGCCGGCGTCGGAGGCGGGCACCGCATCGGTCGGCAAGCGTTCGAGCAGCGCGTCGATGCGGCTGCGCGCGGCGTTCAGGCGTGAGCGCAGGTTGTCGCGTTCATGGGCCACCGCGGTCATCTGCTGTTGGAGCAGCGCGTTGGTGCGTTGCAGTTCGTCGTGCCGCAGCAGCAGGCGCTCGACCCGGTCGGCGAGTTCTTCGATCTTCGACATGGCGCGTGGCGGTGGTGAATGGGTGTGCATCGATTGTAGGCGTGGCCCCCGCCTACAATGCCTGTTGTTGGTGCCCGTGCCGGCGTTCAGTCGGCACAGTTAAACGGGAAGCAGAAGGAAGTCACGCGCATGCGGCGTGGCGACCGAATCTGCGCTGCCCCCGCAACGGTACGGCGGACGAGGCCTTCCATCGATCGAAGGCTTCAGCGATTGCGCACACACCACTGAAGGCCCACCCGCCTTTGGGAAGGAACGCAAGCGTGGCTCCGCCAGCCCGGATACCGGCCAACGAGGAGGCGTGCCGCGCGAGCGGCGCGTCATGGAGTGCGCGCCCGCGGGGAAGCTGGCGCACGCGACAACGTTCGAGTGAGTTCTTCCAATGTCCCAGTTCAATCCGGTGCGTCGGGCACCTCGCGGCACGCCTGCCCGTTCGGTGGTGCCGTGGTTTGCCGCATCCTTCATCATCGGCGCCTGCGCCAACGCGGTGGCACAGACCAGTCTGCCACCGGTCGCCGTCACCGCGACCCGATTTCCCACGGCGGCGGCCGATCTGCCTTTCGGCGTCAGCGTGCTGACCGCCGACGAGATCCGGTCGTCAGGCGCGACGACGGTGAACGATGCCATCATGAAGCTGCTCGGTGTGCCCGGCCGCCTCGATTTCAACGGCGGCGGCGACTACGGCCTCGACCTGCGCGGCTTCGGCGCCACCGCCGACAACAACCAGGTCGTCGTTGTCGATGGCATCCGCATCAGCGAGGCCGATCTGGGCGGCACGCGGCTGGCCGGGATCGCGATCGATTCGGTCGAACGCATCGAAGTCATTCGCGGCAGCGGCGGCGTGTTGTACGGCGAAGGCGCGACCGGCGGCGTGATCGTGATCACCACCAAGGCCGGTGGAGGTGCTGCGCGCAGGAGCCAGGCGGATGTGTATGCGGCGGTCGGCAACTTCGGGCTGCGCGAGGCACGCGCCGGCGGCACGCTGACGGCGGGCAACTTCTCCATCGACGCGGCGGCAAACAGGCGCGACACCGACAACGATCGCGACAACTTCCGCTCCCGCACCGATGGCGCCTCCGTCAGCGGCCAGTGGAGCAGCGATGGGCTGCGTGCCGGCGTGCGCTACGCCTACGATCACCTCGACGGCGGCTTGCCGGGCGCGCTGAGCACCGTCCAATACGAGGCCGATCCGCACCAGGCCAACTCGCCGCTCGATGCGGGCAGCATCCGCAACCGCCGCAGCGGCGTGTTCGGCGAGGCCGTGTTCGGCGATTGGCAGATCGGCCTGGATGCGGGCTGGCGCAGCAAGTCCTCGAGCAGCAACACTGGCGGCTTCGACTACGCCTACGACACCGACGCCAGCAACTACGCGTTGCGTGCGCGGCATGCGGCGACGTTCGGCAGCTACGCCAACAGTGTCGTCGCCGGCCTCGACCGCGGCGCATGGAAGCGCACGGTGCTCGGCGCGTTCGGCTCCGAATCGACGCAGCACTCGCAGGCGGTCTACGTGAAGGATGACCTCATGCTGCCGGGCGGCACGCGCCTGAGCGCCGGCTGGCGCGCCGAGGCTGTCAAGAAGGACAACAGCGGCGCACCGACGGGCATCGACGAGCGCCCCAGAGCCTGGGAGCTCGGCGTGGTGCAGCCGCTGGGCGGTGGCGTGTCGGTCTACAGCCGCTACGGGCGCAGCTTCCGGCTCGCCAATGTCGATGAGTTCGGCTTCACCACGCCGGGCCTCGAGTTGAAGGCGCAGACCTCGCGCGATGCCGAGCTCGGCCTGCGCTGGGCCTACGACGGCGGCCGGGCCGAGCTGCGTGCGTACCGCAGCGCGCTGACGAACGAGATCGGCTTCGACCCGAACGCCGTCGGTCCGAGCAGCGCGTTCGGCTTCAACGGCGCCAACGTCAATTTCGACCCGACCCGTCGCGAGGGTCTCGAGCTCGAAGTCACGCAGGTGCTCGCCGCCAACGCGAAGCTGCGCGTCCACGCCGCGACACGACGCGCCCGCTTCACGGCCGGCACTTACCAGGGCAACGACGTGCCGCTGACGCCGCGCCACACGCTGGCGGTGCGCGCCGACTGGTCGCCCGCCGCCGGCCATCGGATCGACGGCGGCATCAACGTCGTTTCCTCGCAAAGCCCCGACTTCGAGAACGCCTGCCGCATGCCGCGCTACACCACCGCCGATCTGCGCTATGCCTACCAATGGGGCGGGGCCGAGTTCGCGATCGGGGTCTCGAACCTGACCAACGCCAAGTACTACACGCAGGCGTTCGCGTGCGTCAACGGCGCCGTCAGTGCGATCTACCCCGAAGCGGGGCGGGGCGTCACGGTATCGGTGCGTTTGCACTTCTGAGCGAGCCGATGAACCGACGGGTCGTGCGCGGCATGTTGACCCTCGCGCTGCTGCATGCGCAGGCGCCAGCCGGCGCGCAAGTCAGCGTTCGCGACGATCGCGGCGCCGTCATCGTGCTGCCGGCGTCGCCACAGCGCATCGTCAGCCTGCTGCCGTCGCTGACAGAGAGCGTGTGTGCGCTAGGCGGGTGCGCGCGGCTGGTCGGCACCGATCGGTTCTCGAACTCGCCTGCGGCCGTGAGTGCGCTGCCCAAGCTCGGCGGGCTGGAGGATGCGCAGATCGAGCGCATCGTCGCGCTCAAACCCGATCTGGTACTGGCCGCGCCGTCGGCGCGCGTCACCGACCGGCTCGAAGCGCTGGGCCTGAAAGTGCTGGTGCTCGAATCGCGCGATCACGCGGACGTGCGGCACACGCTGAAGGCGCTGGCGCCGCTGCTGGGCGTGCCCGATGAAGCCGACAAGGTCTGGCGTCGCATCGAGCGCGAGCTGATCGACGCCGCCGCGCGCGTGCCGGTGCCGCTGCGCGGCCAGCGCGTCTACTTCGAGATCGATTCGACGCCCTATGCGGCCGGCGCGTCGTCTTTCATAGGCCAGACCTTGGCACGCCTGGGGCTGGGCAACGCGATCCCGGCCGAACTGGGGCCGTTCCCGAAGTTGAACCCGGAGTACGTGCTGCGCGCGCAGCCCGACATCGTGATGGCCGCCGAGCGCAGCCTGCCCGAGATGCGGCGCCGCCCTGGCTGGGCAGGGCTGCGCGCGCTGCAACGGCACCGAACCTGCGGCTTCGACGGCGCGCACTACGAGTTGCTGGTGCGCCCCGGCCCACGCATGGGCGAGGCGGCGGGCGCGCTGGCGGATTGCCTCGTCGCGCTGGGTCGGGTGAACCGATGAGCGCAGATCGACAACGCCGCATCCGGCTCAGCGCCGGGCTCGCCGCACTCACCTTGCTGCTGCTCGCGGCGGGCCTCGCCGCAGGCAGCGAAGGCTGGTCGATCACCGGCCTGATGCAGACGCTGAACGGCCCCGATGCCCTGTTGATCATCGGCCAGATTCGCGCGCCGCGCACGCTGGGCGCGTGGCTCACTGGCGCGTTGCTTGGCCTCGCCGGCGCGGCGGCGCAAGGCCTGTTCCGCAATCCGCTCGCCGACCCGTACCTGCTCGGTTCGGCGTCGGGCGCGTCGCTCGGCGTCGTACTGGTGCTCGCCGCGAGCGCGCTCGGGGGCTACGGCATCAGTCTCGCCAGCGTCGAGGTGCTGGCGCGCGTCGGCCTTGTCGGTGCGGCGTTCGCTGGAGCCTTGCTTGGCGTGCTGGTGACGCTGACGCTCGCGCGCGGCGCGCAGCAGACGGTGCGCCTGCTGCTCGCCGGCGTGGTCGTCGGCGTGGTGTTGTCGGCACTCGGCGACCTGGTGACCACGGCCGCGCCCGACGCACTGCGCGGCCGGCAGGTCTTCATGCTCGGCAGCACCGGTTTTCTCGGCTGGGGCAGTTGCGCGGCGCTCGGCCTCGGCGTGCTGGTGTGCACGCCGCTGAGCTGGCGCTGGTCGCGCGCGCTCGATGCGTTGACCCTGGGCGAAGACAGCGCGCGCAGCCTCGGGCTCGATCTGCTGCGCGTGCGCATCGCGCTGGTCGCGGTGCTCGCGCTGGCCACCGGCTTGGCGGTCTCGCAGGCCGGGCTGATCGCGTTCGTCGGGCTGGCCGCGCCGCATCTGGTGCGCCGTTTCGCGCCCGCGCCGCATGGCTTCAGCGCCCTCGCCAGTGCCGGTGCCGGCGGCGTGCTGCTGCTGATGGCCGATGTGCTCGCGCGCTGCCTGATCGCGCCGCGCGAGGTGCCGGTCGGCGTGCTCACCGCGCTGCTGGGCGGTGGTTACCTGCTGTGGCTGATACACCGCCAGAGGGCCGGATGACGACACCGGCGTTGGCCTTGCAGCGCGTGAGCGTGCGGCTCGGCGCGACCCTCGCGCTGAACCACGTGACGTTCGCGCCCGCACCCGGCTGGACGGCGGTCGTCGGCCCGAACGGTGCCGGCAAATCGACGCTGTTGCGCGTGCTTGCCGGTCTGCAGGCGCCTGACGCCGGCAGCGCGGCGCTGGGTCTGCGGGCGCTGCGCGACTGGCCGGCGCGCGAGCGCGGCGCGCAGATCGCGTGGCTCGGGCAGCAGCTCGATGCGAGCGGCGAGCTCACGGTGCGCGAGATCGTGCACCTGGGCCGGCTGCCGCACCTCGGGCTGTTCAGCGCGCCGCTCGTCGCAGACGAGACAGCCGTCGATCAGGCGATGCACGACACCGAATGCGCACTCTGGCAGCAGCGGCGCCTGCACGAACTCTCGAGCGGCGAACGCCAGCGCGTGCTGCTGGCGCGCGCGCTCGCGGTGATGGCGCCGATCCTGCTGCTCGACGAGCCGACGACGCACCTCGACCCGCCGCACCAGATCGCGCTGGTGCGGCTGCTACAACGCCAGGCGCAGCGCGGCCGCACCGTGGTCAGCGTGCTGCACGACCTGTCGCTCGCGCTGCTCGCGGATCGGCTGGTGGTGATGGACGGCGGCGAGATCCGTGCCGCCGGCTCGCGTGACGACCCGGCGCTGCACGCGGCCTTCGTCGAGGTGTTCGATGACGCGATCCGAATCGAGCGCTTCGGCGAGCGCTGGATCGCGGTGCCCGAGCTCGGGCGGGCATGACCACCTTGCTTTCGGCGCCTGGGGGGCTCGTGGCGGGGCGGCGCTTGGCTACGGCGAACTCAAGGCTTGGTCGGATCTCGCGGTGTCGGCATCGCCGCGAGCCGGTTCGGCGTGCTCGTCTCCTATAGCGCGCCTGGGCCGGCTGATCCTGCATGGCCGAACCAGGGTGGTCCAGGCAAGGGCTTTGGGGCCGAATCGCACCAGCGCGAGACCGCGCATTGCTCACACAGCGGTCGGCGCGCCTGACAGACGTAGCGCCCGTGCAAGATCAGCCAGTGATGCGCATCGACGCGGTACTCGGCCGGCACACGCTTGAGCAACCCGAGCTCGACCGCCAGCGGCGTCTTGCCCGGTGCCAGCCCGGTGCGGTTGGCGACGCGGAAGATGTGTGTGTCCACGGCCATCGTCGGCTCGCCGAAGGCGACGTTGAGCACCACGTTGGCGGTCTTGCGGCCGACGCCGGGGAGCGCCTCGAGGGCCGCGCGATCGCGCGGCACCACGCCGCCATGACGCTCGATCAGCAGGCGGCAGGTCTGCATCAGATTCTTCGCCTTGGTGCGGTACAGGCCGATGGTGCGGATGTATTCCGTGAGCGCAGGCAGGCCGAGCGCGAGAATGCGTCGCGGCGTGTTGGCGATCGCAAACAGTCGTCGTGTCGCCTTGTTCACGCCCACATCGGTGGCTTGGGCCGAAAGCAGCACTGCGGCCAGCAACTCGAAGGTGTTGGTGTATTCGAGCTCGGTCTCGGGCTGCGGGTTGGCCGCTTTCAGCGTGGCAAAGAAGGGGGCGATGTCCTGCTTTTTCATCGCCGCATGGTGCTCAACGCGGCGAGCCGCTCGACACGTTCGCGCCCGTCGCGTTGCTCGCGCGCCTGATGCCACGCGTAGCGCTCGCCGGCCTGGTCGGCTTGTGTCTCGCTCCACGCCTGCCAGCCGGTGCGTGTGCCCGTCACCGGCTCCAATGAAATGCAGTCGACCGGGCAGGCGGGAATGCAGAGTTCGCAGCCGGTGCACAGGTGGTCGATGACGGTGTGCATCGCCTTCGTGCCACCGACGATGCAATCGACCGGGCAGGCCGCAAGGCACAGCGTGCATCCGATGCACCAGGCCTCGTCGATCACCGCGAGCTGGCGTGGACCTTCAGTGCCGTTCGCAGGGTTCAGGGGCAGCAGCGGCCGGCCGGTGAGGGCAGCGAGACGAGCGACGCCCTCGGCGCCGCCGGGCGGGCACTGGTTGATCTCGGCCTCGCCGCCGACGATCGCCTCGGCGTAGGCGCGGCACGCAGGATAGCCGCAACGCGTGCACTGCGTCTGCGGCAGCGCGTCGTGCAAAGCCTCGGCTAGCAGCGTGGCGCTCATCGGGGAACGACGCTCAGCGTCGCGTGCGTGCCGCCTTCTTGGCCGGCGCCTTGCGTTCGGTCTGGTGGCTGGCGATGAAATCGCGCACCGTCGGGTAGACCTTCTCGCGCCAGCGGCGGCCCGAGAAGATGCCGTAGTGGCCGGCGCCGACCGCGTCGTAGTGGAACTGGCGATTCTTCGGGATGCCGGTGCACAGCTCATGCGCGGCGCGCGTCTGGCCGGCGCCGGAGATGTCGTCGAGTTCGCCCTCGATGGTGAGCAGCGCAGTGGTGTGGATGTCCTGCGGGCGCACCTGTTGGTCGCCGACCTTCCAGGTGCCGTTCACGAGCGCGAAGTCCTGGAACACGATGCGGATGGTGTCAAGGTAGTACTCGGCAGGCATGTCGAGCACCGCGTTGTACTCGTCGTAGAAATCGCGGTGGAACTCGGCACTGTCGTCGTCGCCGCGCACGAGGTCGAGGAAGTAGTCGTAGTGCGACGTCATGTGCCGGTCCGGGTTCATCGCGACGAAGCCGGTGTGCTGCAGGAAGCCAGGGTACACCGCACGCCCCGCACCTGGGAAGTTCGTCGGCACGCGGTAGATCACGTTGTTCTCGAACCACTCGATCGGCTTGTTGGTGGCGAGGTTGTTGACGGCCGTCGGGCTGCGGCGGGCGTCGATGGGGCCGCCCATCATCGTCATCGTGCGCGGCGTCTTCTCGCCCTTGCTCGCCATCAGCGAGATCGCGGCGAGCACCGGCACGGTCGGCTGGCAAACCGAGATCACGTTCACGTCGGGGCCGATGTGACGGATGAACTCCTGCACATAGGCGATGTAGTCATTGAGGTGGAACGGGCCTGCGTCGAGAGGCACCATGCGTGCGTCGGTCCAGTCGGTGATGAAGACCTTGTGGTCGCGCAACAGCTCACGCACGGTTTCGCGCAGCAGAGTCGAGTGGTGGCCCGACAGCGGTGCGATGACGAGGACGGTGGGCTGGTCTTTGAGTCTCGTCAACACGCCGACGTTGTCGGTGAAGCGCTTGAAGCGCAGCAAGCGGCAGAACGGCTTGGCGACCGTGACCTGCTCCTGCACCGCGACATCGATCTTGTCCACCTTCACCGAGGTGATGCCGAACGCGGGCTTTTCGTAATCCTTCGAGAGCCGATGCATCAGGTCCAGGCCAGCCGAGACGCGCTGCGCACCGGGCGTGTGCGCGAACGGCGACAGCGGATGGTTGTAGAGCTTGGATGTCGCGCTGGCGAATTCGGCGAACGGGCTCAGCATCGCGCGTTGGGTTTCGTAGAGCTGATACAGCATCGCAGGGCCTGGTGGGTGGATCGGTGCGGGCACGAAGACCGCGCGGCAAACTATTTGTGCATTGCAGCATTCTAGACGTGCGCGCACGATTTTGCAGCACCCGACTCCGGGGTGAAACCCGAATCAGCGCCCCATCGAGGGGCGCGGAATCATCGATTTGCGTGCCGACGCCCGGTTCAGCGCGAAACGGCCACGATGGCCGCGACCGTCGAATCGAGGTTCCCGCGATTCAGCGCGGCCACGCAGATGCGGCCGGAATCGACGCCGTAGATGCCGAATTCGACGCGCAGGCGCTGCATCTGCTCCTTGCCCAGGCCGGAGTAGCTGAACATGCCTTTCTGGCGCGTGATGAAGCTCATGTCCTGCTTCATGCCGGCGGCGCTGAGCTTGGCCTGCAACGCCACGCGCATTTCCTTGATGCGCACGCGCATGCCGGCGAGCTCCTGCTTCCACAGCGCGCGCAGCGCCGGCGTGGTCAGCACCAGTGCGACGACCTGCGCGCCGTGCGTCGGCGGGTTGGAGTAGTTGGTGCGGATCACGCGCTTGAGCTGGCTCAGCACACGCCCGGCTTCCTCCTGCGAGGCGCACACCACGCTGAGCGCGCCGACGCGCTCGCCGTAGAGCGAGAAGCTCTTAGAGAAGCTGGTGGCGACGAAGAAGTCGAGCCCGGCTTCCATGCACATGCCGACAACGGCACCGTCTTCGGTGATGCCTTCACCGAAGCCCTGGTAGGCCATGTCGAGGAAGGGCACGAGCTGGCGCGCCTTCAACGTGGCGATGACCTGCGCCCATTGCGCGGCGGTGATGTCGTAGCCGGTCGGGTTGTGGCAGCAGGCGTGCAGCACGACGATGGTGCCGGCGGGCGCCTTGTCGAGCGCGCCCAGCATGCCGGCGAAGTCGATGCCGCCTTCGGTGTCGCGCTTGGCGGCGTCGTAGTACGGGTACTGCGCCACCGTGAAGCCGGCGCCCTCGAACAGCGCGCGGTGGTTCTCCCAGCTCGGGTCGCTGATCAGCACCTGCGCGTCGGGCTTCATGCGCTTGAGCAGGTCGGCGCCGATCTTCAGGCCGCCGGTGCCGCCGAGCGCCTGCACGGTGGCGATGCGGCCGGCCTTCACGGCCGCGCTGTCGGCACCGAACACCAGGCCTTGCACGGCCTTGTCGTAGGCGGCGATGCCGTCGATGGGCAGATAACCTCTTGCCTTCGGCGCTTCCATCATCATCTTCTCGGCCTGCTGCACGCATTCGAGCAGCGGCAGCTTGCCGGTGTCGTCGAAGTAGACGCCGACGCCGAGGTTGACCTTGGCCGGGTTCGGATCGGCGTTGAACTGCTCGTTCAGCCCGAGGATCGGGTCGCGGGGGGCCATTTCGACGGCGGAGAAGAGCGAAGACATCGTCAATCCTTGTCAGTAGAGAAGTGCGGCGATTTCCGCTAAGGTGTGCGGTTGCCTTGCGAAACACCGAGAAGATTTTATCTGCCATGGCCGAAGCAACCGAAGTCACCCTCGTCGAGACGCCAGCCCTCGAGTCCGCCGGCGAGTTCGTCAGCTATCCGGATTCGCCGTTCCAGCTGTTCCAGCCGTACCCGCCGGCCGGTGATCAGCCGGAGGCGATCTCGCAGCTGGTCGAAGGATTGAACGATGGCCTGAGCTTCCAGACGCTGCTCGGCGTGACCGGCTCCGGCAAGACCTTCACGATGGCCAACGTGATCGCGCAGATGGGCCGGCCGGCAATCGTGTTCGCGCCGAACAAGACACTGGCGGCGCAGCTCTACAGCGAGTTCCGCGAGTTCTTCCCGCGCAACGCGGTCGAGTATTTCGTCAGCTACTACGACTACTACCAGCCCGAGGCCTACGTGCCGCAGCGCGACCTGTTCATCGAGAAGGACAGCGCGATCAACGAGCACATCGAGCAGATGCGCCTCTCCGCGACCAAGAGCCTGCTGGAGCGCCGCGACGTGGTGATTGTCGCCAGCGTCTCGGCGATCTACGGCATCGGCAACCCGAGCGACTACCACAAGATGGTGATGACGCTGCGTGTGAAGGACAAGATGGGCCAGCGCGACGTGATCGCGCAGCTGATTCGTATGCAGTACAAGCGCAACGAGATCGACTTCTCGCGCGGCTCGTTCCGGGTGCGCGGCGACACGATCGATGTGTTCCCGGCCGAGCACTCGGAGCTGGCGATCCGCATCGAGCTGTTCGACGACGAGGTCGAATCGCTGCAGCTGTTCGACCCGCTGACCGGGCGCATCCGCCAGAAGATTCCGCGCTTCACGGTCTACCCGAGCAGCCACTACGTGACGCCGCGCGAGCGCGTGGTCGTCGCGATCGAGACGATCAAGAACGAGTTGCGCGAGCGCCTCGCTGAGCTCGTCGGCATGGGCAAGCTGGTCGAGGCGCAGCGGCTGGAGCAGCGCACGCGCTTCGATCTGGAAATGCTGCAGGAAGTCGGCCACTGCAAGGGCATCGAGAACTACACGCGGCATCTGTCGGGCGCAAACCCCGGCGACCCGCCGCCGACGCTGGTGGATTACCTGCCGACCGATGCGCTGATGTTCCTCGACGAGTCGCATGTGCTGATAGGCCAGTTCGGCGGCATGTACAACGGCGACCGGGCGCGCAAGACGACGCTGGTCGAATACGGCTTTCGGCTGCCGAGCGCGCTCGACAACCGGCCACTGAAGTTCGAGGAGTTCGAGAAGAAGATGCGCCAGGTGATGTACGTCTCGGCGACACCGGCCGCCTACGAGCAGCGCACGGCTGGGCAGGTCGTCGAGCAGCTCGTGCGGCCGACCGGGCTGGTCGATCCGAGCGTCGAGGTGCGCCCGGCATTGAGCCAGGTCGACGACGTGCTGCAGGAGATCCGCATCCGCGTCGAGAAGAACGAGCGTGTGCTGATCACGACGCTGACCAAGCGCATGGCCGAACAGCTCACCGATTACATGAGCGACAACGGCGTGAAGGTGCGCTACCTGCACAGCGATGTGGACACGGTGGAGCGCGTCGAGATCCTGCGTGACCTGCGGCTCGGCAGCTTCGACGTGCTGGTCGGCATCAATTTGCTGCGCGAGGGGCTGGACATTCCGGAGGTCTCGCTGGTGGCGATCCTCGATGCCGACAAGGAAGGCTTTCTGCGCTCCGAGCGCAGCCTGATCCAGACCATCGGCCGGGCCGCGCGCAACCTGAATGGCCGCGCCATTCTGTATGCCGACAAGATCACCGAGTCGATGCGCAAGGCGATCGACGAGACCGAGCGCCGCCGCGCGAAGCAGATCGCGCACAACCTCGCCGAAGGCATCACGCCGCGCAGCATCGTGAAGAAGGTGCGCGACCTGATCGACGGCGTCTACAGCGAGAAGGGCGCCAAGGACGACCTGAAATCGGTGAACGAGGCTGCCGCGATCGAGGCGCTGAGCGAGAAAGACCTGGGCAAGCGCATCAAGCTGCTCGAGAAGCAGATGCTCGACCACGCCCGCAACCTTGAGTTCGAGAAGGCGGCGCGTGTGCGGGATCAACTGGCGCACCTGCGGGAGCAGGCGTTCGGCGCGCCGGGCACGGACAACGTCGTGCCGATCGACGCGGGGCGCTGAATCCCTGGTCGGGGAAGGGAACTTCCCGGCCCAATCCAGACCGAATTTGTCGGGTTCGGCTATACTTGACGAAACTACTCGGGATTCAGCGGGTTTACCCGCTCCTCCCCGGGCTCGTCGGTCGGTCGGAAGTCATTTCACAGCCCAACCGCCGACTCAGGCTAAGGAGAATTCAATGCGTTTGACCACCAAGGGCCGTTTCGCGGTGACCGCCATGATCGACCTCGCGCTGCGCGAGAACACCGGGCCCGTGGCCCTGGCGGCGATCAGCGGGCGGCAACAGATTTCGCTGTCGTACCTGGAGCAACTGTTCGGCAAGCTGCGCCGCCACGAACTGGTTGAGAGCACGCGCGGCCCGGGTGGCGGCTACTCGTTGGGCCGCAAGGCCGACCAGATCACCGTCGCCGACATCATCGTCGCCGTCGATGAACCGATCGACGCCACCGGTTGCGCCGGCAAGGAAAACTGCATGGGCGAAGACTCGGGCCGCTGCATGACGCACGATCTGTGGGCCAGCCTGAACACCAAGATGATCGAGTTCCTCGATTCGGTGTCGCTGCGCAAGCTCGTCGATGAGCAACTCGCCAAGGGCGTCTCGATCGAAGAGCAGCCGGTGAAGCGCGCGATCTCGTCGCAGCCGGTCGTCAAGCCGATCAAGATCACGGCGCCGAATTCGGTGTTCGCGTTCGGTGCGGCCTTCTCGAAATAACCCAGCTTCCCAAAGACCGCGGCCCGCGGCCGCGCTGATGACGCCTGCCTTCACATGGACATGACCCCGCACTTCCCCGTCTACATGGACTACGGCGCGACCACGCCGGTCGATCAGCGCGTCGTTGACGCGATGATCCCGTGGCTGCGCGAGCACTTCGGCAACCCGGCGTCGCGCAGCCATGCGTGGGGTTGGGAGGCGGAAGCCGCGGTCGAGAAGGCGCGTGAGCAGGTCGCATCGCTGGTCGGTGCCGACCCGCGCGAGATCGTGTGGACGTCCGGTGCCACCGAGTCGATCAACCTCGCCCTCAAGGGCGCGGCGCAGTTCTACAAGACGCGCGGCAAGCACCTGATCACGCTGAAGACAGAGCACAAGGCCGTGCTCGACACGATGCGCGAGCTGGAGCGGCAAGGCTTCGAGGTGACCTACCTCGACGTGCAGGAGGACGGCCTCGTCGATCTGGCCAAGCTGCAGGCCGCGCTGCGCGCTGACACCATCCTCGTCTCGGCGCTGTTCGTCAACAACGAGATCGGCGTCATTCAGGACATTACCGCGATCGGCACCATGTGCCGCGAGCGCGGCATCATCTTTCACGTCGATGCGGCGCAGGCCACCGGCAAGGTCGATATCGATCTTGCCAAGCTGCCGGTCGATCTGATGAGCCTGGCCTCGCACAAGACCTACGGGCCGAAGGGCATCGGCGCGCTTTACGTGCGCCGCAAGCCGCGCGTGCGCATCGAGGCGCAGATGCACGGCGGCGGCCACGAGCGCGGCATGCGCTCCGGCACGCTGGCCACGCACCAGATCGTCGGCATGGGCGAGGCGTTCGCGATCGCGAAGGCCGAGATGGGCGCGGAGCGCGAGCGCATCCGCATGCTGTCGCAGCGCCTGATCAACGGGCTGAAGGACATCGAGCAGACCTTCCTCAATGGCCACGCCACGCAGCGCGTGCCGCACAACGTCAACATGAGCTTCAACTTCGTCGAAGGCGAATCGTTGATCATGGGCATCAAGGGCATCGCGGTCTCGTCGGGCTCGGCTTGCACCTCGGCGAGCCTGGAGCCCAGCTATGTGTTGCGCGCCCTCGGCCGCAGCGACGAGTTGGCGCACTCGAGCCTGCGCATGACGATCGGTCGCTTCACGACGGTCGAGGAGATCGACTACGTCGTGACAACGTTGAAGGACCGCGTCGCCAAGCTGCGCGATCTGTCGCCGCTGTGGGACATGCACAAGGAAGGCATCGACATCAGCACCATCCAGTGGGCTGAACACTGATGGAACCCCCGGCCGCGGAGTACCGCGGCCACCCCCCGAGGGGGTGCGGGGCCGCTTGGGAGCGGCCCGGCGCCGGCCCCGCGATTTGAGTTTGAGGAGTACGACATGGCATACAGCGAAAAAGTGGTTGAGCATTACGAGAACCCGCGCAACGTCGGTTCGTTCGACAAGGGTGACGACACGGTCGGTACCGGCATGGTCGGCGCGCCGGCCTGCGGCGATGTGATGAAGCTGCAGATCAAGGTGAATCCGGTCACCGGACTGATCGAGGACGCGAAGTTCAAAACCTACGGCTGCGGCTCGGCAATCGCGTCGAGCTCGCTCGTCACCGAATGGGTCAAGGGCAAATCGCTCGACGAAGCGCTGACGATCAAGAACACCCACATCGCCGAAGAGCTGGCGCTGCCACCGGTGAAGATCCACTGCTCGATCCTCGCCGAAGACGCGATCAAGGCGGCGGTGAACGACTACAAGGCCAAGGCCGCATCGGTCCAGAAGGCGGCGTGATTTCATGGCAGTGACCTTGACCGAAGCCGCAGCGCGCCACGTGACACGCTACATGGCCAAGCGCGGCAAGGGCGTGGGCGTGCGGCTGGGTGTGAAGACGACCGGCTGCTCGGGCCTGGCCTACAAGCTCGAGTACGCCGACGAGTTCGCGCCCGAAGACACGGTGTTCGAAGGCCATGGCGTGAAGGTCATCGTCGATCCGAAGAGCCTGCCCTACATCGACGGCACCGAGCTCGACTTCGTGCGCGAGGGTCTCAACGAAGGCTTCAAGTTCCACAACCCGCGCGAGAAAGACCGCTGCGGCTGCGGCGAATCGTTCCGGGTCTGATGAACCTGAACATTGCCAGCACGGACTTCGAACTCTTCGACACCGAACCGCGCTTCACGCAAGACCGCACCGCGCTCGATGCGCGCTGGCGTGTCCTGCAGGCCGAGGTTCACCCCGATCGTTTCGCCACCGAAGGCGCTGCCGCCCAGCGTATCGCGATGCAGTGGGCCGTGCGCGTCAACGAGGCTTACCAGCGCCTCAAGGATCCCATCCGGCGCGCCGCCTACCTCTGCGAACTGAACGGCGCCGCTATCGATGCCGAGAACAACACCGCGATGCCGACCCCCTTCCTGATGCAGCAGATGGAATGGCGCGAGGCGCTCGATGACGCGCGGGACATCGACCACGTCGATGCGCTGTTGCAGCAGGTCACTGATCGCCGGCACGCCGCACTGAAGCAGCTCGAAACCACGCTCGACGCCGACCGAGACTTCGTCGCCGCTGCGCAGCAGGTCCGGGCCCTCATGTTCGTCGAGCGCTTTGCCCACGACATCGATCAGCGCCTCGAAGCGCTGGGACAATAGCGCCATGGCTCTCCTGCAAATCTCCGAACCCGGCGGCGCGCCCGATCCGCACCAGCGCCGCATCGCCGTCGGCATCGACCTCGGCACTACACACTCGCTCGTCGCCGCGGTGCGCAACGGTGTCGCCGAATGCCTGCCCGACGACGCCGGCCGCGTGATCCTGCCGTCGGCCGTGCGCTACCTCGACGGCGACAGGCGCCAGATCGGTGCCGCCGCACTGGCCGAGGCCGCAACCGACCCGCGCAACACCATCGTCTCGGTCAAGCGCTTCATGGGCCGCGGCCTGGCCGACATCGAAGGCCGCGACAAGCTGCCCTACGACTTCGTCGACGCGCAGGGCATGGTGCAGATCCGCACCGTCGGTGGCGTGAAGTCGCCGGTCGAGGTCTCGGCCGAGATCCTCGCGACCCTGCGCTTTCGCGCCGAGGACACCTTCGCCGACGACATCTTCGGCGCCGTCGTCACCGTGCCGGCGTACTTCGACGATGCGCAGCGACAGGCCACGAAGGACGCCGCGCAACTCGCCGGCCTGAACGTGCTGCGGCTGATCAGCGAGCCCACTGCCGCCGCGATCGCCTATGGCCTGGAGCACGGCGCCGAAGGCCTGTACGCCGTCTACGATCTGGGCGGTGGCACCTTCGACATCTCCCTGCTGCGCCTGAGCGAAGGCGTGTTCGAGGTCGTCGCGACCGGCGGCGATTCGGCCCTGGGTGGTGACGACTTCGACGCTGCGCTCGCCGAGTGGGCGTTGCTGCAGGCCGGTCTCGAAGCGACAACACCGCAGGACAAGCGAGCCGTGCTCGTCGCGGCGCGCGCGGCGAAAGAGAAGCTCTCGACCACTGATCACACGACGCTTGCCTGCCCGCTCGACGCCGGTGAGCTCTCGGTGGCTGTCACGCGCGAGCAGTTCACGATGTTGTCACGCCGGCTCGTGCAAAGCACGGTCGCGGCAGTGCGCAAGGTGCTGCGTGATGCGAAGACCGACAAGTCCTCAGTCCGTGGCGTCGTGATGGTCGGCGGCTCGACGCGCATGCCGATGGTGCAGGCCGCGGTCGGCGAATTTTTCGGCCAGACACCGCTGACGAACCTGAACCCCGATGAAGTCGTCGCGCTCGGCGCGGCGATCCAGGCGAACGCGCTGGCCGGCAATGCTGGTGCAGGCGAACTCCTGCTGCTCGACGTAATCGCGCTGTCGCTCGGGCTGGAGACGATGGGCGGTCTGGTCGAACGCATCATCCCGCGCAACAGCACGATCCCGACCGCGCGCGCGCAGGACTTCACCACCTTCAAGGACGGTCAGACCGCCATCGCGATCCACGTCGTGCAGGGCGAGCGCGAGGTCGTCAGCGATTGCCGCTCGCTCGCGCGCTTCGAGCTGCGCGGCATCCCGCCGATGGTCGCGGGCGCGGCGCGCGTGCGCGTGAGCTTCCAGGTCGATGCCGATGGCCTGCTGGACGTGACGGCGCGTGAGGAGACCTCGGGCGTCGAAGCCACGATCACCGTGAAGCCGAGTTACGGCTTGGCGGACGACGAGATCGCGCGCATGTTGCGGGAGAGCTTCAGCACCGCCGAGGCCGACATGGCCGAGCGCAGCTTGCGCGAAGCGCGCGTCGAGGCCGAGCGGATGACCTTGGCGACGCGCTCCGCGCTGGCGGCGGATGGCGATTTGCTGAGCGCCGCGCAGCGCAACGAGGTCGAGGCGCTGCTGAAGGCCCTGCAGGCGAGCCGCGAATCCACCGATCACCACACCATCACTGCTGCCGTCGAGGCGCTCGCCGAAGGCACCGAAGCCTTCGCGGCCGAGCGCATGAACCGCAGCATCCGCGTCGCTCTTGCCGGCAAGCGCGTGGACCAGGTCTGAACGCCCAAGAGACGCCATGCCCATCATCAAGATCCTCCCGCACGCCGAGTACTGCCCCACCGGCAAGCAGATCGAAGCGCCCACCGGCACCTCGATCTGCGAGGCGCTGCTCGACCACCACATCGAGATCGAGCACGCCTGCGAACTCAGCTGCGCCTGCACGACCTGCCATGTGATCGTGCGCGAGGGCTTCGCGTCGCTCGGCGACATCGACGAGAGCGAAGAAGACCTGCTCGACCGCGCCTGGGGCCTGGAGCCGAATTCGCGCCTGTCGTGCCAGGCGATCCTGTCGAACCAGGACGTGGTGATCGAGATCCCCAAGTACACGATCAACCACGCCAAGGAAGCTGCGCACTGACCGAATCGCGCGTCTTGATGCTTTCTTGATGCCGCCCGCCCGAGTCTCTACGCCTATTTGACGCGGCCATCCCCACCATTCAAGGCTTGAAGAACGCCTTGTGAGGGATGTATGGACTTTCTGTTTCTGGGCGCTGCCGCCGTGATGGCGATGGTCATGTTCGGGCTGGTCGTCGCCTGCGACAAACTGGGAGCGCGCAAATGACGTGGCTCTACTGGCTCAGCGGCGCGGCGTCGGCCGGCCTGCTCGTCTACCTGGTCTATGCGTTGTTCAACGCCGAGGAGTTCTGATGAGCTCCCAAGCCTGGATCCAACTCGTCACCTTCCTGGTCGCGCTCGCCGTGCTGGCGTGGCCGATGGGCCGCTGGCTCGCGGCCGTGGCCGATGGCCGACTGCCGCGTTGGCTCGCGCCGATTCGCGCCATCGAGAACGGTCTGTACCGGCTTGCGGGCGTCGATGCCAGCGCCAGCATGGGCTGGAAGGCCTACGCGCTCGGTTTGCTCGCGTTCAGCGTCCTCGGCGTGCTGGCTGTCTACGCGCTGCAACGCCTGCAAGGCGTGCTGCCGCTCAACCCGCAAGGCATGAGCGCGGTCAGCCCCGATTCGTCATTCAACACCGCGATCAGCTTCGTCACCAACACCAACTGGCAAGGCTACGGCGGTGAGACGACGATGAGCTACCTGACGCAGATGCTCGCGCTGACGGTGCAGAACTTCTTCTCCGCGGCGACCGGCATTGCAGTGGTCTTCGCGCTGATTCGCGGCTTCGTCGCACGCTCGTCAGGAGTGATCGGCAACGTCTGGGCCGACCTCACACGCATCACGCTCTACGTGCTGCTGCCGCTGTCGCTGGTGTTCGCGGTGTTCCTGGTCGGGCAGGGCGTGATCCAGAACTTCGATGCCTATCGGGACGTGACGACGCTGGAAGTCAACACCTACCAGACCCCGAAGAACGGCCCGGACGGCCAGCCGCTGAAGGACGACAAGGGCAATCCGGTGATGAAGGATGCGAAGACACCAACACAGCAGATCGCGATGGGCCCGGTCGCGTCGCAGGAGGCGATCAAGATGCTCGGCACCAACGGCGGTGGCTTCTTCAACGCGAACTCGGCGCACCCCTACGAGAACCCGACGCCGCTCAGCAACTTCCTGCAGATGCTGGCCATCTTCCTGATCCCGGCCGGGTTGGTGTTCGCCTTCGGCCGCATGGTCGGCGACATGCGCCAGGGCTGGGCGGTGCTCGCCGCGATGACGCTGCTGTTCGTCGTCTCGGTGCTGATCGTGACGCCTCCGGAGCAGGCCGGCAACCCGCAATTCACCGCGCTCGGCATCGACCAGGCGCCCTCGGCCTTGCAGCCCGGGGGCAACATGGAAGGCAAGGAGGCGCGCTTCGGCATCAGCGCGACCACGCTGTTCGCTGCGATCACCACGGCGGCTTCGTGCGGTGCGGTCAACGGCATGCACGACTCGTTCGCGCCGCTGGGCGGCGCGGTGCCGATGGTGCTGATGCAGCTCGGCGAGGTCGTGTTCGGCGGTGTCGGCTCGGGCCTGTACGGCATGCTGATCTTTGCGATCCTGGCAGTGTTCATCGCCGGGCTGATGATCGGGCGCACGCCCGAATACCTGGGCAAGAAGATCGAGTCGTTCGACATGAAGATGACCTCGATCGCGATCCTGGCAACGCCGATCCTGGTGCTGGCGGGCACCGCGATCGCCGTCGTCGCAGACCCTGGCAAGGCCGGCATCGCGAACCCCGGGGCGCACGGCTTCTCCGAGATCCTCTACGCGCTGAGCTCGGCGGCCAACAACAACGGCAGCGCGTTCGGGGGCCTGTCGGCCAATACACCGTTCTACAACGCCCTGCTCGCAGTGGCGATGTGGTTCGGCCGTTTCACGGTGATCGTGCCAGTCCTGGCGATCGCCGGCAACCTCGCGGCCAAGAAGCGCCTGGCGGTGACCAATGGCACCTTGCCCACGCACGGCCCGCTGTTCGTCGTGCTGCTGCTCGGCTCGGTGCTGCTGGTCGGGCTGCTGAACTATGTGCCGGCGCTGGCTCTCGGCCCGGTGGTCGAACACTTCATGCTGTGGAGCGGCAAATGAACGCCCGAAATCCCTTGCCCGTCGAGGCCATCGTGGCGTCTTCCAATCGGAAGTCATTCTCGCTGCTCGACAAGAACCTGGCGGTTCCGGCCATCGTCTCCGCCTTCAAGAAGCTGAGCCCCCGCGTGCAGTGGCGCAACCCGGTGATGTTCGTCGTCTACGTCGGCAGCATCATCACCACCGTGTTGTGGATTCAGGCGCTGCGAGGGCAAGGCGAGGCACCCGCCGACTTCACCGGCGCTGTCGCGCTGTGGCTGTGGTTCACGGTTCTGTTCGCCAACTTCGCCGAGGCGCTTGCCGAGGGCCGCAGCAAGGCGCAGGCCGCGTCGCTGCGCGGCATGAAGCGCAAGACCATCGGCAAGAAGCTGCTCGAACCCAAGCATGGCTCGGCGTGGATTCCGCTGGCGACCGACGAATTGCGCAAAGGCATCGTCGTGTTGGTCGAGACCGGGGATGTGATCCCGCTCGACGGCGAGGTCATCGAAGGCGTCGCGTCGGTCGACGAAAGCGCGATCACCGGAGAGTCGGCGCCCGTCATTCGTGAATCGGGCGGCGACTTTTCATCGGTCACCGGCGGCACCCGCGTGCTGTCGGACTGGCTGGTCGTGCGCATCGGCGTGAATCCGGGCGAGTCCTTCGTCGACCGAATGATCGCGATGGTCGAAGGCGCCAAGCGCCAGAAGACGCCGAACGAGATCGCGCTGAACATCCTGTTGGTCGCGCTGACCATCGTGTTCCTGGTCGTCGTGGTGACGCTGCTGCCGATGTCGATCTTCAGCGTGGAGACGGCCAAGCTCGGCTCGGCCGTGACGATCACCACGCTGATCGCGCTGCTGGTGTGCCTGATCCCGACGACGATCGGCGCGCTGCTGTCGGCCATCGGCGTGGCCGGCATGAGCCGCATGATGCAGGCCAACGTGATCGCGACCTCGGGCCGCGCGGTGGAGGCCGCCGGTGACGTCGACGTGCTGCTGATGGACAAGACCGGCACGATCACGCTAGGCAATCGCCAGGCCTCGGCCTTCATGCCCGCGAAGGGCGTGAGCGAGCAGGCGCTGGCCGATGCGGCGCAGCTCGCGTCGCTCGCCGACGAGACGCCGGAAGGCCGCAGCATCGTTGTGCTCGCGAAGCAGAAGTTCAACCTGCGTGAGCGTGAGATGGCAAACCTCGGTGCGCACTTCGTGCCGTTCACGGCGCAGACGCGCATTAGCGGTGTGAACCTCACGGTTGACGGCTTGGCGCGGCAGGTGCGCAAAGGCGCGGGCGATGCGATCCGCAAGCATGTCGAATCGCTCGGCGGCCACTGGCCCACCGAGGTGCAAGCCGCGGCCGACGACGTGTCGCGCCGCGGCAGCACGCCGCTGGTCGTCGCCGACGGCAACAGGGCGCTCGGCGTCATCGAGCTGAAGGACATCGTCAAGGGCGGCATCAAGGAGCGCTTCGCCGAACTCCGCCGCATGGGCATCAAGACCATCATGATCACCGGCGACAACAAGCTGACGGCGGCGGCGATTGCGGCCGAAGCGGGTGTCGACGACTTCCTCGCCGAAGCCACGCCCGAAGCCAAGCTGAAGCTGATCCGCGAGTACCAGAGCGAGGGCCGCCTCGTCGCGATGACCGGCGACGGCACCAACGACGCACCGGCGCTGGCACAGGCCGACGTGGCCGTGGCGGTGAACACCGGCACGCAGGCGGCGAAGGAAGCCGGCAACATGGTCGATCTCGATTCGAACCCGACCAAGCTGCTGGAGATCGTCGAGACCGGCAAGCAGCTGCTGATGACGCGCGGCTCGCTGACGACCTTCTCGATCGCCAACGACGTGGCCAAGTATTTCGCGATCATCCCGGCCGCGTTCGCGACGACCTACCCGCAGCTCAAGGCGCTCGACGTGATGGGCCTGCACAGCCCGTCGTCGGCGATCCTGGCGGCGGTGATCTTCAACGCGATCATCATCATCTTCCTGATCCCGCTGGCGCTGAAGGGCGTCAAGTACCGCGCCATCGGTGCCGCGGCGCTGCTGCGCCGCAACGTGCTGATCTACGGGCTGGGCGGGCTGATCGTGCCGTTCGTCGGTATCAAGCTGATCGACATGGCGCTGGCTGTGACGCATCTCGTCTGAGAGAGGATTCACCATGACTTCCATCCTTCGCGCGGCCTTCGTGCTGTTCGTCGCGCTCAGCGCGATCACCGGCATCGCCTACCCGCTGGCCGTGACCGCCATCGCCAAGGCGGTGTTCCCGTCGCAGGCCGCCGGCAGCCTGATCGAGAGCGGCGGCAAGACCATCGGCTCGGCGCTGATCGGCCAGAATTTCTCAGACCCGAAACACTTCTGGGGTCGCCCGTCGGCCACCGCGCCGATGGCCAACAACGCGGCCAATTCGATCGGCTCGAACCTCGGCCCGTTGAACCCAGCGCTGATCGACGCGGTCAAGGGGCGCATCGCGGCGCTGAAGGCCGTGGACCCGACCAACGCGGCGCCGATTCCGGTCGATCTGGTGACCGCCTCGGCCAGCGGGCTGGATCCGCACATCAGTGTGGCCGGCGCGCACTACCAGGCCGCGCGGGTCGCGCGTGCGCGTGGCTTACCGCTGGCGCAGGTTCAGTCGCTGATCGAGCTCAACACCGAAGGCCGGTTGCTCGGCTTCATCGGCGAACCGCGGGTCAACGTTCTCCAACTCAATCGCGCGCTCGCCGCGACGCGACAATAGGCGATGGCCGACGCGCGCCCCGATCCCGACGAACTGCTGCATCGGCTGCACGATCAGGATCAGCGCGCCGCGCGCGGCAAGCTGCGCATTTATTTCGGGTCGTCGGCCGGTGTCGGTAAGACCTACGCGATGCTTGCGGCGGGCCGCCAGCTGAAGTCCGACGGCATCGACGTGCTGGCCGGCGTGATCGAGACGCACGGACGGGTCGAGACGGCGGCGCAGCTCCGGGGGCTGGACGTGTTGCCTCCGGCGCAATTGAAAGCACGCGGCCGCAGCTTGCCCGAGTTCGATCTCGATGCCGCGCTGGCGCGGCGGCCGGCGCTGATCCTGGTGGACGAGCTGGCGCACAGCAACGTCGCCGGCTCGCGCCACCCGAAGCGCTGGCAGGACATCGAGGAACTGCTCGACGCCGGGATCGATGTCTACACGACACTGAACGTGCAGCACCTCGAGAGCCTGAACGATGTGGTCGGCGGCATCACCGGCATCCGCGTGCACGAGACCTTGCCCGATACCTTCTTCGATCGCGCCGACGAGGTGCTGCTGGTGGACACGCCGGCCGACGAACTGATCGGGCGCCTGAAGGCCGGCAAGGTCTACCTGCCGGCGCAGGCCGAGCGCGCAGCGCACAACTTCTTCCGCAAGGGCAACCTGATGGCGCTGCGCGAGCTCGCGCTGCGCCGCACCGCCGACCGCGTCGAGGACGACGTGCAGGCCTATCGCGTCAACCAGTCGATCGAGGCGGTCTGGAAGACCGAGGCCGCGCTGCTGTGCTGCATCGGCCCGCGCGACGGCGACGACCATGTCGTGCGCAGCGCGGCGCGGCTGTCACAGCAGTTGGCGGTGGCGTGGCACGCGGTGTATGTCGAGACGCCCGCGCTGCAGCGGCTCTCCAACGTGCGGCGCGAGCGCATCCTGCAGACCGTGAAGCTCGCGCAGGAGCTGGGTGCGACCACCGCGGTGCTGTCGGCGCAGAACGTACCGGCCGCGCTGGTCGAGCACGCGCGGCATCACAACTTGTCGAAGGTGGTGATGGGGCACAACGAGCCGCGATCGTTCTGGCAGGTCTGGCAACGCGAGGCGCTGGGCCGGCGTCTCGCTCAACTCGCGCCCGAGTTCGATCTGATCGAGGTCGGCGAGGGCCAGCGCGTCGAGCCATCGATCGCGCAGGCGAGCGCCCGCAGTGACGACTCGCGCAGCGAGTTCGCGCCGAACACCCCCATTGGCTACCTGTGGGCGGCCGCGGTGTGCGGCGCGACCACGCTGATCGCGACGCCGCTGGCACCGATCTTCGATCTGGCGAACATCGTGATGCTGTTCCTGCTCGCCGTGGTCGGTGTCGCGGTGCGCTTCGGCCGCGGGCCGGCGGTGCTGGCCGCGTTCTTCAACGTCGCCGCGTTCGACTTCTTCTTCGTGCCGCCGCGAATGTCCTTCGCGGTCAGCGATGTGCAGTACCTGCTGACCTTCGCGGTGATGCTCGCGGTCGGCCTGGTCACCGGTCAGCTGACGGCCGGGCTGCGCTTCCAGGCGCGTGTCGCGACGCACCGTGAGGCGCGTTCGCGCGCGCTGTTCGAGGTCGCCCGCGATCTGTCGAGCGTGCTGATGACCGAGCAGTGCGTCGAGATTGCCGAGCGTGCGATCGGACGCGAGTTTCACGGCCGCGCCCACGTGTTCCTGCTTGATCTGCAGGAGCGGCTGCAGATGCCGCGCTCCGCCGCGCACGAGCCGACGCTCGACCTCGGCACCGCGCAGTGGGCGCTCGACCACAACGATGCCGCCGGCCTGGGCACCGACACCTTGCCCGGCAGCGCCTGGCTCTACCTGCCGCTGAAGGCACCGATGCGCACGCGCGGCGTGTTGGCCTTGCAACCGGAGCAGCCGCGCCTGCTGCTGGTGCCGGAGCAGCGCCAGCAGCTGGAGACCTTCGCGGTGCTGGCGGCGATCGCGCTGGAGCGGGTGCACTACGTCGAGGTCGCGCAGCGCGCCACCGTTCAGATCGAATCCGAGCGGCTGCGCAACTCGTTGCTGTCGGCGCTGTCGCACGATCTGCGCACGCCGCTGGCGGCGCTGTACGGGCTGGCCGATACGCTGGTCGGCAGCTCGCCGCCGCTGCTGCCGCAGCCGCTGGCCATGGCGCGGGCGATCGGCAGCGAGGCGCGGCGCATGAATGCGATGGTGAACAATCTGCTCGAGATGGCGCGGCTCCAGAGCGGCACCCTCCAGCTCAAGCGCGACTGGCAGCCGATCGAGGAGGTCGTGGGCACCGCGTTGCAATCGGTCGGCGCGGCGCTGGTCGGCCACCAGGTGCGCACCGAGCTCGCGCCCGGCCTGCCGCTGGTCAACATCGACGCCGTGCTGATCGAGCGCGTGCTCGGCAACCTGCTAGAGAACGCGTCCAAGTACACGCCGAAAGGCAGCACGGTGACGATCGCCGCGCGCGTGGTGGTGCCCGATCTGCTCGTCACCGTCACCGACGACGGGCCCGGCTTGCCCGCCGGCCGCGAAGAGGCGTTGTTCGAGAAGTTCACGCGCGGTGAGCGTGAGTCGGCGACGCCGGGTGTCGGGCTCGGCCTGGCGATCTGCCGCGCGATTGTCGAAGCGCACGGTGGCCGTATCTGGGTCGAAGCTGCCACCGGCGCCGCACCGAAGAAGGGTGCGCGCTTTTGCTTCACGCTGCCGCTGGGCGAGCCGCCAAGCATGCCTGCCGGCGAAGACGATGAGGTCGCCGAAGACGCGGGCGCCACATGAGTGAACCACACCCCATCGCCGTGATCGTCGAGGACGAGCCGCAGATCCGGCGCTTCGTGCGCGCGGCGCTCGAGGCCGAACACTGGCAGGTGTTCGAAGCGGCGACGATGCAGCAGGGGCTGGTCGAGGCGGGCACACGTCGGCCCGAGCTGGTGATCCTCGACCTCGGCTTGCCGGACGGCGATGGCGTGGAGTACCTGCGTGACCTGCGCGCGTGGTCGCAGGTGGCGGTGATCGTGCTGTCGGCGCGCACCGACGAGTCGGACAAGATCGCCGCGCTCGACGCGGGGGCCGACGACTACCTGACCAAGCCCTTCGGCGTCGGTGAGCTGATGGCGCGCGTGCGGGTGGCACTGCGGCGCGGCCAGAAGGCGGCCGAGGAGGGCGGCGCGGTGTTCACGTTTGGCAAGATCACGGTCGACTTCACGACGCGCCGTGTGCAACGCGACGGCGAATTGGTGCACCTCACGCCGATCGAATACCGGCTGCTCGCCGTGTTGATTGCGAACGTCGGACGCGTGCTCACGCACCGCGCGTTGCTGCGCGAGGTGTGGGGCCCGGCACACTCCGAGCGCACGCACTACCTGCGCGTCTACATGGGGCAACTGCGACAGAAGCTCGAAGCCGATCCGGCGCAGCCGCGCCACCTGCTGACCGAGACGGGCGTGGGCTACCGGCTGCTCGCCGAATGAGGCGCGAAGCGGCGCAAGCCTCGACGCACTCAGCAGGTCAGCGGCGATCGACGTGCGCGGCGGCGAGCGCGCGCTTGAGCCAACCGCCGAGCGGACGCAACGAGCCGAAGAGCGAATCGACCGCTGCGGCCTCGCGCTCGGCGATCAGTCCGCGGGCATCCAGTGTCTCGATGAAATGGCGCACCTCGTGGCGGCGAATGCCGCTGCACTCGACCAGCTGAGCCAGCGTCATGTGGCGATGCGACATGTCGCTCAGCATGCGCCGATAGGCGATCTTGTCGAAAGGCGATCGAAGCTGCGGCCACGCCGCAAGACGGTATTCTTTCATGGGGCCAACGACTCGCTGTTGTGAAGGCCTCGGATCTGCGCCGCGGCTCGACTGGATCGACAGCTTAGGGGCTTATCCGATCGGCGGGAAGAGCCGGGCGCCCAATATCAGGGAAAGAACTGATGGCAAGCTCGCTCAGACGGAGGCGGCAGTCAGATATTCGTGATTTCAGCACGGTTTGTGCAAGGCCAGATTCACTTCGCGCTGCCACGGCAGCGCGTGCACGAGCTGATGCAATTGCAGCGCCACCTGGGTCTCGTTCAGCGCCTCGCCGTGGTCGTCGAGCAGGCGCAGATTGGTGACCATGCCGAACGGGTCGGCCATCGCGACGACGCCCTGGCGCAGCTCGACCCAGTCCCAGGCGACGCCAGCGGCGCGATCCTCGGACTTACCGCCCCACAGCGTCTGGCCGGTGCAGGGGCTGTCGTCGTCGCCGAAAGTCAACACTCTCGTGCCGAGGTGGACAAGATGCAGACGTGGTGCAGAGCTGGCCTGCCACAATACGGGGGCCCACGCATAGACAATCCATGCAGGTGTCATGCTGGTGGGCATCGTCGATGCGTCGATGGTCGAGCTCCTGCAGTTGTCTGATCGATGCGCCGAGTGTGACGAAGGAAATGCGTCTTGCCATCTGTAAACCTTGTCAGGTTGGGCGTGCCGGCGACACCGGTGCGTGAATTCGTGCGCGGTCGCGGCTGAAAGGGCGGCATGCTTCAGGGTGGGTTCTCAGAGGTGCTGAAGAGTCGGAATCGCGACGAGTTCCAAGGCGAAGTCGTGGCCTTCACCAAGCGGCTGGGCTTCGATAATTTCTCCGCCACCGTCGTGATCGATCACATGCTGGGCGAGGCCGAGTTCATCACGGTCGATAACACCCCGCGGGCCTACAAGGAGTCTTTCCAGAATCCGCAGAACGGGCGCCGCGATCCGGTCATGCAGCACTGCAAGCGTCAGAGCGTTCCCATCATCTGGGACCAATCCACCTACGTGAGCCGCGGTCTGGGCGAAAAGTGGGAGGAGCAGGCCCGATTCGGCATCAGCAACGGCATCGCTCTGGCCCTGCACATGCCCGAGGGGCGTCACTTCTTCCTCGGCGTAGAGCGTGACCAGGCGGTGCCGGCCGACCCGGGTGAGTTGACCCGCGTGGTCGCCGACCTGCAATTGTTCGCGGTGCATGCCCAGGACGCGGCGTTGCGCATTCTCGTGCCGGCTCCGGCCGATCCCAGCCTGCCGTCGCTGACGCCGCGTGAGCTTGAGGCCCTGCGCTGGACCATGGAAGGCAAGACCGCGTGGGAAGTGGGCGATGTGCTCGGCATCGCCGAACGCACCGCGGTGCTTCACGTCAACAACGCGACTCACAAGCTGGGCTGTGTGAACAAGCATCAAGCTGTGCTCAAGGCGCTTCGACTCGGCCTGCTTCGGTGACAAATTCACGCCCGTGCGGCGTGTGCGCGTCACCTGATCGTGCCTTTCTCCACGGCGTAACAGTTGTTGCGTCAACCCCCACCCTGTAAGACTTGACAGTTACGCGATTCTGATTGCCCTGCTGCAATGGCTGCAGTGCATGCGTGGCGTGCACCCCCATCTTCCCTGGAGCACAGCATGCAAAAGAATCTTCAAGTCGTTGACGTCGCCAACGCTGCCACCCTGGCCCCGATTGAACTGACAAGCGCCCAACTGCTGCAAGTAGGCGGCGGGTGGGGCCCGAACAGCACCTGGAGCGGCTTGGCGGACAACACCGAAGGCCCGAACAGCACCTGGGGCCCGAACAGCACCTGGGGCCCGAACAGCACGTGGGGCCCGAACGGCACCTGGTAATCCGCCTCCAAACGCGTGGGCAGCCTGTTCCGCCCCGAGGTCATCGCCAACCGTCAGCGTGACTGGCTGGGCAGCATTCAGCTGAACCGGCCTGTTTCGCTGAGCATGATCACGGGCTTCGTGGTGCTGGCCGCTGTCGCGGTGGCTGTGTTTCTGGCGCTCGGCGAGTACACGCGCCGGGTGCGCGTCAGCGGGTACCTCGTGCTCGCGGCCTCTGCACCTTCGACGGCGGGCCTCGTGTCGGCAGACACCCCGCTGCAGGCTCACCTGTTCGCGCCCGCCAGCGCGATCGGCGCCGTGCAAGAGAAGCAGACCGTGCGGCTGCGCTACCGGGCATTTCCGCAGGCGACCTCCGACCGCCAGACAGGTGCCGTGGCGCAGGTGTCGCGGCTGCCGGCGCGCACGACCGAGCTGCCGGCGCCGTTCAATTCTGGCGGCGAGCCGCTGTACCGCATCGTCGTCACGTTGGATCAGCAAAGCGTCCCGGCCTACGGCGCGGCGCAGCCTCTCGCGGCGGGCATGCAACTCGAGGCCGACGTGGCACTGGAGCGGCGCCGCCTGATCGCGTGGCTGCTGGCGCCGCTGCTCGATGCCGCGAGGCGCGGTTGAGCGCCAGGGGTTCGCTCGACGGCCTGCGGATCGGCCCGAGCCGCAACCGTCTGCCGATGATCCTGCAGACCGAGGCCGCCGAATGCGGCCTCGCCTGTCTGGCGATGGTCGCGGCACACCACGGGCTGCAGAGTGACCTGCCGACGCTGCGCCAGCGCTTCTCGATCTCGCTGAAGGGAGTGACCCTGGCCGACATGGTGCGGCTCGCCGGCCAGCTGCAGCTCAACGCGCGCGCGCTGCGCGCCGAGATGGCGCACCTGCCCGGGCTCGCCACGCCCTGCGTGCTGCACTGGGACCTCAACCATTTTGTGGTGCTCAAGGAAGTGCGACGCGGCGTCGCCGTGATCCACGACCCGGCGCGTGGCGTGCGACGCCTGCCGCTGGCCGAGGTCTCGAAGCACTTCACCGGCGTCGTGCTCGAGCTCACGCCGCAGGTCGATTTCAAGCCGCACGCCGAACGCCGCAGCATCGGGCTGCGCCAGCTGCTGGGCCGCGTCACCGGGCTGCGCCGCTCGCTGCTGCAGATCTTCACGCTCGCGCTCGCGCTCGAAGCCTTCATGCTGCTCGCGCCGTTCTTCATGCAGTGGGTGGTGGACGACGTGCTCGTCAGCCTCGACCGCAGCCTGCTCGGCACGCTCGGCATCGGCTTCGGGCTGCTGGTGCTGATCACCGTGGCCACCGGCGCGATCCGTTCGTGGGCGGTGCTGCACCTCTCGACCACGCTGAACCTGCGGTGGCTCTCCAACGTGTTCGCGCACCTGATGCGGCTGCCGGTGGCGTGGTTCGAGCGGCGCCACGCCGGCGACGTGCTGTCGCGCTTCGGTGCAGTGCAGAAGATCCAGCAGACGCTGACGACCAGCTTCATCGAGTCAATGCTCGACGGCGTGCTCGTCGTGGTCACGCTGGCGATGATGCTGGTCTACAGCGTCGAGCTCGCGGCGATCGCGCTGGCCAGCGTGGCGCTGTACGCGCTGCTGCGCTGGGCCTTCTTCCGCCCGCTGCGCGACGCGACCGAAGAAGCCATCGTCTTCGACGCGAAGCGCTCCACACACTTTCTCGAATCGCTGCGTGGCGTGCAGTCGATCAAGCTCTTCAACCGCCAGGAGGACCGCCAGGCGCGCTTCATGAACCTCGTCGTCGACTCGATGAACGCGAATGTCGCGACGCGCCGGCTCGACCTGATGTTCGACGTCGGCCACAAGCTGGTGTTCGGCCTGGAGCGCATCGCGATCGTCTGGGTCGGCGCGCTGCTGGTGATGGATCACACGTTCTCGGTCGGCATGCTGTTCGCGTTCGTGGCCTACAAGGAGCAGTTCGCGCGGCGCATCAGCGCGCTGATCGACAAGGTGGTCGAGCTGAAGATGCTCAGGCTGCAGGGCGAGCGGCTGGCCGACATCGTGCTCTCCGAGCCCGAACCGCAGGATGGGTTCGCGATGCGCACCGACGAGCTGCCGGCGAGCATCGAGATCAGGGGCCTGCACTTCGCGTATTCCGATTCCGAGGCCGAGGTCTTGCGCGGCCTCTCGCTGCGCATCGAGCCGGGCGAGTCGGTCGCCATCGTCGGGCCCTCGGGCTGCGGCAAGACCACGCTGCTGAAGCTGATGCTGGGCGTGCACGCGCCGCGTTCGGGCGAGATCTGCGTCGGTGGTCAGCCGCTGGGCCAGATCGGCCTGCGCGCCTGGCGCGACATGATCGGCACCGTGATGCAGGACGACCAGCTCTTTGCCGGCTCGATCGCCGACAACATCAGCTTCTTCGATGCCGACGCCGACCCGGCCTGGGTCGAGGAGTGCGCGCGCATCGCCGCCGTGAAGGACGACATCGCCGCCATGCCGATGGGCTTCAACACGCTGATCGGCGACCTCGGCGCGAGCCTCTCCGGCGGGCAACGCCAGCGCGTGTTGCTGGCGCGTGCGCTCTACAAGCGGCCGCGCATCCTGTTCCTCGACGAAGCCACCAGCGCGCTCGACGTCGAACGCGAGCGCGAGGTGAATCAGGCGATCAGGCAGCTGCAGCTGACCCGCATCATCGTCGCGCACCGGCCCGAGACGATCGCGTCGGCGAGCCGCGTGATCGTGATGCACGCCGGCAAGGTCGCGCAGGATCTGCGCAGCGTGCCGGGCGGCAACAGCCACGCCCGATAGCGGCCGGTTGCCCCATGACACACTCGGGGCATGAATGTTCTGGGGATCGAATCGTCGTGTGACGAGACCGGCGTCGCGCTGGTCGAATTCAATGCGCAGGAGCCGCCGCGGCTGCGCGCGCAGGCGCTGCACAGCCAGGTCGAAATGCACCAGGCCTACGGTGGCGTGGTGCCCGAGCTGGCGTCGCGTGACCACATCCGGCGTGTGATTCCGCTGGCCGAACAGGTCATGAAGGAGACCGGCGCAACGTTGGCGGACATCGACCATGTGGCCTACACCCGCGGCCCTGGTCTGGCGGGCGCGTTGCTCGTCGGCGCGGGCGTCGCTTGCGCGCTCGCGGCGGCGCTGGGCAAGCCGGCGATCGGCGTGCACCACCTCGAGGGGCATCTGCTGTCGCCGTTTCTTTCCGACGACCCGCCCGAGTTTCCGTTCACCGCGCTGCTCGTCTCGGGCGGCCACACGCAGCTGATGCGCGTCGAGGACGCCGGCCGCTACGAGCTGCTCGGCGAGACCATCGACGACGCCGCCGGCGAGGCCTTCGACAAGTCGGCCAAGCTGCTCGGGCTGGGTTACCCCGGCGGCCCGGCGCTGGCGCGCATGGCCGAGTTTGGTGACCCCAACGCGTTCACGCTGCCGCGCCCGCTGCTGCACAGCGGCAATCTCGATTTCTCGTTCGCCGGCCTGAAGACGGCGGTGCGAACCCAGGTGATGAAGCTCGGCACGAACGTGTGCGAGCAGGACAAGGCGAACATCGCCGCCGCCACGCAGCAGGCCATCGTCGACGTGCTGGTGCGCAAGTCGCTGCAGGCACTGCGCGACACCGACGGCGACCGCCTCGTGGTCGCCGGTGGTGTGGGTGCGAACGCGCGGCTGCGCGCGCAGCTGAACGCCGAATGTGCGAAGCGCCAGATCCGGGTGCATTACCCGGAGCTGGCGCTGTGCACCGACAACGGCGCGATGATCGCGCTCGCTGCGGCGATGCGCCTGCAGCGCGGCAGCGCGAACGCGTCGACCGACTACGCCTTCAACGTGCTGCCGCGCTGGCCGCTCATTGCAGCCTGATCAGTTGATCGCGATCTGCAACGCGCCGGTCGGCACCTTCTTCGCCAGCGTCAGCGTCAGCACGCCGTTCTCGAACTTCGCGCTCGAGCTGGCCTGATCGACTTCTGCCGGAAGGCTCACGGTGCGGGCATAGCGCGCCACGTTGCGCTCGCTGTACAGCACGCGCGGCGCGTCCTTCGTTTGCTCGTCGGTCGTGGCGGGCTTCGCGATGTCGACGGTTTCGATGCTGACGCGCCGGCCTTCGACCGACACCCTGAGCTGCTCGCGTGTCGCGCCGGGAACGTCGAACGCGAGGCTGTAGCCGGCGTCGGTCTCGGCGACGTCGAGGGCAGGGGTGCGCGATGGGCTGCGTTCGACGGATTCGTCGAGCAGACGATCGATGAAGCGGCCGAATTGCGGGGTGGCAACGCGGTGGGTCGGGCGGGAGAGAACGAACATGATGAGCTCCTGGGATACAGTCCACGTCGCTGCACCGTGCAGCAACCATGCCGCTGAATTTGGAGCGGCATTTTTGTTTTCAAGGGACTTGAAATTGCTCGAACGATGGTTCGTTTCGTGTGCGTTGATCGGGTTGGCGTCTTGCGCGCAAGCCACCCCCGAGCCGGTGCGCATCGCGATAATGGAAGGCTCGTCCGGCGGCTTCGCGAAAGCCGGCGAAGCGACCCGACATCGAGATCGTCGGCGACGAGTTGCACCCGCTCGGCCGCGTGAAGGACTTCCTGCCCTACGCCGCGAAGATCAAGGCGAGCGGCGCGCAGGCGGTGCTGACCGGCAACTGGGGCAACGACCTGACCTTGCTGATCAAGGCCGCGCGCGAGGTCGGTGTGGACGCGCGCTTCTACACCTTCTACGGCAACGCGCTCGGCGCGCCGGCGGCCATCGGCGATGCGGGTGTCGGCCGGGTGCTGGCGGTGGCGGAGTGGCACCCGAATGTCGGCACGCCGGCCTCGGAACGCTTCTACGCGAGCTTTCGCGAGCGCTTCCCCAGGCCGCAGGACGACTACGTGCACGCACGCGTGTCATGATTGAGATGCTGGTGGCCGCAATGGAGCGGGCGCGCAGCACTGAGGCCACCGCGATCGCCAGAGTGCTCGACGGCATGGCGCTGGACCCACGCGCGCTCGGTGGCGTGCATCAGGGCTGGATGCGCGCCGCTGATCACCAGTTCATCCAGCCGCTCTATGTGAGCGTGACGGAGCGCGCGGGCAGCGCGGCGTCGCGCACGACAACGAAGGATCCAGCTACGGTTTCAGAAGCGTCCGCCATGTCGAGCCGCGCCTGACCGAGCAGCCGCATCGTTGCAAGATGGAGCGTCCACCGAAGGAGAGCCCGTGAAGGAGCGACCGTCGGGCTGAGCGCGAGCGCCCGAAACGCTTCCTCGGTCTATAATTCGTAAGTTCGGCTGGAAACAGCCGGTCAAGGCACGCCACTGGTCGGTTTCACCGGTGTGCGCAAGTGAAGCTCCATCGTGAGCACTGTCGAAACCGGGTCATCCTCTCAATGCGCCTTTGGGCCTCGGAGCAGCTCGGTTTCATTCAACTGGAAACGAGAAATGTCCAACGCCACCATCAACAAGGCCGAGATCGTCGCGGCCAACGCCCGCACCCCCCACGACACCGGCTCACCGGAAGTCCAGGTTGCCATCCTCACGGCGCGCATCAATGACCTGACGCCGCACTTCAAGACCCACATGAAAGACCACCACGGTCGCCGGGGCCTGCTGAAGATGGTCAACCAGCGCAAGAGCCTGCTGGCCTACCTGAAAGACCGTGACGCGGTGCGCTACACGGCCCTGATCCAGAAGCTGGGTCTGCGCAAGTAATCAGCGATATCGAGAGAGAGCCTGTCTGGAATTCGCCAGCACAGGCTCTTCGTCTTTGGAGACGTTGCCCGTGGCATCTCTCCAAATGCGCTCCACAACCACCGGAGACAACCGCATGAGCATGTTCAACAAAGTCACCAAGACCTTCCAATGGGGTCAGCACACCGTCGTTCTCGAGACCGGTGAGATCTCGCGTCAGGCCGGCGGCGCTGTCGTCGTCAACATCGAAGACACCGTCGTGCTCGCGACCGTCGTCGCCGCCAAGAACCCGAAGCCGGGCCAGGATTTCTTCCCGCTGACCGTCGACTACATCGAGAAGACCTACGCCGCCGGCAAGATCCCGGGCAGCTTCTTCAAGCGCGAAGGCCGCCCGAGCGAGCTCGAGACGCTGACCTCGCGCCTGATCGACCGCCCGCTGCGCCCGCTTTTCCCGGAAGGCTTCTACAACGAAGTCCAGGTCGTGATCCATGTGCTGTCGTTGAACCCTGAAGTCTCGGCCGACATCGCCGCGCTGATCGGCTCGAGCGCCGCGCTGGCGATCTCCGGCATCCCGTTCAACGGCCCGATCGGCGCCGCACGCGTCGGCTACATCAACGGCCAGTACGTGCTGAATCCGGGCAAGACGCAATTGCTCGAGTCGCAGATGGATCTGGTCGTCGCCGGCACCGAAGCGGCCGTGCTGATGGTCGAATCCGAAGCCAAGCAACTGAGCGAAGAGATCATGCTCGGCGGCATCGTGTTCGGCCACGAGCAGGGCAACATCGCGATCAACGCGATCCACGAACTGGTGCGTGACGCCGGCAAGCCGGCCTGGGAATGGGCCGCACCGGCGAAGGACGAATCCTTCATCGCCAAGGTCGGCGCACTCGCCGAACAGCCGCTGCGCGACGCCTACCAGATCCGCTCGAAGCAGGCCCGCACGCACGCCACCCGCGCGGTGACAGCGGCGACGATCGCGTCGCTGCAAGGCGATGGCGTGGTCTTCGACAAGGTCAACCTCGACAACGTGCTGTTCGACATCGAAGCCAAGATCGTGCGCAGCCAGATCCTCGGCGGCGAGCCGCGCATCGACGGCCGCGACACGCGCACCGTGCGCCAGATCGAGATCCGCAGCGGCGTGCTGCCGCGCGTCCACGGCTCGGCGCTGTTCACCCGCGGTGAAACGCAGGCGCTGGTGGCGGCCACGCTCGGCACCGCGCGCGACGCGCAGCGCATCGATGCGCTCGCCGGCGAGTTCACCGAGCACTTCATGCTCCACTACAACATGCCCCCGTTCGCCACCGGCGAGACCGGCCGTGTCGGCACGCCCAAGCGCCGCGAGATCGGCCACGGCCGCCTGGCCAAGCGCGCGCTCGTCGCGGTGCTGCCGAGCCAGGCCGACTTCCCGTACTCGATGCGCGTGGTCTCCGAGATCACCGAGTCGAACGGTTCGTCGTCGATGGCCTCGGTGTGCGGCGGCTGCCTCGCGCTGATGGATGCCGGCGTGCCGCTGAAGGCGCACGTCGCCGGCATCGCGATGGGCCTGATCAAGGACGGCAACCGCTTCGCGGTGCTGACCGACATCCTCGGCGACGAGGACCACCTCGGCGACATGGACTTCAAGGTCGCCGGCACGACCGCCGGCGTGACCGCGCTGCAGATGGACATCAAGATCCAGGGCATCACGAAGGAGATCATGCAGGTGGCGCTCGCGCAGGCGAAGGAAGCGCGCCTGCACATCCTCGGCAAGATGGTCGAGGCGATGGGCAGCGCGAACACCGAGGTGTCGCAGTTCGCGCCGCGCCTGTACACGATGAAGATCAACCCGGAAAAGATTCGCGACATCATCGGCAAGGGCGGCGCCACGATCCGCGCGCTGACCGAAGAAACCGGCTGCACGATCGACATCGGCGAAGACGGCACGATCACGATCGCGTCGACGGACGCCGACAAGGCCGAGCACGCGAAGAAGCGCATCGCCGAGATCACCGCTGAAGTGGAAATCGGCAAGGTCTACGAAGGCCCGATCACGAAGATCCTCGACTTCGGCGCGCTCGTGAACCTGATGCCGGGCAAGGACGGCCTGCTGCACATCAGCCAGATCGCGCACCAGCGCGTCGAGAAGGTCACCGACTACCTGAAGGAAGGTCAGATCGTCCGCGTCAAGGTGCTCGAGACCGACGAGAAGGGCCGCGTCAAGCTGTCGATGAAGGCGCTGCTGGATCGCGACGCGCAGCCGGCTCACCCTGCTCATCAGGAGTGAGGTCGCCTCGATGAAGGCCATCGAGATCACGGCTTACGGCAAGCCCCAGGTGCTGTGCCCTACCGAGCGGCCGGACCCGGTCGCCGGCGCCGGCGAGGTGCTGATCCGCGTCGCCGCGGCCGGTGTGAACCGGCCCGACGTGCTGCAGCGCAAGGGGCACTACCCGGTGCCGCCGGGTGCGTCCGATCTGCCGGGGCTGGAGGTCGCGGGAGTCATCGTGAGCGGCGATGCGCAGGCGATGGCCGCGGCTGGTTTCAAGGTCGGCGACCGCGTCTGTGCGCTGGTCGCCGGCGGCGGCTATGCGCAGCTGTGCGTCGCGCCGGTCGGCCAGTGCCTGCCGGTGCCGAAAGGCCTGACGGACATCGAGGCCGCGAGCCTGCCCGAGACCTTCTTCACCGTCTGGTCGAACGTGTTCGACCGCGCGCGCCTCAAGGCGGGTGAAACGCTGCTGATCCAGGGCGGCACCAGCGGCATCGGCGTCACCGCGATCCAGATGGCGAAGGCCGCGGGCGCGACCGTGATCGCGACCGCGGGCAGCGACGACAAGTGCGCGGCCTGCGTCAGGCTCGGCGCCGACCATGCGATCAACTACAAGACACACGACTTCGAGGCCGAGGTCAAGCGCATCACCGACGGGCGCGGCGTCGATGTCGTGCTCGACATGGTCGCCGGCAGCTACGTCGCGCGCGAGGTCAAGTGCCTGGCCGAAGAAGGGCGCATCGTGATCATCGCGGTGCAGGGCGGCATCGAGGCTCAGTTCGACGCGAGCCTGGTGCTGCGCCGGCGCCTCACGATCACCGGCTCGACGCTGCGGCCGCGGCCGGTGGCGTTCAAGACCGCGATCGCGCAGGCCCTGAAGGCCACGGTCTGGCCGTGGCTCGAGTCAGGGCGCATCAAGCCGGCGATCTTCAAGGTGTTCCCGGCCGAGCAGGCGGCGCAGGCGCATGCGCTGATGGAATCGAACGAGCACATCGGCAAGCTGGTGCTGACATGGTGACCTCTATCTCCGAATCGGGCGCGAAGAGCGTGCGCCGCAAACTCGTCGTCGGCAACTGGAAGATGAACGGCAGCCGAGCCGCCAACACCGAGCTGCTGGCAGCGTTGAAGGCCACCGGCCCGTGGGTCGCCGAGGTGGCGGTGTGCGCGCCGATGCCGTATCTGGCGGACGTGGCGCTCTCGCTGCAGGGCGATGGCATGGCGTGGGGCGCGCAGGACTGCTCGGCGTTCGAGTCGGGCGCCTACACCGGCGAGGTCTCGGCGGCGATGCTGGCCGAGTTCGGTTGCCGCTATGTGCTCAACGGTCACTCGGAGCGTCGCGCGATGCACGCCGAGAGCGATCAACTCGTTGCCGACAAGGCCAAGGCTGCGCTTAGCGCTTGCCTGACGCCGATCGTCTGCGTCGGCGAGACGCTGGCCGAGCGAGAGGCCGGGCAGACCGACGCCGTCGTGAAGCGCCAGCTCTCCGCAGTGATCCACACCTTGGGCCATTGCATCTCGCAGATCGTCGTCGCCTACGAGCCGGTCTGGGCCATCGGCACCGGCAGATCAGCGTCGCCCGAGCAGGCGCAGGCGGTGCACGCGCTGCTGCGGGCGCAGCTGAAGGCCGCGACCGAGCATGCCGGCGACATGAAGATCCTCTATGGCGGCAGCGTCAAGGCCGACAACGCCGCCACGCTCTTCGCACAACCCGACATCGACGGCGGTCTGATCGGTGGCGCCTCATTGAAGGCGGCCGACTTTGCCGCCATCTGCCGTGCGGCAGCTTGAATTTCCGGAGTCAGAAGAATGAACTTGGTATGGAATCTCGTGGTGGCGCTGCAGATCATCGCGGCGCTGGTGATGATCGGCCTGGTGCTGATCCAGCATGGCAAGGGCGCCGACATGGGCGCGTCGTTCGGCAGCGGCGCCTCGGGCAGCCTCTTCGGTGCGACCGGCAGCGCGAACTTCATGTCGCGCTCCACAGCCGCGTGTGCCGCCATCTTCTTCGCCTGCACGCTGGCGCTCGCCTACTTCTCGAGCGATCGTTCACGCCCGGCCTCGGGTGGCAGCGTGCTCGACCAGCCGACCGTCAGCGCGCCCGCGGCGAGCGGCCCGCTCACCGGCGCGGCGCAAGTGCCCGGCGCCAATCCCGCGAGCCCCGCGAGCGCGATCAATCCGGTGCCGGCTGCCGCCACCGTGGCGCCTTCGGCACCGGCCGCGACGGCGTCGGGTGCGGGTGCGGTGCCCGCGAAGTAAGGCGGCTGCCAACCCGGCGCTCAACGGGCGTCGGCGCGTTGTTGCAGTGCAGCGCACGCGCGAAAGGTGTGCGTCTTTGAGGCTAGAATGCGCAGCTGTCTGGGGAGCCATTCCTCATGCCATCCGGACGCTGTTCGCGCAAGAAATCTAGGCTAGGCCGTCGTGGTGAAATTGGTAGACACGCTATCTTGAGGGGGTAGTGGCGAAAGCTGTGCGAGTTCGAGTCTCGCCGACGGCACCAGATGTTTTTTCGGGCCCCGCACTTGCTTGTGTGAGGCTGCTCATTGCTCCAGCCCAGCAGGATCTCGCGACCTGCCAAGATCATGAATCTGGAACCGTACCTGCCCGTCATCCTGTTCATCCTCATCGGTGTGGCAGTGGGCGTGGCACCCCAGGTCATCGGCTTCATCTTCGGCCCGAATCGCCCCGACAAGGCCAAGAACTCCCCTTACGAGTGCGGTTTCGAGGCCTTCGAAGACGCGCGCATGAAGTTCGACGTGCGCTACTACCTCGTGGCGATCCTGTTCATCCTGTTCGACCTCGAGATCGCGTTCCTCTTCCCGTGGGCGGTGTCGCTGCGCGAAATCGGCGCGGCGGGCTTCTGGGCCATGATGCTGTTCCTCGGCATCCTCGTCGTCGGTTTCGCATACGAATGGAAAAAGGGCGCCCTTGATTGGGAGTAGGACGACATGGGCATCGAAGGCGTTCTCAAGGAAGGTTTCGTCACCACCAGTGTCGATACCCTGATCAACTGGTCCAAGACCGGCTCTCTCTGGCCGATGACCTTCGGCCTCGCGTGCTGCGCGGTCGAGATGATGCACGCCGGTGCGGCGCGCTACGACATCGACCGCTTCGGCATGCTGTTCCGCCCGAGCCCGCGGCAAAGTGATCTGATGATCGTCGCCGGCACGCTGTGCAACAAGATGGCGCCGGCGCTGCGCAAGGTCTACGACCAGATGGCCGAGCCGCGCTGGGTGCTCTCGATGGGTTCGTGCGCCAACGGCGGCGGCTACTACCACTACAGCTACTCGGTGGTGCGCGGCTGCGACCGCATCGTGCCGGTCGATGTCTACGTGCCCGGTTGCCCGCCGACGGCCGAGGCGCTGCTCTACGGCGTGCTGCAACTGCAGGCGAAGATTCGCCGCGAAAACACGATTGCGCGCGCATGAAGCTCGATGTTCTCGAAGCCGCGCTGACGGCCGTCCTCGGCGAGCGCGTGAAAACGCTGGTGCGGGATCGCGGTGAACTCACGCTGACCGTTTCCGCCGCCAACTACATCGACGCCGCGTTGCTGCTGCGCGACCATGCCGATCTGAAGTTCGAGCAGAACGTCGATCTGTGCGGCGTCGATTATTCGAGCTACAAGGACCGGCCCTGGGAGGGCCCGCGCTTCTGCGTCGTCTCGCATCTGCTGTCGGTGAGCAAGAACTGGCGCGTGCGCCTGAAGGTCTTCTGCCCCGATGATGACGTGCCTGTCGTCGCTTCGCTCACCGACGTCTGGGCTTCGGTGAACTGGTTCGAGCGCGAGGCCTTCGACCTCTACGGCATCATCTTCGACGGCCACCTCGACCTGCGCCGCATCCTGACCGACTACGGTTTCATCGGCCACCCGTTCCGCAAGGATTTCCCGACCTCGGGCCACGTCGAGATGCGCTATGACGCCGAACAGAAGCGCGTGATCTACCAGCCGGTGACGATCGAGCCACGCGAGATCACGCCGCGCATCATCCGCGAAGACAACTACGGTGGCCTTCACTGATGGCTGACATCAAGAACTACACGCTGAACTTCGGCCCGCAGCACCCTGCCGCGCACGGCGTGCTGCGCCTCGTGCTCGAGCTCGACGGCGAAGTGATCCAGCGCGCCGACCCGCACATCGGCCTGCTGCACCGCGCGACCGAGAAGCTCGCCGAGAGCAAGACCTTCATCCAGTCGCTGCCCTACATGGACCGCCTCGACTACGTGTCGATGATGTCCAACGAGCACGCCTACTGTCTCGCGATCGAGAAGCTGCTCGGCGTCGACGTGCCGATCCGCGCGCAGTACATCCGCGTGATGTTCGCCGAGATCACGCGCCTCTTGAACCACTTGATGTGGCTCGGCGCGCACGGCCTGGATTGCGGCGCGATGAACATCTTCATCTACTGCTTCCGCGAGCGCGAAGACCTGTTCGACATGTACGAGGCGGCGTCGGGGGCGCGCATGCATGCGGCCTACTTCCGCCCGGGCGGCGTCTACCGCGACCTGCCCGATGTGATGCCGCAGTACAAGGCCTCGAAGATTCGCAACGCGAAAGCGATGTCGCAGCTGAACGAGAACCGCCAGGGTTCGCTGCTCGACTTCATCGACGATTTCGTCAAGCGCTTCCCGAAGTGCGTGGACGACTACGAGACCCTGCTCACCGACAACCGAATCTGGAAGCAGCGCACGGTAGGTATCGGCATCGTCACGCCGGAGCGCGCGCTGAACCTCGGCTTCACCGGCGCGATGCTGCGCGGCTCGGGTGTGCTGTGGGACTTGCGCAAGCACCAGCCCTACGACGTCTACGACCAGATGGACTTCGACGTGCCGCTGGGCGTGAACGGCGACACCTACGACCGCTACCTGGTGCGCGTCGAAGAGATGCGCCAGGCGAATCGCATCATCAAGCAGTGCGTCGACTGGCTGCGCGCCAATGACGGCCCGGTGATCACGAGCAACCACAAGGTTGCACCGCCGTCGCGCGTCGGCATGAAGAGCGGCATGGAGGATCTGATCCACCACTTCAAGCTCTTCACCGAAGGCTTCCACGTGCCCGAAGGCGAAGCGTATGCCGCGGTCGAGCACCCGAAGGGCGAGTTCGGCATCTACATCGTCAGCGATGGTGCGAACAAGCCGTATCGGCTGAAGATCCGCCCGCCGGGCTTCCCGCACCTGGCCTCGCTCGACGAATTGTCGCGTGGCCACATGATTGCCGACGCGGTGGCGCTGATCGGCACGATGGACATCGTTTTCGGAGAGATCGACCGGTGATCACGGAATCCACACGCGCACGTTTCGACAAGGAAGTCGCGAAGTACCCGGCCGATCAGGCGCAGTCGGCCGTGATGGCGTGCCTGGCGATCGTGCAGCAGGAGCAAGGCTTCGTCTCCGCCGAGAGCGAGAAGGAAATCGCCGCCTACCTCGGCATGCCGCCGATCGCGGTGCACGAGGTCACGACCTTCTACAACATGTACAACCAGCAGCCGCTGGGGCGCTTCAAGTTCAACGTCTGCACCAACCTGCCGTGCCAGCTGCGCGATGGGCAGCAGGCGCTCGATCACCTGTGCCACAAGCTGGGGGTGGAAGAGGGCGGCACCACGGCCGACGGCCTCTTCACGGTGCAGAAGAGCGAATGCCTGGGCGCCTGCGCCGACGCTCCGGTGATGCTGGTGAACGATCGGCAGATGGTCAGCTTCATGAGCAATGCGCGCCTCGATGAACTGGTCGAGACATTGAAGGCGGCCAAGCAATGAAGAATCCGATGCTCGACCTGTCGAGGTTCCAGGCCAGCGGCACCGAGACCTGCTTTCACAACAGGCACATCGGTGCGCAGATCTACGACGGTCTGGACGGCAAGAACTGGAGCTTGAAGGACTACGAGGCGCGCGGCGGCTACCAGGCGCTGCGCAAGATCCTCGAAGCGGGTGAGGTGGATGGCAAACCGCGGGGCATGACCCCGGATCAAGTCATCGCCGAAGTCAAGACCTCCGGCCTGCGCGGCCGCGGCGGCGCGGGTTTCCCGACCGGCCTGAAGTGGAGTTTCATGCCGCGCCAATTCCCCGGCCCGAAGTACCTCGTCTGCAATTCCGACGAAGGCGAGCCGGGCACCTGCAAGGACCGCGACATCCTGATGTTCAACCCGCACATCGTCATCGAAGGCATGGCGATCGCGGCTTATGCGATGGGCATCAAGACCGCGTACAACTACATCCACGGCGAGATCTTCGAGGTCTACGACCGTTTCGAGGCGGCGCTCGAAGAAGCGCGCGCCGCGGGTTACCTCGGCGACAACATCCTCGGTTCGACGTTCGGCTTCCAGCTGCATGCGGCGCATGGCTTCGGTGCCTACATCTGCGGCGAAGAAACCGCGCTGCTCGAATCGCTCGAAGGCAAGAAGGGTCAGCCGCGCTTCAAGCCCCCGTTCCCGGCCAGCTACGGCCTGTACGGCAAGCCGACGACGATCAACAACACCGAGACCTTCGCGGCGGTGCCGTGGATCATCCGCAACGGCGGTGAGCCGTACCTGGCGATCGGCAAGCCGAACAATGGCGGCACGAAGATCTTCTCGGTCGTCGGTGATGTGCGCAACCCCGGCAACTTCGAGATCCCGCTGGGCACGCCGTTCAGCAAGCTGCTCGAACTCGCCGGTGGCGTGCGCCCCGGCCGCACGCTGAAGGCGGTGATCCCCGGCGGTTCATCGTCGCCGGTGCTGCCGGCCGCGATCATGAACGAGCTGACGATGGACTACGACGCGATCGCCAAGGCCGGCTCGATGCTCGGCTCCGGCGCCGTGATCGTGATGGACGACACCCGCTGCATGGTCAAGAGCCTGCTGCGCCTGAGCTACTTCTACATGCACGAAAGCTGCGGCCAGTGCACGCCGTGCCGCGAAGGCACCGGTTGGCTGTTCCGCATGGTCGATCGCATCGCCAAGGGCGAAGGCCGCATGGAAGACATCGACCTGCTGAACTCGGTCGCCGACAACATCCAGGGCCGCACGATCTGCGCGTTGGGCGACGCGGCGGCGATGCCGGTGCGCGCGATGATCAAGCACTTCCGCGACGAGTTCGTCCACCTGATCGAGCACAAGACCCCGAAGGTTGCCGCGCCGGTCGCGGTCACGGCATAAACAAATGATCGAAATCGAACTCGACGGCAAGAAGGTGGAGGTGCTCGAGGGCAGCATGATCATGCATGCCGCCGACAACGCCGGCACCTACATCCCGCACTTCTGCTATCACAAGAAGCTCAGCATCGCGGCCAACTGCCGCATGTGCCTGGTCGATGTCGAGAAGGCGCCCAAGCCGATGCCGGCCTGCGCCACGCCGGTCACGCAGGGCATGATCGTGCGCACCAAGAGCCCGAAGGCGCTCCAGGCCCAGAAGGGCGTGATGGAGTTCCTGCTGATCAACCACCCGCTCGACTGCCCGATCTGCGACCAGGGCGGCGAGTGCCAGCTGCAAGACCTCGCGGTCGGCTACGGCGCCTCGACCACGCGCTACAACGAAGAAAAGCGCGTCGTCTTCCACAAGAACGTCGGCCCGCTGATCTCGATGGAAGAGATGAGCCGCTGCATCCACTGCACCCGCTGCGTGCGCTTCGGCCAGGAAGTGGCCGGCGTGATGGAGCTGGGCATGATTCACCGCGGCGAGCACTGCGAGATCACGACCATCGTCGGCGACACGATAGACTCCGAGCTCTCCGGCAACATGATCGACGTCTGCCCGGTCGGCGCGCTCACGAGCAAACCGTTCCGCTACAGCGCCCGCACCTGGGAGTTGTCGCGCCGCAAGAGCGTGAGCCCGCACGACAGCGCGGGCGCGAACCTGATCGTCCAGGTCAAGAACAACGCCGTGATGCGCGTCGTTCCGCTCGAGAACGAAGATGTGAACGAATGCTGGATCGCCGACCGCGACCGCTTCTCTTATGAATCGCTGAACGGCGCTGATCGCCTCACGGCCCCGATGATCAAGCAGGGCGGGGCGTGGAAGACCGTCGATTGGGCCACCGCGCTCGAATACGTGAGCCGCGGCCTGACGCAGATCGGTGTCGATCATGGCGCCAAGAGCATTGGCGCGCTGGGCTCGGCGCACAGCACGGTCGAAGAATTGCATCTGCTCGCGAAGCTGGTGCGCGCGCTGGGCAGCGAGAACATCGACCACCGAACGCGGCATGCTGACTTCAGTGACACGGATGGCGGCGTGCGCTGGCTCGGCACCCCGATCGCGTCGCTCTCGAACCTGCAGCGCGTGCTGGTCGTCGGCTCGTTCCTGCGCAAGGACCACCCGCTGTTCGCGCAGCGCATCCGTCAGGCCACGCGCAAGGGCGCGAAGGTGCACAGCCTCAACGCCGCGCATGACGACTGGCTCATGACGATGGCGTCGACGCAGAGCGTGGCACCGAGCGGCTGGCTGCAGGCGCTGGCCGACGTGGCCGCGGCGATCGGCGCCGGTGCGCCGGTGGCCGGGATGGCGACCGACGCCGCCAAGCTCGTTGCCGCCTCGCTCGCGAGCGGCGAACGCAAGGCCATCCTGCTCGGCAATGCCGCTGCACAACACCCGCAGGCGAGTGCGCTGCTCGCAGTCGCGAACTGGATCGCGGCGCAGACCGGCGCGAGCGTCGGCTACCTGACGGCAGCCGCGAACACCGTCGGCGCACAACTCGTCGGCGCACTGCCGAGGAACGGCGGGCTGAACGCCGGTCAGATGCTGGGCGCCGATGGCGGCTCACCCCTGAAGGCCTGCCTGCTGCTGAACACCGAGCCGGCGCTCGACGCGGCCAACGCCGCGGCCGCGAGCGCGGCGCTGAACGCGGCCGAGATGGTCGTCGTGCTGACGCCTTTCAAGAGCGCCGCGCTCGACGTCGCCGACGTGATGCTGCCGATCGCGCCGTTCACCGAAACCTCGGGCACCTTCGTCAACGCCGAAGGCCGGGTGCAAAGCTTCCATGGCGTCGTGAAGCCGCTCGGCGACACGCGCCCAGGCTGGAAGGTGTTGCGCGTGCTCGGCAACGCGCTCGGCCTGAAGGGCTTCGAGTTCGAGACCTCGGAGGACGTGCGTGCCGAAGCGCTCGGTGACCTGACGACGATCACCGCGCGCCTGAGCAACGCGGGCTCGTCCGCTGCAGGCGCTGCCACGATGACCGGCGGACTCGAACGCATTGCGGACGTGCCGATCTACGCGACCGACTCGCTGGTGCGTCGCGCCACCTCGCTGCAACTCACTGCCGATGCACGCGCGTCGTTCGCGAGCCTGCCGCAGGCGCTGTGGTCGCAACTTGGCCTGAATGCTGGCGACAAGGTGCGCGTCTCGCAAGGCGCTGCGCAAGCGGTGCTGCCGGCGCGCCTCGATTCGACGCTGGCCGACACTGCCGTGCGCGTTCCGGCGGGCTTGCCCGAGACCGCCACCCTCGGTGCGATGTTCGGCCCGATCAGCGTCGAGAAAGCCTGACCATGCTCGACACCATCACCTCCTTCGGCAGTTCCGTCCTCGGCCCGGTCTGGCCGGTCGTGTGGGCGGTCGTCAAGATCGTCGCGCTGGTCATCCCGCTGATGCTGTGCGTTGCCTACCTCACGCTGTGGGAGCGCAAGGCCATCGGCTGGAGCCAGATCCGCCCGGGCCCGAACCGCGTCGGCCCACTCGGCCTGCTGCAGCCGATCGCCGATGCGGTGAAGCTGATCTTCAAGGAGATCATCGTCCCGACCGCGGCGAACAAGAGCCTGTTCTTCCTCGGCCCGGTGATGACGATCATGCCGGCGCTCGCTGCGTGGGCTGTCGTCCCGTTCGGCCCCGATGTGGCCTTGGGCAACATCAATGCCGGCCTGCTGTTCCTGATGGCGATCACCTCGATGGAGGTCTACGGCGTGATCATCGCCGGCTGGGCCTCGAACTCGAAGTACGCCTTCCTCGGCGCGCTGCGCGCGTCGGCGCAGATGGTCAGCTACGAGATCGCGATGGGCTTCGCGATGGTCGTGGTGCTGATGGTCACCGGCAGCCTGAACATGAGCGAGATCGTGATGAGCCAGGGCCGCGGCACGTTCGCGTCGCACGGCGCCATCTTCTTGTCGTGGAACTGGCTGCCGCTGCTGCCGATCTTCGTCGTCTACTTCATCTCGGGCCTGGCTGAAACGAATCGGCATCCATTCGACGTGGTCGAGGGCGAGTCCGAGATCGTCGCCGGCCACATGGTCGAGTACTCGGGCATGTCGTTCGCGATGTTCTTCCTCGCCGAGTACGCGAACATGATCCTGATCAGCACGCTGACGGTGATCATGTTCCTGGGCGGCTGGCTGCCGCCGATCGATGTCGCACCGCTGAACTGGATCCCGGGCTGGATCTGGATGGGCATCAAGACCTTCTGCGTCGTCACCGTGTTCCTGTGGGTTCGCGCGAGCTTCCCGAGGTTCCGCTACGACCAGATCATGCGTCTGGGCTGGAAGATCTTCATCCCGGTCACGCTGGTGTGGCTGGTCGTGGTGGGGCTGTGGATCCAGTCGCCGTGGAACATCTGGAACTGAATCGGAAAGAGAAGGGCGCGAACATGGCCACCACCGCATCACCCGTCAAAGATTTCTTCTCGAGCTTTCTGCTCGGTGAACTGTTCAAGGGCATGGCCCTGACCGGCCGGCATTTCTGGTCGCGCAAGATCACCGTGCAGTTCCCCGAAGAGAAGACGCCGCTGTCGCCGCGCTTCCGCGGCCTGCACGCGCTGCGCCGCTACGAGAACGGCGAAGAGCGCTGCATCGCCTGCAAGCTGTGCGAAGCCGTGTGCCCGGCGCTGGCGATCACGATCGAGAGCGAAGTGCGCGACGACGGCTCGCGCCGCACCACGCGCTACGACATCGACCTGACCAAGTGCATCTTCTGCGGCTTCTGCGAAGAGAGCTGCCCGGTGGATTCGATTGTCGAGACCCACATCTTCGAATACCACGGCGAGAAGCGCGGCGACCTGTACTTCACGAAGGACATGCTGCTCGCGGTCGGCGACCGTTACGAGGGCGAGATCGCCAAGGCCAAGGAGGCGGACGCCAAGTACCGCTAACGCCGCGCACAAGAAAAACATGGACATCAACACCGCGCTCTTCTACGTCTTTTCGGCCGTCCTGCTGTTCGCCGCGTTCCGCGTCATCACCGCGCGCAGCCCGGTCTACGCGGCGCTGTTTCTCGTGCTCGCCTTCTTCAACGCGGCCTGCGTGTGGATGCTGCTGCGCGCCGAGTTCCTCGCGATCGCGCTCGTGCTGGTCTACGTCGGCGCGGTGATGGTGTTGTTCCTGTTCGTCGTGATGATGCTGGATGTGGGCTCCGAGGAGCTGCGCGAAGGCTTCTGGAAGCATTTCCCGGTAGCGGCGCTCGTCGGTGTCGTCATTGCGCTGGAGATGGCCGCGGTGCTGATCCCCGGCACCAGCGTGCGCGAGGCACCGGTCGCCGGCGAGCTGGCGATGAAGATGGGCAACACCAAGCTGCTCGGCATCGAGGTCTACACCAAGTACCTTTATCCGTTGCAGATCGCGGCCGTGCTGCTGCTGGTGGCGATCATCGCGGCGATCGCGCTGACCTTGCGGCGCCGCAAGGACTCGAAGTACCAGAACCCGTCCGAGCAGGTGCGCGTGCGCGCCGCCGACCGCATGCGCGTCGTCAAGATGCGCCCGGTGGTGGAGCCACTGGACCCGGTGCCGGCCGCCGCGCCGGCCGCGCTCGCAGGAGACAAGAAATGAGCCCCGTCAATCTCAGCCACTACCTGTCGCTCGGCGCGATCCTGTTCTCGCTGTCGGTGATCGGCATCTTCCTGAACCGCAAGAACCTGATCGTGCTGCTGATGGCGATCGAGCTGATGTTGCTCGCCGTGAATCTGAACTTCGTCGCGTTCTCGCATTACCTCGGCGACATGGCGGGCCAGGTCTTCGTGTTCTTCATCCTCACCGTCGCGGCGGCGGAGTCGGCGATCGGCCTGGCGATCCTGGTCGTGCTGTTCCGCAACCGCGCCACGATCAATGTCGATGAACTCGACGCGCTGAAGGGCTGATCGCGATGTCGGCAACCCTGTCTCAAAACATGCTGCTCGTGGTGCCGCTGGCGCCGCTGGTCGGCGCGCTCGCCGCCGGCCTCTTCGGCAAGCAGATCGGCCGCAGCGGCGCACACTGGATCACCTGCATCGCCGTCGCGATCTCGCTCGCGATCTCGGTGCAGACGCTGCTCGCCGTGCTCGATGGCGCGCGCTTCAACGCCACCATCTACGAGTGGATGAACCTCGGCGGCCTGAAGATGGAGGTGGGCTTCCTCATCGACGGATTGAGCGCGATGATGATGTGCGTCGTCACCTTCGTCTCGCTGATGGTGCACATCTTCACCATCGGCTACATGGAGGAAGACCCCGGCTACCAGCGCTTCTTCAGCTACATCGCGCTGTTCACGTTCTCGATGCTGATGCTCGTGATGAGCAACAACTTCCTGCAGCTGTTCTTCGGCTGGGAGGCGGTGGGCCTGGTCTCGTACCTGCTGATCGGTTTCTGGTTCACGAAGCCGACGGCGATCTTCGCGAACATGAAGGCCTTTCTGGTCAACCGCGTCGGCGACTTCGGTTTCATCCTCGGCATCGGCCTGATCGTGGCCTATGGAAACACCCTGAGTTACGGCGAGGCATTCGCAAAGGGGCCCGAGCTGGCGAAGCTGATCTTCCCCGGCACGGGTTGGATGCTGATCACGGTCACCTGCATCTGCCTGTTCATCGGCGCGATGGGCAAGAGCGCGCAGTTCCCGCTGCACGTCTGGCTGCCCGACTCGATGGAAGGCCCGACCCCGATCTCGGCGCTGATCCACGCTGCGACGATGGTGACGGCCGGCATCTTCATGGTCGCGCGCATGTCGCCGTTGTTCGAGCTGTCCGACACCGCGCTCAGCGTCGTGATGGTGATCGGCGCGATCACCGCGCTGTTCATGGGCTTCCTCGGCATCATCCAGAACGACATCAAGCGCGTCGTCGCGTACTCGACGCTCTCGCAGCTCGGCTACATGACGGTCGCGCTCGGCGCTTCGGCCTATTCGGTCGCGGTGTTCCACCTGATGACGCACGCGTTCTTCAAGGCGCTGCTGTTCCTCGCGGCCGGCTCGGTGATCATCGGCATGCACCACGACCAGGACATCCGCAACATGGGTGGCCTGCGCAAGTACATGCCGATCACCTGGATCACCTCGCTGCTCGGTTCGCTGGCGCTGATCGGCACGCCGTTCTTCGCCGGCTTCTACTCGAAGGACAGCATCATCGAGGCGGTCCACGCCAGCCACCTGTGGGGTTCGGGCTTTGCGTATTTCGCGGTCGCCGCCGGCGTCTTTGTGACGGCGTTCTATTCGTTCCGGATGTACTTCCTGGTCTTCCACGGCAAGGAGCACTTCCGCCACAAGCCGTTCCCCGGCGAGCACGATCATCACGATGACCATGGCCACCATGAGCCGCATGTGCCACACGAATCGCCGGCCGTGGTCTGGGTGCCGCTGGTCGCGCTCGCGATCCCCTCGGTGATCATCGGCTTCCTGACGATCGGCCCGATGCTCTACGGCGAGTTCTTCAAGGGCGCGATCGTCATCAACGCCGAAGCGCATCCGGCCATGGAAGAGCTGGCGAAGGAGTTCCACGGTGCCACCGCGATGGCGATCCACGCGCTGACCGCGCTGCCGTTCTGGCTCGCGCTGGCCGGTGTGGCGATGGCGTACTGGTTCTACATGGTGAGCCCGTCGATTCCGGCCGCGATCAAGGTGCGGGCCGGTTTCGTCTACAGGTTGCTCGAGAACAAGTACTACCTCGACTGGTTCAACGAGAACGTCATCGCGCGCCTGGCGCGCATGACTGGCAGGGCGCTCTGGAAGGGCGGCGACCAGGGCGTGATCGACGGCTTCCTGATCAACGGCACGGCGCACGAGGTGCGCGCGCTGGCGATGATCGGCCGCAAGCTGCAGAACGGCTACCTGTATTTCTACGCGCTGGTGATGATCGTGGGCGTGATCGGGTTGATGACCTGGCAGCTGTGGCCTTTCCTGCTCGGCTCGGCGGCCAAGTAACCCGCACGGAGAACAAGAACATGGGTTTGTCGACGGGGTGGTTGAGTTGGTCGATCTGGTTGCCGATCGTGTCGGGTGGCGTGCTGCTCGCGTTCGGGCGGGACCAGAACGCGCCGCAGGTGCGCTGGATCGCGCTGCTCGCTGCGCTGGCCAGTTTCGCCGTCACGCTGCCGTTGATCGGCGGGTTCGACAGCGGCACGGCGGCGATGCAGTTCGTCGAAAAGTTCGACTGGATCGAACGCTTCAACGTGCACTACCACCTCGGCGTCGATGGCCTGTCGATGTGGTTCGTGCCGCTGACAGCGTTCATCACCGTGATCGTCGTGATCGCCGCGTGGGAGGTCGTCACCGACCGCGTGAACCAGTACATGGGCGCGTTCCTGATCCTGTCGGGTCTGATGATCGGCGTGTTCGCCGCGCTCGACGGCCTGCTGTTCTATGTGTTCTTCGAGGCCACGCTGATCCCGATGTACCTGATCATCGGCGTCTGGGGCGGGCCGCGGCGCGTCTACGCCGCGTTCAAGTTCTTCCTGTACACGCTGGCCGGCTCGCTGCTGATGCTGGTCGCGCTGATCTACCTGTACTACATCTCCAAGGGCAGCTTCGACATCCTGAAGTGGCACAGCATCCCGCTCACGATGCAGGAGCAGAGCTACCTGTTCTTCGCGTTCTTCCTCGCGTTCGCGGTCAAGGTGCCGATGTGGCCGGTGCACACCTGGCTGCCCGACGCGCACGTCGAGGCGCCCACCGGCGGCTCGGTGGTGCTGGCGGCGATCATGCTGAAGCTCGGCTGCTACGGCTTCCTGCGCTTCTCGCTGCCGATCGCACCGGATGCGTCGCACCACTGGGCCGGCTTCATGATCGCGCTGTCGCTGATCGCGGTGGTCTATATCGGCCTGGTCGCGCTCGTGCAGCAGGACATGAAGAAGCTGGTCGCGTATTCGTCGATCGCGCACATGGGCTTCGTCACCTTCGGCTTCTTCATCTTCAACGAGCTCGGCATGTCCGGCGGCATCGTGCAGATGGTGTCGCACGGCTTCGTCTCGGGCGCGATGTTCCTGTGCATCGGCGTGCTCTACGACCGGGTCCATTCGCGCGAGATTTCGGCCTATGGCGGCGTCGCCAACACGATGCCCAAGTTCGCCGCCTTCGCGGTGCTGTTCGCGATGGCCAATTGCGGCCTGCCGGGCACGGCCGGTTTCGTCGGCGAGTGGATGGTGATCCTCGGCGCCGTCAAGGTCAACTTCTGGCTCGGCTTGATCGCCGCGACGGCGCTGATCTCCGGCGCGGCCTACACGCTGTGGATGGTCAAGCGCGTCTACTTCGGCGCGGTCGCCAACGACCACGTGCGCGCGCTGACCGACATCAACGCGCGCGAGTTCACGATGCTCGCCCTGCTCGCCGCCGCGGTGCTCTATATGGGCCTGTACCCCAAGCCGTTCACCGACGTGATGCACGTTTCTGTCGATGGCCTGCTCAAGCACGTGGCCGTCAGCAAGATCCCCAGGCAGTAATCCACCATGAATCAGATGAACTGGTCTGCCATCGGCCCCGAGATCGTCCTCCTCGCGATGGCTTGTGTCGTCGCGATGGTGGATCTGTGGGTCACGCACCCGCGGCGCCTGCCTACGTATCTGCTCACGCAGGCCTCGCTCGTGGTGGTCGCGATCCTGCACATCACGGCCTTCAACAGCGGCGAGACGCACTATGCGATGCAGCGCATGGTCGTCGCCGATCCGATGGGGCATCTGCTCGGCTTCTTCGCGACGATCGCGGTGATGGTGTCGCTGGTCTATGCGCGGCCCTACGCGGCGGAGCGCGAGATGCTCAAGGGCGAACTCTTCACGCTCAGCCTGTTCTCGCTGCTGGGCATCGGGGTGATGCTGTCGGCCAACAACTTCCTGGTCGTCTACCTCGGGCTGGAGCTGATGTCGCTGAGCCTGTACGCGCTGGTCGCGATGCGCCGCGACCATGCCGATGCGACCGAAGCCGCGATGAAATATTTTGTGCTGGGTGCGCTCGCGAGCGGGTTCCTGCTCTATGGCCTGTCGATGATGTACGGCGCCACCGGCTCACTCGAGATCGGCGAGGTCTTCAAGGCCATCGGCACCGGCACGATCAACAAGCAGGTGATGATCCTCGGCATCGTCTTCATCGTCGCCGGCCTGGGTTTCAAGCTCGGCGCGGTGCCGTTTCACATGTGGGTGCCCGATGTCTACCAGGGTGCACCGACGGCGGTCACGCTGCTGATCGGCGGCGCGCCCAAGCTGGCGGCGTTCGCGATCACGATCCGCCTGCTGGTCGAGGGCATGCTCGGCCTGGCGGTCGATTGGCAGCAGATGCTGGTGGTGCTGTCGGTCGGCTCGATGCTGCTGGGCAATGTCGTCGCGATCGCGCAGACCAACCTGAAGCGCATGCTGGCCTATTCGAGCATCGCGCAGATGGGCTTCATGCTGCTCGGCCTGTGCTCGGGCGTGGTCTACGACAACACCGTGTCGGCCGGCAACTCCTATGCGTCGTCGATGTTCTACATCGTGACCTACGTGCTCACCACGCTCGGCACCTTCGGCATGATCATGCTGCTGTCGCGCCAGGGCTTCGAGGCCGAGCAGATCAACGACCTGAAGGGCCTCGCGCGCCGCAGCCCGTGGTTCGCGCTGGTGATGACGATCTTCATGCTCTCGCTCGCCGGCCTGCCGCCCACGGTCGGCTTCTACGCCAAGCTGTCGGTGCTGCAATCGCTGGTCTCCACCAACGTCGGCGGCTACCTGTGGCTGGCCGTGGTGGCGGTGGTGCTGTCGCTGGTCGGTTCGTACTACTACCTGCGCGTGATCAAGGTGATGTACTTCGATCAGCCGACCGACACCCATCCGATCATCAGCACCGGCGACGTGCGCGCGGTGCTCTCGCTCAACGGCGCCGCGGTGCTGCTGTTCGGCATCCTGCCCGGCGGGTTGATGACCTTGTGCGTCGAGGCCATCGTCAAGGCGCTTGCGACTTGACCTCGTGGCCCATTCAAGGCGCTGGCGACTTGACCGCCGCACCCGCAGACGACGCGCCACTGCGCGAAGAGACGCTGGTTTCCGACCAGGTCTACCTCGGTGCTTTTCTCGATGTGCGGCGCGATCAGGTCCGCCTGCCCGATGGCGGCACCGCGCAGCGCGAGTACATCGTCCACCCCGGTGCGGTGATGGTCGTGCCGCTGCTGGCCGACGGCCGCCTCGTGATCGAGCGCCAGTGGCGCTATCCGCTGGCGCGCGCGATGATCGAGTTCCCGGCCGGCAAGATCGATGCGGGCGAGCCGCCGTTGCTCTGCGGCGTGCGCGAACTGGCGGAAGAGACCGGCTACCGCGCCGCCGAGTGGGCTCGCGCGGGCATCCTGCACAACGCGATCGCCTACTCGAACGAAGGCATCGAGATCTGGTTCGCGCGAGGTCTCACGCTCGGCGAGCGCCGGCTCGATGCGGGCGAGTTTCTGGAGGTCGGCAGCGCCAGCCTCGATGAACTCGACGACATGGCCCGGCGCGGCGAGCTCACCGACGGCAAGACCCTGATCGGGATGCTGTGGCTGCAGAACTGGCGCGCGGGGCGCTGGCCCCTCGAATGGCACCCTGCGCCCTGACGGCCCGATAATCTCGTCATGAAGGTCCTGAATCTGCGCTGCGCGCAAGACCACCGCTTCGAGGGCTGGTTCAGTTCGGACGACGATTTCAGCGAGCAGGGGGCGCGCGGTCTCGTCGCCTGCCCGATGTGCGACGACAAGGCCATCACCCGCCTGCCGAGCGCGCCCCGGCTGAATGTCTCGACGCAACGCGGCGAGGGCCGAGGGACAGACGCTGGCACGTCGGCCGAAGTGGCCGAAGCCCGTGCCCAGGGGCGGTGGCTGCGCGCGGTGCGCGACATGATGGCTAACACTGAGGACGTCGGCGATCGTTTCCCCGAGGAAGCGCGCCGCATTCACTACGGCGAGACGGTCGAGCGCGGCATCCGCGGCCGCGCCTCGGCCGACGATGCCGAGGCGTTGCGCGAGGAGGGCATCGAGGTCGTCTCGGTGCCGGTGCCCGCGCCGCTCAAGGGCACCGTGCAGTAGCGTTCATCCCGCGCGCAGCACGACGAAGCGCGCGTCGTCGAGCGCGCTGATCAGCGCCGCGCCTTCGCGGTCGATGTCGAAGCCCTCACCCGGGTTGACGAGGATGTCGCGCCGGTCGTTGTCGATCGTGATCCACAGGCTGCCGCTGAGCGATTCGATGCGTTGGCCATGGCCATTCGGGAGGCGATGGATCGCGCCCTTGCGCAGGCTGATCGAGGCGGGGAAGAGGTCGGTGGTGTTCATGGCGTGGCTCCTTCGCATGAAGCGACGGCATGGCGCGCTTCGAACCAGACCTTCCTTTTGGCGGGAGGCTCGACTACAGTCTCGGGCAGAACGCGCGGGCGCTCAAACGGTCAGTTCGAATGTCTTGCATGCGAATATGGAATGCGAATCTGTCCGGAACGATGCGCCACTACGACCTGCCGCCGCTGGCCCAGCTCGAAGCCTTCGAGGCCTCGGCGCGGCACCTGAGCTTCACCAAGGCGGCTGACGAACTCGCGCTGACGCAGTCGGCCGTGAGCCGCCAGATCGCCGCGCTCGAAGACCACTACGGCCTGGCGCTGTTTCGGCGCCTGCACCGCGCGCTGCGCCTGACCGACGACGGGCACACGCTGTTCCGGGCAGTCGGCGAGGTGCTCGGCCAGTTGCACGCCGTCAGCGGCGAGCTCAAGCGCGATCGGCGCGCCAAGACGGTGGTCGTGACGACGACACCAGGCTTCGCCGGGCTGTGGCTGATCCCGCGGCTGGCCGGCTTCACGGCGGCTCGGCCGGATGTCGATGTGCGCATCTCGGCCGTCTACACGCTCGTCAACCTGAACCGCGACGGGGTCGATCTGGCGATCCGCTACCAGACCGAAGAGGGCGCCGGCGAGGGCGCGCAGCAGTTGTTCGGCGAAGTCGTGTTGCCGGTCTGCAGCCCGCGCCTGATGCGTGACCGCGCGCGTCCGCTGAAGGTGCCCGAGGACCTGCGCCACCATGTGTTGCTGCACCTCGATTCAGGGCCTGGCGCGGACATGCAGGACTGGCCGATCTGGCTGCGCGCGATGAAGCTCGAAGGCTTGAAGCCCGCCAGCGTGCTGCACTTCTCGCAGTTCGACCAGCTCATCAACGCCGCCACCAACGGCCAGGGCGTGGCGCTCGGCCGCAGCCCGCTGCTCAAGGAACTGCTGCGCGATCGGCGGCTCGTGGCGCCGTTCAAGAAGGCGATCGCCTCGCCGCGCAGCTACTACCTGGTGCGCTCCGCCACGGCAGCGCGCAAGCCCGAAGTCGAAGACTTTGCCGCGTGGTTGATGGGCGAGGTGCTCAAAGCATCCGACCCGGGTTCATCAGCCCCAGCGGGTCGAGCGCGTGCTTGATCGAACGCATCAGACCGAGAGCGACCGGTGACTTGCGCCGCGCGAGTTCGTCGCGCTTGAGCGCGCCGATGCCGTGCTCGGCCGAGAACGAGCCGCCGAACTCGGCGACAGCATCGAACACCAGCGTGTTCACGGCGTGCTCGAACTCCTGCAGGTAGGCCTCGGGGCTCGCGCCCTCCGGCGGCTGGACGTTGTAGTGCAGATTGCCGTCGCCGAGGTGGCCGAAGTTGACGAGCCGCACGCCGGGGAAGGACCGCTGCAACGCCGCATCGGTGCTGGCGACGAATGCGGCAATGGTCGAGATCGGCAACGCGATGTCGTGCTTGATGTTCTGCCCTTCGACGCTCTGCGCCATCGGTATCGATTCGCGCAGATGCCACATGCCTTTCGACTGCTCGAGGCTCGCGGCCACCGCCGCATCGGCGATCAGGCCGCGCTCCAGCGCGGTTTCGAGCAGTGACTCGAACAGCGCATGCGCATGCGCGGCGCTTTCGCTGTCCGATTGTTCGAGCAGCACGGTCCAGTCGCACGCCGGCAGCGGCTGCGCGAGCTGCGGGAAGTGTCGGCGCGCCAGCCCGAGCGCATGGCGGCTCATCACCTCGAAGCCTGTCAAGCCCGCGCCGAGGCGCGATTGCGCGAGTTGCAGCAATGCGACCGCAGCGTCGAGCGAGCCGAGCGCCGCGAGCGCCGTGCTCGACGCCGCGGGCTGCGGATAGAGCTTCAGCGTGGCGCCGGTGATCACGCCGAGCGTGCCCTCGCTGCCGACGAACAGGTGGCGCAGGTCGTAGCCGGTGTTGTCCTTGCGCAGGCCGGTCAGGCCGCTCCAGACCTCGCCCGCGGCGCTCACCACTTCGAGCCCGAGGCACAGCTCGCGCGCATTGCCGTAGCGCAGCACCTGCGTGCCGCCGGCGTTGGTCGCGAGGTTGCCGCCGATCGTGCAGCTGCCTTCGGCGGCCAGGCTGAGAGGGAACAGCAGCCCTTGTGCGGCGGCCGCTTCCTGTACTCCTTGCAGCACGCAGCCGGCGTCGACCGTCATCGTCAGGTTCGCGGCATCGATCGCGCGGATGTGATTCATGCGCGTCAGGTTCAGCAGCAACTGCGTGCCCGACGCATCCGGCACCGAGGCGCCGACCAGCCCGGTGTTGCCGCCTTGCGTGACGATCGGCACGCGGTGCGCGGCGCAGGCACGCACGACCGCGGCCACTTCATGGGTGTTCGCCGGCCGCGCCACGGCCAGCGCCCGGCCGCGGTAGCGCTTGCGCCAGTCGAGTTCGTAGGCGCTGAGATCACCGCCCTCGATCAGATGCGAGGCACCGACGATCGCGCGAATCTCGTCCGCCCAACTCATCCTGCAGCTTCCTTGGCCGCGCGCAGCCGCCAGCGCACATGCGCGGAGCACGCCGCGAACAGCAGCAGGCACAACAGCACCTCGGTGATCGCGAGCGGCACGCCGGCGCCGCGGTCGCTCGTCGCGCGCACCACGCCTTCGGTGAAGTACAGCCACACCATCAGGCTGAGCCAGCGGTAGGTATACATGCGATTGCGCCACAGCCCGACCAGCGGGATCAGCAGCGGCAGCACCTTCAGCGCGAGCGTGCCGCTGCCGGTCGGCGCGAGCCACAGCTCCCAAGCCAGGCCGAGCGCGATCAGCGCGACCACGCTGCCGAGAGCGACCGTTCGGGTCCACGCGACACCGGAAACGGCAGGCGCGGGCAGAAGAGGTGAGTCATTCATCGCTGGCTATGATGCCAGCAATGAATCTGATGACGACGATCAAGTCCGGCTTGCGCGAGCAGCTGCCGAATTTGGTCCAGACCCTGCAGACGTGGCCGTGGCTGGACACGCTGCGCACCCTGCGTGCGCGCTTCCGCGAAGACCGCCTCGGCTTGACGGCCAGCAGCCTCACGTTCACGACCATCATCTCGCTCGTGCCGCTGCTCACGGTGATGCTCGCCGTGTTCTCGGCGTTCCCGATGTTCGCCAGTTTTCAGACCGCACTGCAGAAGTACTTTCTGCAAGCGCTGGTGCCGGAGAACATCGCCAGCCAGGTCCTGCGCGAACTCACCCGGTTCGCTGCGCAGGCCAAGGGCGTCGGCAGCATCGGGCTGGTGCTGCTGTTCTTCACCGCGCTGGCGCTGATGCTGACGATCGACCGCACGCTCAATGCCATCTGGCGCGTGCGCAAACCACGGCCGATCGCGCAGCGCGTGCTGGTCTACTGGGCTGCCGCCACGCTCGGGCCGCTGGTGCTGGGCGCGAGCCTGAGCCTCACGTCGTATGCGATCTCGGCCTCCAGAGGCGTTGTCGACGTGCTGCCCGGCGGCGTGAGCTTTCTGCTCGAAGGCTTCGAGTTCGCACTGCTCGCGGCCAGCCTGGCCGGGCTGTTCCACTACGTGCCGAACACGCACGTGCGCTGGCGCCATGCGCTCGCCGGCGGTGTGTGCAGCACGATCGGTTTCGAGTTGGCGAAGAAGGCGCTCGGCTGGTACCTGGCGACGGTGCCGACGTATTCGGTGGTGTACGGCGCGCTCGCGGCGGTGCCGATCTTCCTGGTCTGGATGTACGTCGGCTGGGTCATCGTGCTGCTCGGCGCGGTCATCGCGGCTTACGCGCCGAGTCTGCAAAAGCGCGTCCGGCGCTGGCCCGACGGGCCGGGCGCGCGGCTCCAGCTCGCGATCGCGGTGCTGCGTCAATTGCGCGATGCGCGCGCGGCCGGCGAGCGTGGCCTGAACGGCGGCGAGCTCGCCACCGCGCTGCACACCGATCCGCTCCAGACCGAGCCCATTCTCGACACGCTGGTCGCGTTCGACTGGGTCGGGCGGCTCGACGAGGTGAACGACCCGCGCTTCGTGCTGCTGTGCGACCCGTCGCGCACGCCGGCGCAACCGCTGCTGGCACAGATGCTGATGGAGCCGTCGCCGGCGTCGCGCGCGCTGTGGGAGCGCGCCGGGTTCGACACGATGACGGTGCGGGAGCTGATCGAAGCCTGAGAGGCTGAGACTAATTCCGCACGCACCTGTCGCTTGAAGCAGTGGCGATCGACTTGCGCGAGCGCGGTGGCGTTACGCTGTGCCCCATCGGCTTCTGCCAACTCCGTGATCCGCCGCTGTGGGGTCTGCAACACGCGACCTCGGACACGTGACGAATCGCACGAATGAGAAAGGCTCCCCATCATGACTCTCCTGCCACGGCTTGCGAACCTGGTCGCGACCGCGATCTTCGTCTCGGCGGCACATGCCGGCACGATGGCCGCCTCGGGCCCGTCGGTGCGGCCGGAATCGATGGCGAATCAGCGCCAGGCGGTGGTGGTGAGTCAGGTGCGCACGGTGTTCACCGATGAGGATCGCATCGGCACGCTGCGCTCCGGCGCCAACTGTGAGCTGGCCTCTGACCGCCTGTGGAGCGAGTTGGTCAAACAGCGCGTCGACGCCGTGCTTCCTCGCGCGTTCGACGACGAATTGATCAAGGCAGCCGCAAAGAACCCTCACCTTGGCGTGGCCGACGGGGTGGCGCCGTTGCGCATGCAAGCCCTGCTGAACAAGATCGACGTTCACGTGTGCCAGGGGCCGGCGGGCGCTTGGCGGGGAGGCTTCACCGTGCAAGTCACCTGGCAGGTGCTGGCCCCCGAGTCGGATCGCGTGCTGTACCAAGGCTCGACCAGCGGGGCATTCACGCTGAACGAGTTCAAACGGATGTCCACCGCGCGTGGTCTGCATGAAGCTTTCGGAGTCGCCTCCCGCAAACTTCTCGCAGACCGAAGATTCGCGGCCGCGCTCAGCGCGGCCAATGCCTCGCAGGTCGCGCTGGCCTATTGAGCCCGCTTCGATTCGGCGGTGGGCGTCCGCGCCGCCGCGGTCGACAGATCATTTGCCGCGTTCAGAGACTCCCACTGCTTGGCAAGCTCGAGCATCTTCTCGAACTTGCTGCCTTCGTTCAGCAGGGCAGTCTTGGTCTTGGTGTCCAACGGACTCTCGATTCCGACCTCGTCGCGTGGCATCCGATCTTCACGCACCGCCTTCATGACGCGCTTGATCTCGGCCGCCGCATGCATGGGCGTCTGGAGCAGCACCAGCTTCTTCATGCCGTCCGGATTGTTCGGAACATGGCACTCCATGCACTGCCCCTCGCGCAGTTTCAGCGCCAGATCCTTGTAGGCCTGATCGAGCTTTCCGATGTACGGGTTGTCGGCGCGCAGCAAGCCGTCGAACACCGTGACCTTCGGCTGGCTTCTGCCGTTCGCGTCAGTCCAGCGCCACTGGCCGTCGAATGTGGGCGGCACGACATGCGATATCGCTCGGATCGGTGGGTTGGCGCCGAATGCGGTGAACTGGGACGCGCTGACCCTTGACTTCTTTGCGTCCCACCAGAGAATGATCTCGTTGGCCTTCTCGTACATGGACCACTTCTCGGCGTCATGCCAGAACGGATAGGGGAACTGCCCAGGCGTCAATCCGTTGCGAAACGCAGTTTGCAGACGGATGGCATAAAGACCTTCGCGCTCGTCGTAGGCCACACTGTATTTGCCATTGAACATGAACAATGGAACGTACATGCCCGCCAGCACATCCGGAGCGAACTGCGTCAACTTCTGATCCTTCAGCGCCACCTTCGGGTCGCGCTGCCGCCCCCAAAGCACGAAGTCCACCAGCTCGCGCTTGAATCGCGAGTCACGGTACAGCGCGGCCCGACAACGATCGAACGCCGCTTGGTTGTCGGCTTCAGCCACAGGACAGTGCCGCGCCATTTCCGCAGCGATCTGCGCGGCAACCTGTGCGGCGCGATCCGCGGCGTTGTCGACAGCCGCGGTCGTGGTGCTCCGAGCCGGTGTGAGGATCGACGCCGCGACGGCAATCGACGCGACGGCTGCAAGTGCATGGCGCAACTTCATAAGCAACAACTCTCCAATGTGTCGGCCAGGTCAGCCGACGATGCGACCTGTCCGGTCGATGGCCACCACCTCGACGAAGCGAGAGCCCTGCTGGCTTGGCGGAACGAAGCGCACGCGATAGCCGCCCAGGTCAAGGTCGAGCGTACCGAGGGCATCCTTGAATCGCGAACGGCTCAAGGCGCCGCCCTTCGAAGCCAGGCGCGACGCTTCGACCGCGACCCGGCCGACGATGTACCCCTCGATGCTGGTGAAGCCCATGCGCGCGCCTGAGCCCAGCGAGGCGATGTCGGTTCGGTACTGTTTGACGACGCCTTTGGCGATCGCGTTCGGCCGCGGCACCACCTGGCTCATGATGATGCTGTGGTGATTGCGCACGACATCGTCGATCAAAGCCTGGCCCGCGAATGACGACGAGAAGTAGAAGCCGCCGCCTCGCGCGGCAGACATGCCGGCCACGATCGCCGCAGCGGGTTGCGCGTTCGTGGTGAACAGAACGCAATCGAGTTTGGCATCGAGCAGCGTGCGCACTTCCGAGTCGAACGCCTTCTGATTGCGGTCCAAGGGCACCGACACCGTGAGCTTGAGCCCGACCTCATTCAAGGCCGCGGTCATCGCCGCTTGATTCGCCGGCGACGTGTCCGAGAGGGACACATAGCCTACGCGCTGCATGTTGAACTGCTTGACGTAAGAGAGCATGTGACGGTACTCGTCGTCATAGCCCGAGCGCACGTGATACGGCATCGCCAACTGCGAACTGCGAATGCCCATGTTGCCGCTCGCCGTGCCGAGCAGAACGACTTTCGATTCTTCGATCACGGGCAGAGAAGCCTCGGCCCCGGCGCCGCTCGTGAGCCCCACGAGCGCTGTCACACCGCTGTCGATCAGCTTCTTGACGTTTTCCTGGCAGCGCTCCTTCTTGCCGCCGTCATCCAACGGCACCAGCTCAAAGCGCGGACCCTTGCCCTCCTTGTTGGCCGCGTTGAACGCGGCCAGGATGCCGTCACGCACGTCGACACCATAGGCAGCCTGCCCGCCTGTGAGCGACGCCGATTGACCAAATCTGATGAGGCCCGACTGTGGGCGTACCAAACCTGAAAAAACTGAGGCTACAACACCCACCCCGCCCAACACCGCGGTTCTTCGCTTCAAATGAATCCCCCGAGCGCAACTGAACAGAACAGCCGGCGCTGCACCCCCTGAATGTTAGTCACAGAGGGTCTGATGAACAAGAAACGGTGTGACCAAATTGCGTCAGTTCGTTCGAGAGCGCAGGTGGGCTTTCCCTGATACCTCCCGGTTCGGTGACTCACCGGAGAATCTTTTGCACATTCTCGGCACGGTCGAGACCCTTGGCCTCGGCGAATCCCTTCACGTCTCGGAACACTGCTCCTTCGAGATCGGCCTCGGAGAAGTCGGCTCCGGTGACATCGGCGCCCGTCAAGTCGGCACCACCGAGCTTGACGCGAAAGAAGTTGGTTCCGCGAAGGTTCGCGCCGCGCAGGTTGCAGAACATCATCAGCGACCGATTGAAGTCCGCACCGGTCAGCACGGCTCTTTCTAGATTCGCGTTGGAGAGGTCGGTCCGCATCTGCCCCATGCCCTGGTTCTTGATATTGACGCCCACCATCGCGTTGCTGAAGTCGGCGCCCGACAGATCGGCGCCGGGCAGGTCGGCGATGACCTTGACGCCGCGCATGTTCGCGTTCTTGAAGATCGGCATCTTCTTGACCGACCCGCCGAGGATCACGACGGAAAGCAGGCTCGCGCGAGCGAGGTCGGCACCGGTGAAGTCCGTGCCCATCAGCCACGCCCCGTTGAGGTTGGCGCCCTCCAGCCGAGCGCCACGCATGTCGGCCTGAACGAGCTTGCTTCCGAAGAAGCTGGCGCCGCGGAGATCGGCATTGCGAAAGTCGAGTCCGCCCAGATCGAGATCAGAGAGGTCCTTGCCGGCCAGGTTCGCCGGCGCCGATGACGACCCCGCGCGCAGCGCGGCGCTGAGCTGTTCGATCGACAACTCGGCCGCCGCGGCGTTCGTGCCTGCGAGGCAAACCCACAGCGAGGCCAGCAGCATGATCGCGGTGCGCGGCATCTGGTTCATGTGGACTCCTTGATCGTGGTGAGGCGTGACTATGCGGCGATCCAGCCCATTCCGCGCGCCAGCAGCAGCAGCGACACGGCGCCACTCGTCACGGCGAAGGCCTGCTGCAGGCGCGCACCGGCCAGACGCGCGGCGATCAGGCGGCCGGTGAGCAGGGCGGCGATGGCGCCGACGGCGAACGGCCCGGCGACGATCCAGGCCACGGAGCCTTGCCATGCCGCTGCCGCGACACCGCCCACGGAAACCAGCGCGATCACCGCCAGCGAGGTGGCAAGGATGCTGCGTGTGGCGAGGTTGGTGTAGCGGCTCAGTGATGGAACGATGACGAACCCGCCGCCCACGCCCAGCAATCCGCTGAGGATGCCGGATACAGCGCCCGTTCCTGCCAAGGCCCAGGCACAAGGCATGGTCCAGATCAGACGGCCTTCGCCGGGGTCCAGTACGCAGGGGAGTTGGGAGCGTGCGTGGGGGCCTTCCGCCTGGCCGGCCGCCGTGCGCCGCGCCTGGTTGAACATGCGCCATGCGACCCAGGCCAGCACGACGGAGAACGCCACCATCAGCGGCGCGTTGGGAATCATCCGCGCCAATCGCACACCCAGCGGCGCCAGCACCATTCCCGTGATGCCGATCACGGCCGCCGCGCGATAGCGAACCAGTCCTTCGCGCAACCCGAGCACGGCGCCGAACGCGGAAGCCGCACCGACGGCGATCAACCCGACGGGCGCCGCCTGCATGATCGACAGATGCAGCCCGAACACCAGCAGCGGCACGGCCAGGATGCCGCCACCCGCGCCGGCCAGCGCAAGGATCAGTCCGACCACCGCGCCGAGCCCGAGCCCGAGCAGACTCACTTCCATGCCTTGGCTCCGATCACGTGCTCATCTCGGGCTGCGCCAGCCACTCGCGGCCCTTGAGCATCGCCTGCCAATACAAGGGCGGGAGCACACGTTCCTTGAGGTACCAGGCCAGCGCCGAGGGCCGCGTGCCATCGATGAACCACTTCGGGAAGCTCGGCGCCACCTTGCCGCCGTAGAGGAACTCGGCGAGCACGATCTTGCCGCGCTCGACGGTCAAGGGGCAGGAGCCGTAGCCGTCGTAGATCGCCAAACCGCGGGCCTCGCCCTTTACGGCGCCACGCAAGGCCAGCAGGTTGTGCGCCACCACGGGCGCCTGTTTGCGCGCGGCCGCCGCGGTCTTGGCGTTCGCGGTGTTGCCGGCGTCACCGAGCGCGAAGATGTTCGCGAAGGTTTTGTGGCGCAGCGTGCCCGGATCAATGTCGACCCAACCCGCCGCATCGGCCAACGGGCTGACGCGGATGAAGTCGGGCGCTTTCTGCGGCGGCACCACGTGGATCATGTCGAAGTCACGCGTGATCTTCTCCTTCGTGCCGTCGGCGTTGGCCTTCATGAACGTTGCCTTCCTTGCCGGGCCGTCGACCGAGACCAGCGTCTGACCGAAGTTCAGGCCGATGCCATAGGCCTGCACATACTCCATCAGCGCCGGCACGTAATCCGCTACGCCGAAGAGCACGGCACCCGCATTGCAGAACTGGATGTCGACGGCCTTGAGCACGCCGATGCGGCGCCAGTGGTCGGCCGACAGGTACATGGCTTTCTGCGGCGCGCCCGCGCACTTGATGGGCATGGGAGGCTGAGTGAAGATCGCGTTGCCACGGTGCAGCTGTTGCACCAGTTGCCAAGTGTATGGCGCCAAGTCGTAGCGATAGTTGGAGGTCACGCCGTTGCGGCCCAAGGTCTCGGGCAGGCCCTCGATGCCATGCCAATCAAGCTTCAGGCCGGGGCAGACGACGAGTTGCCTGTACTTGACCACGCGACAACCATCGAGGATGACGGCGTCGCGCTCGGGCTCGAATGCCGCCACGGCCGACTTGATCCAGTGCACGCCGCGCGGCAGTACCGAAGCCATGGTGCGTGCCGTCGTCGCTGCATTGAAGATGCCCGCGCCCACCATGGTCCAGCCGGGCTGGTAGTAGTGGATGTCCGCCGGATCGATGATGGCGATGTCGAGATCCGGGCTGCGCGCAAGCAGGCTGGCCGCGACCGCGATGCCGGCTGCGCCGCCGCCGATGATCACGACCTCATGCGTTGCGTCGGCCACCTCGACCGGCGTCTTGCCGCCATTGACGATGCGCCGCACCACGCCCTTCAAATCGAATCCCGCCCTCGAGGAGCGTTCGATGATCTGCGGCAGCGGCATCGATCCGGCCTGGGACAGCGCCCACATCGTCGTCGAACGCATGCCCGTGCGGCAAAAAGCCAATACCGGCTTCGGCAGCTCGGCCATCAACGCGCCGAACGCCGCGCCTTGTTCGTCGGTGACCTTGCCCGATTCCGCAGGGAGATAACGAATCTGCAGTCCCTGGTCGATCGCCGATCGCTCGATCTCGCTGAAGAGCGGTTGGTCCGCACCTTCGCCGTCCGGCCGGTTGCAGATGACCGAGCGAAACCCGGCCTCGGCGACCGCGCGCATATCGGTGCTGAGGATCTGGGGTGCGACCGACAGTTCGGCGGTCAGTGACTTGATGTCCATGGCTTGTCTCCATCTTGGGCGTGGCCTCTTGACGAGGCTCTACGGAAGGCGCGGCCGCAGCCTGCGCCGCGGTCATACCGCGTTCAGCGGGATCTTGATGTAGCGCATGCCGTTGTCTTCGGGCTCTGGCAATCGGCCTGCGCGCATGTTGACCTGAACCGATGGCAGGATCAGCGTGGGCATCTCGAGCGTCACGTCGCGCGCATGTCGCATCGCGACGAACTCTTCCTCGCTGATGCCATTGCGAACGTGGATGTTCTTCTCGCGCTCTTCGGCCACGGTGCTGATGTACTGCACGTCGCGCCCGCCGGGCTGGTAGTCGTGGCACATGTACAGCCGGGTCTCGGGTGGCAGGCTCAGCACCTTGTTGATCGAGCGGTACAGGGTGCGGGCATCGCCCCCGGGGAAGTCGCAACGCGCGGTGCCGTAGTCGGGCATGAACAGCGTGTCGCCGACGAAGGCGGCCATGTCCAGGTTCGCGCCGTGCCCTTCGCTCACCACATAGGTCATGCAGGCCGGCGTGTGCCCGGGTGTGTGCATCGCGCGGGCCTTCAGGCTGCCGATGTCGAAGGTCTCGTCGTCGGCAAACAGATGATCGAACTGGCGCCCGTCGCGTGCGAAATCGGCGCCGGCGTTGAAGAGCGATCCGAACGCCCGCTGCACACTCGTGATGTGCTCACCGATCCCCAACTGCCCGCCCAGCGCCTCCTTGAGGTAGGGCGCGGCCGACAGGTGATCCGCATGAACGTGTGTCTCGAGAATCCACTGCACCTTGGCGTCGAGTTCGCGCACCCGTTCGATCAATCGGTCGGCGCTGGTGTGCGTCGTGCGGCCGGACTTCGGGTCGTAGTCGAGCACGCTGTCGACGAGCGCGCACGCCCGCGTCGTCTGGTCGAAGACGATGTAGCTGACGGTCCAGGTGGCGGGGTCGAAGAAGCCTTCGACCCGCATGTTGCTGCGCGTGTTCATGCAGGCTCAGCGCTGATTCGTCGGACAGGTGCTGATGCCGAGGATCGCGTAGAGCGGACACATGCCGACCGCGCCGGTGAGCAGCGGCACGACGCCGATGTAGCCCCACATGCCGATCGTGTTCGTCGCAGCCAGGCCGATCAGCAGCAGACCAGCCGCCACGCGCAGCGCGCGGTCCAGATTGCCTTCGTTCTTCGTCATGATGCATCTCCATGTTGTTGAAGCCGGTGGCGGCCTGATGGGGTCGTCACGACAGATGCTGTATCAAGAGCCGTGCCACTCGGTACGCGCTCCCGTCGCCTCAGTTAACTCATTGATCTGCAAAGAAGTTGTGCATCGGTGATGTAACTCTGAGCGTTCCGGCGGTCGTCCGTGCGACCGCCGTGGCAGATGGTTTGGCAGAATGTGCCGAGGTGCTGGCAGTTTTGGCAGACAGGCGCACAATCGCCTGCAGCCCCGGAAAGCCGACGATGCCGAACGCCAAGACCCACGCGGACGAACCTGCCCCGACGCTTGCCAAGCGCGGGGGCCTCGGTTCGGCAGAGCAGGTGCAGGCGCTGATCTCGTTTCTCGAGCACGAGGCGCAGCCGATGATCGTGCTGGACCCGGACTACAACATCCTCGCGGCGAACACCGCGTACCAGCGCCAGTTCGGCACCGTGGACAAGCCCTACATCGGCCACAAGTGCTTTCGCATCTCGCATCACTACGACGTGCCCTGCGACCAGGCCGGCGAGCATTGCCCGATGAAGAGGGCCTTCGAGCTCAAGGGCCCCGATCGCGTGCTGCACATCCATCACACGCCGCGTGGGCCGGAGCATGTCGATGTCGAATTGCGGCCCATCCTCGACGCCGAGCGCAGCGTGGTGGCTTATGTCGAGCGCTTGGTCACCGTGCGCAGTGCGTCCGCTCGCCCGAGCGCCGAAGGGCTGGTGGGGCGGGCGCCGGCCTTCAACGCGGCGCTTTCCGCCGTGCAGCGCGTGGCACCGTCGATGCTGCCGGTGCTGTTGCTCGGCGAGTCGGGCACCGGCAAGGAACTCTTTGCCCGCGCGGTGCACGAGGCCAGTGAACGAGCCAGCGGCCCATTCGTCGTGGTGGACTGCTCGGGGTTGACCGAGACCCTGTTCGAGAGTGAGCTGTTCGGCTACGAGAAGGGCGCCTTCACCGGCGCGAATGCGCGCAAGAAGGGGCTGGTCGAAACCGCCGACGGCGGCACGCTGTTCCTCGACGAGATGGGCGACGTTCCGTTGGCGATGCAGGTCAAGCTGCTGCGGTTGATCGAGTCGGGTACGTTCCGCCGTGTCGGCAGCATCGAGACGCGGCAAGCGAACTTCAGGCTCGTCGCAGCGACCCACAAGCCCTTGCAGCAGATGGTCGCCGACGGGCGGTTTCGCCAGGACCTGTATTACCGCATCAGCGCGTTCCCGATCCACCTTCCGCCGCTTCGCGAGCGTGTGGCCGACATCCCGATGCTGGTCGACTCCTTCCTGCAACGCGGCGGCTCGACGCTGCACCCGGTCTCGGTCGAACCCGGCGCCATGGCCAGGCTGCAGGCGCACGACTGGCCAGGAAACATTCGCGAATTGCGCAACGTGCTGGACCGGGCGCGGCTCTTCGCCGATGACGGCATCGTGCGCGCGGAGCATCTGCCGGAACCGGTGGGGCACGCCGAGGGCCGCGCACCCCGGGCCTCGGCGGCAGACTCGTCCGCGCCGACACGCGGCGAGCATGACGACGCCGAGCTGACGAGACTGGTCCAGGCGGGCCAGCTCACGCGATTCGAGATGGCTCAGACGCTCGGCCTGAGCGAAAGAACGCTCTACCGGCGCCTGAAGGCGCTGGGGCTGGCCCCGAGGTAGGCGTCTAGGGCCCCAGCGCGTGGCGCAGCGCGACGAGCACTGCGTCCGGCGCTTCGGCCATCAGCGCGTGGCCGGCGTCCACCGTGCTGACGCGCGCCTTCAACGCGCGCGCGATGTCGGCCGTCTGCTTCGGGCTCGTCATCTGGTCGCGTGCACCGAGCACGAAATCGACCGGGCACTTCACTTTCGCGGCAGCCTCCATGCCGTTCGCATAACGGTCGCAGACGCCGAAGTCGTGGTGGAACAGATTGATCTCGCGCTGCCCGGCCTGCATTCGCCGCATCAGCGCGCGGCTCGCGCCATGCAGCCAGGTGCCAGGGCCGGGGAACGAAGGCTTCGCCGCCATGCCGGCATGCGAGAAGGCATTCACCATGTCGATCGCCTTCAGCGGTGTATCGCGTGCGGCGGCGAGCAGGGCCTCCGACACCTTCATCGGGTACGCCGTGCCCATCATCACCAACCGCGTCACCCGTTCGGGCGCGCGCCCTGCGGCTTCGAGCGCGATCAGCGAGCCCATGCTGTGGCCGACCAGCGCGGCGGTGGCGACGCCCGCCGCGTCGAGCAGGGCCAGCACCCAATCGGCCAGCGCCTCGACACTCGCCAGCGGCGCGCCCGCGCTGCGGCCATGGCCGGGTTGATCGAGCGCGAGCACACCGTGACCGTGGTGCGCGCACCAGCGCGCGAGCAGCGTCCACACGCTGTGGTCGTTGAGCGCTCCGTGGATGAAGACGACGCAGGGCAGAGCGGCATCGAAGGGCTTGCCGCCGGTGTAGGCATAGGCGGTTGCGTGCCCCTTGACTTGAAGTTCCATCACGCCCCCGCCTTCTCGGCCGTCTTCAGCGCGCGCTTCAGATCGTCGATCAGGTCGTCGGCGTCTTCGAGCCCGATCGACAGGCGGATCGTGCCGGCGCTGATGCCCGCCTGCGCGAGCGCAGCGTCGTCCATGCGGAAGTGCGTGGTCGAGGCCGGGTGGATCACGAGCGAGCGGCAGTCGCCCACGTTGGCGAGGTGCGAGAAGATCTTCAGCGCTTCGATGAACGCCACACCTTGCGCGCGTGAGCCGCGCAGGTCGAAGCTGAACACCGAGCCACAGCCGCGCGGCAGCAGCGTCTTCGCGAGCGCGTGGCTCGGATGCGATTCGAGCTCCGGGTAGCCGACCGACGCGACCATCTTCTGCGCCGCCAGGAACGCCACCACCTTGCGCGTGTTCTCGATGTGCCGCGCCATGCGCAGCGGCAGTGTTTCGATGCCTTGCAAGATCAGCCACGCGGTGTGCGGGCTCATGCAGGCGCCGAAGTCGCGCAGGCCCTCGCGGCGGGCGCGCAGCAGGAACGCGCCGACGGTGCTTTCCTCGCTGAACACCATGCCGTGGAAGCCGGCGTAGGGTTGCGTCAGCTCGGGGAAGCGACCCGACTGTTCCCAGTCGAACGCGCCGCTGTCCACCAGCACGCCGCCGATCACGGTGCCGTGGCCGGAAAGGAACTTGGTCGCCGAATGAAACAGCAGGTCCGCCCCAAAGTCGAACGGCTTCATCAGCCACGGCGTGGTGAAGGTCGAATCGACCAGCAGCGGCAGGCCGTGGTCGTGTGCCAGCGCGGCCACTGCGGGCAAGTCGAGCACGTCCAAGCCGGGGTTGCCGAGCGTCTCGCCGAACAGCAGCGCGGTGTTCGGGCGGATCGCGGCGCGCCAGGCATCGATGTCGCGCGGCTTGATGAACGTGGTTGCTATGCCGAAGCGCGCCAGCGTGTAGTGCAGCAGGTTGTGCGAGCCGCCATAGAGCGCGCTCGACGCGACGATGTGCGAGCCTGCACCCGCCAAGGTGCTGATCGCCAGATGCAGTGCCGCCTGACCGCTGGCGGTCGCGATCGCGCCGGCGCCGCCTTCGAGTGCGGCGACGCGCTCTTCGAGCACCGCGTTCGTCGGGTTCGAGATGCGGCTGTAGACGTGGCCCGAGCGCTCCATGTTGAACAGCGACGCGGCGTGCTCGCTGCTCTCGAACACGAACGAGGTGGTCAGGTGGATTGGCACCGCGCGCGCGCCGGTGGCGGGGTCGGGTGTGGCACCGGCGTGCAGCGCGAGCGTGTCGAAGCCAGGGTCTGAGTGGCCGGCCATAGCGTCTCCGGGCTGTTGTGGGGCCGAATTGTGGGCTATATTGACCTCACAGCAGCCCTCGGGGACAGCCTCATGAAAGTCAGCGACATCCTCCGCGTGAAGGGCGGCACCCTGTTCACCGTGACGCCCGATTCGCCGCTGCACGAGGCCGTCACCGCGATGTCCGAGCGCGACATCGGCTCGCTCGTCGTGATGGACGGCGGCGAACTCACCGGCATGCTGACCTTTCGCGAGGTCATCCAGGCCGTCGTCAAGGGCCATGGCTCGCTCGGGCAGACGGTGGTGAGCAGTGTGATGGACGTCCAGCCGCTGACCTGCACCCCCGACACCGAGATCGACGAGGTGCGCCGCATGATGCTCGGCCGCCACGCGCGCTATCTGCCGGTGATGAGCCAGCGCACCCTGATGGGCGTGATCTCGTTCTACGACGTGGCCAAGGCCGTGGTCGATGGCCAGGACTTCGAGAACCGCATGCTCAAGGCCTACATCCGCGACTGGCCGGTCGAGGAGCCGAGGGACGAGCAGACCTCCCCGTGACCCGGATTTAGAATCGATGACCGCGGCCACCGCCTTCGGGCGGTGGTTCCGTTTCGGGCCTTCACTCTTCAGCACCTCCATGTCCGGCAGCACCCTCGGCGAGTTATTCCGCGTCACCAATTTCGGCGAAAGCCATGGCCCCGCGATCGGCTGCGTGATCGACGGCTGCCCGCCGGGCATGGTCTTGAGCGAGACCGACATCCAGCCCGAGCTCGACCGCCGCCGCCCCGGCACCTCGCGCCATGTGACGCAGCGCAACGAACCGGATGCAGTCGAGATCCTGTCCGGCGTGTACGAGGGCAAGACCACCGGCACGCCGATCTGCCTGCTGATCCGCAACACCGATCAGCGCAGCAAGGACTACGGCAACATCCTCAACACCTTTCGCCCCGGCCACGCCGACTACACCTACCTGCAAAAGTACGGCCTGCGCGATCCGCGCGGCGGTGGCCGCGCCTCGGCGAGGCTGACGGCGCCGATGGTCGGCGCGGGTGCGGTCGCGCGCAAATGGCTGTTCGAGAAGCACGGCACCACGTTCGCCGGCCACATGACGCAGATCGGCGACATCGTGATCCCGTTCGAGTCGCTGGATCACGTTCCGAACAACCCGTTCTTCGCCGCCAACGCGAGTGACATCCCGCGCCTCGAGGCCTACATGGACGAGCTGCGCAAGGCCGGCGACAGCTGCGGCGCGCGCATCAGCGCGATCGCGCGCAACGTGCCCGTCGGCCTGGGCGAGCCGCTGTTCGACAAGCTCGATGCCGACATCGCGAAAGCGATGATGGGCATCAATGCGGTGAAGGGCGTCGAGATCGGCGCCGGCTTCGCAAGCGTTGCGCAGCGCGGCACGACGCACGGCGACGAGCTCACGCCCGCAGGCTTCTCGACCAACAACGCCGGCGGCGTGCTCGGCGGCATCTCGACCGGGCAGGACATCACCGTCAGCATCGCGATCAAGCCGACCAGTTCGATCCGCAGCCCGCGCCGGTCGATCGACCTCACCGGCGCGCCCGCCACGGTCGAGACCTTCGGCCGCCACGACCCATGCGTCGGCATCCGTGCCACGCCGATCGCCGAGGCGATGCTCGCGCTGGTGCTGATGGACCACGCGCTGCGGCACCGCGCGCAGTGCGGTGACGTGGCGGCGCCGATGAAGGCGATCGCCGCGCAGGCTCCGCGCGCCTGATGCCCGTGGCGTCTCGACGGGCGCTGTTCGCCTTCGGCTCGGTCTCGTTCGCCTACTTCTCCTACGCCGGCCTCGTCGGCACCTACGCGCCGCTGTGGTTCCAGAGCCTGGGCTACAGCACGCTGGCGATCGGCGCGCTGGCATCGGTGCAAAGCGCAACCCGGCTGTTCAGCCCCTACGCCTGGGGCTGGCTCGCCGACCACAGCGGCCGGCGCACGCAACTGTTGCGCCTTGCGGTGGTGTGTGCGCTGGTCTGCGCGTGCGGCTACTTCGTCGCGGGCGGCTACGCGTGGATCGCGGCCGTCACGGCGGCGCTGTTCATCTGCACGGCGGGCGTGATCCCGATCAGCGAGGCGGCGCTGGCACACCATGTGAGCACCGGCGCGACGCTGGATGCCGGCCGCTACGGCCGCGTGCGTGTCTGGGGCTCGATTGGCTTCATCCTCGCAGTCGCCGGCAGCGGTGCGCTGTTGCAGGCGGTCGGTGTCGGCTTCTATCCGTGGCTGGTGATCGTGCTGCTGGGCCTGCTGCTGATCGCCGCGCTGCGGCTGCCGCTGATCAGCGAGGCCGCGCACGGCAGCGACGCCGCACCCGGCGCGCTCGGCGTGATGCGCGAGCCGCTCGTGGCGTGGTTCTTCGCTGGCGTGTTCTTCACGGTGCTCGCGCACACGGCGCTGTACGCATTCTTCTCGCTTTACCTCGTCTCGCTGGGTTACAGCAAGACGGCGGTCGGGCTGGTCTGGGCCGCGGGCGTGGTGGCCGAAGTGGCGTGGTTCTGGTTTCAAGGGCGCTGGCTTGCGCGCCTGTCGGCGCACGCGTGGCTGACCTTGGCGGCAGCCGTCACGGCGTTGCGTTTCGCGCTCGTTGCCGCGTTCGGCGCCGTGCCGTGGCTGCTGGTGCTGTTGCAATGCAGCCATGCGCTGACGTTCGCGGCGCAGCACACCTCTTGCATCGCGGTCGTCAACCGGCACTTCCCGGGGCGGCTGCGCGGGCGCGGTCAGGCGCTGTACACGGTGCTGGGCTATGGCGCTTCGGGCGTCATCGGCGGCCTGGTCGGCGGGGCGCTGAGCGAGGCCTGGGGCTTTGCGGCGGTGTTCTGGGGTGCCAGCGTGGCGGGGTTGGCGGCGGTGCTGTGTTGTGCCATCGCATGGCGCCTGAGTCGAGGCGCCACCTTCTGACCCCGGCAATCCGCAGTCTGTCGCATCCGGGGTTGTGCGATGCCCTCGCGTGTCTACACTCTCGCGCCAGAGAGACAACAGAAAGGAAGCCTCATGCGAACGCAGTGGCTCGTGGGCGGAGGGGCTTTGATCATCGTCATGGCCGTCGCGCTGTTGGCGGTGTCGCGTGCCAAAAGCGGCGGCCCGTCCGATGAGAAGAAGCCCGAGGTGACGCTGGAGTTCGCGCCGGCCGAGGTCGTGAAGCCGATGCTGGCTTCGATGCCCGAGCGTATCGAGTTCTCCGGCCCGCTGATGGCGCCGCGCACGGCGGTCGTGCGCGCCAAGGCGGCCGGCACGCTGCTGTCGCTGACGGTCGCCGAAGGCAGCCGCATCAGGGCCGGCCAGGCGCTGGGCACGATCGACCTGTCGGATCTGCAGAGCCGCGCCAACGAGCGCGCCGCCGGAGTCGATTCGGCGCGTGCGCGCCTCTACGAGGCCGAACGGCTGCACACCTCGAACACCGATCTGGCGAACCAGAAATTCATCTCGACGAACGCGCTCGAATCTTCGCGCGCCACGCTCGAAGCGGCGCGCGCGCAACTCAAGTCGGCGCAGGCCCAGTGGGCCACCTCCAGCCTGACGATCCGAGAGGCCGCGCTCACGGCGCCGATCAGCGGCGTGGTCGGCAAACGCAGCGTGCTGCCCGGTGAGAAGGTCAGCGCCGAGCAAGAGCTGCTCACGGTCGTCGATCTGAAGGAGCTCGAACTCGCCGGCGTCGTCGGTACGCACCAGGTCTCGCGGCTCGCGCCGGGGCAGACGCTGGGCGTGCGCGTCGAGGGGGCTCCGAACAACGTCGAGGGCCGCATCGACCGCATCGCGCCGACGGCCGAGGCCGGCACGCGCGGGATTCGCGTCGTGGTGCTGCTGACGAACCCGAACGAGGTGTTTCGCGCCGGCCAGTACGCCAGCGCCGAGGTGCTGCTGAAGGACGCTGAGCAGCGACTGACCTTGCCGGTCGGCGCGGTCGGCCAGTCGTCGGGGCAGGAATTCGTCTGGACGCTGGAGAAGGGCGCACTGGTGCGCCGCATCGTCATCACCGGCCGACGCGACGAGGCCTCGGGCCGCGTCGAGATCACGCAAGGCATCACCGCCGATTCGCAGGTGCTGGCGGCGCGCTTCGACACGCTGAAAGAGGGTGCGCAGGCGCACATCACCGGCGCGCCGGTGGCACCGGCCGCGCGCGCGAGCGCGGCCGCCGCCAAGGCCTCCTGAGCGGGAACCTGATATGTGGTTCACCCGCGTCTCGATCGCCAACCCGGTCTTCGCGACCATGGTCATGGTGGCCCTGTGCGTGCTGGGGCTGTTCTCGTACAACCAACTCGGCGTCGAACGCATTCCGGATGTCTCGCCGCCGATCGTGTTCGTCAGCATTGCTTATCCGGGCGCCTCGCCCGCGGCCGTCGAGACCGAGTTGACGCGGCCGATCGAGCTCGGCCTGAACGGCATCGCGGGCGTGAAGATGATCCGCTCGAACAGCCTCGAAGGCAGCAGCGAGACGGTGGTCGAGTTCCAGCTCAGCGCCGACATGGGCCGCGCGGTGCAGGACGTGCGCGACAAGGTCGCGCAAGCGCAACCCGGCTTCCCGCGAGACGCAAAGCCGCCGTTCATTTCGCGCTTCGACAGCGACAACGCGCAGCCGACCGTGAGCCTCTCGTTGATCGCGCCGGATCGCAGCGCGCGCGAACGCTCGTTGCTCGCCGACCAGGTCGTGCGCAAGCGGCTCGAGCGCGTCGGCGGTGTCGCGAAGGTGGATGTGAGCGGCCTCACGGTGCGCCAGGTGCGCATCGACCTCGACCCGCAGCGCTTGCGCGCGTATCAGCTCACGCCGTCGGACGTGTCGGCCGCGCTGCAACGTGCCAACGCCGACGTGCCGGTCGGCCTGCTCAGCAGCGCGAAGGAGGATGCGCTCGTGCGTGTCGAAGGCCGGGTGCGTGATGCGAAGGGCTTCAACGACATCGTGATCGCGACGCGCGGCAGCCTGGTCGTGCGCCTCGGCGATCTGGGCGCGCTGGTCGAGCGCGAGAAGGAGCCGACCTCGATCGCGCGGGTCGACGGCGTGCCGGCGATCTCGTTCCAGGTCTTCAAGCAGCAGGACGCGAACATCGTCACCACGGGTGAAGGCGTCAAGCAGGCCGCCGAAGAGCTGCGCAAGGCGCTGCCGCCCGGCGTCGAGCTGCGCCTGGTCTACGCCGACAGTGACTGGGTCAAGGATTCGCTCAGCGGCGTCAAGCGCACGCTGATCGAAGGCGCGCTGCTGACGATCGTGATCGTGTTCCTGTTCCTGCACAGCTGGCGCAGCACGATCATCACTGGCCTCACCTTGCCGATCGCGGTGATCTCGGCCTTCATCGCGGTCTATGCGTTCGGGTTCACGCTGAACTTCATGACGATGATGGCGCTGAGCCTGTGCATCGGCCTCTTGATCGACGATGCGATCGTGGTGCGAGAGAACATCGTGCGCCATGTGCACATGGGCAAGGATCACCGCAGCGCCGCGCGCGACGGCACCGAAGAGATCGGCATGGCGGTGATGGCCACCACGCTGGCGATCTGCGCGGTGTTCGTGCCGGTCGCGTTCATGAAGGGCATCGTCGGAAAATTCTTCTTCCCGTTCGGTGTCACGGTCGCGGTGGCGGTGCTGGTGAGCCTGTTCGTCAGCTTCACGCTCGACCCGATGCTCTCCAGCCTCTGGAAGGACCCGCCCGGCAGCCGGCTGATCCGGCTGCCCGTCATCGGCCACCTTATGCGGGCGACGGATCGCGCGCTCGACGCGATGCACGGCTTGTACGAGCGCCTCATCCACTGGATCTTCTCGGGCCGCCCGTACGGGCGCTTCCTCAAACCGCGCGGCATCGTGCTGCTGATCGGCATCGCCAGCTTCGTCGGCGCGGTGCTGCTCGCGCCGCTGGTCGGCACCGAGTTCATTCCCGAGTCCGACAACAGCTACATCTCGATGAACGTGACGATGCCGATCGGCACCAGCCTCGAACGCGGCAACGAGAAGATGAAGCAGGTCGAGGCGCTGGTGCGGGCGATCCCCGAGGTGCGCATGATCTCGAGCCAGACCGGCGACGTGGACGGCAATCGCAACATGGGCAACCTGCGCATCCAGCTCGTCAAGCCGCGCGAGCGCCGACGCAGCCAGAAGCAGGTCGAAGAAGCGATCCGCGCGGCGATCGCGCCCGTGCCGGGCGCTGACGTGGCGCTCGGCGAACGGCCGATCTACGTCGCGCTGCTCGGGCCCGATCCGAAGGTGCTCGACGCTGAGGTGTTGCGCCTGGCCGAGCGTGTGCGCCAGATCAAGGGCATCACGGACCTCGAAACCTCGGTCAAGCCCGGCCTGCCCGCGTATGCGGTGCGCCTGAAGCCCGACGCGGTACGCGAGCTCGGCCTGACGCCGACGGCGCTGGCGACGAGCCTGCGCAGCTTCGTCAACGGCGATGTCGCGACCTACTGGACGGCGCCCGACGGCGAGCAGGTCGAGGTCGAGTTGCGCCTGCCGCAGCTGCTGCGCGAGAACATATCGCAGCTCGACGGCCTGCCGGTGGCCTACGCGAAGGACGGCACGCCGATCGCGCTCGGCCGTGTCGCCGATGTGGTGCCGGTCGTGAACCCGATCGTCATCAAGCGCCAGGACTTGCAGCGCCGCCAGGCCATCTACGCCGGCGTCAGTGGCCGACCCAGCGGCGATGTCGGCGACGAAGTGAAGAAGCTCGTCGATGAGACCCGGCTGCCGCCGGGCTACCGCTTCGATCAGGGCGGCCAGTCGAAGGAGCAGGCCGAGGCCTTCCAGGGCATCCTGTTGGCATTGCTGGCGGCGGTGATCTTCATCTACATCGTGCTCGCGTCACAGTTCGGCAGCTTCCTGCAGCCGTTCGCCATCATGGCCTCGCTGCCGCTGGCGCTGATCGGCGTGATGCTTGCGCTGCTGGTCACGCACTCGACGCTGAACCTGTTCTCGATGATCGGCCTGGTGATGTTGATGGGCCTGGTGACGAAGAACGCGATCCTGCTGGTGGACTACGCCAACCACATGCGCAGGACCGGCGTGAGCACGGCCGAGGCGCTGCTGCAGGCCGGGCTGGTGCGGATGCGCCCGATCATGATGACCACGGCGGCAATGGTCTTCGGCATGCTGCCCCTGGCGCTGGCGCTCGACGAAGGCGGCGAGATCCAGGCGCCGATGGGCCGCGCGATCATCGGCGGCGTGATCACGTCAACGCTGCTGACCCTGATCGTCGTGCCGGTGATCTACAGCTACCTCGACGACCTCGCGGCATGGGCGAAGCGGCGCTTCGGGGCGACGCCGGCAGTGGGCGGGGCGATTCCGGTGGGCATGCCGGCCGCCAAGGAATAGCGGGCGCTACTGGGAAATGTGGATCACGTCCCGCACCAGCGGGTAGATGCTGGTCTGCCAGCGCTTGCCGCTGAACACGCCGTAGTGGCCGACGTTCGGCTGCACATAGTGCGTGCGCATGTAGGGCCGCAGGCTGCTGGCGAGGTCTTGCGCGGCGAGGGTCTGGCCGATCGCGCAGATGTCGTCGCGCTCGCCTTCGATCGTGACGAGCGCGGTGCGACGGATCGCCGCCGGGTTCACGCTTCGGCCGCGGTACTTGAGTTCGCCCTTGGCCAGCGCGTACTTCTGGAACACGAGATCGACGGTCTCGATGTAGAACTCGGCCGAGAGGTCGGCCACCGCCATGTACTCCTCGTAGAACGTGCGCGTGACCTCGGCCTTGTCGAATTCGTCATCCACCAGGTGCTGGTAGTACTCCTTGAAGGCGTTGACGTGGCGCTCCTTGTTCATGCTGATGAACGCCGACAGCTGCACGAAGCCCGGGTAGACGCGCCGGCCACCGCCGCCGTGGCGCCACGGCACGGTGCTGATCAGGTTCTTCTCGAACCACTCGATCGGCTGGGTCATCGCGAGCTTGTTGACCTCGGTCGGGCTGATGCGGCAATCGATCGGGCCGGCCATCAGGGTGAGGCTGGCGGGCGTGGCCGGGTGCTGGTCTTCCGACATGATCGAGACCGCGGCGAGCGCGGCCACGGTCGGCTGGCAGACCGCGAGCACGTTCGAGTTCGGGCCCATCTTGGCGAGGAAGTCGATGATGTGCTCGGTGTATTCGTCCAGGCCGAAGCGGCCGGCGGCGAGCGGCACGTCGCGCACGTTGTGCCAGTCGGTCACGTAGACATCGTGGTCCTGCATCGTGGTGCGCACGGTGTCGCGCAGCAAGGTGGCGAAGTGGCCGCTCATCGGTGCGACGATCAGTACCTTGGGCTGAGGCGGAGCGCCTTCCTTGCGAAAGCGGAGCAAGGTGGCGAAGGGCGTCGCCATCACCGCCTCTTCGATGACGGGCACGGGCTCGCCCTTCACCATCACCTGATCGATGCGCCACGGTGGACGTTTGTGCGTGACCTCCGCGAGTTCGAGCACTCGGCAGGCGGCGGCAGCTTGCCGCATCGTCGATTGGCCGGCGAGGCCGAAGGTCGAGTCCGACAACATGGGCACCGACATCTTCGCCATTGTGCGCAGCGGCCACATCAGATCCGATTGAGCCTGGTAGGCCTGATACATCATGGGTACCTCGTAGGGTTCTGATCCTTCCGCTCTGCAACTAACGAGCCAGCAACCTGCGCGTGGCACATCCCTTGCAACCCGTGCCGCGCAACCACGCCGGAGAGCCCCCATGCCAGTCGCCACCCCCGCCAAGCCCAAATCCACCGCGCGCAAGACCGCGGCCAAGCCGGCGGCGAAAGCCGTCAAGGCCAAGGCTTCGCTGACCTTGAGCAGCAAGAACTACTCGTCGTGGTCGCTGCGCGGCTGGCTGATGGCGAAGTTCGCCGGGCTCGAGTTCGAGGAGGTGATGGTCTCGCCCGACGACGCGGACGCGCGCAAGGAACTGCTGCTGCTGGCCCCGTCGATCCGCGTACCGGCGCTCACGCACGAGGGCGCGAAGGTCTGGAACACGCTGGCGATTGCCCAGTACCTGAACGAGATCAAGCCCGATGCCGGCCTGATGCCTGCCGAGCGCATTGCGCGCGCGCACTGCCGTTCCGTGAGCGGCGAGATGAACTCGGGCTTCGCGAACCTGCGCGCCTCGCTGCCGATGAACCTGAAAGGCAAGTACCCCGGCCACAAGGTCTGGGCCGGCGCCCAGCCCGACATCGACCGCATCGTCGAGATCTGGACCGAGTGCCTGGCTACCTACGGCGGCCCGTTCCTGTTCGGCAAGCAGCGCGGCATGGCCGACGCGATGTTCGCACCGGTGGTCACGCGCTTCCTGACCTACGACGTGAAGCTGACCAAGCCCTGCCTGGTCTACTGCCACACCATCATGGCGATGCCCGAGATGAAGGAGTGGATCGCCGCCGCCAAACGCGAGCCCGACGACATCGAAGAGCTCGACATGGACTTCTGATGAGAGATGGAACCCCCGGCGCGGGATACCGCGCCACCCCCCGAGGGGGTGCGGGCCGGCTTGGGGCGGCCCGGCGCTCGGCCCGGCGCGCCTGAGTCAGGCCCAGGGCGTCGGCGCCGGCACGTCGCAGACGGCCGGCACGTCGATCGACTTGAAATCCGCCGGGCCGACGATTTCGAGGTACTCCATGTCCGGCGAATAGTCGAACAGGTAGTGGGAAATGCCGGGGCGCTGGTGCACGCAGTCGCCGGCCTCGACGAGGGTGACCTTGTTCTCGTACATGAACTTGGCCCAGCCCTTGGTCATGATGACGATCTGGAAGTCCGCCTCATGGCGGTGCCAGCCTGTGCCCTTTTCCGGTGCCATGTTCGCCTTCACGAGGTGGGCGATGACGGCGCCCTTGGTGGCATCGGCGACGCCCAGGTCCTTGTAGAGAAAGAAGTCGCGCAGACCATCGCTGCGCCATGACGTGTCGGCGGGTTTGACGTGCGAGAACTTCGTGGTCGTCTTGTCCAACATGGGGCGGCCCTCCTGCATCAGTGTGAATGTGCAGGTGCAGCATGCATAAGGTGTTCCAGCCGGAACGCGCCGCCCGGGCCACGCCGGGCGACGCCGATGCTGTGGGGCCGTGAGGGCTCAGGGCAGCTTGGCCAGCACCTTGTCCATCTCGGTGGCGGAGTAGGCGCGCAGCGAGCGCGAGCGCACATTGCCTTGCATCGCGGTGGCGAGACTGAACGCGGCCAGCGTGGTTTCGTCCTCGGCCTCCAGCACGCAGACGATGTCGTACTCGCCCATGGTCCAGAGGATGTCGCGCATGTTGACACCGTGCTTCTTCGCCATCTCCTTGGCGGCTGCGGCGCGTTTGGTCGTGTCCTTGATCGATTGAATGCCCTTGTCCGTGAAGCTCATCAAACCAACGTAAGTGACCATGGAGTGCTCCTGTTGATCAAGTCGAAGGCCAAGGGGACGGCCTCGAATCGTGTGGCCTCCAGGGCGCGGTTCGAGTTCACGGGCAGCGAGTCGCTGAGCGATGACGGGGGCGATCCTACGCGCCTCAAACGCGCTTTGGAATCCCGAGTCCCTCACCACCGCCGGGCGCGCCATGAACGCCGCCAGCGCGCGCAAGACATGCGGGAAGTCCGCCATGCCGACGAGGCCGCCGGCGTCATAGAAGCCGAACAGGTTGTTGACCCACGGGAAGGTCGCGATGTCGGCGATCGTGTACGCATCGCCCATGATCCAGGCGCGCGTTGCGAGGCGTTCGTTGAGCACAGCGAGCAGCCGCTTCGATTCGGCCACGTAGCGATCACGCGGGCACTTGTCCTCGTAATCCTTGCCGGCAAACTTGTGGAAGAAGCCGACCTGTCCGCGGCTTCACAGACTCGAATGACTGGTGATCTCGGAGATGGCAGGCCACCCTTCTGAATCGACCCATTCCTCGGGGATCGAACAGCCGTCCACGCTCAGGGCCCACGCACGCGTTGCAGCGTCGGTCGCCTGCTGCCGGGCGGCCCGCATCCTGAAGTCGGCGAGTTCAATCAAGGACTCCGGACGCCAGCGCGTTGCATTCGGGTTGGCGGCCAACCCCATGCAGACGACGATGTCGTCGGCCAGGTCCATTTCGCTCAATGCCCGTTCGATCGGCTGCCGAAGCCGCTCGGAGAATGCCGCCGCCACGCCGAGGTCGGCCATCGCCAGAAGCGCCACCAACTCGGTGTCCGCGGTGCGCGCGAGCACATCGATCGAACGCAGCCGGCGGTTCAACAAAGCGGCAAGCTTGGAGGTGACCGGCTTAAGGACTCGCTCGCTGAGATGCCCCGACCCACGCGCCAGCGCGATGTCGAGCAGGACCATCGCGACATTGCCTTCCGGACTCTGCAGTTGCTCGGATGCGCGCAGCGCCTGTTCGTAGAGAAGGCGTCTGCCCGATGCGCTGGGTGTCTCTTCCGGTTCCAGAATCTGTCGGGGCATGCGCGGGGCGTTCATGGGTCGGGTCACATCGGCGAGTGAGCGCCATTGTCTGAACGGAGCCTGTCAAGGGTCAATTCGCCGAATGCATCAGCCGCGAACGATTGCACGAAATGAGGCCATTCTGGGCGCGCGTGAAGAGTGCCGAGGGCGGTTTGCGGTATTCACTGCTCCCGCCTGGGAATCGCGAGCCCCCTGATGACCGCGGGCCGGGCAAGAAAGGCTCGCAGCGCCCGGTTGACGTGCGGGAAGTCCGCCATGCCGACGAGGCCGCCGGCGTCATAGAAGCCGAACAGGTTGTTGACCCACGGGAAGGTCGCGATGTCGGCGATCGTGTACGCATCGCCCATGATCCAGGCGCGCGTTGCGAGGCGTTCGTTGAGCACAGCGAGCAGCCGCTTCGATTCGGCCACGTAGCGATCACGCGGGCGCTTGTCCTCGTAATCCTTGCCGGCAAACTTGTGGAAGAAGCCGACCTGTCCGAACATCGGCCCGATGCCGCCCATCTGAAACATCAGCCACTGGATCGTCTCGTAGCGGCCGGCCGCATCCGAGGGCAAGAACTGCCCCGACTTCTCGGCGAGGTAGATCAGGATCGCGCCCGACTCGAACAGCGCCAGCGGCCGGCCGCCCGGTCCGTTCGGGTCGAGGATCGCCGGGATCTTGTTGTTCGGGTTGAGGGAGAGAAACTCCGTCGAGAGTTGATCGTTCGCGTCGAAGCGCACCAGGTGCGGCTCATACGCCAGGCCGGTCTCTTCGAGCAGGATCGAGACCTTCACGCCGTTCGGCGTGGGCAGCGAATAGAGTTGGATGCGGTCGGGGTGCCGGGCGGGCCACTTGTTGGTGATGGCGAAGGCGGAGAGGTTGAGCATGGGCGGGGTGGGCGAGGTCAGGGGCAGGAAGGATTGGTTGGCGCCCGTCGACCGGAAGCGTACAACCCAGCGGGAGGAGGGCTGTCAAAGCTGCATCGTCTCCACTGAGGATGCGCGTCAGCGATGATGCCTCATAGGATGTTCTTTGCAACCGAGTTCAGTCGTCCGTGAGGTTCGATCCAGCCAAAGGGAACGCCCAATGTTCAGCGCAAAATTCTCAGCTCGTTGCGAGGAGTTGCTTGGCTCTTTCTTGCCGGCGAGTCTTGCAGATCGAAGGTTGCAAGCCCTTCGAACGGCAGGCGCGCTGCTCGCCATGTGCATGTGTTCAGTGTTCGCCGCGTGCACAACGGTTCAATCCTACCGAACCGCTGTACCTCCCGTCGGTGGCGTCCAGGAATGCGCCGCGGGATCCGCGCCAACCGTTCCCGATGCCCCGCCGTGCATTCGGCAAGCGACAGAGCAGAACTCGTTGTACACGATGCACATCGTGGAGTTCGATGACGAGGGATGGCCGTTCGAGACGCGTGACAATGAGCAGGCGCAGATCGACTCGGCGGTGGGTCAGATAAGAACTCAGTTGCGGGGAACAAACAACTGCGTCCGTCTGTTTGTCTATGTGCACGGTTGGCGTCACAACGCCGGGACCAACGACTCGAACGTCGAAAGATTTCGGGAGTTTCTCGCTCAGGTTGCAGTCGCCTCGAAGGCGGCGGCCAGCTCTGGCGATGACGCCTGCGAAGACCCGGCACTGGCCGGCGTCCCAAGTTCGCGCAAGCCTCAGGCCTCGCAAAGACTTGCGCGGAAGCAGACAGCGGCCGAGGTCAAGACGGTCGGCATCTACGTCGGCTGGCGAGGACTCTCTGTTATCGACATTCAGCCGCTTGTATACGCCAGCTTCTGGGATCGCAAGAACACGGCAGACCGGGTCGCGCAAGGCTCGGTCAGGGAACTGTTTGGTCGACTCAACGTGTTGGCGGCGCACGCTCACTCGGGCGAAAAGGCCCAAGCCTCGCTCGGCAACACAGCGGCTCAGCTGAGGACATACGTCATTGGTCACAGCTTCGGTGCATCCGTCGTCTTTCGAGCCCTGTCGCAATCGCTCATCGACAGCTTCTCTGAGGACTTGGACGCGGATGACCACGGCGTGTTGCCATCGATCTCACGTTTTGTCGACATGGTCGTCTTGGTCAATCCAGCAATCGAGGCGGCTCGTTTCGATCCGGTTTTTCGCGCGGCCAAGAAACTCAGGACACGGTGCAAGAGTGCGCAGGCATCGGACGAGATGTGCGACAGACCAAGGTATCAGTCCCCCGTGCTCGCCATCTTTACGTCGGAGGGGGACAAGGCGACAAAACTGGCATTTCCCGTGGGAGCCTCACTCAGCAATGCGTTCGAGAACACGCTCGGCGATGCGCAAAGGCAGGCGATTGTTCAGACGATCGGCTGGGACGACAACTACAAGACGCACATGCTGAGCGTTTCAAGCTCGTGTGAACCAGCCAACGCAGATCCGTTCGACCCGGCAATCGACCCCCTGCGATACAAGGCGCCTGGCTGGACCTGGTGCTTCAAGACGCGGTCTGGGTCCATGTCACTCACTCACACCGGCCGATCCCCGCAGCCGACGGGTGAGGCAGTTGTCTACAACGGGCCACTCTGGAACGTGCGGGTGCCGATCGAAATCATCGCAAATCACAATGACACCTGGAACGACAGATTCCGCGATCTGCTGCTTCATCTCTTCACCGATCAAAGAAGAAATCCCGCCGTGTTTTGAAGCGGCTTCCCGAGACGGCCGATGGTCTTCGTCAGCACTCGACGATATTCACCGCCAGCCCGCCGCGCGCCGTTTCCTTGTACTTGGTCATCATGTCGGCGCCGGTGTCGCGCATCGTCTTGATGACCTTGTCCAGGCTCACATGGTGCGTGCCGTCGCCGCGCAGCGCCATGCGCGCGGCGTTGATCGCCTTCACCGACGCGATCGCGTTGCGCTCGATGCACGGGATCTGCACGAGGCCGCCGACTGGGTCGCACGTCAGCCCGAGGTGGTGCTCCATGCCGATCTCGGCGGCGTTCTCGACCTGCTCGGGCGTGCCACCGAGCACCGCGCACAACGCGCCTGCGGCCATCGAGCAGGCGACGCCGACCTCGCCCTGGCAGCCGACCTCGGCGCCGCTGATCGAGGCGTTCTCCTTGTAGAGCATGCCGATCGCGGCGGCGGTCAGCAGGAAGTCGATGACCTTGCTCTCGCTCGCGCCGGGCACGAAGCGCGTGTAGTAGTGCAGCACGGCCGGCACGATGCCGGCGGCGCCGTTGGTCGGCGCGGTGACGACGCGGCCGCCGGCGGCGTTCTCTTCGTTCACGGCGAGTGCGTAGAGGTTGACCCAGTCCAGCACCTGCAGCGGATCGCGCAGCGCGGCCTCGGGGTTGGCGCAGAGCTGGCGGTGCAGATCGGCGGCGCGGCGCCGCACCTTGAAGCCGCCCGGCAGCACGCCGTCGGTGGCGCAGCCGCGCACCACGCAGGCCTGCATCACGGCCCAGATCTTCAGCAGGCCGACGTCGATCTCGGCATCGGTGCGCCAGTGGCGTTCGTTGCGGCGCACCAGCTCGGCGATGCTGCAGCCGTGCTGCTTCGCCAGTACCAGCAGATCGGTGCCGCTGTGAAACGGGTGCGCGAGCACGGTCGTGTCGGGGGCGATGACCTTCTGCTTCGTCCCGTCTTGCGCGATCTCTTCGCTGACGACGAAGCCGCCACCGACCGAGTAGTAGGTGCGCGTCAGCAGCCCCGCGCCTGCGGTATCGAACGCGGTGAAGCGCATGCCGTTGGGGTGGAACGGGAGCGACTCGCGGCGGTACAGGATCAGGTCGGTCTTCTCATTGAACTCGACCTCGTGCGTGCCGAGCAGCGGCACGCGCTTCGCTTCGCGGATGCGCTTCAGGCGCGGCGCGATGCTCTCGACATCGACGCCGTCGGGTTCGTCGCCGCACAGCCCGAGCAGCACCGCCTTGTCGCTGCCGTGGCCCTTGCCGGTGGCGCCCAGCGAGCCGTAGAGTTGCGAGCAGACGCGCGCGGTGGCGTCGAGGTGGCCTTCATGCTGCAGCCGCAGCGCGAACAGCCGGGCCGCGCGCATCGGGCCGACGGTGTGCGAGCTGCTCGGGCCGATGCCGATCTTGAAGAGGTCGAAGACGGAGACGGCCATCGGTTGCAGTCGTGCGCCGTCAGGCGTAGTCGCTGAGCGGCGGGCAGGAGCACATCAGGTTGCGGTCGCCGTAGACGTTGTCGACGCGGCCCACCGGCGACCAGTACTTGCCGCGACGCAGGGCCGGCACCGGATAGGCCGCCTCCTCGCGCGAGTAGGCGTGCGGCCAGTCGCTCCTGAGCAGCGCGGCGGCCGTGTGTGGCGCGGTCTTCAGCGGGTTGTCCTCGCGTGGCCAGGCTCCGGATTCGACCTTCGCGATCTCGCCGCGGATCGCGATCATCGCGTCGCAGAAGCGGTCGAGTTCTTCCAGGCCTTCGCTCTCGGTCGGCTCGACCATCAGCGTGCCGGCGACCGGGAAGCTCAGGGTCGGCGCGTGGAAGCCGTAGTCGATCAGGCGCTTGGCGACGTCTTCGGCGCTGACGCCGGAGCTGTCTTTCAGCGGCCGCAAATCGAGGATGCACTCGTGCGCGACACCGCCGCCCTTGATGCCGTCGATGTTGCCGCTGAAGTGGATGTCGTAGTGATCGGCGAGGCGCGCCGCGATGTAGTTGGCCGACAGGATCGCGGTCTCGGTCGCCGCCTGCAAACCCTCGCTGCCCATCATGCGCATGTACATCCAGCTGATCGGCAGCACCGCGGCGTTGCCGAGTGGCGCGGCCGAGACGGCGCCGACTTGGGCGCCGGTGCCAATGCCCGCGCTGCGGTGCGCAGGCAGATAAGGCACGAGGTCGGCGACGACGCAGGTCGGCCCCACGCCCGGGCCGCCGCCGCCGTGCGGAATGCAGAAGGTCTTGTGCAGGTTGAGGTGGCTCACGTCGCCGCCGAACTCGCCGGGTGCGGCCACGCCGACGAGCGCGTTCATGTTCGCGCCATCCACGTAGACGCGCCCGCCGTGGCGGTGCACGAGCGCGCAGATCTCCTTCACGTGCGTGTCGAACACGCCGTAGGTGGAGGGGTAGGTGATCATGATGCAGGCCAGGTTCGCGCTGTGCTGTTCGCACTTCGCGGCCAGGTCGGCGAGGTCGATGTTGCCCTCGGCATCGCACTTCGTGACCACGACCTGCAGGCCGCTCATCTGCGCGCTTGCCGGGTTGGTGCCGTGCGCCGATTCGGGGATCAGGCAGATGTTGCGGTGCGCCTCGCCACGCGCCGCGTGGAACGCGCGGATCACCAGCAGCCCGGCGTACTCGCCCTGCGAGCCAGCGTTGGGCTGCAGGCTCACGCCGTTGTAGCCGGTCGCCTGGCACAGCCAGGCTTCGAGCTGGATGCGCAGCGTGTCGTAGCCTGCGAGCTGATCTTGCGGCGCGAACGGGTGCACGTTCGCGAACTCCGGCCAGGTGATCGGGATCATCTCGCTGGTCGCGTTCAGCTTCATCGTGCACGAGCCGAGCGGGATCATCGTGCGGTCGAGCGCGAGGTCCTTGTCCGACAGGCTGCGGAGGTAGCGCAGCAGGTCGGTCTCGCTGTGATGCCGATTGAAGACCGGGTGCGTCAGGAAGGCGCTGCTGCGTTGCAGCGCCGCGGGGATCAGCGGGGCGATGCCTTTCTCGAACGGCGCGAAGTCGGGCACCGGCTGGCCATCGGCGAACAGGCGCCACAGCGTCGCGATGTCGCCGCGCGTGGTGGTCTCGTCGAGCGTGATGCCGACGTGCTCGGCCGAATCGCGCCGCAGGTTGAAGCCCGCTTCGCGCGCGGCTTGCAGCAGCGTATCGGTGTGGTCACCGGTGTTGACGGTGATCGTGTCAAAGCCCGATTCGCTCGCCAGCGTGCGGCCCAGATCCTTCAGGCCGGCCGCGAGGACCGCGGTGTAGCTCGCCACCCGCTGCGCGATGCGCCTCAGGCCCTGCGGCCCGTGGTAGACGGCGTACATGCTCGCGACCACGGCGGGCAGCACCTGCGCCGTGCAGATGTTGGACGTGGCCTTCTCGCGGCGGATGTGCTGCTCGCGCGTCTGCAGCGCGAGCCGGTACGCCGGCGCGCCGTGCGCGTCGATGCTGACGCCGACCAGCCGGCCCGGCATCGAGCGCTTGAACTCGTCCTTGGTCGCGAGGAAGGCCGCGTGCGGCCCGCCGTTGCCCATCGGCATGCCGAAGCGTTGGGTGTTGCCGACGACGATGTCGGCGCCCATCTCACCCGGCGGCGTGAGCAGCACCAGGGCGAGCAGGTCGGCGGCGACGATCGCGAGGCCGCCCCTGGCATGCACTGCGTCAATGACGGGCTTCAGGTCGCGCACCACGCCGCTGACGCCGGGGTATTGCAACAACACCGCGAACGCATCGGCCTGCGCGGCCGATTCGGCCGGGCCGGTGAGCACCGTCACGCCGATCGGCGCGGCGCGCGTGTGCACGACTTCGAGCGTCTGCGGCAGCACATCGTCGGCGACGAAGAGCGCGGTGGATTTGCTCTTGCCGACGCGCATCGCCAAGGTCATCGCCTCGGCCGCGGCGGTGGCTTCATCGAGCATCGACGAGCCGGCGATTGCCATGCCGGTGAGCTCGCACACCATGGTCTGGAAGTTGACCAGCGCCTCCATCCGGCCCTGCGAGATCTCGGCCTGATAGGGCGTGTAGGCGGTGTACCAGGCCGGGTTCTCGAGCACGTTGCGCAGGATCACGCCCGGCGTGTGCGTGCCGTGATAACCCTGCCCGATGAAGCTTTTCAGCAGCGTGTTGCGGCCCGCGATGGCCTTGAGCTCGGCGAGTGCCTGCGCCTCGGTGAGCGGCGCGGGCAGCGCCATCGGCTTGGCGCGCACGATGGCGCGCGGCACGATGGCTTCGATCAGCGCGCGGCGCGAGGCAGCGCCGATCACCGAGAGCATGCGCGCCTCGTCGGCCGGCCCGATGCCGATGTGGCGGGCGACGAACTCGGCGGCGTTTTCAAGCTCGCGCAGCGGCTTGTTGGCGGACATCAACATCGGATAAGGCCCTTCAACGGATCAGCTGTTCTTGACGAGCACGTCGTACGCGGGGCCGTCCATCAACTGCTCGAACTCGGCCATGTTGGTGACGTGCACCTTGAAGAACCAGCCGTTGCCGAGCGGGTCGGTGTTGGCCAGCGACGGATCGGCGCGCAGCGCTTCGTTGACCTCGACGACCTCGCCGGTGACCGGCATGAACAGATCGGCTGCGGCCTTGACAGACTCGACCACACCGGCGACCTCGCCCTTCTTGAACGTCGTGCCGACGGCCGGCAGATCGACGAACACGACATCGCCGAGCGCGTCCTGCGCGTGGTGCGTGATGCCGACGGTGGCGGCCTCGTGGTCCTCGATGTTGATCCACTCGTGATCGTCGGTGTACATCGTCGTCATGGGGTGCTCCTGTGGTGAGGCGAGAAGAAGGGAATCAGCCGCGGAAGTAGCGGTGCGGGGTGAAGGGCATGGTGCTGACGCGCATTGGCTGGCGCTTGCCACGCACTTCGGCATACACCTCGTGATGCGGCAGCGCGTGGTTGGCGGCGAGGTAGGCCATCGCGATCGGCTCGTTGACGCTGGGCGAGAGCGTGCCGCTCGTCACGTGGCCGAGCTTGCGGCCGTGCGCATCGACGATCGTGGCGCCCTCGCGCACCGGCACGCGCTCCAGACCGACGAGGCCGACGCGCTTGGTGGCGGGTGCACTGGCGAGTTGCGAATCGATCACCGAGGCGCCCGGGTAGCCGCCGTGGCGCGCACCGCCGGCGCGACGCACCTTCTGGATCGCCCAGGTCAGGCCGGCCTCGACCGGCGTGGTCGTCTCGTTGATGTCGTGGCCGTAGAGGCACAGGCCGGCCTCCAGGCGCAGCGTGTCGCGCGCGCCCAGACCGGCGGGCCTGACCTCGCGCAGTGCGAGCAGCGCACGCGCCAGCATCTCGGCTTGCGCGCTCGGCGCCGAGATCTCGTAGCCGTCTTCGCCGGTGTAGCCGGAACGGGTGACGAAGCAATCGGCGCCGGCGAGCGTGACCGAGGCGCCGGTCATGAAGGTCAGCGAGGTGACGATCGGGTTGAGCTTTGCCAGTGCGCGCGACGCGTGCGGGCCTTGCAGCGCGAGCAGTGCGCGGTCGGGCAACGGCTGGATCGTGCAGCGGTGGCCGATCTGGGTGACCAGGTGGCGCGTGTCGGCTTCCTTGCAGGCGGCGTTGACGATCAGGAACAGGTGATCCTCGCGGCGCGTGATCATCAGGTCGTCGAGGATGCCGCCGCTCGAATTGGTGAGGAAGGCGTAGCGCTGCTTGCCGACCGCCAGATCCACCACATCCATCGGTACCAGCGTTTCGAGCGCCTTCGCGGCGTCGTCGCCGACCAGGCGCAACTGGCCCATGTGCGAAACGTCGAACAGCGCAGCCGCCTCGCGGCAGTGGCGATGTTCCTTCAGGATGCCGTCGGGGTACGAGACCGGCATCTCGTAGCCGGCGAACGCCACCATCTTGGCGCCGAGTTCGAGGTGCAAGGCGTGCAGCGGGGTGCGGCTGAGCGGGGCAAGAGCAGGGGTCTCGGTCATGGCGGTCTCCAAGGGCGATCATCCAAACGGCGCGATCATGATCGCACCGCGATGGCCCTCTCTGTCCGCTTTACCTGAGAGATTGACGGCGCACTCTGTTCAAGCGCACCGCTTGCCCCTTCGGTGGGCCCGCTCGGGGCGGGCCTCTCTCCAGCGAGGAACGCTTCAAACGAGAAGCGCTTGTCAGTCCTTTTGCCTGAGCGTTCGAACCGGGGTTCTGCGCCTTCGGCGGTCCCGCAAGAGGACTCTCTCCTGACGACGGCGAGTGTAGCAGCGGCATTGATAATCGCGGCCCATGAGCAGAGCGAAACATGTCAAGGCAGACGAGCCGCTGTCAACTGAATGGCTGAAGGTCGAATCGATCGACATGGACGCGCAAGGCGTGGCGCACAACCTCGAAGGCAAGGTCGTCTTCATCGATGGTGCCTTGCCGGGCGAAGAGGTGCAGGTCAAGGTCAACAAGCGCAAGAACAACTGGGAGCAGGCGACCATGGTGGCGCTGCGCCGCGAGAGTTCGCAGCGCGTCGTGCCACGCTGCCCGCACTTCGGCACCTGCGGCGGCTGCAAGATGCAGCACTTCCACATCGGCGCGCAGATCGCCACCAAGCAGCGTGCGCTCGAAGACGCGTTGTGGCACCTCGGCAAGGTCAAGGCCGAACGGATGCTGCGGCCGATCGAAGGCCCGGCCTGGGGCTACCGCTACCGGGCGCGCTTGTCGGTGCGCTTCGTCGTGAAGAAGGACAAGGTGCTGGTCGGCTTTCACGAACGCCAGTCGAGCTTTGTCGCCGACATGGACAGCTGCGAGGTGCTGCCGCCGCGCGTGAGTGCGATGCTCGTTCCGCTGCGCGCGCTGGTCGCGGCGATGGAGCAGCGCGACCGGCTGCCGCAGATCGAGCTGGCGGTCGGCGACGATGTGGTTGCGCTGGTGCTGCGGCATCTGGAGCCGCTGCCCGAGGCCGATCTGGCGCGGCTGCGCGCGTTCGGCGCCGAGCATGGCGTGCAGTGGTGGCTGCAATCGAAAGGGCCGGACACTGTTTGCCGGCTGGACGAAGGCGGCCTGACCTTGTCGTATGCGTTGCCCGAGTTCGGCATCACGATGCCGTTCAAGCCGACCGATTTCACCCAGGTGAACCCGCACATCAACCGCGTGCTGGTGACGCGCGCGCTGCGGCTGCTCGATGCGCGCGCCGACGAGCGCGTGATCGACTGGTTCTGCGGCCTGGGCAACTTCACGCTGCCGATTGCGCGGCAGGCGCGCGAGGTGCTGGGGATCGAGGGCAGCGAGCCACTGGTGCAGCGCTCGTGCGAGAACGCGGTCGTGAACGGCTTGGGTGAGAAGACCGACTTCGTCGCGCGCAACCTGTTCGAGCTGACGCCGGCCGAGCTCGCGGGCTACGGCCACGCCGACAAGTGGCTGGTCGATCCGCCGCGCGAAGGCGCGTTCGCGCTCGCGAAAGCACTCGCCGATCTGCATGCCGATCCGACGCTGGCGCCGGGCTTCACTGCGCCGGGGCGGATCGTCTACGTCAGCTGCAACCCCGCCACGTTGGCGCGAGATGCAGGCTTGCTCGTGCACCAGGCCGGTTACCGCTGCGTGGCGGCGGGCGCGGTGAACATGTTCCCGCATACCGCCCATGTCGAGAGCATGGCGGTGTTCGAGCGGCCGTGATACACCGCGTCAAGGGGGACGAACCTTGACGCAATCCGTGTCGGTGCCGCTGTGGCTGTTCGTGCTGACGAGTGCGCTGGCCGTGCTCGCGTTGCTCTTCGGTGCGTTGTTGCCGGGTGTGCGCTGGTACTTCCGGCGCAAGGTGCGCGGCGTGATCGACGAGATCAACCTGCGCCTGACGATCGACCTGCCGGCGTTCAAGCTGACGCGCCGCGGCGCGCTGATCGACCGGCTGATGAACGACCCGCGCGTGCTCGGCGCGGCCCAGGCGCACGCGGCGACGAGCGGCGCGCCGCTGGCCGACGTGATGCGGCAGGTCAACGCCGATGCGCGCGAGATCGTGCCGGCGTTCAATGCCTACGTGTACTTCCGCGTCGGCTACTGGTTGTCGAAGACCTTTGCGCGGCTCGTGTACCGCGTGCGGCTGGGCTACACCGATGCCGATTCGCTGACCGCGATCAACCCGAAGTCCACGGTCGTGTTCGTGATGAACCACCGCAGCAACATGGACTACATCCTGGTGTCGTTCCTGGCCGCCGAAAGAGTCGCGCTGAGCTACGCGGTCGGCGAATGGGCGCGCATCTGGCCGCTGCAAGGGCTGATCCGCGCGATGGGCGCGTACTTCGTGCGCCGCAATTCGGGTGACCCGCTCTACCGCATGGTGCTGCAGCGCTATGTGCAGATGGCCACCGAAGGCGGCGTGCCGCAAGCGATGTACCCCGAAGGCGGGCTCACCGTCGATGGCCGGCTGCGCGAGCCCAAGCTCGGCCTGCTCGACTACATGCTCAAGGGCTTCAACCCGGAGGGCGAACGCGACCTCGTGTTCATCCCCGTCGGCATCAACTACGACCGCGTGATCGAAGACCGCACGCTGCTGCGCGGGCTCGATGCGAAGCCGCGCCGCAGCGGCCTCGCGCGCACGCTGGCGATCACCGGTGCCTACCTCGCGCGCCAGGGGCTGTTCACGCTGACCGGGCGGCGCTACCGCTACGGCTACGCCTGCGTGAACTTCGGCCATCCGGTTTCGATGCGTGCACACGTGCAGCGGGCTCAGCTCGACTTTCGCGTGCTCGACGACGCGGCACGACGCACGGCGGTGGCGCAGGTGGGGCGCGATCTGATGGGCGCGATCGGCCGGATCGTGCCAGTGCTGCCCGTGCCGCTGGTCGCGAGCGTGTTCATGCGAGACCCGCAGCGTGCGCTGTCGGAGCTGGAGCTGAAGGCGGAAGTGCTGGCGCTGATCGAGCAGGTCGAGGCAGGCGGCGCCCATGTCTACGTGCCGCGCGCCGACCGCGACTACGCACTGACCGTCGGCCTGCGCATGCTGACCCTGCGCCACCTCGTCACCGAGCGCCAGGGTCTGTTCGTCGCGAACCCGGCCGAGCTGAAGGTGCTGGCCTACTACGCGAACTCCATCGCGCATCTCTGCCAACCATAAAACAGAAGGGGCCCCGAAGGGCCCCGCTCGCCGACCTGCCGACAGGCTTTATTCGCGGCTGCTCGCGAAGCCCAGGATCGACAACAGCGACTGGAAGATGTTGTACAGATCGAGGTAGACGCTCAGCGTGGCGCTGATGTAGTTCGTCTCTTCGCCGTCGCGCACGCGCTTCAGGTCGTAGATGATGAAGGCCGAGAAGATGCCGATCGCGATCACCGAGATCGTGATCATCAGCGCGCTCGACTGCAGGAAGATGTTCGCCAGACCGGCGACGATCAGCATGATCACGCCGATGAACAGGAACTTGCCCATCGACGACAGGTCGCGCTTGATCACCGAAGACATCGTCGCCATGCCGAGGAAGATCGCGCCGGTGCCGGCGAAAGCCGTCATCACGATGCCCGAGCCGTTGTTCATGCCCAGCACCGCGCCGATCAGGCGCGACAGCATCAGGCCCATGAAGAAGGTGAAGCCGAGCAGTACCGGCACACCGGCCGCGGAGTTCTTGGTCTTCTCGATCGCGAAGATGAAGCCGAACGCGCCGGCCAGGAACACGATCGCGCTCATGCCGGGGCCCATGCCGCGGGTGATGCCGGTGGAGACGCCGATCCAGGCGCCGAGAACGGTCGGCACCATCGAGAGCGCGAGCAGCCAGTAAGTGTTGCGCAGCACGCGGTTGCGCTGCTCGACCGACGTGACGCCGCCGACGTAGCCGGGGAATTCTGTTTGCAGGGGTTGGTTCATCGTAGCTCCGTGTGGTGAACAACGCGGGTTCTGACCCGTGGCCCGGATTCTAGTTCCGTAGGCGCGGATCGTGCAGGGTGGTTCCTGAGTACAGTTGGGGCCGAATTTCCACCACACCAGAGCCGGATACCATGAACTCCAAGCCTTATTTGTCGCTGACCGACGTGAAACGGGTGGCCGCAGCGGCCGAAGCCGAGGCCGTTGCCAACCAATGGGGCGTCACGATCGCCATCGTCGACGACGGCGGCCACCTGCTCTGGTTGCAGCGCCTGGACGGTGCGCCGCCGATTTCGGCCCATATCGCGCCGGCGAAGGCGCACACCGCGGCGCTCGGTCGGCGCGAGAGCCGCGTTTACGAAGAGATCATCAACGGCGGCCGCACCTCCTTCCTGAGCGTGCCCGAGGTCGCGGGGATGCTCGAAGGCGGCGTGCCGATCCTGGTCGATGGCCAGTGCCTCGGTGCGGTCGGCGTCAGCGGCGTGAAGTCGAATGAAGACGCGCAGGTCGCGAAGGCGGGGATCGCCGCGCTATCTGCGTAAGAGCAGCAGGCAGCCGCCGACGATCAACGCGGCCGAGGCCATCGTGGAGAGCGTGGGAACCTCGCCGAACAGCAGATAGCCGAGCGCCGTGGCCCAGACCAGGCCGGTGTACTCGAGCGGCGCGACCCGGCTCGCCTCCAACCGCGTGAACGCGTGCGTGAGGCACAGCAGCCCGAACGTGCCGAGGCCGCCGGCGAGCAGGATCAGCGCCACGTCGCTGCCCATGATCGGCCGCCAGCGCCAGGCCGCCGGGCCGGCGAGCAGCAGCAAGGGCAGCACGCTTTGCACCAGCAGAATCGTCCAGATCGAATCGGTGCTCGACTGGCGACGCGCCAGCAGCAACACGCCGGCGAAGGTCACGGCAGCGACTGCGGCGCTCGCCATGCCGAGCAGGTGCGTGCTCTGGGTACCCGCAAGGCTGGCGCCGAGTTCCGGCAGCGCCGAGATCAAAACGCCACCCAGACCGGCCACGAGCGCCAGCCAGATCGAGCCCTTGGGGCGCTCGTTCAATACCGGAATCGACAGCACGGCGACGAAGATCGGCGCGAGGTAGGAGATGGTCAGGGCCTGCACCAGCGGCAGCTGGGTCAGCGCGAAGAAGTAGCCGAGCAGGGAGCACAGCAGCAGCGCGCTGCGCACCAGATGCAGGCGCCAGGCGGCACGGGTCGGCAGCGGCGAGCGCTTCCAGAGCCACAGCGCGATCGCAAACACGCTGCCGCCGGCGAAGCGGAAGAAGCTCAACTGCAAGGCATCGAAGCGCAGCGCGAGGAGCTTGATCACGCTGTCCATGCCGATGAAGCTGGCGGCAGCGAGCGCGCCGATCAGCAGCGGGAGCGTGTCGCTGCGCGCCGTCGTCGCGGGGGCTGCGGGTGCGATGAGGGGCATGCGACGAGTCTAAGCGGGGGCACCGCCGAGGCCGGTCGGCGTGGTCGCGTGGTCTATAATTTGAAGGTTTACCCTTAATCCACCCGCCCAGCACAACTCACGCTGTTTTCAGGCCACCGGATGGCCGCGAAACCAGCGGTTTCTGCACCGAAAACGTCAACGGTTTTCTTGCCAGCAGCCCACAGCGCTGGGCGCGCACAACACGGAGAGATGCCGGTGCCGCCGCAACTGCTGTTCCCCCAAGCCCAGGCCCTCCTGGCACTCGCAGACGGCACGGTCTTCCGCGGCATTTCGATCGGCGCTCCCGGCCACACCGTCGGCGAAGTGGTGTTCAACACCGCGCTGACCGGCTACCAGGAAATCCTCACCGACCCGAGCTACTGCCGCCAGATCGTCACGCTGACCTATCCGCACATCGGCAGCTACGGAATCAGCGCGGAAGACGTCGAAGCGAAGAAGGTGTTCGCGGCCGGCCTGATCATCAAGGACTTGCCGCTGCGGGCGTCCAACTTCCGCAGCAGCATGACGCTGTCGCAGTACCTCGAGCGTGAAGGCACGGTCGCCATCGCCAACATCGACACGCGGCGCCTGACGCGGGTGTTGCGGACGAAGGGCGCGCAGAACGGCTGCATCCTGACCTTGCCGCTGGGCGAGGCGCTGACCGCCGCGCACGAGGCCGACGCGATCGCCAAGGCGAAGGACGCACCGAGCATGAGCGGCCTCGACCTGGCCAAGGTCGTCAGCGAGCGTGAGCCCTACGAATGGACCGAGACCGAGTGGGCGCTGGGCACCGGCTACGGCCAGCAGAACGCGCCGACATTCCACGTCGTCGCCTACGACTTCGGCGTGAAGCGCAACATCCTGCGCATGCTCGCCAGCCGCGGCTGCCGCGTCACCGTGGTGCCGGCGCAGACGCCCGCGGCCGAGGTGCTGAAGCACCGTCCCGATGGCATCTTCCTGAGCAACGGCCCGGGCGATCCGGAGCCCTGCGACTACGCGATCGACGCGACGCGCGAACTGATCGAGACCGGCATCCCGACCTTCGGCATCTGCCTGGGGCACCAGATCATGGCGTTGGCCTCGGGTGCGAAGACCTTCAAGATGAAGTTCGGCCACCACGGCGCGAACCATCCGGTGAAGGATTTGGACACCGGCGTCGTCAGCATCACGAGCCAGAACCACGGGTTCGCGGTCGACGAGAAGGCGCTGCCGGCGAACCTGCGGCCGACGCACGTCTCGCTGTTCGACGGCACGTTGCAAGGCCTGATGCGCACGGACAAGCCGGCGTTCTGCTTCCAGGGCCACCCCGAAGCCTCGCCCGGCCCGCACGACATTGCCTACCTGTTCGACCGCTTCACTGCGCTGATGACGGAGCACAAGAATGCCTAAGCGCAGCGATCTGAAATCCATCCTCATCATCGGCGCCGGGCCGATCATCATCGGCCAGGCCTGCGAGTTCGACTACTCCGGTGCGCAGGCCTGCAAGGCGCTGCGCGAGGAGGGCTACAAGGTCATCCTCGTCAACAGCAACCCGGCGACGATCATGACCGACCCGGAGATGGCGGATGTCACGTACATCGAGCCGATCACCTGGCAGGTCGTCGAGAAGATCATCGCGAAAGAGCGCCCCGATGCCGTGCTGCCGACGATGGGCGGTCAGACCGCGCTGAACTGTGCCCTCGACCTGCACCACCACGGCGTGCTGGCGAAATACGGCGTCGAGATGATCGGTGCCAACGAGACCGCGATCGAGAAGGCCGAAGACCGCCTGAAGTTCAAGGACGCGATGACCGGCATCGGCCTGGGCTCGGCGCGTTCGGGCATCGCGCATTCGATGGAAGACGCGCTCGCGGTGCAGAAGCGCATCACGAAAGAAGCCGGTGGCAACGGCTTCCCGATGGTGGTTCGTCCGAGCTTCACGCTCGGCGGCACTGGTGGCGGCATCGCCTACAACCCGGACGAGTTCGAGGAAATCTGCAAGCGCGGGCTCGATCTCTCGCCGACGAAAGAGCTGCTCATCGAGGAGTCGCTGATCGGCTGGAAAGAGTACGAGATGGAGGTGGTGCGCGACAAGGCGGACAACTGCATCATCGTCTGCTCGATCGAGAACCTCGACCCGATGGGCATCCACACCGGCGACTCGATCACGGTCGCCCCGGCGCAGACGCTGACCGACAAGGAATACCAGCTGCTGCGCAATGCGTCGATCGCGATCCTGCGCGAGATCGGTGTGGACACCGGCGGTTCGAACGTGCAGTTCGCGATCAACCCGAAAGACGGCCGTATGGTGGTGATCGAGATGAACCCGCGCGTCTCGCGCTCGTCGGCGCTGGCCTCGAAGGCGACCGGCTTCCCGATCGCGAAGGTGGCGGCGAAGCTGGCGGTCGGCTACACGCTCGACGAGCTGCGCAACGACATCACCGGTGGCGCGACCCCGGCGAGTTTCGAGCCGAGCATCGACTACGTCGTGACCAAGATCCCGCGCTTCGCGTTCGAGAAATTCCCGGCCGCCGACTCGCGGCTGACGACGCAGATGAAGTCGGTCGGCGAGGTGATGGCGATGGGTCGCACCTTCCAGGAGAGCTTCCAGAAAGCCCTGCGCGGGCTGGAAACCGGCATCGACGGCCTGACCGAGCGCAGCACGGACCGCGAAGAAATCATCCAGGAAATCGGCGAGGCCGGCCCCGAGCGCATCCTGTTCGTCGGCGACGCCTTCCGCATCGGCATGAGCCTGGACGAAGTCTTCGAGGAGACGGCGATCGATCCGTGGTTCCTCGCGCAGATCGAGCAGCTCGTGCAGCATGAGCAGGCATTGAAGGGACGCTCGCTGATCGAGCTGTCGCGTGACGAACTGCGCTTCCTCAAGTCGAAGGGCTTCTCGGATCGACGTCTCGCCAAGCTGCTGGGCACGAACCAGCATGAGGTGCGCAAGCTGCGCGTCGAGCTGAACGTGCGGCCGGTCTACAAGCGCGTCGACACCTGCGCCGCAGAGTTCGCGACGCAGACCGCGTACATGTACTCCACGTACGACGAGGAGTGCGAGGCCGAGCCCACCGACCGCAAGAAGATCATGGTGCTGGGCGGTGGCCCGAACCGCATCGGCCAGGGCATCGAGTTCGACTACTGCTGCGTGCACGCCGCGCTGGCGATGCGCGAGGACGGCTATGAAACCATCATGGTCAACTGCAACCCCGAGACCGTCTCGACCGACTACGACACCTCCGATCGGCTGTACTTCGAGCCGGTGACGCTCGAAGACGTGCTCGAGATCGTCGACAAGGAGAAGCCCGTCGGCGTGATCGTGCAGTACGGCGGGCAGACGCCGCTGAAGCTCGCGCTCGATCTGGAACGCGCCGGCGTGCCGATCGTCGGCACCTCGCCCGACAGCATCGACATCGCCGAAGACCGCGAGCGCTTCCAGAAGCTTCTGCACGAGCTGGGCCTGAAGCAGCCGCCGAACCGCACCGCGCGCACCGAAGAGCAGGCGCTGCTGCTGGCGCAGGAGATCGGCTACCCGCTGGTGGTGCGGCCGAGCTACGTGCTGGGCGGCCGTGCGATGGAGATCGTGCACGGCGACAAGGATCTGGAACGCTACATGCGTGAGGCGGTGCGCGTCAGCGAGAAGTCGCCGGTGTTGTTGGACCGCTTCCTCGACGACGCGATCGAGGTCGATGTGGACTGCATCAGTGATGGCACCGACGTGATGATCGGCGGCATCATGGAGCACGTCGAGCAGGCCGGCATCCACTCCGGCGATTCGGCCTGTTCGCTGCCGCCCTATTCGCTGTCACCGGCGCTGCAGGACGAGATGCGCCGCCAGGCCGTGCTGATGGCGAAGGCCTTGAAGGTCGTCGGCCTGATGAACACGCAGTTCGCGATCCAGGGCGAAGGCGACGACGCGATCGTCTACGTGCTCGAGGTGAACCCGCGCGCCTCGCGTACCGTGCCGTTCGTCTCGAAGGCGACCGGCCAGCCGCTCGCGAAGATTGCAGCGCGTTGCATGGTCGGGCAGAAGCTGCGCGACCAGCGCCACGGCGACGGCAAACCGCCGCGCGAGGTGATCCCGCCGTATTTTTCGGTCAAGGAAGCGGTGTTCCCGTTCAACAAGTTCCCCGGCGTCGATCCGATCCTCGGGCCGGAGATGCGCTCCACCGGCGAGGTGATGGGCGCGGGCCGCAGCTTCGGCGAGGCGATGCTGAAGAGCCAACTCGGCGCCGGCTCCAAGCTGCCCACCAGCGGCACCGTGTGCATCACCGTGAAGAACAGCGACAAGGCGCGCGCGGTGAAGGTCGCCAGCGATCTGCATGACCTCGGCTTCAACATCATCGCCACCAAGGGCACGGCTGCAGCGATCGCGGCGGTCGGCGTGCCGGTGAAGGTGATCAACAAGGTCAAGGACGGCCGGCCGCACATCGTGGACATGGTCAAGGCAGGCGAGATCCAGCTCGTGTTCACCACCGTCGACGAGACGCGCACCGCGATAGCCGATTCGCGCCACATCCGCCAGGTGGCGCTGGCGCACCGCATCACGTACTACACCAGCATGGCGGGTTGCGAGGCGGCGGTCGAGGGCATGAAGCACGAGGATGACCTGGTCGTGGTGTCGCTGCAGGAGTTGCACCGCGAACTGCACTAAAATCGGCTGCATATGCCCGCCGCCGGTCCTCCCGGCGGCGGAACTGTTTCTGCTTCAAGGTTTTGCACATCATGGCCACCATCCCGCTGACCGTTCGCGGCGCCGAAAAACTCAAGGAAGAGCTGGCGCGCCTGAAAGGCACCGAGCGCCACGCGGTGATCCAGGCCATTTCGGAAGCGCGTGCCCAGGGTGACCTGTCGGAGAACGCCGAGTACGAGGCCGCCAAGGACAAGCAAGGCTTCATCGAAGGCCGCATCCTCGAGATCGAGAGCAAGCTCGCCGCCGCGCAGATCATCGACCCGAAAACGCTCAACGCCGAAGGCCGCGTCGTGTTCGGCTCGACGGTCGATCTGGAGGACGAAGACAGCGGTGCCAAGGTCACTTACCAGATCGTCGGCGACGACGAAGCCGACCTGAAGCAGGGGCTGATCTCGATCAGCTCGCCGATCGCCCGGGCGCTGATCGGCAAGGTCGAGGGCGATGTGGCGGAGGTGCAGGCGCCGGGCGGGCTGCGTCACTACGAGGTGATGGCCGTTCGCTACGGTTGAGCCCGGGTGCTGATACGTTTCGCGGCGGTCGCTGCCGGCCTGTGGGCCGGCATCCTGCTTTGCATCGGCGCGCTGGCCGCCCCGTCAGCGTTCGCGACGCTGGCGCCCGCGGACGCGGGCCGCCTCAACGCGCGCCTGTTCATGCAGGAGGCCTACCTGAGCCTGGGCGTGGCGATCGTGCTGTTCGCGATCGAGCGCCAGCGCACCCGCCAGGTGGCCGCGGTGGGTGCAGGCTCGGTGTTCAACGCCAACCTCGTGCTGCTGCTGGGCACGTTGTTCTGCACCGTGGCCGGCTATTTCGCGGTGCAGCCGATGATGGCCGCGGCGCGGGCCGGGCAGGGCACGGTGTCGTTCATGACCTTGCACGCCGTGTCTGGCGGGCTGTTCGCTTTGAAGGGCCTGCTGGTGCTGGCCCTGGCGTGGCGGCTCAGCTCTGCTGCGAAGACTTCTTGACGCTGCTGCGACGCTTGGTGGCGCGCTTGAGTTCGCCGCCGGCGGCGATGCGCATGTTGCCCATCACCGTGACCTTCTTGACCTGCGCCCGGTGGTTGCCGCTCTTCGAGAACTTCAGGATCTTCACCACCCGCGGGCCGGCGCCACGGTCGTCGCGCTCGACCTTTTCCTTCGGCGGCATCGGGCGCCACAGCACCAGCAGCTTGCCGATGTGCTGGATCGGCGCGGCGCCGAGCTCGTCGCTCAAGGCAGCGAAGATGGCCTCGCGGGTGGTGCGTTCGTCGGAAAACACCCGCACCTTGATCAGGCCGTGGGCGTTCAGCGCGGCGTCCACCTCCTTCTGCACGGCTGGCGTCAGGCCATCGCCGCCGATCATCACCACCGGGTCGAGGTGATGGGCGTCGGCACGTTTTTCCTTGCGCTGGGCAGGGCTCAATTGAATCGCAGTCATGCCCCTATTATCTCTTTGCGATGAAAACCCAGACTAAGAGCAAGAAGGTCAACAAGGCGTGGCTGCACGACCACCTGAACGACACCTACGTGAAGCTGGCGCAACGGGAGGGCTACCGGGCGCGAGCAGCCTACAAGCTGAAGGAGATCGACGAGGAGCTGCATCTGATCAAGCCCGGGCAGATCGTCGTCGATCTGGGCTCGGTGCCGGGCGCCTGGAGCCAGTACGTGCGGCGTCGTTTCGCGCCGAAAGAGGTCGGCGCCGGCGGCGCGGCGGCAGGGGCGCTGAACGGCACCATCATTGCGCTGGACGTGTTGCCGATGGAGCCGATCGAAGGCGTCGCCTTCCTGCAAGGCGATCTCCGCGAGGAATCGGTGCTCGTCGAGCTCGAGGCGATGGTGAACGGGCGCCCGGTCGACGTGGTGGTGTCTGATATGGCGCCGAATCTGTCAGGCATCGAGAGCGCCGATTCGGCGCGCATTGCGCATCTGGTGGAGCTGGCGGTCGAATTCGCCCAGAATCACCTGACGCCGCAAGGGGCGCTTGTTTGCAAAGTGTTTCACGGCAGCGGCTACGGCCAGCTCGCGAAGCTGTTCAAGACGACCTTTCGGGTCGTGAAGCCGATGAAACCCAAGGCGTCGCGGGACAAATCGTCCGAAACCTTCCTGGTCGGCATCGGCCTGAAGCGGCCCGCTCAAGCGCCCGCATCCGGGGCCGATATTCCTTCGTAAGCCGATACTGGGCTTGACTGGACTAAAATCAGCCGCACATGGGCAGAACTGCGGCACTTCAAGAATGCCCGCGGTTTGCGGTCATGGCCCGAAACTGGAGATGCGGTGAACAATCAATGGTTCTCTAAAGTTGCTGTCTGGATGGTGATTGCACTCGTGCTGTTCACCGTGTTCAAGCAGTTCGACCGCACCACCTCCCAGAGCGGGATGATCGGCTACTCGGACTTCCTCGAAGAGGTGCGCGGCAAGCGCATCAAGAGCGTTCAGCTGCAGGAAGGCGCCGGTGGCAGCACCGAGATCCGCGCCAAGACCAACGACGACAAGGAACTGCGGACCACCGCCACCTACCTCGATCGCGGCCTGGTCGGCGACCTCATCAACAACGGTGTCAAGTTCGACGTCAAGCCGCGCGAAGAACCGTCCTTCCTGCTCAGCATGCTGGCCTCCTGGGGCCCGATCCTGTTGCTGATCGGTGTCTGGATCTACTTCATGCGCCAGATGCAGGGCGGCGGCAAGGGCGGGGCGTTCAGCTTCGGCAAGAGCAAGGCCCGCATGCTGGACGAGGCCAACAACACCACCACCTTCGCCGATGTCGCCGGTTGCGACGAGGCCAAGGAAGAGGTCAAGGAACTGGTCGACTTCCTGAAAGACCCGCAAAAGTTCCAGAAACTCGGCGGCCGCATCCCGCGCGGCGTGCTGCTGGTCGGCCCTCCGGGCACCGGCAAGACCTTGCTCGCCAAGGCGATCGCCGGCGAGGCCAAGGTGCCGTTCTTCTCGATCTCGGGTTCCGACTTCGTCGAGATGTTCGTCGGCGTCGGTGCGGCGCGTGTGCGCGACATGTTCGAGCAGGCCAAGAAGAGCGCGCCCTGCATCATCTTCGTCGATGAAATCGACGCCGTCGGCCGGCATCGCGGTGCCGGGCTGGGCGGCGGCAACGACGAGCGCGAGCAGACGCTGAACCAGATGCTGGTCGAGATGGACGGCTTCGAGACCAACCTCGGCGTGATCGTGATGGCGGCGACCAATCGGCCGGACATCCTCGACCCCGCACTGCTGCGCCCGGGCCGCTTCGACCGCCAGGTCTACGTCACGCTGCCTGACGTGCGCGGCCGCGAAGCCATCCTGAACGTGCACATGCGCAAGGTGCCGGTCGGGCAGGACATCCGCGCCGACATCCTGGCGCGCGGCACGCCCGGCTTCTCGGGTGCCGATCTGGCCAACCTGGTGAATGAATCCGCGCTGTTCGCGGCCCGCCGCAACGGCCGGGTCGTCGAGATGGGCGACTTCGAGAAGGCCAAGGACAAGATCATGATGGGCCCGGAGCGCAAGTCCATGGTCATGGCCGAGGAGGAGCGCCGCAACACCGCGTACCACGAATCCGGCCACGCGCTGGTGGCACGGCTGGTGCCCAAGGCCGATCCGGTCCACAAGGTCACGGTGATTCCGCGCGGTCGTGCGCTCGGCGTGACGATGCAGTTGCCCGAAGGCGACCGCTACAGCACTGACAAGATCCGCATGCTGAGCACGATCGCGATCCTGTTCGGAGGCCGCATCGCCGAAGAAGTCTTCATGGGCGAGATGACCACCGGCGCCAGCAACGACTTCGAGCGCGCGACACACATCGCCCGCGACATGGTCACGCGCTATGGCATGACCGATGCGCTCGGCACGATGGTCTATGCCGAAAACGAGGGCGAGGTCTTCCTCGGCCGCTCGGTGACCAAGACCACGTCGATGAGCGAGCGCACGATGCAGGCGGTCGATCATGAGATCCGCCGCATCCTCGACGAGCAGTACCTGGTCGCGCGCAAGCACATCGAGGACAACAAGGACAAGATGCACGCGATGGCGAATGCGCTGCTCGAATGGGAAACCATCGACACGGAGCAGATCGACGACATCATGAACGACAAGCCGCCGCGCCCGCCGAAAGACTGGACGCCGTCGATCAACAAGGCGGTGCCGCCGGTGCCGCCGGTCACGCCGGGCAGCGCGCCGGCTGCGGCGTAGCGCTTCGCGAAGGACGATGGCGGGGCCCTGCGGGGCCCCTTTCTCATGGGCCCCATGTTCTGGCAAACCACCCGTTTCCGCATTGACCTGACGCGCCCGCAGGTGATGGGCATCGTCAACGTCACCCCCGATTCATTCTCCGACGGCGGCCTGCTGGCCGACACCGCGGCGGCGATCCGGCATTGCGAGCAACTGATCGCAGAGGGCGCCGACATCCTCGACATCGGCGGTGAATCGACGCGCCCGGGCGCTGCGCCCGTGTCGGTGGACGAGGAACTCGCGCGCGTGCTGCCGGTGCTCGATGCCGCGCAGCGGCTCGGTTGCCCGGTCTCGGTGGACACGAACAAGCCCGGCGTGATGCGCGAGGTGTTGGCGCGCGGGGCAGACATCCTCAACGACATCAACGCGTTGCAGGCGCTCGGGGCGCTCGATGTGGTCGCGGCGCATCCGGGCTGCGGTGTCTGCCTGATGCACATGCGCGGCGATCCGCTGACGATGCAGCAGCAGCCGCGTTACGACGACGTGCTCGCCGAGGTCGGCGCGTTCCTCGAACAACGGTTGCGCGCCTGTCTGGCACGCGGCGTGGCGGCGGAGCGCATCGTGCTCGACCCCGGTATCGGCTTCGGCAAGAGCGTCGAGCACAACCTTGAACTGTTGCGCCGTCAGCGCGAATTGCTGGCGCTGGGGCGGCCGCTGCTGCTCGGTTGGTCGCGCAAATCGACCCTGGGTTCGATCACCGGTCGCGACGTGTCGCAGCGGCTGGCGGCCAGCGTGGCCGCGGCACTTGCCGCCGTGCAGGCCGGCGCATGCGTGGTTCGTGTGCACGATGTCGCGGCCACGGTCGATGCGTTGAAGGTGTGGGCTGCCGCGGCGCCGGGACGCGGATAATGCGCGGCCAACGCAGGGAGACAAGACCATGAGCACGGGCAGAACCTATTTCGGTACCGACGGCATCCGCGGCACGGTCGGCCAATCGCCGATCACGCCGGATTTCATGCTGCGCCTCGGCCACGCCGTCGGCCGCGTGCTGCGCAGCGGCGACAAGAAGCCCACGGTGCTGATCGGCAAGGACACGCGCATCTCCGGCTACATGATCGAATCGGCACTCGAAGCCGGCTTCGCCTCGGCCGGCGTCGATGTGCTGCTCACCGGCCCACTGCCAACGCCCGGCGTGGCCTACCTGACGCGCGCACTGCGCCTGAGCCTCGGCGTCGTCATCAGCGCCTCGCACAACCCGTTCGGCGACAACGGCATCAAGTTCTTCTCGGCGCGCGGCGAGAAGCTGCCGGATGCGTGGGAGCAGCAGGTCGAGGCCGAGCTTGAGCGGCCGCCCGAGTGGGTCGATTCGGCGCGGCTCGGCAAGGCGCGCAAGCTCGAAGACGCGCGCGGCCGCTACATCGAGTTCTGCAAGGGCACCTTCGGCAGCGAGCTCTCGCTCAAGGGCTTGAAGATCGTCGTCGATGCGGCCAACGGCGCGGCGTATCACGTCGCGCCCGACGTGTTCCACGAACTCGGTGCCGAGGTCGTCTCGATCGGCTGCAGCCCCAACGGCACCAACATCAACGCAGGCTTCGGCGCGACGTCGCCGGCCGCGCTGGTGGCGGCGGTCAAGGAGCACGGCGCGCACTACGGCGTGGCGCTCGATGGCGATGCCGATCGATTGCAACTGGTCGATGCCGCCGGGCGCCTTTACAACGGCGACGAACTGCTCTACCTGATGGTCGCCGACCGCCTTGCGCAAGGCCTGCCGGTGCCAGGCGCGGTCGGCACGTTGATGACGAACATGGCGGTCGAGGTCGCGCTGCGCGCGCGCGGTGTCGAGTTCGTGCGCGCCAAGGTCGGTGACCGCTATGTGCTGGAGGAACTGGTCGCGCGCGACTGGCAACTCGGCGGCGAAGGCTCGGGCCACCTGCTCGCGCTCGACAAGCACACGACCGGCGACGGCATCGTCAGCGCGCTGCTGGTGCTGCAAGCGGCGAGCCGCACCGGCCGCACGCTCGCCGAGCTGCTGGCCGAGGTCGTGCTGTTCCCGCAAACGCTCATCAACGTGCGCTTGAAACCAGGCAGCGACTGGAAGTCCAACGCCGCCCTGAAAGCCGCGCAAACCGAAGCGACCCGTGAACTGGGCGACAACGGCCGCGTGCTTATTCGCCCCTCCGGAACCGAGCCGCTGGTGCGCGTGATGGTCGAGGCGCGTGATGCCGCGCAGGCGCAGCGCTGTGCTGAACGGATGGCCGATACGCTGCGCTGAGCGCCGTTCACTTCGGGGGCATCAACACCTTGTCCACGACGTGAACGACGCCGTTGCTGGCGCGCACGTCCGGCGTGATGACGACGGCTTCGTCTGCCGTCACGAACGTGCCTGAGCGGTAGAGCGACAGCTCGCCACCCTGCATGGTCTTGATCGGGCCGTTCTTCACATCGGCCGCGGCCATCGTGCCCGGCACGACGTGGTAGCTCAGCACCGCCCTCAGGCGCGCCTTGTCCTTGCCGAGTGCGTCGACCGTCGCGGCCGGCACGGCCTTGAAGGCGTCGTCGGTCGGCACGAACACCGTGAACGGGCCGGTGCCTTGCAGCGTCTCCGTCAGGCCGGCCTCCTGGATCAGGCGGTTCGCGGTCGTCAATTGCGGATTTGCGGCGATGGTCTGCGCGACCGTTGTCGGCGCCGGCGTGGTCGCGCAGGCGCCCAAGAGCAGGGCGGCGGCCAGCGGGACGAAGGTCATCAGGGTGCGTCGTTGCATGGGTTCTCCATCGGTGTTGTCAATCCTGGCCGGCAGCTTATGCAGCGCGTGTGACAACGCCGTGAACCGAATATGACAACAAGGCCGGTGCTGTCACAGTCGTGTCATACGGCGTCCCTAGAGTCACGGCCATTCAGAACCATCGCCCATGCAGAAAGGTGTGCCCGTGAAGCTTTCCCTCGCTCGCTCCATCTCGTTGGTCGCCGCACTCGGCGCCTCCGGCGCCTTCGCTCAGGACGTCACCGGCGCCGGTGCCTCGTTCCCCGCTCCGGTCTACGCCAAGTGGGCCGATGCCTACAACAAGGCGACCGGCGCGCGCATCAATTACCAGTCGGTCGGCTCCGGCGCCGGCATCAAACAGATCAATGCGAAGACGGTCGACTTCGGTGCCTCCGATGCGCCGCTGAAGGACGACGAACTCGCCAAGAGCGGGCTGATCCAGTTCCCGACCGTGATCGGCGGCGTGGTGCCGGTCGTCAACATCAAGGGCATCGCGCCGGGCCAGCTCAAGCTGACCGGCCAGGTGCTGGGCGACATCTACCTCGGCAAGATCACGAAGTGGAACGACGCGGTGCTGACGGCGCTGAACCCCGGCGTCGCGCTGCCCGATGCGGCGATCGCGCCGGTGCGCCGCGCCGACGGTTCGGGCACGAGCTTCAACTTCACGAACTACCTGTCCAAGGTCAACGCCGAGTGGAAGACCAAGGTCGGCGAAGGCACGGCGGTGAACTGGCCGACCGGCGCGGGCGGCAAGGGCAACGAGGGCGTCTCCGCCTTCGTGCAGCGCCTGCCGAACTCGATCGGCTATGTGGAGTACGCGTATGCCAAGCAGAACAAGATGGCCTACACGCTGCTCAAGAACGAGGCCGGCACTTTCGTTGCGCCGGACGACCTGACCTTCAAGGCTGCCGCCGCCAACGCGGACTGGAGCAAGACGTTCTACCAGGTGCTGACGAACCAGCCGGGCAAGGACTCTTGGCCGATCACCGCCGCCACGTTCATCATGATGCACAAGGTGCAGGACAAGCCGGTCAATGCGGCCAACACGCTGAAGTTCTTCGACTGGGCCTATGGCAGCGGCGACAAGATGGCCGCCGAACTCGACTACGTGCCGATGCCGGACTCGGTGAAGTCGCTGGTGCACAAGCTCTGGGCCGACAGCATCAAGGATGCGTCGGGCAAGACGGTCGCGGCGAAGTAGACGCCTCGGCGCGCGACTGAACTTCAAGGAGGCAACGTGGCCGCTACACTCCCCGCGACGCCGTACCACGAGCCCGCGAAAATGGACCGAACCCAGTCGCCCGGGCGCCCGCCGGCAAGGCGCCGTGTCGCGCCCTGGGCGGATACGCTGTTCTCGGTGCTGGCCCACAGCGCCGCGTGGCTGACCCTGGCCTTGCTCGCCGGCATCATCATCTCGCTCGTCATCGGCGCCGCGCCGGCGATCAGGGAGTACGGCCTGTCGTTCCTGTGGACGAGCGACTGGGATCCGGTGCAAAACAAGTACGGCGGCCTGGTGATGATCTACGGCACGCTGGTCACGTCGCTGATCGCGCTGGTCATCGCGGTGCCGGTGAGCTTCGGCATTGCGTTGTTCCTGACCGAGCTGTCGCCGGCATGGCTGAAGCGCCCGCTGGGCACGGCGATCGAGTTGCTCGCAGCGATCCCATCCATCGTCTACGGCATGTGGGGCCTGCTGGTGTTCAGCCCGCTGCTGTCGAGCTATGTGCAGCAGCCGCTTCAATCGCTGTTCAGTGGTGTGCCCTACCTGGGAGCGCTGTTCTCGGGGCCGCCGGTGGGCATCGGGCTGCTGTCGGCCGGCATCATCCTCGCGATCATGATCATCCCGTTCATCGCCTCGGTGATGCGCGACGTGTTCGAGGTCACACCGCCGTTGCTGAAGGAGTCGGCCTACGGCCTGGGCTCAACGACCTGGGAGGTGATGTTCAAGGTCGTGCTGCCGTACACCAAGACCGGCGTCGTCGGCGGCATCATGCTCGGCCTGGGCCGCGCGCTCGGCGAGACGATGGCCGTCACGTTCGTGATCGGCAACCAGAACCAGCTCAATTCGGCGTCGCTGTTCGAGGCCGCCAACAGCATCACGTCGGCGCTCGCGAACGAGTTCGCCGAGGCCGGTGAAGGGCTGCACCAGGCCTCGTTGATCTACCTCGGCCTGGTGCTGTTCTTCATCACCTTCGTCGTGCTCGCGTGCTCGAAGCTGCTGCTCGCGCAGTTGAAGAAGAGCGAAGGAGCGCGCGCATGAATACCGCCACGATGAACGCGCAAGCCGCTGCGCTGCGCGCCTCGCGCGTCAGCAAGCACGCCAAGCGCAAGCGCGTCAACGCGATCGCGCTGACCTTGTCGCTGGCCGCGATGGCGTTCGGCCTGTTCTGGCTGATCTGGATCCTGGTCGAGACCGTGCGACTCGGCATCGGTGGCCTGAGCCTGTCGCTGTTCACGCAGATGACGCCGCCGCCTCAGGCCGAAGACGGTGGACTCGCGAACGCGATCTTCGGCTCGGTGACGATGGTGACGATGGCCACGCTGATCGGCACGCCGATCGGCATCCTCGCTGGCATCTACCTCGCCGAGTACGGCCAGAAGACCTGGCTCGGCAGCGTCACGCGCTTCATCAACGACATCCTGCTGGCCGCGCCGTCCATCGTTGTCGGCTTGTTCATCTACTCGGTCGTCGTCGCGCGCATGAAGAGCTTCTCGGGCTGGGCCGGCATTCTGGCGTTGGCGCTGATCGTGATCCCGGTCGTGATCCGCACGACCGAGAACATGCTCTCGCTGATCCCGAACGCACTGCGCGAAGCCGCCTACGCGCTCGGCACGCCGAAGTGGAAGGTCATCATGACGGTGACGCTGAAGTCCGCGCGCGCCGGCGTGCTCACCGGCATCCTGCTCGCCCTTGCGCGCATCGCCGGCGAGACCGCGCCGCTGCTGTTCACGGCGTTGTCGAACCAGTTCTGGACAAGTGATCTGAGCTCGCCGATGGCGAGCCTGCCGGTCACGATCTTCAAGTTCGCGATGAGCCCGTATGAAAACTGGCAGAAGCTGGCCTGGGCGGGCGTGTTCCTGATCACGGTCGGCGTGCTGGTGCTGAACATCGTGGCGCGCACCTTCCTGCGCAACCGTCATTGAGGATTTCCGATGGACACCAAAGTGAATCTTCCCGTCACCGAGAAGCCCAAGCTCTCGGTTCGCAACCTGAACTTCTACTACAACAGCTTTCACGCGCTGAAGAACATCAACCTCGACATCCCCGAGAACAAGGTCACCGCGTTCATCGGGCCGTCGGGCTGCGGCAAGTCGACCTTGCTGCGCACCTTCAATCGCATGTTCGAGCTGTACCCGGACCAGCGCGCCGAAGGCGAGATCCTGCTCGACGGCGAGAACATCCTGACCTCGAAGGACGACGTCTCGCTGATACGCGCCAAGGTCGGCATGGTCTTTCAGAAGCCGACCCCGTTCCCGATGTCGATCTACGACAACATCGCATTCGGCGTGAAGCTGTTCGAGACGCTGCCGCGCATCGAGATGGACGAGCGTGTCGAGTGGGCGCTGAAGAAGGCGGCGCTGTGGAACGAGGTCAAGGACAAGCTGAACCAGAGCGGCTCGGGCCTTTCCGGCGGGCAACAGCAGCGGCTTTGCATCGCGCGCGGCATCGCGATCAAGCCAGAGGTGCTGTTGCTCGATGAACCGTGCTCGGCACTCGACCCGATCTCGACCGGCAAGATCGAGGAACTGATTCACGAACTGAAGATCGATCACACCGTCGTGATCGTCACGCACAACATGCAGCAGGCGGCGCGCAGCTCCGACTTCACGGCCTACATGTACCTCGGCGACCTGATCGAATTCGGGCCGACTTCGGATGTCTTCATGAAGCCGAAGAAGAAGGACACCGAGGACTACATCACCGGGAGATTCGGATGAGCGATAAACATCTGTCGACGCAGTTCGATGCCGAACTCAGCGGCATCTCGACGCGCGTGCTCGAAATGGGCGGGATCGTCGAATCGCAGGTTGCGCGTTCGGTCTATGCGCTGACCAATTTCAGCGCCGACGTGGCGTCCGAAGTGCTGATGACCGAAGAGCGCGTGAACCAGATCGAGATCGAGATCGACCGCGATCTCTCGACCATCATCGCGCGGCGCCAGCCCACGGCACGCGACCTGCGGTTGCTGATCGCCATCTCCAAGACCATCGCCAACCTCGAGCGCGTCGGCGATGAGGCGGCGCGCATCGCCCGCACGGTTCAGCGCTTGCTGAACTCGGGCGTGTCGAGTCGGCTGCGGCTGCCGGTGAAGGATCTGGGCTACGAGTCCGAGCTCGCCGTGGCGCAACTGCGCAAGGCGCTCGATGCGTTTGCGCGCCTCGATGTAGAGAAGGCGATCGAGGTCCTGAAAGCCGACGACCTGATCGACCAGGAGTTCGAGGGCCTGATGCGCAAGCTGATCACCTTCATGATGGAAGACCCGCGCACGATTTCGTCGAGCATCGACCTCGTGTTCGTTGCGAAGGCGATCGAGCGCGTCGGCGACCACGCGAAGAACCTGGCCGAGCAGATCATCTACATCGTCAAGGGCACCGACGTGCGCCACAACTCGGTGAACGATGTCGAGTCCTTGGTGCGATGAAAAGGAATTCGAGATGAGCCACATCCTGGTCGTCGAAGACGAATCGGCCATCGCCGAGCTGATCTCGATCAACCTTCGCCACTCCGGCTTCGAAGTCACGATCGCGGCGACGGCAGAGCAGGCACAGGCGGCGGTCGATGGCGTGCTGCCCGACCTGATCATCCTCGATTGGATGCTGCCGGGCCAATCCGGCCTGGCGCTGGCGAAGCGCTGGCGCGGCGCGGCGCGCACGCGCGAGCTGCCGGTGATCATGCTGACAGCGCGCGCCGACGAGGCCGACAAGATCCAGGGCCTCGATGCCGGTGCCGACGACTACCTGACCAAACCGTTCTCGACCAACGAGCTGATGGCGCGCATCCGTGCGGTGCTGCGGCGCAAGGCGCCCGAAGCGCTCGATTCCGCGGTGGAAGTCGGCGCACTGAAGATCGATCCGGCGACGCGCCGTGTGAGCCGCGACATGGATGGCGAAACGCGCGAAGTGAAGGTCGGCGCGACCGAGTTCCGCCTGTTGCACTTCTTCATGACGCACCCGGAGCGCGTGCACAGCCGCGCCCAGTTGTTGGATCGGGTCTGGGGTGATCATGTGTTCATCGAAGAGCGCACCGTCGACGTCCACGTCAAGCGCCTGCGCGAGGCGTTGAGTCCGGTGCAATGCGCACACATGATCGAGACAGTCCGCGGCGCTGGCTACCGCCTGACGCAGCAGACGACAATGCCCGTACTGTCGGCTTGATCCTGGGAGTGTCATGAACTGGCTGTTGCCGCGCGTTCTGGCCACGGCCTTCGCAGCGGTCATCGGTGGCTTGATCGGCGTGATGGTCGTGCAATGGGACGCGCCCGTGCTGGGCGCCTTGCTCGGCGGCGCGCTCGCGCTCGGCGTGATCGCGGTGCGCGACACCCTGCGCGGCTATCGCCTGATCGAATGGCTGCGTGGCTCGCAGGAAGGCGCGGCGCCGCGTGATGCCGGCCTGTGGGGCGAGCTCGGCTACCGCGTCGAGCGTGCCATCCGCGCCCGCGAGCACGGTGCGGCGCTGGAGCGTGAACGGCTGAGCCAGTTTCTCTCCGCCATCGAGGCCTCGCCGAACGGCGTGATGCTGCTCGACGCCGGCGACCAGATCGAGTGGTGCAACTCGCTCGCCGCGGATCACTTCGGCCTCGATCCGCAACGCGACCGGCGCCAACGCGTCACCAACCTCGTGCGCGCGCCGGCCTTCGTCGGCTACCTGCAAGGCGGGCGCTTCGACGATGCGGTGCTGATCCCCGACCCGCGCGGCAGGCGCCAGCTCTCGGTGCTGGTGCGCAGCTATGGTGAGCACCTGAAGCTGGTGCTGTCGCAGGACATCACCGAACGCGAGCGCTCCGACGGCATGCGGCGCGACTTCGTCGCCAACGTGTCGCACGAGATCCGCACGCCGCTCACGGTGCTGGCTGGCTTCATCGAGACGATGGTCAATCTGCCGCTCACCGAGGTCGAGCGCAAGCGCGTGCTGACGCTGATGACGCAGCAGGCCGATCGCATGGCGACGCTGGTGAGCGACCTGCTGACCCTGTCGCAGCTCGAAGGCAGCCCGCGGCCGCACACCGACCGCTGGGTGCAGCTCGCACCGCTGCTGGCGCAGGTCGAGGCGGATGCGAAGGTCTTGTCGGCGCGGCGACACACGCTGGTGTTCGCCGATGCCCCGGGCGTGCAGATCGCCGGCGCGCAGAACGAGCTGCTCAGCGCGATCACCAACCTTGTCAACAACGCGGTGCGCTACACGCCGGAAGGCGGGCGCATCGAGTTGGGCTGGAGGCAACTTGCGGATGGCGCCGGCGAGATCGCGGTGAGCGACACCGGCCTGGGCATCGCGCGCGAGCACCTGCCGCGGCTGACGGAACGCTTCTACCGCGTCGATGGCAGCCGCTCGCGCGACACTGGCGGCACCGGGCTCGGCCTGGCCATCGTCAAGCATGTGGCGCAGCGCCACGGCGGTGAGCTGGTGATCGAGAGCGAACTCGGGCGCGGCTCGACCTTCCGCATCATCTTCCCGGCGGTTCGAGTGCGCTGCAGCGGCGACGTCAGCGCGACGCGGGCGGCGCTCGCCGATACACCGCTGTGATCTCTTCGTCGCTGGTGTTGCGGCGCTCGCGCGTCAGCAGCTTCCAGCCTGCACCCGGCGAACGCACGGCCTGCCGGCCCTGAATCTGCACCAGGAACTCGCAGTGCGTGGTGGCGGCCGGTGCGACCGCATCGACCTGAAAGCCGCCGAGGTATTCGAGCGCGACGACCTGCGCGCGCGCCACGCCGGGCGCGGCGATGCACGTGCCCGCAGGCACGACCTTCGCGACGCGCTGCACCAGCGAGCGGTAGCCGCGCGCCTGATCGAGCGGTGGCAGCAGCAAGGTCATCGCGAGCAGCCAGCACAACGCCACGCCGCTGGCCGGCAGCACCAGGCTCTTCCACAGCGGGTGCCGATGGCGGCCGGTGCGCCATTTCACCAGCCACAACCATGCGACCGTGCCCAGCGCCGCCAGCGCGAGCGCCAGCAGTGAGAAGCTCGGCACGTAGCCGGGCGCGAGGCGCGCGATGTTGGCCGCGGGCTGCGCGGGCACGCCGGTCTGCATCGAGGTGTAGACGACCCAGATCACGGCCGCGAACACGGTGAAGAAGCAGACCGAGAACCAGTCGATCGCGGCGGCGGTGCTGCGTTGCAGCGTCGGCAACGCGAACGCGGCCAGCACCGCGAGCGGTGGCAGGCCGAGCATCAGCGCTCGCTCCGAGCCGCCCATCACGACGCAGGCGACCAGGCTGACGAGCGCGCACCCGAGCGGGATGGAGATGTGGCGATGCGACAGGTGCGCGCGCCAGCGCCAGACCGTCCACAGCGCGAGTGGCCAGGCTGGCCAGGTGAACCAGGCGAGCAGCCGCAGCAGTGCCCACACCCCGTCGAACGACAGGATGGAGGCGTCGGTGCGCAGCGCCCAGGCACCGAGCAGCGTGGCGAGCAGTGCAGCCAGCGCCGTGCTCGTGGCGATCCACGGCATGAAGCGCCGCGCCGGCTCGTACGAAGAAGCGTTGCAGATCACGCTGCCGACGATGCCGAGTGCGAGTGCGATGCTCGGCGCGCCGCTGGCCGCCAGCGCGGGCAGGGCGAAGAGCACGGCCAGCTTCGGCTCCAAGCTGCGGAACGGGCTCGCAGCAAGCGCGTAAACGAACAGCGCGACGCTGGCGAGCTGAGCCAGCTCGGGTGTGGTCTCATGGCCGAGTTGCAGCAGGCCGAGCGTGGCCACCAGTGCGAGCAGCGCGCCATCGGCGATCGCGCGCGCGTAGTCGATCGGATCGGCCTCGCCGCCGAACGCGAAGGGCAACGGCTGTGCGGCCTCGGTGCGCGCGAGGTGGTAACAGGCGTACCAGGTCAGCACCAGCACCAGCACCAGCAACAACGCGAACGGAATGCGCGCGGCCAGCGCGGGGCCCACCAATGGCCCGAGCAGCTTGATGAAGATCGCGCCGAGCCAGTACGGCAGCAGCGCTGCGTCGGCGGGCAGGCCGCCGACGGTGGGAGCAAGCCACGGCGTCTGGCCGTTCGCGATGTTGACCATGTAGCCGAACGCGGTGATGTCGGCGCTCTTCCACGGGTCGCGCCCGAACACGCCGGGCAGCACGTAGGCGGCGCAGAACAGCAGCAGCGCGATGCGCGGCAGCCGCTGTGCGGCGCGCGCGGTGACGAGGGCAGGGTTCGGGGAGTTCAATTCGGCGGGCGTGTGATTCAGGCGCGGATCATGCCATCGCGGCCCAATAAAAAAGGCAGCCGAGGCTGCCTTTGCTTGAGCGACACAAGAATCACTTCTTGGCGCCGAGGTGCGCAAACTTGTTGCGGAACTTCTCGACGCGCCCGCCGAGCGAATCGACGCTCTTTTGCGTGCCGGTGTAGAACGGGTGCGACTCGCTGGTGGTTTCCAGCTTGAACAGTGGCAGCTCGCGGCCGTCGTCCATCTTGATGGTTTCCTTGGCGGTCGCGCACGAGCGCGTCACGAACTTGAAACCGTTGGACAGGTCCACGAAGCAGACTTCGCGGTACGTGGGGTGAATGCCTTCTTTCATGGGGAGCCTCGGCTTGGGTGACGGCAGCCACGCCAAACCATTTGGCGCACTTTCCGAAAGCGGGAAGCCTTTAAGTATAGCCTACCCGCCGCGCCTCATCATGTCGAAGAAGTCGTGGTTGTTCTTCGTCGACTTCATCTTGTCGAGGATGAACTCCATCGCCTCGATCTCGTCCATCGGGTAGAGCAGCTTGCGCAGGATCCAGGTCTTTTGCAGGATCTCGGGCTGCAGCAGCAGCTCTTCGCGCCGCGTGCCGCTCTTGTTGATCAGGATCGACGGGTAGACGCGCTTTTCGGCCATGCGGCGATCCAGGTGGATTTCGCAGTTGCCGGTGCCCTTGAACTCTTCGTAGATGACCTCGTCCATGCGGCTGCCGGTGTCGATCAGGGCGGTGCCGATGATGGTCAGCGAGCCGCCTTCCTCGACATTGCGCGCGGCGCCGAAGAAACGCTTCGGGCGCTGCAGCGCGTTCGAATCCATGCCGCCGGTCAACACCTTGCCGCTGGAAGGCAGCACGTTGTTGTAGGCGCGAGCGAGGCGGGTGATCGAGTCGAGCAGGATCACCACGTCCTTCTTCATCTCGACCAGCCGCTTGGCGCGCTCGATCACCATTTCGGCGACCTGCACGTGGCGCGCCGCGGGCTCGTCGAACGTGGAGCTGATGACTTCGCCGCGCACCGTGCGCACCATCTCGGTCACTTCCTCGGGCCGCTCATCGACGAGCAGCACGATCAGGTAGACCTCGGGGTGGTTGGCGACCAGCGCATGCGCCAGTTGCTGCATCATCACCGTCTTGCCGGTCTTGGGCTGAGCCACGAGCAAAGCGCGCTGGCCTTTCCCGATCGGCGCGACCAAGTCGATGATGCGGCTGGTGATGTTCTCGTCCGACTTGATGTCGCGTTCGAGCTTGAACTGTTCCTTCGGGAACAGCGGCGTCAGGTTCTCGAACATGACCTTGTGCTTGCTCTCCTCGGGTGCCACGCCGTTGACGCGATCGACCTTGACGAGTGCGAAGTAGCGTTCGCCGTCCTTCGGCACGCGCACTTCGCCTTCGATCGCGTCACCGGTGTGCAGATTGAAGCGCCGGATCTGGCTCGGGCTGAGGTAGATGTCGTCGGTGCTCGCCATGTAGCTCGCGTCGGGCGAGCGCAGGAAGCCGAAGCCGTCGGGCAGCACCTCGAGCACGCCGTCGCCGAACACTTGCTCGCCGGCCTTGGCGCGCTTCTTCATGATCGCGAACATCAACTCCTGCTTGCGCATGCGGGCGACGTTTTCGATCTCCAGCGCCTCGCCCATCGTG